>CAVVIL010000014.1:0-20546 GCA_963748255.1 uncultured Actinomycetes bacterium | reverse complement strand
TGGCGGCTCGTCTATCGTCACGCGAGCGTGCTCGACCGCGACTTCTTTCGGCGGGAGTTCCCCCAGAAGGTTCAGGGGTTCAGCGACGAGCGGGAATCGGTTCCCGTCCGGGTCGTCATCTCGACCGTCGGCGGCCGGGACTTCGACATCCAGCGCATGACCTCGAGCGACACCGGCACCACGCTCTACACCCGCGAGGACAGGATGATCTTCCTGCCGTACGGCGTCATCGAGCACATCCAGGTCTCGGTCGCTGAAGACCGGCGCGTCGCGGGATTCGAGATCTGGCCCGAATCCGAGGACGGCAACCAGCACGGAGCTCGATAGCCGGCCGTCACAGGAGCGCGCGCCGAACCGCCTCCCGCCAATCCTCGCGCCGGTGCGCGACCTCGTCGGCGCCCATCCGCGGCTCGAACCGCTCACCGCGGCGGACGAGCGACGCCACCTCGTCGGCGCTCGACCACGTGCCGACCGCGAGCCCGGCGAGCATCGCTGCGCCAATTGCGGTCGCTTCGGCGTCCGCCGCGACCTCGACCGGGCCGCCGATCAGGTCGGCCTGCAGTTGCATGAGGAACCGGTTGGCGCTGGCACCGCCGTCGGCACGAAGGACGCCGACCTCGAGCGGGAGCGCGTCGACGACGTCGGCCACCTGGTGCGCCACGGCCTCGAGCGCTGCGCGGACGAGATGCGCGCGCGTCGTACCGCGCGTGATCCCGGAGATCAGCCCGCGCGCGTCGGGGCGCCACTGCGGCGAGCCGAGGCCGGTCAGCGCGGGGACGAAGTGGACGCCGTCGGTCGACTCGACGCTCGTGGCGAGCGCCTCGCTCTCGGCCGCCGACTCGATGACGCCGAGCCCGTCGCGGAGCCACTGCATCGCCGCGCCGCCGACGAGCACGGAGCCCTCGGCGGCGAACGCGGGCGGTGCTCCCGGCCCCACGGCAGCTGCTGTGGTCAGGAGCCCGTCCGACCGGGCACCCGAGTCCTCGCCGAGGTTGACGAGCACGAACGTGCCGGTGCCGTAGGTCGCCTTGGCCTCGCCGGGGCCGAAGCACCCCTGGCCGAAGAGCGCTGCCTGCTGGTCGCCTGCGATCCCGCAGACGGGGAGTGAGACGCCGAGTAAGGACGCCTCGGCAACAACCCCGGACGAGCCGACGACCTCGGGGAGCACGCTGCGGTCGACGCCGAACAGCCCCGGCAGCTCGTCGTCCCAATCACCCGAGGCGAGGTCGAGCAGCATCGTCCGCGACGCGTTCGTCACGTCGGTGACGTGCGCGGCGCCGCCCGTCAGCTTCCACACGAGCCACGAGTCGATCGTCCCGAAGGCGAGCTCCGACTGCGGCCCCTCGAGGCGCCCGAGGATCCACTCGAGCTTCGTCGCCGAGAAGTACGGGTCGGGGACGAGCCCCGTCCGCTCCCGGATCAGCGCGGCCGGGAGCACCGCGCAGCGCTCGGCCGTGCGTCGGTCCTGCCAGACGATGGCTGGGTGCACGGGCGTCCCGGTTCGCCGCTCCCAGACGACGGTCGTCTCGCGCTGGTTCGTGATCCCGATCGCCTCGAGCTCGCTCGGGGCGACGCCTGCGCTGGCGAGCGCCTCCGCGGCGGTCTGCTCGACGCTCGCCCAGATCTCCTCCGCGTCGTGCTCGACCCAGCCCGGTCGCGGGAAGTGCTGGCGAATCTCGCGGTACCCGCGCCCGAGCACCCGCAGCTCCGGGTCGACGACGAGGCACGTCGTGCCGGTCGTCCCCTGGTCGATCGCCAGGATCACGGTCGTAGTAGACCAGGATGGAGGACGCCCGCTGTGTGTCAGCCGGACGTCCGCTCGCCGATCCAGTAGCGCGGCCCCGGTCCAAGAGCGGCGGCGCGGTCGCCGGGGTTGGCGAGACGGCAGCGGTCGAGCGAGAGGCATCCGCAGCCGATGCACTCGGTGAGGCCGCGCTTGAGGCGCTCGAGCTCGGCGATGCGGTCGTCGATCCTCGACGTCCACGTCGCCGAGAGGCGCGCCCAGTCGTTCCGGGTCGGCGCGTGATGTGGCGGGAGCTTCGCCAGCTCGACGCCGATCTCCTCGAGAGTCAGGCCGATGCGCTGGGCGAAGACGATGAAGGCGATCCGGCGGAGCACCGGTCGCGGGTAGCGGCGATGACCGGTGCCCTCACGTTCGGAGCTGATGAGGCCTCGTTCCTCGTAGAAGCGAAGCGCCGAGGACGCCACGCCGCTCCGGCGTGCGACTTCGCCGATGGGGAGCAAGTCGGTCATTTCGGGCTCGGGTAAAGACTTGACTTAAAGCTTACTTGAACTAGTAGTTTGACGCTCACGACACCGGCGACGAGTTGGGAGCGGGCACATGAGCAGGATCGAACAGCGGGCAAGCGTCCGGATCACCGAGGCGGTGACCGCGTGGCCGGGTGTCACGGCGGGGCTCGGGAAGCGCGGCGAGTTCGGATTCAAGGTCGGCGGGCGGGAGATCGGCCACCTCCACGGCGATCGCGTCGCGCACTTCGGCTTTCCGAAAGACGTCTGGCACACCCTCTTCGCCGAGAGGCGCATCGACTATCACCCCGTTTTCCCGGGTCGGCCGGGCTTCGGTGCCCGCGAGATCGACTCCGACGCCGACGTCGACGACGTCGTCGCGCTGATGCGGCTCAACTACGACCGCGTGGTCGACCGCCACGGCCTTCCGGCCGAGGCCGCCGCGTGACGAGACACCAGGAGGACGAAATGCCCGAGCCCCACATCCACCGCCATACGACCGGGCAGGAGGGAGCACTCGTCAACGCCTACCTCGTCGAGACGAACGACGGGGTCGTCGCCGTCGACGGAACGCTGACCGTCACCGACGGCCGCGCCCTCCGTGCGCGGCTCGCGGCCCTCGGCAAGCCGCTCCTCGCCGTGCTCGTCACGCACGCGCACCCGGACCACTACGGCGGCATCGTCGAGCTCGTCGGGAGCGACGACGTGCCCATCGTCGCAACGGCCGGCGTCGACACCGTGATCCGTCGCGACGATGCGCTCAAGGAGGAGATCCTCCGGCCCATGTTCGGCGACGAGTGGCCGCGCGAGCGCATGTTCCCCACCCGCATCGTCACGGACGGAGAAAGGGTGGACCTCGGCGGCACGAGCTTCACGGTGCTCGACCTCGGGCCCGGCGAGTCGCCCCACGACAGCATCTGGTTCCTCGGCGACGAGCGGCGGACGGTCTTCCTCGGCGACCAGGTCTACGACCGGAAGCACGCCTACCTCGCCGACGGCTTCTTCGAGGAGTGGCTCGGCCACCTCGACCGTCTGCAGCGAGAGCTGCCTGCCGATGCGACCCTCCACGTCGGGCACGGCGGACCGGTGACGCCGGACCGGTTCGTCGAGCAACGGCTGTACATCGAGACCTTCGTCGATGCGGTCCGGGGCGCGGACTGGTCGCAACCCGACAACGCACGAGCCGCGGTCGTCCAGCGGATGACGACCCTTCTGCGAACGGACGAGCTCCGGTTCCTGATGCAGCTCAGCATCGATCCCGTTGCCGCCCGGCTCGGGATCGCGCAGCCCGTCTAGCGAGACGTGGGGACGCACACGATCACCCCGCACGTCGTCGTCGGCGACGCGGCGCGCGCGGCGGCCTGGTACTCGGCCGTCTTCGGCGCCGAGGAGCGCGGCCGCATCGAGGTGCCGGGCGGCAGGCTGATGCAGGTCGAGCTCCGGTTCGGCGACTCGGTGGTGATGCTCGCCGACGAGTTCCCGGACATGGGCGTTCTCTCCCCGCTCAGCGTCGGCGGTACGGCGACCGTTCTCCATTTCTCCACCGACGACGCCGACGCTGTCTGGCGGCGTGCGCTCGAGGGCGGCGCGGAGGTGCGCCGGCCGCTCCAGGACGCCTTCTGGGGCGAGCGCTACGGACAGCTCACCGATCCGTTCGGCCACCGCTGGGGGATCGCTCAGCACCTGCGCGACGTGCCGCGCGAGGAGCTCGAACGCGCCGTCTCCGAAGCGTTCGGCGGCGCCGGCTAGACCAGGCGGTGCTGCGTCGCCCAGCGGGCGAGCTCGTGCCGGGTCGAGAGCTGGAGCTTGCGCAGGACGTTCGAGACGTGGCTCTCGACCGTCTTCACGGACAGGTGGAGCCGCGCGGCGATCTCCTTGTACATGTAGCCGCGCGCGATCAGCTGCAGGACCTCGCGCTCGCGCGGCGTCAGCTGGTCGAGCTCCGCGTCGCCGCCGACCGGCTCGCCGGCACGGAAGGCGTCGAGCACGAACCCTGCGAGGCGCGGGGAGAAGACCGCATCACCTGTCGCGACCCGCTCGATCGCGGCGGCGAGCTCCTCACCCGAGATCGTCTTCGTCACGTAGCCGCGCGCGCCCGCCCGGATGACGGCGATCACGTCCTCGGCCGCGTCCGAGACCGAGAGAGCCAGGAAGCGCACGCCGGGACGGTCGGGCGCGACCTGGTTGATGATCGCGTCGCCGCCCCCGTCGGGCAGGTGCACGTCGAGCAGGACGACGTCGGGGTCGAGCTCGGTGATGAGGGGCACCGCCTCCGCCACGGTCCCCGCCTGGCCGACGACGTCGACCGCCTCGCCGAGCTCTGCCCGCACGCCTGCGAGGAACAGGTCGTGGTCGTCGACGAGCACGACGCGCGGCTTCACGACGGCCTCCGCGGAAGGTGAAGCTCGACCTCGGTGCCCGCGCCGGGGCTCGTCACGATCGCCGCGCGGCCGCCGTTGCGCTTCATGCGCCCCTCGATCGACTCGGCCACGCCCTTGCGGTCGGCCGGGACGGCCGTGCGGTCGAAACCAGCGCCGCGGTCCCGGACGAACACGCCGACCGCGTCGTCCGTCACCTCGACGTACACGTCGATCTCCTCGACGCCGGCGAACTTGGCGGCGTTCGTCATCGCCTCCCGTGCCGCGAGCACGAGCGCGCTCATGGACGGATCGACCGGGCAGTCGCCTGCGCTCGCGATCTCGACCCGCACGCCGTGGAGCTCCTCGACGTCGCCGGCTGCCGCCTCGAGTGAGGCGACCAGAGACGCCGACTCGTCGCCGAGCGGGTGGTCGGCGTAGAGCCAGCCGCGGAGCTCTCGCTCCTGCCTTCGAGCCAGCGACGCGACCCGCCGCGGCTCGTTCGCTTGCCGCTGGATGAGCGCGAGCGTCTGCAGCACGGAGTCGTGGACGCGCGCGGCCACGTCCGAGCGCTCCTCGCTGCGGATCCTGGCCGTGCGCTCGACGTCCCGCTCGAGCGCGAGCCGCCAGACCCACGGGCCGCCGATCAGGAGCAGCGCGCCGGCGACGGCGCCCGGCGCGAGCAGCTTCGAGGAGGTGCCCTCGCCCGAGAGCAGCACGACGGCGCCGACGGCCGCGAGGGCGATGCCCCCGTAGGACAGCGGCGCGTCCGGGCGGAAGCTCCCGCCCTGGCGCCAGGCGAGGGCAAGACCACCGGCGATGAGCGCGATGCCGACGACCGACTGGCCGGAGAGGCCGAGCGCGCCGAGCAGCGCAGCGCCCGCGAAGAACGCGAGCAGCGCGGCAATCCAGACCTGCTTTCCCTCGGCCCACGCCCAGAGGCCGAGGTACAGGAGGATCCCGGCTCCGCCGGCCAGGGCGAGCAGCGCGAAAACGAGCCGGACGAGCGTGGCGTCGACTCCGAGCGTCCGGGCGATGCCCGCGCACACGCCCGCGATCACCCGCTCGTCCGAGCTCGGAGCGAAGGTGCGCAGCGACATGCGGCGTCATCGTACGGCGCGCTCGACCCGAACGGCCCCCGCGCCGACGCTCGCGTCGAGCACCAGGATGCGCTCGCCGGTCTCGATGAGCTCGCTCTCGACGTTCCGCCCACTGCCCTTGATGTCGTCCGGCAGGTCGACCTCGCCCACCTCGGCCGTTCCATGGACGCGGAGAGCGACATCGGCAGGCACGAGCACGTCCATGTCGCCGACGTCCACCCGCACGTCGACATGCGTCTCGCCTGCGGGCAGCTCGACACGGCTGAGGTCGAGGTCGAGCGAGCCGATCCCGAGGTGGTACTCGCCGCGCAGCTGCTCGGGGGTCGTGACGATGTAGTTGCGGTCTCCGAGCCCGCTACCCAGATCGACGTCGAACGCGGCCACGAAGATCGCGGCAGCGGCGACAACGAGGGCGAGGAGGGCGGCGATTGCAATCGCAAGCCTGCGGAAGACGCGTCGCACGCGGCGCGAGTCCTCTACCGCCAGCTGCTTCGCATCTGCCTCCGGCTCGCCCCCCGGCTGCCGGGTGATCCAGAGGATCAGGCCGCCGGCGATCAGGAAGAGCCACCACGCGTCCCCGTCGAACCACAGCGTGGCCCGCGAGAGCAGGATGGCGACCGCGACCGCGAGAAGACCCAGCCCGATCAGCGGCCAGGGGCGGTCCCGCCGGTTGCGCAGCGCTGCCGTGGCGATCGAGTCCTTCTTGCCCTCGTCGGGCATGACGAGGGCCGCGACGGCGTAGATGAGGATGCCGGCCCCGCCCAGGAGGGTGAGAACGACGAACCCGACGCGGAAGACGGCAGGGTGGATGTCGAAGTAGCGGGCCAGCCCGCCGCTGACGCCGGCGAGCATGCGATCGGAGCGGCTGCGCTGGAGCAGCCGCGTTTCAGGGATGTGTGTAGTCGATTCGCTCATGGTGATTCCACGATGGCGCCGCACCACGCGCCACACCATCCGGAATGACCCTGAGTCGACCCTGAGCCGGTCCGGGGTGCGTGCCCGAACCGGTAGGGGGCGCGGCCGCCGCCGCGCTCCCTCCGCTCGTGTCGGGCTACGCCCTCGCTGTCGCGGCCGCGCTCACGCCGAGCGCCGTGGCGAGCAGGATCTCGCCGTAGCGGACATCGATGAGCTCGATGTCCTCGGCGATGTTCTCGGCGATCCAGTTCGCGGCGGCCGGCGTCGCCGCCTCCGCCTGCTCGGTCGAGTCCCACGCGCTCATCGAGGTGAGCATGTCGCCGCTCACCAGGAGGTTGTACGCCCTGAACCCGGGCTGCGCCTGGAAGATCGGGAGCATTCCCTCCTCGGCCTTCCGTGCGAGCTCGTGCGGGTCGCCACTGATCCGGTAGCTGGCGATGCGTCCGTGCATCGACTTTCTCCCTTCGCGACCGGTGCGACGCCACGGATCGTCCGCGCGGGCCCGGCCGGACCGAGGGACCATGGCACACCGCGGGCCGAAGTCAAGCGCTCGTCCCGGGTCGTCAGTCCTTGCAGGCGTCGAGCGCTTCCATCCCGCGGACAGCCGACCGCCCCTGGAGCGCTGTGACCGGGAGTGCCACCCCGAGGTTCGTCCGCTCGTCGACCCCGAAAACGACGCCCACGATGCGGCCCTTGGAGTCGAGCACCGGGCCGGCGTCGTCGTCCGAGACCGCGGAGGTCACGCGCAGCACCTTCGCCTTTGCGCCGAAGGGCGCCCCCGGCACGCTGTCCACGATCACGCCGGGGAGCATCCGGAGCTTGCCGCGGCGCTCCGTGACGACCACCACGGACGCTCCGGCCGCGACGCTTCGATTGAGCGGCAGCGTCCGCGGAAGCCGGCGGGCCACCCGAGCCACGCCGAGCTCACCCGACGCGGTAGGCGCTTGCTGCCCCGACCGCGGTCGATCGCCGGTTCGCGGTCTCGACGCGCACCCACCCGGCACCCGGCAGCCCCTCGCGGTGGGTGACCAGCGTGTGCGCGCCGACCGCGAAGCCCCGCCCGGTCGCGTCGTCGTCGCAGGCCGGGATGCGGATCTCGAGCGCGGCCCGCCGGGCGATCTTCCGCGCCTTGGCGGACGCGAGCGCGCGGGCGGCCGCCGGCGCGAGCGCCTCGACCTCCGGGAACGGTGGAAGGAGCGCCGGCGCCGATGCCTGGACGACGTCTGTCGGCGCCGCGTCCGTCACGAGGATGCCACAGCCGGTCAGGGCGATCGTGACCACGAGGGTGAGCCCGAGCGCGGCGGCGCGGATCATCAGGCCTGCTTCAGCACCGTGCCGAGACGCGCCTGCGCACGGCTGCATTTCGCGAGGTGCGGCTCCGCCTTCGCGAGCGCCGCCTTCGGCTGTCCGCGCTGGGCGTCGGCGACGACCCCTGCGAGCGCCTGGCTGCACGCGCTCAGGGCAGACGCGACCGAGGCGAGCGCCGCCCGTTGCGCCTGGAGCTTCCGCCGCTCGGCCTCCGTGCGTGCCGTCTGGCTCGCGAGCTGGCGCTGACGTGCGCTGAGCGCGCCGAGGCTGACCTTCGTCGAGCGCAACGCCCCCCGGCTGGACGCGAGCGTGTCGATCAGGATGTTGGCCTGCCGCGTCCGCTGGTTCAGCGTCCGGCTGCGCTCGGCGAGCACGACCCGAAGCCCGCCGGCCACCTCCTCGGCAGCGACGGCGCGCCGCCGCCAGTCATCCGCCCGCGCGTTGTTCGTCCGGGTGCTGTTGAGAAGCATCACCACGACGAGGAAGAACACGACCCCGACGGCGATCGACATCACGCTCGCGCTGTAGCGCCCCACCTCCAGAGTGAGCTGCTCCGGTCGTTCGACCCGAGAGGAACGCATGCCTCCTTATCGGGCGCGTGGTGCGGGTTCTTGACGCGAATTCGAGGGATGGCGCGCGCTATGAAGCAGAGGGCGCGGGCGACCCGTGACCAAGCACGATTCGCTCAGATCGGTAGTCGAACGTCACGACCGGAAACGGCACGAATAGGTCGGTCCCGAGGATTGCAGTGATCCCGAGCATTTCAAGCATTCCCGATAGTGCCTCGGGAAGTGCGCCGGCACGCATCGTGAGCTCGGAGTCCTCGACGAGTAGGGCGATCTCGTAGACGGGTGTCCGGAATGTGCCGAACCCGGGGTAGAAGTCATCGGTCTCGTCGACCGCTTCGCGTCCGTCGAGTCGCGCCGCCTCGAGGTAGGAGAGCTTCGCGCCGGTGTCGATACAGGTTTCGGTGGGGAGACCGTCGAGCTCGAGAGTCGCAAGTGGAACCCCGAGCACGAGCCTGATGGGCAGCTCGGTCGTGTCTCGATCCGATCCGACCTCGTCGACGCGGCAGACGCTCCGCTCGAGATCGATCGTGAAGGGATGCAGGCCGAGGATGTCACCTCCGATCAGACCGTCGAGAGGCTCACCGACGAGGTTGGCGAGCTCGTCGGCGTCGAGCCCGAGCGCACTGGTGGGCAGCTCGTGATCCCGCCCGCCCCAGTTGGCTCTTCCCGTGGTCGAGAAGCTCACGGGCGAGCCGGTGTCGAGCAGGAAACGTCCGCCCGAATCGACGATGAGGTGTCCGTCGACGAGGTCAAGGTGGGACTCGGTCACCGGATCAGGTTCATCCGGTCGTGTCATCCCAGCCGGCCTCCGCCGACGGCTTGCGGTTGATGATCGCTCCGCAGTCCTGGCCCCGGGTGAGCCAGTAGTCGTGGTCGTCGAGCGTGATCATCCTGTAGGGGTACCCCTCGAAGAAGCGGGTGCAACCGTGCTCGCGGACGTGGTCGAGGAACGCTCGGAGCTCGGCTCCGAAGCCCCGTCGTCGTTCATCTCGCTCCGTGATGTACCAGTGCGGGTTCTCCGGCATCGTCTTCGCGAAACGGAAAGGCGCTTCTTTGATCCACTGGTCCAGGTCGTACGGCACCCCGTCCTCCTCGGCCGTCGAGCGTCAGCGCCGTCGGCTCGGCCGGGCGATCCGTCCGAACGCCCGCGCGCCGTCGTCGTCGCTCGTGAAGGCCGACAGCTGGATCGTCTCGCCGTCGAACACGAGCCCGGAGCCGATCACCCCTGCGCCGCGCAGGCGCACGTCCTCGCCGAGCCCTGCCGACGGGCCGCGGTTCGCGGACGCTTCGCCGACGGACTCCGCGAACGCCGAGACTCGCTCGACGGACGTCGCGCGGCCGTCGAGCCGCTCGAGCGCGTCGAGCAGGTAGCCGGCGCGGAGCTTCGGCCAAAGGAGCGCGAAGGCGTTCGGCCGGGAGACGGCGTCGAGGCAGAGGTCGTCCCCGATGCCCAGCACGGCGCCGCACTGGCCGGGCGTGAGCGCGAACGCCGACTCGAGCGCCTGGAGCCTGGCCGCGTGTGCCTCGAACGTGTCGCGGTTCGCAGCGGTCTCGGAGCGGACGCCCATCCGCGTCTGCTTCTCGCGCACCTCGTCCCAGACGTCCCCCTGGGCAAGCCCGGGCGCGAGCGGCTGTGCGGCGAGCGTCTCCGCCTTGCGGCGGCGGAGGTTGGAGTGCGAGATGTGCTTCGCGGAGCCGAACACGTCGCTCCGCCGGCTCCAGCGGCCCTGCTCGACGCACGAGACGGGGATCGGCAGCTTCGCGCCCGCGCCGACGAGGACGCTGACGTTGAGGATCCGGTTCTGCTTCGCCCCGACGAGCTCCTCGCCGTCGTAGAGCAAAACGTTGCTGTCGGTGGGGTTCTCGACGAGGAGCTCGGGCACCGAGCCCGAGTCGGATGTCTCCGTGATCCGGAGCCCGCGCGGCAGCGCCTCGTCGAGGGTGATGTAGGCCGCGACCGGGTCGCGGCGGGGGAAGAGCGGTGTGACGACGATCCCGCGGTGCTCCACGGGCTCGCCGAGCTGGAAGGTGTCGAGTGTCATGGCAGTTCTCCTCTCGTTCGTGACAAGGAGTCCTGCCTTGCAACGCGCTGCCTTATGCCGCCCTCGGCAGACGCATTCGTAAGATCCGCTCATGTCCGATCTGACTCACGCGTCGATGCAGGATGCGCGCGACGCCGAGGACAAGCGACTGCTGGAGAACGGGGAGATCCATCTCCTCCTCTCGGGCTGGGTGGAGACGATCAGCGGGTTGTGCGTCGCGAAGATGCGCGGCGCCGTCGGGGAGGATGTCGCACAGGCGGTGTGCGAGCGGCTCTGGAAGGAGCTCAAGGCCGGGAAGCACCGCGACGGCAAGCACCCGTTTCGCGTCATCGTCTATTCCGTGATCGGTTGGGTCTGCAAGGGCTGGTACGAGCCGGGCTGGCAGGAGAGCGAGCTCTTGGACCTCGACGGCGCGGCTCCGGACGAGACGGAGGCCGTGATCGTCGACCTCACGCTCGAGCAGTTCGTCGCGACGCTTCCGTCGGGCGACGGCGAGATCGGCGCGCTCTACTACCTGGGGGCGCTCGAGCCCGCCGAGATCGCCGAGCAGCTCGACAAGAAGCCGAACGCGGTGTACCAGGCGATCAGCAGGAACAAGGCGAGGCTCAGGGAGTGGCTCGAGGAATGACGACCGAGCTCGACACCCTGCTCGACGAGCTCGTGCGCCGCCATGCGCGGGGCGAGCCACTCGACGTCGCGGGAACGCTGCGAAAGGCCGGCGACCGCGCCGACGAGCTCGCGCCGCTGATCGAGGCCTTCCTCGAGCGCGCACCGCGCCGCGCGCCGGGCGCCGACGCGCTCGCGTACGTGCGCTCGCTCGACGACCCGCCGATGCTGCGCGCCCGCGTCGCAAAGGCGCTACGCGTGGACGACGTCGTCGACGCGATCCTCGACGGCGTGCGAGATCCAACCGGACGCTCGGCCGAAGGTCCGGCGCTACTACCAACAGCTCGAGGGCGGAATTCTCGACCCATCGCGCGTGGCGACGGGGGTGTGGGACGCGATTACGGAGGTGCTCGGCCGCTCGCGAGCGTCGCTGACGGCGCCGGGTCTCGGTGTTACGCCGTCCGCCGCGCCGATGTACCGGGCAGACCGACTCTTCGAGCCGGACGAGATGCCGATGCTGTCGGCGTCGACGACGGAGCCCGAACCGCCGGACGCCGTCGACGCGTTGTTCCTCGGCGACCCGAGCTAGCCGCGGACGTCGGGCACCTGGCTGACGGCGTTCAGGACTTCCACCCCCAGCTCATCCTGGGACGCAACCAGGAGGTCGATCCGGTCGTGTCCGTCAGACCGGTGCAGCCGCGAGCTCGTACCGCAAACGATCGGGTTCCTCGAGCGTGCCGAGGCGATCGAGGATGGCGAGCGCCTCCTTCGCGCTCGCGGTGGCCTCTACGTCGTCGCCCACGAGCCGTTTGGCGCGGCCCAGTGCTCCTAACGCGAGTCCGAGTTCGTTCTCGGAGCCGCTCGCGCGCAACGTCTCGATCGCTGCCTCGAGCCGGCGTACCGCCTCCTCGGCGTCGCCCTGAGCCAGGGCCACCTCTCCGAGGCACCGTCCGCTGGCGCCGAGGAAGAATTTCGCGTCGCGCCTCGTGGCCGCGTCGTGGATCTCCAGGAGCAGCTGGTGCGCCCGCACGTAGTCGCCGGCGGTCAGGTACGCGTCGGCCAACCGAGGCGAGAGGAAGGTCCACGCCAACTCATGGCGTGCCGCCTTGGCCATCGGGACGATTTCCTCGAGGACGGGTAGGCCCTCATCAACAGCCCCCGTGTGACAGAGCGCCGGCGCCAGAAAGCCGAAGGCGAAACCGCGGAAGTACACGGTCGGTGCGGTCTCCTTCGCGGCGGTGCCGTAGTCGATCGCGGTCGCCCAGTCCCGTTTCTCGACGCAGACCAGTGCGCCGATCGCGTTGCAGAACGAGACGATGCCGGCGTCGGAACGCTCCGCGCCCGTCGCCACAGCTTCGTCGACCTCGCGCAACGCGGCTTCCCAGCGCCCCGCCATCATGTAGGTGAGCGCGGCGCCGGATCGTGCGAACATGTACGCCATCGGCTCGAAGCCGACGGCGAGGTGCTCCAGCGACCGCTTCGTGTAGCGGTGGGCGCGCCCGTACTCGCCGAGCAGCATGTGCGCCCATTGCACCGTGCCGCACGAGAGCGCCGCGTACTCGTGGTTCCCGGACCGCTCGCAGAGCTCGAGTGCCCGGCCCGCGGTCTCTCTCGCCTGCTCGAATTCGCCGAAGACGATCTGACGGTGCGCGAGGCGTTGATAGAACGCCCCGTGGAGGCCGGGATCGCTCTGCTCCAGCGCAAGCGGCTCGTAGCGGAGAAGCAGCTGGTGGTACTCCTCATGGCGATGGAGATAGTGGAATCCACCTGTCTGGTCGAGGACGAGCGTGAGCCTGCGCCTGCGGTTGTCCTCGGAGTCGGGTAGTTCCTCGAGGATCGCGAGCGCCTCGTAGAAGTAGCCGAGCGCCTCCTCCATCGCATGCTGTGCCGAGGCCTTGCGATTCGCGAGCTCGAGGTAGTCCGCGGCCCGCCCCCGCTCGGAGCTCCGCGAGTAGTGGAACGCAAGGAGCTCGTACTTCTCGTGGAGTCTGTCCGCATAGGAGCGCTCGACCGCCGCGCCGGCGCGCGCGTGGAGAGACCGGCGACGCTCTTCCAGTAGGCCGTCGTAGGCAACGTCGCGGGTCAGCGCGTGCTTGAACACGAACGTCCGCTCGGTCCCTCCGTGCTGTTCATGCAAGAACTCGCGCCGCTTGAGCTCGTCCAGGGCCGGGAGCAGCGCTCCGTCACCGTCCCAGACACTCTCGATGAGGTCGAGCGAGAACTCGCGCCCGAGCACGGATGCAACCTGGACGGCGCTCTTGTCTCCGGCGTCGAGCTGGTCGATTCGTGCGGCCAGGACGTCCTGCACTGTCGTCGGGACTGAGCCGTCAGGGCGGCTGTCGGCGTGCTGTCGTGCGGCTCGAGCGAGTTCTTCGAGGAAGAAGGGGTTTCCCTCGCCCCGACCGACGATCCTCTCGGTCGCGTCGCTTGTCTCGCCGAGGATTGCTGCGACGATGCGTTCGCCGGCCTCCCGCGAGAGCGGCCGGAGGGCGACCTGGGTCACGTACGACTTGCCGAGCCATGGGGGGTTGTAACCAGGGCGGTAGGTCGCCAGCAGGAGAACCGGGACGGACGGCAGCTCGTCGACCAGCTCGGTCAGGAACTCCTCCGACGTGCGGTCGATCCAGTGCGCGTCTTCGATGACCAGTAGCAGCGATGGACTGGCTTTCGCGAGCAACAGCTTGCGCAGCGCCTCGAACGTTCGGCCCTTGATCGTGGCCGGATCGAGCGCGAGGAGCTGAGCGTCACCGGAGGTGACGTCCAGCGCGTGATGGAGGTACGGACCGAAATCCGGGTCCAAACGCAGCTCCTCGAGCGTCGTGCCGATCTTCGCGGCAACGCTCTCACGGTCGTCGTCCGGCGCGATCCCGCACGCTTGCCGCACCAGATCGAGGATCGGGAGATAGGGAACTGCGGTCCCGAACGGCAAGCAACGACCTTGCAGCGCGACCGTGCCCACCTCCGCCGCGAGCTGCAGCTCGTAGGTCAGCCGCGACTTGCCGAGGCCGGGATCGCCGGAAACGCCGATGACCTGTCCTTGCGCGGCCGCGGAGCGAAGGGCCTCCCGAAGCGACTCGAGCTCCTCTTCTCGTCCCGAGAAGGGAGTGAGCTGCTGGTGTGCCTCGTCGATCGGGGACGTGCGCGGGCCGCGCCCGATGACGCGCAACGCGTGGACGGTGCGCTCGTCGACCGTCACCGGCTCTGTCTCCTGGAGATCGAAGTAACCACCCAGGTAGGCCGCGGTCGCGGTACTCACCAGCACATCTCCGGGGCGAGCCGCCCCATGCAGACGAGCTGCGAGCACAGTCGTGTCACCGGAGGCGGTGTAGTCCATCCGAAGGTCGTCGCCGATGGCGCCCACGATGACCGAACCGGAGTTGATCCCGATCCGGACGTCGATCTCGGATCGCTCCTTCACCGCGAGCGCGGCAAGCGCGGCGCGGCGTGCGTGATCCTCGTGAGCGATCGGGGCGCCGAAGAGGGCCATGAAGCCGTCGCCGAGGAACTGGTTGACCGTGCCCTCGTAGCGGTGGACCTCCGCGAGGGCGAGTGCAAAGAAGCGGTCGACGACCCGGTGATATTCCTCCGGGCCAGCCTGCGCCGCCAGCTCGGGCGAGCGGACGATGTCGCAGAAGAGAACGCTCACCTGTTTCCGTTCGCCCTCGATCGCGCTGCGGATCGCGAGAATCTGCTCACTCAGATGGCGGGGCGTGTAGGCCGCCGGGGACGGGGTCGCCTCGACGGCATGCCCGCACTCCGGGCAGAACTTCGAGTACTGGGGCATGGTCGCTCCGCAGTCGTCGCACTTGCCGCCGACGAGCAAGGCGCCGGCGATGACCGGCGCGACCTTGCCGCGATCGCTCCGGGGCGGCTCGTCGTCCTTCGGCGGCGACCCAGGGCGGCGAGCGTCAGGTGCGAGGCTCTCGATCTCGGAGTCCGAGCTACCGGGCGAGTTGCGGAGGATCTCGAGATAGACGGCCTTGGATTCCGGCGAAGGGTAGGCGCCGAGCTCGTCGGCGAGGAAGCGCCGGCAGCGCTCGTACACGCGGAGTGCCTCGGCCGGGTTGCCGGCGGCGACGTGCGCCTGCATCAGCGCGCGGTAGCTGGTCTCGCGGAAGGGCTCGAGAGCGGTGATCTCGGCCGCATATCGGACTGCGTTCCCGAACTCCCCCTCGGCAAGCGCCGCATCGCGTAGGCATTCGAGCGCACGGACGAGGACATCACGGAGCTCGCGCCGCTGATCCTCGACCCACCGTCCGTCCTCGCCGGGCAGAAACACCCGCCGAGCAAGCTCGGCCGCCGCCGAGGCCTGAGCCCGAGCCTCGTCGAGCTCCCGCCCGGCGAGTGCCGCTTCTCCCCGCTCCAGCGCGGTCACCGCCGCGTCGAGGTCGATCCAGGTATCGGCGGGCAGTGTGAGCTGGTAGCAGCCGAACGCGCTCCTCAACATGCTCGCGCCGTCGATGCCGCACTCCTCGAGCAGCGCGCGCAGCTTCGTCGTCAGCACCCTGAGTGCCTTCTCCCACGTCGCCGGAAGGTCCTCGCCCCATAACAGCTCGGCCAGCTCATCACGAGGGACAGACCGTCCGTGCTGGACCGCCAGATAGGCGAACAGAATCCGACCCTGCCGGCCCGGGAAGCGCTGCTCGTCCAGCCTCACGCCGTTCGCCTCGATGGCGAGCCGGTCCGTCATAGAGATTCGAACGCTCAGCCTGCCTGCCTCCTCCCAACCCTCCCTAGCCGCGCAGTAGCAGTGCGCTAGCGCGGGTCTAGCCGCCTAGCCGGAGTATCGGCCGCGACATGTTCTGTGACAAGCCACGAGCGGCCGGCGGCGATCCATCCGTGGTCAGTGCGTGGGCGAGGAAAGGAGATCGAATGCGAACGCTACGTTTGCCGGTTGGGGCGCTTCTGGTCGCGCTGATGCTGGGCGCCGTTCTCGCGGTCGGCGCGTCGGCGACTCCCGTCGCGAAGACGGTGGCGACGGTGGCGTGTGAGGGCGCCTCCGCGACGCTGCTCATGCACCCCGGTGGGGGCGGAAAGGCGATCTGGGACATCTCGGTCGAGAGCGTGCAAAACGCTCCCAGCTACCTCATCAAGCGCGTCGAAGTGACCTTCTACGTCAACGGAGAGGTGGTGGGAACGGCCGACAACTCGGTGGGGCAGAAGACCGGCTTCGGCGAGCCGCTCACCTGTGCGTTCGAGGTGCACAAGCCCGGCGTCGACGCGTACGGGACATTGACGCTTGTGCGGCTCTAGACGTCGTCCCTGATGAATCGGCTGCGACATGTCCGCTGAAGAGGCACTCCGCTGCGAATGCGGCTACGAGGTGCGAGCGTCCGACGAGGCGGCGCGCGTGGACGAGGTACGGCGACACGCCTCGGAGACGCACGGCATCGACCTCTCTCCCGACGTAGCGCTCGACGTCGTCCGCCGCGGTGCCGCCGGATCGTCGACGCCCGAGCGGCTGGCCGCGCTCAACGCGCGGGGCGACGCGCTGAACCGGCAGCACGGACTCGGCGACTACGCCGCGAAACGGGACGCCGGAGGGGCGACGGTCGGCAAGAGGAAGTCATGAGCCGCAGTTCACTTCTCACCCGGCGGGAGCAGGAGGTTCTGGCCCTGGTCGCCGAGGGCCTGACCAACGCGGAGGTCGGAGCACTCCTATGGATCTCCGCGGGGACGGTGCGCCGGCACCTCGAGAACGTCTACGCGAAGCTCGAGGTGCACACGAGAACCGCGGCTGTCCGCGCCGCGTACTGATCACGATGAGGGCGAGGGACGCGGAGCCGCCACCAGGCGGCTCCGCCGCGTCACCGGACGAGCGCGGGGACGCGCTGCACGGCGTTGTTCTCGTAGCCGCCGGTTCGACGTGGATCGTGGTAGGCAACCAGGAGGTGTCCTTGTCGGGGGGAAGCCGTGCGCGCAGACGGTGGTGTCGGTGCGAGCCCCGCTAGGAGATTGCTCAACTCCGCTGCTTCGGAACGAATGTGTATGAGCGCAAATCACATGACGGAGTAGTGACCAGCGAGCAGGATTGCTTGACAGGGAATCGGCAATCGCTAATGATCGCGCCTTGTAACAACTCGCACGACCCGGGCAGCCTCGACCGGCGAAAGAAGGCGCGAGGAGGCAAGGGGAGGCGGCGGAACCGGGGGAGAGCCCTCTGAAGGAGGCGTAGATGAGACGGTTTCTGCTCGTGGCCACGACGGGTGCGATCTTGCTTGCCGTCGCCTTGCCGGCCAGCGGCGCGCAGCGTCCAGACGATCGCTTGGACGTCTACACCGCTGTGGTCAGCGATGAGCAGCTCGCGGCACTGGCGGCTCAGGGGTTCGAGCTGACCGGCGCCCGGGAGGTGGCGGGCGGCACCCAGGTTCAGCTCGTGGCGTCGAGGGCGCAGCGCGCCCAGCTGAGGCGCGACGGGTTCCGGATCGAGCTCACCCGCGTCAAGGGAGGCAAGACCGTCAAGGAGTTCGCAGCCGAGCAGGCCGAGAACGGGTTCACCGTCTGGCGCTCCTGGGACGAGCCCGGCGGGTTCCGCGACCAGATGTACGCGGCCGCCAGCAACAACCGCGGCGTCGCCAAGCTCGTGCAGCTCGGAACGACCTACGAGGGCCGCGAGCTGCTCGCGCTCAGGCTCACCGCCGGGCGCGCGCGGCGTCCCTGACGGGCGCCGCCCGGCGGTGCTTTACAGCTCCACCCAGCACGCGCGCGAGTGGATCGCCAACGAGGTCAACCGGCGCCTGATGAACTGGTACATCGACCGCTGGCGGGCTGAGGACCCCGAGATCAAGCAGCTGCTCGAGACGACGGAGTTGTGGTTCATCCTCGTCGCCAACCCAGACGGCTACGAGTACACGTTCGACGTCGAGCGGCTGTGGCGCAAGAACCTGCGCGACAACAACAACGACGGCGAGATCACGGTCGGTGACGGCGTCGACCCCAACCGCAACTTCCCCAACCACTTCAATTACGACGAGGAGGGGTCGTCGTCGATCACGTCGAGCGATACGTACCGTGGACCCGCTGCGGTGTCCGAGCCGGAGACCCGGGCGATGAAGGGTTTGCTCGACAGGATCAGGTTCGAGTTCCAGGTCAACTGGCACTCGAACGGGCAGTGGCTGCTGTATGCGGAGGGCTGGCAGATCGCGACCCCGACCGCGGACGACCCGATCTACTTCGCCCTCTCGGGCAACCTGGACCGGCCCGCGATCCGGGACTTCCACCCCGGCCTGAGCTCCGACGTTCTTTACGTCACGAACGGCGAGACGACGGACTACGCCCATGCGTCCACCGGTGCGCTGGCCTGGACGCCCGAGCTGTCGGAGGGCTGCCCGAACTGCGGGTTCGTGTTCCCGGACGACGACGCACTCGTGCAGGCGGAGTTCGAGCGCAACCTGCCGTTCGCGCTGTCCGTGGCCAAGTCGGCGGATGACCCGGACGACCCGGAGTCGGTGCTCGGCATCGAGACCAAGCCGTTCTACACGAAGAGCGACGACCCGTACAAGGACGGGATCCCGGGCGTCGACTTCGAGTTCGCCTACTCCTACGGCGATCCCCAGCCGGTACAGGTGCTGGCGAAGCGCGCGCTCGGCCCGGTCACGCTCAAGTACCGCATCAACGGCGGGAGCGTGCAAAGTGCGCCGACGTCGGAGTGGGCCGGTGGCGAACGCTTCAAGCCGGCCGCTGTCCACTACCGCGAGATGCGCGGAGTGGTGACCGGCACCAGCCCAGGCAACTCCGTCGAAGTCTGGTTCGAGGGTGGCGGTGCCCGCAGCGACTCCTTCACCTACCAGGCCGTGTCGGAGACCGGCCGCCGCGTGCTCGTGGTCGCCGCCGAGGACTACACGGGTCCGTCGCCGCCGCAGACGCCGGGGCCGCACTACCTGAGCTACTACCTGAACGCGCTCGTCGCAAACGGCGTGACCCCGGACGTGTACGACATCGACGCGCGCGGCCGCGTCGCGCCCGACCATCTCGGCGTGCTCAGCCACTACGACGCGGTGATCTGGTACACCGGCGACGACAACGTCACCCGCCCGCCCGGACAGGGCGGTGGCAACGCCGACCGCCTCGCGATGGACGAGATCCTCGAGTTCCGGGCGTACATGAACGAGGGCGGCCGCGTGGTGTACACGGGCGCGTGGGCCGGCCAGCAGTTCGTCCGCGCCGGCGCGGTCGGGCAGCAGTTCTACGACCCGAAGGGCGTAGGCCCGTGCAACCCGCGGCCGGTCGGGTTCGACCCGCGGCGGTGCCTGGCGCTCGCCGGCTCGCCGAACGGCGACGGGATCAACGACGTGCTCCAGTACTGGTTCGGCGCGTACGCACTGGTCCAGCGCGACGGGCACGATCCGGACACCGGCGACCACTTCGCGGTCGACGGCATCGCTGACCCGTTCGGCGGCCTGTCGTGGGCGTTCGGTCCGGACGGCGCGGACAACCAGAACATGAGCGCGTCGTTCGTGTCCACCAGCGGCATCCTGCCGCGGTCGGCGTACCCGCAGTTCAACAGCTGGGCATCGAGCCGGTACTCCAAGCCCGGCGGGCCGTTCGCGCCGCACACCGGCAACCAGTACGTGTACTCGCAGATCGCGGACATCACCTACAAGCGGCTGACCCGCGAGATCGCGGTGCCGGCCGCTGGCGGCGACCTCACGTTCTGGAGCTCGTATGACACCGAGCCTGCCTGGGACCACCTGTTCGTGGAGGCCCGGACCCCCGGCGGAAACGACTGGACGACCCTGCCGGACGCGAACGGCCACACAACCACGGCGCCGGGCGACAGCTGCGCGGCCGGGTGGCGCGTCCTGCACCCGTGGCTCGATCACTACCAGACGTTCGACCCCGCCGCGGGCACGTGCACGGCGACCGGCGAGACCGGAACGTGGAACGCCGCTTCCGGCAACTCCGCCGGCTGGCAGCAGTGGAGGGTCAACCTCAGCGCGTACGCCGGCAAGACCGTCGAGATCTCGATCGCCTACGCGAGCGACTGGGCGGTCCAGGGCCTCGGCGTGTTCATCGACGACGTGACGCTGCCGGACGGCACGAGCACATCGTTCGAGACCGGATTCGACGGCTGGCAGGTCACCGGGCCGCCGGCCGGCAGCGGACCGAACGCGAACAACTGGATCCGCACCGACGCCGCCGGGTTCCCAGTCGGCTCCAGCATCAGCACCCCGGACTCGATCCTGATGGGCTTCGGGTTCGAGGGCATCTCGACTCAGGCGTCGCGCAACGCGGTCATGGGCCGCGTGCTCGAACACCTGCTCGACTGAACCGGCCGGACGACGAGGCCGTCGTCCCGCGCTGGCAAGGGTGACACGGCGTCACCCTTGCCGGCGCGCCTCGTCGATCGTGAGCGACCCGCCCGCGCCGATGAGCGCCGCGCCGCCCTCGACCACTGGGAGG
>CAVVIL010000013.1:0-34395 GCA_963748255.1 uncultured Actinomycetes bacterium | reverse complement strand
CCCCGCGTTGTTCGCGTTCGGGATCGCCCCGAGCGCCATGAACGGGAGGGCCGCCTCGTGGTTGTCGGCGATCCGCGCGAAGCCGTCGGCGAGCTCGATCGCCTCGACCGGGCACTGGAAGACCATCGACGCGAGGGTCTTCATCTGACGGGCGAGCTCGTCCGTCGCGCCCTTGACGGCGCCGAGCCCCGTCACGGCGAACTGGCTGGCGTACGTCCCCGAGAAGCCCGCGTGCGAGTTCCAGTAGCTGTCGTGGCCGGCGCGGACGTGGACGATGTCGACGTCGCAGCCGAGGATGTCCGCGACGACCTGCGCCGCAGTCGTCTCGTGGCCCTGCCCCTGCGGGGTCGTGCCGAGCGTGACGACGATCTCGCCGAAGATGTCGAGCTTGACCGTCGCGACCTCGTTGTTCCCCGAGAACTGGAGCTCGGGGTTCAGGAGCTGCGACTGGCCGAAGTTGTTCGTGCCCGAGTCGAGCGTCGAGCCGATCCCCAGCCCGAGGAGCTTCCCGCGCGAGGCGGCCTCCTCGCGCCGCGCCTCGATCGTGTCGTAGCCGATCAGCTCGAGCACGGTGTCGAGCGCGCGCGGGTAGTCACCGGAGTCGTACACGCACCCGTTCGGCGTCTCGTACGGCATCTGCTCGGGCTGGACGTAGTTCCGCTTGCGCACCTCGACCCGGTCGAACCCCAGCTCGTGCGCGACGATGTCGGCGATCCGCTCGGTCAGCCAGAGGTGCTGCATCCGCGAGTAGCCGCGGTTCGGCGAGACCGGTGCCTTGTTCGTCATCGCCTGCGTGAACTCGACGCGGATGTTGCGCCAGCCGTACATGCCGGGCGCCACCTGCGACCAGATGACCCCGCCGAGCGGCTCGTAGCGGAGGTAGGCACCCGCGTCGTCGACCGCCTTCGTGCGGAACGCCGTCATCGTGCCGTCCGCCTTCACGGCGACCTCGGTGTCGAGGAACCAGCGCTCGTTGCCGTGTGACATCGACTGGTGGAAGTCCGTCCGCCACTCGGTCCACTGGATCGGGCGGTTCAGCTTCCGGGCGAGGAGGCAGCAGGCGACGAGCTGCGGATGCGACGTGATCTTGTTGCCGAAGCCGCCGCCGATGTCCTGCGTGACGAACCGCAGCTTGTCGGTGCCGACCCGCATGGCGGGCGCCATCATGATCACGGCGAACCCCGGGAACTGGTTGTTCGTGGTCAGCGTCCACTGGGCCGTGCCGCGGTTCCACTCGACGAGGGCGCCGCCGAGCTCGAGCGGCGTCGAGTTGAAGCGGTCGAAGTGCAGCTCGGAGATCGTGACGACGTGGTCGGCCTCGGCGAACGCCGCGTCGACGTCGCCCCACTCCCAGACGCCGGAGTACGACATGTTCCCGCCGCACTCCTCGTGGAGGACCGGCGCGCCGGCCTCGAGCGCGACCCGGGCGTCGACGACGACGTCGAGCGGCTCGTAGTCGACCTCGACCAGCTCCGCCGCGTCGCGGGCGAGCTCGCGCGACTCGGCGACGACCGCGGCGACGGGCTCGCCGAGGTAGCGCACCTTGCCGACCGCGAGCGCGTAGTCCTTGACCTGGCCGCCGGGGTCGGCTGCGATCTGGAAGAACGGGTCGGTGAGGATCGCGACCTCGTCGCCCGTCAGCGTGCCGTAGACCCCCGGCAGCGCGAGCGCGGCGCTGACGTCGACCGAGCCGATGCGCGCGTGGGCGTACGGCGAGCGCACGAAATGCAGGTAGCCCATCCCGTGCCGCTTGACGTCGTCGAAGAAGACGCCCTGGCCCTCGACCAGGCGCCTGTCCTCCTTGCGCGGGATGCTCTGGCCGACGAAGCCCTTCTGCAGGGTGGGCGTGCCGGTCGTCTCGGTCGTGCTCACGCCGCCCCCTTCCCGGCCGCGACGACCGCCTCGACGATGTTCCAGTACCCCGTGCAGCGGCAGATGTTGCCCTGCAGCCCCACCTTGACCTCCTCCTCGGAGGGCGACGGGTTGTCGGCGAGAAGAGCGGTCGCGCTCATCAGCATCCCCGGCGTGCAGTAGCCGCACTGGAGCGCGTGGTGCTCGGCGAACGACCGCTGGAGCGCGGAGAGCTCGTCGCCCGCGAGGCTCTCGACGGTCGTCACGGACGCGCCGTGCGCCTGGACGGCGAGCACCGCGCAGCTCTTCACGAGGACGCCGTCGAGCAGGACGCTGCAGGCGCCGCAGCTCCCCGTGTCGCAGCCGACGTGCGTGCCCGTCAGGTCGAGGTCGTCGCGCAGGAAGTGCACGAGGAGCCGGCGCGCCGGCACCTCCTTCTCGACCTGCTCGCCGTTCACGGTCACGGTCACGAACTGGCTCGTCGTCGGCTCGGCCGCCACGCTCACCCCTTTGCTCTCTCGGCTGCCTGGAGGACGGCGCGCACGACCGAGGTCTCGGCGAGGCTGCGCCGGTAGTCCGCGGAGGCGTGGACGTCGGACGGCGGGTCGACCGTCGCCCCGAGCCCCTCCACCGCAGCGCGCACGGACGCCTCGTCCGGGTCGCTGCCCGCGAGCCGCTCCTCGACCGCCGTGGCGCGCACCGGCACGGCCGCGACGCAGCCGAGCGCGATCTGCCACGCGCCGTCGGTGACCGAGGCGGCGGCGTTGGCGACGTACGTCCCGTGGACGCCCAGCGTCACGCCGGACATCCCGTCGCCCCGGCCCGCCGGCACGTCGATCCGGGTCAGCAGGTCTCCCTCGCCGACCGCCGTCTCGAACACGCCGACGAAGAACTCGTGCGCCGGCACCGTTCGCTCACCGCTCGCGCTGCGGATCGTCATCGTCGCGCCGAGCGCGACGAGCAGCGGCGGGAAGTGGTTCGTCGGGTCGTTGACGCAGATGTTCCCGCCGATCGTCCCCCGGTTGCGCACCTGGACGTCGGCCACCGTCGCGGCGACCTCGCCGAGGATCGGCCGGCTGACCTCCACCTCGGACGACCGGATGATCGACGTCAGCGTCGCCATCGCGCCGAGCTCGAGAGTCGTGCCGGACACCGCGATCGTGCGGAGCTCGTCGAGATCCGCGAGGTCGACGAGGACGTCGGGCGACGCGGCCCGCTGCTTCATCACGTTGACGAGCGTCTGGCCCCCCGCGAGGGCCCGGGCGCCGTCGTGCTCCGAGAGAAGCGCCACTGCTTCCTCGACCGATCCCGGGCGCGCGTACGACACCTCCCGCAGCAGCATGGCCGCGATTCTGTCATACGCGCGCGGGTGACATGTCAAGCAGGAACACCGTGGTAGCCTCGCCGCGTGGCGGCCTTCGACGCGGTGCTCGTCGGGTCGGGCATCAACACGATGACTGCGGCGGCGCTCCTCGCCCGGGACGGTTGGAGCGTCTGTGTCCTGGAGCGCGAGGCACGCCTCGGCGGCGCGATCCACACGGTCGCCGACTACACGCTTCCGGGCTTCACGCACGAGGTGCTGAGCTCCTGGCATCCGCTCTTCACCGGCTCCGCCGCCTACGGCGAGCTCGGAGAGGAGCTCGGCCGGCGCGGCCTCGAGTACCTCAACACCGAGCTCCCGACCGCGACGGCATTCCCGGACGGATCGGCGATGGTGCTCCACACCTCGCTCGAGGCGAACGTCGCGGAGTTCGACCGCTTCGCGTCGGGCGACGGCGCCGCGTGGCAGCGGCAGTTCGACGAGTTCATGGCGAACGCCGACCTGAGCTTCGGCGTCCTGGGAACCGAGCTGTGGTCGGGGGCGGGGCTCGGCCTCGGCCAGCGAACGCTGCGACGCCTCGGCCGCCGTGGCCTCCTCGAGTTCGCGGGGCACGCGCTCTCGACCTGCCGCGACTGGACCACCGCGACCTTCCGGTCGCCGGAGGCGCACGGGCTGCTCGCGCCGTGGGTGCTGCACACGGGCCTCGGCCCGGAGAGCGCGGTCTCGGGGTTCATGACGCAGGTGATCGCCTGCGCGCTCCAGCTCGGCGGGATGCCGGTGCCCGTGGGCGGCGGCGTGAAGCTCGTCGACGCGCTCGCGGGCATCGTCCGCGACGCGGGCGGCGAGCTGCGCACCGAGGCCGACGTCGAGCGGATCCTCGTCACCGACGGCGGCGCGACGGGCGTCGCGCTGGCGGGCGGCGAGACGGTCGAGGCCGCGCGCGCCGTCATCGCGGGCGTCACGCCGACGCAGCTCTACGGCCGGCTCCTCGGCGACGGTGATGCCCCGCCCGAGGTGACGGAGGCCGCTCGCCGCTATCGCTACGGCCGCGCGGGCATGCAGATCCACCTCGCGCTCGACGAGTCGCCGCGCTGGCGCGGCGGAGACGCCGAGCGCCTCGCCGGGACGGCGATCGTCCACGTCACGCCGGGGCTCGACGGGGTGTCGCGCGCCGTGAACGAGGCCGACCGCGGGCTGCTCCCCGCGGAGGCGACGATCGTCGTCGGCCAGCCGTGCGCCGTCGACCCGTCGCGTGCGCCCGAGGGCAAGTCGATCCTCTGGCTGCAGCTCCAGGAGCTTCCGGCCGGTGCCGTGCGCGGCGACGCCGCGGGCGAGCTCGACGTCGGCGACGGGACGTGGACCGAGGAGCTCCGCGAGGCGTACGCCGACCGGATCGTCGGGAGGCTCGGCCAGTCGATCGAGAACCTCGGCACCGCGACCCTGAAGCGGATCGCACTTGGACCGGCCGACCTCGAGGCGCTCAATCCCAACCTCGTCGCCGGCGACATCTACGCCGGCAGCTGCGCGCTCGACCAGAACCTCCTCTGGCGGCCGCTCGCCCAGTCGCCGGGGCACGCGACCGCGGTCGAGGGGCTCTGGCACGTCGGGGCGAGCACGCACCCCGGGCCCGGCCTCGGCGCCGGCTCCGGCTACCTCGTCGCGAAGGAGCTCACGAAGCCGGCGCTCGGTCGCCGCTTGCTTGCAAAGATTCCAGGACGCTCGTGAAGCTGGCCCTCTCGACGATCTCCACCGTCAACGCGGCGTTCGAGGACGAGGTACGGGCGTACGCGGCCGCCGGGTTCGACGCGATCGGCCTGTGGGAGATGAAGCTGCCGCCCGACGACGCGGCGAACCGCGCCCTGCTCGCCGAGCACGGCCTCTCGGTCGCGAACTGCGTCCCGACCGTGCCGTCCTTCCTCCCCCTCGCGATCCCCGGCCTCGAAGGGCCGCCGGACCCGGCCGAGCGGCTCGAGGCGATCTGCGCGTCGATCACGCGTCTCGCCGCGTACGAGCCGGACTGCGTGCTCTGCCTGAGCGGGCCGCTCGGCGACCGCTCGGAAGCGGAGGCCCGCCCGCTCGTCCTCGACGGCCTCCGCCGCGCCGCCGAGACGGCCCGGACGGCCGGCGTCCGGCTCGCGTTCGAGCCGATCCACCCCGGGCAGCGGGAGACGACCGCCTTCGTGACGTCGCTCGCCGACGCGATCGCGCTGCTCGACGAGGCCGGGCTCGACGACGTCGGGCTGATGGCCGACACGTACAACCTCGCCCACGAGGAGACCGCCGACGTCGTTGCCGCCGCACCCAGGTTCGCGGGACTCCACGTCGCCGACGAGCTGTCCGAGCCGGAGCCGGGCGTCCGGGCGCTGCCCGGCGAGGGAACCGGCCGCACGGAGGAGCTCGTCGCCGCGCTCCGCGCCGTCGGCTGGGACGGCACGCTCGACGTCGAGGTCTTCTCGACGCCCGACGGCTTCTGGTCGCTGCCGGTCGACGAGGCCGCTCGGCGGGCCTACGCCGCGGCCGCGGCGCTCGCGCAGCCGAGCTGACTCGGCCGTCCGCGGTGCCGCGGGAAGCGTCGGCCGCCGTGATCAGCCTCGCGCCGCGGCACGGAGCAGGTGTGCGTACATGGTCGCGGTGGGCGGTCTCTCGGCCGGATCCTTCGCCAGGGCCAGGAGCAGGACCCGGGAGACGTCCGTGGACACTGGAGGCTCGGGCGGTTCGTCCTCGAGGTGCGCCCTGCCGACACCGAGGAGGCTCCGGTCTGCAAACGGCGGCCTGCCGGCAAGGCACTCGTACGCGACGCAGCCGAGCGCGTAGATGTCGCTCGCCTGCGTCGCCTCGCCGCCTCGAAGGAGCTCCGGCGCGAGGTAGTCCAGGGTCCCGAGCAACTGGCCCGGACGGGTCAGCACCGTGTCGGCTGCTCCCTTCGCGAGGCCGAAGTCCGTCAGCGCTGCGGAGCCGTCCTCGCGGAACATCACGTTCGACGGCTTGACGTCCCGGTGGACGATCCCGCCACGATGAAGGGCACCGAGGCCGGCTGCGACCGACGCAATGACGTCGAGGGCCTCGTCGAGCCCGAGCGGCCCGCCGACGAGCCGGTCGGCCAGCGAGCCTCCCGGGACGTACTCGAGCACGAGATACGGCGTGCCCGCTTCCTCGCCGGCCTCGAGGATCCGCACGAGGTGCGACTCGTCGAGGTCGCGCGCCACGCGAACCTCGCGAGCGAGCCGGGCCCGAAACGCCTCGTCCACGGCGCGTTCCGGGTCGAACGTCTTGATCGCCACGGCTCGACCGTCCGCCGAGCGCGCGCGGTAGACGATTCCGGCGGCGCCCCGGCCCAGCTCCTCCTCGAGCGTGTATCCGCCGACTCGCATTGTCCCCGCCATGCCCGTATTCTCTCCGCGCAGGCAAAAGGGGGGCCGATTGCCTATCGGGTCGGATCCACTCCCCGGGAGCGAGATCGCCGGCTTCCGGTTGGAGGCGTTGCTCGGGCGAGGGGGAATGGGAGCGGTCTACCGTGCCGAGGACGCTCGCCTCGGCCGCAAGGTGGCCCTCAAGCTCCTCGTGCCGGAGCTCGCGCAGAGCGATCGCTTCCGCGACCGGTTCCTCCGCGAGTCGCAGATCGCCGCCTCGCTCGATCACCCGCACATCGTCCCGATCTACGCCGCCGGCGACGCCGACGGGCAGCTGTACCTCGCGATGCGGTACGTCGAGGGCTACGACCTCAGAGAGCTGATCGCCCGCGAGAGCCCCCTCGACCCGCAACGTGCCTCCGGCTCGTCGACCAGGTCGGCGACGCACTCGACGCAGCGCACGAGCGTGGTCTCATCCATCGCGACGTCAAGCCGGCCAATGTCCTGATCGCGGGCCGCTCCGGCCGTGAGCATTGCTACCTGACGGACTTCGGTCTCACGAAGCAGACGTCCTCGATCTCGGGTCTGACGGGGACGGGCGAGCTCGTCGGCACGGTCGAGTACGTCTCACCGGAGCAGATCCGCGGCGAGCCGGTCGACGGGCGGGCGGACCAGTACTCCCTCGGCTGCGTGCTGTACGAGTGCCTGTCCGGCGAACGTCCTTTCGCGCGCGAGTCGGAGGTGGCGACGCTGTGGGCCCACGTCCACGACCCGCCTCCCCCGCTTCCCGGTCTGGGACACGAGCTCGACCGCGTCATGGCACGGGCCCTCGCGAAGGATCCCGCGGGACGATACGAGAGCTGCGGCGAGCTCGTCGCCTCGGCGAGGGCTGCGCTCGGGCTCGAACAGCGGCCGACTCGACCTCGCCCGTGCCCGCGCACGGCGGCTCGCTCCGTCGCGCCGACTGCTCGGAGTTGGCGCCGCTGCGGCGGCGGTGCTCGTCGCAGCAGTCGTCGCAGCGCTCGTGCTCGTGGGACGCTCGGACGGGCTCTGGCGGGGTTCGCCCGATGTCGGTCGGCGTGATCGATCCGGCGAGCCGCGAGATCGTCGCGGACATCCCGGTCGGGTTCGAGTCGTCGCTGATCGCCGCCGGCGAGGGCTTCGTCTGGGTGCTCGACCCGAAGGCGCGCACGCTGACGACGATCGATCCGAAGACGCGAGAGGTGGTGCAGCCGACGCGCGGGATCCCGGCTGACGGAATCCCGATCGGGCTCGCTGTGGGCGAGGGCTCGGTCTGGGTCGCCGTGAACCAGGGCGACCGCCTCGCCGTCCTCGAGATCGGGCCCGAGCTCGGCGAGCTCCGCGGCACGGTCACGCTCCACACGAGCGAATTCGGCTCGCTCTCCGTCCTGCGCGAGTCGGTCGTCCTGACGATCGGCGACCGAGCGCTGTGGGCCCTCGAGCGCGGGCGCGGCGAGGTGACGCGGATCGACCCGGAGACGCGGTGCGACGAAGCGACTCGCCGAAGGCCACGGCGCCTCGTCCTCGATCGCCGTCGGCGGCGGGCGCGATCTGGCTCGGGGGCATCAACGGCGTGGTCAAGCTCGATCCCGCTACCGGCAGCGAGCTCGGCAACGTGTTCGTGAGACGACGTGATCGACTCGACCGCAACCTCGATCGCCCTCGGCGCCGATGCCACGTGGTTCACGGCGAACTCCCGTGCGCGTCTCTGGCTCATCCCGCCGAAGGGGAACGCGGTCGACGACTCGTTCGCCGTCGGCGACGGCCCGAGCTCGGTCGCGGTCGACCCGGCCGGGACCGTCTGGGTGGCATCGAGCGACGACGGCTCGGTGTGGCGTCTCGACCCCCGAGCAGGGCTCTCCGGAGCCGATCACGATCGGCTCGTCGCCGGGCACGATTCTCGCCGCGTTCGACCTCGTGTGGACGAGCCCCGGCGCGCCGCTGCGCGACGGCTGAGCCCTTCACTTCGTCCACCGGACGGCGTAGCATCGCCCGCGAACGGGGGGTGCGGTGAGGCGAAGGGTCGGGGTTTCCCTTGCAGCGCTCGCGGCGGGAGCGGCGTTGGCGGCCGGTCTCGCCCAGCCCCAGGCCTCGGTCGCGGGCGAGGCGCCGAAGGGCGGCACGCTCCGCATCGGCTCGCACGTCGACGTCGATTCGGTCGACCCGGCGCTCGGCTACACGGCGAGCTCGGGGCTGATCGCGGACGCGACGTGCGCGCGGCTGTTCCACTACCGGGCCGCCCCCGGCGCGACCGGCGCGCGCGTCCTCCCCGAGGTCGTTCGGTCGTTCTCGGTCTCCCGTGACGGGCGCACCTACTCCTTCCAGCTGCGGGAGACGTTCCGCTTCCACACCGGTGCCAGGGTGACCGCACAGAGCTTCGCCGACGCGTTCAACCGCGACGCCGACCCGAGGCTCCCCTCGCGCGGCCAAGGCATTCATGCGCGAGATCGTCGGTGCCGATGCGGTGATCGACGGCAAGGCCGAGTCGATCTCCGGCATCCGCGTGCTCGGCCGCTTCCGGCTGCAGATCCAGCTCACGAAGCGAGTCGAGGATCTCACCGCGCGTCTGACGCTTTCGTTCTTCTGCCCGATCCTCCCCAACACCCCGGTCGACCCGAGGGAATCGACAACCCCGCAGGCTCGGGCCCCTACTTCGTCGCCGAGCGGATCCCCAACCAGCGGGTCGTGCTGAAACGCAACCCGTACTACCGCGGAAGCGGCCCTGCGAACGTCGACGAGATGGTGTGGACGATCGGCGGGACCGTTCGGGACTGCCAGCGCGCTGTCGAGGAGGACCGGCTCGACTTCTGCAGCGAGGTGGGCGCGCCTCGGGACGCGTGGCGCGATCTCGCCGAGAGGTACGGCGTCAACCGGCCCGGCGGCCAGGTGTTCGCCAGCCCGTCGCACGGCACATGGTACTTCGCCTTCAACCACAGCCGGCCGGCGTTCAACGGGACCCGGGCAGATCCCGCTCAAGAAGGCGATCAACTTCGCGATCGACCGGCCGGCGCTGGCGCGCACGCTCGGCTTTCTCGCCGTCAAGCGCACAGACCAGATGCTGCCTCCCGCGCTCGCCCGGGCCGAAAGCATCTACCCCCTCGGCGGAGCCGACGTCACGGCGGCACGCCGCTGGTACGCGAAGGCGCGCCTCAAGCCGAGCAAGCTCGTCCTCTACACGTGGAATGGGCCGCCGCAGGTCGCCATGGCCGAAGTGCTCGCGTTCAACCTGAGGCAGCTCGGGCATCGACCTCGAGGTGAAGTACTTCGATCTCGACACCGTCTTCCAGAAGGCCACCACCCCCGGCGAGCCGTTCGACATCGTCCTCGGCGGCTGGGTTGCCGATTACCCCGACCCGTGGGGCTTCTTCGGCTCGCTGCTCGACCCACGCGTCGGCCCGCTGCGCGTCACCGTCGATCCGCGCGTTCTCCGGCGCATGGAGGAGGCGAACCGCCTACCGGGCGCGGCGCGCAGCCGTGCCTGGGCGGAGATCGACGTCGACCTGATGCGGAACGACCCACCCTGGGCGCCGTTCGCCCACCACCAGAACCTCATGCTCGTGTCCCGGAGCGTCGGCTGCTTCCGCCCCACCTCGACCTTCGGCATCGAGATCACGGCGCTCTGCAAGAAGTAGATGGCGCGCAGGCTCACACACTCCGTCCCGATCGTCGCCGCGGCGGCGGCGCTCCTCGTCGCTGCTGGTCTCGCGGGCTCGGCGGGCGGCGCGCGAACGAGTGCCGTAGCCGACGCGCCGAAGGGCGGCACGCTCCGCATCGGGGCATGCCAATGTCGATTCCGTCGATCCCGCGCTCGGCTACTCGAGGGACGCCTGGCTGATCCAGGACGCGACGTGCGCGCGGCTCTTCGACAACCGGTATGCCGCAGACGCAGGCGGCTGGCGGGTCACCCCCGAGGTGGTCGACCGCTACACGGTCTCGCGCGACGGCCGCACGTACACGTCTCACGCTGAAGCGAGACCTTCCGCTTCCACACGGGTGCGAGGGTGACCGCGCAGAGCTTCGCCGACGCCTTCAACCGGAAGCGAGGCTCGCCGCCTCGTTCGCCGGCAGCGGTCTACATGCGCGAGATCGTCGGGGCCGCCGCGGTGAGCGAGGGCAAGGCGCAGTCGATCTCCGGGATCCGCGTGCTCGACCGCTACCGCCTGCAGATCAGGCTGACGAGACCACTCGGCGACTTCACCGCCCGGCTGACGATGCCGTTCTTCTGCCCGATCCTGCCGAGCACGCCCGTCGACACGGGCGATCTGACAACCCGGCCGGCTCGGGCCCGTACTACATCGCCGAGCACGTCGCGAACCAGCGCATCGTGCTGAAGCGAAATCCGTTCTACCGCGGCGAGCGCCCGGCGAACGTCGACCAGATGGTGTGGACGACCGGGGAGAGCGTCGAGGCATGCCTGCTCGCCGTCGAACAGGATCGGGTCGACTTCTGCGGCCAACCGGGTGCCCCCCGGGACTCCTGGCGCGCGCTGGCCGGGAAGTACGGGATCAATCGCCCCGGCGGCCAGCTCTTCGTCGCCCCTCGCTCGCGACGTGGGCACTCGCGTTCAACCACGATCGGCCCGCCTTCCGGGGACCGGGCCAGATCCCGCTCAAGAAGGCGATCAACTTCGCGATCGACCGACCGGCGCATGGTGCGCCCGTTCGGCTACCTCGGCGGCAAGCGAACCGATCAGATGCTTCCGCCCGCGCTCGCGCGCCCCGCGAGCATCTACCCGCTCGGTGGAGCCGACGTCGTCGCGGCGCGGCGCTGGTACGCGAGGGCGCGCGTCAAGCCGAGCGAAGCTCGTCTTCTACACGGCGAGCCCTCCGCAGCACGTCGCGGTCGCGCAGACCCTCGCGTTCAACCTCAAGCAGATCGGCATCGACCTCGAGGTGAAGTACTTCGCATCTCGACGTCGCTGGCGGAGAAGGCCGCGACGCCCGGTGAGCCGTTCGACCTCGTGCATGCTCGGCTGGGGCGCCGACTATGTCGACGCGGCGTCGTTCTTGGTGCCGCTCCTCGGCCGAGGCCGCCATCAACGCGGGTATCAACCTCGACGACCCGCGCCTGCAGCGGCGCATCGATGCAGCGAACCGCCTCACCGGTGAAGCGCGTCGGCAGGCCTGGGCCGACCTCGACATCGACCTGATGCGCACAACCCGCCCTGGGCACCGTTCATGCACATCCAGAACCGCACGCTCGTCTCGCGAAGCGTCGGCTGCTTCGTCGACCACCCGGTCTCACCTTCGACTCACGGCGCTGTGCAAGAAGCCGTGACGCGGCGGCTCTCGCTCTCGCGTCGCGATGCTCGTCTCCGGCGTGGCGCTCCTCGTCGCCGCGGGGCTCGCGGCGCCCGCGAGCTTCTCCACGGCCGCCGATGCACCGAAGGGTGGGACGCGTTCGCATCATGTCCGCCGACGAGCTCGATCACGTCGATCCCGCGCTCGGATATACAACGGACTCGTGGCTGCTCCAGTACGCCACGTGCGCGAAGCTCTTCAACCATCCGGACCAGCCGGGCACCGCGGGCGCACGGCCTGTTCCGGAGGTCGTTCGGTCGTACACCACCTCGCGGGACGGTCGGACGTACACCTTCGAGCTCAAGCGGACCTTCCGCTTCCACACCGGCGCGCCGGTGACGGCGCAGAGCTTCGCGGACGCGTTCAACCGAACCGCCCAGCCCGGGCTTCGGTCCCCGGCAGCGCCGTACATGCGCGTGATCGTCAGGGCGCCGGCGCCGTGATCGACGGCGCGGCCGACCGCATCTCCGGGATCCGCGTCCTCGGGCCGTACCGGCTGCGAATCCGGCTCGTGAAGCCGGCCGGAGACTTCACAGCCCGGCTGACGATGCCCTTCTTCTGCCCGATCCTCCCGAACACACCCGCGGCCGAGATCGACCACCCGGCCGGCTCCGGGCCGTACTACTTCGCCGAGCGGATCACCAACCAGCGGACCGTGCTCGAGCGCAACCCGTTCTACCGCGGCGACCGCCCCGCGAACGTCGACCGGATCGTCTGGACGCCCGGCACGAGCCTCCAGGCATGCCTCGAGGCGATCGAGGACGACCGCGCCGACCTCTGCGGCGAGCCGGGAGCTCCCCGCACCGCGTATCGGGCGCTCGCCGAGAAGTACGGCCTCAACCGGCCAGGCGGACGGCTCTTCGTCCGACCCGCCCTCGGGGCGTGGTTCATCGCCTTCAACCACGACCGGCCGGCGTTCGACGGGCCGGGGCAGATCCCGCTCAAGAAAGCGATCAACTACGCGATCGACCGGCCTGAGCTCACTCGTGCGTTCGGTGGCCTCGCCGGCAGGCGCACCGACCAGATGCTCCCACCCGCGTTCGCGCGTCCGGCGAGCATCTACCCACTCGACGGCGCCGATCCTCGTCGCTGCCCGCCGCTGGTACGGGCGGGCGCGCCTCCAGCCCACGAAGCTCGTCCTCTATGCATGGACGATCCCTCCAGCCGCTGATCGCGGCGCAGGTCGTTGTCTTCAACCTTGCGCAGACTGGGGATCGAGGTCGAGGTGAAGTACTTCTCACCCCTGACGGTCGTGGCGAAGGCTCGGACGCCGGGAGAGCCCGTTCGACCTCGTCCTGTCGGCGTGGGCTCGCCGATTACGCCGACGGGGCCGCGTTCTTCGAGCCTCTGCTCGGCCGCGGCGGCGCCGCGAACGTCGTCAACGTCGACGATCCCGCGGCTTCGTCGCCGAATGGAGGCCGCGAACCGCCTCACCGGCGATGCTCGCGGGAGCGCCTGGGCCGACCTCGACGTCGACCTCATGCGGGACAACCCGCCGTGGGCGCCGATCATGCACATCAACGCCCGCGCCTTCGTTTCACGGAGCCTCGGCTGTTTCGTCGAGCATCCCCTCTACCGCGTCGATCTCGCCGCAGTGTGCAAGAAGTGACGGTCAACCGGCTCCCACTCTGGCTCGTGACCCTCGTCGCCGGCATGGCCCTCCTCGTGGGAGCGAGCGGCGGGCTGTCGGCCGACGGTGCCGGTGAGGTTCGCAAGGGCGGCACGCTGCGGCTGGCGACGTTCCAGGACGTCGGTTCACGTCGACACGGCACTCGCGTACTCGCCCTGGACGTGGCCGATCCAGTTCGCGACGTGCGCGAAGCTCTTCAACCACGCCGACGCCTCCGGTGCCGCGGGCGCGACGGTGATCCCCGAGGTCGTCGACCGGTCCACCGTCTCGAAGGACGGGCGGACATACACCTTCGACCTGAAGAAGACGTTCCGCTTCCACACTGGTGCGCCGGTGACGGCGCAGAGCTTCGCGGACGCCTTCGACCGCACCGCCAATCCGAAGCTGGTGTCGCCTGCGACGAGCTACATGCACGAGATCGTCGGCGCCGACGCGGTGATCGACGGCAAGGCGACCTCGATCTCGGGGATCCGTGTGCTCCGCCGCTACCGACTCCAGATCCGGCTGACCAAGCCGCTCGGAGACTTCACCGCCCGGTTGACGCTGCCGTTCTTCTGCCCGGTCCGCCCGGGAACGCCGATCGAGCCCGCCGGGATAGACGACCCGGCCGGCTCAGGCCCGTACTTCGTTGCCGAGCGGGTCGTCAACCAACGTGTTGTGCTCAAGCGCAACCCGTACTACCGCGGCCACCGTCCCGCGAACGTCGACCAGGTCGTCTGGACGATGGGCGTGACGCGGGAGGAGTGCCTGCGAGCCGTCGAGGAGAACCGCATCGACCACTGCGTCCACTTCAGCATCCTCGGAACCGCGTATCGAGGGACTGACCGAGAAGTACGGTCTCAACCGACCGGGCGGGCACTCTTCGTCACGCCCGAGCTCGTGACGTGGTTCCTCGTCTTCAATCACGACCGGCCCGCGTTCAACGGCCCGGGCCAGATCCCGCTCAAGAAGGCGATCAACTTTGCGATCGACCGGCCCGAGCTCGCTCGCACGGGCGGCTACCTCACCGGGAAGCGCACCGACCAACTGCTGCCGCCCGCCCTCGCCCGCCCCGCGAGCATCTACCCGCTCGGCGGAGCGGACGTCGCGGCCGCGCGACGTTGGTACGCGAAGGCGCGACACAAGCCGAGCAAGCTCGTCCTCTACACGACAGCCTCCGCCAGCGCCGTCCGTCAGGCGGAAGTGCTCGCGTTCAACCTGAGCCAGCTGGGCATCGACCTCGAGGTGAAGTGCTTCGACGCAGAGGCCCTGCTCGAGAAAGTCTCGACCCGCGGCGAGCCGTTCGACCTCATGGTCAACGGCTGGGCGGCCGACTACGCAGACGGTGCCGCGTTCTTCGAGCCGCTCCTGAACGGCAAGAACCTCCGGGCGACCGGCAATGTGAACTTCAGCTACTTCGACGACCCGGAGACGAACGCCAGGATCGAGGCGGCAGCGAAGCTCACCGGCGACGCGCGTCGCAAGGCCTGGGCCGACCTCGACGTCGACCTGATGCGCTCGAACCCTCCGTGGGCACCGATCCGCAACTCGCTCAACCGCAGCCTCATCTCCAAGAGCTTCGGCTGCTTCCTCTTCCACCCGATCTACGGCGTCGACATCGCGGCTGCGTGCAAGAAGTGAGTCACGGGTCGGCGTCGGCCGCGAGCTCGCGCACGCGCTCGCGGAGCTCCGCGGCGCGCGAGTCCGCGCCGAGCTCGTCCGCCCGCGTCGCCGCACGCTCGAGGTACACGGTCGCCCCGGCGGCGTCTCCGCTCTGCGCCCGGTAGTGGGCAAGTCGTTCGAGGTGGTCGTCCAGCGTTCCGGCGTACAGCTGCTCGAAGGCGGTCGCCACGGCGGCGTACAGCTCTCGGCGTCGGGCGGGGGCGAGCGACGAGAGCGCCGCCTCCTGCAGGAGCCCGTGTCTGAACGCGCACGTCAGCTCGGGGTAGCGCCGTAGCTCGCGCACGATCTCGGCGCGGAGGAGCGCCGCGAGATCCTCGCCCGCGCCCTCCCCCGCGACGTGCTCGAGGATCGTGACGGGAAACTCGCGACCCAGGACAGCCGCGATCTGGGCCAGTCGGCGCGGCCCGTCGGCCAGCCTGTCGATCCGTGCCACGAGCAGGTTCTCGAGCGCGGGCGGGAGCAGCGACGAGGGCGTGAGGTTCGTCGTCCAGGTTCGGTGACGCCGCTCCAGTCCTCCGCCTTCGAGGAGCGCCCGGAGCAGCTCCTCGAGGTAGAGGGGGTTGCCCTCGGCGCGCGCGACGAGCTCGTCCCTGGTCGTCTCGTCGAGGGCACCGGGGAGGAGCGCGGCGAGGATCTCGCCCGCCGCCGACGGGAGGAAGCGGGTCGAGCGTGATCTCGGTCGAGCGGTGGGCGAAGTCGGTGAGCACGCGCGAACGGAACCGCCATCCCTCCGAGGCCGTGTCGCGCCGGAGCGTCGCGACGAGCAGAAGTGGGCCGCGATCGGTCAACGCCAGCAGGTCCTCGGCGAGCTCGCGTGTGGAGACGTGCGCCCAGTGGAGGTCCTCGAGCGCGACGACCACCGGCCCCTGCTCCATGAGAGCGGCGATCCACGCGACGTAGTCACCGCGCGCGTCCGCCGGCTCGGCCGCTGGAGACGGCGGCATCCGCATCAACCTGGCAAGCCCGGGCAGCGTGCGTCCCGGGTCCCCGCCGAAGAGCGTGCCGAGCCTCGCCCTGGCGCGCGTGCGCACCACGATCTCCGCGTCTCCGGGCTCGACGCCGAGCCACCGCCGGAGCATGGTGACGAACGGCCAGCCGCCGTACGAGAGACAGTGGCCCTCGAGCCACAGTGCGCGGTCGGTCATCGCGGACCGCAGCTCCGAGAGCATGCGCGTCTTGCCGATGCCCGGCTCGCCGAGAAGCAGGAGCGTCTGACCGCGACCTGCGTCGAGGTCGGCCGCGACGGCCCGGACGCGTACGACATCCCCGTCCCGGCCGATGAGGGGGCGGGGTCGCGCGGGCTGACGGACCTCACGCGGGCCGACGAGTCTCGACGCGCCGATCGGAAGCGTTCGCCCCACCGCCCGCACCGCGTCCAGCGGCTCGATCGTGAACCGCTGTGCGAGGCGTCGCGCGGTCTCGTCGCCGACGGCGATCGTTCCGGGTTCGGCGGCGGCCGTGGAGGTGCTACGCCATCTGGACGGCGTCGCCGAACGCAGCGAGCTGGGGGTTGCCGGCGCCAACACGGCCGATGCTGACCCTGCCGGTGTTGAGCCCGACGCGGACGGCGAAGTCGGGAATCGCCCACGCCGCGGCGATGTCACGCGCGTACGCGCCGACGACCTCGTGGATCCGCAGCGCGGATCGCGCTGCGCGCTCCGGATCGTCCTCGCGTGTCACCGGGACGCCGAAGTAGGCGCAGATGCTGTCTCCCTGATACGCCTGAACCAGGCCGCCGTACTCCTCGACCGCCTGGCTCATCAGAGTCATGCGACCCGCCGAGGAGCTCTCCGAGCTCGTCGAGTGACAGCCGCTCGGCGAGCGCCCGGGAGCCGACGACATCGGCGAACAGCGCGGTGACGGGACGCAGCTCTCCCACCTGCGGCGTGCGCGGCGAGGCGATCGGAGTCGTCGGGCGTGGAGCTTCGCGTCCGGGTGCGCTCGAAAGCGACTCGTCCTGCCGGAGGATCGCTGTCTCGAGGTCGCGGAGCGCCTCCCCCGGTTCGAGGCCGAGCTCCTCGCTCAGGACGCGGCGAGCGTCCTGATAGGCCGCGAGCGCCTCCGCCTGCCTGCCCTGAGCGGTACAGCGCGAGCATCAGAAGCCCCCGGAGGCGCTCCTGGAACGGGTGCGCGGCGACGAGGAGCTCGAGCTCGCCGACGAGCTGCGCGTGACGGCCGAGCTCGAGCTCGGCCTCGAGGAGCTCGGTCTGGGTCGTCATGTGCAGCTCGGTCAGCCGCCCGACCTCGTGTCGCGCCTGACCCTCGAGCACGACGTCGGCCAGCGGCGGCCCGCGCCAGAGACCGAGCGCCTCCCGTCGTAGCTCGACGGCGCGCTCGAGCGGAACGGCGCGTGCAGCCGCGATCAGACGCTGGAACTCGAGCAGGTCGAGCTCGTCCGGCTCGGCCCGCAGCCGGTAGCCGAGCGCCTCGGTAACGAGGGTGTCCGCGTCGAGGTGCTTGCGGAGCGCGTGGACGTAGCCCTGCACGAGCTTCGACGCCGTCGCGGGTGGCTCCTCTCCCCAGAGCTCGTCGACGAGACGGCTGGTCGGGACGACCTCGTTCATGTGGAGGAGCAGCACGCCGAGCAGCGCGCGCGGCTTTGCAGCCCCGATCCGCACCGGGCGCAGCCCGTCGAGCGCTTCGAGCGGGCCGAGGATCCGATACCGCAATTTCGTGCCTTTCCGGAGAGACGGCGCGACCGTACCACCGTGCCGACCCGGGACTCCACCAGGCCTCAACCAGGCCTCAACCGGCGCCTCGGAACCTGGACTCGGCACAACCCATCCGAAGGAGTCGGACGATGCAAAGCACGAGACGAACAGGCAGCCGGCGAGCGGTTCTCGCAGGGCTCTTCCTGGCACTGGGGCTCGTCTCGGCCTCTCCTGTCGCCGCCTACCCGACGACGCCCGAGGGTGAGCCGCTGTACCTCGAGCAGTCGGTTCCGGGCGCGGCAACGCCCGTGGGGGGAGCCGTGCCCAGCACCGCCGGAGCGAAGCAGCAGGCACCGCCGCCGGAGCCGGTCTTCGCCACGAACGGGACCGACTGGGCCGCAGTCGCCCTCGCGGCAGGCATTGCCGTGGCCACGGGCTTGGCCGCACTGGCGCTGATCGCCGTCGGATCGCTTCTGACCAGCCGTCGCCGCTCGGCGAGGGCTCACTGAGGAGGGAGGGTGACGATGCTCGAATCCGATGTCCACGCCCGCCGGGTGCTCGCCCAGGATCGACACGCCGGCCTGTCGCGCGCCGCGCGTCCTGCCGATCCGGCGACGCACGCCCCGGCCGAGGCCGGAACCCACAGGCGGAGGCGGCGCCTGTATCTCCGGCTCTTCAGGCTCCAACCCCGCCCGGTGATCGATGGGTCATGAGCCCGTCGCCTGGACGCGCGCTCGGTCGGTCGCCTCGCCCGGGCGCGCTCCAGGTCGTCCTCGTTGCGGTCGCCGCGCTCGGCTTCGCGAGCGGCGTCGTCGGCTTCGGGCTCCGTGGTAGCAGCGTCGAAGCTCCCGGTGACGCCACCGTCCAGGGTCGTCGGACCCTCGCCACGCCTCGCGTGCCCGTTCGCTCGATCGAGCTCGTCGCGACGGTTCCCCTCCCGGGACCTCCGACGGGGCTCGCCGTCGGCCGGACGCGCGTGGGCGTCTCGATGGCGCTGGACGGCCTCATGCTGCTGCGGCGCGACGACGCCCACCTCGCGCGACGCCTCCGCTTCGACGGCATCGCCACCTCGATCGTGGCCGACGGTCGAGGATTCTGGTTCGCCGACCTGATGCACGACCGTGCCGTACGAGTCGCCGAGGACGGTTCCGTCGCCGAGCGGGTTCGCGTCGGCGGGCTCCCCGGCGGGATCGTCCTCACGCGAAGCGACGTCTGGGTCCTCGGCGTCGAGCAGCCGAGCATCACGATCGCGGATCGCAGGAACGGGCTTCCCGTCGTGCACCTGACGTTCCGAGCCGGCGACCTCTGGCCGGGCGCGATCGCGTCCGGGCCTCACGGCGTCTGGCTCGTCACGGGCCACAAGACCGCCGTGACGCTCATGGACCCCGACCTCCTCGTCACCAGGGGACGAATCCCGCTCCGCGGCGCCCGCCTCCTCGCGGCCACCGCTCGACGGTGTCTGGGTAGCGCGCCAGGGACCCGGTGCCGAGCTGGTCCGGATCGAGGGCACATCGCTCGCCGCCCACCTCGTCCAGCTGCCCCGGCGGAGCCTCGTCACGGCGATGGACGCAGGGTCGATCCTCGCAGTCGCCGTACGCGGGGCCATCCTGGCGCTCGATCCCCGGTCAGGGGCGCTCCGTGCGCGGGGACCGGTCGCGCCCGGGCGCGAGCTCACGCACGTCGTGGTCGACGGCGACCGGATCTGGGCGGTCGACGCAACGCGCAACGAGCTGCTCCGCTTCCGCATCCGGCCGCTGAAGCCCGCCCTACCGGAGCCTGCCCGGCAGGCAGCCTCGCGCGGTGCGACCGCCGGAGCTCAGACGGTGCCGTAGAGCTGGAGGATGACCGCGACGTACTGCTTCGTGTCGTCGAAGAGCCCGCGCTCGCGCACGGCGCGCGCGCCCTGGTAGTACGCCGCGAGCGCGAGCCGCACGTCACCGCCGAAGTTGTCGAGCTGCCAGCGGAGCAGCCGCACGCCTGCGCGGATGTTGCCGTCGTACGTCCGCGGCGTCACCTCGCCCAGGAGAACCTCGTCGACGAACTGCCAGCTCTCCGGGAGCAGCTGCATGACGCCGATCGCGCCTGCGCTCGAGACGACGTCCTGCTGGAACCCCGACTCCATCCAGGCGACGGCGCGCGCGAGCTTCGGGTCGACGCCGTAGGTCGCCGACCAGCGGTCGATCGCCCCGCGGACGACGTCGCGCGAGACGTCCTGGCCCGCGGACGCCCCGGCGTAGGCGCCCCGCGGGAGCGTGAGGCGCTGCCCGGGGACGATCGTCGACATGAGCGAGAGCTTGTTCGCGCGCGCGACGCGCCACGGGCTCACGTGGTAGCGCTGCGAGATCGAGAAGAAGCTCTCCCCCGCCGCGACGCGATGCGTGAGTCGCGCCTCACGGCGCACGGGTGCGGGCTTCCGGACGGTGCGGGTGACGGGTCCGCCGCCGGGGATCCGCAGCTTCTGGCCGGGGACGATGACGCTCGTCAGCGTCAGCCCGTTGACACGGGCGACCGCTCCGGCGTTGACCCCGTACCGGCGCCCGATCGTGAGAAAGCCCTCGCCGGCGAGCACCACGTGGGTCAGGGTCGGCCGGACGCGCGGAGCCTTCGTCGTCGACCGGACGCGCGGCTTCGTCACCGGCTTCGCCCCGCGCGCGAGCGCGCGAAACGTCCGCGCGCCGGCGATCCCGTCCGCGCCGAGGCCGCGTGAGCGCTGGTACCTGCGGAGGGCGCGCGCCGTCGCGGCGTCGAAGCGCCCGTCGACCTTTCGGCCCGCGAGCCCGAAGCGCCGCAGCCTGAACTCGAGCACCGACACGTCCCAGCCGACGCGCCCGCGCGAGAGCGCGCGCTGCCCGAGGAGCGGCTTCCCGAGGCGCCCGAGCTCGCAGCGCGTCAGGTGGCCCACCTTCCCCGTCGCCCGGATCCCGCTGCTGCGCTGCAGCTGGAGCACCGCGCGTCGCGTCAGCGGGCCCGAGACGCCGTCGACCGGTCCGCCGTAGAGCCCTTTCGCGCGCAGCCCGATCTGGAGCGCCGCGACCTTGGCGCTCGGAGCGGCGACGGCGGGAGCCGAAAGGCCCAACGCCGTCGCCGTCGCGAGGACGATCAGGATGCCGAACCGCACCGGAATCACCGGTCTTCGTCATGTCACCCACAGACCCTCCCGCCCCCGGACGATCCGAGGCCGAACCGGTGTTCGGTCGCCTGGCCGGTGACACCCTTGACAACGGCCCGGCGAGACGCGAGAGTCGCTCGGCCGTCAGTCACCTGGCCCCGTCGGGGCCGGGAAAGGAGCTGCGGCGTGAGTCTCACCGATCTACTCGTGTTCGGCGCCATCGTGGGCGCGTGCCTGGCCGGCCTCGTCCTCGTGGGAGCCGCCTGGGGCGGCTGACGACGCGGGCCGCGGCCCGCCCCACAGGAGCTCCGCGCGACATCGACCAGGAGCTCCTCGAGATCATGGCCCGCGCACTCGGCGTGGGCTGAGACTCCGAGCGCCGGGAGGGGCGCCGCACGGCGCCCCTCCCGCAGCGCGATGTCGGGACGGCGTCAGCCGGCGCCGACGTCGACGAGCACCTTCAGCTTCTCCTGGCGGTGGAGCGGCTCGAAGCCCTCGGTCAGCAGGTCGTCGAAGCGGATCGTCTCGACCCAGCCCTCGTGCGGGTAGTCGCCGCGCTCCATGCCCGCGATCGTGTCGTGGAAGTCCTCGGCGAGCTGGCCGCCGCTCATCGTGAGCGTCACCTCGTGCCTGCGAAAGGCCGGGATCGGCAGCGTGAGGGGCTCGAGCGGCACTGCGACGACGACGATCCGGCCGTGCACGGCGGTGCTCCCGAGCGCGGCCGCGAGCGCCGCCGGCACGCCTGCGGCGTCGACGGACGCCTCGACGCCCCGGCCGTCGGTGATCTCACGGATCGCCTCGGCGACATCGCCTGCCCGTGGGTCGAGCACGTGCCGGAACCCGAGGGCCTCGACGGCCGAGCGGCGCCTCGGCGAGGGGTCGGACGCGATGGTCTCGACACCGCGCGCCCGCAGGGTCAGGAGGACGCCGAGCCCGATCGGGCCCAGCCCGTGCACGGCAACCCACGAGCCCGGCCGGGCGTGCGTGAGCTTGACGGCATGGACGCCGACCGACATCGGCTCGACGAGGGCGCCCTGGATCGCGCTCAGGCCCGGCGGGAGCCCGTGCGCCATGCGCTCCTCGACGACGGTGAACTCGGCGAAGCCGCCGCCGGCGCGCGCGAGACCGTGGGCGGCGCGCGTCGGGCACAGGTTGTACGCGCCCGACGTGCAGTAGGCGCACCGGCCGCACGGCTGCAGCGGCTCGACCGCCACGAGATCGCCGGGCGCGACCGTCGTGACCCCCTCGCCGACCTCGACGACCTCACCGCAGAGCTCGTGCCCCAGGATCACCGGCGCCTGCACCCCGGTCAGGGGATGCGGGCGCTCGACCGGAACGAACACCGGGCCGTCGTACACCTCGTGGATGTCGGTCCCGCAGATGCCGGCATAGAGCACGCGCAGCTTGACGTCGCCCGCCCCCGGCCGCGGCTCGGGGACGTCCTCGAGCCGCAGGTCGCCTCGGCCGTGGTAGCGCGCGGCTCGCATCGCCTCATGATCGACGATCCGACCGGCGTCGCGTCAACCGTCCCCCCGCCGAGCGGATCGCCGCGACCTTCGGCCTGACGCAGGTCCCGTCGTGGGCGACCGCGGGCCGGGCGCCCTGCTCAGCGCACCTTGCGCCGCTTCTCGAGCCCGTTCTGGACGCGCCAGACGTACTCGTTGAAGAGGACGTCGCGCAGCGGTACGAGGTCGAACGGAGGCTCGTCGAGGACGTCGAGGATGGCGTTGCGCTCCGCGATCGTCAGCCCGAGCGCCTCGACCCCGCCCTCGAGCGCGTGCTCGAGCTTGTCGCCGGCGTGGTGGTAGTAGTCGTCGTGGAGCAGGCGCGCAAGGAGCGCGACAGTCTCGTCCTCGACCTCGATCCCGGCCAGCAGCATGAGGCTGACGACCTTACGACATTCGCCGCTATGTGTGCAAAGAGCGTCGTTTGCGACGTGTCGTCGCCCTCGGACGGACGGGGCGGCGGCCGGAACACGAACGAGGGGTAAAGCCTCGACGCCGTTCTGCCGATAGCGGCGGCAAGTCGCAGTCGCGGCACCAGTCCATCGTTCCGAGGGGGGAACGCGGTGAGAGGAGCGATCAAGGCCCGTGTCTCGACGGGCGTCCACGCTCGGGGAATCCCGAGCAGCGGCCGGGTGGCCGCAGTTCGAGCCGAGCGCGGCTCCATCATGGTGATGTCCGCCGTGATGATTCCCGTCTTCCTGCTGCTCACCGCTCTGGTGATGGACGTCGGCAACTGGTACACGCACAAGCGCCAGCTGCAGGGCCGGGCGGACGCGGGCGCGCTCGCCGCCGGCGTGGAGTACGCGAAGAACTGGAAGGCGTGCGTCCAGACCGCCGACCCTGTGCTTCGCGCGTCCACGGCGCTCGAGATCGCCGATGCGGCGAGGACGTACGCGGGTGACCCCGAGGCGTCCGACTACGCAGGCGCGGTTCTGCCGGCCACGCTGCGGAACACGGAGATCGCGAACCAGGCGAACCTCGACGTCGTCATCAACTCGAGCGACCCCAGCTACACGGACGACACGGACTACACGGACGGCGGCGGCTCATCCGCGCTGGGCAACCCGTGCGCCGTTCACACGACCGGTGACGACATCTCCTCGCCCGGCCACTGGACGGACGTCCGCGTCAAGGAGCGCAGCCTGCCGTCCCTCGTCGGCACCATCGGCCTCCCTCTCTCGCGGAACGGCGCGCGGGCCCGGGTCGAGGTGCGCCCGGCGATCAGCGGCACGCGGTTCCTGCCGCTGGCGGTGCCGAACAACGTGATCACGAAGGTGCAGGTGCGGTACTACGACGAGTGCCGCGATCCCTCTCATTCCGGAACGCCCATCGCGAAGCGAGATCTTGCGCCACTCCCGACCGCGAACCAGGGTGGCTTCGCAGCGCTGGGTGGCGGGACGTTGTGGGGCCTCCCGAGCGCATCCGACCCCACGGTCGGCGATCCTGCCCGGTCCTTCGACCTGAGTCTGCCGAGCTACGGCGGCTGCGGGCAGGCGTATCTCCCCATCGGGACCGAAGTGCGCATCGCAAGCCGCAACGAGATCGACCTCGACGCCTTGAGCTGCACGCAGCTGCTCGCGCTGCGGTACGCCGACTGCTTCTCGCGGCTCTCCCAGATCCGCCTCTGGAACGACGGAGATCCAGACAACCAGGTCCGGATCGGCGACGTCCGCCTGACGGGCGGCTGTGGCAACACCGACGGGTACTTCGGCACGCTCCCGGTCGCCGCTACGGACTGCCGCTTCGGCGCCTCGGTCTGGGTCAACTGGGGCGGCCGAGACCAGGGAAACAAGGATGTTCCGGCCAACTTCAGCGTCACGGTCAACGGCGCCGCCGCCACCCTCTCCGGGTCGCTGAACGGCTCGAACGGGTATGGCGAGTGGCTCGTGCCTTCGAACGTTCTCACCGCGAGCCCCGGCGCCAATACCGTCACGGTCGCCGTCAACTGGGAGGACACCAACACCACGCACCAGTACCCCGGCAGCACCAACTGCCGGACCGGCAGCCAGAACACCTGCAAGTACAGCGGCACCGAGCCCGCACACCGGACGTTCGTGGGCACGCCCGGCACCGCCGGTGCGGTCGCGCTCGTCCGGACCTCGACGTCCTCGTGGAACAGCGCGACGAATCTCCCCGGGGGGCCCGTACGCGACCGAGCCCACCGGTGGGTTCAACCCGCACCGTCTATCCGACCGTCGGAATCCGGACGGTGCTCAGGACGGGCGTCTACACCACGCTCCGGCTCGACGACCCGCAGTCCAACCAGACGCTGCAGTGCGACCCCAGCCTCGCCCAGGGCCAGGAGTTCACGAGCTTCCGCTACGGCTGCAAGCCGTGGTACGGCGCGAATCACTTCGACGGCGACAACGCTCTCCCCAATCCGCCCGGACAGAACACGGCTTCGTGGTGGAATCCGGAATGCCCGCCCGACGGGCAGTGGTTCTCGAACAGCGACCTCAGCGCGGGCTACGGCGTCAACTCGAGCAACAACCCGTGGCGCTGCGTCCTCACCGCACCGGGCATGTCGACCGGCCAGGTCGGCGACTACATGGCCGCGGCGACCGACAACTGCGACAACTTCAACAACAACTCGTGCCAGACCTTCGACTGCAACGTCGACGGGAACTACGACGGCAAGTCGGGCTCGACGACGAGCTGGATCTCGTCCGGCGGCGACTCGAAGTATCCGCGCGTGATCAACCTGTTCATCGTCCCGTATCAGGCGAGCAAGGGTCTGACGGGCCAGGGCGACGAGCTCCCCGTCCTCGGCTTCGCGTCCTTCTACGTCATGAACTGGACGGGCAGCAACGGCAACCAGAGCGACCACTGCCCGGACACGACCTTCGACCACGACCACAACGCCTCCACGCCGCAGATCGCCCTCCCCAACCCGCCCGCGGGCGCGATCTCGGGCGTCTTCGTCGAGACCGTCGACTACGAGCCCGGCCCCGTCGACCCGACCGCAATCTGCGTCGAGGGCCAGCTCACGCCGTGCCGCGTGTCCCTCGTCCGCTGATCCCCGACCGGCCGTGAAGGAAGGAGGGCGCCTCCGCCGAGGCGCCCTCCTTCCAATTCGTGCGATCCCCGGCCAGACGCGTCGGCGGACCTGTCAGACCGTCACGCGGATCGGCACCTCGTACTTCTCGACGGAGACGCGGCGACCCGGCGTGTCCCCGGTCGGCATGGCGCTCAGCACCGCGTCACCCTGGCGGTAGTCGTCCTCCGTGTCGAAGAACACGAGGACGACCGACCTCTCGGCGTCGGCGTCGTGCAGGACGATCATCTCCTTCGCGGGAAGCCCCTCGGGCGGCTCCTCCCCCTCCATGCTCTGGCGCATCTCCTCGATGCGGTCCTGTCCGACACCCTCGAACGTCACGACGCGGGCGAATGCCATCGCAACCAGGCCTCCTTTCGCGCTCGACGACGCACCGGGCGCCGTCTGGACGTCCTTCAGTGTCCCACGCCCGACGGGGCGCGCAAGGTGCCCGGAGGGCCGGCGTCGCCGGGCGTGGCGACGCCTGACCCTCGAGACCGACCGACGGGCCTACGCCTCGACGTAGACGACGATCGGCTGGACGACCCCGTGCGCCTCCATCGCGGCCGCGACCTCCGGCGACGGGGACGACAGCAGCGCACCGAGGGCGGCAAGATCGCTGACGTCGGCCGTGATGGCGATGTTGTTGCTGCCGTCCTGTGCGACGTGGTCGACGACGTTGCTGCCCGAGCCCGACTCGATCGCTGCGGCGCGCTCCGCCTTGCCCTCGAGCCAACGGTCGATGTCGACGACCGCATGCGTGGCGACGATTCGTGGCATTCCTGCTCCCTCCCGAGTGGTGACGACCCCGCCGCGAGCCTACCCGGCTGCCCTGGAAGGGGCGCCGGGCCGGCGAGCCCCATCTGACGAGACCGGTCTGGGTCGAGCTGCGTCTCTACGGCAGGTCGTCGTCGGGCTCGACGACGAGCGTGCAGATGAAGCGAGGCATGTCGTCCCCGTGGAGATCCTCGCGGCGAACCAGCCATTCGACGCCGCGAATCGCGTAGCGGTCGCCGTCGACGATGATGGTGCCGTCGATGTGCGGCGCACCCTCGTCGTTGTTGTAGCGGAACTCTGATTCGTCGCCAGCGCCCGTTCGGCGAAAGACGAGCTGGAAGCGCGTCATCGGTGCTCTCCTTTCGCTCCGCCTGGCGCAATGGCCGAGACGGTCAGGGCGAGAGGAAGAGTGAGTCGCTGGCCCCAGTCTAGATGCGACCGGCGGCCCACACGAGCCGCGTGACCGACGCGGCCAGCCACGCGGTACGACCTCGGCACGGGCCGCCAGGACCGCCTCACGAACGGGTACGCCGAGGAGCCGGGAGCCACGTGTCCCGGGTCGTCCGAAATCGGTAGCGTCGCCTGACGATGCGCACCAACGCTCGACCACGCAGAGCCTGGGGACGCGACCGAAGCGAGCGGCTACGGAGCCGGCTCTCCGACACCCCTGGCTCGGTCCCCTGAGATGGCGAGCGGCGAGGTCCACCGGACAGCGCTCGCACACGAGCGTACGTATCTCGCGTGGTGGCGCACCGGGCTGGCGGGGATTGCGGCGGGATTCGGAGTCGGGCGGATCCTGCCCGAGGTCGTCGGCGGCACGAACTGGCCGTATATCGCGCTCGGAACTGTCCTGACGAGCGCAGGGCTGGCGGCCATGCTGTACGGGATCCTGCATTACCGGGAGCTGCAGGCCGCACTGCGGGAGGGTCGGGACCCGCGCACCGGAGAGGGCTTCATACTGGCCCTCGCCGTGGTCGGCATCGCGGTGGGAGCCGCGTCCGTCCTGCTCGTGCTCCTCGCTCCCTGAACACCAACGGACATCGACCGGGATCCCGATCTCACGCTGAACGGCGGCTACCGAGCGGGCGCGGCGGAGCATCCTCGCGGAGCGGCCGCGCGGGGCGACGTGTAGGGTGCCGCCGTCCGATCCCGAGCGAAAGGAGGCCATCTCGATGTCACCCATCCCGTGCCTCCTCGCTGCGCCGGATCGCTGATCCACGCCGCGAGGACGCGCTCCTCGCGAAAGGATCTGCATGTCCCGCTTCGAGATTCGTCCGGCGACGGACGCCGACGTCGTTCCGCTCTGTGAGTTCCTGAACGCCTGCACGCTCGTGCACCAGGGGATCGCGCGGTCGTCACCGGCCGACGTCGCCGCCCGCCTTCACCACGAGAGCGCCGATCCGCGGTTCGACTCGTTCGTCGCGTTCAGCGACGGCGCGATCGTCGGCTTCGCGCATCTCTGGGCCCACGGCCCCGACGAGCTCAAGCTCTTCGTGCGCACCCACCCCGACGCGCGTGGTCGCGGCATCGGCAGCCGGCTCCTCTCACTCTGCGATCGCCGGGCCGCCGAGCTCCTGCCCGGCGCGCAACGTACGACGACGACGTGGGCTGCCGACGCGTCCGCCCCCGCGCTGCTCGAGGCCAAGGGCTACCGACCGATCCGCTACTTCGTGACGATGGAGATCGGTGGGGACTCGGTCTCCGAGCAGGCGGCGGTCTGGCCTGCCGGTGTCGAGCGCGTCCGGCTCTCCACCCGGCCCGAGCTGGCCGGCGCGCTCTACGCGGCCTGGAAGGAGGCGTTCGCCGGACACTGGGGAAGGCAGGTCGAGAGCGAGGCCGAGTTCTGGACGGAGCGCCGCGACGCCAAGATCGGCTCCGCGTTCCCGTTCGAGCCCGCGCTCTGGCTGCTCGCTCTTGCCCGTGGCGAGGTGGTCGGCTTCTGTCTCTGCGAGCTCGGTGGCGACACGACGTCGGTCGGTCGGGTCGCCGAGATCGGCGTCGTCCCAGCGCAGCGTGGGGCCGGGCTCGGCGTCGCGCTCCTGCACGACGGCTTCCGCGAACTGCGAGAGCGCGGAGCCACGCGGATCGTTCTCGACGTCGACGCGGAGAACACGACCAGCGCGCTCCGCCTCTACCTGAGCGCCGGGATGACCCCGCGACCGGCGTTCACGATCTGGGAGAAGCGGCCCGCTCCACTCGCCGGGGCATGATGGCCGGCGCAGAGATCACGGAAGCGGCGATGGGAGGTGGATCGTGCGACTCGAGTCGTTCTGCCGGTTCGCGATGCGCTATCTGGACGCGAGCTGGCATCGACCGTATGACCATGTCGGCGAGGACGGCGAGGCGATCGGCTTCGGCCACGGTGACGGTTCGGTCAGCGGCGAGATCGAGGGAACATTCGTGTGGGCGAACTATCCGCGCCGACGCCAAGACGGGGTCTGGACGCCCAACCTTCGCGGCAAGATCGCCCTCCAGGGCGGGGGCGAGGTACTGGTCTCCATCCACGGCCAGAGCGTCCAGGAGACGGGACCGACGCCCCGCCGCGCAATCCTCGCGCGTGCCGAGCTGACGACCGAGGCGAGCCCGTATCGCTGGCTGAACACGTGCTTCCTCGTCGGCGAGGGCGAGATCGACGAGGAGCGCGAGAACTGGTGGCTCGACACCTATGTCTGCGTGAACGAACAGGCGCAGGGCCCGCCGGCGCTCGGCGCCGAACCACCGGCGCGATTCCGACAGCACGGCCAACCGGAGGCAGGCTTGTAATCGGTCGAGCAGGGTCGGTGGGACTGCGGCGGCGACGGCTGGTCGAGAAACCGCCGCATCACTCTCGACCAACCGCTCCCCCACCGCCGCAGGGCGTGATCGTGCCGACGTCGCCGCCGGAACGGGCTAGACGCACAGCCAGGGATTTCGGTCGGTAGGGCTAGTGCCGCGGCGTCGCGCTACAAGCCCTCATGTGAGAACGTACGTTCGTGACCTCGGAAGGCCATCCCGGCGCACGACTCCAGCGCGCGCTCGCGGCCAGGAACCTCACCGCCGCCGAGCAGGCCGCGTTCGAGATCGCGTTCATCTCGCTGGCCGATGCCCGTGAGCTCGTGGAGCTCTACGCCGAGAAGGGTGATCCGAAATACGAGCGCGCCGCGCTGAAATACCTCTCTCGCTACCTGGCCGAGGAGAGCCCGTCGCTGATGGACCTCGCCCAGGTCGCCGGGCTCCTGGCCGAGCGCAGCATGTTGATGCGGGGGTTGTAGACCGCACCAGGTGCTCCGGGTCTCCGGAAATGTCCGCTGAGGCCTCTAGCGGGTGCGCAGGAACTCGAGCACGCGCTGGGTCAGCAGCGCTGCGGCGTCGGCGTCGTACGACGGCAGGCTGGAGTCGGCGATCCCCTGCGTTGGCGGGGCCGGCGGTGCTGCAACTCGACGATTCCGCTGCGCGACGAGTTTGCTGCACCGCACTGGAGTAATGTCGAGGCGTCTAGCGAGGAGGCTGGTGTGGCGACAGCAAGGTTCGTCAAGACGGGGATCACACGCGACGAGTACGACCAGATGCGCGAGAAGCTCGGAATCGGCGACACCCCACCGGCTGGGGGCGTGTTTCACGCTGCCGCGGTCGGCGAAGACGGAAAGATTCGAGTCTTCGAGGTATGGGACTCCCGTGAACAGGCTGAGGCCTGGGGCGAGAAGGTGATGGCGGTCCGCACGGAGGCGGGCTTCGGAGACGGGCCGCCCTCGATCGAATACCTCGACGTCCACAAAGTCGTTCAGCGTTAGTCGGTTCGGGACAAAGCGGCGCGAGCGACTCGGGTCGCTCGCGCCGGCTCTCGCCTGCGCCAGTGCGCGCGATGACGCCCGAAGAAGTGAGGCGGGTCTGGCCTGACCGATGAGTTCTCGGTGGTTTGTCGGTCTCCACTGCGCGTGTGTCCGCAGCAGGGTGAGATGCGGCCGGAGCAGGCCGCCGAGAAAGGAGTCGTGAGATGACGCGGTATCTGATCTCGTTCGATGACGGCGCAATGACGTTTCCCGAGGAGGATCTCCCCGACGTGGCCGAGGCAGCGCACGCGGTGGCGCAACAGGCAAAGGACGCCGGCGTTTGGGTGTTCGGCGGCGGGCTGCATTCCCACGAAGAGGTGAGCGTGGTGGCCACCAACGGGACGGTCACCGACGGCCCGTACCCTGAGAGCAAGGCGTACATCGGCGGATTCTCGGTCGTCGACGTTCCCTCGCGCGAGGAGGCGCTGGAGTGGGCTGGCAGGATCGCCGTCGCCTGCCGTTGTGCGCAGGAGGTTCGCGAGTTCGTGCCCGGCTCTACGCCCTGATCGAGGGAATCCGGAGAGGCGGCGGAGGGCGTTTTCGCGTTTCGCCGTTCGGACCGCGCTCCGGCTCGCGTCGTCCTAGTTCGGGCGGGGAACTTTCGGCCCACCTTCCGCGTGCGTGAGCCACGTTGGTGCGGCCAGGGCGAGCACGCGCCGCTGTCCCTCGGTCGCGCCGCTCCCGAGTTCGTCGTACGTGTACGCGACGTCGCCGCCGATGACGACGAGCCCGTCGGGCGTGTCGACAAGGACGCTCTGGTGGCCGTCTGTGTGGCCGGGCGTCGGGAGCAGCCGGATGCCGGGGAGCACCTCCGCCTCGCCGGCGTGCTCGACGTAGGTCGCACCCGGGAAGTCGACCCATTCGGGCGGGTCATGAGGCCCTTGCAGCTCGAGCCGCTGAACGTGGATCGGCACGCCGGGAAACAGGCGGTTGCCGCCGCAGTGGTCGAAGTGAAGGTGGGTGTTGATGACGCACACGACGTCTCGGGGGATGTTCTCCGGCATCGGCACCGGCGCGCCTTCCTCGTCCAGCTCCGGCGTCGAGTCGATCATGCCGGTGTCGACGAGGACGACGCCGTCGGCATGCTCGATCGTGTGCACGTAGACGGGTAAGTCCGCGAAGGTGGCCGCGAGGTGAGCCGTGATCGCGTTGGCGGAGAGCTTGGGAACGCCGGTGTCACCCTGGTTGGGCAATGTGTCCTCCAGATCGCTCGTCGTGGATCGGCCTTCGGCGTTGAGACTGTGATCGGGGACGGAACTCATCTGTCGACGAGACGTTCGACTAGCGGCCCGGGATGAGAGTTCGGTCACGCAAGCAGGGCTCGCGCGAGCCCCCACGCCCCGGGGCGGATCGACTGCGCGAGGACGTCGTAGTCGGCCGCCTCGACGCGGTCGAGAACGGACAGGTAGGCGGCACGCGCGAAGCGCATGCCGCGCCGCGCCGCCGGCAACGCAGCGGCGACGGCGACCGCCGTCTCGCCGAAGAGCGCGCGCGCCCGGCCGACCTCGACCGAGAGCAAGGCGCGAAGCTGAGGCGTCGCGGACACGAGGCCGAGCGCGGCAGCGTCCACGCCGAAGCGCTCGAGCTCCTCCGCGGGAAGGTAGATCCGGTCGAGCTCGTAGTCGACCCGGACGTCCCGAACGAAGTTCGTGAGCTGGAACGCGACCCCGAGCCGCCCGAACGTCTCGGCTTCTTGTCGCGCACCGAGGATCGCGGCCATGACGCGGCCGACAGATGCCGCGCTCCCGTCCATGTAGCGGTCGAGCTCGGCTCGCGTCGCGATGCGAACACGGGCACAGTCGACCCGCATCGACCGTATGTAGCCTCGCAGCTCGTCGAGGGGTAGCTCGAGGCGTACGCCGGCGTCAACCAGCGCAGCGATCACCGGGTGATCGGACGTCCCTTCGGTCAACCCGCATTCCAGCGCACGCTCCCAGGCGTCGAGTGCGGCGAGGCGCGCGGCGGGTTCCAGACTGCGGCCCTCCCCGTCGACGATCTCGTCCGCGCCGCGCACGAACCCGTACAGCGCATGGACCGCGGGTCGAACGTCGGCCGGAAGCCGCAATACCGCGAGGTAGAAGGTGGGATCGTGGCGGCGGAGCAGACGTCGGCATGCGGCGTAGGCTGCGACGGGCGGCTCCCGGGAAGCGGTCGGCGCCGCCGTTGACGCCGTCATGGCGGGATCGTACGCGGGGCCGCCGCCGACTCCTTGCTGCGCGCGGATGTGAGGGCGCGGCTCCGTCCCTGGCTGCCCGACGGGGGATCGGGTGCCTCACCTGCGGCGGCGGCGGGGGATGGGGGTCCCACGGGACGGAGCCGTTGGCGGACGGCTCATACCCGTTCTCGGCAAGGCCGAAACCTCTCAGCAGAAGACGCTCGTCCGACGCCGGCATGCGGCGTAGGCTGCGACGGGCGGCTCCCGGGAAGCGGTCGGCGCCGCCGTTGACGCCGTCATAGCGGGATCGTACGGCCCGCCGTCTCCTCGCCCTCGAGGATCAGTCGCGGGCCATCTGGTCGATGCAGACGCTGACGGCGAGGATGAGCGCGTCGTCCTGGTCCGGCCGGATCTCGATGCCGTACGTGTCCCGGACCCGGAACCAGCGCTTGGACACCTCCGCCACCTTGTCGCCGCCCCGTTCGATCTCGTACTCGTGGTCGACGATGTTCCCCTTCGCCTCCATGTCCTCGCCGCCCTCGACCTCGACCGAGAAGCGATCTCGGAGCGGGGTGATCAGCGCCTTCTTGACGGTCGCGACCGTCGCCCCGCCGCGCTCGATCTCCATCTTGTCGCGAATCGTGAGCTTCTTCTCCTGGATCTCGTACAGCTCGCCTCCCGAGGCGGCTTCGAGCACGAGTGTGTCGCGAATCCGCAGCGCCTTCCCGTCGACCTTGAAGGCCCGCTCCCCCTCCTCGTTCTCGATCCAGAAGTCGTCCCCGACCGCGAACATCTTCTCGCGCATCCGATACTTCGTCCCGTCATCCCCACCGCGCCGGCGCAAGAATCCCATCGAAGCCTCCTAGGTCTCGGGAACGAACAGTAGGACAGCCCGCAGCACTCGACCGTCACGGCGGCGGGTGACGGCCTCACCCGCGGCCGTGCCATTCCAGGGCGGGTCGAAGGCCTCGCCCATCGCAGGCCGTGGGCGACGGAACGGGCCTATCCCCCGGCCGGACTCCGCGTCGCTCCCAGCACGATTCGTCTGACGACCTCGATGCCGGCGACGATGAGGACGATCAAGATGAGCGCCATCACCCAGCTGGTGGCGACGGTGGGAGCGACCAGCGCGAGCACGAGCAGCGCGCCCGCGGCGACCGCATAGGTCGCCAGGCGGTTCTCGAGGACCGGGTGCGCTGCATCGCGCGCCTGGGCTGCCCGGCCGGTGTCACCCACGAACCAGACGCCGACGATCGTGACGACGCCGAGGATGATCCACACCCACGCGCGGTCGGCGAGAACCTGCGTGAGGATGTTCCAGGCATCGTGTGCCGCGGGCTTGACGGCGTCGTCCTTGGCGAGCTCGTCGACGAGGTAGTCGCCTGCAAAGCGGCGGACGGCCAGCAGCAGGAGCCCGACGACGACCAGTCCGATCGCGATGGCGCGCAGCTCGAGCCTCCGGCGTCCGCGAGCGAGCCAGACCGCGAGCGCTGCGACCGCGAGCGCGACGAGCCACATCCAGTCGGCGACGGCACGCAGCACCTTCGTCGCCGTCTGCGCCGTCTCCAGCTGGCTCTCCTCGATGATCGCGATCCTCCCCGCGGACTCCGGCAGCCTCTCGGCGACCTTCCCGATCACCGCGACCTGGTCGCCGAGCTCGATCACGATCGGGCGGAGGTCGAGCACGACCGCGCCACCCTCGGTCTGGATGAACGTCGTGTCGTCGTCCAGGAGGCGCACCAGCTGGCGCTGGGCCCGCGTCGTCACCTCCACCCACACCGTCTGCACCCGTGGCCGTTCGAGCGCGGCATCCGCTGCCCGATCGGCGCCCGAGCGGGCGAGACCGGCCAGGACGGGCGCGAGCCCCTTCTGCGCGGGAGGCAGGCGCTCCGCGATCGCCGCCTCCACGTCGACGTTCCCGAACAGCATTTCGACCGACTTTCGCCGCGACCTGTGTCCGAATCTCGTCGTTCTCGATCATGTTCCGCGAGATCGTCTCGAAGCCGTCCTCGTCGAGCGCGGTGTGCTCGACGTAGAACGCGACCATCCCGACGAGCGCGAGGAGGATCGCGACGATCGTGAGAACACGGGCGACGATGACTCGCCAACGCGATGTCCCGGCGGGCTTCGTGGGTTGTCTTGGCTCGCTCATCAGGTGGAGTACATGTGACCGTACAGCTATCGGGCCGCGAGTATGTGCATGCCGACCAGGGCGGCGGT
>CAVVIL010000012.1:0-31027 GCA_963748255.1 uncultured Actinomycetes bacterium | reverse complement strand
CGATCACGGTGGGGAATAGACTCGCTCGGGATGATCGTGTCGCGGCGCCACTCCGCAGCAACGGCCGGGCCACGGAGGCGGTGGGGAGGGATGCAATGGCCGGCGGGTGATCTGGGCGTTGGCACTCGCCGTTGCGATTGCGGCGCTCGGCGCGGCCGTGACGTCCACGACGGCAGCGGCGGTTCCCGCGGCCACGACGAGCACGAGGACGATTGCGACCGGCGCCGGCCCCGGCCCCTCACATGGTCCGCATCGTCCCCGGGCGGGGCGTGCGGCTCGAAGCCGTCTGGCTGGGTGGCGGCCCCGGGCGGACCGGGACCGTAGGCGGGTACATCCGCGCCAACGCCGGGCGCGGCGCAGTCGCCGGCCTCAACGGCGACTTCTTCCTGCTGGCCCGCAACGTCCCGTCCGGCAACCTGCTGATCCACAAGGGCCGCAGCTTCCTCGGCGGCACCAACCGCGGCGCCGCCGCGTTCGGCGCCGACGGAGCGTCGACATCGTCCCCGGGAACGTGAAGGACGCCGATCTCCTCCAGGAGGGGGTGCGGGAGGCGATCTCCGGCAAGCCCGTCTACGTCCACGGCGGCCGCATCGGCGACCTGAAGACGCTGGAGCCGTATCAACGCGACCCGGCCTACCATCGGGCCGCGGTTGGGCGGCTGCGAAACGGGCAGACGGCTCTCGTCGTCATCGGCGGCGCGGGCACCTCCGCCCGCCAGTTCGCGCAGGCGCTGTTCGGGCTCGGCTTCGTCGAGGCGCTGGGCATGGACATCGACTCGAGCGCGAACATCAACTGGCGCGGAGAGTCACTCAACCGACCGGACTACCAGCGGCAGATCCCAACCGGCATCATCGCGTTCCGTCGAGCCGGCTGAGCGGCGCCGTCGCAGCGCCGCCCCCCGGCGATTTGCCTACTGCAGAGGGTTGTTCCCGTCCATCCAGATGATGACCCGATCGAACCGGCCGTCGTCGTTGATGGCGAAGAAGTTGAGTTGTACATCGGCGTGTCCATCCCGCCGCTCCGCAACGTCACGCGTTCTCCGTCGCCGCTCACCGCTCAGCATCGTCGACGAGAGATTGGTGACGTCGTGGACCATCGCATCCCAGCTCGCGAAGAAGTCCGTGAACATCCGCCGGATATCATCAGCTCCGGTGAACATGACACCATCCATCTACACGTCAGGGTCGCATCGTCCGCGAAGTACGACAGACGTCATCGACGTCCGCCCGTCCACGGCGGCGAAGTAGGAGCGCGGCACAGACCGCTCCGCCCGCACGTCGCTGAGATCGCCTTTGCCATGCTGTCCTCCGATCCGTCGCTCACAGGGCAGGACGCAGACGGGCCCGCTCGGGGAGTGCACCCGGCGCCTCCTCAGCGGATAGAGTACGAGACCCGCCTGGTTTGCAGGGAATACCTGCAAATCGCCCGTTCCGCTGCGACCATCGCACTGCGGTCGCGCCGTTGAGCGAGGACGTCGGTGCCGGGAGAATTCTTGATGGTGACCGTCGCCAGCCGTCCGCGTCGGGACAACTCGGCGGCGACGTGGTACTCGCCGGCGGCACCAGTCAAACCAGTGGAACCGCGGGTGGGTGGCAGTGGCACTTGCCGATCGTACGGCGGGCCGCGGTGGTTGTAGCAACAGACGCCCTGCCCCGTACGTCCCGCACGATGTCAGGATCTGCTGAGGGCTTGGTGAGGGCCTGAACGAGCCCCTGCCAAGCGGCGTTCAGCGGCCCTCAGCGGTCTTGGGGTCAGGAGCAGCTTGCAGCGAAGCGCATGGATACAGGCAATTCGCGTCACACGCGCTCAGAAAGTGAGACGCCCCCGGCTGCGGCTTCCGGGGGCGTCTCGAAGGAGGCTGCTCCTCTGGGGGCGCCGGTCGGAGCTCGTGACTCTGCGGCCCAGTCACGCTGTTCTCCGCACGGCACCGGTTCCCGTCGGTGCGCCCCACGCACTGATCCTGGCGTCTGGATCAGTGCTTGGTGACCGGACTGTAGGGGCCGTGTCCCAAAAAGTCAAGTAGCTCGGTCAAGTGATCATGGGTATCCTGTGCTTCACATGGTTCACCCGCCCGACCACTCGCGTTCACCCCATCGGGGGACAGCGGCCCACGAAGCCGCAGGGTTGAGTGCAGACCGTATGGGCGATGCGGCCGCCACGAGTTCCGTCGCTGCTCCGGCTCGTGCCCGGACCATCGGCGAACGCGTCCGCTCGCTGCGCGTCGCCGCCGGCCTGACGCAGACCGCGCTGGCCGGCAACCGCTTCTCGAAGGAGTACGTGAGCCAGATCGAGCGCGGGAAGACGCGCCCGACCGACGAGACGGTCGCCTGGCTGGCGGAGCGGCTGGCCGTCGACGCGCAGTTCTTGCTCCACGGGGTCTCCGTCGACGACCGCACGCGCGTCGAGGCGCTGCTCACCCGCGCCGAGGCGCTCGCCGCGGACCACCGCGACGCCGAGGCGGTCGAGCTCTTCCGTCAGGCACGCGGCGAGCTGGCCGAGCTCGGCTCGGCCGAGCTCGAGGTCCGGGCGCTCGCGGGCGAGGGCTGGTCGCTCCAGGAGACGGGCCGCGCCCGCGACGCGATCGAGGTCCTCCAGCGCGCGCGCGAGCTCGTCGAGCTCCCGGGCTTCTCGGACGTCGACCGGGCCGACGTGCTCTTCCGCCTCGGCTGCTGCCGCTACCGCATCTCGAGCGTCCCGACGGCGATCGCGCTCCTGGACGAGGCGCTCGCTCTGGCGGAGCGGTCGGGCCATCCCTGCGACCTCCTCCGCGCCCGCATCCTCGCGTGGCGCTCGCGCTGCCGCCGGCGGCAGTCCGACTACGAGGCCGCGCGCGAGGACGTCGAGCGCGCGATCGAGCTCGCGCAGGGGATGGACGATCCGCGGGTCGTCGCGGGGACGTACTTCCAGGCTTCGCTCGTCGCGGAGAAGATGGGGCACTGGGTGCTCGCCCGCCAGTACGCACAGCAGGCGAAGGCGATCTACCAGGAGCTGAACGACGAGCGGAACACCGGCCGCCTGATGCTGAACCTGGGCGGCCTCCAGCTCCTGCTCGGCCATCCCGAGCAGGCGATCGAGCACCTCACGCAGTCGTTCGCCCTCGCCGTCGAGGCCGGCTCGCAGCCGGACGCCGCACAGGCCCTGGGAAGCCTGGCGGCGGTGCACGAGCACCTCGGCGACCACGAGGCCGCGGACGAGCATGCGCGCAAGGCCCTCGAGCTGCTCGAGGGACGTGACGACTTCCTCGACGAGATCGGCCAGTCGAACCTCGTGCTGGGCCGCTCGTTGCTGGAGCGGGGCCGCCTCGACGAGGCGGAGCAGTGCTTCCGGGTCGCGGACGCCGCCTTCGAGCAGATGGCGTCGATCGCGCACCGGACGGGAGCGTGGGTTGCGCTGGGAGATCTCGCGGAGCGTCGGGGAGACGCCCGCGAGGCGGCGAGGTGGTACCGCAATGCCGCCGAGGCGCTGTCCGTCGTCCGCTTCTGAGGAAAGGAGGCTCGTCGTGAACAGAGCGAGATTGACCCTCGCCCTCGTGAACCTGGCGCTCGTCGCCGCCTGGCTCGGGAAGTTCAAGCTGGCCGGGCGCACGTTCTCCGACGGCGACTAGCCCTCTCTCCGATTGCACTGCGGCTACCCTGGACGCGTGGCGCGTCTGGGGTTCGCCGTGGTCCTGGCTGCCTGCACGGCGCTGCTCGGAGCGTCGTGCGGCGGCGGCTCCGACGACGCCTCGGGCGGGACGACGACGCAGGCGGCGCCGGCCGAGAGCGGCACGCTCGAGGCGCTCTGGCGGGCGCCGGGCGAGGACGTCGCCGTCGTCGCGGGCACGTCCGATCACCAGGTCGGGCGCAACCGCGTGTCCTTCCTCGTCGTCGACAAGCAGGGGCGCCTGGTCGAGCGGCCCACGGCGAGGATCTGGGTCTCGCGCGGGCTCAAGCGGCCGCCGTTCGCGACCGGGGTCGCCCGCCTCGAGCCCATCGGCGTGCCGGGCGGCTCGACGGCCGACGACGTCGGCTCGATCTACGTGACGACGATCGACACGCCGACGCCGGGGACGTACTGGTTCCTCGCCGAGCCGGTCGGCGGCACGAAGATCCAGGCCCTCGGGAACGTGGTCGTGAAGCGGAAGAGCACCGCCCCGACGGTCGGCGACCGGGCGCTCCCGACGAAGACGCCCACCCTTGCGAGCACGAACGGCGACCTCACGGCCCTGACGACCTCGCGCGTCCCCGACCGCGCCCTCTACGAGCGCAGCATCGCGCAGGCGCTCGCCGCGAAGGAGCCGTTCGTCGTCACCTTCGCGACGCCGCAGTTCTGCCAGACGCGGACGTGCGGCCCGGGGGTCGAGGTCGTCTCGGCCGTGCGCAAGCAGCCGGGCTCGAAGGGCGTCCGGTTCATCCACGTCGAGATCTACAAGGACAACGACCCCGCGAAGGGCGTCAACCGCTGGGTGAAGGAGTGGCGGCTCCCCACCGAGCCGTTCACGTACGTCGTCGACCGCACCGGCGTCATCCGCACGAAGTTCGAGGGCGCGTTCTCCGCACGCGAGCTCGAGCGCGCGGTCAAGGCCGTCAACTCGTAGACCCGGTACGTCGTCTTTGGACGACGTGTCGCGACGCCGCGTCGTCACCGGCGGCCGCTCGCGTCCATTACTTGCGTGAGTGAAGTGACGTTGCTATAGATTGTGAAGCGTTAGTCATCACGAGCGGTCGAGGGATCTGGCCCGACGACGCCGCCGCAACCGGGGCCTTCGAGCCCGTCAGGTGCGAACTCCAGCCGTGCGCCGCCCGTCCCGGAGCGGTCGATGCGGGAAGATGGCACACGCGGCGCCCGCCACGGCAGGCCCACCGAAGGCTCCGGGAACCCCCAACCCCGGAGCCGCTCGCGCTTCGGGGCCGACACGGCCGACGAGGACGAGAGGAGAGCACGTGGCACCCACCGCACGCGCCGCCCGGGCATCGGAGCCGCCGACGCTCGAGCTCGTCCTCAAGCGGAACTCCGTCGAGCGCCTCAAGCGCGAGAAGAGCCCGCTCGGGATGCTCGGCGAGCTGCCGTCGCTGATCGCGGCGGGCTACGCGGACATCCCGGAGGAGGACATCGTCCGGCTCAAGTGGTGGGGCCTCTACCACGACAAGCCGAAGGTCGGCACGTTCATGCTCCGGATCAAGCTCCCGGCCGGCCGCATCGAGCCGCACCAGCTGCGCGCCGTCGGCGAGCTCTCCGTCGAGCACGGCTCCGACGCGGGCGAGCTCAGCACGCGGCAGACGATCCAGCTCCACTACCTCCGGCTCGCGGCGCTGCCGGACGTCTTCGCGCGCCTCGACGCCGCCGGCCTGACGACCGCGGGCGCCTGCGGCGACGCCGTGCGCAACGTGACGGGCTGCCCCCTCGCCGGGACGGCGCACGACGAGCTGTTCGACGCGACGCCGGTGATCGACGAGGTGACGAGCTTCTTCTACGGCAACCCGGACTACAGCGACCTGCCGCGGAAGCACAAGATCACGATCTCGACCTGCGCGCACCGCTGCAACGCCGCCGAGATCAACTGCATCGCGCTCGTCGGGGCGATCCACGACGGCGTCGAGGGGTTCGGCGTGATGGTCGGCGGTGGGCTCTCGTCCGTCCCCCGCCTCGCGCGCGACCTGGGCGTCTTCGTCCGGAAGGAGGAGACTCTCGAGGTCCTGCGGGCGATCATCGACGCCTGGCAGGAGGACCTCCGCTACCGCGTCTCGCGGGTCAAGGCGCGACTGAAGTTCATGATCGACGACATCGGGACGGACGGCATGCGCGCCGTCGTCGAGCAGCGCCTCGGCCGCAGGCTGCCGGACTTCGCGCTGCCCCCGTACCCCGAGGTCGAGCACGACCACATGGGCGTCGGCCTCGAGCGCGGCGGGGCCCGCTCGATCGGCATCCCCGTCCACGTCGGGCTCGTGAGCGGCACGCAGATGCTCGCGCTCGCGGAGCTCGCCGAGCAGAGCGGGCAGGACCTCCGCGTCACACGGCAGCAGAACCTCGTCCTCACCGGCGTGGCGGAGGACGCGGTCGACGGCGTCTCCGCACGGCTCGCGGAGCTCGGCTTCCCGCTCGACGTCAACCCCATCCGCGCCGGCTCGATCGGCTGCACCGGGGAGCCGCACTGCAACTTCTCCGTGACCGAGACGAAGACCCGGCTCGCAGCCCTCGTCGAGGGGCTCGAGACGCGGTTCGGCGACGATGTCGCCGACCTGAAGCTCCATCTCGACGGGTGCCCGCACGCCTGCGCCCAGCACTGGGTCGGCGACATCGGCTTCCAGGGCAGCACGGTGCGCGACGAGACGGGCACGCGACACCAGGCCTACGAGGTCTACCTGCGCGGCGGGCTCGGGCGCGACGCCGGGATCGGCCGCGCCGTCTTCCGCCGCGTGCGCACCGACCTGCTCGACGACGTCGTCGGCGGCCTCGTCGCAGGCTGGCTCGACGGGCGCCGCGACGCCGAGAGCTTTCCCCAGTTCACCCGTCGCCTGACCGACGCCGAGCTCGGCGCGCTCGCAGGCATCGACCCCGCCCCGACCCGTGCGACCGAGGAGGCAGCAGCGTGAGCACCCACCTGATCGACGACCTGGAGGCCGGCGAGCTCTCGATCGAGTTCGAGGGCCGCGAGCCCTGGGAGCTCCTCGAGTGGGCGCTCGAGCAGTTCGGCGAGCGGCTCGGGGTCTCGACGGCCTTCCAGGAGGGCGACGTCGCGCTGATCGACATGGCGTACGCGATCGATCCCGACGTGCGCGTCTTCTCGATCGACACCGGCCGTCTCCCGCAGGAGACCTTCGACCTCGTCGAGCGCCTGCGCCAGCGCTACCCCGGCCTGCGGCTCGAGCTCGTCTCGCCGCGCGCCGACCATCTCCAGCGGCTCGTCGACCGGCACGGGCCGAACCTGTTCTACAACTCGGTCGAGGAGCGGCTCCTCTGCTGCAACGTCCGCAAGGTGCAGCCGCTCAACCGGGTGCTGGACGGGCTGGACGGGTGGGTCACCGGCCTCCGCCGCGACCAGTGGGCGTCGCGCTCGGACATCCGCAAGGTCGAGATCGACCACGATCACGACGCGATCGTGAAGCTCAACCCGCTCGCCGAGTGGACGGAGGAGGAGGTCTGGGACTACCTCCGGGAGAACGAGGTCCCGACGCACCTCCTCTACGAGAAGGGGTTCACGTCGATCGGGTGCGCGCCGTGCACGCGTGCGATCGCGCCGGGCGAGCCGCACCGGGCCGGCCGCTGGTGGTGGGAGACCGACGCCCCCAAGGAGTGCGGCATGCACTGCTCGATCGAGACGGGCGGGTTCGAGCACGAGCTGCACGCGATCCTCGGGGAGGCGGCAGGCAATGGCGACCACTGAGGCCCGGCCGCTGGCGCCGACCGCCGCCGAGCTCGAGGTCGCGCTCGGCGAGGTGGACGCGGTGCTCGCGGCCGTGCCGGCGGGCGACTATCGGGAGCGGCTCGAGCTCCTCCGCGGCGAGCTCGCCGACGGCGCCGTCTCGGAGGGCGCCGAGGAGCTCGACCGGCTGATCGAGCTCGCGCTCCAGTCGGGCCGCCTGCGCGCGATCTACGGCCCGGGCGGCGAGGCGGCGGCGACGCGGCTCTACCGGCGGCTCCCGTCGGGGCGCGACCTCGTCGCGAGCGCCGCCGAGGTGAACGACGCGCTCGGCGCCCTCGCGGGACGGACGCTCGAGGACGTCTCGCTCACCGTCCACGGCCCCGGGGCCTTCGGCCTCTCGCTCGCCGTCGACGGCAAGGAGCTGACCGTTCGGCTCGACCGGTCGGGCGTCCGCGTGCACTCGGTGGGTGTCTGACGTGCCCGAGCAGCGGTACTACATGGCCTGCCTCGATCTCGAGGGCCGCAGCGTGCTCGTCGTCGGCGGCGGCAGGATCGCGAAGGAGAAGGTCGCCGGGCTGCTCGAGTGCGGCGCCGACGTCACCGTCGTCGCGCCGCGGATCCGCGACGACGTGCGCGCGCTCCCCGTCACCTGGCTGCCTCGGGCCTACGAGGAGGCCGACCTCGACCGCCGGTACCTCGTCGTCGCGGCGACCGAGATCGAGTCCCTCAACGCCGAGGTCGCGCGGGACGCCGCCGCGCGCTCGCTCCTCTGCAACGTCGTCGACGACCCGGAGAAGTGCACCGTCATCCTGCCCGCCGTCCACCGGCAAGGCCCGATCGCGATCGCCGTCTCGACCGGCGGCGCCTCACCGGCGCTCGCGAAGTGGCTCCGCGACCGGATCGCCGCCCAGATCGGGCCGACCCACGCCGACCTCGCGCGCCAGCTGCGGGCGCTCCGCCCGTGGGCCAAGGTGAGCCTTCCGACCTACGACGACCGCAAGGCGTACTTCGAGCGCCTCGTCGAGCGGGCGCTCTCGTGACCGTCCACCTCGTCGGCGCCGGCCCGGGCGACCCCGGGCTGATCACGGCTCGCGGGCTGGAGCTCGTTCGCTCCTGCGACGTGCTCGTGCACGACGCGCTCGTCGCGCCGGAGCTCGTCGCGGAGGCGCCCGAGGACGCGCTCGTGATCCCGCGCGCGCCGCTCGAGCAGGCGGAGATCAACGCGCTGCTCGTCGAGTACGGGCGGGCAGGGCTCGAGGTCGTCCGCCTCAAGGGCGGCGACCCGTTCGTCTTCGGCCGCGGCGGCGAGGAGGCGCTCGAGCTGGCCGAGGCGGGGATCCCGTTCACCGTCACGCCGGGCGTCTCGAGCATCGCGGCCGTGCCCGCCGCCGCGCTGATCCCCGTCACGCATCGCGGGAGCTCCGACCGCGTCACGATCGCGAACGGCCACGGCGTCCCCGACGACCCCGAGGCGCTCGCCTCGCTGGCGCGGGGCGGCGGCACGCTTGTCCTCTTCATGGGGCTCGAGCGGCTGCCCGAGCTCGCCGCGGGGCTCGTGGCTGCCGGGCTCGACCCCGCGACGCCCGGCGCCGTGGTCGCGAACGGGACGCTCCCCGAGCAGGAGTCCGTCACCGGGCGCCTCGACGAGCTGGCGGAGCTCGCCGCAGGCCTGCCCACGCCTGCCCTGGTCGTCGTCGGCGAGGTCGTCGGCGTCGCGCGCAGGCTGCGCGCCGCGGTCGAGCGACAGCACGCCGCCGTCGGCTAGCCCCGGCTTGCCTATGCTCGGCGCATGTCGCGCATCCTCAGCTCGCTCCCGATCGGCGAGCGCGTCGGGATCGCCTTCTCCGGCGGCCTCGACACGACCGTCGCCGTCGCGTGGATCCGCGAGAAGGGCGCGATCCCGTATGCGCTGACGGCCGACCTCGGCCAGGCCGACGAGCCGGACGTCACGGGCGTGCCCGAGCGGGCGCGGGCGGTCGGCGCAGAGGAGGCACTGCTCGTCGACTGCAAGCCGCAGCTCGTCCACGAGGGGCTCGTCGCGCTGCGCTGCGGCGCCTTCCACGTCTCCACCGGCGGCAAGACCTACTTCAACACGACGCCGCTCGGCCGCGCCGTGACGGGGACGATGCTCGTGCAGGCGATGCGCGAGCACGGCGTCGACGTCTGGGGCGACGGGTCGACGTACAAGGGCAACGACATCGAGCGGTTCTTCCGCTACGGGCTGCTCGCGAACCCGGCTCTCCGGATCTACAAGCCGTGGCTCGACCCGCTCTTCGTCGACGAGCTGGGCGGCCGCGCGGAGATGAGCGAGTGGCTGGTCGAGCGCGGCCTCCCGTACCGCGCGAGCGCCGAGAAGGCCTACTCCACCGACGCGAACATCTGGGGCGCCACCCACGAGGCGAAGGAGCTCGAGCGCCTCGACCGGACGATGCACCTGGTCGAGCCGATCATGGGGGTCCGGCACTGGGACCCCGACGTCGCGATCGAGCCGGAGACCGTCCGCGTGCGGTTCGAGGAGGGCTGGCCGGTCGCGCTGAACGGGTCGACCGCCGCGAGCCAGGTCGAGCTCGCGCTCGAGGCGAACGCGATCGGCGGGCGTCACGGCCTCGGCATGTCCGACCAGATCGAGAACCGGATCATCGAGGCCAAGAGCCGCGGGATCTACGAGGCGCCGGGCATGGCGCTCCTCCACGCCGCGTACGAGCGCCTCGTCAACGCGATCCACAACGAGGCGACGATCGAGGCGTACCGCAGCGAGGGACGGCGTCTCGGCAGGCTGCTCTACGAGGGCCGCTGGTTCGATCCGCAGGCGCTGATGCTGCGCCAGAGCCTCTCGGCCTGGGTCGGGAGCGCCGTCACCGGCGAGGTGACGCTCGAGCTCCGGCGCGGCGACGACTACACGATCCTCGACACGGTCTCGGAGAACGCCACCTACCACCCGGAGCGGCTCTCGATGGAGCGCGTCGAGGACGCGGCGTTCGGCCCCGAGGAGCGGATCGGCCAGCTGACCCTGCGCCTCCTCGACATCGAGGACTCGCGCGACAAGCTCGCCCTCTACGGGCGCCTCGGGCTCACCGGCGGCGACGCGACGCTCGGCGAGCTCGCCCCCGGCGAGCGCTGACCGGCGCGCAGCCCCGCCTAGGCGGTGTCGCCGCCGCCCGCGCGCTCGACGACGAGCACCGGCACGCGGGTCGCAGGCCCGAGCCGGAGGAGCGCGCGGACGAGCTCGGCGCAGTCCTCCGGCCGGATCATCTCCTCCGCCTCGAGCCCGGTCCAGCTCGCCATCGGCGTGTCGACGAAGCCTGGGCAGAGCGCCGTGAACCGGACGCCCGCGTCCGTCTCCTCGCGGTCGAGCGTCCGTGTGAGGGAGATGAGCGCGGCCTTGGCGGCCCCGTAGATCCCCAGGCCCGGAGCGGGGATCGTGCCCGCGATCGAGGCGAGGTTGACGACGTAGCCCCGCGCCTCGCGGAGCGCGGGAAGCGCCTCGCGCGTGACCAGGAACGCGCCGCGGAGGTTGACCGACTGCTGGAGGTCGTACTGCTTCGTCTCGGTGGCGCCGATGTGCCCCGCGACGCCCACGCCGGCGGAGTTGACGAGCACGTCGAGCCCCCCGTGAGCGGCCACGTGCCCTGCGACGAGCCGCGCGCAGTCCTCCTCGTGCCGGACGTCTGCGGACACGGCCGTGGCCCCGAGCTCCGCGGCGGCCGCCTCCAGCCGCTCGGGCTTTCGCGCGGCGAGCGTCAGCGCGTAGCCCTCCTCGCGGAGCATCCGCGCGATCGCGAGTCCGATCCCGGACGAGCCCCCGGTGACGAGCGCGCTCGGCACGCGGCGATCCTCTCACAGCCCGCCCGGCGGACGCCCGTACACTCGGGCGGGATGAGCGGGACCGAACGCCTCACGAGCCTCGCGAAGGCAGGTGGGTGCGCGGCCAAGTACTCGGCGGCCCGGCTCGAGCAGCTGCTCGACGGCCTCGTGCCGGCCGAGGCGCACGACCTCCTGGTCGGTCTCGATCCGGCCGACGACGCGGCCGTCTACAAGCTCGACGAGACGACGGCGCTCGTCTTCACCGTCGACTTCTTCCCGCCCGTCGTCGACGACCCGCGCGCCTTCGGGCGAATCGCGGCCACGAACGCGCTCAACGACGTCTTCGCGATGGGCGGGCGGCCGCTGCTCGCGCTCTCCGTCACCGCCTTCCCGGAGGAGCTCCCCGTCGAGATGCTCGGCGAGATCCTCGCCGGGGCGGCCGACGCCGTGCGCGAGGCGGGCGCGATCCTCGCCGGCGGCCACACGATCCGCGACGAGGAGCCGAAGTACGGGCTCGCGGTCGTCGGGACGGTGCACCCCGACGGGGTCTGGCGGAAGAGCACGGCCGAGGCGGGCGACGTCGTCCTCCTCACCAAGGCGCTCGGCACCGGGCTCGTCCTCCAGGGCGTCCGGGACGGCGTCGCGCCGGCCGGGGCGCTCGAGGCCGCGACCGAGGCGATGTGCGAGTCGAATCGCGACGCCGCGGACGCGCTCCGCCCCTTCACCCCGCACGCCGTCACCGACGTGACCGGGTTCGGGCTGCTCGGTCACGCTCACGAGACCGCGTCGCGCTCGGGTGTGCGGATCGTCCTCGACGCCGGGGCGCTGCCCGCGCTGCCCGGCGCGCTGGAGCTCGCCGAGGCCGGGGTCCGCACCGGGGGCGACCGCCGCAACCGCGAGTTCGCCGGCCCGCACGTCGTCTCCGGGGCGTCCCCGGAGCTGGAGGCGCTCGCCTACGACCCGCAGACGGCGGGCGGGCTCCTCGTCACGCTGTCGGCCGACAAGCGCGCCGTCGTCGAGGCGACGTTCTCCGCCGCGGGGCTGCCGCTCCACGCTGTGGGTCGCGTCGAGGCCGGGTCGGGGGTCGCACTCGCGTGAGGCGGCCCGCGCGCCTCCGCGGGCCCGTCTCGCCCGACGCGTTCCTCCGGATCGCCCTGCTCGCGGTCGCGATGCTGGGGCTCGTGGTCGCCTCCGGCGCCTTCGTCCGGCTCACCGGCTCGGGCCTCGGGTGCGACAACTGGCCGCGCTGCGGCTCGACCCCCTTCCCGGCGAAGGACTTCCACGCGATCGTCGAGTTCGGGAACCGGGTCGTCGCCCTCGGGGGCATCCTCGCCTCGCTCGCGACCTGGCTCGCGGCGCGGCGCGTGGCCGGGCTGGCGCCGTGGGTCCGCCGGACGGCGCTCGCGGCGTTCCTCGGCACGGTCGCGCAGATCCCGCTCGGCGGCCTGACGGTGATCCTCGAGCTCCACCCGCTCGCCGTGATGACGCACTTCCTGCTCGCGCTCGTGGTCGTCGCGCTCGCGGTCGTCGTCGTGCTCGAGGCGTGGAGCCACGCGCGCGGGCTCGGCGAGCCGGTCGCGCCTCGCTGGCTCCGGCTCGTCGCGGTGGTGGGCGTCGTCGGCTGCGCCGTGATGGTCGTGACGGGCGCGATCGCGACGGCGTCCGGGCCGCACCCCGGCGCCGACGACCAGGTCGAGCGGCTCGGCCTCGAGATCCGGGACACGGTCTACGTCCACGTCCGCGCGACCGCCGTCTTCGGGCTCGGCTTCCTGCTCGTCGGCTGGCGGCTCGTCCGGTCGCGGCGCTCCGCGCCCGGCGTCCTCCGCCTCGCGGGCGTGCTCCTCGCCGTCCTCCTCGTCCAGATGCTCGTCGGGGAGATCCAGTACCGGAACGCCCTCCCCTGGGGGCTCGTCCTCGTCCACGTGACCCTCGCCGCCGCGATCTGGGGCCTGACGGTCGCAACCGCGCACGCGCTCTGGCGCCCGCCGCAGCCGCTTCTCGCGCCCGCGGCCCGGCAGGTGGGCCGGGTGGGCGAGCCGCTGCGGTTACGCTAGGCGTATCGCGTCAGACCTCCGCATCGACGCACGGCCGATCCTGCGCAACCCGGTGATGATCACCGCCTTCCGGGGGTGGAACGACGGCGGGCAGGCGGCGACGGTCGCCGCGGGCTACCTCGCGCGGCAGTGGGAGGCGACGCGGTTCGCCGACATCGACCCCGAGGCGTTCGTCGACTTCCAGGCCGTCCGTCCGACCGTCAGCCTCGACGAGGGGATGACGCGGCGCATCGAGTGGCCGGAGAACGTGTTCTTCCACGGCGCCATCCCGGGCACCGACCGCGACGCGGTGATCCTCCTCGGCGTCGAGCCGAACTACCGCTGGCGCGCCTTCACCGACCTCGTGATCGGCCTCGCGCGCGAGCTGGACGTCGAGCTCGTCGTGACGCTGGGCGCGCTGCTCGCGGACGTCCCGCACACGCGGCCCGCGCCGGTCACCGGCGCCGCGACCGACCCGAAGCTCGTCGAGGAGCTCGGCCTGCAGCTCTCGCGCTACGAGGGGCCGACGGGGATCGTCGGGGTGCTCCACGACGCGTGCCGCACCGCCGAGCTCCGCTCCGTGAGCCTCTGGTCGGCCGTGCCGCACTATGTCTCGCTCGCCCCCAGCCCGAAGGCCGCGAAGGCGCTCTGCGTCCGGCTCGCCGATCTCGTCGGCGTGCCGATCGAGACGGCGGAGCTCGACGACGCCGAGGACGAGTACGAGGCGCAGGTGACCGAGGCGGTGGCCTCGGATCCGGACACGCAGGCCTACGTCGAGGAGCTCGAGCGCCGCGCCGACACGATCCAGTCGTTCAGCGAGAGCGGCGAGCTGCCGACCGGCGAGACGCTCGCCGCCGAGCTGACGCGCTTCCTGCGCGATCGCGAGCGGCGCAAGCCGCCCGGCGACCCCGACGAGGACTAGCGCTCCGCTGCAGGCGCCGGCTCGGCCGGCGTCACCGGCTCGGCGGCCGGCTCCGGGCTCGTCGACGCCGTCTCGGCCGACCCGTCGGACACGGTGGTGGCCACTGCGGCCTGCTCGCCGGCCGCCTCGGGGCGGGCGCCGTCCGTGCGCTTCTTCCGCCGCCGACGGCGCGACTTGCGGGCGGGCGCCTTCGGCGCCGGCAGGCTCTCGGCCAGCGCGGCCGCGATCTCCTCGATCGGGCCGAGCTCCTCGCGCGCGTGGTCGAGGAGGCCGTTGGCACGGGGTGTGTAGCCCTCCGCCGAGGCGAGGAGCGCCGAGCCGACGGGGAGCGTGAGGGCGGCGGCGATCTTCACCAGCTGGCCGACGTTCTCCTCGTGGCGGTGGCCGCGGGAGTTGGCGACCGCGCCCAGGAGGCGCTTCGCCTCCGGGAACTCCTGGCTCGCCTTGCGGTCGAGCGTCTTCCGCACGGAGCGCGCGAGCCGCCACGTCCAGCGGCCCAGGATCTGGTCGGGCGCCGCGGCCTTGCCGTCGCCGATCGCGCGGAGCAGGATCCGCACGCCCGCCGCGCGATCCTTCTCCCACGGCGGCGCCTGCGTCACGAGCGTCACGAGATCGTCGAAGTCGGCACGCTCGACCGGCGTCGCGACCCGGTCGGCGAGCGCGGTCATCCGCAGCCGCCGGTTGGGGTTCTCCGCCGCGCAGACCGAGAGGAACGTCTCGAGAGCGCCCTTGTCGGCGCGTCCCTCGGCGAACTTGCGGGCGAACTCGGCGCGCTGGTCGAAGCGGATCTGGCGCCCGGCGATCGTCGCCCAGAAGCGCTGCTCGTCGTCGTCGAGGAAGCGCGGGTCGACGCGCTGCCACTCGCGCTGGATGACCGCGAGACGCCGGCCGACGTCCTGCGTCACCGGCACGAGCCACGGTGCGGGCGAGAGCCGCCGGCGGGCGCGCCGGGCCGAGCGGCGGCGCGGGGCGGGCGTCACGCGGGCGCCCTCGCGGTAGAAGTCCGAGTCGAGCAGCGAGTGGAGCGAGACGACGCGGTCCGAGTGCGTCGCGCCCTTCGGGACGAAGTCGACGACGATCCCCGCCTCCTTGCGCGCATGCGTCCGCATGATCCGGCCGATGCGCTGCTGGTAGACGCGCTTCGAGGCCGTGGGTGCGAGGTGCATGCAGACCGTCGCGCGCGGCGAGTTCCAGCCCTCCGCCAGCAGCTGCGCGTTGATGAGCACGTTGATCTCGCCGCGCTCGTAGGCGGCGAGCGTCTCGGCGAGCTCCCGCGGCGGGGTGCGCCCGGAGACAGCCATGGTCTTCAGGCCGGCCGCCCGGAACTCCTGGGCGAGGTTGTAGGCGTGCTCGACCCCGGCCGCGTAGACGATCCCCGGCGTCCCGCCGAACCGGTCGCGGTAGAGGCTCGCGGCCGCCTGGTTGAGCGCCGTGTGGTCGAGCGCCGCGGCGAGCGCGCGCTCCTCGAAGTCGCCGCCGACGATCGGGACCGAGTTGATCGCCGCCACCGGCGGCACCCGGAGCGACCGGAGGGGCGCGATGAGCCCGCGCCGCGCTGCATCGGTGAGCGGGAGGTCGTCGACGGAGGCGGGGAAGACGTCGGAGACCTGCTTCGCGATCAGCTCCTCGGTCGCGGTCATGCCGATGTAGAGCGGCTCGGAGAAGCGGCGGATCGCGGTCGAGGTCTTCTCGCCGAGGGCGGTGTGCGCCTCGTCGCAGATCACGAGCTGGTACGCGGTGGGTGAGAGCTCGTGGCCGTGCCGGGCGAACCAGGCGTAGGTCTGGATCGTGAGCGGGTCCGCGCGGAGCGGCTCCTTGCCCGCCTCGATCGCGTCCGTGAGCCTGTCGCCGTAGCCCTCGGTCGTGAGGTCGCGGCGGAACTGGTCGACCAGGAGGCGCCGGTGCGTGAGGATCAGGACGCCGAGCTCCCGGGCCGACTCGACGAACCCGGCCGCGGCGATCGTCTTGCCGGAGGCCGTCGGGTGGCGGAAGCGGTAGCGGCGTGAGGCGCCGGGGTCCTCGCCGACGAACGTGCCCTCCTCGGGCTCCTCGTCGACGAGCTCGACGTCCTCGTCCTCCTCGTCCTCCTGCTCGTCGACGAGCTCGGCGACGCTCCCGTTCGCGCCGTTGCCGTTGCCGTTCTCCTCGACGTTGCGCTGGGTCGCGGCGATCAGCTCGGTCAGCATCCCGGCGAGCGCGTCGATCTGGTGGCGCCGCAGGGCGGTGCCGGCGGCGGTGGCCGGCGACTCCGCCGCGAGCACGCGCTCGAGGCCGAGCATCAGGCCGTAGCGCACCTTCCAGCCCGGCGACGGCACGCGGAGGCCGGCGTCGATCTCCTCGATCGCGTCGTCGAGCGCCCTGCGGCGGGCGGTCCCGGGCGCGAGCGCGACGACCGCGTCCTCGCCCGGGTGGAGGAACGGCTCGCCGAACCACTGCTCGGCGCGCTCCGCGGCGTGCGCGAGCTCCGGAGCCTGCTCCGAGGGCGAATGCGAGATGGTCGTGGGTTCCTGCATCGGGCAGCAGCCTCGAGACGCGCCGCACAGTTCTTGCGCTGGTGTTTCTTCCCGCGCAACCGTTCGAGGAAGGCAGCTCGCTGGGGGTCCACCCGGCCGGCGCCGCTGCACCCCGGAGAGTACCCGAATCGGCGGCGGGGGGAAGCCCCTGCCGCTCCGTCGTCGCGTTCGAGGCCGCGTGACTAGGCGGCGGAGAGCTCTGCGAGGGGGCGCCCGGCGACGCGCTGCGAGACGCCGGTCTGGTCGAGGTGCTTCGTGATCCCGCCGCGGAAGAACGGGTAGCCCGCGCCGAGGATGAGGCACGCGTCGATCTCGGCCGCCGTGGCGACGACGCCGTCCTCGAGGATGTGGCGCGCCTCGTCGGCGAGCGCCTCGAGGATCCGCTCGTGGATCTCCGCGACCGACGGCCGGTCGTCGCGCTGCTCGAGCGCCGGGAACTCGCCGTCGGCGAGCGCCTGGAGCGTGGGCGAGAGCGGGAAGCGGTCGGGGAACGCGGCATGGAGCGTCTCGAGCACGTGGTTCGCGACGCGCGGCCCGACCATCGCGAGCAGCGCCGACGGCGGCATCGGGATCCCGAGCCTGAGGGCGGCCTCGTCGGTCTCCTCGAAGGTGGAGCCGCTCTCGAGCGCCTGCATCAGCACGGTCGACTGGCGCGTCAGCATGCGGTTCACGACGAACGCCGGCGCGTCGTCGACGAGGACGCCGCGCTTGCCGAGCCTGCGGGTCACGTCCCAGGCGGTGACGAGGGTCGCGTCGTCGGTCGCCGCGGTGCGCACGACCTCGACGAGCGGCAGCACCGCGACGGGGTTGAAGAAGTGGAGCCCGACGACCCGCTCGGGATGGCGGAGGCCCTCTCCCATCGCCGTCACCGAGAGCGCCGACGTGTTCGTCACGAGGAGGCACTCGGGCGCGACGACGTCCTCGAGGCCCCTGAAGACCTCGCGCTTCACCCCGAGCTCCTCGAAGACGGCCTCCAGCACGAGGTCGCAGCCCTCGTAGGCGTCGAGACCGTCGCCCGCGCGCACGATCGAGCCCAGGAACCGCGCCTTCCCCTCCGTGAGGCGGCCCTTGGCGACGAGCGCGGCGAGCTCGCCGCGGATCGACTCGACCGCCGCCGCCGCCCGCTCGGCGTCGACGTCCGTCAGCACGACGGGCACCTCGAGCCGGCGGAGGAGGAGCGTCGCGAGCTGGGTCGCCATGAGCCCGGCGCCGACGACTCCGACGCGCCCGATCCGCCGGGGCTCGGCCTCGGGCAGCCGCGCGAGGCGGCTGAGCCGCCGCTCGACGACGTCGAACGCGTAGATCGCCGCCTGCGCCTCGTCGCCCGGGAGGAGCTCCGCGAGCGCGTCCTCCTCGGCGGCGTAGCCCTCCTCGAGGCTCCAGCGCGCCGCGCCCTCGATCAGCTCGAGCGCCCGGTAGGGCGCGGGCGCCTGGCCGTGGACCGCGTCGTCGACCCGCGCGCGTGCCTTGCGCACGACGTCCGCGACGTCGGCGAGGTCGGCGTCGGCCCGGGCGGCGGCACCGGACTCGATCGCCCGGACGAGGAGCTCGAGCGACTCGTCGACGAACTCGACGGGCTCGAGCACGTGGTCGACGAGGCCGAGGGCGAGCGCCTCGTCGGCGCGCGTGAGGCGGTTCTGGCGGAGCGGGTTGTCGACGATCAGCTTGACCGCGGCCTCGGCTCCGACGAGCCGGGGCAGGAGCTGGGTGCCGCCCCAGGCGGGGAAGAGCCCGAGGAAGACCTCCGGGAAGCCGAGGTGGCGCACGTTCGACGCGAGCGTCCGCACGTCGCAGTGGAGCGCCAGCTCGAGCCCGCCTCCGAGGGCCGCGCCGTTGACCGCGGCGAGCGTCGGGAACGGGAGCGCGCGGACGCGGCCGAAGAGCGCATGCCCGGCCTCACCGCCCTGACGAGCGCGCTCGGGCGTGATGCCCGGGAACTGCGTGAGGTCCGCGCCCGCGGCGAAGACGAGGGGCTTGCCGGTGACGAGCAGCCCGCTCCAGTCGCCGCCCTCGAGCTCGTCGAGCACCTCTGCGAGCGACCCGAGCGCGTCGGCCCCGAACGTGTTCGGCTTTCGCCAGTCCGCGCCGTTGTCGATCGTCACCAGCGCGACACGGCCGGCGCGCGTCTCGGCCGGCTGGAGGTGGAAGCGGGTGACCGGGTCGCCGCTAGCCATGGTGCGGGTTCTCCCAGAGGAGCGCCGCGCCCATCCCGAGCCCGATGCAGAGCGCGGTCAGCCCGTAGCGCACGTCGGGCCGCCGCTCCATCGCGTAGGCGAGCTGCGCCACGAGGCGGACGCCCGTCGCCGCGAGCGGGTGGCCGCAGGCGATCGCGCCGCCGAACGGGTTGAGGCGCGGGTCGTCGGGCGCGACCCCGACGCCCTCGCACCACGAGAGCACCTGCACCGCGAACGGCTCGTTCAGCTCGAAGAGGCCGATCTCGTCGAGGGAGACGCCCGTCTGCGCGAGCACCTTCTCGGTCGCGGGCACGGGGCCGAGCCCCATCAGGTGCGGCGCGACGCCCGCGTAGGCGAAGCCGACGAGCCGGAGGCGCGGCTCGAGGCCGAGCTCGGCGGCGGCCGCCTCGGACGCGAGGAGCGACGCGGTCGCGCCGTCGGTCAGCCCGGCGGAGTTGCCGGCCGTCACGCGCCCGCCCGCCCGGAACGGCGTCCGGAGCGTCGCGAGCCCCTCGACGGTCGTGTCGGGGCGGAGGAACTCGTCCCGCTCGGCGACCTTCCAGCCCTCCCCGGTGAAGACGCTCATGGGGACGACCGTCCGTGCGTAGACGCCGTCCGGCTCGGCCCACGCGGCGGCCGCGCGGCGCTGCGACTCGGCGGCGTACCGGTCGGCGGCCTCGCGCGTCAGCGTCGGCAGCGCGTCGTGGAGGTTCTCGGCCGTCTGACCCATCACGGCGGCGCTCTCGTCGATGAGGCGCTCGGCGACGAAGCGCGGGTTGAACTCGACCTCCTCGCCCATGGGGTGGTGGCCCATGTGCTCGACGCCGCCCGCGATCGCGAGGTCGCACGCGCCCATCGCGATCTCGCCCGCCGCTGCGGTGATCGCGGTCAGCGCGCCCGCGCACATCCGGTCGACGGCGAAGCCGGGCACCGACTCCGGCAGGCCCGCGAGGAGCGCGACCTCCCGCCCGAGCGTCAGCCCCTGGTCGCCGACCTGGGCCGTCGCCGCCATGACGACGTCGCCGATCCGCTCGGGCGGCGCCTGCGGGTTGCGCCGGAGCAGCTCGCGCAGCGCCTTGACGGCCATGTCGTCGGCCCGCGTCTGCCAGAAGAGGCCGCCCGGGCCGGCCTTGCCGAAGGCGGTGCGGACGCCGTCGACGAAGACGACCTCGTTGCGCTCCCGGGCCACGACGGGAGGATACACGGGCGTTGACTGACCGTTCAGTCAGGTCGACCGCGGAGGCGCGGCTTGTACGGTGCAGCCCGTGGACTGGGCGGCCAAGCGCGACCGGGCGGTCGCCGAGCACGCGCGGCGGCTCGGCGAGGCGCCGACCGAGGGCGAGCGCGAGGACCTCCGGCTCGGGCGCATCGCGGGCGCCTCGTGGGCGGCCGGGCTCGCCTCGCGCATGCTGGGCGACGAGGCGGCGGCGGCCGAGTGGCTCGGCCGGGCCGCCGACGAGTACGCCACGAGCTGGGAGGCCGCCCCGGCCGCGAGCTGGGGGCGGCCGATCGCCGTCCTGCGGTGCAGGCTCATGGCCGGCGACCCCGCCGGGGCGCGCGCGGCGGCCGACGCGGCGCTCGACGCGGGCGCGCTCGAGGCGCCCGGCGCGATCGCCGGCTACTGCGCCGCGCTGGCGCTGCTCGCCGCGGGCCGCGACGGCGAGGCGGCGCCGGTCGCCGATCGCATCGTCGCCGAGGGCCTCGAGCCCGCCGCCGTCGGCGAGGCGCTCGCGGCGATCGCGCGCGGCGACGACGACGGGCTCGCGACCGCCCGCCGCGAGGTGCTTCGCTCGTTCGAGGAGCGCGACGCGTTCCTGGAGGACGTGCCCGTCGCGGACACGGTGCTCGTGCTGGACGCACTGGCGCGGGAGCGCGGGCTGCGGCTCGAGCCCCTCCCGTCCGCGCTCCTGCCCTAGGCCTGGCCCCTCGTCAGCTCCTCGGCGCGCGTCATCGCGGCCTGGATCGCGTTGAGGAACGCGGCGCGGACGCCCGCCGACTCGAGCTCGCGGATCGCCGCGATCGTCGTCCCGCCCGGCGAGGTGACCATCTCCCGGAGCTCCACGGGGTGCATCTTCTCGTCCCGCAGCTGCTTCGCGGTGCCGAACATCGTCTGGATCACGAGCTGCGTCGAGATCTCCCGCGAGAGCCCGAGGAGCAGCCCCGCCTCGATCATCGCCTCCGCGAGGAGCGCGAAGTAGGCCGGCCCGGAGCCCGAGACCGCCGTCACCGCGTCCATCGAGCGCTCCGGCACGCGGACGACCGAGCCCAGGTGGGCGAGCGCGTCCTCGGCGAGCGACAGGTGCTCCTCCGCCGCGTTCGCGCCGGCGCAGAGCCCGGCGATCCCCTCGTGCACGGTGGAGGGGGTGTTCGGCATCGCGCGGACGACCGGCACGCCCGCCGCGAGGTACCGCTCGATCGTCGCCGTCGGCGTCGCCGCCGCGACCGAGAGGACGGTCTGCTCGGTCGTGATCGACGGGCCGACCTCCCCGAGCAGCGCCTCGATGTCCTGCGGCTTGACCGCGACGACCACGAGTGCCGCGCCTCCGGCGGCCGCCGGGTTGTCGAGGGTCGCCTCGATCCCGTGCCGCTCCCGCAGCTCCGTGACGCGCGTCTCGCGGCGCGTCGACGCGACGAGGTCGGCGGGGCGCCGCCAGCCGGACGAGAGAAGGCCCGAGATGAGCGCCTCGCCGATCCGGCCTGCGCCGAGGATCGCTATCCGCTGCCGGTCGACCGCCATGAGCCAGCTTACGCCGCCCTGCGCGCCTTGCGTCGCGCGACCCGCGCGAGATCCGTGGACGCCCCGGGGACGAGGCCGCGTGCCCAGCCGAGGACGAGCAGCTCGCCCGCGAGCCCCTGCCACTCCTCGTACGGCGCGAGGAGCGCGGCGGTCTCGGCACCCTCGACCCAGCGGCCGGTCAGCGCCGCGTGGAGCTTGACGAGCGAGAGGTCGCCGACGAGCCCGTGGTCGTAGCGGCCGAGGCCCTTCCAGCGCGATCACGCCCACCGACCACGGTCCGACGCCGCGCTCGCGCGTGAGGCGGCCGAGGACGACGCCGGTCGGGGTGGTGCCGCAGCCGCTCGAGGTCGACGCTCCGGGCGAGCCGGGCGAGCGTCGTCGCGCGCGACTGCGCGAGGCCGAGGCGGCGCAGGTCGAGCGGCGAGAGCCGACGGAGCGCGGGCTGCGAGACGACGGTCTCGCCGCACGCCCGTGCGACGGCCCGCTCGAGCGCGCGCGCGCGACGCGCCTCGATCAGCTGGCCGCAGATCGCCCGGACCGCGGCCTGGGCGACGGTCGCGAGCCGGAGAGGGCGGTAGCCGACGAGGGCGCGCGCGGAGGCGCCGACGAGCGGGTCGCGGGCGAAGCGTCGGTGGAAGCCGCCCGTGTCGTCGGCGAGGGCGAGCATGAACCGGGCAGTCGCGAGCGACTCCTCGTCGGGTGCGCGGACGACCACCCGCCCGTCGGGCCGCTGGTGCGCCGTCGCGACCCGCTCGCCGGGGAGCGCGCCCCGCCAGATCCCGCTCCGCGCCATGAGGCGAAGCCGGTACGGGCCGACCGGTGTGACGACGTCCTCGACCACGGTCGCCGACACTACTGCCCGCGGCAGACCCGCCCCGTACTCTGCCCCCGTGCGGCTCGCCGACGCGCTCTCCCTCCGCTCGCGCAGGCGGAAGCTCGGCCTCTTCCTCGAGCTGATGGCGCCGGACTCGTCGACGACCGTGCTGGACGTCGGCGTCGACGAGGTCTCGAGCGGGGAGGCCGGCGGCGAGAGCGGCTGCACGACCCACAACTTCCTCGAGGAGCGCTACCCGTGGCCCGGGCGCATCACGGCCCTCGGGCTCCACGACGGCACGCGCTTCCGCGAGCGCTACCCCGGGATCCCCTACGTCCAGGGCGACGCGTGTGCGCTCCCGTTCCCGGACGGCGCCTTCGACGTCGTCCACTCGAACGCCGTGATCGAGCACGTCGGCGACCGCGAGCGCCAGCTGGCCTTCGTGCGCGAGGCGCTCCGCGTGGGCCGGCGGGTCTTCCTCACGACGCCGAACCGCTGGTTCCCCGTCGAGGTGCACACGCGCCTGCCGCTCGTCCACTGGCTGCCCGACGACCTCGCGGGCCGCGCCTACGACCTCGCCGGCAAGTCGTGGGCGCGGGAGAACCACCTGCTCGGCCCGGCCGACCTCCGCGGCCTCTTCCCCGTGCCGGTGCGGATCTCGAACCTCGGGCTGACGCTCGTCGCGAGCACGTGACCGCCAGGCTCCCGCGCGTCGCGCTGCTCGTCCTCGTCGTCGGGCTGGCGCTGCACAACCTCGCGATGGCCCTCCTCTGGCAGGCCGGCGTGCGCGACACCGCGCTGGACGTCGTCGCCGCGTGGAAGGAGGCGCTGCTCCTCGTCGCGCTCGTCGCCGCCCTCGCGGTCGCGGGCTCGATCCCCCACCTCCTCTGGGCCGACCGGCTCGCGCTCGCCTACGGCGTGATCGTCGTCGTCTACTGGCTCGTCCCGCAGGGCTGGCTCGACGGCGAGGCGACCACGCGGGGCGAGCTGTACGCCCTGCGGCACCACCTCCTGCCGCTCGGCGCCTACGCGCTCGGCCGCCTGCTGCAGCTCGACCGCGTCTGGTGGCGGCGCCTCCTCGTCGCGATCGTCGGCGTCGCGGCCGCGCTGGCGGTGTGGGGGCTCGTCGACGTCTACGCGGTGCCGCTCCAGTGGTGGCGCGACTCCGGCGTCCCCGGCTGGTTCGGCGAGCAGCTCGGCCTCGCCTATCGCTGCCTCTCCGGGCTGCCCGAGAACTGGATCCTCAACACCGACGAGGAGAGCCCGGTCCGACGGCTCGTCTCGACGTTCCTCAGCCCTCTCGCGAGCGCGTACCTCCTGCTGGTCGCCGTCCTTCTCCTCGCCGCCGCGCGCCCACGGCGCTGGACGGTCGCCCTTGGCGCACTCGTCTTCGTCGGCCTCCTCTGGACGCACACGCGCGCCGCGTTCATCGCGCTGCCGGTGGCCCTGCTCGTGCTGGCCGCGCTGCGGCGCTCGTGGGCGACCGTCGCGCTCGCCGCCGGCTCGGTTGCGGCGTCTGTGGCCCTCGTGGCCGTCTTCCCGTCGATCGGCCCCGAGACGACCTATACCGCGACGGAGCTCGCGTGCCTGCGTGACAACGCGGAGGTCGAGGGCGAGGCGAGCGACGACCCGTTCAGCACCGAGGAGAGCTCCACGGCGAGCCACCTGCGGTCGCTGCGCGACGGGATCGAGACGGTCGCGCGGCATCCCTGGGGCTACGGGCTCGGCAACGCCGGGGTCTCGGCGTCGCGCACCGGGACGGAGCTCAAGGCGGGGGAGTCGATCTACACCGAGCTCGGCGTCGACGCGGGCGTGCTCGGCCTCGCCGCGTTCGTCGGCTGGCTCGTCGCGCTGGGGCTGGCGCTGCGCGGACGCTCGCCGTGGCTCTGCGCGTCGGTCGTCGCGGTCGCGATCCTCGGGCTGCAGACCGACGTGATCGGCATCCACTGGCTCGCGGTCGTCGTCTTCGCCCTCGCGGGCGCGGCGCTCCGCTCGCCGCCGGAGGCCGAGCCGCCCGAGCGCCTTCTCTAGCCCGCGACCTCGCCGTGGCCGAAGCTCGCGCGCCGCCCGGCGTCGGCCTCGTCGACGAGGCGACCGTCGCGGCCGACGTAGCCGCCCTTGCCGCCGACGACGAGGACGACGAGGTCGTCCGCGCCGCCGTTCGAGACGCGCCGGGGCGTCGTCGACGAGACGTGGATCATCCCGCCCGGGCCGAGCAGCCGGTCCTCGCCCTCGACCTCCACGCGCGCGGTGCCGGCGTGGACGAAGTAGAGCTCGTCCTGCTCCTCGTGGTAGTGGAAGAACCCCTCGTAGCCGGGCGGCATCACGATCACGTTGACGCCGAACGCCTCGACGCCGAGCGCCTGGCGCACCTTGCGGAACCCGTAGCCCTCGCCGAGCTCGTCGACGGCGCCGAACGCGTATTTCATCTCATGCTCCCTTCCTGTCGATCATCGACGCGATCGTCCGCCTCAGGCCCTCCTCGAACCCGACTCCCGACTCGTACCCGATTGTCTCGCGAGCGGCCGTGACGTCGGCCCAGGACTCGCGCACGTCTCCCGCCTGCGCGGGCCCAAAAACCTTCTCGACGGACTTGCCGAGCAGGCGCCCGATCGTGGCGGCGAGGTCGTTGACAGTCTCCGAGCCGCCCGCCGCGACGTTCAGCACGCGCCCCGCTGCGCCGGCCGCGTCCGCCGCGAGCAGGTTGGCGCGAACGACGTTCTCGACGTACGTGAAGTCGCGCGACTGGCCGCCGTCGCCGTGGATCGTGACGGGACGGCCGTTCGCGATCGCCTCCACGAACCGGGGCACCACGGCGGCGTACTGCGAGGTCGGGTCCTGGCGCGGCCCGAAGACGTTGAAGTACCGCAGCGAGACCGTCTCGATCCCGTAGACGCGCGTGAAGCTGACGCAGAAGCGCTCAGCCGCGAGCTTCGCGACGGCGTACGGCGAGATCGGGTTCGGCGGCGCCGTCTCGACCCGGGGAAAGCTGCCGCCGTCGCCGTAGACGGACGACGACGATGCGAACAACACACGCCTGATCCCCTCGTCGCGCGCCGCCAGCAGGACGTTGAGCGTCCCTTCGACGTTGACCGCGGTCGACGAGAGCGGGTCCTGCACCGAACGCGGCACCGACCCGAGCGCGCCCTGGTGGAAGACGAGCTCGACGCCCCGGACCGCCGTGTGCACGCGCTCGTACGAGCGGAGGTCGCCTTCCACGATCTCGACCTCGCGCCCGAGGGCCGCGAGGTTCGCGCGACTCCCGGTCGAGAAGTTGTCGAGGACGCGGACGTCGTCTCCGCGCTCGAGGAGCGCCTCGACCAGGTTGGAGCCGATGAACCCGGCGCCTCCCGTGACGAGGACGCGGCTCACGCTGCCTTCTCGGCGACGAGGTGATAGTTGGCGGTAAGCGTGCCCGGCCGCTCGTCGCGCAATGCGGGAAGCCTCCGGTCGAGCGCACGACCGAACCGGTTGACGAGCGAGACCACCGGGCGGCGGAGTGGTCGAAGCGGCGCCGCGCCGCAGGAGGTGATCGAGGTAGAGGCCATTCAGCATCGCGAGTGAGGCGGCCGTTCCGGCGCCGCCCGTGACGGTAATCGAATCCCAGGTGCCGTTCGCGGCGAACAGGCGCTCGAGGCCGGGGCCGGTCCAGCGCCACAGGTCGACCGGGTTCGGGTGGTAGACCATCGTCCCGTGCGTCGAGAGGAGGACGCGCCCGCCCGGGCGTAGGACGCGATGCAGCTCGGCGACACCCCGCGCGGGGTCGTCGACGTGCTCGAGGACCTGCGCGCAGAGGACGACGTCGAACGACGCGTCGGGCGCCGGGATCGCCTCGATCGGGCCGACGAGGCTCGCCAGGGGGTTGGGGACGGCGTCCAGCCCGACGACCTCACGGACGTGCGGCTGGAAGAGCGCGAGGTAGGGCATCTCGCCGCAGCCGACGTCGAGGAGCCGGTACGGCCCGAGGTCGTCCGCAGCCCTGCCTCGCCTCCGCGGCGAGCCAGCGCGCGAGAGGCGCGCGCACGGCGTAGCCCGTCGCCGAGAGCGGCGGATCGAGGCGCGGGTCACTCACGGAGGGTCACCAGGGCGGCGGCGAGCCAGGTCAGGGCGTCGAGCGGCAGGCCCGACACGAGCCCGATCCCGGCCCAGACGCCGATCGCGACGGCGAGCCAGCCGAGCCCGACGAGGGCGCCCGGCGCCGACCGCAGGTTGCGGACGCCCGCCGCGATCGCCGCCGCGGCGAACCCGACGAGGAGCACGACGCCCGCGATCCCGAGGTCGGCCGCGACCTGGAGGTACAGGAGCTGGATCCCCCACGGGCGGTCGGGCGCCGGGAAGGCCTGCTCCGGCTCGTTCGGGAAGCGCCTGCGCGCGTCGTCGAGGAACGGGCCGTAGGCCCACTCCTCGCTCGAGGCCTGCCACCCGACGCCCGTGATCGGGCGGTCGAGCCAGATGCGCCCGCCGATGTAGGCGAGGAGCGTCCGGTGCGCGTAGCTCTCGACCCCCGTCTGCTCCACCCGCTCGCGGATGCCGAGGAACTCGGCGAAGCGCTCGATCGTCTCGGCGCGCATGGCCGCCGTCCCGGCGGTGACGAGCACGACGACCGCCACGAGGGCGACGGCGCGGCGTGCCCGCAGCGCGCGGACCGCGGCCGCGCCGAGCAGCACCGCCGCGAGCGCGAGCCAGAGCCCGATCACGGCGGTCATCGCGCCCGACAGCACCACGCCGAGGGCGCCCGTCACGACCGCGACGAGCGACCAGCGCCTGCCCGCGGGCCGCCCGTCGCCCAGCGCGACGCCGGCCGCGCCGACGACGAGCGCCGCGCCCGAGAGCGCCGCGAAGTCGTGGATCCCGACGAAGGACGGCTCCCGCTGCCCCGGGCGCTTGCCCTCGAACTCCGAGACGAGCCCGAGGAACTGGAGCAGGCCCCACGCGGTCGCCGCGACGCTCCAGACGACGAGCATGCGGAGGAGCGGCACCGCCTCCCGCGTCGTCCGCACGACGAGGATCGCGGCGGGGAGCAGCGCCGCGTACCACGCGAACTTCGCGACGCTCACGGCGTGCGGCGCGAGCGCGTAGTCCTCGCCGAGAAGCGAGGGCGTCGCGAGGCTCAGCGCTCCGCAGACGACGAACGCCGCGGTGAGGAGCAGCAGCCATCGCGACCGCCGCAGCGGCGCCCAGCCCTCGCGCCGGCCGCGGACGACCGCCGCCGCGAGCACGCAGGCGATCGCGAGGTCGGCGAGCGTCACGTCGATCGAGGTGGACGCGACGCCCACGGAGACCCCGGGCTGGTACGTCGCGTGGAGGAAGAGGAACGGGACGGCCGCGGCGAGCACGAGCGCCTCCCACGGCGCGTCCCCCGCGAGGGCCCGCACGGCCCCGACGGACGGGTGCGCCCGGGGGAGCGGCTCGGCCGTCACGGGCGGACTGTAGCGAGGCGATCGACCGGCGCTGCGCGCCCCGGCCCGCGCCGAGCGCGGCTCTACACTGACCCGTCACGATGGCACCGAGCGTCCTCCGGCGCCGTTCCGCGACCGCTGCAGGGCTCTACCTCTCGGTCGCCCTCGGCATCCTCGGCACGATCGCGGCCGCCCGGCTGCTCGGCCTCGAGGCGTTCGGCCGGTTCGCGACCGTGGTGGCGGTCGTCGGGCTCGCGCAGACGCTCCTCGACCTGACCGTGGAGGAGAGCCTCACGAAGTTCGGGTTCCGCTACATCGCGGGCGAGCAGTGGGGGAAGCTCCACCGCCTCTTCCGCCGCGCGCTCGAGCTCAAGCTCGTCGGCGGCGCGCTCGCCACGCTCCTCCTGCTCGCGTTCGCGCCGTTCGCCGATGCCGTCTTCGGCTCGGAGGGCCTCACGGGGCCGATGCTCGCGGCGGCGGCGATCCCGCTGCTCGCGTCGCCCGAGAACGTGAGCGCCAGCGCGCTCCTCCTGCGCGGCCGCTACGACCTCCGCGGCGCGCTGCTCTCCGTGACGATGGCGATCCGCCTCGTCGCGATCCTGGTCGGCGCCTCGTACGGCGTCACGCAGGCGCTCGTCGCGATCGCGGTGGGTCAGCTCGTCGCGACCGCCGTCGCGGGCACGGCGGGCGCACTCGCGCTCCGGCGGTTCCCGGAAGGCGAGGACGCGTCGCTCGCGTCCGAGCGCCGCGAGATCGTCTCCTTCGTCGTCCAGTCGAGCGTCGCGACAGGCGTGATCTCGCTGCGCGCCGCCCTGACGCCCGTGCTCCTCGGCGTCGTCGCCGGCACGACGCAGGTCGGCTACCTACGGGTCGCGATGGCTCCACAGAGCGGCTTCGCCGCCGCCAGCGCGCCCGTACGGCTCGTGCTGCTGACCGAGCAGACGCGCGACTGGGAGCACGGCCGCGAGGGCTCGGTGCTCCGCGGGGTGCGCCGCTACTCGCTCGCGGCCGCGGGGGTCGCCGCCGTCTCCCTCCCGATCTTCCTCGTCCTCATGCCGTGGCTCGTCCGCGTCGTCTTCGGCAGCGAGTACCTCCCGGCCGTCGACGCGGCGCGCATCGTGCTCGTCTCGGCCGCGATCCTGCTCGTGCTCGGCTGGTCGAAGTCGCTGCCGGTGACGATCGGCCGGCCGCGGCTGCGGATCGTGACGCACGGGCTCGAGACGCTCGTGCTGCTGCCGCTCGTGGTCGTGCTCGGGGCGGAGTGGGGGGTGACCGGCGCCGCCGTCGCGATCCTCGTCTCGACGTGCGTCTTCGCCGCCGCCTGGGCGGTCGTGCTCGTCCGGCTCCGGGAGGAGCTCCGCGCGGGCGGGCGGCTCGGGGCGCCGACCCCGGCGGGGCCGTGAGGGTCGTCGTCGTCTCGGGGATCTGGCCGCCCGACGTCGGGGGGCCGGCGAGCCACGCCCCCGCGCTCGCGGCAGCCCTCCGCGAGGCGGGCCACGAGGTCGTCGCCGTGACGACGGCCGACGCGGCGCCTGCCGACCAGCCGTACCGCGTCGAGTGGGTGCGGCGCGGGCTCCCGGCGCCGGTGCGCCACCTCGCGGTCGCCCGGGCCGTCGCGCGCGCGGCCCGCGGCGCGGACGTCGTCTACGCGACGACGATGATCCGGCGCGCCTCGCTCGGCGCGCGCGTCGCCCGGCGGCCGCTCGTCGCCAAGCTCGTCGCCGACGAGGCCTACGAGCGCGAGCGCCGGGCGGGCCGGTTCGGCGGCACCCTGGCGGAGTTCCAGGAGCTGCCGGGCGGCGCGCGGTGCGCGCGCTGCGCGCCACGCGAACGGCGGCGCTGCGGCGCGCGCGCCGGATCGTCGTGCCGAGCGCCTACCTGCGCGAGATCGCGCTCCGCTGGGGCCTCGACCCGGCGCGGGTCGTCGTCGTCCCGAACCCGGCGCCGCCGCTCGGCGACCTCCCCTCGCGCGCGGAGGCGCGCGAGGCGCTCGGTCTCTCGGGCCGCGTCGTCGCGACGGCGGGCCGGCTCACCGCCCAGAAGGCGCTCGGGGACGCGCTCGCCGCGATCGCGCGCGTCGACGGCGCGTCGCTCGTCGTGCTCGGGGACGGGCCGAGCGCCCGCGGCTCGAGGCGCGCCGCGACGAGCTCGGGCTCGGCGACCGCGTGCGCTTCCTCGGCGCGGGCACCCGCGACGACGTCGTGCGCCTCTTCCGTGCGGCCGACGTCGCGCTCCTCACCTCGGCCTGGGAGAACCTGCCGCACACGGTGCTCGAGGCGCTCGCGGCCGGCACGCCGGTCGTCGCGACCGCGGTCGGGGGCGTCCCCGAGGTCGTGCGCGAGGGCGAGAACGGCCTGCTCGTGGCGGCCGGCGACGTCGAGGCGATCGCGGGCGCGCTCGCGCGCCTCCTGGGCGACGACGCGCTGCGGGAGCGGCTCGCCGCGGCGGCGGCGCCCTCCGTGGAGGAGCTCTCCGAGCCGCGTATCCTCAGCCGGATCGTGGCGGAGATCGAGGCAGCGGCGTCGTGAGACCGCGCGTCCTGATGGTGGGTCGCACCCGCTACCGCCTGCCGCTCGACCCCTCGCTCGGCCGGAAGTTCGAGGCGCTCGCGGCTCGGCTCCGGCTCCGCGTGCTCGGCGCTGCACCGCGCGGCGCCTCCGCAGGCGACGGCACCTTCGCGCTGCAGCGCGGGACGCCGATCGCGGCGCTCGACGCGCCGGCCTTCTACGGGACGCTCCCGCTCCGGATCGCGCGCGAGCTGCGTCGCGAGCCGGCCGACGCGATCCTCGCGCAGAGCCCGTACGAGGCGCTCGCGGCCTTCGCCGGGCGGACGCTCGCGCGGAGCGACGCGCCCGTCGTCGTCGAGATCCACGGCGACTGGCGGACGTGGGCGCGGCTCTACGGCTCGCCGGCGCGCGCCGTGGTGGCGCCGCTCGCCGACCGGGCGGCGCTCGTCGCGGTGCGCCACGCGGACGTGGTCCGGACGCTCTCGCCGTTCAGACGCGGATCGTGCGCGAGGCAGGCGTCGAGCCCGCCGGCACGTTCACGACGTACACCGACCTGACCGCGTTCTCGGAGCCCGCCGTCGCGCCGCTGCCCGCGAAGCCGGTCGCGCTCTACGTCGGCGTGCTCGAGCGCTACAAGAACATCCACACGGTCGCCGACGCGTGGCGGCTCGCGGCACCGCGCGTCCCCCGCGCGCGCCTGCGGCTCGTCGGCGACGGTCGGCACGTGGACGTCGTCGAGGCGCTCGTGCGCGACCTTCCGGGCCAGACGACATGGGAGCGCC
>CAVVIL010000011.1:0-92601 GCA_963748255.1 uncultured Actinomycetes bacterium | reverse complement strand
CTTCTGCCGCTTGTAGGAGGCGTTGGCGATCGCCGAGGGAACGGTGTGGTCCTTCTCCCCGTCGAGTCGGCGTTGCCCATCTGGGCCAGGGCGATCCCCGGCCCGGCCACGTGGCGGCGACCCAGGCCCCATTAGAGTCGGCGCGTGGACGAGACACCGGGCGCAACTCTCGGCCGTCTGATCGTCGGGTTCCAGGTGAGCCAGGCGATCCACGTCGCGGCGACGCTCGGCGTCGCCGACCTCCTCGCCGACGGCCCTCGGACGAGTGACGAGCTCGCGGTCGCGACGAACGCCCACGCCGGCTCGCTCTATCGGCTGCTCCGCGCACTCTCGTCCGTCGGCGTCTTCTACGAGGACGACGGTCGTCGCTTCTCGTTGACCCCGATGGGCGCGCTGCTGCGGTCAGACGTCCCGGGCTCGCTGCGCGGCTGGGCCATGCACGTCGGGAGGCCGTACTTCCAAGAAGCATGGGGCCACCTGGAGCACTCCGTCCGCACGGGCGACAACGCCTTCCAGCACGTGCACGGAACCGACGTCTGGGCGTATCGAGCCGAGCGTCCGGACGAGAGTGCGATCTTCGACCTGGCGATGGAGTCGCTGACCGGGGCTGCCAACCGAGCGCTTCTCGACGCCTACGACTTCGGTCGCTTCGCAAGCGTGGTGGACGTCGGCGGCGGGAACGGCGCGCTGCTCGCGGCGCTCCTCGGCGAGTTCCCCGCGATGCGAGGCGTCCTCCTCGACCAGCCCCACGTCGTCGCGAACGCCGCCGCCGTCCTGGAACGGGCGGGCGTCGCCGATCGATGCGAGATCGTGGGTGGAAGCTTCTTCGACGAGGTTCCGGCCGGCGGGGACGCCTACACGCTGAAGTCGATCATCCACGACTACGAGGACGACCGGGCCGTCACGATCCTCCGCATCTGCCGACGCGCAATGGCGGCCGACGCGGCGCTGCTTCTCATCGAGCGCATCGTCGGCCCTCCCAACGAGGATCCCCGAGCCAAGTTCTCCGACCTCAACATGCTCGTCGCGCCCGCAGGGAGAGAGCGGACGCTTCAGGAGTGGGACGCTCTGGTGACGCTCGCCGGGTTCCGTCTCACGACGGCCACTCCGAGCACCTCCGGGCTCGCCGTGATCGAAGCCGCACCTGCGACCCCTGACTAGGGGGAGCCGAGTTCACGACCCCGCCACGACATCGCCGTCGTGATGGGCCGGTTTACGGCCGTGATGTGAGCTTCGGGCGTTCTCGCGGCTACCGGGTGCACGACGCCCACGGCTACGCGACTTGCGAGACTCCATCGATGACCGACGTGTCGACGCACCTCATGTTTCAGGACGGATCCGCCCGCGAGGCCGTCGAGCGATACGTCGAGCTGATTCCCGGCTCGACGATCACCGATGTGACCGGCCCGGACGGCCCCGGTCAAGTGATCAGGTTCACGCTGGCGAACCGGCCGTTCATCGCCTTCGACAGTCCGACAGCCCACGAGTTCGGCTTCACGCCGTCGATGTCGATCTTCGTGACGTGCGACACGCCAGACGAAGTCGACGAGCTGTTCGACCAGCTGAGCACCGACGGAGCGGTGCTGATGCCACTCGACGACTACGGGTTCAGCCCACGCTTCGGCTGGTGCACGGACCGTCACGGCGTCTCGTGGCAGGTTGGATGCACGTGAGCCTCTGTGGCGCCGAGTAGGGTCGTGTGAGTGGCGTCGCCTATCGCAGGAGATCGCCTGCCGGAGTTCGCGGTTCACCGCAGGCTCCGTGAGGTCGTCCGCCTACAGGATCTGATCGCCGACGGCGCCGCCGTCTTCCATTTCTACGTCCTCGACTTCACCGGCGGCCCCGAGGGCGGGTGAGAGTTGCAGATCGTCCGGTTCGGGCGACTGTCACGAGAATTCGACGAGCTGGGTGTGCGCGTGTACGCGCTGTCGCACGACAGTCCGGCCTCGCACGCGGCCTGGGCGGAGCAGCTGAACGCGAACGGGCACCTCGGGAGCCAGCAGCTGCTGTCGGACTGGAACTCCGAGGCGTCGCGTGCCTTCGGCGTCTACCGCGAAGAGCTGATCGGCTTGCGGCCCTTGAACGTGCGCGGCGCCTTCCTCGTCGATGCTGACGGCACGCTTCGCTACGGCTGGACGAGCGATGACCTGCGCGAGCTCCCCGATCCACAACCCGTCGTTGCCGCGGCCCGCGCCTTGTCGTAGCTCACCAACGGTCGGGCAGCGTGGCGAGGCGCCGTTTCGAGCGAGCCTGGCCAAGGCCCGAGTCCCACGGGGCACCCTCCCGGCGCGAGGTCGTCCCTCGACCCTGCCCCGGAGGCTCACCGATCAACGCGACTCGGCTCGGCTCGGCTTCAGTCTCGCGAACACGCGCGTCTTCGGGGTGGCCGCGGCGCGTTCCCGTGGACGGTGCTCTCGCGAGCGGCGGGCTCTCGTCGCGACCGTGTCGTCCATCTCGAACTGAGCCTTCATCTTGCGGGCCACGTCGAGGGCGACCAGCGTCTCCAACATCTCGATCTCCTCTCGATGTTCTGAATCGGTTCAGACAGGATAGCTGAATCGGTTCATGCTCGGTCGAGTAAGGTCTGCGGCGTGGCATCACCTCAGGAGGGCCGGCGCGTACGGCTCCGCGACGTCGCCGCCCGTGCCGGCGTGTCGATCGGAAGCGCCTCGCAGGCATTCGGCCGCCCCGAGCTCGTCTCGGAGGACGTCCGCGAGCGTGTCCTCGCGGCCGCCGAGGAGCTCGGCTACACGGGTCCAGATCCGGCGGCGCGGCGACTGCGCCTCGGTCGTGCCGGCGCGCTCGGCCTGATCTTCTCCGAGCGGCTGCGCTACCAGTTCACCGACCCCGCGGCACCTGCCTTTCTCGCCGGACTCGCCCAGGGGATGGAGGACTCCAATCTCGGCCTGCTCCTCATCCCCGACTCGCGCCTCCGCGAGGCGACGGTCAACACCGTGCGCGGGGCGGCCGTAGACGGCTTCGTCATCTACTCGGCGGCGCGAAACGATCCCCGCGTCGAGGCGGCGCTCGCGCGGCATCTGCCCACCGTCACGGTCGACCAACCGCGCGACGCCCCCACGCCCTTCATCGGGATCGACGATCGCGGAGGGGCGCGAGCGGCCGCAGAGCATCTGCGCGAGCTCGGGCACGAACGCGTCGCGGTGCTCTCCTTCGTGGCCACGCTCGATGCCGAAGGAGCTCTCGCGCTCGACCTCAGCACAGAGCGTCTCGCGGGCTACAAGGAGGGGCTCGGCACCGCCTGGGACGAGCGCGCCGTCCGCACGTGCCGGCCGAATGCATCAGAGCCCGCCCGCATTGCCGCGCTCGAGCTGCTCCAAAGCGCGACGCCGCCGACCGCGATGCTCGCGATGAGCGACGTGCTCGCACTCGGCGCGCTCCAAGCGGCTGCCGAGCTCGGCATCGCGGTCCCGGGCGAGCTCTCGCTGGTCGGATTCGACGACAGCCCGGCCGCCGTCCTCTCAACCCCTGCGCTCACGACGATCGCCCAGCCCCAGGAGGAAAAGGGGCGCCTCGCCGCACAATGGCTCATCGAGGCAATGGAGCGCGGGCCTGCAGCCCCGGGCCGCCGACGACGACGTGCCATCCTCCCGACCGAGCTCGTCGTGCGGCAAAGCACCGCACCGCCGGCCACGCTCGGACGATGAGTGCGGTGAGAGGCCTGTCGAGGATCAGCCCGCGGGTCTACTGGCTTCCGCCGGGCAAGCCCGATCGGCCGTCGCTGTGCGCGGTCGTCGGCGAGCACGGCACGCTGATGCTCGACGGCGGTGCCTCGTCTGCCCATGCCCGCGCGTTCCTCGACCAGCTCGCCGCGGAGGGCGTTGCGCCGCCGACCGCGACCGCGCTCACGCACTCGGACTGGGATCACGTCTTCGGTGCCGCCGAGGTCAACGCGCCGGTCGTGGCGCACCGCCTGACCGCGGAGGACCTGGTCGAGCTCGCAGGCACCGACTGGAGCGACGAGGCACTCGATGCGCGTGTCGCAGCCGGAGCGCGTACCCCCCAGCACGCGAGGAACGTCAAGGAGGAGCTCCCGTCGCCGCGCGACGTCCGCATCGCGCTCGCGGACATCACCTTCGAGGACGCGCTCGACCTCGACCTCGGCGGCGTCGACGTGCACGTCGAGCACGTCGGCGGCGACCACGCGCCCGACAGCTCGGTCATGTACGTCGAACAGGATCGGGTGCTGTTCCTCGGCGACAGCCTCTACGCATCGACGAGCGGGCCCGAGCGCACGCTCACGACGAAGCTCGCCTTCCCACTCCTGGACACGGTGCTCTCCTTCGACGCCGAGCTCTTCGTGGAGGGCCACACGGAGTCGGTGATGTCCCGCACGGAGCTCGTCACGCTGCTCGACGACTTCCGTCACGCCGGCACGCTCGTCGACGAGTGCGTCTCGAGCAGTGGCGCCGTCGACGAGACATCGGTGCTCGCCAGGGCCGAACAGCATCTCGGCGGACCGCCGAGCGACCAGCTGCGCGACCTGATCCGCGAGTTCATCGCCGGTCACCTGGCTTCCGCGTAGCCCTCGCGCCGTCCCGAACGCCGTGTGTCGCGAGCGTCACACATGCTGCGTCGCGGACGGCCCCACGGCGGCGGAGCAGCCTCCTAGGCTCGGGGCATGTCAAGAGGTCGCCACAGAACGTCAGAGGCAACCCACGGTGCAGGAGGGTGATCGTGCTCCCCGGAGACGTGTACATCCGACAGAGGCTGATACTCCACCATCGTGCCGCGCTCGCTCAGGACACCGGCGTGCCGTCGTGGCAGCGCCGGGGTGCCGCGACGAACGCGGTGCCCACGCGACGACGCGGTCGCCGGCTGCGGCTGCTCGTCGTCCGGCTCCGCCCGCAGCACGGCGCCTCGTGAGCGGCTGACGTCCGCGCTCTAGGCGTTCCAGACGACGTCGATCGCCCGGTCGAGCCCGGGGAGCGGCAGGGCGGCTGCCTCGGCCTCGACCGCATCGCGCACGACGCGCGACGGGCGCCCCCACGCGTCGATCCGGACGGTGTGCTGTGCACGCCTCCAGGTGCCGCGGATCTCGCCCTCGACGAGGAGCGCGCCCGGCCAGACCCGCGAGGTCCAGAGCAGCTCCCGCCGATCCGCCCGCGGGACGAGCAGCTCCCGCTCCGCGCCGTCCAGCAGGAAGTACGCGTCGCCGCTCGGCAGCAGGCGCGCCGGCGCCGGCGTGGTCTCGGCGGCGCGCATCGCGGGCTCGTCGTCCGCGAGGAGCAGCTCCTCCCCGAGCGGCGAGCGGACGGGCAGCAGCGAGCCCGCCAGGGCGGCAAAGGCGTCCGCCCCCGCGCGCCGCGAGATCCCCGCCCACCGGGCGAAGCCATCGGCCGTCGTCGGCCCGAAGACGTGCAGGTACCGCCGTGCCAGCTCGCGACAGGCGTCGGCCGGCTCGATCCCGGGCGTCGGCACCGTCCAGATCGTCGGTGCCCGCGCGCCCTCCCACCGGATCGCCACCGTGCCCGTCGGCGCGGCGTACCTCGGGTTCGCGCGGATCGCGAGACCGGCCTCTCGGTCGGTCGTCCGTCCACCGTCGAGATACGCGCGGAGCCGCTCGGCAATCTGCTCGGCCCGCGCACGGCTCTTGCCGCGCTCGGGCAGCCTCGACAGCGTGAACAGCGCGAAGTCGCGCTCGGCGACGACGTACGTGCTGTACCGGGGCCCCCACACCTGGACGAGCGAAGGGTGCTCCCAGGTCGAGGGCTCGACCCCGACGAGGCGCGCGTGGAGCGAGAGCAGCGCGGCGCGCGGCATGCTGTCCTGCAGCCCGGCCCAGGCCGCCCGCCGCAGCGACGCCGCGGTCGTCGGCACCCGCTCGTCGAGGCCGCCGACACGCCGTCGGAACGCGAGGATCTGCCGTCGTGTGAGCCGGAGTCGCGCCTGCATCGAGCCGTGCAGGCAACCTAGTCGACGGCCGAGCCGACCGCCGCGGCGCTCAGGCGCGCGCGAGCAGGTAGCGGAACTCGTTCTCGAGCACGTAGCCGCCGTCGGCGGCGCGGTACGGCGCCAGTCCGGTCACGATCGCGGCCCTCGCCTCGGCCTCGCGGTCGGGCCCGACGAGGAGCGCAAGCCCTGCCGGCGCGACGAGCGCGCGGGCGAGTATCTCCTCGTCCGGGAAGCGGTACGCGAGGCTCGAGACGAACGTCGTCTCGGGCGCGAGGCCCGCCGCGGCGGCCAGCGCCTCCAGCGCGCCGGGCACCGAGAGGTCGGGATCGGGCGGCGCGTCGGGCGGCCGAGGAGGGAAGTACGGCCGGGCGATCTCCTTCATCGCCTCGAGGGAGCAGCGCTCGTGGGCGCCCCAGACCTGGACGACGACGGTGCCGCCGGGGCGTGCGACGCGTCCGGCCTCCCGCAGCGCGGCGACCATGTCGTTCGCGAAGAAGAAGGACGTGAAGCCGGTGACGACGTCGAAGGCGTCGTCGTCGTAGGGCAGCGACTCCATGTCGCCGACGCGGACGTCCGCCTCGGGTACGCGCCTCCGGGCGTGCGCGACGAGCGCCTCCGAGGCGTCGAGGCCGGACGGCTCGGCGCCCCTGTCTGCGGCGAGGCGTAGGAAGACGCCCGCACCACAGCCGATGTCGAGGACGCGGAGGCCGGCGACCGGCCCGAGGCGTTCGAGCGCCGCCTCGTAGCCCGGCGTCTGCTGCTCCTCGCTGAGCGCCCAGTCGTCGGGTCGCGCGCCCCACAGCGGCCCCCAGCGCTCCGCGCTCCCTCGCACCTGCGTCGCGGCGTCCATCTCCGCTCCCTCCACTAGACTACGGAACATAGGTATAAACTATGAATCGTAGCTATGTCAAGCACTGAGCTGGGCCTCTTCTCCTACGAGATCCTCGGTCTCGTCGGGCGCGGCGGGGCGGGCGCCCACGACCTCCTCCGGATGGCGCGTCGCGGCCGGATGCTCGACTGGGCCGGCGAGAGCCAGTACTACGCCGAGCCGAAGCGGCTGGCGTCGCTCGGCTACCTCGAGGCGCGCCGCGAGCCGGGAAAGACCCGGGAGCGGACCGTCTACACGCTGACCGACAAGGGCCTCGACGCGCTGCGCGCGTACGCGCGCACCCCTGTCCGGTTCACGCCGCTGAAGAGCGATCCGCTGCTGCGGCTGCTGATCTGCGACCTCGTCGGGGAGCCCGTCACGCGGGCGAGCATGGCGACCCTGCGCGAGGATCGTCGCCGACCTCATGGAGAGGCTCGACGAGGGCGAGCGGACCGCCCGGACGCTCGAGCACCGGAGCACCTACCTCCTGCTCGTCGTCGGCTTCCTGCGCCGCTATCTCGACCTGCACCTCGAGCTCGTCGACGACGTCGAGCGCCTGCTCGAGGCGGGCGAGACGGACGCCCCGGCCGAGGGCTGACGCGGCCCGTCAGGGCGTCGAGCCGTCGGGGTACGGCGCATAGCGGTGGTGAAGGAGGAAGCGGTTGCCGTCGGGATCGCCGAACCCGGCACCGCTGCAGGCGCCGGAGTCCCACATCTCGTTCACCGCGACGCCGGCCGACTCCAGCGCCGTCTTCGCCGCCGCGACGTCGCGCACCCGGAGCGCGATCGTGAGCGTGCCCGACGCGGGCGCCGCCGGCGCCTCGCCGTGCGTGTCGGGCGTCATCACCGCGAGCGTGACGTTGCCCGCCTCGTACTCGACCCAGTCGTCTCCGGGCGAGTTCGGGTTCCGCTCGAGGCCGAGCACCTCGCCGTAGAAGTGGTTCGCCCGGTCCATGTCCGTCACCGGCACGCGGATGAAGTCGACCCGCTCGACGTCGATCACGGCGTCACCTCCAGGTTTCGTCCCCTCGGCTCGTCGAAGGCTGAAGCCCAAGCTTGGCAGTGCGTGGGCAGGCGGGGCGGGGACGGCAGGTGCAGCCGGCGTCAGGCCGGCAGCGTCTGCCGTGTCGCGATCGCGCGCCGGGCGACCTCGAGCGCGTGCTCGGTCTCGCCCAGCTCGGCGAGCAGATCCGACCAGCGACGGTAGAGGTCGACGAGCATCGCCTCGTTCTCGTGGCCCTGGAGCTCCTCGGCGGCGGCCTCGTAGAGCGAGAGGGCGCTGGCGGTGTCGCCGCTCTCGGCGTAGACGTCGGCGAGGACCGAGAGGGCGCGGGCCGAGTCCACGCGACTCAGCCCTTCGACCCGACGCACGAGGTCGGCGGCGAGGAGCTGCGCCTCGTCATTGCGGCCGAGGGCCGCGAGCGCGCGGGCCCGCTCGAGGTCGAACGTCGCGTGGAGCGTCTCGTCGTGCTGCCGCTCGACGAGCGGGAGCGCCGTCTCGAGGAGGCCGAGGGCCTCCGCCGGCCGATCGCGCTCGAGCTCGATGTACGCGAGGAGCTGGTGCGCCCGCGCCGCGTACGCGTCGTGCTCGGTCGTCTTGATCAGCGCAAGCGCCTCGCGGGCGTGGTCGGCGGCGAGATCGTTGTTGCCGCGCGCCGTCTGGAGACGCGACTGCGACCAGAGGCAGCGGGCGCGCGCGATCGGGTCCGCGGTCTGCCCGAGCTCGGCCAACGTGTCGCCGATCAGCGTCTCGGCCCGGTCGAACTGCCGCAGGTCGATGAGGACGTTCGCGAGGACGACCGTGATCCGGAAGCGGCTCGTCGGATCGTCCACCCGCGACAGGCTCCGCTCGAGCAGCGCGAGCGCGGCGGCGAGGTCGCCGCTCGTCGCGTACGCATGCGCGAGCGCCTCGACGGCGGCAGGCTCGACCGGCGTGGTCTCGTCCGTCAGAGCCTCGTACCGCTCGAGCAGCTCGATCGCGACCCGCACCTCGCCGCGCGCGAGCGCGAGCTGCGCGAGCCCGAGCAGGGCGCCGCGCTCGACCGAGCGGGGCTGCGTGCCCGTGGCGAGCTGCCCGAACGCCTCCTCGGCGGCGTCGAGGTCGCCGAGCCGCTGCGCCAGCTGCGCGTCCGCGAGCGCGAGCTCGGCCGCGGAGCCGAGTGTCCTCCGTCCCGGTGGCGAGGTAGTCCGCGCTGACGCCGAGCCGGGCTCCCAGCTGCCGGAGGAGCTGGAGCGACGGCACGCGCGCGCCCGCCTCGATCCGTGAGATGTACGCCGCCGTGCAGCCGTCGAAGGCGAGGTCCCGCTGCAGCAGCCCGTGCTCGAGCCGCAGTGCCCGCACGCGAGCGCCGACAGCTGCCGCGCTGTCGACGTGGCTTGCCTTTTGTCTGCTCATCCGATCCCCCGGTTAGCCTCTTGTCCCGTCAGGCGCCTGACGCACCGTCACCTCGACAAGGGAGATGTGACCATGCGTCAGATCGTTGTTGCATCCGCAGTCGTCGCCATGGCGGTCTGCACCCTGCTCGTCACAGGGCTCACCGCATCCAACGGGCCCGTCTGGCCCTGAGCGGATCCTAGATGCATCCGACGGCGTGCGACAACGTCCCGCTGCGCACGCACGCCGCGCACGAGGATTCGAACGGTGGCCGGCCCGGCACGTGGCCGGTCACCTGTCGCTCGCGCCCGCCGGACCCGGGGTGACCCGCTGCGCGCGGCCCGCCCGTCCGGGCGGATCGGCGACGGCGGTTGTTTCTCGCGATCTGACTCGGGTTATGCTCGCCGCAGCACTGGCGTCACGCGGAGGGACGAAACTAGGCTCGTCCACGACCGAAGGTTGGACGACCGGACGCGAGCGAGCCATGTCGACCGGACTGATTCAGGAGGCGGGGCTCGCGCGCTCCGATCTGCGATGGGCGTGCATCGCCCCCGTCGAGCCGTCGGTGCTGCGCGAGGCGAGCGCAGCGCGCCCTGCACGACTGAGCTCCGCGCCGAGGAGCCACACGACGCTCGTGGTCCAGCACGGCGAGCTGCGAGGCGCGGCTCGTGCTGGGGAACGCACGGCGTGCTGTGCGGGCTCGACGCCTGCTACGGCGGTCTTCGAGGCCGTCGATCCGTCGATCGCCTTCCAGCCTCTCGCGTGGACCGGCGCGCCGATCGGCAAGCCGAGCACGCAGGTCGCGGTCGTGCACGGCAGCGCGGCGAGCCTCCTCGCCGCCGAGCACGCCGTCGTGAGCCTCCTCGGGCGGCTCTCGGGAATCGCGAGCCACACACGGCACTACGTGGACGCGGTCAAGCACACGCGAGCGCCTGATCCTCGACCCCAGCGCTCCGCACACCGAGCTGCAGGCGCTCGAGCAGTACGCGGTCCGCTGCGGCGGCGGCCCGAACACTGGCAGCCCAGGCTCTCGCCTGCTGGTCGACGAATCGGTCCTCGTCCGTCTGGACCACGTCCATCCTCGCCGGGCGCACCCCCGCACTGCCGACCGAGCATGCGCGTCGAGCTGAGCCTCATCGACGCCGCTCCCGTTCCAGCTGCGGCGTCGTCCACCTCCGGACTATCGCCTTCGCGTGCTCGACGCCAAGGTCGACGCACCGCTCCCGCACGACATGCCGCCGAGTCCATCACCAGGTCGGTGAGCCGCGCTGCCCGGAGACCTTCTCGGCTCGAGCGCGACGGCCCGTTCACCCCGCGCACCATCGACCCGTCGCGCACACGGCGTCCACGCGATCGCCCTCCCGACCATCACGCACACCGCCGCGAGCGTGGAGGCCGGCCTCACGTTCGTCTGAGGACGCCCCGCGTGGCCGCGCTGCGGCACGGCGCAGTACCGTGTGCCCTCGTGGGTGGCGTGGACGCTCGGGGAGGCGGACGGCGATGGTGACGGCCGAGGAGATCGGCGCCGTCACGATCTTCGCCGGGCTCGAGCTCGACGAGCGCGAGCGGCTCGCACGCGTGGCGGCCGACATCACGCTCGAGCACGGGCGAGTACGCGGCGCACCCCGGCGCGGAGCGCGCGCTCTTCGGGCTGCTCGACGGTCGCATCGAGGCGGTGCAGCTCGTGGACGGGATCGAGCGGATCGTCGGCGCCAGGAGCCCCGGCGACGTCTTCGGCGAGGTGCCGATCACGCTCGGGACGGTCTTTCCCGGTCGGCTTCCGGGCGGCCGAGCGCACGCGGGTCTTCCGGATCGAGGCCCACGACTATCACCGCGTCGCCGCCGTCGCGCCCGACGTCGCGGCCGAGGTCGGCCGCCTCGCGGCGCACCGCATCAGCGGCGCCGCAGGCCTCTCCGGCCTCGCGGCCGCGCCGCCGCCGCCGCGCGCCGTCGTTCTCGGCCACCGCGTCGACCCGAGCTGCGCCGAGCTGCGCCGCTTCCTCGACCGAAACCACGTCGTGCACCGGTGGGTCACGCCCGACCAGCCGGACGCCGTCGAGCAGTGGGGTAGCCCGCTCCCCGAGGAGGACGAGCTGCCGTCGGTGCGCGTCCTGGACGACGAGACCGTCGTCAAGCCGCACCTCCGTCAGGTCGCGGGGATGCTCGGGCTCGACGCCGAGGCGGTGCTCCGCCCGCAGCTGCGCCGCATCGCGGAGCTGCTCGACCTCGGGACCGAGGCGCGCCGGTCGGAGTACGACGCCGTCGTCGTCGGTGCCGGGCCTGCCGGCCTCGCGGCCGCCGTGTACGGCGCCTCGGAGGGCCTCGACCTGCTCGTGATCGAGCGCGAGGCGCCCGGCGGCCAGGCGGGCACCTCCTCGCGGATCGAGAACTACCTCGGCTTCGCGGACGGCGTCTCGGGCGACGAGCTCGCGAGCCGCGCGCTGAAGCAGGCGCGCCGCCTCGGCGCCGAGATCGTCGTGACGCGCTCGATCACGGGGATCGACACGACCACGCGCGAGCTGCAGCTCGACGCGGGAGACGTCATCCGCGGCCGGACGATCATCCTCGCCTGCGGCGTGACCTGGCGGCGGCTCGCGGTCGAGGGCTTCGACCGGCTCCAGGGAAAGGGGATCTTCTACGGCGCCGCGCGCAGCGAGGCGTCGAACGTCCACGGGCTCGACGTCCACATCGTCGGCGCGGGCAACTCCGCCGGGCAGGCGGCGATGTTCTTCTCCACCTACGCGCGGAGCGTCAGCATCCTCTGCCGCGGCGAGGGGTTGCAGAAGAGCATGTCGCGCTACCTGATCGACCAGCTCGCGAGCCGCGACAACATCCGGGTCCTGCCCCGCACGGAGATCGTCGCCGCGCACGGCGACGCCGCGCTGGAGGCGATCGACGTCCGCGACGCCGCTGCGGACACGACGTCGAGGGTCGACTCCGGCGGGGTCTTCATCTTCATCGGCGCCGACGCGGAGACCGAATGGCTCCCGGCCGAGATCGCGCTCGACCCGAACGGCTTCGTGCTCACCGGGCGCGGACGTCCGCGCCGCCGGCGGCTGGGAGCTCGACCGCGACCCCTACCTGCTCGAGACGAGCGTCCCGGGGATCTTCGCGTGCGGCGACGTCCGCTTCGGCCCCGTGAAGCGCGTCGCCGCGGCGGTCGGCGAGGGCAGCATGGCCATCGCCTTCGTGCACCAGTTCCTCCGGGACGCCGCCGTGCAGCGCGCCGGCTAGCGCTCAGGGGTCGCCCGGCAGGCGCGAGTACACGGCCAGGTCGGTGCGGCGGCCGTCCTTGAAGTGCATCGAGCGGAGCACGCCTTCCCGCACGAACCCGAGCCGCTCGGCCACGCCGAGCGACGGCCCGTTGACGACGTCGATCCGCAGCTCGACCCGCGCGAGCCCGAGCCCGTCGAGGCACCACTCGGTGAGGAGGCCGATCGCCCGGACGGCGACGCCGCGGCCGCGGGCGGCCGGGGCGACGATGTAGCCGAGCTCCGTCTCGCGCCCCTCGGGGTCGAACCGCACGAGCGCGGCGAAGCCGAGGAACGCGCCGTCGTCGCGGCCCTCGATCGCGAAGCCGCCGAGCGTGCCGTCCTCCCAGCCTGCGACGTACCGGTCGACCCACGCACGGGCCGACTCGTCGGTCAGCGGCGCGCGCACCCACGTGAACCGCGCCACGTCGGCGTCGTCGCCGAGGTCGCGCATCGGGGCGACGTGCCGCTCCCCGAGCGGCACGAGCCGCAGCACGTCGTCGCCGAGAGGTGGCTCCGGCGGCGCGAGCCTGTCGACCGCGGACCCTCCGTCGCCCATCGCGTGACCGTAGCCCACACCACCCTCACAGCCGGCGCGCAGCGGTGTGCCAGCCGCGGGCGCGAACGTGATCGCAACGACGACGCCCCGCGCGGCACGCCGGGGCAGAGGAAGGGGGTGACGACCGTGGAGGACGCACGGAGACCCGATGGACGCGTCGCGCTCATGGCGATCGCGGCCGCCTGCGTCGCGGCGGTGATCTGGGCCGCGAGCGCGCTCGCGGGCGGCTCGGGCGGATCGCCGTCGAGCGACCCGGTGAGCGGCGTCTCGCCGATCGCCGCGACGCAGGACGGCGGCCCGAGCACGGACGACGGCCGCGACTGCCCCGAGGGCGGGAGCGGCTCGGGCGACGGCGGCTCGGGGTCGAGCTCGAGCGGCACCGCGCTCGCCTTCTAGACGCGGCGTCGGCGGCCGGAGCGTCCCTTCCCGCGCTCCGGCCGCCGTCGCCGGAGACAGGCCTGCGCCGATCGGCCGACACGGCAGCCGAGCTGCCGCTGGGCCGGCGACCGATCAACGGCTCCGCGCCGCCCGGGCGGCGCGCTCAGCCGTGCTCGGCCGCCTCGGCCGCTTCCGCGTCCGCCTTCGTCTCGTGCACCGTGCCGTCCGGATGCTCCGGCGGGGAGTAGAGCGAGTAGAGCTTCAGCTCCCCGTCGCCCGTGTTGACGACGTCGTGCCAGACGCCTGCTGGGACGATGACCGCCCAGTCGTCGCGCACGTCGTGCGTCTCGTCGACCGAGTCCTCGCCTCGCCCGAGCTCGACGCGCCCGGAGCCGCGCTCGACCCGCAGGAACTGGTCGATGTCCTCGTGCACCTCGCGTCCGATCGACTCGCCGGGGGCGAGGCTCATCACGGTCAGCTGCGTGTGCTCGCCCGTGAAGACGACGGTGCGGAACGTCGTGTTGGCGAGCGTCTCCTCCTCGATGTCGCCGACCCAGCCCAGCATGCCTCTCCTCTCAGTCGCGGACGACGCTGACGTACCCGCGGCGCCCGGGCGCCGAACGCGCGGGACGGACGACGGAACGCCGTGCGTAACGTGAGCGGCGATGCCGTCCCCGCGGAGGATCCAGCGGACGTACTACGGGCTTCTGCTCGGGAACACGCTGGCCGCGTCGCTGATCTGGGGGATCAACACGATCTTCCTGCTCGACGCAGGGCTCTCGAACTTCGAGGCCTTCGCGGCGAACGCGTTCTTCACGGCCGGGATGGTGCTCTTCGAGGTTCCGACCGGGATCGTCGCGGACACCGTCGGCCGGCGGGCGTCGTACCTGCTCGGCACGGTCACCCTGTCGGCCTCGACGCTGCTCTACGTCCTCCTCTGGCAGGTCGAGGCCGCCTTCTGGCAATGGGCGATCGTGTCGATGCTGATCGGCCTCGGCTTCACGTTCTTCTCGGGCGCCGTCGAGGCGTGGCTCGTCGACGCGCTCGCGGCCACGGGGTACACCGGCGAGCTCGACAACGTCTTCGCCCGCGGCCAGGTCGTCTCCGGCGCCGCGATGCTCACGGGCTCCGTCGCAGGCGGCTTCATCGCCGAGGAGTTCGGGTTGGGCGTGCCGTTCGTGCTCCGCGGCATCGTCCTGCTCGTCACGTTCGTCGGCGCCTGGTTCCTGATGCACGACCTCGGCTTCCACCCCGAGCGGGGGCAAGGGCTTGTCACGGAGATGCGTCACGTGGTCGCCGACTCCGTCGAGTACGGCTGGCGCGTGCCCGCGGTGAAGTGGCTGATGGTCGAGGCGCTCTTCACGGGCGGCGTCGGGATCTACGTCTTCTACGCGCTCCAGCCGTACGTGCTCGAGCTGTGGGGCGACCCCGACGCGTACCAGATCGCCGGGATCGTGGCCGCGATCGTGGCGGGAGCGCAGATCGTCGGCGGGCTGGTCGCACCCCGCGTCCGCGACCTCTTCCCGCGCCGTACCTCCGCGCTGATCCTGATCGCCGCGCTCAACGTCGTGACCCTCGCGCTGATCGGATTGGTGGACACGTTCTGGTCGGTGACCGCGCTGATCGTCGTCTGGGGGCTCCTCTTCGCGGCGTCGACGCCGATCCGGCAGGCGTACCTCAACGGGCTCATCCCGTCGCGCCAGCGGGCGACGATCCTGTCGTTCAACTCGCTGATGAGCTCGAGCGGCGGCGTCTGGACGCAGCCCGTGCTCGGCCGCGCGGCCGACGTGTGGGGCTACGGCTCGTCGTACCTGATCGGCGCGGCGATCTCGGCGCTCGCGCTCCCCGCGCTCGCCCTCTCGCGGAAGCAGAACGCAGCCGGCGGACACCGTGCGAGCGCTCGACGCCGTGCCCGACGCACCTCCGCCCGGCGAGCCTCAGCGCGCAGTGGGCTCCGGCGCCTCGTAGGCGGGCTCGAGCGTCGCGCCGGGCTCGCGCCGGCTCGAGCGTGTCGCCAGCACGGAGCCGAGGAGGACGAGCACGAAGCCGACGCCCATGCCGACGGTGAAGTGCTCGTCGAGGATCGCGACGCCGAGCACGGCCGCGACCGCCGGATTCACGTACGTGATCACCGTCGCCCGCACGGGGCCGACCTCCGCGATCAGTGCGAAGAAGACGACGAACGCGAGGGCCGTGCAGACGAGCGCGAGCCCGAGCACCGAGAGGAGCGCCTCCGTCGAGGGCCGCTCGTCGGGCAGCTGGAACGCCGCGATCGGGGCGTAGATCACGGCGGTCGCGGCGAGCGAGACCGCGATGACGCCGTAGGAGGGCAGGTCGGAGAGCCACCGCTGCAGGATCGCCGGGCCGACCGCGTAGCAGACGGCGACGAGCCCGACCTGCACGAGCGGCGCGACGCCCGCGCCCTCCAGGTTGACGCCGACGATCGCCGCGACGCCGGCGACCCCGAGCGCGAGGCCGATCGCCGTGTGGAGCCCGAACCCGTCCCGCTGGCGCGTCGCGAGGGCGACGAGGACGGCGACGAGCGGGGTGGCCGAGATGAGGAGCGCGGTGAGCGAGCTCGACAGCTCCGTCTCGGCGGCGCCGAGCAGGACCCACGGCACCGCGATCTCGACCACCGCGAAGACGAGGAGCAGCAGCCACCGGGCGCGGAGCGGCCGGAGCTCGCCGCGCGCCGCGGCGAGCGGGAGGAGGAGCGCGGCGGCGACGACGGTGCGCCCGAGGACGAGCACGGACGGGCTCATCTCCTCGACCGCGACCTTGATCAGGAGATACGGGATCCCCCAGATGACGCACATCGCCGAGAAGAGGACCCAGCCCCGCGTGGACATGGCCCTACGCTACGGACGGCCGGACGGTGGGCGCGGCGGCAGCCGGGGTCGGCTCAGGCGGCCGAGAGCGCCTCGACGAGCTCGTCCTTCGTCATCGACGAGCGGCCGGGGATCCCGGCCTTCCGGGCGCGCTTCTCGAGCTCGGCCTTGCTGAGGTCGTCGAGGGAGCCGTTGCCGCGGCCGCGCTTGCGGGCACCGCGGCTGTGCGACTCGACGCTCGCACGGAGCGCGGCGAGCAGGTCCGTCGGCTCCTCGCGCTCTTCGCGCGGCTCGACGTGCACGCCTTTGCCCTTGCGCTTCCTGTCGATCACCGCGAGGAGCGCCGAGCGGTAGGTGTCCTCGTACTTCGCCGGCTCGAAGCTTCCGCGGAAGCGGTCGACCAGGTCGAGGGCAAGCTCGAGCTCCTGCTTGCCGACTGCCTGCTTCCGCGGCTTGAGCTCCTTCGTCGGCCGGATCTCGTCGGCGAAGAACATCTTCTCGAGCACGATCACGCCGTCCCGCACGCGCAGGCACCCGAGCTGCTGCTTGCCGCGCATGACGTAGGTCGCGATCCCGACCAGGCCGGACTCCTCCATCGCGCGCACGAGCAGGGCGTACGGCTTCTCCGCGCCCTCGCCCGGACCGAGGTACGAGCTTCGCTCGAAGTAGATCGGGTCGACCTCGGCGACGTCGACGAAGTCCTCGATGTCGATCGTCTTGAAGCTCTCGCCCGCGGCCGCCTCGAGGTCCTCGTCGGTCACGTAGACGTACTTCCCCTTCGAGACCTCGTAGCCCCGGACGATCTCGTCGTCGGGAACCGCCTTGCCCTCCTTCTTGCAGACCTTCTCGTAGCCGATGCGCGAGTCGTCCTTCTCGTGCAGCAGGTGGAAGTGGACGTCCTGCTCGTCGATCGCGCTGTACATCCGCACGGGGACGTTCACGAGCCCGAAGGAGATCGCACCCGACCAGATCGCACGCGGCATTCGACGGTGATTCCCGCCCGGCGCGTCGGGAAAACGCCGGTCAGCCGGCCGGGGCGTCCGCGCAGTCGGGGCACTCGCCGTGCAGCACGACGTCGTGGCCGCCGAGCGCATAGCCGTGCGATCCCGCGACCCGGGTCAGCGACGACTCGAGCCGCGCGTCGCTGAACTGCTCGACGCGACCGCAGCCGTCGCAGACGAGATGGTGATGGTGCTCGCCGCCCGGCAGCGCGCGCTCGAAGCGCGTCGTCCCGCCGCCGAGGTCGACCCGATGGACGAGGCCCAGATCGGAGAGCTGGTCGAGGACGCGGTAGACGCTCGCGATCCCGACCTGGCGTCCGTCCGCGCGGAGGCCGTCGAACACCTCCTGGGCGGAGAGGCAGCAGTCGTGCTCGCCGAGATGGGCGACGACCGCCTCGCGCGCCGCGCCCGTCCGCGTCCCGGCGCGGCTCAGCTCGGCGCGCGCGTGCTCCTTCCAGCGCTCCGCTGCGGTCATGCCTTGATGGTAGCTGCTCTCATTTAGGCGGCTGGTAGACTCGCGCCGGGATGCGAACGAGAACTGTTCTCATCTTTCTGCCTCGCCGCGGTCGCGATCGCGGCGTCGGGCTGCGGCGGAGGCGGTGACGCGAAGGGAGAGGGCGACGAGGTCGTCGCGGCCTTCTACCCGCTGGCGTTTCTCGCGGAGCAGGTGGCTCCCGACGCCGCCGTCCGCAACCTGACCCCGCCGGGGGCGGAGCCGCACGACCTCGAGCTCTCGCCGCGGGACGTCGCCGGGCTGCGCGAGGCACGGCGCGTCCTGTACCTCGGCGGCGGCTTCATGCCGTCGCTCGAGGACGCGGTCGCCGGCCGGTCGAACGCCGTCGACCTCCTCGCAGGCGTCCCTCGCATCGACGACGACCCGCACGTCTGGCTGGATCCGGGCCGCTACGCCTCGCTGGCACGCCGCGTCGCCGCGGCGCTGGGCGACCCGGCGGCCGCCGATGCGCTCGTCAGCCGGCTCGGGCGGCTCGACCGCGAGTTCCGCGACGGGCTGGCGCACTGCCAGCGGCGCGAGATCGTCACGAGCCACGCGGCGTTCGGGTATCTCGCGGCGGCCTACGGTCTCGAGCAGGTCGCGCTGACCGGCCTCAGCCCGGAGGCAGAGCCGAGCCCGCGGCGCCTGGAGGCACTCGTCGAGCGGATCCGGCGCGAGCGCGCCACGACCGTCTTCTTCGAGACGCTCGTCTCGCCGAAGCTCGCCGAGACCGTGGCGCGGGAGGCCGGCGCGCGGACCGCGGTGCTCGACCCGCTGGAAGGGCTGTCGGACGAGGACGCCGCCCGCGGCGACGACTACTTCGACGTGATGCGCCGGAACCTCGCAGCGCTGCGCGCGGCGCTCGGCTGCCGCTAGGCGTCGTCCTCCCAGAACGCCTCGACCGCGGCGGGGTCGTCGACGTGGACCCTGATCGAGGAGACGAGCCCACCCGCCTCCTCGAAGACGAGGGCCTGGAGAGAGTCGAGCTCCGCGCCGTCCCGCGCGGCGACGTTGCGGATCCGCGCGACAGCGCGGTTCCCCCGCGCCTCGTAGGCGAGGAGCTCCGTCGAGAACGCGTCGGCGTCGCGGAAGCCGGCCTCGACGTGCCCGACGACCGCGTCGCGACCCGAGGACGTGCCGTCGACCGGGCTTGTCCAGACGGCGTCCCGCGCGGTGAGCGCCGCGAGCCGCTCGAGGTCGCGCTCCGACCGCGCGTCGAGCCAGAGCCGCGACGCGCGCTCGAGGGGCGCCGGGGGGCCGCCGCCCGTGTCCGCCACGAGCGTCGCGAGCACCTCGTGGAACCCGCCCAGCGCATGCGCACGCCGCTGGCGGCCCGCGCCCCCGCCCTGCTCGAGGATGCGCTCGATCCCGTCGAGCGCATCCTCGTCGCCGAGCTCCCGGGCGAACGGCCGCACGCGCGCCACCGTCTCGCGCGCGACCGTGGCGAGCGGCCGCAGGGCGCCGCCGTCGAGGATCGCGGCCGCGGTGCCGTCGCGGGCAGCGCGGAAGCTCGACCAGCCGAGCGCCTCGCTCGGCACGTCGTCGGCCGGCGCGGCGTCGGCCGACGCGAGCACGAGCGCCCGGACGAGCGCCGCGAGCGCCGCGACGTCGTCGGGCGATGCCTGCGCGTCCATCTCGCGCACCTCCACCGTCCCGTAGCGCGGGTGGAGCCGCACGTCCCACCAGAGAAACGTCGACTCGGGCATGCCGGCCGCGGCGAGCGTCGCCTCGGTCACTGCGTCGAGCTCCGCGAGGTCGCGGAGCGCCCGCGGCACGCCTCGCCCGGGATAGGCGCGCGCGAGCACGAACCGCGCGCTCGCGAGCTCGGAGTCGACGCCGAACCACCACGGGCTGGAGGCGCTGAGGCCCTGCAGGAGGGGAAGCTGCACGCGAAGCGCGTTGAACGCCGAGACGGCCGTGCGCTCGTCGGGCAGGCCGACGTGGACGTGGACGGCAGACTCCGGCGTGCGCCGCAGCAGACCGCGCATCTCGTCCGCCACGCGCTCGTAGCGGCTCGCCGGCACGAGGTCGACCTCACCCAGGCCGGCCGTCGGGTGGAGGCCCGCCCCGAGGAGCACGGCACCAGCCGCAACCGCCTTCGCGCGGAGGCCGGCGAGCGCTCCGACCGCATCCGCCACCGACGCCGAGGGCGGGGAGCGAAGCTCGATCTGCGCCGCGTAGGCCTCGTGCCCGGCGGAGGCGGAGTCGACCTCCATCGCCCCGAGGACCGCGCCCGCGACCGGCGCCAGGCGCAGCGTCTCCCGATCGACGAGCAACAGCTCTTCCTCGATCCCGAGCGTGTACTCCGACCGGAACGCGTAGGTGCTCATCCCTGCTCCAGCGCGGATGCGCCCGCGACGCGGCCGAGGACGAGGCCGGCCGCGAGCCCGCTCGCGTAGCCGCCGGTGGCGATGCCCCCGACGTCGCCGCCCGCCGCCCAGACCCCCGGCGCGACGCGGGCCGCGTCGTCGACGCGCAGGCCGCCGAGGGTCGTCGTGATCCCGGCGACGACGGGGACCGTGACGCCGCCGTCCTCGCGGCGGACGCGCGCGCCCGCCCGCTCTGCGGCGTCGACCATCTCCCCGACGGTCCGCTCGCGGACGTGCAGGTCGAGCGCGTCCCGCTCCAGCCGGAACGTGCCGGTCGCGCCCGGCTGGCGCGCGAGCCACTGAGCGACGTCGATCTCCGACCACGTCCGCGCCGCATACCGCTCCCCGGTCGGGCTCTCGACGACCGCGTGGGCCGCGTAGAGCTGCGCGAGCTCGACGAACCCCTCCGGCCCGACGCGCGCCGGCGGCGCGGGCATCGCGCGGCCGTAGAACTCGTCGAGCCCGGCGGTGGCGACCCCTCCCGCTCCGAGCCCGAGCCGGAGCCCGTCCCCCGCGCTCCACGGCGTCGCGCGCAGGAGCAGGTGGTCCGCCTCGGGCGTCACGTACCGCCGGACGAGCTCGCGGTCGGCCTGGAACCCGCCGGTCGCGAGGACGACCGGCGCTCGGTCCGGCAGCTCCCGGAGCGGCTCGCCGAGCCGCAGCTCGCCGCCGTGCCGGACGAGCGCCGACGTCAGGGCGTGCGTGTCGAAGCGGACGCCGACCGTGGCGGGGTTGCCCGTCTCCCGGCGCACCACCGTCGCGCCGAGCTCCTCCAGCCACCGCAGGTCGACTTCGAGGCGCTCGTGCACGAGACGCTGGAGCACGGGGTCGCCGCCGGGGCACTCGCGGCGGAAGTCGTCGAGCTCGCGGTGCCGCCAGACGACCCCGCTCGAGAGCAGCATCGAGCCGCCCGGGCGGTCGCCCTTCTCGAAGACGAGCACGCGCGCGCCACGGGAGGCCGCCTCCGCCGCGGCGACGAGCCCGGCCATTCCGGCCCCGGCGACGACGAGGTCGGCCACGGGCGGCTCAGACGAGCGAGAAGCCCGGCTTGTGCTCGACGTACTCGAGCTTGATCCGGTCGGGGCCCCAGACGAAGACGGCACGGGTGTTGGGGGCGTCCACCACGTCGGCGACCTCGATCCCGCGCGCCCGCGCCTCCCGCTCGGCGTCGTCCGCCCGGTCGACGAGGACCGCCAGGTGGTTGAGCAGCGGCCGCTCCCCCTCGGGCACCCCGCCGCCGTGCACGACGATGTCCTTGCCGGCGATCCGGAGGTGGTCGCCCTCCCGCTCGAGCCCGAGCTCCGCGAGGCCCGCGACGGTGCTCTCGGGGCTCGGCACCCGAAGGACGACGCGGTCGAGGTCGGCGACCCCGTCCTCGGCGGGCACGAGCCCGAGCGCCAGGCCGGCGCCGGTCTCGGCGGTGGCCATGCCGCCGTCGGCGTCGAGCGTCGCGCCGGCCGCGGCGAGCCGCTCCGCCGCCTCGTCGGGGTCGGGGACGCGGAGGACGACGCGCTCGAGGACACCAGGGTCACGCGGCCCCTCCGCGTCGAACAAGGTCAGCTTGCCGAGCCGTGCATCGCCGCCGACGAGCGTGAAGCGGTCGGTGCGCTCGATCTCGTGCATCCCACAGCAGTCGACCAGGAGCCGTGCGAGGCGCTCGCGCTCGTCCGTCCAGAGCGCGACATGGTCCAGCGAGTTCAGCGTCACCGGGACGGGCGTACCCGGCGCGAGGCCGTGCGAATCGCGCGGAGAGGTCACGCGCCCCATGGCGGCGGGCCGAGGATGCGCATGCCGGCCTCCTCGGCCGCGGCCTGGAGCCGCGCCGGGTCGGGCCGTTCCGGCGACGCGGGTGGCAGCGTCCGCTCGGTCGCCGGGACCGAGAGCGCCCGGAAGAATCGCTCGTGCCCGGCCGGCGTGTTGACGGCGAGGATGCGCGCCGTCGGACGACTCCACCCGGAACGCGTGCGGGACGGCGCGCGGAAAGAGGATCACGTCACCCGTCGATGCGCGCTCGTCCACGCCGTCGAGGTGGGCGGTCAGCCGGCCCTCGAGCACGTAGAAGACCTCGTCGTCCTCGACGTGCGCGTGCAGCGGCGACTGGAAGCCGCCCGGCAGCACGTGCTCGTGGACGGTCAGCCGGCCGGCCGTCTGCCCGGCGTCGAGTCGGATCGTGCTGAGCCCGCTGCCGAACCAGAGCGGCCCGGCGTCCTCCGCCGTCGCGACCAGCGGCTCGACCTCCCTGCGCTCGCCCATCCGTCCTCCTGTCGTCGCCGGCGACAGCATGGCTGCTCCGCCCGGGCGCCCGCGTCACGCGTGTCAGAGTGGACGCGTGGCAAGCGTGACGTACATCGGGCACTCGACCGTGCTCGTCGCGCTCGACGGGACGCGTCTCCTGACCGACCCGCTCCTGCGGCGGCGCGTCGCGCACCTGCGTCGCCGCGCCACGTTCGGTCGCGACGACGTGGGGAACGTCGACGCCGTGCTCGTGTCGCACGCCCACTACGACCACCTCGACGTCCCCTCGCTCCTCGCGCTCGGCCGCTCCACCCGCGTCGTCGTCCCGCGGGGGATCGGGAAGGTCCTGCGCAACCGGGGCTTCACGGACGTCACCGAGGTGACCGTCGGGGATGAGCTCCAGATCGGGGGTGTGCGCGTCGCGGCGACGTTCGCCGATCACGACGGCGCCCGGGCGCCGCTCCTCGCGCGCGGTGACGCGCTCGGGTTCGTGCTCACCGGCACGCGGCGGATCTACTTCGCCGGCGACACCGACATCTTCGACGAGATGCGGAAGCTCGGCGAGGGGCTCGACCTGGCGCTCATCCCGATCTGGGGCTGGGGGCCGAGCCTCGGCTCCGGCCACCTCGACCCCGAGGGCGCCGCGCGTGCCGTGGCGCTTCTGCAGCCGCGGATCGTGGTCCCGATCCACTGGGGGACGTTCCACCCGATCCACCTCGGGCTCCGCGCCGTGCCGACGTTCCTGCAGCACCCGCCGACGCGGTTCGTCGAGGCAGCCCGACGGGAGGCGCCCGACGTCGAGATCCGGGTCCTGCAGCCGGGAGAGACGCTCGAGCTGTGACCCGGGGCCGGCGGCGTGCCGGCCCCGGGTCGCGCAACTGCCTAGCCGTTCAGGTTCACGCGGAACGAGACGAGACGGCGGTTCGAGATGCCGCCGAGCAGGTCCTCCCCGCTCTTCCGGGCCCGCACGAACACGATGAGGTTCTGCTGCTGCTGGCTCGCGGGGAAGAACCGCCCGCGGCTCAGCGTCAGGATCGCGAAGCCGTCGTTCGCCGTCGGCTGCTCGCTCGTCGAGAACTGCTGGTACGGCGTCGGGGTGGCGTAGACGAGCGCACCCTCCACCGGGCGGCCGCCGCACGCCGAGACGCGGAAGCGGAGCCGGATCGTCCGCGTGTCGCGCACGACGACCGACGGCGTGATCGACTGCCGGTCGATCGCGAGGCGGGCGGGCGGAGCGAGGCGGTCGACGTCGATCGTCCCCGTCCCCGTCGGGCAGCCGTTCGCGGCAGCGGCGGTCACGACGGCGGTCTGCGCCGAGGTCGCCGTGGCGTTGCCGCCTGCGTTCGTCGCCGTCACCGCGACGCGGATCGTGTCGGCGGCGTCGGTCGCCGTCAGCACGTAGGTCTGGGCCGGTCGCTGAGGCGATCGGGGCGCAGCTCGCGCCGGTCGCGTTGCAGCGCTGCCAGGCGTACGCGTACGTGTTGCCGGTTCCCGTCCACGTCCCCTGGGTCGCGGTCAAGGTCGACCCGACGACGGTCGAGCCGCTGATCGTCGGCAGCGCGGTGTTCGTGGGGCCTGTCGGCGCAGCAGTGACGGCGACCGTCGCGTTGGAGGCAGCCGTGGCCGGGCCGTCCGAGTTCGATGCCGTCACCCGCACCCTGAGGCGCGAGCCGACGTCCCCGGTGGCCGCGATGTACGCCGTCGTCGTGGCGCCGCCGATCACGGCGCAGTCCGATCCATCGTCGGCGCCGCCCGAGGCCGGGCAGCGAACCCACTGGTACGTGTACGAGGTCGGCGAATTGCTCCACGTGCCCTGCGTCGCCGTCAGCGTCTGGCCGACGACGGGGCTCCCGCTGATCGTCGGCTGCGCGGTGTTGACGGGGGCGGCCTGCAGCTGGGCGAGAGCGGCAGGGACGGCGAGCACTGCGAGCGCGACGAGCAGGAGCGCGGCGAGGACGACCGGTCGGCGGCCTGCGCGGCTCACGCGGCGTGCGATCCGTTCCATGGTGGTTCCTCCTGTGTCTGGGGGCCGACCCAGTATCGCGAGAGGTGCGGCGACCGGCCGCCGCACCGGTCGCGCTGGCAAATGCAGGGCGCGCTAGTAGAGACTTGACCGGTCCGGATCTCCCCTACGACCCGCTCCTCGGAGGTACCGCATGCTCGCAGCGGACTACCCGTTCCTCGACGTCTTCTGGACGATGCTCGTCCTCTTCCTGTGGATCGCATGGTTCATCATCCTCTTCCGCGTCCTCATGGATCTCTTCCGCCGGCACGACGTCTCGGGCCTGGGGAAGACAGCGTGGATCATCTTCGTGATCCTCTTGCCATTCCTCGGGGTCTTCGTCTACATCATCACGCAGGGTCGGCACATGGCCGAGCGCGACATGAAAGACGCGCAGGCCGCGCAGAGCCAGTTCGACGACTACGTGAAGACGGTCGCAGCCTCGAGCGGCCCCGCCGCCGAGATCGAGAAGGCCAAGGCGCTCCTCGACAGCCGGCTCGATCACGCAGGCCGAGTTCGACGCCATCAAGGCGAAGGCGCTCGGCTCGTAGACACCGTTCGGTGACGGGCGGGGCCTCGGCCCCGCCCGGTCGCCTCCTCGCCCGTCAGTGGACGAGCACCTTGAGGGCGACGATCACGACCCCGAGCAGCCCGTTGAGGGCTCCCGCGAGCGCCACGACCGCCGTGTGGTAGCCCTGCTCGCGGGCGTACGCGACGCCCCAGAACACGAGGGAGGCGATCCCCGCGCCGATCGCGAGCCAGAAGGCGGTCTCGCGCTCGAAGAGACCGATCGTCCCCAGTGCGAGCACGATCGCGGGCGGGATGCCGCTCGCGAGGATGGGCCACTCGTGGCGGGCGATCGCGCCGACGCGCGACCAGCTGAAGCCGTGTCCCAGCTGGAGGTGGTGGCCCAGGACGCCCGCGTAGACGTGGGCGAGCCAGAAGACCAGCGAGCTCGTGATCACGACGAGGGCCGCGGGGCCCTTGTCCACCGTGCCGCCCTCCGACAGACCGGCCACGACGGACGTCGCGAGGATCGTCCCGTAGATCGCGCCTGCGAGATTCCGCTCGTCGCGCACCTGCTCGCTCACGTCGCTCCCTCCCTCGCCCTCGCCGGCCTGGCCGGCCTGTGCGGATTCTCCCCGTCGACCCGGCGGGCGCACCGTCCGCCCTCGGGCGGGACGGCGTTAGAGTCGCCTGATGCCCGACGAGCAGACGACCGACTACGGCCAGCGCCCGGCGCGCGCGGACATCCGCCCGCGGTTCAAGCCCGGGCACCTCCTGCTGGGGCTGGTCGTCGGCGCGCTCGCGATCATGGCCGCGGCGGCAGTCCTCCCCGGGGTTCGGGTCGACGACTTCTGGGGCGCGCTCCTCGCGGCGCTCCTCATCGCGGTCGTCAACGCCGTCGTGCCGCCCCTGATCGCCGCGCTGCGGCTGCCGTACACCGTCGGCCTCGCCTTCCTGCTCGTCCTCGTCGCGGACGCCCTCGCCCTCCAGGCCGTCGGCAGCATCGAGGGCGGCCTCGAGGTCGACGACTTCGGGTGGGCCCTCCTCGCCGCGCTCGTCATCTCGGCGGTCATGACGGTCCTGCAGGTGATCATCGGGACGAACGACGACGACGCCTACTCGCTCAGCGTCGTGCACCGGGTCGCGCGGAGGTCGCACGACCGCGAGGTCACCGACGTCCCCGGCATCCTCTTCCTCGAGATCGACGGGCTCGCGAAGCCCGTGCTGCAGCGGGCGATGCGCGACGGCAACGCGCCCGTGTTGGCGAGCTGGCTGGCCGCCAACACCCACCACCTCGTCGAATGGGAGACCGACCTCTCCTCCCAGACGGGCGCGAGCCAGGCGGGGATCCTGCTCGGCTCGAACGAGAACATTCCCGCGTTCCGCTGGGTCGAGAAGGAGCGCATGGAGCTGATGGTCTGCTCGAACCCCGACGACTGCGCCGAGCTCGAGCGGCGGCACGCCGGCGACGGGCTCCTGCGAGACGGCGGCGCGAGCCGCGGCAACCTGCTCTCGGGCGAGGCCGACCACGCCCTCCTGACCGCGAGCCGCGTCAGCGAGGAGAAGAAGGCGAATCCCGGCTACCGCGCCTTCTTCGCGAACGGCTTCAACGTGACGCGCACCCTCGTGCTCGTCATCTACGAGGTGCTGCTCGAGGTCGTCGCGCTCCGCGCGCCAGCGCCGGCGCGACGTGCGCCCGCGCGGCCACCGCGGCGGCATCTACCCGCTGCTCCGCGCGGGCATGTGCGTCGCCGTCCGCGACCTGACGGTGTACGCGGTCCTCTCGGACATGTTCGTCGGCCGGCCCGCGATCTACGCGACCTTCGCGAGCTACGACGAGGTCGCCCATCACTCCGGGCTCGAGCGGCCCGACACGCTCGAGGCCCTCCGCAAGCTCGACCAGCAGTTCGGGCGGCTCGAGCGGGCGCGGCGCTACGCGCCCCGGCCGTACGAGATCGTCGTCCTCTCCGACCACGGCCAGACGCAGGGGGCGACGTTCAAGCAGCGCAACGGCTACGCGCTCGAGGACCTCGTGCGCCAGTCGGTCGAGGCGGACGACGTCCGCGCCGAGTCGGGCGAGGACGAGTCGCGCACGAACGTCGGCGTCGCGTTCGACGAGGCGACCGGCAAGGGCGAGGAGTCGGGGAAGAAGCGCGGGAGCAAGAAGGACGTCAGCGGCGAGGAGGTCGTCGTGCTCGGCTCCGGCAACCTCGGGCTCGTCTACCTCCTCGACGAGCCGCGGCGCATGACCCGCGAGGAGATCGACGCGCGGCACCCGCGCCTGATCCAGGCGCTCACCGAGCACGAGCACGTCGGCTTCGTCGTCGTCCGCTCGGAGGCCGACGGCCCGGTCGCGCTCGGTCGGCGCGGAACGCACTACCTCTCGGACGGGCGCGTCGAGGGCGAGGATCCGCTCGCGCACTTCTCACCGAGCGCCGCCCGCCACCTGCTCCGCTCCGACGGCTTCACGAACGCGCCCGACCTCTTCGTCAACAGCTTCTACGACCACGAGCTGGACGAGGGCTGCGCCTTCGAGGAGCTCATCTCGTTCCACGGCGGGATGGGCGGGCTCCAGACTCGGCCGTTCATCCTCGCCCCGGTCGAGCTGCCGTTGCCCGACGAGCCGCTCGTCGGGGCGGCCTCCGTGCACGCGCTGCTCAGCGGCTGGCGGCGCACGCTCCAGACGCCGCCCTCGGCGGCGTAGCGGGAGCTCCCGCCGCGCGGTCGGCGAGCGCCAGACGAAAGATCAGATCGGTAGACGCCGTGCAGTCCACGTCGCGCGGAGGGTCGAGGCGTCCACCGGCTCGTGCGTGTACTCCTCGCCCACCGCGGTCACCGCGTAGCCCGCGGCTTGGAGGGAGGCACGGACATCCGCATCCGTATGGAAGTACTGCCTGTGCTGCTCGCTGAAGGAGTCGCCCGCGCGGGGCCGCGTGAGCTCGATCGTGGTGTCGCAGGTACGGGCGTCGGAATCCACGGTACTGCTGATCACGAAGCCGTTCCCGGCCGATTCACCCGCGACGACGGAGTTGGAGATGGTGAAGTCCATCATCCCGTCCGTGTGGAGGTCGAAGACGAGCCATCCCGCGGGCCGAAGCCGGAGAGCAACCGCGGCCATCGTTGCTCGCAACTCGTCCGGAGTGAGGTAGTTGAAGCCGTCGAACGTGCAGACCGCCGCGTCGAAGACGCCTTCGACGGTCAGGTCCGGGAGAGTCATCCGGCTCAACGCCACCTCGGGGCCGAGGCGCTCGCGGGCGAGGGCCAGCATCGCGTCGGATGCGTCGACGCCGACGACCCGGTAGCCCCGTGCGACCAGCTCGCCCGCGAGGAGGCCGGTGCCGCAGCCGAGATCGAGCACGGAGCGCACGCCCTCCGGATCGGCGCTCCACAGCTCATGGAGGAACGAGGCCCACCGACCGTGGCAGGGGTCGACCACGATCTCGTCGTAGACCCCTGCCAGCTGTGAGTACGCCTCGACGTGCCTCATGGGCCCGCCAGGCGTCCGGTCAGATTCCGAGGATCTTGGCCTTGCTGGCCGCGAACTCCTCGTCGGTGAGCACGCCCTGAGCGTGGAGGTTCGCCAGGTTCTGAAGCTGCGCGGTCGCGTCGTCCTCCGGTGCCGCTGCCGGTGCCGGCGGCGGCGCAGCGGCGGCCTGCTGCGCGTCCTGCTGGTCGTACCTGGCGGCCTGGCGACGGCTCACGCGACCTGACACGGCCGTGGCGGTTCCCGCCACGACGGCGGTGCGGGTTGCCATGCGTAGAAGTCCCATGTCGTTCCTTTCGATCTCGAGGTGGACGGGGTTCAGGCTGCGTCGAGCGCGGCCACGACGTCGACGGGGATCCGGATCGAGTCGATCACGAAGGCATCCGCAGCCTGGAGGGCGTCGACCAGCTTTGCGGCCCACAGGTTCTCGAATGCGACGAGAAGGGCCGCGCTGTTCGGCGGGAGGTCGTCACTGACCTCCTCGGCGTCCTCGGGCCCCAACGCACCCGGCTGCGCGACGTCGATGGCGAGAAAGGCCGGGCCCTCCTCGTCGATGTCCGCGGCCTCCAGTGTCGTCACGGTGCCGTCTGCATCCTTCATCACGAAGAGGAGATCGAGCACTCGAATCGTTCCGTTCTCCACGAGCTCCAGGATCGCCGGCGCGATCCGCCCGGTGAACTTGTTGCCCGGAAAACCAATGATGTATACGTCGACGGGGCCGACTGCCATGACGTCTCCTTGTTGGGACTGCGCTTCCACCTGAAGACAGGTTCGAACGGATCACGGAGGCCGTGAAACGCGCCTCCTCGCTCCGCTGCGCCAGTATATGCCCGCGCCCGTGAGTGCCCCATGTCGTGCTGACGAACGTCAGGTCGATGATCCGGATCGCGCGGCGGGGCGCTACTCGAAGGCGCTGATCGCGAAGGCGGTGGCGAACCCGAGCGTCGTGAAGACGCCGACGAGCTTGCCGCCGTGCGCGAACGCCTCGGGCATCATCGTGTCGGCGAGCATCGTCAGGATCGCCCCGCCGGCGAAGGCGAGCACGAACGCGACGACGCTCGGCGAGGCGCCGTCGAAGAGCGCGAAGCCGGCGAGGGAGGCCACGGCCGAGGCGAGCGCGACGACGCCCCAGAGGACGAAGACCGTCGCGCGCCGCCAGCCGGCGGCGAGCAGCCCCGAGGTGGCCGCCACCGACTCCGGCACGTTCGAGACGAACACCGCGACGAGCATCGCGACGCTCACCGCGCCGCCCTCGAGCAGCGTGAGGCCGATCACGGCCGACTCCGGGATGCCGTCGAGCACGATCCCGAGGACGATCGCGAGCGGGGCGCCCGAGGCCTGCGCGCCGCTCGAGCTCTTCCGCTCGGCGCCGCCGAAGCGGTCGATCACCGCGTCGCCGATCGCGTAGACCGCGCAGCCGGCGAAGAGGCCGTAGGCGACGTCGCTCAGCAGGCCGGAGGTCTGGAACGCCTCCTCGACGAGCTCGAACGACGTGGCGCTGATCAGGACGCCGCCGCCGAAGGCCATCACGACGCCGAGCAGGCGCGGCCCGATCGGGAGGAGGATCACGAGGAGGCCGCCGACGAGCAGCGAGGACGCCGCGAGGAGCCCCCAGCCGAACGCCTCGAGCACGGCCTAGGACGCGGGTGAGGAGGCGTCCTCGGCGGCGGGGGCGGCGGTCGCCTCCCGCGCGGCACGGGCCGCGGCCATGGTCGCGCGCCGCGCCTTCGTGACCTCCTGGACGACGAGCTGCAGCGAGGCCGTGACCGGCACCGCGACGAGGGCGCCGAGGACGCCCAGGAGGGCGCCGAAGAGGGTCACGCCGAGGATGACGAAGAACGCCGAGATGTTGACCGCCTTGCCGTAGATCGTCGGCCCCAGCACGTTGTTCTCGAGCTGCTGGTAGACGAGGACGACGATCAGCATGATCACGGCCGCGGTGATGCCCTCCTCGGCCCAGAGGGTCGGGACGAGGATGAACCCGGCGATGGTCGCGCCGAGGTTGGGGATCAGGTCGAGGACGCCTGCGATCACGCCCAGGGCGAGCGCGTAGCTCGAGCCGAGGAGCCAGGCGGTCGTGCCCTGCACCGTGCCGGCGATGCACGCGATCGTGATCGCCCCGATCGCCCAGCGCGAGACGCTGTTCGTGATCCGCTCCCAGACCTCGAGCCAGCGGTCGGCGTCGTCGGGCAGCAGCATGCTCGCGGCCGCCTTCTTCAGGTTGGCGATGTCGATCAGGAGGAAGAGGCAGAGGAAGAGCACGGTGAAGAGCGCGAGCCCGATCGAGAACGCGTCGCCGGCGAAGCCGATCAGGGCCGAGATCGCATCGGGGATCGAGGCGCCGAAGGAGTCCGCGCCCTGCTGGACGTTCTCGGCCGCGCCCGTGTCGCCGATCGCGTCGAGCTCGCCGGACTCCCGCAGCTCGGCGACGAGGTCGGGCACCCCCTGGAGGAAGTCGCGGACGCTGCCTGCGAGCGGGACCAGGAAGATGAGCCCGAGCACCGTCACGATCAACGCCGTGCCGAGGACGACGATCGTCGCCGAGGCGCCGCGACCCCGGCCGGTCAACCGCATGAAGGTGCGCACCGGCACCTCGAAGACGAGCGCGAGGAAGATGCCGATGAAGACGAGCAGCAGGGTGTCCCTGATCGAGACGACGGCCCAGGCCAGCAGGAAGACCAGGACCCCGATGAGGATCGTCCGCACCGCGATCGTGGTGTCGACCGCGTTGCGGAGGGTCGTCATGGAGCTCCGGCCGCTCACGCCGCTCGTCGTCTCGTCGGACGGCACCATCGACACAGCGGCGAGCATAGAGCAGCCGACGGCGGGCAAAGCCCTGTGTGACGATCGGTGGGCCGGATGACGGACGTCGAACCCGATCAGGAGCACCAGGGCCCCGAGCACGGGGGCCGGACCGCCTGGGTCGGCGCGCAAATCGCGACGGCGCAGGTCGCCGGCGAGCGGGCGCTCGCCTGGGGCGTCGACCGCGTCCGGGGCGTCGAATGCGGCGTCGAGGCGTACGGGCGGGAGCGCCGGGCGGCGAGGCGCGCTCCTCGCGGGAGGCCTGGCGTACCGGCTCTTCTTCTGGCTCCTCCCGCTCGGGCTCCTCGTCGCCGCGGTCCTGAGCTTCTGGCAGCGCTCGGACGAGGACGGCCTCGACGACGCCGCCCGGAGCATCGGCATGGGAGCGGCGGCGGCCCAGTCGGCCTCGGAGGCGATCGCCTCGAGCTCGAGCAGCCGCTGGTACTTCCTCGCGGCAGGCCTCTTCTTCACGGCGTACTTCTCGCTCGCCGTCGTCCGCGCCCTGCGCCTCGCGCACGCGCTCGCCTGGGGCGTCCCGTTCGGACGCGTCCGCAGGCCGTTCGCCGGGATGATCCTGTTCAACGGCCTCGCGATCGGCCTGATGCTCGCCTCCGCGGCCACGGCCTGGCTGCGCAACGAGTTCGGGCTCTGGGGCCTCGCCGTCACGCTCTCGATGCTCGCCGCCTACGGCGGCGTCGCACTCTGGGTCATGTGGCTGCTGCCGCACGACGAGGACGTGCCGCTCCGCGCGCTGCTGCCGGGCGCAGCGCTCGTCGCGCTCGGGACGGAGGCGATCCACGTGTTCGTCGTCCTCTACCTCGTCCCGCGGCTCGGACGGTCGTCCGAGCTCTACGGCTCGCTCGGGGCGGCGACGGTGATCCTGCTCTGGCTCTACATCACGGCCCGGCTCATCATCGCGGCGGCCTTCCTCAACGCGACCGCCTGGCGGCGCGGCGCACGGAACCGCCGGCCGCGCCGACCGGGGGCGGCGGGAGCGTCGACGACCTCGAGCGGCTCGTCGCCCTCCACGAGAAGGGCGCGATCTCCGACGAGGAGCTCGCCGCGGGCAAGGCCCGCGTGCTCGGCATCTAGGCGGCGTCCCCCGGCTTCCCGGACGTCTGCGACTCCGTCTCGAGCCCGAACGACCCGATCTTGATCTCGCCGGCGCGCTCGTAGGTCGCGACGGTGACGCCCGTCGTCGAGGTCTGGATGTCCGCCAGGCGCAGGCCGATCGGGATGGCGCCGTCGCCGAACAGGCGCTTCCCCTCCCCGATCACGACCGGGAACGTCCAGACGACGAACGTGTCGACGAGGTCGTGGCGCAGGAGCGTCTGCAGGAGGTCGCTGCTCCCGATCACGAAGAGGTCGCCGCCCTCCTCTGCCTTGAGCGCCGCGACGGCTTCGGCGGCATCCCCCTCGAGGAGCGTCGAGTTCGACCACGTGAGGTCGTCCGGGGTGAGCGTCCGGGACGCAACGTACTTCGGGGCGGAGTTGAGCTTCGCCGCCATGGGGTCGTCGTCGCCGACGCGGGGCCAGTGGGAGCCGAGGATCTCGTAGGACCGGCGGCCGAACAGGAAGCCGCCCGCGGCGAGGTGCGTCTCGTTCGCGAGCCTGCCCATCAGCTCGTCCCAGTAGCCCACCGACCAGCCGCCCTGCTCGAACCCGCTGTCGCGGTCCTCCTCGGGCGCGCCGGGGGCCTGCATGACTCCGTCGAGGGTCGCGAACGTTCCGACCGTCAGCTTTCTCATCGTGTCCTCCTCGGTGCGTGGATCGTGTCGCCCTTGAGACTGCCGTCCCACGGCGGACTCATCGGCGGGGCGCGGACGCCGCGCCCGCGGGCGCGGCGTCCCGGGCCGTCGCTCACCGGAGCTGCTCGAGCCGCTCGCGGTACTCCTCCCCCGTGAGCTCGCCTCGCGCGAAGCGCTCCGCGAGGATGTCCCGCGCCCGCGCGTCACCCGACGGGTAGCGGCACCGGCGGCCCCTGGTGAAGAACCAGATCGCGGCGATCACCAGGGCGAGCCAGAAGAGCGCGAAGGGGAAGAAGACGAAGTGGTCGTGCTCGCCGTGCGAGGCGACCACCGACGTGACTGCGTTGAGTGTGTCCATGGCGGCCACGCTAGGGCCGCCCACCACCGCGCCGAAACGCCCTCAGGACGGAACCTTCGCGTCCTCCCGGAGGGGGACGAGGATCCACCTCGGGGGCGACTCCCCGGGGCGGGCGCCGCGCTACCGTCGCCCCTATGCGCCCGACCCGGCCCCTGCGTCTCGCCCTCGACGGGGCGCTCGCCGCCGTCGCGCTGGTCGTCTCGCTCGGGGCGATGTCGCACGGTGGCTGGGACCGGGAGGAGCTCGCGGCGGACGGCCGCGACCTCGACGGGGTCGGTGTCGGCCTCGCGCTCCTGATGACGGTGCCGCTCGTCGGGAGGCGGATCGCGCCGCTCCCCGTCTTCGCGGTCGTCACCCTCGCGACGGGCACGCTCTACGGCCTCGGCTACGGGTTCCCGCCGGTCGCGTTCGCGATCGCGCTCTTCACCGCGGCCCGGCGGCCGGCCGGCATCGAGCCGCGGCTCCACACGGCGGTCCTGGCGGCGAGCCTCGTGGTGCTCGTGGGGCCGTCGCTCGTCCGGAACGGCTTCGGGCCCGAGCTGCTCTTCGGCACGCTCGTCTGGGGCGGCGCCTGGTTCGCCGGCGACCGGCTGCGGCAGCGCGGCGCGCGCATCGCGGCGGAGGCGGAGCAGGCCCGCCGGGCCGAGCGCGAGGCCGAGCGCGAGCGGCGTCTCGCGAGCGCCGAGGAGCGGACGCGGATCGCGCGCGACCTGCACGACTCGGCCGGCCACGCCGTGAGCGTGATCCTCGTCCAGGCCGGCGCCGCGCGCCTGCTGCTCGAGCAGGACCCGGCGCGCTCGCGCGCGGCGATCGAGACGATCGAGGAGGTCGCGCGCGACACGCTCGCCGAGATCGACCAGCTCGTCCGCGCGCTCCGCGAGGAAGGCGCGTCGAACGGCGTCGAGCCGCCCGCCGGGCTCGCCGCGCTCGACACGCTCCTCGCCCGCTCACGCGCCGCCGGGCTCGAGCCGAGCGTCGCGGTCGAGGGCGAGCGGCGCGCGCTCGCGCCCGCCGTCGACCAGGCCGCGTACCGCATCCTCCGCGAGGCGCTGACGAACGCCGCGCGCCACGGCACCGGCACCGCCTCCGTCACGCTCGCCTACGGGCCGTCGGCACTCGCGATCACCGTCGAGAACCCGCTCGGCGGCGCGGCGCCCGCGGGCGCGGGCCACGGCCTCGTCGGGATGCGCGAGCGTGCCTCGCTCGTCGGCGGCACGCTCGAGGCGGCCGCGCGCGACGGCAGGTTCCGCGTCCACGCGACGCTCCCGTACCGTGACGGCGGTCGTGACTGACCCCGTCCGCGTCCTGCTCGTCGACGACGACGCGCTGATGCGCGCCGGTCTCGCGGCAGTCCTCTCCAGCGACGACGGCGTGCTCGTCGTCGGGGAGGCGGAGGACGGAGCGGTCGCGCTCGAGCGCGTGCGGCGGCACGAGCCCGAGGTCGTCCTGATGGACGTCCGCATGCCGGGCGTGGACGGCATCGCCGCGACCCGCGAGATCGTGGCCGCGGCCCCGGAGGCCCGCGTCGTGATCCTCACGACGTTCGAGGACGACGAGTACATCTTCGGGGCGCTGACGGCCGGCGCCTCCGGCTTCCTCCTCAAGCGCGCGAGCCCCGAGGAGCTGCTCGCGGCGATCAAGGCGGTCGCGGCGGGCGACTCGCTCCTCTCGCCGTCGGTCACGCGGCGGGTGCTCGACCGGATGGCGGCGCTCCCGTCGGGCGAGGCGGTCTTCGACGACCGCCTCCGCGCGCTGACGCCGCGTGAGCGCGAGGTGCTCGAGCAGGTCGCGCGCGGGCTCTCGAACGTCGAGGTCGCCGCCGAGCTCGTGATCGAGGAGTCGACGGTCAAGACGCACGTGAAGCGGATCCTGATGAAGCTCGGGCTCCGCGACCGCGTGCAGGCGGTGATCTTCGCCTACGAGAGCGGCCTCACCCGGCCGGGCTCGGGGTGAGGCGCACGCTCGAGCGGACCCAGGTGCGACGCGATCTTCGACCACCGCGCCGCACGGGTCGCCGAGCTCCTCACGTCGCTCAGGAGGGGCGCGTGCCGAGCGTCACGGTGACGGTGCGGGTCGCGCCGCCGCGGACGACCCGCAGCGTGAGCGTGTCGCCCGGCGCCTTCGCGTCGATCGCCGTCTGGAGCGCGGACGGGGTCGAGACCTCGTCGCCGTCGACGGCGAGGATCACGTCGCCGGCCTGGAGGCTCGCGCCCGCGGCGGGGCTGTCGCTCCGCACGTCGGCGATCTCGACGCCCTCGTCGGCCTCCGTCACCGAGACGCCGAGGTACGCGTGCTGCACCTCGCCGCCGTCGAGGAGCTGGCCGACGATCCGCTCGACGGTGTCGGACGGGATCGCGAAGCCGACGCCGTCGTTCCCGCCCGACTCGCTCGCGATCTGCGAGTTGACGCCGATGACGCGCCCCTCGAGATCGAGCAGCGGGCCGCCGGAGTTCCCGTGGTTGATCGCCGCGTCGGTCTGGATCGAGTCGTTGATCGTGTAGCCGTTCGGCGCCTCCATCGAGCGGCCGAGCGCGCTGACGATCCCCGTGGTCACCGTGTCCTCGAGGCCGAACGGGCTGCCGATCGCGACGACGGCCTCGCCGACGGCGACGCTCGAGGACGGCGCGAGCTCGAGCGGCTCGAGCAGGGAGTCGTCCGCGTCGACGTGCAGGACGGCCAGGTCGGTGGACGGGTCGGTGCCGACGACCGTCGCGGTGCGGGTCTCGCCGTTCGAGAACCGCACCTCGACGCTCTCGGCGCCCTCGACGACGTGCTCGTTCGTCACGATGTGCCCCTCGTCGTCGTAGACGAACCCGGAGCCCTGTGCCTCCGTCGTGCCGCCAGACTCGCCGAACGGGTCGCCCTGGCCGGCCGTGGTGACGGTGATCTCGACGACGGACGCGTGGGCGCCCCGGTACACGTCGGCGACCGAGCCGGTCGCGGTGCTCGCCACCGGCGAGCCGGCGACGGGCGCCTCGCGCACGGCCGCCGGCGAGTCGAGCGCGGCGTAGGTGACTGCGCCCGTCGACGCCGCGAGGGCGAAGGCGGCGGTGAAGGCTGCGATGCGGGTCAGGGGGCGTCTCATCGTCGTGCGTCCTTTCGCTCGTGGTCTCCTGCCATGGCACCAGGCCGCCCTGAGCCGGTTCTGAACGCCGGCTGTGAGCTGCCTGTGAGTGCCGGGCGGCGGCCCGCGCGCGGCTCAGGCCGCGGCGCGGGCGGGCGTCCCCTCGACGACGAGGTGGTGGACCGGGTGCCAGAAGCGCTGCGCGGCGCGCTGGACGACGCGGCGCGCGACCCACCCCGAGGAGGGCACGGGATGGGTCGCGATCACGATCTCGTCGGCGGGGAAGAGACGCAGCGCATCCTCGATCGCGACGAGGGGCTCGGCGTCGCCGACGATGCCCTCGGCGGCGACGCCGCCGTCGCGCAGTGCGTCGAGGCACGCGGCGAGCCGGCGCTCGGCGACGCGTCGGGGGCGGTCGTCGTCGGGCGGTCGGCCGCGCCTGCCGTCGAGGGCCGGGGCGACGACGAGGACCTCGCCGCCGGCGGCCCGGTCTTCGAGCGAGGCGACGACGAGGTCGCTCGCGAGCGTCTCGTTCGCGACGAGCAGGATCCGGTGGGGCTCCTGGTGGATGCGTGCGATCGGGCGGGGCATGGGTGCTCCTCTCTCTCGATGGTCTCGTCCACCGAGCGTGCGCGCGGCACCTGAGAGCCGCCTGAGCCCCGCCTGTGGGCTCTCGAAGAGTGGGTGCCGGGGAGCGGTGGTCCCGCCCCCGGCACCCCTGCGGGGAGCCCTCTAGCGGCCGCGCGGGCCGGGGCCGAAACCGGCCCCGACGGCGAAGAAGCCCGCCTTGTAGCCCGGGAGCTCGGCGTCGTCGAGCTCGTCCTTCAGCTCGTCGGCGCGCTCCTTGTCGATCCGGTCGTCCTCGAGCGCGTCGTCGATCCGGGCCTGGATCGCCGCCTTGCGCGCGGCGCGGAACGCGTCGTTCAGCTTCGCGGTCGTGATGCCGAGGTTCGAGGCCACCGTCCGCGTCTGGGAGAGCGCCATCGCCGTGGAGAGGTTGTCGGAGACGTCCTCCTTGAGGTCGGCGACGTCGTCCTTGCGGATGTCGCCGTCCGTCGCCGCCTGGTCGATCCGGCTGCGGGCGGAGTCCTCGATCGCGTCGACGAGCTTCGCGCGTGTGACGTTGAGCCGCTTGGCGGCGTCGGTCACGAGCGCGCTCGTGCTCGCGCCCATCGGGCCGCGCAGGCCGCCGCCCTTGCCGGGGCCGCCGCCGTGGGCCATCGCCGTCGCCGCAGTCGCGAGCGCGGCGAGCGCCGCCGCCGCGAGCGTCACGAGCACGATCGTCCTGCTCCCGCGTCCGTTCATGCAACCTCCTCGGTCTCGGTCTCGGCCCCGAGCGTGGCAGGCGTCGCTGGGGAAACGCCGTGATTTCCCTGTGAGCGCGCGCCCGGCGCCAGCGGGACGACGACCGTGAACACCGCGCCGCCCTCCGGCGCCGAGCGCGCCGCCACCCGTCCGCCGTGCGCCTCGGCGACCGCGGCGACGATCGAGAGCCCGAGGCCGGCGCCGCCGCTCGCGCGGGCGCGCGACGGGTCGGCCCGGTAGAAGCGCTCGAAGACGTGCTCGAGCTCCGCCGGCGCGAGCCCCGGGCCGCGGTCTGCGACCTCGAGCACCGCGTCGCCGTTCTCGGGCCGCAGCGAGACGGACACCGCCGTCCCGGCGGGCGTGTGCGCGCGCACGTTCGCGAGGAGGTTGTCGACGATCTGGCGGAGGCGGTCCCGGTCGCCGAGGACGACGAGGTGCTCCGCGGCGAGCGCGATCGGGCGATCGGGCTCGACCGCCTGCGCGGTCTCGACGGCCTCGCCGACCACCTCGTCGAGCGCGACGGCGTCGCGCTCGAGCGGGCGCCCGTCGTCGAGGCGCGCAAGGAGCAAGAGGTCGTCGACGAGGAGGCTCATGCGCTCCGACTCTCGGCTGATCCCGCGCATCGAGCGCTCGAGGTCGTCCGGCCGCTCGGCCGCGCCACGGCCGTAGAGCTCGGCATAGGCGCGCACGGCGGCGAGCGGGGTCCGCAGCTCGTGCGACGCGTCGGCGACGAACCGGCGGAGCTTGCGCTCGGAGGCCTCCTGCGCCCGGAACGACGACTCGATCGTCCCGAGCATGGTGTTGAGCGAGTGCCCCAGCCGGCCGACCTCGGTGCGGTCGTCGTCGCGCTCGACGCGGCGCGAGAGGTCGCCGCCGGCGATCGCGGCGGCCGTGCGGCCGATGTCGTCGAGCGGGCGGAGGCCGACCCGGACGAGCCACAGCCCGAGAGCGACGAGCGCCCCCAGGACGGCGAGGGTCACGATGGTCTCGATCGCGATGAGCCGGTCCAGGGTCGAGTCGACCTCGTCGAGGGACGATGCGACGACGAGCATCGCCTCGGCGCGCTCCTCCAACGAGGCCCGGACGCGGTAGGAGCCGCCGTCCTGGCCCGGCACCGTGAAGTACCGCACGCGCTCGCGCCCCTCGCCGTCGGTCGGCGGCTCGATCGTGTCGGGAAGCTGCGGGTCCGGCTGCTCGGCGCCCGGGAAGTCGAGCGCCGGGAGGGTCGCGATCACCTTCGTGCCGTCCGCCGAGCGCAGCTGGACGGCGACGCCGGGCGGCGCGCTGCGGTCGCGGCCCGGTCCGCGGATGGAGCGCGCGCTCTCGTCGAGCGTCCTGTCGGCGCGGTCGAGCAGGAACGAGCGGAGCGAGGTGAAGGTGACGACGTTCGCGAGGACGAGCCCGGCCGCCGCGAGCGAGATCACCGCGATGAGGAGCCGCGCCCGGAGCGACAGCGACCGCATCACTCCTCGAGCATGTAGCCCGCCTGCCGAACGGTCTTGATCAGCGGCGGCCCGCCGGCGTCGAGCTTCCGGCGCAGGTAGCTGACGTAGGTCTCGACGACGTTGGCGTTCCCGTTGAAGTCGTACCGCCAGACGTTCTGCAGGATCTGCCCCTTCGAGAGCACGCGCCGCGGGTTGAGCATGAAGTAGCGCAGCAGAGAGAACTCCGTCGCGGTCAGCTGGAGCTGCGTCTCGCCGCGGAACACCTCGTGGCGGCTCTCGTCGAGCGACAGGTCGGCGAACCGCAGGACGTCGCCCGGAAGCTCGCTCGCCGTCCGCCGGAGGATCGCCTGCACGCGCGCGACCACCTCGGCAAGGCTGAACGGCTTCGTGACGTAGTCGTCGCCGCCCGCGCGCAGCGCGTCGACCTTGTTCTCGACGGCGTCCTTCGCGGTGAGGAAGAGGATCGCGTTCCGCTGACCCCGCTCGCGGAGCCGGCGGCCGACCTCGATCCCCTCGATGTCGGGGAGCATCCAGTCGAGCACGATCAGGTCGGGGTCGAAGCGCGCGACGGCGGCCAGCGCCTCGCGGCCCGTTCCCGCCTCCTCGACCTCGAACCCCTCGTAGCGGAGGGCGGTCGCGACGGCGTCGACGATCGACGCCTCGTCGTCGACGACGAGGATCCGCATGCCCGTCCGGCCGTTCCCCTGGGCGAAGGTCATGGGGCCACCGTGCCAGTCCACCCTGTGAGTCTGCTGTGAACGGCCCCGCGGCGCCTGTGAACCTCCTGTGAGCCGCGCGGGGCCGACCCGGGCCGGCCCCGCGACGAGCGGCTCGGTCGACCGCGGGGCCCCGACTGGCGGGGCCCCGCAGTGAGTGACGCGTCTAGCCGGGCCGGACGGGCTCGGGCTCGACGGCCGGGGCCCGTGCGTCGTCGTCGTGCGGCGGCTCGATCGTGAGGTTCGGCAGCAGCCGGTCGAGCCAGCCCGGGATGTACCAGGACTTCTCCCCCAGGAGGGTCAGGAAGGACGGCACGAGCGTCATCCGCACGAGCAGTGCGTCGATGAGGATCGCGATCGCGAGCAGGATCCCGAACTCCTTCGAGACCCGGTCGCCGCTCAGGATGAACGCCGCGAAGACGGTGCCCATGATCAGCGCCGCGGCGACGACGACGCGCCCGATCGCGGAGATGCCGTGCTGGACGGCCTCCTTCGTCTTCAGGCCGTGGACGTGCTCCTCGCGGATCCGGCTCATGATGAAGACCATGTAGTCCATCGAGAGCCCGAACAGGATCGCGAACGCGATCGGTGGCACGAAGGTCTCGATGGGGCCGGTCCGGTCGAGCCCGGTGAGGCCGAGCAGGTAGCCCTCCTGCACGACGAGCGTCAGGACGCCGAAGGCGGCGAACGCCGACAGGATCGTCGTGATCGCGGCCGTCAGCGAGATCACGATCGACCGGAAGGCCATCGCGAGCAGGATGAACGTGACGCCGATCACGTAGAGCAGGAAGAGCGGGAGGCGCTCCATGATCCGGTCGCCGATGTCCTTGAACGCCGCCGTCTGGCCGGAGACGTACGCGATCGCGTCGCCGCTCTCGGTCGCGGTAGGCACGACGTCGTTCCGCAGGTGGTCGACGAGGTTGTCCGTCGCCTCGTCCTGCGGCGCCGAGGTCGGCGTCACGAAGACGATCGCGACGGTGCCGCTCTCGTTGAGCTGGGGCTCGCCGACGGAGGCGACGCCGTCGAGGCCCTGGACGCCGTCGTAGATCCGCTGCGGCGCCTGCTCGTCCCCGTTCACGTCGACGACGATCGGGATCGGCCCGTTGAAGCCGGGGCCGAAGCCCTCCGCGAGCAGGTCGTACGCCCGGCGGGCGGTCTGCTCGGTCGGCTGCGTGCCCTGGTCGGACGCACCGAGCCGGACGAGCCCGGACGTCGCGGCCAGCGCGAGCATGAGCACGAGGACGACGGGGAACACGACCTTGGCCCGATTGGTCACGAAGCGGCCCCAGCGGGCGACGAGCGTCCGCTCCCGGGCCGCCTCCGAGTCGTCGAGGGCGGGCAGGAACGGCAGCTTGAGCCGGTCGATCTTGTGGCCCAGCAGCCGCAGCGTCGAGATCAGGAGCGAGTTCGCGAGGAGCACGGTCGTCAGCACGCCGAGCGCGCTGCCGATCCCGAGCTTCGTCACGAAGTCGAGCCCGAAGAACGCGAGCCCGCTGACGCCGATCGCGACGGTGAGGCCCGCGAAGAGCACGGCGCGCCCGGCGGAGGCGCCGGCCTCGGCGGCCGCGTCTGCCGGGGTGAGGCCCTCGTGGAGGAGCTGCCGGAACCGCGTCACGATGAAGAGCGAGTAGTCGATCCCGACCCCGAGCCCGATCATCGAGACGAGGATCGGCGTGATCGTGTTGATGTCGGTCAGCCCCGCGAGGATGAAGAGCAGCAGGAAGGCCGTCGCGAGCGCGACGATCGCCAGGACGATCGGGATGAACGCCGCGACGAACGTGCGGAAGACGATCAGCAGCACGATGATCGCCGCGAGCAGCCCGAGCAGCTCGGAGGTTCCCTGCTCGATCGGCGGGAACTCGGCGTCGCCGTTGTACTCGACCGTCACGCCGACCGGCGCGACCGCGTCGCGGACGGCGTCCTGGACCGCGACGACCGAGTCGCGGTCCTCGTCGTAGATGACGCGGTCGAACTGCGCCTCGGCGTACGCGATGCGCCCGTTCTCCGAGAAGGTCTGCTCGCTGAACGGGTCACCGACGCTCGTGAGCCCGGCGCGCTCCTCGGTCGGCTGGAACTCCGTGGTGCGGAGCTCGGCCATCGCCTCCTCGATCGCGGCCTTTCGCTCGGCCGTGTCGAGCCGCTGCCCCTCGGGGGCCGCGAAGACGATGTTGAGCACGCCACCCTGCTCGTCGGCGAACTCCGACTCGATCAGGTCGGTGGCGCGCTGGGTGTCGGAGCCGGGGATCTCGAACTCGTCCCGGAGCGAGCCGCCGATCGTGGCGACGAGCCCGATGAGGACGACGACGATCGCCAGCCAGCCGAGGACGACCCGCCACGGATGGCTCGCGCAGAAGCGCGTCCACCGTGCGAGACCGCCCGTCGCGAGCCGCTCGTGCGCGGCCCGCCTCCCGTTCCCCGTGTCCGTGGTGTGCTCCGTCATCCCGCGTTCCTCCCGCTCAATCGCTCCAGTGGTACTCCGTCAGACGGCCCGCGGGCCGAGAACTCATCGCCGCGAGGGTAGTGCAGACTCGAAGGATGACCTCTGCCGAGCCGGCGGGCGTACGGTTTACCGCCCATCGGTCATGCGGCCAGCAGGGGGCTTCGCGCACGGTCACGCGGTGCCGTCCGCCTCGCGCAGTCGGCCCGCGTGACGGCGGCCGAGCTCCGTCGTCGCCCGGAGGAACTCCGTGATCACCTCGAGCTCCCGCGCGGTGAAGCGGCTCGCGAGCAGCGCGTGCCAGTCCTCGTACAGCGGCCGCCAGATCGGCCCCGAGCGCTCGTAGTGCGCCGGAGTCACGGCGACGTTCACCTTCCGCCGGTCGACGGCGTCCCGGGCACGCTCGACGAGGCCCGCGCGCTCGAGCCGGTCGAGGACGCCCGTGACCGCACCCGTGGTCAGGCCGGACAGCTCGGCGAGCCGGCCCGCGGTGAGGCCGCCGTTGCTCTCGACCAGGTCGAGGCAGGTCAGGTCGGTGAGCCCGATCCCGAGCCTCTCCGCCGCGAGCGCGTCGAACGCGCCATCCTGGCTCGTGCTCTCTCGGTAGGCGGCGATCAGCTCGTCGACCTTGTCGCTCTTCGTTTCTCTCGTCATCTAAGTTTCTTATATGCTAAGATACTAATTGTCAGAGAGATTCTAGGGACATCGCCGACCGATCACAAGGAGGACGCGAGATGCCGGCAAGCGCCACTGTCGAGATGAAGCTCGAGCTCGTCCCCGTCCCCGTCGCGGACGTCGACCGCGCCAAGCGGTTCTACGTCGAGCAGGCGGGCTTCGCGCTCGACCACGACCACGCGGTCAGCGACGAGATCCGGTTCGTCCAGCTGACGCCCCCGGGCTCCGCCTGCTCGATCGCGATCGGCAAGGGCCTCACGGAGATGACGCCCGGCTCGCTCGACGGCCTCCAGCTCGTCGTCGCCGACGCCGCGGCGGCGCGCGACGCCCTCCGTGACGGGGGTGTCGAGACCACGGAGGTCCAGGACTTCCCGTGGGGTCGGTTCGTCTTCTTCGCCGATCCGGACGGGAATCGCTGGGCGGTGCAGGAGATCGTGACGCAAGGGTGAGGCGCTCGCCTGGGTTGCCGCGCCTCGCGGGGCGGCGCGGCACCGGGCGGCGCGCGGGGGCTCGGCCGCACGGTCAGGCTGCCTCCCGCCGCGGAAGGCCGTGCCTAGCGACGACGCGGTCGTAGTTGAGCCGGATCAGCGCGACGGCGTCACGGACGTCCGCGTCCGACTCGAGGGCGCGCGCCCCGAAGCCCGGGCGACCGGGGAAGACCGGGTGGTAGCCGATCCGACCGGCGGCGTGGAGCTCGCGCCAGACGCCCTTCGGGAACCCGATGTGCAGGACGCGGCTGCCGTGCAGATGACCGAGCTCGCGACGACCCAGCCGGAAGCTCAGCTCGCCGCGCTCGCCCGTGACCGCTGCGACTCCCGGCCACGACGTGACCTCTCTCGTGATCCGCTCCTCGGCCCTGCCCACGTGCGTCATCAGCGCCTCCTCGACTTGCCCGTCGCCGATCCGATCCCTAAACTACAAGTTCAAGTGAACTTGAAGTCAAGTCCTCCCGAGTTCGGCGCCGAGATGCTCACGATCGGCGAGGTGGCACGACGGAGCGGCGTCGCCGCCTCCGCCCTCCGCTTCTACGAGGAGCGGGGCCTCATCGCCTCCGAGCGGCACGGCTCGGGGCACCGCCGCTACCGCAGGCACGTCCTGCGCCGCATCGCATTCATCGTCTTCGCGCAGCGCGTCGGGCTGACGCTCGACGAGATCGGGGGCGAGCTGGCGAAGCTCCCGCCCGGCGGCGTCCCGACGCGGCGCGACTGGTCGCATCTCTCGCGCGGCTGGGCCCGGCGGATCGACGAGCGGATCGCCGAGCTCGAGCGGCTGCGCGCCGGGCTGACCGAGTGCATCGGCTGCGGCTGCCTCTCGCTCGACCGCTGCGGCCTGACGAATCCGGGGGACCGCGCGGCCGGCCTCGGCCCCGGCCCGCGCTACTGGCTGGGCGATCCGCCCGTCCCCGGCACCGGCACCGGCGCCTCGTGACCCGGGCCTGAGCCCGAGACCGAGCCGGGTTCGCCGCTACCCTTCGCGCAGCGTGGACGCGGTCGTCACGATCGCCGCATTCCCAGTCGCGGCGCTCGCCCTGTGGGCCCTGCTGCGCGCCCCGGCAGTCGCTTCGCGGCTCGTGGCCGAGCCGAGCGGCGAGCGCTGGCACGACCGCGCGACGCCGACGTTCGGCGGGGTCGCCCTTGCGGCCGGAGTCGCGGCCGGCGTCCTCCTCGCGCTCGCCGTCGGCGCTCTCGAACCGACCTGGCAGCTCGCCGGGATCCTCGCCGGGACGGGGCTCGTCTTCGCCGCCGGGCTGGTCGACGACATCCGGCACCTGAGCCCGTTCGCGAAGCTCGCGGCGCAGGTCGGCGCGGCGTCGATCGCGATCGCGGCAGGCCTGCGGGTCGAGCTCGTCGAGAACGACGTGCTCGGCGTCGCGATCGCGCTCTTCTGGCTCGTGGGGATCACGAACGCCTTCAACCTGCTCGACAACATGGACGGGCTCGCGGCGACGCTCGCGGCGATCGCGTGCGTCTACTTCGCCATCGACGCGGCGACCGTGCACGAGAACGAGCTCGTCCTCGTCCTCTCCCTCTCGCTCGCGTTCGCATGCGCCGGCTTCCTGCCGTTCAACCTCCGGCCGACCGACGGGGCGCGGGTCTTCATGGGCGACGCGGGCAGCCAGCTGCTCGGGTTCCTGCTCGCCGCGCTCGCGCTCGCCTCGAGCTGGACGACCGCCGGGACGACGGTTGCGACCATGCTCGTCCCCCTGCTCGTCCTCGCGATCCCGATCCTCGACACGACGCTCGTGACGGTCGTGCGCCTCGTCGAGCGCCGCCCCGTGACACAGGGCGGGCGCGACCACACGTCGCACCGGCTCGTCTACTACGGGCTCTCCGAGACGCGCGCCGTCGCGCTCCTCGCACTGATCGCCGTCGCGCTCGGCGCGACGTCGGTCGCGTACAACGTGCTCGACCGCCCGGCGATCACGGCGCTCGGCGTGCTCGTCTCCTTCGCGCTCCTCGTCCAGTTCGGCAGCTTCCTCTCGGAGCTCTCGGAGGACGAGCGCCGCGGCCGCCCCGGCGACACGCGGCTCCGCCACGCGGTCACGGTGCAGCCCCGGCGGCTGCTCGAGCTCGTCGTCGACGCCGTGCTCGTGGCGGGCGCGTTCCTCGCGACCTACCTCGTCGTCCTGGGCGGCCAGGGGACCGAGCTCCAGCGCGGCACCTTCCTCGCCGCCCTCCCGATCCTCCTCGGCACGACGTACGTCGTGTACGTCGTGACGGGCGTCTACCGCCGCGCCTGGCGCTACGCGACGACCCGCGACCTCGCACTGATCGCGGGAGCGTCGGCCGTCGCCACGCTCGTCGCGTTCGGGATCGTCGTCGCGACGCGCGACCTCGGCGACTTCCCGGCCCGCGTGTTCCTGCTCTACGGCGTCGCCGCGGCGAGCCTGGCGGTCGTCTCGCGGTGGCTCGTCCGCTTCGTGCCCGAGGCGGGCCGTGGCGTCGACGACACGCGGCGGCGCGTCCTCGTCGTGGGTGCGGGCCGCGAGGGCCGCGGGCTCGCGCGCGACCTCCGCCACGCCGACGACGCGATCGTCGTCGGGTTCCTCGACGACAACCCGCGCCTCCAGCGGAGGCGCGTCCAGGGCGTTCCCGTGCTGGGGACGACGGACGAGGCCGAGGCCGTGCTCCGGTCGAGCGGCGCCGACGAGCTCATCCCCTCCCGCCCGGACACGCAGGCCGCCGCCGAGTGAGCACGACGAGCATGGACGCGCCGCTCACCCGCGCGGCGACCGGCGCGCGGGCGCGCCTCGAGGGGCTCGTGCCGCTGCTCGGCGCGTACCTCCTGCTCTCGACGCTCTACGCCTGGCAGGCGTGGCGCCGCGAGACGCCGACGATCTTCACGGACGAGCTCGAGCTGACGCAGCTCGCGCGCTCGATCGCGGACACCGGCCATGCGGCCCGGCGCGGCGACCCGTACGGCTTCTCGAGCCTCGTCCCGTGGCTGACCGCGCCGTTCTGGTGGCTCGAGCCCGTGTCGAGCGCGTACGAGGCGCTGAAGACCGTGCAGGCCTTCGTGATGGCCGCGGCGATCTTCCCCGCGTTCCTCCTGGCGCGGATGCTCCTCCCGGAGGGCTGGGCGTACTTCGCCGCCGTCGGGACGATCGCGGCACCGGCTCTCTCGTACGCGCCGATCCTCGTCGAGGAGCCCTGGGCCTATCCGGCGGCCACGCTCGCGCTCTGGCTCACGGTGCGCGCGATCGACCGGCCCGGGCGGGCGAGCCTCGCCCTGGCCGTGGGCGCCTGCCTGCTGGCCGTGCTCGTCCGCTCGCAGCTCGCCGCGCTCCTCGCGGCCCTCGCCTTCGGCGTCCTGGCCCTGGTGTGGCGCACGGGCGGGATGCGGCGCTGGCGGGCCACCTGGACCCGCTGGGACTGGGCGGGCGGTGTCACGCTGGCCGTCGGCGCCGTGATCGGGATCGTCGCGTTCCTGGGCCACCGCTCGGGCGAGTGGGAGACAGCCGCGACGGCCTGGAAGGACCGGATGGTCGAGTACGGCAGCTGGGCCGGCGGCGCGTTCGCGATCGGGCTCGGGATCCTGCCGGCGATCGCGCTCCTCGCGATGCTCGCCGTGCCCGCACGGGAGCGCGAGCGCCCGGGCGTCCGCGCCTTCGTCGTCGTCTCCGCGGGCGCCGTGGTGGGCTTCGCGTGGTACGCGGCGATCAAGGGCGCCTACCTCTCGACCACGTTCTCCAGCCTGATCGTCGAGCGGAACCTCGTCTACCTGACCCCGCTCGCGTTCGTCGCCACCGCCTACCTCCTGTGGCGCGCCGTAGCGCCCGTCTGGGCGGTGCTCGCCGCCGGCGCGGCGGTGCTCGCGATGGTGCTCTGGGTCCCGATCGACCGCGGGCTCGACAACTTCCCGTACTACGAGGCCCACGGGCTCGCGATCCTCGCGCTCGCGAACCGCGAGTTCGGCATGGTCGCTCGACCGCATCGAGCTCGTCGTCGCGGTGATCGCCCTGCTCGCGACGGCCGCGCTCCTCGCCGTCGGCACGCGCCTCCGGCCGTCGTCGCTCGGCGTCGCGCTGCCCGTCGGGATCGCGGTCGCGGTGCTCGCCTGGAACGTGACCGCCGAGGTCTACGCCGCGATCGGCGAGCACGACTTCAGCGCACGCGTCGAGGCGAACCTCCCCAAGCCGAACGACTGGGTCGACCGCGCCGCCGGGGACGGCTCCGTCGTCCTGCTCGGCCAGCGGCTGAGCGACAACCCGCTCGGCGTCCCGACGACGGAGTTCTGGAACCGGTCGATCCAGAAGGTCTGGAGCGTCGACGGCACGGGGCCCGGCCCCGGCGACACGCTCACCCCCGACCTGCAGGACGTCGACGGCACGCTCTGGCCCGATCCCGAGACCGACTACGTCCTCGCGACGAACGGCGTCGAGGTCGTCGGCCCCGAGGTCGCCCGCAACGACGCCGCGAACGCGACCCTCGTCCGGCTGGACGGCCCGATCCGCCTGCGCGCGAACCGGACGGGCATCGCCGCGGACGGCTGGACGCAGGGCGTCACCGGCGACCCGACGGTTCCCGCCCGCGCTGCGTACAACCGCTTCGACGTCTCCGACGGCGGCCTCGGCACCGCGGTCGTGCGGCTCTCGCGCGAGACGTTCTGCCCCGCGGGCGTGCGGCTGCCCGGCGATGACGAGGGTGCGGATCGGAGAGCTCGGCCGCGGCCCGGACAAGCAGCCGGCGATCGCCCGCGAGACGGACTCGGAGGAGATCTACGTCCCGAAGTGCGCGTCGCGCACGATCCCGCTCCCGACACCCGACGGGCCGTGGCGCGTGGAGGTCGAGACGCAGACGTTCGTGCCGGCCGAGGTCGATCCGTCGAGCAGCGAGCGGCGCGCGCTCGGCGCGCGCGTCTCGTTCGACGTGATCCCGCGCTAGCCGCGGACCGCCGCGACGAGGTAGGTGAAGCGCACGCGGAGCACCAGCCGCGCGAGCGGGCCGCTGCGCTCGAGCGCACGGAGCGCGCCGATCGCCGGCCGGGGCAGCCGCTGCGTCTGCGGGACGAAGAACGGCCGCAGCGCGACGCGGGCGAAGCCGGCCGCACCAGAGCTCGGCGACGACCTGCTCGACCGGGTACTGCCGCGGGTTGAGGTCGAAGACGAGCTTGCGCTCGGTGAACCCCGCGACGCGCCGGAAGAACGCCGGGCGGTCGTCGGCGTAGTAGATCGCCCGGAACACGGTCGTGGCGGCGACGGGCCGCTCGGGCGCGAACGTGTTCAGGTCGCCCTGGACGAGCTCCGCCCGCGCGCCGAGGCGACGCTGCGCCGCCTCGACCATCGCCGGCTCGGAGTCGACGCCGAGGTAGCGCAGGCCGCGCCCGACCAGGTGCTCACCGAGGCCGCCGTCGCCGCAGGCGAGGTCGAGGACCTCGTCCCCCGCCGCGAGCGCGACCCCGAGCGTCGCCACGAGCTCCGCCCGGTGGGCCAGGTAGGCGGCGCCGTCGGCGTACTCGGCGTCCGACCACCCGGCCGCCTTGCGGGCGTACTGGTCGGCCTTCGCGTCCCGCTCGCTCACACGCGGCGGAGGGTCTCGGGGTGCACGCGGACGAAGCGCGCCATGCTCCGCGCATGCCAGAGCGTGTGTCGTGAGAGGAAGCGCCGGTCGCTGACCTGCGCCCAGTCGTGCCGCACGCGCGCGGCGGGGACGTACCACCGCTCCCAGCCGGCGCGCATCGCGCGGTAGCCGAGGTCGATGTCCTCGACGTAGTGCCGGTAGCCCTCGTCCCAGCCGCCGATCTCCTCGAGCATCGTCCGGCGCATCAGCAGGAAGGCGCCGAGCAGCCAGTCGGCCTCGACCGGCTCGTCGACGTCCTCGTCGAGCAGGTAGTGGGCCCGCTGCCGCTCGAGCGGGGGGAAGACCAGCCGGAGCGGCGTCCGGCGGACGAGCGTGCCGCCCACCGTCGGGAACCGCCGGCGGGTCGGCTGCCAGGTCCCGTCGGGCCACTCGACCCGCGGCCCCGCGATCCCGCACCGAGGGCGCGACGCGGCGAACGAGGCGAGGGCGGCGACCGCGTCGGGCTCGGGCACGGCGTCCGGGTTCGCGAAGAGCACCCAGTCGCCCGAGGTCGCGCGCGTGCCGAGGTTGACGTTCTCGGCGAGGCGGAGCGGCCGCTCGTTGACGAGCAGGCGCGCGTTCGCCGGCAGCGCGGCGGGCTCCGAGCCCGCCCGGTTCGCGACGACGACGACCTCGTCCACCTGCGGCGCGAGCGCGGTCAACAGGAGCGGGAGCTCGGCCGCGTGCCCGTGCGAGACGACGACCGCGGAGACGCTCATCGGCCGAGAGCCTCGACGTAGACCCGGACGGTCGCCTCGGCCGTCGCCTCCCAGCTGAATGCGCGCGCGCGCTCGCGCCCGGCCGCGGCGAGCCGCTCGCGATCGGCCAGGGCCCGGCGGATCCCGTCCGCGAGCTCGTCCTCCGGCACGACGATCGCCGCGTCGCCCGCCACCTCGACGAGCGCCTCGTCGGGCACCGTCACGACGGGCGTGCCCGAGGCCATCGCCTCGATCACGGGCAGGCCGAAGCCCTCGTGGCGAGACGCCTGGACGAGGCACGCGGCTCCGCGGTAGAGCGCGGCGAGCCGCTCGCCCGAGACGTAGCCCTCGAGCCGCGCACCGCCGTCGCGCAGCTCGCGGGCGACCGCCTCGTCCTTCGTCGGGCCGACGAGGACGAGGTCGAGCCCGGCGGCGCGGGCGGCCGCCAGCGCCGCGCGCTGGTTCTTGCGCGGCTGGATCGCGCCGACCGCCAGGACGTACGGCCCGTCGGGCGCGTCGTCCCGAGCGTCGACGCCTGCCGCGAAGACGGGGTCGACGCCGTTCGGGGTGACGACGACGTGGTCGGGGTCGAGGGCGTAGCGCCGCACGAGGTCCTGCCGCGTCCGCTCGGAGACGGTCAGCACGCGGGCGGCCGCCCGGGCTGCCCGCGGCACGATGCGGCGGAAGACGATCCCGTCGCGGCGGCCGATCAGCGCGTCGTCCTCGAACGAGAGGTCGTGGATCGTCACGACGGCCGGGCACGGCGCGCGGAGCGGCACGGCGTACTGCGTGTGGACGAGCGCCGCACCGGCGCGGCGGAGGAGGCGTGGCAGCGACCACGCCATGCGCAGCTCCTGCGAGGACGTCCCCAGGCGGAGCGGCTCGACGCCCTCGGGGACGAGATCCGGGCGGCGCGTCGCCGCCGCGACGCGAAGCCCGGCCGCGGCCGCCGGCGCGGGGAGCGTCCGGAGCAGGTTCCGGACGTACGTCTCGTCCCCCGTCCGCCGACGGCCGAGCACGTCGGCGTCGACGACGACGAGGCTCACGCGAGCTCCCGCCACAGCGCCTCGACGAGGTCGGCGGCGCGACCCCACGTGAACGACGCCGCGCGCGCCTCGCCGAGACGGACGAGCTCGTCCCGTCGCCGGGCCGCCTCCCCGATGCCGTCCGCGATCGCCGCCGGGTCGCGCGGGTCGACGAGCACCGCGGCGCCGCCCGCGACCTCCTCCGTCGCGCCGCCGCGGCTCGTCACCACGGGCGTGCCGCACGCCATCGCCTCGACGATCGGCACGCCGAAGCCCTCGTAGAGCGACGGATAGACGAGACAGCGGGCGCCCCGCATCAGCGTCGCGAGCTCCGCGTCGTCCGGTGTCCCGACCCAGCCCTCGGCCGTGACCCCGCCCCAGCCCACGGCTCCCGCGACGCGCAGCTCGACGTCCGCGAGACGTGCCGCCTCGACGACCGCGCCGAGGTTCTTGCGCGGCTCGAGCGTCCCCACCGCGAGGACGTAGTCGCCGTCGGCGGCCGGCCCGTCGGGTGCGAACACCGGGTCGACGCCGTTCGGCACGACGCGGATCCGCTCCCGTGGCACCGCGAGCAGCTCGACGAGCTCGGCGCGCGTGAACTCCGAGACGGCGACGACCGCGTCGGCCGCCGCGACGCCCGCGCGCAGGGCACGGACGCCCGTGGCGCGGTGCCAGCGCGGGAACGCCTCGGGATGCCGGAGGAGGGCGAGGTCGTGCACGGTCACCACGAGGGGCGTCCGCGGCCGGAGCGGCGCGCGGAACGTCGTGCAGTGGAGGACGTCGAGCCCGGCGGCCGCGCGCCCGAGGCGGTACGGGTACCAGAGCGCGTCCCGGCGGACGCTCGCGAGGCGACCCGTGCCGCCGACGGAGAGGGCGTGGAGCTCGAGCCCCGGGCGGCCGGTCAGCTCGCCGAGCAGGCCGCGGACGTGCCGTGCCGTGCCCGCAGCGGTCTGCGCGAGCGGCGAGGTGTCGATCCCGACCCTCACGCCGCGTCCGCCTGCCGGACCGCCTCGCGCGGCTCCGGATAGTGGAGGAGCGCGACCGCGCGGTCGGCGTCGAGCCAGCGGTGGTCGACGTGCTCCTCGTCGAGCGCGGGCTCCCAGCCTGACGGCGCCTCGGCGACGAAGGCCCAGACGACGATCAGCCGCGTGCCGGGTGGGAACCGCTCCCGCACCGACTCGGGATCGCCGGAGAGGTCGTACTCGAGCGGCCCGGCCAGCGGACGCGGGTCGGCGACGAGGCCCGTCTCCTCCCGGAGCTCGCGCACGGCGGCAGCGGTCGGCTCCTCCCCCCACTCGACCCCGCCGGCGACGAGGTGCCAGTAGCCGAGCTTCTCGGGCGAGCGGAGCAGCACGAGGTACTCGCGCCCGGTCTCGCCGGGACGCCGCACCACCACGGCGACCTCCTCGGGGCGCCGGTCGCCCGTCATGCGCGCTCCGCGAGCGCGGCGAGCATCGCCGCGCCCGACCGCTCCCACGAGAAGCCGGCGGCGTGCGCGAGCCCGAGCGGGACGAGCTCCTCGCGCCGCGCGACCGCCTCGCGGATCCCCGCGGCGATCGCAGCCGGGTCGAGCGGGTCGACGCGCACGGCCGCCTCGCCGCACGCCTCGTCGAGCGACGGGTGGGACGACGCGACGACCGGCGTGCCGCACGCCATCGCCTCGATCACCGGGATCCCGAAGCCTTCGTAGAGGGACGGGTAGACGAGCACCGCGGCGCCACGGTAGAGCCGCGGGATCTCCTCGTCGGGGACGTAGCCGAGGCGGCGGACGCGTGGGTCGGCGAGGTCCGGCCGGTCGCCCCAACCCTCCCCGCCCGCGAGCACGAGGTCGACCTCGCCGTCCAGCAGGCGCCACGCCTCGACGAGCCGCGCGATGTTCTTCCGCGGCTCGATCGTCCCGAGGCCCAGCACCGCGCGGTCGCCGAGGTCGGCTCTCGGCCCGTCGACCCCCAGGCCGGGCTCCAACCCCGGCCGGGCGAGCACGATCCGGTCAGCGTCGATCCCGAGCGTCGCCTCCAGGTCGGCGGCGGTGAAGGCGGAGTTCGCGAAGACGACGTCGCAGGTCGCCGCCGCGTGCCGCGCCTTCGTCGCGTGCATCGAGATCGTGCGTGCGGTGCACCACTCCGGGTGGTGGAGCGGCACGAGGTCGTGGAACACCGTCGCCCGCACCCCGCCGCGCTGCGCCGGGTGCATCCACTCGCTGAAGACGAACGCGTCGAGCGGGCCGGCGAGGCGCTCGACAGGCGGCCGGCCCAGCCGGCTCCACGCCGTCCGGAGGGCGTGCGAGGCGGGCAGCGGGATCAGCCGCTGCTGCACGGAGATGCCCGCGAGCGCCTCCCGGATCCGCACCGGGCCCCGCAGGCTGGTCGGAGCGAACGCGACGAGCTCGTGCGCGCCCGCGGCGGCGGACGCCATCCCGGCGAGCGAGCCGCGGATGTAGTTGCCGATGCCCGTCCGCGGATGTGAGAGCGGGGAGACGTCGACCACGACCCTCACGCGGGCTCCTCGTGCACGAACTCGTCGAAGTGCACGCCGAGCTCGCGCCTGTCGGTGCTGTCGGGCAGGACGTCGGCGGGGACGAGCGTCGGGTCGACCGTGAACCGCACGGTGCAGGTGCCGTTGCTCGGCGTCAGGGGGACGGGCAGCGTGACGGAGCCCTCAGGCGGGACGGTGATCCGCGCGACCGGCAGGCCTCCGACCGAGGCGAGCACGTGCGTGAGACGACCGGCGAAGAGGGTCGGGTCGGAGTGCATCCGCACGCGGAGCTCGCCGCCCGTGCACCGCAGGCGGCGCCACGTCGCGACCGGGCCCGACCAGGTGTCGCCGGGGTAGACGCCGCCGACCTTCGTCAGCGACGCGAGCGGCCCGTGCAGCCGCCAGAGCGTCATCCCGAGCTCGTCGCGCTCGAGTGCGGCGCCGTCGGGCGTCACCGAGCCGTCGAGCAGCGCGTACGGAAGGTCGACGGTGCCGCCGTCGGCCGTGCGCACGATCCCGTTCCGGTCGACGCGCACGGGCTGCTCGCCGAACCCGCCGGGCGTCGGCGCGGAGGTGTAGAAGACCGGCCCGACGCGCCGGTTGAAGAACTCGTTCATGTTGACGGTGAAGCGGTCGGCGCGGCCGGTCCAGAGCACCGCGACGTCGCCGTCGGCCCGCTCGTCGATCCAGTCGCGGTCGACGCCGCGGATCCCCTGGAACAGGGCTCCCTCGCCGGAGCGCAGCACGCCGTGAGGCCCCGACCAGACGGGGCGCGAGAGCACGACGAAGAGCCCGAGGAGGACGAGCGGCACCGCCACCGCGTGCCTCGCGGGCGCGATCGCGACGAGCGCCGCGAGCAGCAGTGCGATCACGAGCACCGTGAGCCGGTACGAGCCGCCGAGGAGGTTCTCGTTCGCCGTCCACAGCGGGATCAGCCCGAACGAGTCCGACTTCGCCGGCTCGCCGATGAACCGCGTGTACGGGAAGGCGACGACGAGCCCGACGGCGACGACCGTGCCGACCACGAGCGGGACGCGCGGTCTCGGCGCGCCGATCGCGACCCAGCCGAGCACGGCGACGAGCACGAGCGGCGCGAGGAAGAAGAGGTAGCGGTCCTGCACGCGGTCGGACGCGAACCGACTGGCGAAGGCGCCGACGACGAGGGTGGACGTGGCGACGAGCGCCAGCGTGGCGGCCACGTGCTCGCGAAGCCGGGCCGGGAGCTGCGGGCCGATCGCGACGAGGACGATCAGCACGATCATCGGGACGACGGCGACGTACAGCGTCAGCTCCTCGACGTGCCAGAGCCAGAAGCGCAGGACGTCGCCGACGTCGTAGCCTCCCTCGCCGACGACGCTGTAGGCGCCGAGGAGGTCGGAGAGCGACCGGCCCCGCGCGAGCTGGGCGCCGACCACGAGCGCGGAGAGCGCGACGACGGCGCCGAGCAGGGGCGCGAACGGGCGGAGGAGCCGCCGGTCGCGCGCGACGAGCGCCAGCACGAAGGGCGCGACCACGACCGCCGCGAGGAACCCGAGCGCCTGCGAGCGCGTCGCGAGCGCGGCGGCGAGCGCGACCGCGAGGAGCGCGACGCGCCGCCACGACGGCAGCTCGAGCACGCGCACGAGCGACCACGCGACGACGAGCGCAACCGGGTAGAAGAGGTTCTCGGTCACGATGGTCGCCGTGTAGGCGAGCGACGGGAGCGCCACCGCGAGCACGGCGGCGAGGAGCGCGAGCCACCGCCCGCTCACGCGGCGGGCGAGGAGCCAGGCCGGCACCGCCGCGAGCGACATGACGAGCGAGTTCAGCGCCTTCGCCAGGCCGTACGCGGTCGGCAGCGCGTCGGTGAGCCACGTGACGGGTGCGAGCAGGGCGGGGTAGAGCAGGCTGTAGCCGCTCGTCGGCACCCCGCGGACGGCGTACGAGCCGGTGTCCGCGAGGCTTCGCGCCAGCTCCCAGTAGATGAGCTCGTCGACGAAGACGAACGGGGCCGTCATCCCGCGCGCGAGCCAGGCGCGGACGAGGGTCGAGACGACGACGATCGCCGTGAGCCAGGCCCAGTCCGGGATGCGCGCGAGGCGCCGCGCGAGCTCAGGCACCGAGGTCGACCTCGGAGAGACGCCTGGCGATCTCCGAGGCCTCTGGCGAGCCCGGCGCGATCCCGACCTCGGCCGCGGCGCCGCTCACCTCCCGCAGCACGCCGTCCGCGACGTCACGCCCGCCCGCCGCGAGCTCGAACGCCGCTGCCTGGAGCTCCGCCACGCGGGCGAGGTCGTGCGGTCCCTCGGCCAGCCGACGCGCGGCGGCGCCCATCGACGCACGGACGTCCGCCCGCTCGGCGAGGAGGGAGAGCGCGGCCGTGAGCTCGTCGACCTCGCGGTCGCCGACGGGCACCTTGAGGGCGACGTCGCCCGGGAGCTCCGAGAACCAGCCCGCGTCCGTCACGACGAGCGGCTTGCCCAGCGTGAGCGCGCGGATCGCCGTGCCCGAGGTCTCGCCCATGGTGGGCGAGCGGAGGCCGACGTGGACGTCGCAGGCGGCCATCAGCGACCACAGCCGCCGCTCGTCCACGTAGCCCTCGCGGATCAGCCCGTCCCCGGCGAGGCCGAGCCGCTGGAGGCGCCGGTCGAGGTCGAACCCGGGCGACGTGGCGCCGACGAGCAGGAGCCTGGCCCCGGGCCGCTCCCGGCGCAGGCGGGCGAACGCCTCGAGGAGCTGCGGCACGCGCTTGCTCGCATTGACGTTCCCGAACGCCCCGACGAGCGGATCGCCCGCGAGCTCGGCGGGCGCGACGTCGGGGACCGGCCAGGCCGGGTGCGGCACGTGTGCGATCGGCCCGTCGAAGCCCGTCGCCCGTGCGCGGTCGGCGACGTAGCGCGAGTGCACGACGACCGCCGTCGCGAGCCCGAGCACCTCCCCCGTGAGCGGGAAGTCCTCCGGCCGGGCCTCCCACAGCGGCGGCAGCCGCTTGTCGAGCACGCCGTGGCCGAGGAGGCGCCCGACCACCCCGTGCTCCCGCTCCATCGCGTCGAGGTACCCGTGCCCGTCCCCGCGCCCGATGGTGACCCCCGCGACCAGGTGGTGGAGCACGAAGTCGTGGAGGACGACGAGCCCCGGCGTCCGGCGCAGGGCGTCGAGGATCCAGCCGTGCGCGTCCGGGTCGTTGCCGATGTGGTAGACGGCGAGGTCCACTCCGCGCGGGGGACGCTTGGCCTTGCGACGCACGATCTCGACGTCGACGTGCGCGCGCAGCGCCGGCACGAGGAGCGCCGAGTAGTCGGCGATCCCCGAGCTCTCCGGCGGCATCGGCGAGAAGTAGGCGATCTTCACGCGAGCAGCCTCGCGATCGCCCGGTCCCACGTCACCTCGTCGGCGAGCTCCTTGCCCGCCGCGCCGAAGGACGCCGCCTCGGCCTCGTGCGCGCGGAGCCACGCGGCCGCGCCCGCCACCGCCGTCGCCTCGGGCGCGACGACGAGCCCCGTCCGCCGGTCGTGGACGACGTCGAGCGGGCCGCCCGCGTCGGTGGTCGTGATCACCGGCTTCCCCGAGAGGAACGCCTCGTACGGCCCCATCCCGAAGTCCTCGTCGACGGGCGCGTAGAAGACCGCGGAGCACGTCGCGTACAGCTCCGCCAGCCGCTCCCCGGCGACGCGTCCCTCGAATCGCGCCCGGCCGTCGAGGCCGCGGGCGCGGGCGAGCTCCTCGAGGCGGCCGCGGTCGGGGCCGTCCGAGGCGATCACCGCGTGGAGCGACGGGTCGAGGGCGAGCGCCTCGAGCAGCAGGTCGATGCGCTTGGCGCGGTCGAGGCGGCTCGCCGAGAGGACGAACCCCTCGCCCGGCGCGCTCCGGTACGGCAGCCGCTGCGGCGGGTGCGGGAGGACCTCCGCGACGAGCCCCGTCGAGCGCTCGAGCCGGCCGGCGACGTTCGCCGACGTCGCGAAGAGCCGCGTCGCCTCGCCGAGCGCCGTGCGGTCGAGCTCCTGCACGCGGCGGCGGAGCGCGCGGTCCTCGGGCGACGGCCCGAACTGGCCGAGATCGGTGCCGTCCAGCTCGTAGGCCTGCCGGAACTGGTGCACGAGCCAGACCCGCTTCTCCCGGTGCCGGACGACGTACGAGGGGAACTTCGTCGCGACGACGAGGTCGATCCGGCGGCCGTCGGCCTCCTCGAGGTCGAGCAGCCGCCAGAGGAACGCCTGGGTGAGGACGCGCTCGCCGGGATACCACTTGAACGGGATCGAGAGCAGGTCGGCGTCGTGCCCGCGCGCGCGGAGCTCCTCCACGAGCTCGTCGGTGAAGATCTCGACGCCGCCGCGCGCGAACGGCACCTGAGGGCGCAGGACCGCGATCCGCACGCGACTGTCTCTAGTGCTTCTCCGCCTCGCGGAGAAGCACCAGCTCCGACTCGAGGTGTGCGACGCGCGCCTCGAGGTCGTCGACGAGCCGGAGCGCGGCGGCGTTGAACGAGCGCTGGTCGTAGGCGAGCGGCTCCACGTACCAGCGCATCAGCTTGCGGAGGACGGCCTTGACCGGCGTCCCGAGACCGCCTCGGAAGCCCGGCCGGAGCCGGAGCGGCCGGTCGGCCGAGACGGGCCAGAGCCGCTCCGCCTCGGCGCGCGCGGCGTGCCGGTCGTCCGGGCCGCCGCCTGCCCCCGGGTCGGCGCCCGAGCGGCGGATCTCCTCCCGCAGCGAGGCGAACAGTGCCTCGACGTCGACCTCCTCGGCCGACGGAAACCCGTTGTCCGTCGCCTCGTCCGGCACCGCGCCAGTGTAGCCCCGGGACCTGCGGTTCTCTCGGGGGTTGGCGTAAGGTCGCCGGATGCCGCGACCCCGCTCCGGACGCAGCATCGCGGGTCTCGTCGCCGTCGGCCTCGTCGCCGTTGCCATGGCCCTCGTCCTGCAGCCGCCGGGCTGCAACCAGACGGCTCACCTCGCGCTCGTCACGTCGCTCCTCGACGGGACGCCGAGCATCGATCGCTACGCCGCGGAGACCTGCGACACGGCCTTCATCGACGGCCGGTACTACGCGGCGAAGGCGCCGGGGCTCGCGCTCCTCACGCTTCCCTGGTACGCCGGGGTCCGGCTGGCGGGCGTCGCCGTCGGCGACCGTCCTCGCGCACCGAGCTGGCCGGAGGCGATGCTCGAGCTCCCGCGGCGCGCGACGTGGCAGGTCTCCCTCTGGGGTGCGACGCTCGCCGCGCTCGTCCTGCTCCTCGCCGCTCGGAGCGCCGCCGAGCGGCTCGTTCCGGGATACGGGACGGGGGCGGCTGTGCTCCTCGGTCTGGGCACGCTCGTGCTGCCGTTCTCGACGCTCTACTTCGCGCACGTCCTGGCGGCGACGTTGGGCTTCTGCGCCTTCTGGCTCCTCCAGCGCCACCGCCGGTCCGGCGGCCGAACGGGATGGGTCCTCGGGGCGGGCCTGCTCGCCGGCCTCGCGATCGTCGTCGAGTTCCCGCTCGGGATCGTCGCCGTCGGGCTCGCCGCGTACGCCGGGCGGGAGCGCCTGGTGCCGTACGCAGTGGGCGCGCTCACGGGCGTTCTGCCCCTCGCCGCCTTCAACACCTGGGCGTTCGGGAGCCCGTTCGAGCTCGCGTACGAGAACGCCGTGATCGATCCGGGCACCTCCGGTCACGACGTCGTCGGCGCAAACGACGAGGGGCTCTTCGGCATCACGTTCCCGGGCCTGCGGGCGACCGCCGAGCTCCTCGCCTCGGACAAGGGCCTCCTGGTCCTGACGCCGGTCGCCGCGGCAGGGGTCGGCGGCCTCGTGGTGCTCCTGCGCGGCCCCGCCCGGCGTGAGGCGATCCTGGCGCTCGGCGTCGTCGCCGCGTTCCTCGTCTACAACAGCTCGTACTTCCTGCCGTTCGGCGGCTGGGTGCCCGGCCCGCGGTTCCTGATCCCGTCGCTGCCGTTTCTCGCGCTCGGTTTCGCTGCAGCGCTGCGATCGGCGCCCCTGACGACGGCGGCCCTGGCGGTGCCTTCGGTGCTCGTGATGATCGGCGCGACGCTCGCCGAGCCGCTCACCATGCCGGGCGTCGGTGTCGGCCTGTGGCTGGACCGATGGCGGGACGCCGGCTTCACGAACACGCTCGTCACGGAGGCCGGAGGCGGGGCCGGCTGGCTCGCGGTCGCGCCCGTCCTGCTCCTCCTCGCCGCCGCCGTGGGTCTCGCGGCATGGTCGCTGCCCCGGACACCGCTCGAGCGCTCCGATCTCGTCCTCGCCGCGATCGCCCTGGGCCTCTGGGCCGTGGTGGCGCATGCCGCACCGGATCTCCTCGAGCTCGATCGCGCGGTGCGCCAGACGACGGGCCTCGCTGGCCGTCGTCGCGCTCCTCGCGGTCGGCGCCTGCGCGTGGCTCGTGGCCGCGCGCGCCGGCATCCGCGCAGCCGCCGGCGTCGCGCTGCTCGGAGTCCTTCTCCTGCCCGGTGTGTCGTCCCACTCGAAATGGGTGCTGCTCGTCGTTCTCGCGAGCGGTGCGATCGTCGCGGTGTCGCTCGCACGCTCGGAGGCAACGGCATGACACGCGTTGCGCTCTCGCTGCTCACGCTCGTCCCCGGCCTCTCCGGCGGCAGCGAGACGTACGCCCGCGAGCTCTGCCGTGCTCTCGCCCGCGTCGGGGAGCACGAGTACGCCGCGCTCGTGCCGACGCTCGCGACGGACGCGGCCGACGGTCTCCCGTCCGAGGTCGCGACGGGGTACCGGGCCTCGACGACGATCCCGGGCCGCCTGGCGGCGATGGGTCGCGCGGCCGCTCGACCCGGCGCCCTTCGGGACTGGGCCGACCGGGCGGACGTCGTCCACTACCCGCTCACCGTCCCGCTCCCGCGCACGGCGCGGCCCACGGTGCTCACGCTCCTCGACGTGCAGCACCTCGACCTGCCGCAGCTCTTCCCGCGCGGCGAGCGGCTCTTCCGGCGCCTCGCCTACGACCGGGCGGCGGGCCGCGCCGGTCAGGTCGTCGTGATCAGCGAGTGGGTGCGGGGACGGGTGGTCGAGCGCCTCGGCCTCGACCCCGACCGCGTGCACGCCGTCCACCTGGCGGTCGACCACGCGACGTTCACGCCGTCCCCGTCGGTCGAGCGCGAGCCGTTCCTCTACTACCCGGCACGGCCCTGGCCGCACAAGAACCACGCCACGCTGTATGCGGCGTTCGCCCGGCTGAGGGCGGAGCGCCCAGAGCTCCGGCTCGTCCTGACGGGGGCCGGGCACGACGCGTCCACCCTCCCGCCCGGGGTCGAGGCGCGCGGCGACGTGCCGGTCGAGGCGCGCGTCGACCTCTACCGCCGTGCCGCCGCGACGGTCGTGCCGAGCCTCTACGAGGGGTTCGGGCTGCCCCCGCTCGAGGCGATGGCGTGCGGCTGCCCGGTGGCGGCCTCGACGGCCGGCTCGCTGCCGGAGGTCGTCGGCGACGCAGCAGTCCTCTTCGACCCGCACGACCCTGACGCGATCGCCGCGGGAATCGCAGAGGCGCTCGCGCGCGCCGCCGAGCTCCGGGACCTCGGGATCGCGCGCGCGGCCCGGTTCACCTGGGAGGCGACGGCCCGCGCGCACGACCGGGTCTACGCGCTCGCCCGCTCCTCCTGAAGTCGCTCGAGGTCGGCGCGGACGAGGAGCGCGACGAGCCCGGCGAAGTCGACCTCCGGCCGCCAGCCGAGCGTCTCCCGCGCCTTCGTCGCGTCGCCGACGAGGTCGTGCAGCTCCGCCCGGCCGCGGAAGAGCGACGGGTCGGTCCGCACGTGGTCGCGCCAGTCGAGCCCGACCGTGTCGAACGCGCAGGCGACGAGCTCCTCGACGCTGTGCGAGACCCCGGTCGCGACGACGTAGTCGCCCGGCTCGTCGTGCTGGAGCATCAGCCACATCGCGCGGACGTAGTCGCCCGCGTAGCCCCAGTCGCGACGCGCGGAGAGGTCGCCGAGCACGAGCTCGTGCTCGAGGCCGAGCGAGATCGCGGCCGCCGCCCGCGACACCTTCCGGGGCAGGAAGTCGACCGGCCGGAGCGGTGACTCGTGGTTGTAGAGGATCCCGCAGCTGGTGAACATGCCGTAGCGCCGCCGATAGCTCGCGGAGATGAAGTGCGCGTACGCCTTGGCGACGCCGTACGGCGTCAGCGGGCTCGGCGCCGTCGCCTCCGTCTGCGGCGTCTCGCGCGGCTCGCCGAAGATCTCGCTCGACGACGCCTGGTAGAAGCGGATCGCGGGATCGACCTCCCGGATCGCCTCGAGCATCGACGTCGCGCCGACGGCGGCGAACTCCGCCGTCAGGATCGGCTCGTCCCAGGAGCGCGGCACGAAGGAGGGGGCGGCGAGGTTGTAGACCTCCGCCGGCCGCGTCTCGCGCAGAGCGGCGACGAGCGAGGCGCGGTCGAGCAGGTTCGCCTGCACGAGCCGGACGCGCCCCTCGAGCGGGGCCAGAGCCTCCGCGTACGCCGCCGGCTCGCGCCGCACGACGCCTGCCACCTCGTAGCCCTGCTCGAGCAGGAGCCGGGCCAGGAGCGAGCCGTCCTGCCCGCCCACGCCCGTGACGAGCGCCGTGCGGCCCGCGCTCACGACGCCACCGGCCGGGTCGCCACCGAGACGAGCTCGAGCCCCGTCCCGCGGGCCTCGTACGCGAAGCCCGCGGCGCGGACGACGTCGCCGAGGTCCGGCCCGAAGTCGGTGTGCACGACCATGTCGGCCTTCCGCGTCACGAGCGCGAACGGCCCGCCGCCGCGGCCGTGGTGCTCCGCCGGCAGGCCGGCGCGCGAGCGCGTCGCCTCGAGCGCCGGGTCGAGCGGGACGGTGAAGACGTGCCGCCCGCCCGGGCGCAGCACCCGCAGCGTCTCGCGCAGGGCGAGGGCGGGGTCGGGCACGTGCTCGAGCGTCTCCGAGGTCAAGACGAGGTCGAAGCTCCCATCCGCCCAGGAGAGTGCCTGGATGTCCTCCTCCGGGTACTCGACGTGGACGAGGCCCGGCGCCTCCGCGAGGACGGGGTGCATCCGCCCGATGCTGTTGATCTCGGCGATCCGCAGCGCCCGGAAGGCGTCCTCGCGCACGAGCTCCGCGAGCGACGTCGCCCGCTCCGCATAGAGCTCGACGAGCACCTCGGCGATCCGCCGGACGCGCAGGCTCGAGCCGCAGTGCTCGCAGAACATGCTCTCGCGCTCCGCGAGGCCGGGCCCCCAGCGCCGCGCCAGCTCGGGCGCGAGCACCCAGCTCTGGCGGACCTGGCGGCCTTCTTCGCCGCACACCGCGCAATGCCCGCGCCGGTCGTGCCGTCTGTCGCCCCAGGGGCGGGCGTGGAGCAGCAGCCAGAGACCCGGATCACGGCGGACGGAGACCACGGTCACGCCCCCCGCGGCCCGAGCCGGCCGCTCGACGCGTCGCGGAGCCCGTCGACGACCGCGCGGAGCCCGGCGCGCCGCGAGCCGGACCGGAGCGCCTGGACGCAGAACGCCCCACCGGCCGCGGCACGGCGGCGCAGCGTGCCGAGCCGGCCGAGCGGTGCGTAGCGCTCCGCGACGACCAAGCCGTTCCGGAGCGCGTAGTAGACGGAGGTCGGCGACGAGGCGCCGCCCGACGCGGCCGAGACGCGATGGTGGACGACGCTCGCGGGGACGACGAGGATCGAGAGCCCGGCCCGCTGGGCGCGGACCGACCAGTCGACGTCCTCCGCGTAGGCGAAGAGCGCGTCGTCGAGGAGGCCGACCCGGTCGAGCGCGGCGCGCGGGACGAGCATCGCGCCTCCGCAGGCGCGCCCGGTCGGGTACGGCGCCGTCTCCGGCGGCAGCGCCGGGCGCCCGTAGCCCGTGTGCCGCCCCTGGTGCCCGCGCCGCGGGTCGTACTCGGCGCCCGCGTACCAGATCGTCCCCGAGCCCTCGTGGAGGATCTGCGAGCACGCCGCGCCGACCGAGGCCGCGGCCGCCGCGCCGACGAGCGGCTCGAGCGCGCCCGGCTCCACCGTCGCGTCGTTGTTGAGGAGGAAGACGTGCTCGGCGCCGCCGCGCAGCGCCGCCTCGACGCCGGCGTTGACGCCGCCGGCGAAGCCGCGGTTCTCGGGCAGCGCGACGAGCTCCACGTCGGGATGGGCCGCAGCGACCGCCTCGACCGTCCCGTCGCGCGAGCCGTTGTCGACGAGGACGACACGCACGTCCGGGTACGTCAGCCGTTCGAGCGAGCGGAGGCAGCGCAGCGTCAGCTCGCGGTCGTCCCACGTGAGGACGACAACGGCCACCCGGGCGCTCACGCGAGCTCCCGGAGATAGGTCCACGACGCCCGCAGCCCGGGTGGCCGCAGGACGGCGACGGCCAGCACGAAGAGGGCGGTCCCGGCCGCGGCGGCCGCGCCCCCGTCGAGGAGGAGCGCCGCGAGCCCGTACGCGGCGACCACGAGCGCGGCCACCGTCCCGGCCGCGACCGCGAGCTCGCCGACGGTCGCGGGGAGCGCGTCGAGCAGGACGAGCATCCACGACAGCGCGACCGCGGTCGTCACCGCGAGCGCGGCGGCGAGGCCCCAGAGGCCGGCGAGCGCCTCACCGGCGAACGCGATCGGCACGTGCAGCAGGAGCACGCCGAGCGCGATCAGCGGCAGCCGGGCGCCGCGGGCCGACCACGAAGACGAGCGGGAACGTCACCGAGACGCCGACCGAGGTGACCATCCAGGGCGCCAGCGCGACGACGAGGAGCCCGATCTCCTCGCCGACGTCGGTGCCGTAGGCGGAGCCCAGCACGACGCTCAGGATGGAGCCGCCGGCGACGGCCATGATCCCGGCCGTCGCGCCGATCGCGAGCAGCGCGAGCCACGACGACGCGTCCACGTGCGTCGCGACCCTCCGGCCGTCGATCCCGGCGCGGGTGAGCGGGACGGACGTCACGAGGCCGAGCGACGACGCAGCGACCGCGACGACGGCGGAGCCCATGAGGTAGGCGTAGCCGAAGCTCGTCTGGTCGCCGACGCCCCCGCGTGCCGCGAGCGGCAGGCAGATCAGGTAGATCGCCTGGAGCGCGAAGGGCAGCGCGGCGCCCGCGAGGAGCTCGCGCAGCGCGCCGGCGCATGCCGCCCCGCCGCGGCCGGATCGTCTGGCGCGGCATCCGCTCCGCCCGCGCCCGGCGGGCGAGGGCGAGCGTCGAGACGAGCGTCGCGATCGCCGCGTTGAGCGCCATCCCCCAGGCGACGGCGTCCACCCCGTTCTCGTCGATCCGCGCGAGGATCAGCGCGAGCCCGACCAGCGACCCGCCGATGTAGCCGATCGCCGGGGTGACGTAGTCGTCCATCGCGGCGAGCGCGCTCGCGAGCAGCCCAGCCGCGAACTGGCCCAGGGCCGCGGCCATCAGCCAGGGGAGCGTCGCGGCGGCCGCGTCGCGCGCCTCCTGGGGGCCGAAGCCGGTCAGCACGGCCGCGAGCGGCTCCGCCGCCAGGATCCCGACGAGCGCGAGCGGCAGCGCGGCGGCGGCGACCGCGCCCGCGTACGCGGCGGTCTCGACCGAGAGGCGGCGCTCCTCGCGCGCCCGTGCGAGCGGCGGCAGCACGGTCACGCGGACGGCCGTCGCGGCGAGCGCGAGCACGATGAAGACCCCGTACGCGGCGAAGAACCCGTCCGTCTCGGCGGTGTAGCCGAGCTTCTGCGCGATGAGCGACGCCGACGACCGCCGCGAGACCCGTCTGGACGGCCAGCGCGAGAGCCGTGACCGCGCCCGTGGCCAGGGACCCGTGCCCGGTCGAGGCTGTACGCTTGCTCACCGACGCCGAAGCCTACGCACCGCGTCAGCGACCACTGTGGCAGCCGACCCCGTCCTCGCGTCGAAGCACCGGAGCGCCGAGTGAGCCGCGTGCTCGTCACCGGCGGCGGCGGGTTCCTCGGCTCCCGGCTCGTCGAGCGGCTCGCCGACGACGGCCACGACGTCGTCGCGGCCCGGCAGCGCGACTACGACCTGACCTCGATGGACGACACGCAGCGCCTCTTCGCGGACGCGGACGCCGAGCTCGTCTACCACCTCGCGGCCGAGGTCGGCGGGATCGGCGCGAACCGCGCGAACCCGGGCCGCTACTGGTACGCCAACCTGATGATGGGCGCGCACGTGCTCGAGCAGGCGCGGCTGCACGGGACGCAGAAGCTGGTGATCGTCGGCACGGTCTGCGCCTACCCGAAGTTCACGCCCGTCCCCTTCCACGAGGACGAGCTCTGGAGCGGGTACCCCGAGGAGACCAACGCCCCGTACGGCGTCGCGAAGAAGACGGTGCTCGTCGGCGCCCAGGCCTACCGCGAGCAGTACGGCACGAACGCCATCTTCCTGCTCCCCGCGAACCTCTACGGGCCGGGCGACAACTTCCACGAGACGAACGCGCACGTGATCCCGGACCTGATCCGGAAGATGAGCGCGGAGACCGACGAGGTCGTGCTCTGGGGCGACGGCAGCCCCACGCGCGAGTTCCTCTACGTCGACGACTGCGTCGACGGGCTCGTCGCCGCCGCCGAGCGCTACGACGGGCCGGAGCCCGTCAACCTCGGCACCGGGGTCGAGACGTCCATCCGGGAGACGGCCGAGCTCGTCGCGGAGGCCGTGGGCTTCACGGGCGCGATCACGTGGGACACGGCGATGCCGAACGGCCAGCCGCGCCGGAGCCTCGACACCTCCCGTGCCCGCGAGCTCTTCGGGTGGACGGCGAAGACGCCGCTCCGCGAGGGCATCGCGCAGACGGTCGCCTCGTTCCGCGCCGCCGTCGCGTGATCGCCCCCGGCGCGGCCCCCGCCGCTCCGTCGCGGTTCCGGCAGTCCTGCGCGGCGCTCGGCCGCGCGGCCGACGCGGTCGCGCGCCACGTCGTCCTCGCGCTCGCGGTCATCCTGCTCGTCCAGGTCGGCGTCACCGTCGCCCTCTTCTTCTCGGTCAACCACAACGGCTGGCTCACCTACCAGGGCGGCGACCAGATCTGGCTCGTCACGTCGGGCTGGCTGCTCGGCAAGGGCGCGGTCGGCTACGCCCTGACGAGCCACGGCTGGCCGATGCTCGTCGCGCCCCTGACGTGGATCACCGGGTCGAGCTCCGTCCAGCTGCTGCCCCTCACGACGATCCTCCAGGTCGGCGTCCTCGCCCCGATCGCGACGCTCGCCGTCTACGACATCGGCGCGCGCCTCGCCGGACGGCTCGCGGGGCTCTGGTGCGCGTGCGCGTTCGTCGCCGCGCCGTTCCTCGCGATCCCCTACTTCGTGCAGCGCTACCACGACTCGTGGGTCGACCAGTTCCTGCCGCAGGCCCTCGGGCTGACGCAGCAGGCCGACTTCCCCTCGGTCGTCGCGGTGCTCGTCTCGGCGGCGTTCACCGTGCGCGCGCTGAAGGCGGCCGCGTACCGGGAGGCGCTCCTCGCCGGGACGTTCGCCGGCGTCGCGCTCGCGCTCAAGCCCGCGAACGCGCTCTACCTCGGCGGCCCGGCGCTCGCCTTCCTGCTCGCCCGCCGGTGGAGCCACGCCGCGATCTTCGCCGCGGCGCTCGGCCCCGCGCTCCTCGCGCTGACGATCTGGAAGGCGAAGGGCCTCGACCAGGTGCCGCTCTTCGCCCAGGAGGAGCTGCGCCTCGCCGCGGGCGCCGCGGAGCCCGTCGTCGGCTCGGTCACGAGCTGGTTCGACCGCACCGTGAACCTCGACTTCGACGTCTGGAAGCAGAACATGTCGAACCTGCGCGAGTTCACCTGGAGCGCGCGCGTGCTCCAGTGGCTGCCGCTCGCGGGCGCGCTCGCGGTGGCCCGCCGGTCGCTCCCCGCCGCCGGGCTGCTCCTCGCCTGGCTGCTCGGCTACGTCGTCGTCAAGGGCGCCGCCGAGGTCGCGACCATCGAGTCGGGCAGCTACTGGCGGCTGATCATGCCCGCGCTGCCCGCGTTCGTCCTGCTCTCGGCGGCGGTGCCGCTGCTCGTCCCGACCGCGATGCGGAGGCTCGGGCCGCGGATCGCGCCGCTCCCCGCCCGCGGGCCGGGCTGGCGGACGACGATCGCCGTCGTCGCGGTCACCGGGCTCGTGCCGCTCGTGTGGCTCACGGCGGCGGGCGTCTCGTACGTCCAGCAGCGGCCGGACGGCGTCTACGTCGCCGACGAGGTGATCGTCTCCGAGATCGGCGTGCCGGCCGACGCCGACGTGATCGACCTGAGCGTCGTGCGCACGCCCGCGGGCAACCAGCTGCGCTGGACGGACTCGACGTCGCGCGCACGCACCTTCTACCGCGTCTACCGCGCCTCGGCCTCGAAGGGCTTCGCGGACCTGATCTGCGAGACGGGCGGCGGCCAGGAGTGCCACCTCCGCGCCGAGACCCTCGTCACGACGCGGGAGCAGCACTACCTCGACCCGGACCCGCCGGCCGACGCGATCTACCGCGTGGGCGTCGCCGCGAACTGGCTCGACGACGAGAACGAGGGCGACGTCTTCGCGATCAGCCCGCCTGTCGTTCCGTCGCCCGCAGCTCCGTAGGGGCCGGCGTCGACGTCCGACGTCGGCGCTCGAGCGCGTCGAGCCGGGCGCGCAGCAGGGCGACCTCCTGCGCCAGCAGCACGTTGTCGTCCGTCAGCCGCGAGAGCACCGTCGAGTAGTGCAGGAGCACGGCGATCACGAACATGATCGCCGCGGCGAAGAGGATCGCCGGCGGGTAGCCCTGCACGCCGAGCCAGCCCGCGATCGTGTTGAGCCCGCCGCGCCAGACGGAGAGCACGAGCAGGACGAGCCCGGTCACGAGCCAGAGCAGCGCGTAGCGCTCCTTCAGCCGCCGCCCCCGGATCAGCTCGAGGATGATCAGGAGCAGGAGCGCTGCGCCGACGGCCGCCGCGATCGAGATCCGGACCGGTGTCACCGGTGCGCCTCCTCCGACGGCACCGCATACCGCCGCGCCATCGCCACGAGCAGGGCGAGCGTCACCTTGAACGCGTAGTAGACGGAGCGCAGGAAGGTGATCGACGACGAGCCGTGCTCCCGCTCGCGCATCGTGACCGGCACCTCCAGGAGGCGCAGGCGGTGCTTGACGAGCAGCACCGTCGCCTCGACCTCGGGGTAGTCGCTCGGGTAGTCGCGCGCGAAGAGCGTGATCGCCCGGCGGTTCAGCGCCTGGAAGCCCGACGTCGTGTCCGTCACGCGCTGGCGCGCGAGGAGCGAGACGAGCTTCGCGAACCACGTGATCCCGAGCCGCCGCCCGAGGGGAGGCCGGTACGAGTCGTCTGCGTCGCGGAAGCGGGAGCCCGTGACGACGTCGGCCTCGTCGCGCTCGAGCGGGCCGAGGAGCTTCGGCAGCTCCGTCGCGTCGTGCTGGCCGTCGCCGTCGAGCCGCACCGCCACGTCGTAGCCGTGCTCGAGCGCGTAGCGGAAGCCGGTCTGCACGGCCGCGCCGATCCCGAGGTTGAACGGCAGCCGGACGACGGCCGCGCCCGCCGCTGCGGCGGCCGCCGAGGTCGCGTCCGTCGAGCCGTCGTCGACGACGACGACGTCGATGGCCGGGTCGACGGCGTGGATCTCGGCGACGACCGCTCGCGATCGCGGCCTCCTCGTCGTACGCCGGCACGACCGCGACGATGCGCCCGCTCACACCGGCACCGCCGCCTCGAGCTCGAGCAGGCGCAGCACCTGCCGCGCGCGGTGCGCGTAGGTGTGCTCGTCGAGGACGCGCTCGCGGGCGCGCGCGCCCATCGCCTCCGCCTCGCCCGGGTCGTCCAGCAGCGCGCGGTACGTCTCGAGCGCGGCGTCCGCGTCGTCGACGACGACCAGCTCCCGCTCCGGCTCGAACCAGCGCTCGAGCCCGGCGTGGGGGTTCGAGACGATCGCCGCCCCGGCCGCCGCCAGCTCGAACGGCCGGCACGTGGAGGAGCCGTCGACGATCGCGTGCGAGCGGCGCGTGACGTTGAGGTTGATCCGCGCGGCCGAGATCGCCCGCGCGAAGACGTTGAAGGGGACGTCGCCGACGAGCCGCGCGTGCCCGACGTCGCCCTGGAAGTCCCGCCCGCCGAGCGCGAAGTCGATCCGCGGGTCGCGCCGCGACGGCTCGCCCACGAGCTCGTGCATCCACTCGCGGCGGAACTTGTCGCCGTAGCCGTAGAAGAAGACGTCGTACTCCTTCTCGACCTGCACGGGGCGGAAGAACTCGGGGTCGGCGCCCCAGAGCACCGCCTCCGCGCGGCGTGCGCCGAGCTCGAGCAGCCGCCCGAGCCCGCCCTCGGAGTTCGAGAGCACGAGGTCGTACTCGGACGGATCCGCCCCGTGGTAGTAGTTGAACCCGGTGTCCATGCCGCCGAACTCCGGCAGGCTCATCGGGACGTCGCCGTCGTAGAAGACGACCGGGACGCCGTGGCGCTCCCGGAGGTACGTCGGGATCCCGCGGAAGTGCGCCATCGGGACGGTGAAGACGAGCACGGCGTCCGGTCGCTCCTGCGCGACGAGCCGGTCGAGGTGGCGCTTCCAGCGCGGGGTGACGACGCGCCAGATCGTCTCGCGCGTGAGCCGGTCGAAGGCGCTGTCGTCGGGGCTCTCCTCGACGCGCCGGAGGTACCGGTCGCCCTTCAGCCGCGCGAGGCCGCCGCGCAGCGCGGCGTAGCTCTCGGCCTCCCGGTAGGTCGGGTTGGGCGCGGTCCGCCACCACGGCGACTCGACCGGACGGCCGCGGTAGGGCGTCACGACGACGTCCGCGCCGGCCTCGTAGAGGCCCTTCCAGAGCTGCCACCAGGCCGGCGTGCACCCGTAGCGGAAGTCGAGGTCGACGGCCGAGGCGACGGCGAGGATGCGGGGAGCGCGCACGGGAGGAGTGTAGGGACGCTGTCCGCGCTCACCCCGTCCCGCGAGGGCCTCAGTAGGCCCCGCGGCCCGAGAGGACCGCCGGGATGGTGCGGGCGATGATCGAGACGTCCGACCAGATCGACCAGTTCTCGATGTAGGTGAAGTCGAGCCGCACGAGGTCGTCGAAGTCGAGGCCCGACCGGCCCGAGATCTGCCAGAGGCCCGTCATCCCCGGCAGGACGAGCGACCGCGCGCGGTGCCAGTCCTCGAGCATGGCGTGGTCGCGGAGCGGGAGCGGCCGCGGGCCGACGAGGCTCATCTCGCCCTTGAGCACGTTCACGAGCTGCGGCAGCTCGTCGAGCGACAGGCGCCGGAGGAGCCGCCCGACCCGCGTCACCCGGGGGTCGTCCCGGATCTTGAAGAGCGCGCCCGACGCCTCGTTGTCGCCCTCCAGCTCGGCCTGGTGGTCGGCGGCGTCGGCGACCATCGTGCGGAACTTGAGCATCCCGAACTCGCGCTCGCCGACGCCGATCCGCCGGTCGACGAAGAGCACCGGGCCCGACGAGTCGAGCTTGATCGCCGCGGCGAGCACGAGCCAGAGCGGCGTTCCGAGCAGGATCACGACCGTCGCGACGACGAGGTCGAACGCCCGCTTCGTGACCCACGCGACGCCGCTGAGGAGCGGCGGCCGGAGCTCGAAGAGCGGCACGCCCTCGCCCGGCACGTACTGGCCCTCGTGGACGAGCAGCTCGGTCGTCGTCGGCGCGAGCTTCACGCGCACGCCCGTCCGGTGGGCGAGCTGGACGACGTCGAGCACCGACTGCTCGTCGAAGTCCGCCTCCGCGAGCACGAGCTCGTCCGGCCGCTCGCGCTCGAGCAGCTCGCCCAGCCGCTCGAGGGAGGAGCCGAGGCCGGAGCGGCCCGGCGCGGGCGCGAACGTGCCGATCACGTCGATCCCGATCCCGCCCCGGGCTGCGCGCAGCTCCCGCTCGAGGTCGGCGAGCGTCTCGCCCTCGCCGACGAGAAGCAGCCGGCGGCGGATCCCGGCGAACCGCATCAGCTCCAGCGAGACCGAGTCGTACGCCGCGCGGAGGCCTCCGATCGCGAGCGTGCACGTGACGACGGCGGTCGGGATCAGCCCGGTCGTCGTGAAGTCGTAGTCCGTGCCGAGCGCGAACGCGAGGACGATCAGCGCCACGAGGACGAGGGCTGCGAGGATCCGCCCGGCGCCGGCCCGCCGCTCGCGCGGGGCGTAGAGGCCCGCCTGGAGGAAGACGATCACCGTGACGGGCGCGAGGAACGGGAGCCATTCCTCCGGCCCGGTGTCCCACAGCAGAGACCAGTAGATCGTGTCGCCGTAGACGATGGCGCGGAGGACGAGCGCGACGTAGAGGCCGAGCGCGAGCCCGGCGATGTCCGCGGCGACGAGCGCCGCGATGCTCAGTCCCCTCCGGAAGACGCCGACCACGGGCCCGCGGGACAGGAGGTAGACGCGCGAGCGCCGGATGTCGCCGGCGTCGTCCACGGGAGGCTTCGTCGGCGCCGGCGGCTTCGTTGGCGCCTCGCTCGGCACGGGTGGAGTCTACGCCGGGCTTCCGGCGGGCTCGCCTCGCGCGACGTCCGTCCAGGCGACGGACGGGTCGGTCGCGCGGAGCTCGGCCCCGACCGCGTCGAGATCGGTCACGGGCCGGCGGCGGCCGAGGAGCCGCAGGCCGAGCACGATCAGCGTGCGCCGGCGGCTGTCGAGGAGGTCCGTGTCGTGGAAGTACGCGTGGACGCGATCGGGGAGCCCGGGCCGCGCCACCGCCCGCGCGAGGTCGCCCGCGCCGTGGGTCGTCGGCACGACCGGCAGCGCGACGCCGTCGAGGTCGACGACGGCAGGCGCCGCGAGCTGCGCCCACGCCGCGTCGCCGAACAGGTAGCCGGGCCGGGTCGCACGCGGGGTGCAGTCGACGTACCCGAGCTCCGCGCATGCCCCGGCGACGTCGCGATCGGTGTACCAGCCGCCGCCGCAGTAGAGCGTCGGCGCCACCCCGCGGTCGCGGAGCCAGGCCCCCTCGCGCCGCACCCGTGCGCCCGTGTCGCCGCCGGTCGGGCGTGCGTGGGTCGGGCTCGTGAAGTGGGTGTGGTGCCCGAGCGGCGCGCGGCCCGCGGCCTCGCGGGCACGTGCGAGCCAGAGCTCCTCGTCGTGCTCGCCCGCCTCCGCGTCCGGCGGCCGCATCAGCGCGGCGACGGCGAAGCCGCCCGGGCGGCGGCGCTGCAGGTCGGCGAACGCCTCCCAGACCGTGTCGTCGAGCGGTCGTTCGACGTGGCACGAGACCACTGCGTACCGTTCTGCCGACGTGGACCGCATCGCGCAACGCATACCACGCGCGGCAGTCCTCCTCGTCGCCGCGGCCGCCGCGCTGCCGCGGCTGGTGGCTCTCGGGATCGAGCGGGAGGAGATCCTCGAGGAGTACGTCGAGAAGAGCGACACCTTCGCGCGAACCCTCGTCGCGAGCGGGACGTTCGGGTTCCTCCCCGACGTCCCTTCGGCCTACACCCAGCCGCTGTACGCCTGGTTCCTCGCCGCGCTCTACTGGCCCCTCGACCGGTCCTGGGTGGTCGTGGGGCTCGCGCAGATCGCGATCGCCGTGGCGACCGCGTTCGTCGTCCTCGACATCGGGGCGCGGCTCGGCGGCGCGCGGATCGGCGTCCTCGCGGCGCTCGTGACGACGCTTCACCCGTACGCCGTCTGGCACGACATCCACGTCAACCGCGAGATCCTCGACGGGCTGCTCGCGGCGCTCGTCGTGCTGCTCGCGCTCATGGCCGCCGAGAGCCGCTCCCGCTGGCTCGCGCTCGCGACCGGGGCGGTCGCCGGCCTCGCGATCCTCGGGAACGCGCGCCTCGTGCTGCTCCCACTCGTCCTGGCCCCCTATGTCGCGTGGCGCGTCCTGCCGCGGGGGCGGGCCGTGGCGACGGCCCTGGTCGTCGTCCTCGGCGCGGTCCTCGTCGTCACGCCGTGGGTCGTGCGCAACGACGTCGTCATCGGCTGCCCGACGATCACGACCGACACGCGGGCGCTCTGGAAGGCGAACAACCCGGCGACGTACGACGTCCTCGCCCGCGGCGGCTGGATCGACGACGTGCCCGACCCGCCGGGCGTGCCGCCCTGGCCCGAGCGCGCGGCGGCGATCTCCGTCGAGGCGGCGCGCGCCGTCGACGAGTGCGCGCAGGCCGCCTTCTACCGGGACGAGGTCTTCGACTTCTGGCGCGACGAGCCCGGCGAGAAGGCGCGCCTCGCCGTCCAGGCGGTCGGGATGCTCTGGTCGCCCGTGCTCTCCGTCGCCGCCGACGAGTCGGGGCAGCAGGGGCTCGCGGGCTTCGCGCAGCGCACGGTCGAGCCCGTCTACGTCGTCCTGCTGTACCTCTTCGCGCTCTGGGGCGCGTTCATCGCACCGCGCAGGTTCGTCGTGCTCGCCGCGCTCCTGCTCGGGCTGAACACGGTGATGGCGATGGTGTTCGCCGGGACCGTGCGCTACCGCGTCCCGTGGGACTTCGTGCTCGCGCTGCTCGCCGCGTTCGCGCTCGAGCGTGCCTGGCTGCTGCTCCGCGAGCGCCGGGCGGGGGCCTCCGCGAGCGCCGCCCGGTAGAGCGCGTCCGTCCGGTCGGTGCAGCGGGCCTGCGTGAACGCCGTGACGGCCCGCTCGCGGCCGGCGGCGCCCATCGCGGCCGCGCGGGCGGGGTCCGAGGCGAGGTCGACGAGCGCAGCCGCGAGCGCCGCCGCGTCGCCGGTCGGGACGAGGAGCCCCGTCCGCCCGTCCTCGACGATCTCCGGGAGCCCGCCCACCGCGCTCGCGACCACCGGCCGCCCGCGCTCCATCGCCTCGAGCGCGACCATGCCGAAGCCCTCGCCGAGGGAGGGGACGACGACGATCTCCGCCCTTTCGAGCACCGGCGCGACGGGTGCGACGCGACCGAGGAACGTGACCGCGCCGGCGACGCCGTGGCGCTCCGCGAGCCCGCGCAGCTCGCCGTCGAGCGGGCCGTCGCCGGCGACCTCGAGCGTCAGCGCCGGGACCCGCGCCCGCGCCGCCGCGAGCGCCTCGAGGAGGATCGCGTGGCCCTTGATCGGGACGAGGCGCCCGACGACCGCGAGACGGGGCGCGCCCGGCGGGGGTGGCGGCTGCGGCCCCGGGACGATCCCGTAGTGGACGATCTCGAAGCTCCGCCTCGTCGAGCCCCTCGCGCTCGGCCAGGTACCGCGCGAGCCCTGCGGAGATCGCGATGTGGAGATCCGCGAGCCCGGCCACCCGCCGGTCGGCCGCCGCGAAGGCCCGGCGGTCGCGGAAGGCGTTGAACCCGTGCTTCGTGCTCGCGAGCACCGGGACGCGCGCGATCCGGCCGGCGGGGAGCCCCAGGAAGTCGGCGTGGACGAGGTGCGTGTGGACGATCTGCGGGGCGGACCGGCGCATCAGGCGGACGAGCCGACCGACGAGGATCGGCGCGGTCGCGGCGTGGAAGCGCAGCTCCTCGACGTGCACCCCGCCCTCGCGGAGCCGCGTCGCGAACTCCGCCGCCCCGGGCTCGTCCTCGTGGAGCATCGCGAAGCGAACGTCGTACCCGCGCTCGCGCAGCGCCGGGAGGAGGAGCAGGAGGTGGTTCTCGGAGCCGGAGATCCCGGCGACCTTGGCGACGTGGAGGACGCGCGCGCTCACCGAGCGAGCTCGACGACGCGGTCGGCCCACACGTCGACCGAGTGCTCGCGCACCACCGTCTCCCGGAGCGCCCGGCCGACCGCGTTCCGGTCGAGGCGCCGGAGCCCGCGAAGCGCCTCGGCCAGCCCGTCGATGTCGCCGTGCTCGAACCGGAGCTCCGCGGGGAGCAGCGTGTCGAATGCGGGGTTGGACGCGACGACGGGCAGGCAGGTCGCCGCCGCCTCGTAGACGACCTTGTCGGTCGCCCCGGGGCGCATGTCGTTGACGAGGGCGTCGACCGTCGCGTAGAGCGCGGGGACGGCGTGCCGGGGCACCGGGCCGCGGATGTCGATCCGGTCGAGCGCGCCGAGGTCGATCACGAGCCGCTCGAGCGCGATCTTGTGCGTGCGCTCGTCGGCGGTCAGTGACGGGCCGCAGACGAGCAGCTCGACGTCGTCCACCTGCGCCACCGCCTGGACGATCGTCGCGAGGCCCTTCGCCGGCGAGGTGCGGCCGAGCGCGAGGAGAACGAGCGGCGACCGCTCCGGGCGCTCGACGCACTCGAGGTCGGAGACGTCGACGCCGTGGCCGATCGGGACGAGCTTCCGCGTCCGCAGCGGGAACGTCCGCTCGTCGACGCTCAGCACCGTCGTCGAGAGCCGGGTCGCCGTCCGCAGGAGCCCGCTCCGCCGCCAGTGCGTGAACCACAGGAGGACGTCGACCCCGAGCGGCCGCGCGACGGGGGCTGCGAGCACGGCGTAGATGGGGCACATGTGCGCGAGCACCGCCGCGGGACGCGGCTTGCGGCGCAGCTCGCTCGTGAGCGCCGACTCGAAGCGCAGGCCTCGGCCCGTGCGGCGAGGCGAGCGGAAGAGGTGCACGCGGCAGTTCTCGGGGAGGACGCCCTCGACCGCGGTGTCGGCCAGCACGACGAGCTCGTCCACCCGCGCCGCGAGCGCCCGCAGCTTCGCGACCGTCGCTCCGAGCACGGGGCTCGCCGGGTCGACCTGCTGCGTGACGACGACGAGCCTCACGAGTGCGCCGCCATCGCGCGGTCGACGAGCTCGGCCACGCGCTCCGCGTACTCGTCCGCGGTGTACGTCCAGTCGGCCGAGCGGGCGTGACCGCCGTCCCCGAGCCGCTGCGCGAGGTCGCGGTCGGAGAGGATGCGGACGAGCGCGTCGGCGATCTCGTCCGGACGGTCCGGGTCGGCCAGGAGGCCGGTCTCGTCGGGCCACACGACGTCCGGGATCCCGCCCGCACGGGCGCCGACGACGGCGCGCCCGCGGCAGAGCGCCTCGAGCACGACGCGCGGCGTGCCCTCCGAGCGCGACGCGAGCAGGAGCAGCCAGGCGTCGTCGAGCGCGCGCACCACGTCGGGCGTCTCCAGCCGGCGCTCCCACGTCGTCTGGCCCGGAAGGTCGCGCACGAGCGCCTCGACGACGTCCACGTGCCGCCCGTCGCCGACGAGCCGCAGGCGCGCGCCGGGGACGCGCGGTGCTGCGAGCCGCCACGCGTCGGCGACCGTGTGGATGTTCTTGTAGCGCTCGAGCACGCCGACGTAGAGCGCGACCGGCTCCGCGGGCAGCGGCGCGACGGCGGGCTCCGAGAACGCGGTCAGGTCGGTGTACGTCGTGAACGTGCCGGCGGGCTCGACGCCCGCCTCGCGCACGATCCGCGTCGTGAACGGCGAGAGCGTCCGGACCGCGTCCGCGTGGCGCACCGCGACGAGCGCCGCCCGGTCGGCGAGCGGCGCCACCACGGCGCGCGCCGGCGAGCCGTAGAGCCGCGCCCACGTCCGCCAGTCGCCGTGGATCTCGACGACGACGGGCGCGTCGCTCCGCGCGAGCGTCCGCCCGGCGAAGGCCGCGAGCGCCTCGTACGGGCTCTGCGCGAGGATCGCGTCGGCCGGCTCGCGACGCAGCTCGCGCGCGATCCGGAGCGGGAGCGTCCCGTAGAAGGCCGGCGCGTCGAGCGCCGCGATCGGCGTCCCGCGCTGCAGCGCGAAGGTGCCGTCGCCTGCGGAGGCGCCGCGCGGTGCAGCGCCGAGCACGCGGAGCCGGAGCCGAGCCGCGAGCGCCTCGAACTTCCGGCCGAGCGAGGGGTCGAGCGGCAGGCGGTAGCGGGTGCGACCCACCATCAGGACGCGCGGTCTCACGACGCCGCTGCCTCGATCTCCGCCACGATCCGGCTGAGGATACGCGGCTCGGAGAGCTCCTCCACGGAGGGCGCCGCCGCCGCGGCGAGCTGCTCCCGCAGCGGGTCGTCGCCCAGGAGGCGCGCGAGCGCGCCCGCGATCGCCTCGACGTCGCCGGCCGCCACGAGCAGGCCGTTCTCGCCCTCGCGCACGACCTCGGGGACGCCCCCGACCGCGGTCGCGACGACCGGCGTGCCGGCCGCGAGCGCCTCGAGCACCGTGTGCGGCAGGTTCTCCCAGGCCGAGGTGAGGAGCGCGACGTCGGCCGCACGGAAGAGGCGCACGACGTCGTCGCGGGTGCCCGCGCCGAGGAAGCGCACGCGGTCGCCGAGCCCGAGCTCGTCGCGGCGCGCCTCGAGCCGCGGGCGCTCGGGCCCGTCCCCGAGCACGACGAGCGACGCGCCGTCGACGCGCGCGATCGCGGCGAGCGCGTCCCCGAGCGCCTTCTGGGCGGTGAGCCGGCCCGCCGTCGCGACGACGCGGCCCGAGAGACCGAGCGCCTCGCGCGCCTCCGCGCGCGAGGGGAGGTCGCCGACCGGCGGCGCCGGGTTCGGGACGACGACGACCCGCGCCGGGTCGAGGCCCCAGCGGAGCGCGATCTCGCGCAGGTAGGCGCTCGGCACGACGATCCGGCGCGCGCGCCGCAGCGCCGCGGTCCGCGTGGCGCGCAGCGCGCGCACCCGCGCGCCGCCCGGCAGCTCCTGGAACTCCGCCAGGGTGCCGCCGAACCGGCCCGCCCGGCGCTCGCGCTCGTAGGCCTCGTCGGCGACGAGCTTGGCGACGAGCGGCCGCCGGGCGACGCGCGCGCCGAGCGAGGCGCGCCGGATCATCGTCGTCGCGTAGACGACGTCCGCGCCGCGGGCCGCGCGCGCGACGGCCCGGGCGACCGCGAGGTGGCGCACCGGCGCCGGGAGCCCGCGCCGCACCCACTCGACGCGGTACGGCTGGTCGGCAGGCGCCGCGTCGGCCGTCGTCACGGCGACGACCTCGTGGCCCGCCTCGCGGAGGGCGGCGGCGAGCGCGGGGGCGTGGCTCGCCGGCCCCCCGACGTCGGGCGGCCAGATCCCCGAGACGACGACGACCCTCACGGCCCCGCCGGGGTCGGCGCCCCGAGCCGCCCGCCGGCCCGGAGCTCCTCCCGGAGCCGGACGAGCACGACCGCCCAGGCGGCGGCGAAGACGCACGTCGAGACGAGGATCGCGACCGCGGCGCCGGTCACCCCCCACTCCGCCCCGAGCACGACCACGAGCGGCAGCAGCACGAGCGTCTCGAGCCCGTGCGTCACGATCCGCAGCCGCGGCCGGCCGATCGTCACCGGCAGCGACTTCGACCAGCCGAGCACGAGCAGGATCGCGGCCGAGACGAGCACGATGCGCGCCGCGTCGACGGCCGGCAGGTACTCGCTGCCGAAGACGACGCGGACGAGCCACGGCATGAGGACGAGGAAGATCGGGAGGGAGACGGCGGCGACCCCCGCGGCCGCGAGCGAGTAGCGACGCACCCCGCGGAGCACCGAGCCCTCGCGGCCGTGCTCCCAGTCGCGCGTCTGCTCGGTCAGCAGCACGAGCCGGACGGGCGCGCTGGCGGCGGCGAAGCCGCTCTGCGGAGCCATCGCGACCCGCAGGTAGCCGACCTGCGTCGTGCCGGCGACGACGCCGAGGAGCACGGGCGTCAGGGCGGCGCGCAGCGAGATCACGCCTGTCGCGACGCTCGACTGGACGACGAAGGAGACGATCTCGCGGCGCTCGGACGCGAGCGACGCGTCCTCGCCTTCCGGGAACCGCCGGAGCGCGAGTGCGCCCGCCGTGCCCGCGACGGCGGTCGCGACGAGCTGACCCACCGCGATCGCGACGAGCGCCTGCGTGACGCCGTACGAGGCGCCGACCAGGATCGCGACGAGGCGGATCGCCATCGTCACGGAGAGCAGCGCGCCGCGGAGGTCGTAGCGGCCCCGCAGGAGGAGCGCGCTGGCGCTCACGTTCTCGGGCGACGCGAGCAGCGGGATCGCCGCCGCCGCGAGCATCGGCCCCGTGAGGCCCTCCGAGCCGAAGACGGCATCGGCGAACGGCGCGAACGCGAGCAGGAGGAGCGTGGCGAGCGCGCCGCCGACGAGCTTGAGCTCGAGCGCGCGACGGAAGAGGCGGTGGAGCTTCCCCCACTGCTCGCCCGCGATGTAGCGGAACCCGAACTTCGTGAGGCTCTCCTCCACGGTCAGGTCGAGGAGCGTCTGCGCGAGCCCGACCACCGCCACCACGGTCGCGAACCGGCCGAACGCCTCGAGCCCGAGCAGCCGGGCGGCCGCGATCGTGCCGAGGATGCCGAGGGCGACCGAGAGGTAGAGCCCTGCAGCGGTCGCGGAACGGCGCCGGAGGACGCTTGGTGCCATCGTGACGGGTCAGTGTAGAGCCGCCCTCGGCGCGGGCCGGGGCGCGCAGCGCCGGTCGATCGCCTCGCTACAGTCCGCCCGTGACGGCCGAGCCGCTCCCCCGGGCGCACCCGTCCGTCGGGGCCGTGCGGGCCCTCGCGGGGGACGCGCCGTGGGAGGCGCTCGTGCTCGCCGCGGCCGTCCCGTTCCTCTTCCTCCACGCGACGTACCAGCCCGGGGTCTCCGTGGGCGTCGCGTCCACCTCGATCGACGTGACGCTCGCCGACCTCGCGATCGCCTGCGTGGTCGCGGCGGCGGTCGTCCGCGGCCGGCGCGAGGGCTGGGCGCCGCTGCGGCGGTCGCGATGGCTGCTGCTCCTCACCGCGGCGTTCGTCGTCTGCGGAGCGCTGAGCCTCGCGACGCCCTCGCTTCTCGGCGAGGACTACGCGCTCGCGCCGCACGCCGTGAGCGTCGCGAAGTTCGCGTGGTACGCGGCGCTGCTCCCCGCCGCGATCCTCGTCGTGCGGACGACGCGGGAGGCGGTGCCGCTCCTCCGCATGCTCGTCATCTGGAGCGTCGCGGCGACCGCGTGGGGCCTGCTCCAGTTCCTCGGGCTCGTCTCGGAGTTCGAGGGCAAGCGCCCGGGGCAGCGGGAGCCGTCCTTCGTCGGGATCCACGACTTCGCGGCGCTCTCGGGCGCGGCGCTCGTCGTCGGCGCGGCCGGCGTCGCGCTGGGCGACGGGAGGCCCGCGGGCAGGCGCTGGTCGCTCGTCGCGGTCGTGACGGGCGCCCTCGGCGTGGTGCTGTCGGGCGCGATGACCGCCGTGATCGGGCTCTGGCTCGCGCTCGCGGCGGTGCTGCTCGGCGCGGCCGCGGTCCGCGCGCTGCGGGCACGCCGCGCCGTCGCCCTCGTGGCGGTCGTCGTGCTCGTCACCGCCGGGACGGCGGCCATGCGCGCCGAGACGATCGAGCGCTTCGCCGAGTTCCTCGGCATCCGCGACCGGGTGGAGCAGACGGGGGTCGAGAGCTACGCGCACCGGACGCTCCTCGCCTACATCGGCGGGCGCATCTGGCTCGACCGCCCGATCACGGGCGTCGGGTGGCAGGCCTCGAGCGAGGAGTGGGCCTACGGCCCGTTCCTCGACGACGCGCGCAGGCGCTTCCCGAACGAGCCGGAGCAGGCCTTCCCGGCGCCCGACCGCCCGTGGGGGATCCAGCTCCTGTACCTCCAGGTCGCGGCCGACCTCGGGATCGCGGGCGTCGTGCTCCTCGTCGGGTTCGCCGCGGCGGCGATCGCGGCGGGCGTCCGCAACCTGCGGACGGCGCCGGGCGCCCTCGTCGGGCTCGGCTGGCTCGCCGTCGCGATCGGCGTCTGGGCGGGGATCGGGCTCGTGTCGGGCCTGCCGCTCGACGCCCTGACCTGGCTGGCCGCCGCCCTGGTGACCCTCCGTGAGTGACCCGCGCCTCGATCCGCCGCTCTCGGCGACGGGCTACGCCGTGCGGGCGCCTCTCGCGCGCTGGCTCGCCGCGGAGGCGAGGAGGGCTGCGGACGACCTCGGGCCGTACCGGCTCCTCGACGTCGGCTGCGGCGAGATGCCCTACCTCGCGCTCTTCCAGCCGCACGTCCGCGAGGTCGTCGGGCTGGACGCCGTCCCCAACCCCCTGGCGAGCCTCGTCGGCCCGATCGAGGCGATCCCGGCGCCCGACGCGTCGTTCGACGTCGTCCTCTGCGCGCAGGTCCTCGAGCACGTCGACGACCCCGCGCGCGGTGTCGCCGAGCTGCATCGCGTCCTACGCCCGGGCGGGCGCGTCCTCCTCTCGACGCACGGGACGATGGTCTACCACCCGAACCCGGTCGACCTGTGGCGCTGGACCGGCCCCGGCCTCGAGCGCCTGTTCGCCGCGAACGGCGCGTGGGATTCGATTACCGTCAGCGCCGGCGCCGGAACCGCGGCCTCCCTCGCGATGCTGAACGGGCTCTACCTCGACCACGTCTTTCGCCGCGGCCCGCTGCGGCCGCTCCGCCGACCGGTCGTCTCCCTCGTCAACCGGCTCGGCCGGGCGCTCGACGGGCGGCTCCCGGCGCTGCGCGACGAGCGGCCCGGGACGCTCGCCGCGAACTACCACGTCGTCGCCGAGAAGCCCGCGTGACGCGCGTCCTCGTCACGGGCGGCGCCGGCTTCATCGGCTCGAACCTCGCGCACGCGCTCATGGAGCGGGGCGACGAGGTCCGCGTGCTGGACAACTTCTCGACCGGACGGCGGGCGAACCTCGCGTCGCTCGGCCGCGAGATCGAGGTCGTCGAGGGCGACCTGCGCTCGTACGAGCGCGTGCACACCGCGGTGCGCGGGGTCGACGTCGTCTTCCACCAGGGAGCGCTCGGGTCCGTGCCGCGCTCGGTGCAGGATCCGCTGACCACGACGGCGGTCAACGTCGAGGGGACGCTCAACGTCCTCCTCGCCGCACGGGACGAGAACGTCAGGCGCGTGGTCTTCGCCTCGTCGTCGTCGGTGTACGGGAACGCCGAGCGGATGCCGCTCTCGGAGGAGCAGGCGCCGAACCCGATCTCGCCGTACGGCGTCGCCAAGCTCGCGGCGGAGCGGTTCTGCGTCTCGTTCGGCCACGTCTACGGGCTCGAGACCGTCGCGCTGCGCTACTTCAACGTGTTCGGGCCCCGCCAGGACCCGAGCTCGCAGTACGCCGCCGTCGTGCCGCGGTTCATCCGCGCCGTCGCGGAGGGCCGCACGCTCACGATCGACGGGGACGGGAGCCAGTCGAAGGACTTCACGCACGTCGCGAACGTGGTCGCGCGAACCTGCTCGCCGCGGACGCCGCGGGCGCGGCGGGCCGCGTGCTCAACGTCGCGATGGGCGGGAGCGAGTCCGTCAACGACCTCGCGGAGCTGATCGGCCGCCTGCTCGGCAAGGAGGTCGAGCGCGTCCACGGCCCGGACCGGCCCGGCGACGTCCGCCTCTCGTGCGCCGACATCTCCGCCGCCCGCGACGCGATCGGCTACGAGCCGGTCGTGGGCTTCGAGGAGGGCCTGCAGCGTACGATCGACACGATGCTCGATCCGGAAGGGAGGCACGAGGTGACGTACGCGTTCGGCGCCGTCGACGAGCTCGGCGAGGGCTACGGGTTCCGCAAGGTGCGCCAGGCGCTCGGCGTCGAGGCGTTCGGCGTCAACGTGATCGTGATGCCGCCCGGCTACGAGGGGTTCTTCCACTACCACGAGGAGCAGGACGAGCTCTACTTCGTCCACGCCGGCACCGCGCGCGTGGAGGTCGAGGGCGAGGACCGGCTGCTCGGCCCGGGCGGGATGATCCACGTCTCGTCGACGACGCCCCGGCGCGTCTCGAACGGCGGCGCGGACGATCTCGTCGTCCTCGTCGTCGGCGGCAAGGGCGGCTACGTCGGCCGCGACGGTCGCCTCGTCGACGAGGCCGACGCCGGGCGGCGCGCGAGCTTCGGCCACGGCGAGGTCGCGGGCTAGAGAAGGCGCTCGGGCGGCTCGGCCTCCGGCGGCGAGCGGAGCGCCGCGCCCGCGAGGGCGAAGACGACGACCGCGAGCCAGTGGATGCCGATCACGTCGGTCTGCAGCCCGAGGATCGCGACCGCGACGACCGACGCGCACAGCCACGGCGAGCGTCCGCGCAGCGCCAACCCCAGCGCGACGAGCCAGCCGACGAACGCGGCGAGGCCGAGCACGCCCGCGTCGACGCCGAGCTCGGTGTAGATCGACTCCCCCGCCTTGAGCTCCGTCCCGGTGCGCGACGCCGAGACCCCGGCGTTGCCGAGCCCGTAGCCCCAGGGCTGCCGCGCGACCGTCTCGATCCCGTCGCGCAGCGACCGCAGGTGGCTCGCCGTGGAGCTCTCCTCGGTGCTGAACGGGTCGTCGCTCGCCTCGCCCTCGACCTCCGCGTTGTCACGCAGGCACGCGAGCTCCGTCGCGGTATAGGTGGTCTCGGGGCCGATCGACGGGAAGACGGCCACGAGGGCCACAGACGCCGCAACCGAGCCGGCGGCGAGCGCGACCGTCGCCCACGAGCGCCGCAGCGCGGCCAGCACGAGCAGGGCCACCGGCAGTGCGATGAACGCGGCGCGCGTGTGCGTCCAGAGGAGGCCGACGAAGACGAGTGCGCCGACGGCGACCGTCCAGCGCCGTGGGCGCGCGGCGGCGAGGAGGAGGACGGCGACCAGCAGGAGGTACGCGCTCGCGAGGGGGCTGAGGAACGTCGACACGAGCCGCCGGACCGGGCTCTCCTCGTCGGTGTTGAGGATCCAGTTCTCGGGCAGCCCGGAGAGGCAGCGATAGGCGAGGCCGAGCTGCTCGCCGAACCAGCCGGGGGCGCCGGAGTCGCGCCACCACTGGAGCGGCACCGCGTAGGCGTCGACGAGCCCCCACACCGTCAGCGCGGCCGCGACGCCGACGATCGCGACGAGGAGCCGCCGCCACCAGACGCGGTCGAGCTGCAGCAGGCGGCCGAGCGCGTAGGCGCCGAGCGGCAGGAGGTGGTGCCGCAGGGCGTACAGCTCGCCCCGCGTGGTCGCCTCGCCGTCGAGCCAGCCCTGCGGGACGAGCCAGTAGACGACGACGATCACGCCGTAGGCGAGGGCGAGCCGGTCGGCCCAGAGGAGGTGGGGGATCGAGCCCGCGACCGCGAGGGCGGCGACGAGGGCGACGAGGAGCAGCGCCTCCTTCCACGCTGCGACGACGTCCAGCGCGGTGTCGCGCACACCGGCCTGCCAGAGGAGGGCCATCGCGAGGTTGTGCAGCGCCAGCCCGACGACGAGGACGAGCAGCGCGACGCGCGGGAGCCTGGCGGTCACGTGCTCGCGACGAGCGTCAGCCCGAGGTTCGAGATCCGCACCGGCACGGGGAAGAGGCCGCGGAGGTCGGCCGGGCCGAGCAGGTGGTTCTCCCGCGCCCACGACTTGCCGGCGAGGTCGTAGGCGCGGCCCGCGAGGTCGTCGGGCAGCCAGTGGACGAGCGGCAGGCGCGTGTGCACCTCGACGGGGAACCAGCGGTTCGGCGTCGTGAGGAAGACCCGCCGACCCACCCGGAGCGCCTCGCGCACGAAGGCCAGCTGGCGCTCGCGGCCGCCGACGTGCTCGATCACGGCGTTCGAGTGGACGACGTCGAAGGCGTCCTCCGGGAACGGGAGCGCACACGCGTCGCCCTCGACGTACGGGATCCCGGGGTAGCGCTCACGGAAACGCCTGCCGTCGTGGAGCCCGAGGGCCGTGATGCGCCCGGGCCACGGGTAGCGCTCCTCGAAGAAGTTGTGGGTCGTGCAGCCGCTCTCGCCGCCGGCCTCCCCGCTCGAGACCTCGTCGACGCCGACGTCCAGCACGGTCGTCGACGCGTCCGGCGCCATCAGCTCGAGGAAGAGGCCGAGCTTCCGCCTGCGCGAGCGGAGGGAGAGCGCGTCGGCGAGCCGCACGGGGGCAGAGTACGGGGCGGGTCTGCCGCGGGCAGTAGTGTCGGCGACCGTGGTCGAGGACGTCGTCACGCCGGTCGGCCCGTACCGGCTTCGCCTCATGGCGCGGAGCGGGATCTGGCGGGGCGCGCTCCCCGGCGAGCGGGTCGCGACGGCCCACCAGCGGCCCGACGGGCGGGTGGTCGTCCGCGCACCCGACGAGGAGTCGCTCGCGACGGCCCGGTTCATGCTCGCGCTCGCCGACGACACGGGCGGCTTCCACCGGCGCTTCGCCCGCGACCCGCTCGTCGGCGCTTCCGCACGCGCCCTCGTCGGCTACCGCCCTCTCCGGCTCGCGACCGTCGCCCAGGCCGCGGTCCGGGCGATCTGCGGCCAGCTGATCGAGGCGCGTCGCGCGCGCGCGCTCGAGCGGGCCGTCGCACGGGCATGCGGCGAGACCGTCGTCTCGCAGCCCGCGCTCCGTCGGCTCTCGCCGCTCGACCTGCGTCGCCTCGGCCTCGCGCAGTCGCGCGCGACGACGCTCGCCCGGCTCGCCCGGAGCGTCGACCTCGAGCGCCTGCGGCATCACCCGACCGACGTCGTCCTCGGCCGCCTCACGCGCGAGCGCGGCGTCGGCCCGTGGTCGGTGGGCGTGATCGCGCTGGAAGGGCTGGGACGCTACGACCACGGGCTGGTCGGCGACCTCTCGCTCGTCAAGCTCCACGCGGCGCTGACCGGCCGCTGGGTCGAGGGCGCCGAGACCGCCGCGCTCCTCGCGCCGTACGAGGAATGGCAGGGGCTCGCGGGTGAGGTGCTCGTCCTCGGCTGGGCGCGCGGCCTCGTCCCCGGGGCGTCCGCGGATCTCGCGCGGGTGGCGCGACGCAAGGCGCGCAGGGCGGCGTAAGCTGGCTCATGGCGGTCGACCGGCAGCGGATAGCGATCCTCGGCGCGGGCCGGATCGGTGAGGCGCTCATCTCGGGTCTGCTCTCCTCCGGCTGGCGGCGCCCCGCCGACCTCGTCGCCTCGACGCGCCGCGAGACGCGCGTCACGGAGCTGCGGGAGCGGCACGGGATCGAGGCGACCCTCGACAACCCGGCGGCCGCCGGAGGCGCGGCGCTCGTGGTCGTCGCGGTCAAGCCGCAGGACATCGAGGCGCTGCTCGGGGAGGTCGGCCCGTCGATCACGACCGAGCAGACCGTCCTCTCGGTCGCGGCGGCGACGCCGACGGCGACGATCGAGCGGTACCTCGCGGCGGGCGTGCCCGTCGTGCGCGCGATGCCGAACACCCCCTCCACCGTGCACGAGGGGATCGCCGGGCTCTGCGCCGGCGCGAACGCGGCGGAGGAGCACCTGTCGCTCGCCGAGGACGCGCTCGCCCACCTGGGCGCGGTCGTCCGCGTGCCGGAGCGCTCGATGGACGCGGTGACGGCGGTCTCGGGCTCCGGGCCGGCCTACTTCGCGCTCCTCGCGGAGGCGATGATCGAGGCGGGGCTGCTCCTCGGGCTCTCGCGGGAGATCTCGACGCAGCTCGTGATCCAGACGATGTTCGGCACCGCGAAGCAGCTGCGGGACGAGAAGATGCACCCCGTGGAGCTCCGGGAGATGGTCACCTCGCCGGGCGGGACGACGATCGCGGCGATCCGCGAGCTCGAGTCGGCGGGCGTGCGCGCCGCATTCCTCAACGCGATCCAGGCCGCGATGACGCGCGCCGAGGAGCTGACGAGGGGCCAGGCCTAGGGCAGGAGCGCGGACGGGAGGGGCTCGAGCCGCAGCCCCCGCTCCTGCGCCAGTGCGTCCAGCACGAGCACCGTGTCCGCGACGGGCACGTCCTCCAGGAACGCGTCGCGCTCCTCGAACGAGCGAAGCACCTCGCGGCGGGCGGTCGCGAGCCCGTCGTCGTCACCGCGCGCGATCGCCGCGAGCGCCTGGCCGACGGCGGCGGGCTCGAGGCCCTCGGCGACGATGCGATCGGCGACCGGCGCCGCCTCGTCGTCGCGGCCCGCGGCGAGCAGCGCCAGCGCGGCGCAGTAGCCGGCGATCGCGCCGGGGGCCTCGAGCGCGCCCGCGTCGAGCGCCGCGTCGGCCGCCGTGCGCGCCCCGGCCGGGTCGCCGGCCATGAGCCTGCACCGCAGGACGGCGATCGGCCGCCCCCAGCTCGCGGCCGGGGCGGCGTCCCAGCTCGTGGCGTACTCGTCGGCAGCCCGGCCGAGCCACTCGGCCGCCGCCGCCTCGTCGCCCAGCATGCGCGACGCGAGCCCGGCCGCCCACGAGGCGCCCGCGATGCGCCCGAGCCGGAGATCCTCGCGCTCGCCCTCGGTCGGCCCCTCGCCGAGCCGCCGCGCGTGCTCGGCGACCGCCCGGTCGCGCTTGGCCGCCCAGTCCACGGGCTTCACCGTACAAGCCGCACGTCCGCGGTCGACCTGACTGAACGGTCAGTCAACCCCCGTGTATCCTCCCGTCGTGGCCCGGGAGCGCAACGAGGTCGTCTTCGTCGACGGGGTCCGCACCGCCTTCGGCAAGGCCGGCCCGGGCGGCCACTTCTGGCAGACGCGGGCCGACGACATGGCCGTCAAGGCGCTGCGCGAGCTGCTTCGGCGCAACCCGCAGGCCCCGCCCGAGCGGATCGGCGAGGTCGTCATGGCGGCGACGGCCCAGGTCGGCGACCAGGGGCTGACGCTCGGACGGGAGGTCGCGCTCCTCGCGGGCCTGCCGGAGTCGGTGCCCGGCTTCGCCGTCGACCGGATGTGCGCGGGCGCGCTGACCGCGATCACCGCAGCGGCGGGCGAGATCGCGATGGGCGCCTGCGACCTCGCGATCGCGGGCGGCGTCGAGCACATGGGCCATCACCCCATGGGCGAGGAGGTCGAGTTCAACCCGCGCTTCGTCGCCGAGCGCCTCATCGACGAGAGCGCCGCCGTGATGGGTCAGACGGCCGAGAACCTCCACGACGCGCTGCCGACGCTGACGCGCGAGGCCGCCGACCGGTACGCCGCCGAGTCGCAGCGCCGCGCGGCCGCCGCGTGGGCCGAGCCGGACGGCGTCTACGCACGGACGGTCGTCCCCATGAGCGTCTTCAGCGGCGAGGGCTGGAAGGTCGCCGAGCGGGACGAGTTCCTCCGCCCCGACACGACCGTCGAGGGGCTCGCGACGCTCCGGACGCCGTTCCGGGCGGGCGGGCGCGTGACGGCCGGCAACTCCGCCGGGCTGACCGACGGCGCGACCGCGTCGCTCCTCGCGTCCGAGGCGGCCGCCGCCGAGCTCGGCCTCGAGCCGCGCCTCCGGCTCGTCGGCTTCGCCTACGCGGGCGTCCAGCCGCACCTGATGGGGCTCGGCCCCGTGCCCGCGACCGAGAAGGTGCTCGCGCAGACGGGCGTCTCCCTCGACGAGATCGGCCTCTTCGAGCTGAACGAGCCGTTCGCGGTGCAGGTGCTCTCCTGGTGCGAGGGCGTCGGGGTCGCGCCCGACGACCCGCGCCTCAACCCGTTCGGCGGCGCGATCGCCTGCGGCCACCCGCTCGCGGCGACGGGCGTCCGCCTCGTGGCGCAGCTCGCCTACGCGATGGAGCGGCGGCCCGACGTGCGCTACGGGCTGACCGCGCTCTGCATCGGCCTCGGGATGGGCGCGGCGCTCCTCTGGGAGAACCCGCACCATGGCTAGCGGCGACGCCGTCACCCGCTTCCTCCTCCAGCCGGCCGAGACGCGCGCCGGCCGGGTCGCGCTGGTGACGATCGACAACGGCGCGGACTGGCGAAAGCCGAACACGTTCGGGGCCGACGCGCTCGGGTCGCTCGCAGAGGTGCTCGACGAGCTCGAGGGCGGCGACTGGAGCGGGCTGCTCGTCACCGGCAAGCCTCTCGTCTTCGCCGCGGGCGCGGACCTCACGCAGTTCCCGGGCATCACGCCCGAGCGCGCCCGTCAGGGCGGTCGAGGCCGGGCATGCGCTCTTCGGCCGCGTCCGCGCGCTCCCGTTCCCGACGCTCGCCGCGGTCAACGGCGCGGCCCTCGGAGGCGGGCTCGAGCTGGCGCTCCACTGCGACGTGCGGACGCTCGCGTCGAACGTGCGCCACCTCGGCTTCCCGGAGGTGTTCCTCGGGCTCTTCCCCGCCTGGGGCGGCACCCAGCTCCTGCCCCGGCTCGTCGGAGCCGAGGCGGCGGTCAAGCTGATCGTCGACAACCCGCTCCGCCAGAACCGCCTCACGCGCGCCGACGAGGCGCTCGCCCTCGGCCTCGTCGACCACGTGCTCGAGCCCGTCGAGTTCGTCGACGAGTCGCTCGAGCTCCTCGTCCGGGCGATCGAGTCCGGTGCCGCCGCCCGGCCCGACGCCGACCTCGCCGACGTCGCGGACGTCGTGCGCAAGGCACGCGCGCGGGTCGACGACGCGGTCCACGGCCAGGCGCCCGCGCCCTACCGGGCGCTCGAGCTGATCGAGGGCGCGGCGCGCTGGAGCCTCGAGGAGGGCTACGCCGCCGAGGAGGACGCGCTCGCGGAGCTCCTCCCGGGGGACGAGGCGCAGGCGGCGATCTACGCGTTCGACGTCGTCGAGCGGCGGCTGAGCGCCTCGCGCGGCTGCCCGAGGCCGAGCCCCGGCGGATCGGGCGCGTCGGGATCGTCGGCGCCGGGCTCATGGCGACCCAGCTCGCGACGCTTCTCCTCCGCCGGCTCGAGGTGCCCGTCGTGCTGACGGACGTCGACGCCGAGCGGGCGGCGGCGGCGGTCGAGTCGATCCGCGGCGAGCTCGCCGCGCTCGTCGCCAAGGGCCGCCTCACGGAGGGGAAGGCGCGGTTCCTGGGCTCGATCGTGCGCGCGGGCGACGGCCTCGACGCCTACGAGGGCTGCGACCTCGTGCTGGAGGCCGTCTTCGAGGAGCTCGGGGTGAAGCGCGAGGTCTTCAGGGGCCTCGAGGACGTCGTCGCGCCCGAGTGCCTCCTCGTGACGAACACGTCGGCGCTCTCGGTGACGTCGATGGAGAGGGACTCCGCCATCCCGAGCGGGTCGTCGGGCTCCACTTCTTCAACCCCGTCGCGGTGCTGCCGCTCGTCGAGGTCGTGCGCACCGCGGCGACCGACGACGCGACCCTCGTCACCGCCTGGGACGTGACCCGCAAGCTCGCCAAGCGCGGCGTCCTCGTCGACGACGCGCCGGCGTTCGTCGTGAATCGCATGCTGACGCGCCAGTCGACCGTGCTGATGCAGGCGCTCGAGAGCGGCTCCACCTTCGAGGAGACCGACGAGGCCGCCCTCAGGCTCGGGATCCCGATGCCGCCGTCGGCGCTGCTCGCGATGGTCGGGCCGCGCGTCGCGAACCACGTGCTCGAGACGCTCCATGCCGCGTTCCCCGACCGCTTCCCGCTCTCGCCCACGCTCCAGGCGCTCGCCGACGGCGAGTTCCCAGCGCTCGAGCAGCGCGACGACCGGCCGTCGGTCGCCGAGATCCACGAGCGGATCCTCGAGGCGCTCGCCGACGAGGCGCGCCACATCCTCGAGGACGGCGTCGTCGCCACGGCGGCCGAGATCGACGCGTGCCTCATCCTCGGCGCGGGCTACCCGTTCTTCCGCGGCGGGATCACCAAGCACCTCGACCAGACCGGCGTCTCGGAGCGCGTCGCCGGGCGCCCCTCGCAGAGCTCTCCGCCGCCTAGTCACGCGGCCTCGAACCGACGACGGAGCGGCAGGGGCTTCCCCCCGCCGCCGATTCGGGTACTCTCCGGGGTGCAGCGGCGCCGGCCGGGTGGACCCCCAGCGAGCTGCCTTCCTCGAACGGTTGCGCGGGAAGAACACCAGCGCAAGAACTGTGCGGCGCGTCTCGAGGCTGCTGCCCGATGCAGGAACCCACGACCATCTCGCATTCGCCCTCGGAGCAGGCTCAGGAGCTCGGCACACCGCGGAGCGCGCCGAGCAGTGGTTCGGCGAGCCGTTCCTCCACCCCGGCGAGGACCCGGTCGTCGCGCTCGCGCCCGGGACCGCCCGCCGCGGGGCGCTCGACGACGCGCTCGACGGAGATCGACGCCGGCCTCCGCGTGCCGTCCCCGAGCTGGAGGGTCCGCTACGGGCTGATGCTCGGCCTCGAGCGCGTGCTCGCCGCGAAGCCGCCGGCCACGCCTCCGGCACCGACCTGCGCCGCCACCAGGTCGACGCGCTCGCCGGGATGCTGACCGAGCTGATCGCCGCGACCCAGGCAAGTCGAGGAGAACGGCAACGGCAACGGCGCGAACGGGAGCGTCGCCGAGCTCGTCGACGAGCAGGAGGACGAGGAGGACGAGGACGTCGAGCTCGTCGACGAGGAGCACGAGGAGGGCACGTTCGTCGGCGAGGACCCGGGCGCCGTCACGCCGCTTCCGCTTCCGCCACCCGACGGCCTCCGGCAAGACGATCGCCGCGGCCGGGCTTCGTCGAGGCGGCGCGGACCAGGGCGTCCTGATCCTCACCCACCGGCGCCTGCTCGTCGACCAGTTCAGCCGCGACCTCACGACCGAGGGCTACGGCGACCGGCTCACCGACGCGATCGAGGGGGCAGGAGCCGCTCCGCGCGGACCCGATCACGATCCAGACCTACGCCTGGTTCGCCCGGCACGGCCGACGAGGTCTCGCGCACCGCGTACCAGCTCGTGATCTGCGACGAGGCGCACACCGCCCTCGGCGAGAAGACCTCGACCGCGATCCGCAGCTTCTCCGAGCCGCTCTACGTCGGCATGACCGCGACCGAGGAGCTGATCGCGAAGCAGGTCTCCGACGTCTTCCCCGCCTCGGTCGACGACCTCCCGCTCGCCGATGCAGCGCGGCGCGGGCTCATCGCGCCGCTGCGGTCGCCTCCGCGTGCCGCCGGTGGCGGCGATCAACTCGGTCCCGATCGTCGGCGGCGACTTCGAGGAGCGCGCGCTCGCCGCGGCCCTCGACCACGAGGCGCTCAACCTGGCGGCCGCGACGCTCTACCGCGAGCGCTTCGACGAGACGCCGGGCATCGTCTACGCGGCCGGCGTCGACCACGCCTACAACCTCGCGACCGCGTTCCGCGCCGCCGGGATCAAGGCCGAGGCGGTCTCCGGGCGCACGCCGCCGGTGAAGCTCGCCGAGACCCTCGCCGCGTACGAGCGCGGCGAGATCAACGTGCTGATCAACGCGCATGCTGCTGGCCGAGGGCTGGAATTCGCCGCGCGCGACGGTCTGCATGCACCTCGCGCCGACGGCCTCGAAGCGCGTCTACCAGCAGCGCATCGGCCGGATCATGCGGACGCACCCGCGCAAGGAGGCCGGCATCGTCGTCGACTTCGTGCCGAAGGCGCGCGACGCACCCGACCGCGTCGTCTCGCTCCACTCGCTGCTCGACGCGGACTTCTACCGCGAGGGCGCCCGCGTCACGCCGGCGCCGCGGCGGCGCATCGCAGCGGCGCGCGCGCCGGCAGCTCTCGCCGGCACCGTGGCTCGTCCCGGTCACGCCGGACGTCGGCCGCCGGCTCGCGCGTGATCCAGCGCGAGTGGCAGCGCGTCGACCCGAAGTACCTCGACGACGACGAGCAGCGCTTCTGGGCGTCCATCGCCGGGCGCCAGATCCGCTTCGACCAGCGCGCCGCGTTCGTCCAGCAAGTTCGCCGAGCGACGCGCCGCGAAGGGGCGCTCGAGACGTTCCTCGCGACGTGCGCGGCGCAGAACCCGAACCGGCGGCTGCGGCTGATCGCGCTCGCCGACAGGTTCCCGATGCGCGTCGAGCGTGCCGACTTCGACGACCTCGAACGCTCGTGACGCAGGCGCCGCCGTGGAGAAGGATCGCGCGGCGGGGGTTCGCATCCTGCTCCGCGCGATCGCCGAGGACAAGCCGGATGCGCCCGATCAGATCCTCGCGCCGCTGGACGTGGCGCCTCGCGCGCGCGGTGCGCAAGACGCTCGACCGCAAGGCGACCCAGGAGTTCCCGGAGGCGAAGCGCCTCCTGGGTGCGCTCGCGAACTCCCGCGGCCACCGCCACGAGGAGAACGTCGGGCGGCTCGTCACCATCGCCGCCGCGCTCGAGATCCCGCGTCGGCTCGGCGCTCCTCGCCTCGGCGGAGGGCTACACGCCGCGCTCGACGGCCTGATCGAGCAGGCGCGCGAGCAGCTCGGCCCTATCGAGGAGATCGCGGCCGCCCTGGCCGAGACCTGCCGGCGCCGAAGGCGCCCGCCCGCAAGTCGCG
>CAVVIL010000010.1:0-17268 GCA_963748255.1 uncultured Actinomycetes bacterium | reverse complement strand
AGTCGGCGACGCCGTTTCGGCGCGCAACCACCCCAGGGGCACCCCGGTGCCCTGATGTCACGCTATCGAGGAAACGTAGACGGCTACGTGCCGAGTTCGTGTCCATATCGCGACGCCTCGTCGGAAGGCCTCGCCGCCGCCGTCGAGCCCCGCGCCGCGTGGGCCGCCGTCTAGAGTCGCGCTCGTGCGCGTCCTCTTCGCCTCCACGCAGGGCGCCGGTCACTTCGGCCCGTTGATCCCCCTGATCGACGCGGCCAGCGCGAACGGTCACGAGACGCTCGTCGTCGGGCCGCCCACGCTGAAGTCGCGGGGGTACCCGTTCAGGGCCGGTGCGACACCGCCCGACGAGCTGCTCGGCCCGCTCTGGGCGTCCATGCCGTCGCTCCCGCCCGCGCAGGGGGACGTCGTCGTCGTGGGCGAGATCTTCGCGCGGCTGAACGTCGACGCGATGCTGCCGACGCTCGAGGAGACGATCGAGGAGTGGCGACCGGATCTCATCCTGCGCGAGGCGGGCGAGTTCGCGTCCGCGATCGCAGCCGACCTTCACGGCGTCCGCCACGTGCGGGTCGCGATCGGCGTCTCGTTCGTCGAGGCCGGCGCGCTCGGCATCGCGGCGCCGGCGCTCGACGAGCGGCGAGCAGGCGTCGCGGAGCGGATCGCGGCGTCGCCGTACCTGACGTACTACCCGCAATCGGTCGACCCACCGCCGTTCCCCGTCACCCGGCTCCGCCATCCAGGTGTCGACGCGCACGTCGAGTCGCTGCCGGACTGGTGGCCCGGCGACGAGCGGCCGCTCGTCTACGCGAGCTTCGGCAGCGTGGCAGCGACGTTTCCGCCGGCGGCGCAGGTGTACGCGAGCCTCCTCGACGCCGTCGCGGACCTGCCGGTTCGCGTGCTGCTCACGACCGGTGGCAACGAGGTCGAGCTCGGCGACGTGCCGCCGAACGTCCACGTCGAGCGCTGGGTGTCGGAGCCCGACGTCCTCGCGCGGGCGTCCGCGATGGTCGGACACGGCGGCTCCGGCACGACCCTGAGCGCGATCGCCGCCGGCTGTCCGCTCGTCAGCGTGCCGCTGTTCGGCGACCAGCCGATGAACGCCGCGAGCGTCGCGGCTGCCGGTGCCGGTGTCGTGGCCTCCGTCACGGGAATCCGGCGAGCCGTCGAGCGCGTGCTCGAGCACGGGCGCTATCGCGCGACTGCCCGCCGCGTCGCCGACGAGATGCGAGCACACGCGCCCGTCGACTCGTTCCTCGACGCCGTCTAGCCTGCCCGCATGCGGGTCGGGATCATCGGGACCTTGCTGTGCGCGCTCGGCGGGCTCTGCATGATCGCCGGCCTCGCCGTCGATCTCGACTCGACTGCGGCGAAGGTGCTGATGGTCGCGGCGGCCGTCCTGTTCGTCCCGGGGGTCCTGCTGACGTTCGTCTGGATGCGGATCCGCGTCGGGCCGCCCGCGTGATCGTGCGATCGCTCGCGGTCGTCGCGACGGCGCTCGCGCTCACGGGCACCGCCTGGGCCGCAGGCCCGACGGTCGTGATCGACCCCGGACACGACGCGCGCGCGAACCTGCAGACCGAGCCGATCGGGCCGGGGTCGCCGACGTCGGAAGATCAAGGACGGCGGCGGCACCCACGGCGTCGTCACCGGGATCCGCGAGGCCGACCTCGTGCTCGACGTCTCGCTCCGCCTGCGCACGCTCCTCCGGCAGGGCGGCGTCACCGTCGTGATGACCCGGACGCGTACCGCAGGGCCGAGCATGGGGAACATCGCCCGCGCCGGAATCGCCAACCGCGCAGGCGCCGCGCTGTTCCTGCGCGTCCACGCCGATGGGCATCCGAACGGCTCGGTCCGCGGGACGCATGTCCTCGTCCCGGCTTTCCGACGCGGCTGGACGGACGACGTCTACGGCGCGAGCAGGAGGGCCGCCTCGCTCGTCCTGCCCGAGCTCGTGCGGTCGCTCGCGTTCCCCGACCGGGGGATCACCGAGCGCTCGGACTTCACGGGGTTCAACTGGGCCGACGTCCCCGTGATCCTCGTCGAGCTCGGCTTCATGACGAATCCCGGCGAGGACCGCGCGCTCGCGCGATCCGCGGTTCGTGACAGCGCAGCGCTCGGCCTCTGCCGCGGGACCATGCGCGCACTCGGCCGCGCGCCGTCCCGCTGCGGGGTTTAGACAAGGCTAAAGTCCTCGGGTAGAGTTTAGCCATGGCTAAACTCACCCGCCGAAAGCTCCTCTGCGCGACCGCGCCGCTCGCGGTGGCCGCGCCGCTCGGGGCGAAGCTCACGCTCGGCGGCGAGGCTGCGGCGGCGGGCCACGACCACTCGTCCCACCGGACGCCCGCTTCCCACCTGCACAACGCCGCCATGGGCCACGCCGCGATGATCGGCGACGGCGCGCCGGCGGTGGGCGGCCCGAACGACCTCGACGATCTCCTCTACCCGCCGCGCGCGCTCCCGCACGATCCGGGCCGCGTGCGTCGAGTACACCCTCGTCGCCACCGACGAGGAGATCGAGATCGCACCGGGCGTCTTCTTCCCCGCGTGGACGTACAACGGGACCGTTCCGGGGCCGGTGATCCGGGCCACCGAGGACGACATCCTTCGCGTGCGGTTCGTCAACTCGGGCTCTCACCCGCACACGATCCACTTCCACGGGATCCACCCGACGAACATGGACGGCGTCTTCGAGATCGTGCCGACGGGGGGTGAGTTCACCTACGAGTTCCCGGCGAAGCCCGCGGGCATGCACCTGTACCACTGTCACTCGACGCCGCTCAAGAAGCACATCCACAAGGGGCTGTACGGCGCCTTCATCATCGATCCGAAGGAGCCGCGGGAGCCCGCGCGCGAGCTCGTGATGGTGATGAACGGATACGACACCGACGGGGACGGCGGCAACAACTTCTACACGGTCAACGGGCGCAGCTTCTACTACGCGCGCTACCCGATCCGTGTGCGCAAGGGCGAGCTCGTCCGCCTCTACCTCGCGAACCTCACCGAGTTCGACCTCATCAACTCCTTCCACCTCCACGCGGACTTCTTCCGCTACCAGCCCACCGGCACCGGCGAGTACTGGGAGTACACGGACACCGTGATGCAGTGCCAGGGCCAGCGCGGCGTGCTCGAGATCCGCTTCTCGAACCCCGGCACCTTCATGTTCCACGCGCACCAGTCCGAGTTCACCGAGCTCGGCTGGATGGGCTACTTCCAGGTGGAGGAGTAGTGGAGGCGCCTGCTGCCGTCGGGGGAGGTCTCGGCTGGCGGCTCTGGGCGCTCGTGCCGATCGTGCTGCTTGCGGTCGCCGTCACGTTCGTCGTCTCACAGGGCGACCGCGTCGTCGACCTGCTCGGCGGCTCGCCCCCTCCGGCGGACGAGTTCGACATCCGCCGCGTCGAGTTCCGCGAGGGCGAGATCCGCATCCAGGTGCGAAACCCGCAGCGCGACGACCTGACGATCGCATCCGTCACCGTCGACGACGCGATCGTGCCGTTCACGCTCGACGGGCCTGCCACGCTCGAGCGGCTCCGCTCGAGCACGATCGTCGTCCCCTACACCTGGGTCGCGGACGACCCCATCGCCGTCGGAGTGACGAGCTCGACGGGGATCGAGACGGTCGAGGAGATCCCTGCAGCGGTCCTCACGCCGCAGCCGAGCGCGCGCAGCTTCTTCGGATACGGGCTCATCGGGCTTCTCGTCGGCGTGGTCCCGGTCGCACTGGGCCTGCTCTGGCTGCCGTCGCTCCGCCGCGCAGACCCGCGCTGGCTCGCCGCGTTCATGGCGCTCACGGGTGGCCTGCTGACCTTCCTCGGCGTCGAGGCGCTCACCGAGGCGCTCGAGCTCCAGGCCGCGCTCCCGGCCTCGCTCGGCGGGCCGGGCCTCGTGCTCCTCGGGGTCGCCGCCAGCGCGCTCGGGATGACCTTCCTCTCCGCGCGCCTCTCGCGCGGCCGTACCGGTGATGACGGGCCTCGCGCTCGCCTTCCTCGTCGCGCTCGGCATCGGGGTCCACAACCTCGGCGAGGGGCTCGCGATCGGCACGTCGTTCTCGACCGGCGAGCTCCAGCTGGGCGCGTTCCTCGTGATCGGGTTCATGGTTCACAATCTCACCGAGGGGCTGGGCATCGCCGCCCCTGCGAGCGGAGGGAGAGTCACCCTCTGGCAGCTCACGGCGCTGGCCCTGATCGCCGGGGCGCCCGCGATCCTCGGCACCTGGATCGGCGGCTACGCGGCGAACGACGTGCTGGCCGCGCTGTTCTTCGGGATCGCGGCCGGGGCCGCTCTCCAGGTCGTCTTCGAGGTCGGGCGCTACGTCGCCCGTACAGCGCCCGGCGGGCTCCGCTCGGGCTGGGCGATCGGCGGCTTCCTGGCCGGAATCACCGCGATGTGGGCGACCGGCCTCCTGATCGGCTGAGCCCTAGCGCCCGACGAGCGCCCACAGCCGGCGCCGCTCACCGGGGTTCGTGAACCCGAGCGCGAGCAGCACGGGCGGGTAGAGGGCGATCAGGACGATCGCGACCGCGATCCCGCCGTCCAGCCCCTTCCCGACCGCGGCGAGGCCGACCGCGCCGGCCGAGGCCGTCACGACGCGGCGCCACTGATAGGGCACGGGATAGATGCGCTGGGACCACCACGCCATCGCGATCGCCATCGTCGAGTACGCCGCCACCGTGGCGATCGCGGCGCCCATCATCCCGTAGGTCGGGATCAGCAAGAGGTTGAGCAGCACGTTCACGACGGCGGCGACGCCGGTCACCACCCAGTTGAACTGCGTCCGTCTCGCGCGACCGACGCCGATCGCGATGACCACGTACGCCGCGTATGCGACCGTCGAGAACGCGAGCGGTCCGACGACGCGCGACGACTCGGCGAAGCGGTCCGCCGCAAGGAGGTCGACGAGCCACGGGGAGAGGAGCGTCAGCGCAAGCGCCACCCAGGCGGTGAGGACGGTCAGGTACGTGAGCACGAAGGCGTACGTCCGTCGCGCCTCCCCCTCGTCGCGGATCGAGTACGCGAACGCCGGCCAGGCCATCCGGAACGCCGTCAGCAGGAGCACCATCGCCGACGCGACGCGGACGCCGACCGAGTAGAGGCCCGCCTCGGCCACGTCGGCGAGCCAGACGAGGAAGAAGCGGTCGCTGAAGTTCGTCATCCAGAGGAACAGCGCGGTCGGCACGAGCGGCAGGCCGAAGCGGTTCATCTCGCGGAGGAGGCCGCGGTCGAACTGGAGGCCGAGCTGCTCGCGTCGGTACCCGAGCAGCGCGAGATAGACGATGAGCGTCCCGCTGAAGTTGCCGACGATGACGCCGAGCGGCCCCTTCTCCAGGGCCACGACGAGGAGAAGCGTGAGCCCGATCGTGAGGAAGACGTTCGCGAGGCTCGCCGACACGAAGGCCACCGACCGCTCCTCGACGCGGAACAGCGCCGTCAGCTGCTCGTAGTTGACGGTCGCCCACAGCGCGACGCGCCGAGGCGCGGACGAGGTTCGCGGCATCATCGGTCCCGAACAGGAGGCTCGAGACGGGGTCCGCGAGCGCGAGCAGCAGCAGGAGCCCGAGCGTCCCGCCCCCCATCGTGAACCAGAACGACGTGCGGAGGACACGGAGTCGTCCGGCGTCGTCGTCGACGTCGAAGTAGAAGCGGAAGAAGGCGCTCGTGATGCCGGCGCGGAGGATCAGCCCCATCACGGTGGTGAGGGCGAGGAGCGTCTCGATCGTCCCGTAGTCGGCAGGGGTCAGGTAGCGCGTGTAGATCGGCAGGAGCAGCACGGCGATGACGCGTGAGACGAGGCCGCCGATCCCGTAGATCGCGGAGTGGCGGCCGAGCCGCCTGAGCTGTGCTCCGAGGCCGCCCACCGCGTCCGTCCCCCGCCGGTGTGGCGCCCGGCTCGGACGGGCGGGACGGTCTCGAGGTCGCCTTCCCCGAGCGCGAGGGCGTCGGGGCGATCGTGCGCCGCCTCGACCGGCGTCGCTGCCGCGCCGCCGGCCCGCTCGAGGACGGTGTCGTAGAGCTCGACGAGGCGGTCGGTGACGTGCTCGAGGTCGTGGACGCGCTCGACGTACGCGCGGGACGCGCGGCCGATCTCGTCCCTTTCGGACGGGGCCATCGCGACGAGCTCGGCAAGCCGCTCGTGGAGTGTGTCGTGCGTCGTGTTGACGAGCGGCACCTCCACGCCGTAGGCGTCCTCCGTGCGGCGGACGGCTTCGTCGTGCAGGAACGTCAGCACCGGCTTGCCGAGCGCCATGCACTCGATCGCGAACAGGCCGTACCAGCCGGCGTTGAGCTGATCGACGACGATGTCCGCGTCGCGGTACAGCGCGAGCGCCTCGTCGTGGTGGACCCCTTCCACGATGCGGAGCTCGACGTCGAGGCCCTCGCACGCGCGCAGCACGTGGTCCGTCCCCTTCCGGCGCCGCGAGGACGGCGCGTGGACGACCACGGGCCGCCGGCGGCCGGAGGGCGGCGACGGGGTCACCGCGGTGAGGTCGATTCCCGGGGGAATCACCGTCGCCTCGGGCACCCACCGGATTGCGTCGTAGCTCCCGACGATCTCCGCGCCGGCCTTCTTTCCGTAGGCGAGCTCCTCCGGCGGCTTACCGCGGATGTCCGAGCCGAGGTAGTGCATCACCGAGCGCTTGCCGAACGCGCGCAGGATCGGGAACTGCAGCGACTGCGGGACGAGCGTCAGCCCGAACGTGAAGTGGAAGAGGTCCGTGCGCGGGAGAAGCTCGGCGAGGGCCTTCCACTGCGCCATCTGGCGGCGGACAAGGCCCCCTTCCAGGTCGAGCGAGCGGTCGGCCTCCGGATGCAGCGTGTAGCGGTTGAAGACGACGAGCTGTGCGTCGATCCCCCGGCGCCGGAGGGCCTGCACGTTCGTCCACGGCACCCCCGCGGTGTTGACGGGGCAGTGGACGACGCGGAGCGGGCGATCGCGGGCCACGAGCAGGCGAGGGCTAGCCCCACTCGAGCTGGTCGAAGTAGCGAAGGGCGGTCCGGCCCGGGCGGATCCGGGGACGGAGCGCCTCGAGTGCGTCGTCCGAGATCTCGCCCAGCGCGCGCTTGACGCCGAGGTAGGGGAGGTTGAGGTCCTCCTGGTAGACGATCGTCGAGATCCGCGGGTTGATCTCGATCACGTGCTCGCCGACGAGCTGGATGTTGAAGAACCACTCGATCGCGAGCTCTCCGACGATCCGGTCGGCGAGCGCCATCAGCTCCGGGTCGTCGAGGGTCTCGAAGTACATCGCGAGCCCGGCCCGCATCGCCTCGCGGGTCTTCGGGTGACCGAGCACGACCCGCTTGCCGTCCGCGATGCCGTCGATCGTCCGCTCGCCGCCGGTCGCAAGCTCCATCACGAGCAGGTCCGGCCCGCCCTCGTCCGGCAGCAGCTCGACGGCCTCCTCGAGGCGCATCGCCACCGAGCCGGGGCGCTCGTGCAGGAGCTGGTGCGCGCGGTCGACGGTGGGGTCGAGCACCCGAAAGCCGCGCGACCCGGACGAGAACACCGGCTTGAAGCAGACCGGGCGGTCGGGGTAGCCGAGCTCGCGCGCCGCGGCGTCGACCTCGGCGGCGCCGTTGACCCGCCTGAACTCCGGCGCCGGCGCGCCGATCCGATGGAGGAACGCGTACGTCTCGGCCTTGTCGTTCGACCGGTGGATCGTGTCCGGGCGCGACACGAGGACGGGGACCGGGAAGCGCTCGCGGTGCGCTGCGAGGCCCTCGAGATCGAAGGAGGACTGCGGCAGGACGACGTCGACGCCCTCCTGCTCGACGACCTCCGAGGATCGCGTCGGGGAAGCCTGGGTCGGATCCTGCGGGGACGAGATGGAATGCGTCGCAGAGGTGCCTTCCAACCGAGCGCTCGGACATGTCCGTGCCGACGAGTCGCACGTCGCGCTCGCCGTTCTCGCGCAGCGCCCGCAGGAGCGCGGCCGTGCCGGCGCGCCGGAGGCGGAGACGAGAACGGTCGCGGGCCGCAGGGTCACGTCAGGTCGATTCTGTCCTCGGCGAGCTGCTCGAGTCGCCGTTCCCGCTCCGCGTCGAGCAGCGCGCGCATCGTCTCGCCCATCGTCGACCCCGGGTAGACCCAGATCTCGGGGTGCGTGAGGAGCTGGAGCCATGGAAACGCGCCGGCGCGAAGCTCCTCGTGCGGGCAGCCGAAGCGCCAGCGCTGGTTCGAGTCCGAGCGGTACGTCGGCGGGTCGAACCACCCGTCCTGCATGACGTTCGTCGCGCCTGCGGTCGGCGCGGTCATGTACTCGGGATCCGGGTTGTGCCATGCGACCACGGGATCGAACCGCTCGTCGAGCGTGGCCTTCGGATACACGGCGTGCAGCCCCACCCGATGCCCCAGCTCCCGAAGCCGCGCGAGAGCGGCGACGCCCTCCGTCGAGGCGAGGTTGTAGAAGACCGACTCCGTCATGAGGAAGTACGTCGCCGTCGCCCCCGCGTCCGCCTCGAGCTCCGCCATCCGGAGTGCGGCGTCGAGCGACAGGTCGACGTCGTGACGGAGGAGCAGGTCGCCTGGTCCCGGTGGCGTGTCGAAGGTCGCGAAGCGGTAGCCGCCGGCGCCGGCCGCGGCGAGGAGCTCGCGATAATGGTCGAGCGTGAAGGCGCAGGTCACTCGACCTCGACCTCCACGAGGCGTGCCGCCGCCTCGGCGCGCGCCAGGGCCTCGACGGAGGTGTCGGCCGTCGCGATCACGTACCCCCGACGATCGCCGTCGAGCCGGACGGGGCGGATCGTCTCGCCCTCGACGAGGTAGGTCTCCGCCTGCACCACGCCGTGGCTCTCGAGCACGGCGTCCAGCGGGCCGATGCGCGTGACGAGGCCCGTCGGCAGCGGTCCGGGCGATGCGGTGAGGAAGCGGATCGCGAGTGGCTGCGAGAACCGCGGCAGCGCGACGTCGTCGGGCGCGGGCTCGCCCAGCGCGAACCGGAGCGCGAGGTCGACGAGGTCGACGCCGACTGCATGCCGGACGAGGTCGGCCATCTGGCCGCCGGGGACTCGGGCGGCGACCTCGACGACGGCGACGCCGCCGTCCGGCGAGGCGATGAGCTGGGGGAACGCGATCCCGTCGCGGAGCCCGAGCGCGGCGACGGAGCGCTCGGCGACGCGCTCCGCGAGCTCGAGCTGGTCGGAGTGGATCGAGGCGGGGTAGAGGTGGATCCAGCCGACGCCGAAGCCGATCCCGGGTGGCCGCAGCCGGTCGGAGAGGGTCAGGAGGCGCGCGTCGCCGTCCCGCGCGATCACGATCCCGTTCATCTCCGTGCCCTCGACGAAGCCCTCGAGGATCGCCTCCTGTGCCGGTGACTCGGCGAGCGCGGTGTGGAGGTTCGACTCGAGATCGCCGGGCACGTCGATCCGGAAGACGCCTCGCTGGCCACCCGAGTCGACGGGCTTCAGGACGGCCGGGAGCCCGACCGCCTCGATCGCCGAACGGCCCTCGGCGAGGTTCCTGACGGCCGCGAACGCGGGCTGCGGGATGCCCTCCTCGGAGAGCGTCCTTCGCATCGCGATCTTGTGGGTCATGCGGTGCGCGACGTCGCTGCCGATGGAGGGAAGCCCGAGGCGCTCCGTCACCGTCGCCACGATCGGGACGGCGCGGTCGGCGGAGACCGTCAGCGCACCGTCGACCTCGTGCCGCCGCGCGACCTCCTCGACCGCATCCACATCGGCGAAGTCGACGACCTCTGCGACGTCGGCCAGCTCGAGGCCCGGGGCGGCGGCGTTCCGGTCGACCGCGACGACGCGGAGCCCCCGGTCTCGCGCCTGGGCGATCGCGCGGCGCTGATGGCGGCCTGCGCCGACGAAGAGGACGCTTGGCACGGCGGGATGCTAGTCGAGCGGAGGGTGTGGAACGACCGGCACGGAGTCGGCGCGGAGCCGTGGCCCATCTGCGCGTGTTGTCTCGTTAGACTCGAAGGTGCGGGGAGGAGGCCGGTGGCCCACGACAGCAGGCGCCGGACGTGTCCAGTTCGGGCCGACGGCCCCGGGCCGCCGCTAGCGAACGCCGCCCTGCGGAAGCAGCGACGGCACGCGTCCCCAGCGCGCGATCTGGCAGCCGTTCCCACGGCTGAGGCGCGCCCACACGGCATGGCCGTTCACCCGGCCGCTCACGATCGCGACCTGCGGCCCACCGAAGACCTGCGTGCACACCTTGTCCTGCGGCACGGGGCGGAACACCTGCCAGCCGAGCCGCGAGAGCTCGCGGCAGACGGCTGCACGGCGCGGGTGCGTTCCCTGGGCGGGATCGCACTGGACGGTCCACCGCACACGATCGGCGGGACGGTCGACGTCCTCGATGTACGTGATCGTGAGGCTCGTGCCCGGCGCCGCCTGGGCGGCCGGGACGAGGAGCGCGAGCGCACAGGCGAGCACGAGGAGCGGGCGCATGTCCACGAAGGGTACGCCGCGAGAGGCTCGATGTGGATCAGGGGGGAGGGGAGCGCAGCGCGCAGGCCCCCAACCGTGCGCGCCCATGGCCCGCATCGAGCCTCTAGGATCCCCGCGTGTCACTGACGGGCAAGCGCATCCTCGTCACGGGCGGCGCCGGCTTCATCGGCACGACGCTCGCGCGACGCCTCGTCGACGCGAACGAGGTGATCGCCGTCGACAACCTCCATCGCGACGCCCTCTCGGGGACGGACCTCGAGGCGCACCCGAACTTCCAGTTCGTCGAGGGGGACGTGCTCGACCTCATGCGGCTCACCGAGCTCATGGCCGGCTGCACGCACGTCGTCCACGCGGCCGGGATCGCCGGCGTCGACACGGTCGTCGCGAACCCGGTCCTCACGATGCGGGTGAACGTGATCGGCACGTACAACGCGCTCGAGGCGGCGGTCGCGACGAGCGACAGCATCGAGCGGCTCGTCGAGTTCTCGACGAGCGAGGTCTTCGGCCAGCACGCGTTCAACGTGCAGGAAGCGCATGTGACGACGATCGGCTCGGTCGGCGAGGCCCGTTGGACCTACGCCGTGTCGAAGCTCGCCGGCGAGCACATGGCGCACGCGTACCACTTCGAGCTGGGGCTCCCGACCGTCTCGGTCCGTCCGTTCAACATCTTCGGTCCGGGGCAGATCGGCGGAGGCGCGATCCGCGCCTTCATCGAGGCGGCGCTCGCGGGTCGCGACCTCGAGATCCACGGCGACGGCTCGCAGATTCGCGCGTGGTGCTACGTCGACGACATGGTCGAGGCGATCCTCCTGTCTCTCGAGCACCCCTCGGCAGTCGGCGAGAGCTTCAACGTCGGCAACGCCCGCTCGGCCGTCACGATCTACGACCTCGCGACGCGCATCAAGCGGCTCACGGCCTGCCCGGGAGAGATCCGCTTCGTGCCGCTCGACTACACGGATGTCGAGCTCCGCATCCCGAACGTCGCGAAGGCGCGGGCGCTGCTCGGGTTCGAGGCCCGGGTCGAGCTCGACGAGGGTCTCGAGCGGACGATCGCGTGGTACCGGGCTCGGCTCGGCGCAGCCGCGTGACCCAGGTCCCCATCCGCCTCGCGCGGCCGGACCTGGGCGAAGCCGAGGTCGCCGCGATCGCCGATGTGCTGGCGAGCGGCCAGCTGACGATGGGCCCTCGGGTCGCCGCGTTCGAGCGTGCGGTCGCCGAGGCGGTCGGGACGGCGGACGCGGTCGCGGTCTCGACGGGGACGGCGGCCCTCCACCTCGCGATGCTCGCGCTCGGGATCGGGCCGGGCGACGAGGTGATCGTGCCGGCCTACACGTTCCCGGCCACTGCGAACGTCGTCGAGCTCTGCGGCGGCCGCGCGGTGCTCGTGGACGTCGACCCCGAGACGTTCCTCGCCCGGGCCGACCACGTCGCCTCGGCGGTCACGCCGCGGACGCGAGCGGTGCTCGCGGTGCACCTCTTCGGACGGCCCGTCGCATGGGAGGAGCTTCAGACCGCGGTCCCGCAGGAGGTCGCACTCGTCGAGGATGCGGCCGGGGCGCTCGGGGCCTGCTACCGCGGGACGCCCTGCGGAGCGCTCGGGCTGATGGGGTGCCTGTCTTTCCACCCGCGGAAGATCGTCACGACCGGCGAGGGGGGCGCGGTGACGACCGACGAGGCCGAGCTCGCGTCCGCCGTGCGGCGGCTGCGAAACCACGGCATCGCTGCGGACGCCCCCGTCGACATTGCTGCGCCAGGCTTCAACTACCGGCTGCCCGACGTCCTGTGCGCCCTCGGGATCCCCCAGCTCGAGCGCCTCGAGTCGCTCCTCGAGGCCCGCGAGCGGGTGGCCGGCTGGTACACGGAGCGGCTCGCACACCTCGTCGGGACGCCGTCCGCGGACGAGGGCGATCGGCACGGCTGGCAGGCGTACGTCGTGACCCTCGACCGTCGCGACGACGCGCTCGCGGGTCTGCGGGGCCAGGGGATCGAGGCGCAGATCGGGACCTACGCGCTCAACCGGCTCTCCGCGTACCGCGGCCGGGGCTCGTTCCCCGGCGCCGATGCGGCGTTCGAGCGGGCGCTCGCACTGCCGTTCGCGACGACGATGAGCGAGGACGACGTCGATCGCGTGTCCACGGCGCTGCAGGCGTACGTCTAGCGACTCAGTGCCAGGGGAGCTTGGTGACCTTCACGACGAAGGTCAGCCGCGCATCGCCCACCTGTCCGACGACCCGCCAGCAGCCGACCGTCGGGAACACGAGGCCGGTGGGCTGGAAGCCCCGCGGCCCGTAGCCCGCCGGGACGTGGGCGTCGAGCGGCGGCGCGGCGGCATCGAGCCGTCGGCCCGTGATTCGGAGCTTCCCGGGCTCGCCGCGCCACCAGCCGAGCTTCGCGTGGATCGAGCCGTCGTCCTCGACGGTGGCCCTCGACCCTCCGTCCGGCAGGATCCCCGCTGCGAGCCTGCCGTTCGGCCAGCCGAGCTGGACGCGGAGGCGGGCGGTGCCGTAGTTGAAGCCGGCGTGCCGGGCTCGCTGCCGGGAGAGCCGTGCGACCCGGCAGCGTCGGCTTGCACCTGTGCCGTCGCTGCGGAGCCCCCGGCCGCGCCGAGGGCGGCGCCGCAGAGAGCGAGCGTGACGGCCAATCCGACGCACCGCATGTCGTCCGTACACCTGCGGCGGGCTCGCGGTTCCCGACGCTTCCGCCCTGTGGCACGGTTCCTCCGTGACGACGGCCGACGATCCGCGCCTCGAGCTGCTCGATCCGCGCGACCGCGCGTACGCCGAGGAGCTCGCGGGGGACGAGCGGGAGGTCGTCGTGTCGACGGTCGCGCGGTACCGGCGTCCCGACTCGCTCGGGGTCGGCGATCCGCTCCCCGACCTCGCCGCCGCCCGCCTCGACGACGGGACCCCGGTCGCCCTCCGCGAGATGGCCCGCGAGCGGCCGCTGCTCCTCGTCTTCGGCAGCTTCACCTGACCGCCCTTCCGTCGCCGGTCCGGCGACGTCGAACAGCTCTACCGCAGGGTGCGCGACAGGGCGAACGTCGTGTTCGTCTACATCGCCGAGGCGCATGCGCTCGACGAATGGCAGATGCAGTCGAACGTCGACGAGGGCGTCCTCCTGCGCCAGCACGTCACGATCGACGAGCGGTTTGCGGCCGCCCGCGAGGGGGTGGAGCGGCTCGGTCTGACCATGCCGGTGCTCGTCGACGGCATGGACGACGCCGTCAGCGAGGCGTTCGCCGCCTGGCCCGAGCGCCTCTACGTCGCCGACGCCGGGAGGCCGGCTCGCGTACGTCGGCGGCCCCGGGCCGTTCGAGTTCGATCCCGACGCCGCGGCGGCGGCGCTCGCGGAGCTGCTCCCCTAGCCTCGCGGGGGTCAGACCCCTTCGGGGTCAGACCCCAGGCAGACGTCGTCGGGCCGCACGGGCACGCGCGTCAGCGGGCGACCGGTCGCGGCGCGGACGGCCGAGACGATCGCCGCGGTCGAGACGACGGTCGGCGGCTCGCCGACGCCCTTCGCGCCGTACGGGGCGTCCGGCTCCGCCACCTCGACGAGGTCGATGTCGACCGGCGGCATGTCGAGCGTGGTCGGGAGCAGGTAGTCGGTGAAGCTCGCGTTGAGGATCTCGCCGTCCCGCGTGACGATCTCCTCCATCAGCGCGAGCCCGAGGCCCTGGGCGGTGCCACCCTCGATCTGCCCCTCGACCGCGAGCGGGTTCACCGCCTTGCCGACGTCCTGCGCCGTGCCGATCCAGACGACGCGGGTCAGGCCGAGCTCGACGTCGACCTCGACGACCACGCGCATCGCGGCGACCGCGAGCGCGACGTGCGCCCGCTCACCCGTGATCTGCCCGGTCTCGGGGTCGAGCGGCGTCGTCCGCGGGTGGCGGTAGACGCGCTCGACGTCGACCTCGCCGCCGGTCCGCTCGCGCTCCTCGAGCGCGGCCCGGCAGGCGTCGCGAACGGCGCCGGCGGCCATCCACGTCATCCGCGAGGCCGACGCGGAGCCGGCCGAGCCGACGGTGGCCGTCGTGTGCGACGGCCAGCGAGACGTCGTCGGTCCCGAGCTCGGTGCGCGCGACCTGGAGGATGACGCCGACGACGCCCTGGCCGACCTCGGCAGCGGCGCAGTGCACCTCGGCGGCTCCGTCCGCCCGGAGGACGACGCGTGCTGCGCACGAGTCGTCGAAGCCCTCCGAGTAGCAGATGTTCTTGAACCCGACCGCGAACCCGATGCCCCGTCGCACGCCCTCTCCCTGCGTCGTGTTCCCGGCGCCGCCGGGCAGCCGGAGCGGGTCGCGCGGGAGCGCTTCCTCGGCGGGGAGCGGCAGAGCCGCGGCACGCCGGATCACGTCCCGCGTCGGCAGCGACCCCGCGACCACCTGCCCTGTCGGCAGCAGGTCGCCCGGCTCGAGCGCGTTGAGGAGCCGAAGCTCGACGGGGTCGATCGAGAGCTCCTCCGCGAGGAGGTCCATCTGGGCCTCCGCCGCGAAGCATGTCTGCACCGCGCCGAACCCCCGCATCGCCCCGCACGGCGGGTTGTTCGTGTAGACGGCGGTCGACTCGATCAGCGCGTTGTCGACGCGGTACGGGCCGAGGGCGAACGAGGCTGCGTTCGACGCGACCGCCGTCGAGCTCGAGGCATAGGCTCCGCCGTCGAGCAGGATCCGCATCCGGACGCACGTGAGGCGCCCGTCCCGTGTCGCGCGATGCTCGCACCAGATGCGGGCCGGGTGGCGGTGGACATGCCCGGTGAACGACTCGGCGCGGTCGTAGACCATCTTCACCGGCCGGTTCGCGTGGAGCGCGAGCATCGCGCCGTGGATCTGCATCGACAGGTCCTCGCGTCCGCCGAAGGCGCCGCCGACGCCGGCGAGGTGGATGCGCACCTGCTCGATCGGCAGGTCGAGGCACGGCGCGACCTGGTCGCGGTCGACGTGCAGCCACTGGGTCGCGACGTGGATGTCGACGCCGCCCTCGCCGTCCGGTATCGCGAGCCCCGACTCCGGCCCGAGGAACGCCTGATCCTGGATTCCGAGCTCGTAGACGCCCTCGACGACGACCTCGCCCGCCGTGTCGGGGTCGCCGTGGCGGATGACCATGTGGCGGACGACGTTCGGCCGCGGGTCGTCGCGATACCCGTGCCCCATCGTCGGGCGATCGGGATGGAGCGGCTCCTGCTCGAGCGCGCGCTCCATGTCGACGACCGGCTCGAGCAGCTCGTACTCGACGACGATCGCCTCGATCGCGAGGCGCGCCTGCTCGGGGTGCTCGGCCGCGACGATCGCGACCGGCTCGCCGACGTACCGGACGCGATCGATCGCGAGCACGGGCTGGTCGGGGAACTCGAGACCGTACGTCTTCCGGCCCGGGACATCGGCGTGGGTGAGGACCGCATGGACGCCCGGCTGCGCGAGCGCCGCCGAGACGTCGATCGAGCGGATGCGCGCGTGGGGGTGCGGGCTGCGCAGCGTGTCGCCCCAGAGCATCCCGGGGGCGGAGAGGTCGCTCGAGTACGCGAAGTCGCCCCTCACCTTCGGGATCGCGTCGTCCCGGAGGAGCCGCTCGCCGACCTTGCCGACGCGCAGCGTCGTTCGTTGCGCGGTGACGCTCACCTGCGCTCCGCGGCGAGGCGGACGGCGTCGAAGATCTTCACGTAGCCCGTGCAGCGGCAGACGTTCCCGGAGAGCGCCTCCCGCACCTCGTCCTCGGACGGGTCGGGCACCCGGTCGAGCAGGTCGGCGACGGCGACGACGAGCCCGGGCGTGCAGAAGCCGCACTGGACGGCGCCCGCCTCGACGAACGCCGCCTGCACCGGGTGCAGGTCGTCACCCCGTGCGAGACCCTCGACGGTGACGACCTCGTGGCCGTCGACCTGCGCGGCCAGCACGAGGCAGGCGCACACGAGCTCGCCGTCGAGGATGACCGAGCACGAGCCGCACTCGCCCTGCTCGCACGCGTTCTTCGACCCGGGAAGCTCGAGCGTGTCGCGGAGCATCGTCAGGAGGCTCTCCCCGCCCCAGACGTCCGCCTCGAGAAGGGCGCCGTTCACCGTCACCGAGACCCGCTGGCTCACGAGCGCAGGCACCTCTCGAGCGCACGCGCCGGCGAGCACGCGGAGCGCGTGGCGGCGGTAGGCGGCGCTGCCCCGGACGTCGTCGATCGGGCTCGCCGCCTCGACGACCCGATCGGGCAGCGAGCCTGCCTCCGCGAGCGGCACCGTGACGAGCCGGGCCGTGACGGCGGCGGAGCCGAGCGCGGCGCGCACCTCCCCTGCCTCGGTGTCGACGACGACGGCGAGCGAGCAGACCGCGATCACCATCGCGTTCCGCGGGCCGACCTTCATGAACGTCTGGGCGCCGCCGCTCGGCGCGAGCCGTACCGCGGTGATGAGCTCGTCCGGCTCGAGGGCGGTCTGCTTCACGCCGAGCAGGAACTCGGTGAGCGGCAGCGTGCGCACGCCCCGGACGCTCGCGAGCTCCAGCTCCGCCCCTTCGACGAGGAGCGGCGGCAGCGCGTCGCCCGCGGGCGAGGCCGTCCCGAGGTTCCCACCGAGCGTGCCGCGGTTCCGGATCTGCGGCGAGCCGACGGTCCGCGAGGCCTCGGCGAGCGCCGGCAGCCGGTCGGCGAGCGGGGTCGTCATCGCCTCGGTGTAGGTCAGCGCGGCGCCGAGGCGGAGCCGGTCTCCCTCCTCGGACCACCCGCGCAGCGCGTCGAGCTCGGCGAGGTTGACGATCGCCGTGGGCCGCGAGTGGGCGAAGTTGAGCTCGACCATCACGTCGGTGCCGCCCTGGATGAAACGGGCATCGGGACGCTCGGCCTTGAGCGCGAGCGCCTCCTCGACGGTCCGCGGGGTGAGCACGTCCACGACGCGATACTAGGC
>CAVVIL010000009.1:0-17778 GCA_963748255.1 uncultured Actinomycetes bacterium | reverse complement strand
ATCGAGCTCTGCGGAGAACGGCAGCCCGTTCTCGAGCCGAAGCGTCAGGTTCTCCGCACGCCAGCGGCCTCCCTCGAAGCGCGTGTCCTGGGTCACGACGGCGTCGTCGACGATGCGTAGTCGCCGGTCGAGGAGCACATCGTCCGAGCCGATCGCGGACAGTTGGTCGTGCATCTCGAAGAGCCTCCTCACGTGGCGTCCCGCGGGTCGAAGCGCCGCGCGCGGCAGCTGCTGCGCCTCGAGCCAGCCGTCGCCGCCGTCAACGCGCTTGCGAAGCACCAGGCAGGCGTAGCCGAGCGTGCTCGATCCCGAGCTCCCGGTAGTACGCGAGCCAACGATCGAGCGCGTCGGCATAGTCCTCGGGCCGGTCGAGGAGGTCGCGATTCCACACCGTCGCGGTCTCGAGCGGGTCGTCCGTCGAGGTGTGGAGCAGGAACCCGTCGCAGCCCGAACCCTCAGCCAGCTCCGCGGGCGCTCGGCAGGGTCGTCCGGGTCGAGCGCCCAGGCGATCAGGACGCAGGCGAACCCGCCGGGCGCGAGCGCGGCCGGAGTGGCACGCACGACGTGTTCCGAGACAGCGTCCCCGGACAGGCCGCCGTCCCGGAACAGATACATGGCCTCGGGCGAGACGACGTAGGGCGGGTTGGCGACGACGAGATCGAACTGCTCACCCTGGACCGGTTCGAAGAAGCTGCCCGCCCGGGTCTCGACGTTGCCGGCACCGTTGAGCGCTGCGTTGAACGCCGCGTAGGCGAGCGCCCTCACGTTCACGTCCGTCGCCACCACGTGCTCGGCGTGCGCGGCGAGCAGAATCGCCTGGATCCCGTTACCGGTGCACAGGTCGAGCGCGCGCTCGCCCCGCGCCGCGAACGGTCAGGTGCGCGAGGGCGACGGACGGACGATGCACGCCCGGCACGTGGTCGGCGTGCGCTTCTGCGGCTCCCGCATGATCCGAGGCGATCAGCAGCTCGTCGTGGGGGACGAGGCGCGCTGCCCCGTGGACGACCTCGGCGTCCTGCACGAGCAGCCCGGCGCCCGCGAGGCGCGCCCGCAGCTCCGTGCCGACGAGCTCGTCGAGGCGCGCGCGCGTGACGGGAACGCCGAGCACGAAGAGTCGGAGCAGGACGGCCAGCTCGTCGGCGTCGCCGAGCCGTCGCAGGTACGACGGCAACTCGGGCGAGCGCGCGAGGAGCTCGTCGCCCGTCGCGAGCCGCTGCTGGATGCGGTGCGGCTCGTAGCCGGCATTCCGCAGCAACCGGGCGAGCTCGAGCGCCGTCTGCGGACTCTCCGCCCTCGGCGGGTCGGGGCGCCCGGGAGGCGGCACGGCGCGGACTGGCTCCACGGCTGGGCGCTCCGTCGCGTTGCGCCTAGAAGGTCTTGTTCGTCTTCAGGTCGTACCTGAACTCGACGGCCGACCCCAGCGAGCCGTCTGCCTTCTGCGGCCTGTACTCGACCTCGAGCTTCGCGAAGTTGAACGACACCGAATCGGTCGGTACGACGGCGTCCTCGGAGCCGCCCGTCTGGAACGAGCTGACGAGGACGTCGGGGAACTTGAACGTCAGGTACTCCTGCTGGCCCTTGCCGGCCTTGCGGGCCGAGAGCGTGGCCGTCTTGATGTGCTGTCCCGTGGCGCAGGCCTTCATGAGACCGACGCTCGCCCTGTTCAGGCCCATCACGAACTGGAAGTCCTGCATCGAGACCTTGCCCGCTCCGCCGCCGCCCCCCGACGAGCCGGCACCGGCGTGGGTCTCGCCCCAGCTCCACGACTCGACGTCGATCTCGTCCTTGTGCTTGGCGTCGACGCTCTCGCCCTTGATGCCGTCGAACTTGAGGAAGTAGTCGACCGCTGCCATCGCGCCTCCTCCCGCAGCTCCTGAGAAGTAGAAACGCCCCCGGCTGCGGCTTCCGGGGGCGTTTCAGATGAGGCGACCCCACCTGGGGGCGTCGGACGAAGCTCGTGACTCTGCGGCCCAGCCACGCTGTTCTCCGTTCCGGCGCCGATCCCGTCGGTGCGCCCCTGCACCGCCCCTGGCGTCTGGGCCGGTGCTGGTGTTGCCTGACTGTACGGGCCCTGTCCGGAAAAGTCAAGTAGCTCGGTCAAGTGATCCTGGGTATGATTCACTTCACCATGTTGCACCGATCTCATCCAGGGGTTCACCCCATCGGGGGAGGACGCTCCGGGCAGGTGGCGGCTTGAGTGACAACGACATGCGCCACCCGGCCGTCACCGCCCGGTCCGTGACTCATGGGGTCACGTCCATCGGCGAGCGAGTTCGCGCGCTGCGGACCGCCGCCGGCCTCACCCAGACGGAGCTTGCCGGCGAGCGCTTCTCGAAGGAGTACGTGAGCCAGATCGAGCGCGGCAAGACGCGCCCGACCGACGACACGGTCTCGTGGCTCGCGGCGCGACTCGGCGTCGACGAGCAGTTCCTCGCGCACGGAGTCTCCGCAGACGTCCGAGCCCGCGTCGAGGCGCAGGTCGCCCGCGCCGAGGCCCTGAGCGAGTCGCACCGCGACCGGGAGGCGGTCGACGCGTTCCGCGAGGCGCGCGAGGAGCTCGCGTCGCTCGGCTCGCCGGATCTCGAGCTCCGCGCGCTGGCCGGGCAAGGCTGGTCGCTGCAGGAGATCGGATCGGCGCGCGAGGCGATCGACGTGCTCCAGGCGGCGCGCGAGCTCAGCGAGTCGCCGGGGTTCTCCGACGTGGATCGCGCCGACGTGCTCTTCCGGCTCGGCTGCTGCCGCTACCGGATCTCGAGCATCCCGACGGCGATCGCGCTCTTCGACGAGGCGCTCGAGCTCGCGGAGCGGACGGGGCTTCCGTGCGACCTCCTCCGGGCTCGCATCCTCGCGTGGCGCTCGCGCTGCCGCCGCCGGCAGGCCGACTACGAGGCCGCGCGCGAGGACGTCGAGCGCGCGATCGAGCTGGCCCAGGCGATGGACGACCCGCGCGTCGTCGCCGGCACGTACTTCCAGGCCTCGCTCGTCGCCGAGAAGATGGGCCACTGGGTCCTCGCCCGCCAGTACGCGCAGCAGGCGAAGGCGATCTACCAGGAGCTGAACGACGAGCGAAACACCGGCCGCCTGATGCTCAACCTGGGCGGCCTGCAGCTCCTGCTCGGTCATCCCGAGCAGGCGATCGATCATCTGACGGCGTCCTTCGCGCTCGCCGTCGAGGCCGGTTCGCAGCCGGACGCCGCACAGGCCCTGGGAAGCCTCGCGGCGGTGCACGAGCACCTCGGCGACCACGACGCGGCCGACGACCATGCACGCAAGGCACTCGCGCTGCTCGACGGGCGCGATGACTTCCTCGACGAGATCGGCCAGTCGAACCTCGTGCTGGGCCGCTCGTTGCTGGAGCGGGGACGCCTCGACGAGGCGGAGCAGTGCTTCCGGGCCGCGGACTCTGCGTTCGAGCAGATGGAGTCCATCGGGCACCGGACGGGGGCGTGGGTAGCGCTGGGTGACCTGGCGGAGCGTCGGGGAGACGTCCGCGAGGCGGCGCGCTGGTATCGAAACGCCGCTGAGGCACTTGCTGTCGTCCGCTTCTGAGAAAGGAGGACCGAGGTGAGCAGAGCTCGACTGACCCTGCTGCTCGTGAACGCCGCACTCCTGGCTGCGTGGCTCGCGAAGTTCAGCGTCGTCGGCAAGACCTTCTCCGACGGCGACTAGGAACCGCAGCGGCCCTCGCTGCGGCTACCTTGGGCCTGTGAGACGGTCGGCAGCCGCATGCCTCGTCGTCGCGCTCGCGGCGATTTTCGCGTCCGGGTGCGGAGGCGCGGACGCCGGCGACGGCGCGACGAGCACGTCGAACGCGACGACGACGGCCGCCGCGGAGGAGACGCTCGAGGCGCTCTGGCGCGCCCCCGGCGAGGACGTCGCCGTCGTGCCGGGCACGTCGGACCACCAGGTCGGCGCGAACCGGATCTCGTTCCTCGTCGTCGACAAGCAGGGCCGCGTCGTGGAGCGGCCCACGGCGCGCGTCTGGCTCGCCCGCGGCCTCAAGGAGGTTCCCTTCGCGCAGACGACGGCCCGCCTCGAGCCGATCGGCGTGCCCGGTGGCGAGAGCGCGGGCGTGGGGGGCATCTACGTCGCGACGATCACGACGCCGACGCCCGGCAAGTACTGGTTCATGGCGGAGCCGGTCGGGGGCACGAAGATCCAGGCGCTCGGCAACGTCGTCGTCGCGCGGAAGAGCGCGGCGCCGTCGGTCGGCGACCGGGCGATCCCGTCGAAGACGCCGACGCTCGCCTCGACGGGCGGCGACCTGACCGCGCTCACGACGTCGAGGCGACCGGACCGGGCGCTCTATCGAACCTCGGTCGCGCAGGCAATGAAGGCGAAGCAGCCGTTCGTCGTCGCGTTCGCGACACCGCAGTTCTGCCAGACGCGGACGTGCGGGCCGACGGTGGACGTCGTCTCCGCGGTGCGGAAGGCCCAGCCGGCGTCGAGCGACGTGCAGTTCATCCACGTCGAGGTGTACGCGGACAACGACCCGGCGAAGGGGGTGAACCGCTGGGTGAAGGAATGGCGCCTGCCGACCGAGCCGTTCACCTACGTCGTCGACCGCAAGGGCGTCATCCGGACGAAGCTCGAGGGCGCGTACTCCGTCGCCGAGCTCGAGCGGGCCGTCGCCGCGGTCCGCTGACGGCCGAGCGAGCCGGGATAGGCTGCCGCCGATGTCGCGCGTCCTCACGTCCCTGCCCGTCGGCGAGCGCGTCGGGATCGCCTTCTCGGGCGGGCTCGACACGACGGTCGCGGTTGCGTGGATCCGCGAGAAAGGCGCGATCCCCTACGCACTGACCGCCGACCTCGGCCAGGCGGACGAGCCGGACGTCACGGGCGTTCCCGGTCGCGCGAGGGACGTCGGGGCCGAGGAGGCGATCCTCGTCGACTGCAAGCAGCAGCTCGTCCACGAAGGGCTCGTCGCCCTGCAGTGCGGGGCGTTCCACGTCTCGTCCGGCGGCAAGACGTACTTCAACACGACTCCGCTGGGGCGCGCGGTCACGGGGACGATGCTCGTGCAGGCGATGCGCGACCACGGGGTCGACGTCTGGGGCGACGGGTCGACGTACAAGGGGAACGACATCGAGCGGTTCTTCCGCTACGGCCTGCTCGCGAACCCCGCCCTCCGCATCTACAAGCCCTGGCTCGACCCGTTGTTCGTCGAGGAGCTCGGCGGACGGCAGGGGATGAGCGAGTGGCTCGAGGAGCGTGGCCTCCCGTACCGCGCGAGCGCGGAGAAGGCGTACTCGACGGACGCGAACATCTGGGGCGCGACGCACGAGGCGAAGGAGCTCGAGCTGCTCGACCGCTCGATGCACCTCGTGGAGCCGATCATGGGAGTCCGCCACTGGGACACGGCGGTCGCGATCGAGCCCGAGGTCGTGCGTGTGCGATTCGAGGACGGCTGGCCCGTGGCGCTCGGTGACGTCGTGTTCTCCGATCGCGTCGCGCTCGTACAGGAGGCGAACGCGATCGGGGGCCGCCACGGGCTCGGGACGTCCGACCAGATCGAGAACCGCATCATCGAGGCGAAGAGCCGCGGGATCTACGAAGCGCCCGGGATGGCGCTGCTCCACATCGCCTACGAGCGGCTCGCCAACGCGATCCACAACGAGGCGACGCTCGACAACTACCGGACGAGCGGGCGCCGGCTCGGCCGCCTGCTCTACGAGGGCCGCTGGTTCGACCCGCAGGCGCTGATGCTCCGGCAGAGCCTGCAGGCCTGGGTCGGGAGCGCCGTCACCGGCGATGTCACGATCGAGCTCCGGCGGGGCGACGACTACACGATCCTCGACACGGTCTCCGAGAACGCGACGTACCACCCCGAGCGGCTCTCGATGGAGCGGGTCGAGGACGCCGCGTTCGGGCCTCTCGACCGGATCGGGCAGCTCACGATGCGGCTCCTCGACATCGAGGACTCGCGCGACAAGCTCGCCCTCTACGGCCGCCTCGGTCTCACGGGCGGCGACGAGACGCTCGGCGCACTCATGCCGCCGGACGACGAATAGCGCTCGGCGTTCAGACGTCGTCGCCGGCGCGCTCGACCACGACGACCGGTACGCGGGCCGCCGGGCTCATGCGGAGCAGTGCCCGGACGAGCTCGGCGCAGTCCTCGGGCTGGATCATCTCGCCGGAGTCGATCCCCGTCCACGTCGTCATCGGCGTGTCGACGAACGCCGGGCAGAGCGCGGTGACGCGGACGCCCGCCTCCGCCTCCTCGCGGGCGAGCGACCTGCTCAGCGAGACGAGCGCCGCCTTCGCGGCGCCGTAGCCGGCGAGCCCCGGCGTCGGGATCGTGCCCGCGATCGACGCGAGGTTGACCACGTAGCCGCGCGCCTCGCGTAGCGCCGGCAGCGACTCGCGCGTCACGAGGAACGCGCCGCGGAGGTTGACGGACTGCTGGAGGTCGAACTGCTTGGTCTGCATGTCGCCGATCCGGACCGCGATTCCCACGCCGGCCGAGTTGACGAGCACGTCGAGCCCGCCGTGCGTCTCGAGATGGGTCGCGACCAGGCGCGCGCAGTCGTCCTCGCTGCGTACGTCTACCGCGACGGCGGTCGCGCCGAGCTCGGTCGCGGCCGCCTCGAGCCGCTCGACCGTGCGCGCGGCGAGCGTGAGGCCGTAGCCCTCGTCGCGAAGCATGCGCGCAATCGCGAGGCCGATCCCCGACGAGCCCCCGGTGACGAGTGCGCTCGGCACGGTCACGATCCTCTCACAGCGGGCGTGCGGCCGACCGTACACTCGTGGGCATGAGCACCGTCGAGGGCCTGACGAGCCTCGCGAAGGCCGGCGGGTGCGCCGCAAAGTACTCCGCCGCACGGCTCGAGGAGCTGCTCTCGGCCATCGTCCCTTCGGAGGCGCATGACCTCATCGTCGGCCTCGACCCGGCGGACGACGCCGCGGTCTACCGGCTCGACGACTCGACGGCGATCGTCTTCACGGTGGACTTCTTCCCGCCCGTCGTCGACGACGCGCGAACGTTCGGCTGGATCGCCGCGACGAACGCCCTCAACGACGTCTTCGCGATGGGCGGCCGACCGCTGCTCGCGCTCTCGGTCACTGCCTTCCCGGAGGAGCTGCCGGTGTCCGTGCTCGGCGACATCCTCGCGGGAGCGGCGGAGGCGACCCGCGAGGCCGGGGCGATCCTCGCCGGCGGCCACACGATTCGCGACGACGAGCCGAAGTACGGTCTCGCCGTGGTCGGGACCGTGCACCCGGACGGGGTGTGGCGGAAGAGCGACGCGCAGCCCGGCGATGCCGTCCTGCTGACGAAGCCGCTCGGCACCGGCCTCGTCCTCCAGGCGGTGCGCGAGGGGCGCGCGCCGGACGGCTCGTTCGAGGCCGCGGTCGCCGCCATGTGCGAGCTGAACCGCGACGCGGCCGACGCGCTGCGGTCGTTCACGCCCCACGCGGTCACCGACGTGACCGGCTTCGGGCTGCTCGGCCACGCTCACGAGACGGCGGTTCGCTCCGGGGTCCGGATCGTCCTCGACGCAGATGCGCTGCCGGCGCTCCCGGGCGCGGTCGAGCTCGCCGCTGCCGGGGTCCGGACGGGCGGCGACCGCCGGAACCGCGAGTTCGCAGGCGCCCACGTCACGAGCGCGGCGTCGCCCGAGCTCGAGGCGCTCGCCTACGACCCCCAGACCGCCGGCGGCCTCCTGATCACGCTTCCGGACGAGAAGCGCGCCGTCCTCGAGGCGACGTTCGCCGGCGCCGGCCTGGCGCTCCACGCGGTGGGCCGCGTCGAGGCCGGGAGCGGCGTGACGCTTCGGTGAAGGCGACCGCGCGGCTTCGCGGGCCCGTCACACCCGCACGGTTCGTCCGGATCGCTGTCGGCTCGGTCGCGGCACTCGCGCTCGTCGTCACGTCGGGCGCGTTCGTGCGACTGACCGGATCGGGCCTCGGCTGCGACAACTGGCCGCGGTGCGGGGACACCCCGTTCCCCGCGAAGGACTTCCACGCCATGGTCGAGTTCGGGAACCGCGTCGTCGCGGTCGTGGGGATCCTCGCCGCGCTCGTCACGTGGCTCGCCTCCCGCCGGGTCGACGGGCTGCCCCGGTGGGTGCGGCGGACGGCGCTCGCCGCCTTCCTCGGCACGATCGCCCAGATCCCGCTCGGCGGCCTCACCGTGATCCTCGACCTGCATCCGCTCGCGGTGATGTCCCACTTCCTCCTCGCGCTCGTCGTCGTCGCGCTGGCGGTCGTGGTCGCGGGTGAGGCGTGGGGGCACGCACGCGGTCGCGGCGCGCCCGTGGCGCCGCGCTGGCTCCGGCTCGTGGCCCTCGTCGGCGTCGTCGGCTGCGCATTGATGGTCGTCACCGGTGCCGTCGCCACGGCGTCCGGCCCGCACCCGGGCGCGGACGATGCGGTCGACCGGCTCGGGATCGAGATCCGCGACACCGTCTACGTCCACGTCCGCGCCACGGCGGTCTTCGGGATCGGCTTCCTGCTCGTCGGCTGGCAGCTGATCCGGGTTCGGCGCGAGGCGCCGGGCGTCCTGCGGCTCGCCGCGGTGCTCCTCGCGGTGCTCGTGGTGCAGATGCTCGTCGGCGAGATCCAGTACCGGAACGCCCTCCCGTGGGGGCTCGTGCTCGCCCACGTGACGCTCGGCGCGACGATCTGGGGCCTCACCGTGGCGCTTGCCCATGCGCTCTGGCGGCCACCCCTGCCACTCGTCGCGCATGCGCGCGAGCGCGCCGGCCTGCGCGAGCCGGCCCATTCCCGGTAGCCCTCGGCGGTTACGCTGTTCCCATGGCCTCCCAGGACCTCCGCATCGAGCAGCGGCCGACGCTTCGCCGGCCCGTCCTCATCTCGGCGTTCCGGGGGTGGAACGACGGGGGGCAGGCGGCGACCGTCGCCGCGTCGTACCTCGCCCGCCTCTGGGGTGCCGAGCGGTTCGCGGACATCGATCCGGAGGCGTTCATGGACTTCCAGGCCGTGCGGCCGACGGTGACGCTCGACGAGGGCTTGACCCGTCGGATCGAGTGGCCCGAGAACACGTTCCTCCATGGGCCGATCTCGGGCGCGGAGCGCGACGCGGTGATCCTCCTCGGCGTCGAGCCGAACTACCGCTGGCGCGCCTTCACCGATCTCGTGGTCGGCCTCGCCCGAGATCTCGGCGTCGAGCTCGTCGTGACGCTCGGGGCGCTCCTCGCCGACGTGCCGCATACCCGGCCGGCGCCGGTCACCGGTGCCGCGACCGATCCGCGGCTGGTCGAGGAGCTCGGGCTGCAGCTCTCGCGCTACGAGGGGCCGACCGGCATCGTCGGGGTCCTCCACGACGCCTGCCGCGAGGCCGAGCTGCGCTCGGTGAGCCTGTGGTCGGCGGTGCCGCACTACGTCTCCCTCGCACCCAGCCCGCTCGCCGCCAAGGCGCTCTGTGCCCGGCTCTCCGACCTCATCGGCGCGCCGATCGAGACCACTGAGCTCGACGAGGCCGAGGAGGAGTACGCCGCACAGGTCAGCGAGGCGGTCGCCTCGGACCCGGACACGCAGGCCTACGTCGAGGAGCTCGAGCGGCGGGCCGACTCGATCGAGTCGTTCTCCGAAGGCGGCGAGCTTCCGAGCGGTGAGACGCTTGCCGCCGAGCTGACGCGGTTCCTGCGCGAGCGTGACCGCAGGGCCTCGTCCGAGGAGTCGGACGAGAGCTAGCTGCCGGCCGCCGCGGGCTCCTCGGGCGCGGCGTCGACCTCGACCTCGGACACCGCCTCGGGCTCGCCCGTGGTCTCGGTGCCCTGGCCCGCCTGGCTCGTGGCCGGGACGTCCGTGGGCTTGCGCTTGCGGCGGCGCCTGCGCGACTTGCGGGCGGGCGTCTTCGGCGCGGGGAGGCTTTCGGCGAGCGCCGTCGCGATCTCGTGGATCGAGCCGAGCTCCTCGCGAGCGCCGTCGAGGGTCTGGTTCGCGCGCGGCGTGTAGCCCTCCGCGGACGCGAGCAGCGCCGCGCCGACGGGAAGGGGGAGCGCCGCCGCGATCTTCACGAGCTGCGAGACGTTCTCCTCGTGGCGGTGGCCGCGCGAGTTGGCGACCGCGCCGAGGAGCCGCTTCGCCTCGGGGAACTCCTGGCTCGCCTTGCGGTCGAGCGTCTTGCGCACCGAGCGCGCGAGCCGCCAGGTCCAGCGACCGAGGATCTGATCGGGGGCGTTCGCCTTGCCGTCACCGAGCGCACGGAGCAGGATCCGGACGCCGGCGGCGCGGTCCTTCTCCCACGGCGGCGCCTGCGTCACGAGCGTGACGAGATCGTCGTAGTCGGCGCGCTCGACCGTCGTGGCGACGCGGTCGGCGAGTGCGGTCATCCGCAGACGGCGGTTCGGGTTCTCGGCGGCGCAGACCGCGAGGAACGTCTCGAGCGCGCCCTTGCCGGCGCGGCCCTCGGTGAACTTGCGGGCGAACTCCGCGCGCTGGTCGAAGCGGATCTGCCGGCCGGCGATCGTCGCCCAGAAGCGCTGCTCGTCGTCGTCGAGGAACTTCGGGTCGACGCGCTGCCACTCGCGCTGGATCACTGCGAGGCGCCGGGCGACGTCCTGCGTGACCGGGACGAGCCAGGGCGCCGGTGAGAGCTTGCGGCGCGCGCGCCGTGCGGAGCGCCGCCGCGGGGCGGGCGTGACGCGCGCACCCTCGCGATAGAAGTCGGAGTCGAGCAGCGAGTGGAGTGAGACGACGCGCTCGGAGTGGGTGGAGCCCTTCGTCACGAAGTCGACGACGATGCCCGCCTCCTTGCGCGGATGCGTGCGCATGATCCGCCCGATCCGCTGCTGGTAGACGCGCTTCGACGCCGTCGGGGCGAGGTGCATGCAGATGGTCGCCCGTGGCGAGTTCCAGCCCTCGGCGAGCAGCTGGGCGTTGATCAGGACGTTGATCTCGCCGCGCTCGTAGGCAGCGAGCGTCTCGGCGAGCTCACGTGGCGGCGTCCGGCCGGACACCGCCATCGTCTTCAGGCCTGCGGCGCGGAACTCCTGCGCGAGGTTGTAGGCGTGGTCGACCCCGGCCGCGTAGACGATGCCCGGCGTCGGCCCGAACCGGTCGCGGTAGAGGCTCGCCGCGGCCTGGTTGAGCGCGAAGTGGTCGAGTGCGGCGGCCAGAGCCCGCTCCTCGAAGTCGCCGCCGACGATCGGTACGGAGTTGATCGCCGCGACCGGAGGGACCCGGAGGCAGCGGAGCGGGGCGATCAGGCCGCGCCGTGCCGCGTCGGTGAGCGGCAGGTCGTCGACCGAGGCAGGGAAGACGTCGGAGACCTGCTTCGCGATGAGCTCCTCCGTCGCGGTCATCCCGATGTAGAGCGGCTCGGCGAGCCGACGGATCGCGTTGGAGGTCTTCTCGCCGAGCGCGGTGTGCGCCTCGTCGCAGATCACCAGCTGGTACGCATCGCGCGAGACCTCGTCGGCATGCCGCGCGAACCAGGCGTAGGTCTGGATGGTCAGCGGATCGGCCCGGGGCGCCTCCTGCCCGCCCTCGATCGCGTCGGTGAGGCGATCGCCGTAGCCCTCGGTCGTCAGGTCGCGGCGAAACTGGTCGACCAGCAGCCTGCGGTGCGTGAGGATGAGCACGCCGAGGTGACGTGCCGCCTCGACGAACCCGGCGGCGGCGATCGTCTTGCCCGACGCGGTGGGGTGGCGGAAGCGGTAGCGCCGCGAGGCGCCGTGATCCTCGCCCTCGAAGCTCGGCGGCTCGGGCTCCTCGTCGACGAGGCCGGCGTCCTCGTCGTCCTCGTCTTCCACTTCCTCGACGAGCTCCGCCACGGCTCCGTTGCCCGAGCCGTTGCCGTTCTCGTCCGCGCTCCGCTGCGTCGCAGCGATCAGCTCGGTGAGCATCCCCGTGAGCGCGTCGATCTGGTGGCGGCGCAGGGTCGTGCCGGCCGCGGTCTGCGGCGTCTCGGCGGCGAGCACGCGCTCGAGCCCGAGCATCAGCCCGTAGCGGACCTTCCAGCCGGGGCTCGGGCTCCGGCGCCCGGCCTCCATCTCCTCGTTCGCGTCGTCGAGCGCGCGGCGCCGTGCGGTGCCTGGAGCGAGCGCGACGTCAGCCTCCTCGCCCGGATGGAGGAACGGCTCGCCGTACCAGCGCTCTGCGCGGACGGCCGCGTCCTCGAGCGGAGCGCGGTCGGAAGAGGTCGAAGTGGTGGTGGTGTTCTGCATGTGCGCAGCAGCCTCGAAACGCGCCGCTCAACCGTGCTCAACCGTTCGAGGAAGGCAGCTCGCACGGGCGGTTCCGCGCCGGCGTCGCTGCACCCTGGAGAGTACCCGAACGGAGCGGACGAGGATAGATGCGCCGCGTCAGGCGGAGCCGAGCAGCCGGCCAGTGACGCGTTGGGAGACACCCGTGTCGTCGAGGTGGCGCGTGATCCCGCCGCGGAAGAACGGGTATCCGGCACCGAGGATCAGGCCGGCATCGATCTCGGCCGCCGTCGCCACGACACCCTCGTCGAGGATGTGACGTGCCTCGTCGGCCAGCGCTTCGAGGATCTTCCCGTGGATCTCCTCGACGCTCGCTCGGCCGTCCGTCGCCTCGATCGTGGGCAGCTCGCCGTCCGCGAGCGCCTGCAGCGTCGGGGAGAGGGGGAACCGGCTCGGGAAGGCGGCGTTGAGCGTCTGGAGGACGTGGTTCGCCACGCGGGGGCCGACCATCGCGAGCAGCGCCGAGGGCGGCATCGGGAGACCGAGCCGGAGCGCCGCCTCGTCCGTCTCCTCGAACGTGTTGCCGCTCTCGAGGGCCTGCATCAGGACGGTCGACTGCCGCGTGAGCATCCGGTTCACGACGAACGCCGGCGCATCCTTCACGAGCACCCCGCGCTTGCCGAGCTTCCGCGTCACGTCCCATGCGGTCGCGAGGGTGACGTCGTCGGTTGCGCGTCGTGCGAACGACCTCGACGAGGGGCAGCACCGCGACCGGGTTGAAGAAGTGGAGGCCCACGACGCGCTCCGGGTGCTCGAGCCCGTCCGCCATCGCGGCGATTGAGAGGGCGGACGTGTTCGTCACGAGCAGGCACTCGGGCGAGACGACCGCCTCGAGCCCGCCGAAGACCTCGCGCTTGACGTCGAGCTCCTCGAAGACGGCCTCGAGGACGAGGTCGCAGCCGGCGTACGACTCGAGCCCCGTGCCCGCCGTGACGATCGAGCCGAGGAAGCGAGCCTTGCCCTCACCGAGCCGACCCTTGGCGACGAGGCCCGCCAGCTCGCCCCGGATCGACTCGATCGCTCCCTCGACCCGCTCCGGGTCGACGTCGGTCAGCACGACGGGCACCTCGAGGCGGCGGAGGAAGAGCGTTGCGAGCTGGGTGGCCATCAGTCCGGCGCCGACGACGCCGACGCGCTGGATCCGCCGCGGCGTCGCCTCCGGGATCCCGGCGGGCCGCTTGATCCGCCGCTCCACCACGTCGAAGGCGTAGATCGACGCCTGCGCCTCGGGACCGGGCAGCAGCTCGGCCAGCGCCTCGGCCTCGGCGGCATAGCCCTCCTCGAGCGTCCACGTCGCGGCGCCCTCGATCAGCTCGAGCGCCTTGTACGGGGCGGGCGCCTGGCCGTGAACGGCGTCGTCGACCCGTGAGCGCGCCTTCCGCACGACGTCCGCGACGTCGGAGAGGTCGGCCGCGGGCTCGCGCTTCCCCTCGCCCGCCTCGATCCGGCGGAGGAGGAGCTCGAGCGACTCGTCGACGAACTCGACCGGGTCGAGCACGTGGTCGACGAGGCCGAGCTCGAGTGCGTCCGCGGCGCGGCTGAGGCGGTTCTGCCTGAGCGGGTTGTCGACGATGAGCTTCACGGCGGCGCTCGCGCCGACGAGGCGCGGAACGAGTTGCGTCCCGCCCCAGGCGGGGAAGAGCCCGAGGAACACCTCGGGGAAGCCGACGTGGCGGACGTTCGACGCCATCGTGCGGACGTCGCAGTGGAGGGCGAGCTCGAGGCCGCCTCCGAGCGCGGCCCCGTTGACCGCCGCCAGGGTGGGGAACGGGAGCTCGCGGAGCCGCCCGAACAGCTCGTGCCCTGCGGCCGCACCCTCCCGGGCGCGCTCTGCGGTGATCCCGGGGAACTGCGTGATATCCGCGCCCGCGGCGAAGACGAGTGGCTTGCCCGTCACGACGAGGCCGCGCCAGTCGCGCGTCCGGAGTCGGCCGAGGGCCTCCTCGAGCGACCGGAGCGCCGCTTCGCCGAAGGTGTTCGGCTTGCGCCAGTCGGCGCCGTTGTCGATCGTCACGAGCGCGACCGGGCCGACGCGCGTAATGAGCTTCTGCAGGTGGAACTGCGTGACGGGATCGGCGCTAGCCATGCCGTGCGTTCTCCCAGAGGAGCGCCGCGCCCATCCCCATCCCGATGCAGAGCGCGGTCAGGCCGTAGCGGACGTCCGGTCGCTGCTCGAACCCGAAGGCGAGCTGCGCCATCAGGCGCACGCCGGTCGCAGCGAGCGGATGGCCGCAGGCGATTGCGCCGCCGTACGGGTTGAGACGCGGATCGTCCGGTGCCACGCCCGTCCCGTCGCACCAGGTCAGCACCTGGACGGCGAACGGCTCGTTGAGCTCGAACAGGCCCACGTCCTCGATCCCGATCCCGGCTCGTTCGAGGACGCGCTCCGTCGCGGGGACGGGCCCGAGGCCCATCAGGTGCGGCTCGACGCCCGCGTACGCGAACCCGACGAGGCGCATGCACGCCTCGAGGCCGAGCTCCGCGGCGGCGGACTCGGAGGCGAGAAGCGCCGCCGTCGCGCCGTCGGTCAGGCCCGCCGAGTTGCCCGCGGTCACACGCCCGCCGGCGCGGAACGGTGTCCGCAGCTCGGCGAGGCCCTCGACCGTCGTCCCGGGCCGGAGGAACTCGTCGCGGTCGGCGACCTTCCAGCCCTCGTCGGTGAAGACGCTCATCGGCACGACCGTGGACGCGAAGACGCTTGCCGGGTCCGCCCAGGCCTCGGACGCGCGCCGCTGCGACTCGGCGGCGTAGCGGTCGGCGGCCTCCTTCGTCAGCCCGGGAAACGCGTCGTGCAGGTTCTCGGCCGTCTGGCCCATGACGGCGGCGCTCTCGTCGATCAGCCGCTCGGAGACGAACCGCGGGTTGAAGTCCACGTCATCGCCCATCGGGTGGTGGCCCATGTGCTCGACGCCGCCGGCGATGGCCAGATCGCAGGCGCCCATCGCGATCTCGCCCGCCGCCGCGGTGGTCGCGGTCAGCGCGCCCGCGCACATCCGGTCGACGGCGAAGCCCGGCACCGTGTGCGGGAGGCCGGCCAGGAGGCCGACGTCGCGGCCCAGGGTCAGGCCCTGATCGCCGACCTGGGCGGTGGCAGCCATGACGACATCGCCGATCCGCTCGGCCGGCGCGTCGGGGTTCCGGCGCAGGAGCTCGCGGACGACCTTGACGCCCATGTCGTCGGCGCGGGTCTTCCAGAAGTGGCCGCCCGGCCCGGCCTTGCCGAACGCCGTGCGGACACCGTCGACGTACACGACCTCCTGCAGCTCGCGCGCCATGTGGCTGAGCATAGCCGGTCGTTGACTGACCGTTCAATCAGGCTCCGGCGACGGCGTGCGGCTGTACGTTGTCCCGCATGGACTGGTCGGCAAAGCGCTCGTGGGCGGAGGGCGAGCACGACCGGCGGCTCGCGGCGCCCGCCCTCGAAGGGGAGCGCGACGATCTGCGGCTCGCGGGCATCGCCGGTGCGTCATGGGCGGGTGGCCTCGCCGCGCTGATGCTCGGTGACGCGGCCGCCGCCTCGACGCTTCTGGTGCGGGCGGCCGAGGAGTACCGGACGAGCTGGGAAGCTGCCCCGCCGGGGAGCTGGGGACGGCCGATCGCGATGCTGCGATGCCGGCTGATGGCCGGGGACGTGGCCGGCGCACGTGCCGACGCCGAGTCGACGATCTCCGCCGGTGCGCTCGATGCGTCCGGCCCGATCGGCGGCTACTGCGCCGTGCTCGCGCTCCTCGTCCTGGGACGGGACCCCGAGGCGGGGCCGCTCGCCGACCGCATCGAGGCGGACGGTCTCGATCCTGCCGCCGTCGCGCAGGCGCTCGCCGCGCTCGCGCGCGGAAGGGACGGCGACTTTGCGGCCGCTCGCCGCGCCGTGCTGGTGTCGTTCGAGGCACGCGACGCATTCCTCGAGGACGTCGCCGTCGCGGACACCGTCCTCGTGCTCGATGCGTTGGCGCGCGAGCGCGGCATCGAGACCGAGGACCTCCGCTCGGCGCTCCTGCCGGAGTAGCGCGGCGCGTGCAGAAGGCGTTTGCAGCCGAGCCACCACGGCCGTAGGGTCTTCGGCGTGGCCGCGACCCTCGCCCTGATCGCAGCCTTCCTGTTCGCCCTTGCGGCCACGCTCCAGCAGCGCGGCGCGCTCCAGCTCGGCGGAGTCGGCAGCGCATCCTCGCTGGTGAAGCTCCTCGGCCGCCCGATGTGGCTCCTCGGGACGCTGGCGCTCTTCATCGGCTACGCGTTCCAGGCGGCCGCGCTCGACCGCGGCCGGCTGTCGATCATCCAGCCGCTGCTGGTCACGACGGTGGTCTTCGCCCTGCCGCTCGGGTACTTCCTCACGAACCAGATCGTCGGCCGCCGCGAGATCGCCGGCGCCGGCGTGATCATCGTCGGGCTCGCCCTCTTCACCTACTTCGCCGACCCCGTCGGGCGGAGTCGACAACGCGCCGGGGCGCGAATGGGCCCTGGCGATCGGCCTTCTCGTCGCGCTCTGCGGCGCGCTGCTCTTCTTCGGAGGCCGGTCGGACGCGTCGGCGGGCACGAGAGCCGCGGTCTACGGCACCGTGGCGGGCATCCTCTTCGGTCTGTCCGCCGCGCTCACGAAGCCGACGATCGAGTACCTGCACGAGGGGGTCGACGAGCTTCTGTCGCACTGGGAGGGTTACGCGCTCGCCGTCGCCGGGATCCTCGGATTCGTCCTCCAGCAGGTGTCGCTCGGCACCGGGAAGCTCGCACCGTCGGTCGCGACCGTGTCGGTTGCCAACCCGATCGTCGGCATCGCGATCGGGACGCTCCTGCTCGACGAGCGCTGGAGCAGGCCGGGGTGGCACATCCTCCTCGGGATCGTCGGGCTCGTCCTCGCCCTGGTCGGCGCCGTCGTGATCTCGATCGCGTCCGAGCGTCAGAAGGAGCGGCGGGCGGCCCCGGCTCCCGCCTAGCCGACCGGCGTCAGTCCGAGCCGGCGGCGAGCTCGCGCGCGCGGACCATCGCCGCCTGGATCGCGTTCAGGAACGCGGCGCGCACCCCGGCGGACTCGAGCTCTCGGATCGCGGCGATCGTCGTCCCGCCCGGCGAGGTGACCATCTCGCGCAGCTCGACGGGGTGGAGCCCCTCGTCGCGGAGCTGCTTCGCGGTGCCGAGCATCGTCTGGACGACGAGCTGGGTCGAGATCTCGCGCGAGAGGCCGAGGAGGAGCCCGGCCTCGATCATCGCCTCGGCGAGGAGCGCGAAGTACGCCGGGCCGGAGCCGGAGACGGCCGTGACCGCGTCCATGTGCTTCTCCGGGACGCGCACGACCGATCCGAGGTGCGCGAGCGCCTCCTCCGCGAGCGTCACGTGCGCGTCGTCGGCGTGCGCTCCGGCGCACAGCCCGGCGACCCCCTCGTGGACGGTCGAGGGCGTGTTGGGCATCGCCCGGACGACCGGCACGCCCGCGGCGAGGTGACGCTCGATCATCGAGGTCGGGATCGCGGCCGCGACGGTGAGGACGGTCTGATCGGGCGTGATCGCGGTCCCGATCTCGCCGAGAAGAGCGTCGATGTCCTGCGGCTTGACGGCGAGGACGACCAGGGCCGCACCGGCAGCCGCCTCGACGTTGCTCGCCGTGACGTCGATC
>CAVVIL010000008.1:0-40885 GCA_963748255.1 uncultured Actinomycetes bacterium | reverse complement strand
TCGCGACGCGATCCTCGACCGACTCGCGGTCCTCGAGGAGCGAGATGACGCCCATCTCTTCCATCGCGGGTCAGTTTGGTCTAAGTCCGGCCGGACGCAATATGAAATTTCAAATCGCGGAGAAGGAGTGGGCCGCGGCCGAGGTCGCCCAGGTGGCTACCGGATCACGAACTCGAACGCGACCGGCGGCTCGACCTCGAAGTGCCGGAGGCCGAGGTGCGCCGCCGCATCGAGGAGCTCGGTCCGCCGGTGCCGAGGTACCGCCGCGGCTGGGGGGCGCTCGACGCGGAGCACGTCCTCCAGGCGGACACGGGCTGCGACCTCGACTTCCTCCGCGCCCGGCCGGGCGAGCCCGCCGAGAGCGAGCCGTACGGGCTCCTTTCGGGGTGGGTCGGCGGCTGGTAGCCGTGGCCCTCTCCTAGCGCTCGCGCGGCTCCCAGCCGAAGCGCTTCGCCGCGACGGCGTAGCCCGCGACCCCCCAGGCGACGAGCACCGCAACGGCCGTCGGGTCGTCGGTCATGTGGTCCCCGCTCAGGTACGCGCCCTCGATCAGGTCGATGAGGTACGTGAGCGGCAGGACGTCCGCGATCGTCTGGAGCACCTGCGGGTAGCCCGACGTGGGGCCGAACGAGCCGGAGAGGAACGCCATCGGCAGGATGATCAAGTTGACCACCGCCGATGAGCCCTCCGCCGAGCGGATCAGCGACGCGACGCCGAAGCCGAGCCCGGCGAAGGCGATCCCGCCGAGTAGGACGACAGGCACGACCGCGAGCCAGCTCTCCGCGCCCTGCGCGTCGTAGAGCAGCACGCCGAGCGCGACGGTCACGAGCATCTGCAGGAAGAAGACGAGCAGCGTCGAGACGAGCACCGCCGCGAGGTACGTGGCGGCGGGCAGGGGCGTCGCGCGGAGGCGCTTCAGTATCCCGAGCTCTCTCCGGACCACCGAGCGTGATGGCGAGGCCGCCGAACGCGGTGTTCGCGCAGCCGTACCCGAGCATCCCCACGAGCAGGCGGTCGGCGGCCGGAACGCCGTCGATCGTCCCGTCGTAGACCGCGCCGAGGAGGAGGAAGAGCATCGGCGGGAACACGAAGACGAACACCGCCGACTCGCGGTTCCGCCAGAACATCAGCTGCTGCATCCGCAGCTCGTGGACGAGCAGGCTCACGCGTCGTCTCCGTCGACGAGGTCGAGGTAGACGTCCTCGAGCGTCGGCCGCCGTACCTCGAGCGCCTCCAGCTCGCGGCCGTCCGCCACCGCCGCGGCGGTCAGCTCGGCGAGCAGGCGCGTCGGCTCGTCGGTCTCGACGACGACGTGGCGGCCCCCTTCCCGGTAGCGGATCTCGACCTTCGGAGCGACGCCGATCAGCTCGTTCGGTGTCCCGATGCGCACGAGCTGCCCCTCGCGGATGACGGCGACGCGGTCCGCGAGCTGCTGCGCCTCGTCGAGGTAGTGGGTCGTGAGAAGGATCGTCTTGCCGAGCGATCGCAACGAGCGCACGAGCTCCCAGGCGGTTCGCCGCGCGGTCGGGTCGAAGCCGGTCGTCGGCTCATCGAGGAAGACGAGATCGGGGTCGCCGACGAGCGCCACGCCGAGGTCGAGCCGGCGCTTCTGCCCGCCGGAGAGCGTCTTCACGCGCGCGTCGCGCTTCTCGTCGAGCCCGACGAGCTCGATCACCTCGTCGACGTCGCGGGGCTGTGCGTAGTACCCGGCGAACATCCGGTGCACCTCGCGCACCGACAGCGTCGGGGGCAGCTCGGAGTGCTGGAGTACCACGCCGATCTGCGCGCGATGGGCCGCGCCTGCGCGCCACGGGTCGACGCCGAGCACCTCCACCTCGCCTCCGTCGCGCGGCCGGTAGCCCTCGAGGATCTCGACCGTCGTCGTCTTCCCGGCGCCGTTCGGGCCCAGCAGGCCGAAGACCTCGCCGTGTCGGACCTCGAAGTCGATCCCGCGGACCGCCTCGACGCCGTCGTAGGACTTGCGGAGGCCCGCCACGCGGATCGCGGGCGGCGACTCAGTCAGCGTCGAGCTCCAGACGCACGACGCCCCCGGGCGGGAACCCGGGGTCGCGCCCCGTCACCGCAAGGGCGATCTCGGAGCAGTCGGGCTGGTGCCCGACGGTCGCGACCGGTCCGCCGACGTCATGGACAGCGCTCCGGAGCGCGTGGACCGTCGCGCCCGGCGCGAGGAGGGGCTCGACGCGCCATTCGGTGCCCGTCTCCTCGGCCAGGAGCTCGGCCGTCTGCCGCGCGCGCACGAGCGGGCTCGTCAGCACGATCGCCGGCGGATCGGGCGCTGTGGCGAGCTGCCTCCCGAGCGCCCGTGCCTGGTCGACGCCCTGCGACGTCAGCTCGCGAAGCTCGTCGGGCTCGCCCTCGGCGGCCGTCGCGTGGCGGCAGAGGTGCACGATGCGCATCGCCGTCGAGCATAGTCGGGTCTCCGTGCGGGCCTGCCCCGGTACGAGCGGGCTGCGGACTTCTAAGGCGGCCGTAAGAATCCCTCGCTACAAGAAGGGGATGGACGACCGCATGATCGGGCGCGCTGCGTTCCTGGGAGTGGTCGGCGCCGGCCTCGCGGGGCTGTTCCTCGGCCGCGACGCGATGCGGCTCGCCGGGCGGCTCGTGCCCGATCCCGTCGCGGCGATCGTGCCGACCTCGGGCTGGCGGATCTACACGATCGGGAACGCGATCCCCCGGGTCGACCCGGCGGCATACCGATTGACGATCGCGGGCGCCGTGGAGCGCCCGGTCACGTACACGCTCGACGACCTCCGAGCGCTGCCGCGCGCGGAGCAGGTCTCGGACTTCCACTGCGTCACCGGCTGGAGCGTCTACGACGTCAGATGGACCGGCGTCCGCTTCCGCGACCTGCTCGCCGAGGCCGGTCTCCGCCCCGACGCGAAGGCGCTCCGCTTCGTGTCGGACGAGGTGCCGTACGACGACACGCTCTCGCTTCCCCAGGCGTTCGCGCAGGACGCCCTCCTCGCCCTCGACCTCGACGGGAAGCCGCTCTCCGAGCCGCACGGGTTCCCCGCACGCGTGGTGATGCCCCGGATGTACGGCTACAAGAGCGTCAAGTGGGTGACGCGCATCGAGGTGCAGACCCACACGAGCCACGTCGGCTACTGGGAGCAGCGTGGCTACGACGAGGACGCCTGGGTCGGAGGCTCGAACGGGCTGTGAGCGACCGGGCAATGGTCCGGCGCTTCGGGCGGACCGAGCGTGCGCTCCACTGGGTGCACGCCGGCGGCTTCCTGGCGATGCTCGCGACAGGGCTCGTCCTGTACCTGCCCGTGCTGTCCGAGGCGGTCGCGCGCCGGAACCTCGTCAAGAACGTCCATCTCGGCGCCGCGCTCGTCTGGGCCGTAGCGATCGTGCTCGTGCTGGCGCTCGGCGACCGCCGCCGGCTCGTCGCCGACTGGCGCGAGGTCGAGACGCTCGACGCCGACGACCGCCGCTGGCTCCGCGGGCGGCGGGCGCCGCAGGGGCGCTTCAACGCCGGCCAGAAGCTCAACACGCTGCTCACGGCCGCCTTCGCCGTTCTCTTCGTCGTCTCCGGCTTCTTCCTGTGGCTCGGCGAGCGCGACCACCGCTTTCTCTTCGACGGCACGGGCACGGTCCACGAGACGCTGACGCTCGCCTCCGTGGGGCTGCTCGTCGGGCACCTGTACCTCGCGGTGATCCATCCGTCGACGCGGCATGCACTCCGCGGGATGACGACCGGGGACGTCCGCGAGGACTGGGCGCGCGAGCACCATTCGAAGTGGGTCGAGGCCGAGCGCGGGCTATAACCCGCGCTGTGCCCTCGTACCGCTACGTCTTCGCGGACGTCTTCACCGACACGCCGCTGAGCGGCAACCAGCTCGCCGTGTTCACGGACGCGCGCGGCCTGGATGACGCCACGATGCAGGCGCTCACCCGCGAGATCGGCTTCTCCGAGACCGTCTTCGTCCTGCCGCCCGAGCAGGGCGGGACGGCGCGGATCAGGATCTTCAACCCCGGGACGGAGATGCGGTTCGCCGGCCACCCCACGCTCGGCACGGCGTTCGTGCTCGGCGCGCCGCTCCAGCGCGGCATCATCGAGCTCGAGACCCTCGCCGGGATCGTGCCGGTCGCGCTCGAGCGCGACGAGTCGGGGGCGATCGTCTTCGGGCGCATGACGCAGCCCGTGCCACGGGTCGAGGCGGTCGAGGATCCCGACGGGGTGCTGGCGGCGATCGGGGCCGAGCGGTCGACGCTACCGATCGAGCTCTACGACAACGGCGCGCGCCACATCCTCGTCACCCTCGACGACCCGTCAGAGCTCGAGCGGCTCAAGCGGGACGGCGAGGCGATCGCGGCGCTCGAGATCACCGGCGTCAACGCGATCGCACGGTCCGAGGACGGCTGGCGCAACCGGATGTTCTGGGCGCACGGGGAGGATCCCGCAACGGGGTCGGCCGCAGGCCCGATCGCCTGCCACCTCGCGCGCCACGGCCGCATCGCCTGGGGCGAGGAGATCGTGATCGCGCAGGGTGTCGAGATGGGCCGCCCCTCGACGCTCCACGCACGGGCGGAGGGTGGGGACGGCCTCATCGACACAGTGGAGGTCGGCGGCGCAGCCGTTGTCGTCGCCCGCGGCGAGTACCGCCTCCGCCCGTAGGTTGACGCCGCCGGCCTTCGTCCCGCCGCCACCCGACGACCCGCCTCCGGGATCGTCGCATGTGCACCGCGTCAGTCGACGAGCGTCACAGCCGTGATTTCGGGCAGCTCGACCGACAGCGCCTGCCAGAAGCGGCCGCCGTCGCGTGAGAGGTGCAGGCGCTCCGCCGTCGCGTAGAGCACGAGGTCGGGGTCGTCGGGCGAGATGGCGATCGCGGTCCCGGGCGCGAGCCCCGCGCCCGCCTCGCGCCATGTCGAGCCCCCGTCGTTCGACACGACGAGCGGCGGCCGGCGGTCGACGACCGCCACGACGGTCGAGCCGTGCGCCGCCGCCGCGACGAGGAGCGGCAGCTCGAGCTCGAGCTCCGGTGCGTCGACCGGCGCGTCCGTGATCTCGACGACCTCGTCCTCGTCCAGGTCGACCTCGACGGTGCCGAGCATGCACGCGACGAGCGCGCGCATCAGCCGCGGCTGATCAGGTCGGCGACCGTCTCCGAGGCCCGCCGGGCGGCGGCGACGGGGTCAAGGCCACGTGCCCGTCCGTCGAGGTAGACGACCGAGAACGAGTCGCCGGCCCCGGTCGGATCGATCTCGCCGCTCGTCGGGGAGGGCGGGATGTCGGCCACCGTGCCGTCCCAGATCACGCGTGCGCCCTGCGAGCCGAGCGTGAGGAGGACCTCGCCGACGCCCAGCGCCCGTAGTGGCTCGGTCTCGAGGCTCCCCGCGAGGACCCGGCCCTCATCCTCGTTCACCTTGAGGACGGCGAGGTGCGCGAACATCGAGTGGTCGATCTCGTCGTCCCGCTGGAGCGGGCCAGTCTCCGCGCGCCGCAGGCTTCCCTGGGCGTCGAGCAGCAACCGGTGGCCGTCGCGGGCGAGCATCTCCACGGTCTCGGTCGGAAAGTGCGAGCGGAGGAGCCCGGCGACCTGCACCCACTCGGCGTCGGCGAGCGCCGGAGCCGCCCAGCCGGTGAGATCCGACGTCGTCCAGTCGTCGCCGACGGCGTCGACGTTCATGACGCGATGGTCTCCCTCGTAGTGGAAGCTGAAGCCCGTCGTCTCGGTGGAATCGACGCAGGTGACGGGGAAGCCGAACGCCTCGAGGGGCGCCAGCGCCACCTCGCGGTCGGCGGGCGCGCAGCGCGTGAGGACGACCGCGTCAGCGCCGACGTGCGCTGCGGCCCGCGCGGCCCAGTAGACGCCGCCGCCCGGACGTGGCGGGCCGTCGGCCACCCGGTCGACGGCGAGGTTCCCGACCAGGGCGATCCTGCTCACGCGCGCACCGTATCCGGTCGCATCCGGCGGCTTGCAAGCGCCAGAGCGAGCGCGAGGGCGAACGACACGGCGAAGCTCGGCAGCGTCGCCCCGATCCCCCAGGCGGGCGGCTCGAGCCGCCCGACCTGCTCGACCCACCACTCCGGCCCGGTCGGGGAGAGCCACTGGTAGGCGGCGAAGCCGGCGATCCAGGCGAGGATCGGCCCCGCCCGGAACGGCACGGCCTCGAACACGTCGTCCCGCTCGTACCGACGGCCGGCCGCGAGCCAGTCCGCGAGCAGCACCGCGAACAGCGGGACGAAGCACGACCCGAGCAGGAAGAGGAAGGACTGGAAGCTCGTCAGCTCGAGGACGAGCGCTCCGAGGGTCCCGAGCGTGGTCGTCAACACGATGAGCAGGGGCTGGGGTGCCCGGGGCACGAGGTTCTGCAGCGAGACCGCGCCGGAGTAGGCATTCGCGAACGCCTCGTCCGTCTCGGCGACCGTGAGGGCGAAGAGCGCGAGCACCGCGACGATCCCACCTGCCGCGACGGCCGCCGGAAGCGAGGCCGCGTCGGCGACGTCCCGCGTGAGGAGAACCACGGCACCCAGCGCGAGGAGGAGCGCGTCCGGGACGAAGTAGCCGGCGCCCGTCCCCCAGAACGCGCCGCGCCCGGTGCGCGCGAAGCGCGTGTAGTCCGCGGCGAGCGGGATCCACGAGACCGTGACGCCGACCACGATGTCGATCCCCTGCCACGTCGAGAGACCGCCCTCGCCGGGCCGGTTCCACGCGTCCTCGAGACCGCCTCCCGTCAACGCCCACCAGGCGAGGTACGCGACGGCGAGGGGGACGATCCAGATCGCGACCCTGCGGATCACGGTCCGCACGACGTCGATCGGCCCCAGCAGGCCCAGCACGAGCGCGGCTGCACCGAAGACGAGCGTCCACGCCCAGCGCGCCTCGAAGCCGAGGAGCTCGTCGGACAGCGCCGCCGCCGCCGTCGCGATGACGAGCAGCTCGAACACGGTCCAGCCGATGCACTGGACGACGTTGACCGCGGTCGGGAGGTACGAGCCGCGCTCGCCGAGCGGAGCGCGCATGAGCACCATCGCGGGGACCCGCGCCTGCGCGCCGATGGCGCCTGCGGCGGCGAGCATCAGGTTCCCGACGAGGCAGCCGACGAGGATCGCGACGAGCGCGGCCGGCAGCGCGAGCGCGGGCACCAGGATGGCCCCCGCGACGACGACGAGGAGCGAGACGCCGAGGTTCCCCCAGAGGAGCGCGAGGTCGACCCCGCCGAGGACCCGCAGCCGCTCGGGGACCGGCTCGATGCCCCAGCTCGTGTCCCGGTCGCTCATGCGGCGTCCGGTCCGGTGCCGGCGGGATCGACGTCGAGGGCGAACACGTCGACCTCCTCGGTCCGTCCTCTCACCGCCATCCGGCCACGCGCCGTGAGGGCTCCCGGGCGGGACACGAGCGACGCCGTCGAGCCCGCGACGAGGGCCTCGCCGGGTCGCGCCTCGGTCTGGAGTCGTGCGGCGAGGTTCGTCGTGTCGCCGATCGCGGCGAAGCTCCGCTGATCCTCCGTGCCGACGTGACCGACCGCGGCGGGGCCGGTCGCGAGCCCGACGCGGAAGCGCGGCCAGCTCGGGCTCCGGCGGGCCAGCGACTCCGAGGACGCGAGCAGCGCCCGGGCCGCCCTCAGGCCCCGGTCGGCGTGGTCCGGCCTGGTCGCCCATTGCGTTGAACACGGCCATCACCGCGTCTCCGGCGAACCGCTCGATGGTCGCCCCCTCGCCGAGCAGGCCCGGGACCGAGGCGGCCCAGTACGTGTTCAGCATCTCGATCGACTCACCCGGTGCGCAGTTCTCCGCGAACCGCGTGAACCCCTCGAGATCGGCGAAGAGGACCGTCACCTCGCGCTCCTCGCCCCCGAGGCGCGCCAGCTCGGGCTCCTGCTCCAGCCCCACCGCGAGCTCCGGTGAGACGTACGGGCGAAAGAGCCCTTCGATGCGCCGCACCTCCTGGGCCGACCGTGCGAGCGCCGCGACCTCGTCGCCGCCCAGGCCCTGCTCGCGTAGCTCGTGCGCGACCTCGTCGACCGGCTCGCCGGACTCGAGGGCACCCACGAGCTGCCGTAGCGCGGCGCCCGTGTCGGCGTCGACGCGCTCGAGCGTGCCGTCGAGGTACAGGCCCCCGAAGGCACCTGTGACGGAGGCGGAGCTCCGGTACGACGTCCGCGCGGTCCAGGCGACGAGGGCGAACCCGCACGCCATCAGCACGTGCCACTCCCACCATGTCAGGTGCCAGCTGCGCGAGAGCCCGATCGCGACGAGTGCCTCGGCGAGCAGGACCCAGGCTGCGGCGAGCGCGGCGGGCAACGGGTCACGGCGGCTCCGGTACAGCCCGAGGTACCGCCACGCGGCGAAGCCGAACATCGCGACGCCCGGCACCGCGAGCGCAACCAGTGGCCCGTGCAGCTCGCCCTCGGGCGGGGGGCCGTCGAGCGGCGGAAGCTCGGCGAGGGAGACGATCGCCCAGACCGCCAGCCCCGCGATCACGGCGGCGCGCAGGGCCCGCTCGTGCTCGACGATCCAACGCGCCGTGTCCCGGGAGAGGGTGAGCGACGAGCCTGCCGCGAAGCAGCTTGCGAGCACGAGCCCGATCGGCGTGGCGATCACGAAGCCGACGTTGCGGCCCTCGACGAGCGTGCCGGGGGTCGCGAGCGCGTGCAGCCCGAGGAAGCCGGCCGAGACGAGGAACGCGAGCGAGACGAGGAACGCGCGCGCGTCGCGCCGCCGGCGCGCCGCCTCGCTCGCAGCGAGCCCGAGCACGACGTTGACGAGCGCCGTCGCGAGGATCAGCCAGAAGTGGCTCGGGCCGTGCTGCCAGTGGGCGTCCGCCGAGGGGACGGCGAGGAGCACGAGAAAGCCGGCCACCGGGAGCAGCAGCGAGACGACCGCGATGCTCACGATCGTGCGAGCCTAGCCGTCCTCCGGCGCGCGCACCGGCGCCGTCGACGACGTGGCTCGCTAGGCCGCGAGCAGCTTCCGCAGCACGTACGGGAGGATCCCGCCGTGGCGGACGTACTCGCGCTCGCGCGGGGTGTCGAGCCGCAGGATCGCCCGGAACTCCCGGTCGTCGGCCCGCACCGTCACCTCGCGCGCCTCGCCGTTCTCGACGCCCGTGATCGCGAACTCCTCGCGGCCGGTCAGCCCGAGCGACTCGAGGCTCTCGCCGGGGAGGAACTGCAGCGGGAGGATCCCCATCATCAGCAGGTTCGAGCGGTGGATCCGCTCGTAGCTCTCGGCGATCACCGCCCGGACGCCGAGGAGCTTCGGCCCCTTCGCCGCCCAGTCGCGGGACGAGCCCGACCCGTACTCCTTGCCGGCGAGGACGATCGTCGGCACGCCCTCGGCGAGGTACCGCTCGGCCGCCTCGAAGATCGTCGCCTCGTCCCCCGACGGGAGATGCGCCGTCCACGTGCCTTCCGAGCCGGGGACGAGCAGGTTCTTCAGCCGGACGTTCGCGAACGTGCCGCGCACCATCACCTCGTGGTTCCCGCGGCGCGAGCCGTACGAGTTGAAGTCGGCGCGCTCGACGCCGTGCTCGACGAGGTACCGCCCGGCCGGCGCATCCAGCTTGATCGACCCCGCCGGCGAGATGTGGTCGGTCGTCACCGAGTCGCCGAGGGAGACGAGGCAGCGCGCGCCGACGATGTCCTCGACGCGGCCCGGCTCGCGCTCCATGCCCTCGAAGTACGGCGGCTGCCGCACGTAGGTCGACGAGTCCTCCCACGCGAACAGCGATCCCTCCGGCACCGGCAGCTCGCGCCACTCCGGGTCCCCGGTGTAGACGTCGGCGTAGGTGCGCTCGAACATCTCGCGCCCGATCGCTGCCTCGACCGTCGAGCGAACCTCTTCCGGTGACGGCCAGAGGTCCGCCAGGAACACGGGCTCGCCGCTCGCGTCGTGGCCGAGCGGCTCGGTCACGAGGTCGATGTCCATCCGCCCCGCGAGCGCGTACGCGACGACGAGCGGCGGGCTCGCGAGGTAGTTCGCCTTCACCTCCGGATGCACGCGCGCCTCGAAGTTCCGGTTCCCGGAGAGCACCGCGCACGCGACGAGGTCGCCCTCGGCGATCGCCTTCGACACCGGCTCGGGCAGCGGCCCGGAGTTCCCGATGCAGGTCGTGCAGCCGTAGCCGACGGTGTGGAAGCCGAGCGCCTCGAGGTACGGCGTCAGGCCGGCCCGCTCGAAGTAGTCGGTGACGACCTTCGAGCCCGGCGCGAGGCTGGACTTCACCCACGGCCGCCGGTCGAGGCCGCGCTCGACGGCCTTCTTCGCGAGCAGCCCGGCCGCGACCATGACCGACGGGTTCGACGTGTTCGTGCACGACGTGATCGCGGCGATCACGACGGCGCCGTGGTCGAGACGGACGATCTCACCGTCGAGCTCGCACTCGATGCCGGTGCGCGCGGGGACCATGGCGACCGGCGCCGCCTGCACGGCCTGCTCGCCCTGCGGCTCCTCGGCTCCCGGCCCGGAGTGCGCGGGCGGGTCGCTGGCGGGGAACGACTCGGCCACCGCCTCGTCCACCGCGCTGCCGTAGTCGACACCGACACCGACACCGAAGCTCGGCAGCGCCTCGAGGAACGAGGCCTTCGCGGCGGAGAGCGCGATCCGGTCCTGCGGCCGCCGCGGCCCGGCGAGCGACGGCTCGACGGTCGAGAGGTCGAGCTCGACGACCTGCGAGTACGTGGCGGGCTCGGTCGGGTCGTGCCACAGCAGGTTCTCCTTGCAGTACGCCTCGACGAGCGTCACGCCGCTCGTCGTCGCGCCCGGTCAGGCGCAGGTAGCGCAGCGTCTCGTCGTCGACGGGGAAGAAGCCGCAGGTCGCGCCGTACTCGGGCGACATGTTCCCGATCGTCGCGCGGTCGGCCAGGGGGAGCCCTGCGAGGCCCTCGCCGAAGTACTCGACGAACTTCCCGACCACCCCGGTCGCACGGAGGATCTGCGTCACGGTGAGCACGAGGTCGGTCGCGGTCGCGCCCTCGGGCAGCTGCCCGTGCAGGCGGAAGCCGACGACCTGCGGGACGAGCATCGAGATCGCCTCGCCGAGCATCGCGGCCTCGGCCTCGATGCCGCCGACGCCCCAGCCGAGCACGCCGAGGCCGTTGATCATCGTCGTGTGCGAGTCCGTGCCGACGAGCGTGTCGGGGAACGCCTGCCCGTCGCGCGCCTCGACGACCCGGGCGAGGAACTCGAGGTTGACCTGGTGGCAGATCCCGGTGTTCGGCGGCACGACCTTGAGCGCGTCGAATGCGCCCTGGCCCCAGCGGAGGAACGCGTACCGCTCGCGGTTCCGCCGGAACTCGAGCTCGGCGTTGCGCCGGATCGCGAGGCGGCTGGCGAAGTCGTCGACCTGGACGGAGTGGTCGATGACGAGCTCGGCCGGGATGAGCGGGTCGATGAGGCTCGGGTCGCCGCCGAAGCCGGCCATCGCGTCGCGCATCGCGGCGAGGTCGACGACGGCGGGCACGCCGGTGAAGTCCTGGAGGAGGACGCGCGCCGGGGCGAACGTGATCTCGCTCGACGGCTCCGCCGTCGCGTTCCAGGTCGCGACCGCCTCCACGTCCGCGGCGGTGACGGTCGTGCCGTCCTCGCGGCGCAGGACGTTCTCGAGCAGGACGCGCAGCGTGTACGGAAGGCGCGCGACGTCGTACCGGGACTGGAGCGCGTCGAGCCGGAAGATCTCGTGGCTCGCGTCGCCGACGGAGAGGGTCGACCGGGCGCCGAAGCTGTCGGGGTGCGTCATCATCCCTCCATCGTTTCGTTGAAAGGAACATGCATTTCTTTCAAGGGTACACGATTCTCGCGTCATCGATCAACCGCCGACGTCGTCCGTGATCCGTGCCGCGCAGGCGACGACGAGGCGCGCGAGCCGATCCTCGTCGCCTGCGACGAACCGCTGCGTCGGGACGCTGACGCCCACCTCGGCGACGACCTGACCGCCCGGGCCGAACACCGGAGCCGCGATGCCGATGCCGCCGAGCCGGCGCTCCTCCTGGCTGAACGCGTACCCGCGCTCGCGCACGTCCGTCAGCACCCGCTCGAGCTCGGCGGCGCTCGTGATCGTGTGCTCGGTCGCCGGCGCGAGCCGCGTCCGTCTCGATCACCGCGCGCCGCTCGTCGTCGGGCAGGAACGCCATCACCGCGCGCCCGCTCGCGCCGGTGTGGAGGTCTCGCCACTCGTGGAGCTTCGACACGTAGCGAACCGGCGCGGCGCTCTCGACGACCGCGAGCACGTACGTCTGCTGCCGGTGCGGGTCGTACAGCCCGAAGCTGACCGTCTCGCCGCTTGCCTCCGCGAGCTCCTGCATGTGCGGCAGCGCGGCGCTCCGGATGGGGTGCGTGCTCGACGCGGTCCACGCGAGCCGCAGCAGCTCGGTGCCGACGTCGTAGCCGCCGCCGGGGTCGTCCTGCCGCACGAGGCCCTCCTCCTCGAGGAGCCCGAGGAGGCGATGGACCGTGCTCGGGCTCATCTCGACGCCTTTCGCGATCTCGCGGACGCCCCAGGGCCCGTCGTCGCGGGGCGCCATCCAGAAGAGGATCCGGAAGGCGCGTCCCACCGGGTTTCGGGCGCCGCGTGCGGCCGTGGCCTCCACGCCCGCGATTCTACGGCCGCCTCCTCTGCGTCAGGCCGCGTCGTCGCGGCGGCGCACCTTCTCGAGCCCGCGCTCCGTGAGCGAGGGCGCTGCGGTGTCGAAGTGCCGCTTCACCGCCTCCGCATACGGACGCGAGACGCGGCGGGCGTACGCGCCGAGCCCCTCGTCACGCACGGGCGCCAGGTCCTCGCGATAGGGATCGAGCACGTGCTGGCGGCCGACGTGCCGGGCCGAGTTGAAGAACGCGAGCCCGATCCCGACGGACACCTCGAGCAGGCTCGTCCCCTCACGGAGCGACGCCTCGCGCAGCCCGTCGAAGACGCCGGCGAGCTCGTCCGGGCTCGGGAGCGACGCCGCGTCCCGGCGGATGTCGTCGAACGACTGTCGGAGCGCGCGCACCTCGAGCGGCGGGATGTCGACGAGACGGGCGCTCGTGCCGGAGACGCCCTCGAGCGCGCCGAGCAGGTCGTCGACCGAGCCGGGCGACGAGCCCTCGGGCAGCGCCCCGGCCCGCACGAGCTCCGACACGAACGCGTCGAGGTACACGCGCGAGCCGCGCGTCACGTCGGCGGCCGCGGCGAGGATCCAGAGAGGCGAGAAGCCGAAGGCCGCGATCGAGCCGAGCTCGACGACGTTGCCGGCGCCCTTCCGCAGCGCGAGCCGTCCCGGATCCGGCTCGTACTCGTCCTCGACCTTCACGCGCGCCTCGACGCCTCCGACGAGCTCGATCGTCATCCGGAGGAGGTTCCGCGCCGTCGCCTCGTAGAGCCGCGAGCTGCGGACGATGCGAGGAAGCGTCAGCACGAACGTCTCGTGCAGCGTGCCGCCGAGCAGCGGCGGCGATCGTCCGCACCAGCCGCTCGGGGAGAGAAGCGAGGAAGGCGATGGAAGGTCGTCTCACGATGAGCCTTGTGCCGCCGGAACACGCTGACCGCGCACGCTGCGGCGTCCTCGGTCGCCCCGATATGGGCTATATCGGGCTCCCTGCGTCCTAGCATCGCACGTGCCCATCGCGCCCCGGCGACGAAGCTCATCGCGAGACGACCTCCCAGACCCCACCGTCGTTAGCATCATGCCGATGGCGACCGAAGCGATCCGCGCACTCCTCGAGGAGGCCTTCCCCGACGGGAGCGTCGACGTGCTCGACCGGACCGGAGGTGGCGACCACTTCCACGTCACCGTCGAGAGCGGGTCGTTCGACGGGCTCTCGCTCGTCGAGCAGCACCGCCTCGTCAACCGGGCGCTGGCCGAGCCGCTCGCCGACGGCACCATCCATGAGCTCCGCATCACGACGAAGGGAACGGCATGACGCTCCGCGAGCAGATCCAGCAGGTGATCGACGACGAGCCGGTCGCGATCTTCATGAAGGGCACACCCGAGCAGCCGGCATGCGGGAACTCGCTCCGTGCGCTCCAGGCGCTCTGGGGCGCAGGCGCGCCGATCACGGCGGTGAACGTGCTCCCCGATCCCCAGATCCGCCAGGAGCTCTCGGCGCTCACCGACTGGCCGACGATCCCGCAGGTGTTCGTCAAGGGCGAGCTGATCGGCGGTGCGGACATCACCGAGGAGCTGTCGGCGTCCGGCGATCTCGCCCGGAAGCTCGACGAGGCGCTCGGCGCCGAGCGCGAGCAGGTCGTGAAGACCGTCGCCATGGGGTCTGACCCCGCAAGGGTCTGACCCCCGCGAACGTCACGGCGCGTCGCAGCCCAGGGCGCAACCGCGTCTTAACGGCTCACAACCCGGGATACACCCGGCCGCGTCTATAACGGCGACGTGAGCTTCCCCGAGCCCCCGATCCGCCCAGACGCGACTCCGGCCACGCCCGGCCGGTCCGCGTCGGCCGTCAAGCCGCTCGCCGCGCTGACCGCCGCAGCCCTTCTCGGCGGCAGCGTGGCGCTTGGCGGCGCCTGGGCGCTCGGCGCGTTCGACGACGCCGACACGATCATCGCGGCGACGCCGATCACGCAGAGCTCGAGCGCGTCGGGGACGCGTGGCACGTCGATCGACGTCGGCGAGATCTACAGCCACAGCGGCCCCGGTGTCGTCCAGATCACGTCCACCTCGCAGGGCGACTCCGGGACGGACGCCTTCGGCAACGTCCAGCCGGGCCAGGCCCAGCAGGCGCTCGGCTCCGGGTTCGTGATCGACAAGGAAGGCCACATCGTCACGAACTACCACGTCGTCGACGGCGCCTCGGAGATCGAGGTCAGCTTCTCGAACCGCGACACGGTGAAGGCGACCGTGGTCGGAACCGACCCGTCGACCGATCTCGCGCTCCTCCACGTGGACGTCGACGCGCAGGGCCTCACCCCGCTGTCGCTCGCCGACTCGGACGCGGTGGAGGTCGGCGACCCCGTGGTCGCCATCGGCAACCCCTTCGGCCTCGAGCGCACCGTCACCTCCGGGATCGTGAGCGCCCTCCAGCGCCAGGTCCGCGCCCCCAACAACTTCACGATCGACCACGTGATCCAGACCGACGCGCCGATCAACAGCGGCAACTCGGGCGGGCCGCTCATCGACGCGGCAGGTCGCGTGATCGGCGTCAACTCGCAGATCGAGACCGCCAACGGCGGCGGCGGGAACGTCGGGATCGGCTTCGCCGTCCCCTCCAACACCGTCAAGAGCGTCGTCGCGCAGCTCCTCGACGACGGGCAGGTCGACCGTGCCTACCTTGGCGTGACGCTGCAGGAGATCGACCCCGAGGTCGCCTCCGTCCTGAAGCTCCCCGCCGACAAGCGGCGTGCTCGTCGGCGCCGTCCAGCCCGGCAGTCCCGCCGCGAAGGCCGGGCTCGAGGGCGGCGAGACGCAGGTCGTGGTCGCGGGCCAGAGCTACCAGGTGGGCGGCGACATGGTCGTCGCGATCGACGGCAAGGACATAGCGTCGGTCGACGAGCTCCGCGAGGCAATCGCCGCGCACGAGCCGGGCGAGAGCGTTCGCGTGACGGTCGTTCGGGCAGACGGCGAGCGCAAGACGCTCACCGTGAAGCTCGGGCGCGTGCCCGACACGACCGGCTAGCGACCGCGCCGCTCGCGGAGCGCGCGGGCCGTGAGCTCGTAGCCGAGGTCGATCAGCTCCTGCTTCGTCTCGAGCGGCCATTCGAGGCCGGAGCGAAAGGCGGGATCGAGGGCATGCTCGCCGCCGTCCCCGCGGACGATCGTGAGCGGGAGCGCGCGATCGTGGCGGAACGGGAAGCGCGCGCTCGCGAAGCGCGCCTCGACCTCGGCGACCGCGGCACGCCGCCTCCAGGGCAGCGCGCTTCGTCGCACGGTCTCGAGCACCGAGTCGCGCAACGCCTCGAGCTCGCGGACCGAGGCGTCCTTGTCGGCGGCCGAGCGCACCTCGAGCTCGGTGTTCCGCGCGACCGTGACCCGCATCAGCCGAAAGATCATGTCGGCGAGGTGCGGCGGCTCCCCGCGCTCCTGCCGCTCCTCGGCGGAGCGGAGCTCGCCGATCAGCGCCCGCACCGGAGGGACGGCGCGGAACGGCTCGAGCCTGCGGCGGAGGCGCTGGAGGTTCTCGGGTGACGATCGCGGTGCGCGTGGGACGTACCGGAAGCCGATGATCTCCCGGACGGCCGGGTTGTCGTACGCGTGCCCGAGCGGGAAGTTCCGTACCCAGCCGCCGTCGGTGCCGATCACGTCTTCGACCCGTAGCGGTAGGACGAGCGCGCTGATCGCTGCCGAGGCCAGCACCGCCTGCGCCATGACCTCCGGCGGCGTCGAGCGGCTCGAGTAGGTCCGCTCGTACGCGTGGCGCTCGTCGAGGTCGCCGTCGCGGACGTCGGTGACGCACACGACGAGCTCGACCGGCGAGGCCGCGGCCTCCTCGGCCAGGGTCTCGATCGGCACGAGGCGCTCGGCGATCGTGTCCGGGAGCGCGTAGTCGTGCAAGCCGGTGAACGGCAGCTGCCACAGCCGGTTCGGGCGAAACGTCTCGTCGGGCTGGAGCTCGAGCACGAACTCCTCGAGCTCGTCGAGCCGGTCGCGAACGGCCATCAGGCCCGAGAGCGCCCCGGCGGACGTGCCGTAGACCCAGCCGAGCCGCTCCCAGAGCGGATCCTCCCGGAGCCGCCGCAGGAACCCGAGCTCCATCAGGAGCCCGTTCATCCCTCCCCCCGAGAGGACGATCGCGAGATCGCGGCCGTGCATCGCATCTATTGTGCTGTCGTGGAGCGCGAGGGAGTGGAGCGGGGCTACGCCGTGCTGGGGGACGAGGAGCTCCTCGAGGACGAGTCGCTGTGGCGTGACGACGACGCCGGCGACCACACCGGCTGGTGGTGCGTCAGCACCGACCCGTTCCCGTGCCCCGCGGACGGCTGCACGTTCGTCGCCGAGTTCATGACCGCTGCGCACCTTGTCCTCGTCTGGCAGGAGCGCGACGACCCGAACCTGCTCTGGCACGCGCAGCGCGCCAAGGAGGTCGGCCGGAACCCGCGCGTCGTCTCGTACGAGCCGCTGTTCGGCCCGAGCGCGTCGTACTACGCCTGGGAGGCCGCCGGCCGCCCGGTGCACGGGGTCAAGGGCAAGAAGCCCGTCTCCTCGTGACCCGCACGACGTCGTAACCAGCTATTCGATTTGACCGGTGATGGCGGCGCGGCTACGGTCGCGCCATGACCGACGGCTTCCAGCCCGGCGGCCGCTCTCCGGCGCCGGCTCCGCTGGACCTCGTCCAGGACTTCGTCAACACCGAGATCCCGGACTGGGACCGGGACGACATCGCCACGCCGGAGGCGCTCGGCGCATGGCTCGTGGCCCACGGGCTTCTCCCGCCCGCCGCGACGGTCGACTCGCAGGCGGTCGCGAGGGCGCACGCACTCCGTGCCGCGCTCCGCGACCTCGCGCTCGCGAACACGCTCGGAGCACCGCTCGGGCGTTCGCGCGAGCGCGACATCGACGAGACGCTCGCGCGATACCCCCTCGCGGTACGGCTCGTCGACGGGGCGCCGGTGCTCGCGCCTGCGGGAGGCGGGGCGGAGGCCGGGCTCGCGACGGTCGTGGCCGTCGTCGCCGAGGCGCGGCTCCGCGGGGTCTGGGAGCGGATGAAGGCCTGCCGCCAGGAGACCTGCGGCTGGCTCTTCTACGACGGCTCGCGCAACCGGTCGTCGAACTGGTGCTCGATGCAGATCTGCGGCGGGCGCGAGAAGGCGCGCGCCTACCGCAGGCGTGCTGCGGGGAGGCCGGCCTAGTGCCCCTTCCAGCGATGCCCTCCAGGTCCCTGGCGTGCGATGGGCGGCGTCATGCGTCGTCCTCGGTCGTCCCGATAGCCTATGGGTATCGGGACTCCCTGCGTCCTCGCCCGGCTTGCTCCTCGCACGCCAGAAACGAGGCCGCATCACTGGAAGGGGCACTAGTGCGGAGCGCCTGGTTCGTGGTCGGCCTCGCGCTCGGTCGCCTCCGTCGCCGCGACGGAGGGGCGCTGGTCGCGGCGCTCGGCATCGCTGCCGCCGCTGCCGTGCTCGCGGGGATCCTTGCCGGAGCGACCGTGGCGAAGGACCGCGGGGTGGCGCAGGACGTCGAGCGCGTTCCCGCCTCCGCCCGTGCGGTGCGCGCCGTCTGGTTCGGCGTGCCCGCGAGTGGGGACGAGCGTTGGAGCACGCTCGACCGCAGTGCGCGGCAGGCGCTGTCGGCACTGCCCGCCGGCGAGCCGACCGCGGTCGCGCTCGTCCGCGAGAGCACCGTCGGCGGCCGGTTCGTCGGCCTCGCGGCCGTCGACGGCCTCGCGCCGCACGTCCTGCTCCGCTCCGGTCGGCTGCCTCGAGCGTGCACGGCCGAGCGCTGCGAGGTGCTCCGGCTCCGCGGCGCAGGAGCGCTGCCCGACGTGCCGGGGCTCCACGTGGTCGAGGTCGGCACGGGGGTGCTCCGCTCGAGCCTCCTGTTCGGCGACTTCCTCGCGCCGACGGACAACGCGCTGGCCGACGCAGCGCTCGCGCCCGCCCTGCGAGACGCCTCCCGGTACCACCGGCCGCCGCCGGCGCCACTCGTCGTTGCGGAGGGCGTCGAGGCGCTCGTCTCCTCACCCGTGCTGGCGCGCTCGTACCGGTCGTACGCGTGGGTGCAGGCGCTCGGCGCCGGCACGCCGCGGCTCTGGCAGATCGACGACCTCGTTCGGGGGGCCGATAGCGCACGGACGGCGCTCGAGGCGCAGTCACCGTCATGGGCGCTCACACTTCCCACCGAAGAGCTCCGCGACGCAGAGCACGTCGCGACCGTCGCGGGACGCCGCCTGCTGCTCGTGGGAGGAGAGGCTGCGGCGCTCCTCGTCGCGTTCGCCGTGCTCGCCGCGGGCGCGCTCCGGCGCGACCTCGCGTCGGCCCGACGCCGGCTCACCTGGCATGGAGCGCGTCGCTGGCAAGGCGCCCTCCTCACGGGGACGGAGTGCACGGCCGTCGGCTTCGGCGGCGCGCTCGCCGGCTGGATCGTCGGCGGCATCGGAGGCGCCGTCGCGGCCGCGGCGGCGGACGCTCCCGTGGGAGCGGTGCTCGCGGAGAGCGTTCTCTCGCCGACGGGTCTGCTCCTCGGGCTCGCGACCGCCGTCGTCGCCGCCGCCGTGATCGCGGTGGCCGTCTCGCTCGCGCCGGGCCGCCGGGGACGGCTGGGGACGCTCGACCTCGCGGCCGTCGTCGCACTGCTCGCCGCCCTGGCGATCGTCGTGAGCGGTGCGGTGGACGCCGACGACCTCGCGTCGGGCGGCGCGGCCCCTGCGACCCTCCTCGTGCTGCCGGGCCTCGTCGCCTTCGCGGTCGCCGTCGGAGCCTCTCGCCTGCTGCCTGCCGTCGGGCGCCTGGCGGCTCGGCGTGGTCGACGGGGAAGTGCCCGCCTCGCGGGCGTGTCGCTCGCACGCTCGGCCGGCGCGGCCGGGGTCGCGGCGGCGTTCCTCGCGCTCGCCGTCGCGCTCGCCGGCCTCGCAGAGGCATACCGGTCGACGCTCCAGACGGGCGAGCGCGACCAGGCGGCCTTCGCCGTGCCGACCGACGTTGTCGTCCGCGAGGACCTCCGCTCGCTCGTCCCCGTCCTGCGGGCCGCGCCGGTCGAGCGGTACGCCGCGATCCCGGGCGTCGAGGCCGTGCATCCGGTGACGCGGCTCACAGCGAGCGCCGGCCCGGCGGCCTCCGTCTCCGGCGTCACGGTGCTCGGCGTGCCTCCGGCGGCACTCCGCGCGGAGCCGCTCTGGCGGGACGAGTGGGGCGCCTCGCGCGACGCGGTCTCGAACGCGGTCGAGCGCGACGGCTCGGACGAGCTCCGTGGGCCGATCGTCCCCGGCACCGAGCTCGCGCTCGAGGTCGGTCCGGGGCTGCTGTCGTTCCGCGCGCTCCTCGAGCAGCGCGACGGCCGGTTCCGGACGCTCGACCTGGGCGCCGCCGACCCCGACGCGTCGTCGGTCCTGCGGGCACGCGTCCCGCGCGATGCGCAGGGCTCGAAGCTCGTAGCGCTCGAGCTCGTCGCGCCGCGTCTGATCGACCGCGGCGCAGACGCCGGGATCGCATTGCGCGGAGCCACGGCGCTCCGCATCGCGGGCGTCTCGCTGGACGGCTGGATCGGCGAGGGTGGGGTCACCCCGGTGGGCCGCGCGACGGGGTCCCGGCATGCGGGTGACGTACGCCGTCACCGCTCAACGCAATGCCCGTGTGCGCCCACGGCAGCCGACGGACGACGCTCCGCCGACCGCAGTCGTGACGCGCGCGCTCGGCGACATCGCGGGCGGCGTCGGCGGGACGCTTCCGCTCCGGATCGGAGGGGAGACCGTCAACGTGAAGGTCGGTGCGGTGGTCGACCGCATCCCGGGGACGACGGGGGACGCGCTCGTCGCCGACCGCGAGGCACTTGCCACCGCCGTCGACACGCGGGCGCCCGGCGCGGCGCCTGTGAGCGAGCTCTGGCTCGACGTCGGCGACGGCGAGCAGCAGCAGGTCGAGGCGGCGCTCGCACGGCGTCCGTTCGCCGTGCTCGAGAAGCGCTCGCGCGCGGGGCTCGAGGCGGACGCCCGCCAGGATCCGCTGGGCCACGGCACCCTGCTCGCGCTCGGCGCGGCCGCGCTCGCAGCGCTGGCACTCGCCGTCTGGGGCCTCGCCCTCGCGATCCGGGCGGACCTCCGGGACGACCGGGGCGAGCTCGTCGACCTCGAGGCGCAGGGAGCGACGCCCACGCTGCTGCGGCGGGTCGTCACGGCCCGGGCCACGTTCGTGGCCGTCGTCGGCGTCCTCGCCGGGATCGTCGGCGGCGTGCTCCTCGCGCGGCTCGTCACGCGCGTCGTCTCGGTGACCGCGCGTGCGAGCGCCCCCGAGCCACCGCTCGTGACCACCGTCGACCCGCTCGTGCTCCTCGCCGCCGGCGCGGCGTTCGCCGTGGCCGCGGCGGGACTCGTCCTGCTGACGACCCGACGTGCGTTCTCCGAGCCCCGCGGCCCGGGGCGGATCGGGGCGGACGGATGACGCCGCTCGTCGACCTGCGAGAGGTGTTCGTCGTCCATCCCTCCGAGGACGGCGGCGTCGCCGCACTCCGGGGATTGACGCTGGCGGTCGACCGTGGCGAGCTGTGCGTCGTGCTCGGCCCGAGCGGCGCCGGGAAGTCGACGCTCGTGCGTGTCGTCGCCGGGCTCGAGCGGCCGTCGGCCGGGCGTGCCGTCGTCGACGGGCTCGACGTGGGCTCCGCTCCCGGGCACGTTGTCGCCCGGCACCGTTCCCGGGTCATCGGGTACGCCGACCAGCACTACTGGCGCGCGCTCTCGGCAGACCTCACCGCCGAGGCGCTGGTGGCCCTCCCGCTCGGTCTCCGGGGCATCCCGGCGCCGGAGCGGACACGGCGTGCGCGCGAGCTGCTCGAGCGGGTGGATCTCCTCGACCGCGCGGCCGCGCGACCCGGTGAGCTCTCGGGCGGCGAGCAGCAGCGGATTGCCCTCTGCGCCGCGCTCGCGCCCTCGCCGGCGCTCCTCGTGGCCGACGAGCCCACGGGTGAGCTCGACGAGGACAGCGCGCGGATCGTCCTCGACCTCCTCGCCGCGCTCGCGCGCGAGGAAGGCGCCGCAGCGCTCGTCGTCAGTCACGACCCCGCGTCGGCGTCGATCGCGGACCGTGTCGTCCACGTCCGCGACGGCCGAGTCGGCGAGGAGCGGACGGGGGACGAGGACACCATCGTCATCGGGCGCGGCGGGTGGCTGCGCGTCCCGGAGGAATCGCTTCGGACAGCAGGCATCGGCGACCGGGCGATCGTCCGCGTGCGCGCCGGTGCCGTCGAGCTACGCCCGACAACCGGCGACGTCATCGCCGAGCCGGTCGTGCACGAGGCACCGCCGACCGCCGTCGGCGTGCTCGTGGAGGCGCGCGGCGTCACGCGACGCTACGGGCACGAGACTGCCCTGGAGCACTTCGACGGCGTGTTCCCGCCCGGCACGTTCACGGTCGTCACCGGTCCGTCGGGGTCGGGCAAGTCGACGCTCCTCGCCCTGCTCGCCGGCCTCGACACGCCGGACGAAGGAGAGATCGTCGTCGACGGCGCCGTCCTCTCGGCGCTCGACCGAGACGAGCGGGCGGCGTTCCGGCGTGATCGCATGGGCGTCGTCGGCCAGATGCCGGGCCTCTCCGGCGTGCTCACCGCCCGGGAGAACGTCGAGCTCGCGCTGACGCTCCGCGAGGTCGACGGCCTCGAGGCACGCGAGCGGGCGATGGACGCCCTCGCCATCGTCGGCCTGGCCGACCACTCCGAGCGAGCCGTCGACCGGCTCTCCGCCGGCGAGCGTGAGCGTGTCGCGCTCGCACGGGCGATCTCGGGACGCCCGTCCGTGCTCGTCGCGGACGAGCCCACAGCGCGGCTGGACAGCCTCAACACGCTGGCCGTCGGCGGCCTCCTCGCCGACCTTGCGCGTGAGCACGGGACGACGGTGATCTGCGCGACCCACGACCCGATCCTCGTCACGCTCGCGGGGGCCGAGGTCGCGCTTCGGCGGAGCCAGATGGTCGAGTCCGCGTAGCGGCGTCCTCGCGGAATCAACCATCTCAGCCCCGGTACGATCGGGCTGATGCCGAGCGCGACCGACACCTTCCAGGTCTCCGGCGTCCGCTGCGAGCGATGCGTGATGCGACTCGCGACCGCTCTGGAGGGGCAGCCCGGCCTCGAGGCCGCCCACGCCAGCCTGATGGGCGACGTCACGCTGACGTGGGACGACGAGGTGACCTCCCGCGAGGCGCTCGTCGGGACGCTGGCCGGCGCCGGCTTCCACGAGCGCCCGACAGCCTGACGGCTCGCGCGGCCGTCGGGAATAGTCACGTCCCCGCGGCCGTTCACCTACCCGTAACAACGCTGCTACGGTGCCCCGGTGGGCGAGCCGGAGACGGCCGAGTCGGATGGAGCGAGACGGGCCGCGATGGAAGCTCGCGACCGCGTCCGCTTCGAGGAGGAGGCTCTCGCGCTCGCCGACCAGGTCTACCGGGTGGCGCGACGGTTCGTCTCCACCCGCGAGGAAGCCGAGGATCTGGTGCAGGACACGTACGCGAGGGCGTTCAGGAGCTGGCAGTCCTACACGCCGGGAACGAACCTCCGGGCGTGGCTCCTGCGGATCCTCACGAACCTCAACGTCGATCGCGGCCGGCGACTCCAGCGGCGCCCCGACGAGACACCGCTCGAGGAGCACGACTACTACCTCGCGAACAGCATCGCGGAGACCGGCGGCGAGCAGGTGCTGGACCAGGATCGCGTCGTCGAGCGGCTTTCGCAGGACTCGATCGTGACGGCGCTGTCGTCGCTTCCGGACGACTTCCGTGACGTCGTCGTGCTGGTCGACATCGGCGACTTCAGCTACGCCGACGCCGCGCAGATCCTCGACATCCCGCTGGGTACCGTCATGTCGCGCCTGCATCGTGGGCGACGACTCCTGAAGGCCAAGCTCGCGGAGGAGGCGGCGGCATGAGCGACTGCGACAAGTGCGAGAAGCTCCTCCAGGGGTACCTCGACCGAGAGCTCTCCGTGGACGAGGTCACGGTCGCGGAGATGCACCTCGAGGGATGCGACTACTGCCGGCGCAGGTATCGCTTCGAGGCCTCGCTCCGCCAGTACGTGCGCACGACGGCCGTCGAGCGCATGCCCCCGGGGCTGATGGCCAAGCTCGCGCAGCTCCGGACGACCGACCCGGGCACGGGCACGTCGCCGTCGCTCTGAGCGGCCGACGCTAGGCGCCCGGAGGCAGATCTGCGGGCGTATCGACGTCGCCCGGAGCCCCGAGGTCGTCGCACGGGACGAGCCGCGGCGAGACGACACGGAGGCCGTCGTCCGGGACGTCCGCCCACGCGGTCCGTGCGACCACGAGCGGGTGCCCGCGCTCTCCGGCGTACGACGCGGCGACGACAGCGCCGCCGTGCGCCCGCCAGTCCTCGACCACGCGCGCGACGGCCGCGGGGGAGAGGTCGGGCCCGTCCGCCATGAGCACGACCGCCGCCTCGACCTCGTCCTCCAGCGCGCCGAGCCCGCAGCGGAGCGACGCTCCCGGCCCGCGCTCCCAGTCCGGGCAGCGGACGAGCCGGACACCGGCCTGCGGCGCTACGTCGCGAAGGTCGTACGCCCCCTCGACCACGACGACCTCGTCCACCGGGCTCTCCGCGACCCGCTCGAGCACGCGAGGGAGGAGAAGACGCTGCTTCGGGGCGCCGAACCGCGTCGCGGCGCCGGCGGCGAGCACGACCGCGGCGACCCGGCCCATCGGGCTCAGCTCGACGACGCGGTGACCGACTCGACGACGATCGGCTGGAGCGGCTGCTCCGTCGCCGGGTCACCGAGCGAGCCGATCAGCTCGACGACGTCGAGGCCCTCGGTGACCTCGCCGACGATCGCGTAGTCGGGCGGCAGGCCGACGTCGTCGCCGGTCACGACGAAGAACTGGCTCCCCGACGTGCCGGCCGGCTCCGCCGGGGTCTTCGCCATCGCGACCACGCCCTTGCCGTAGCGGGCGCCCTGCGCCGGGGCATCGACGGTCGAGTAGCCGGGCCCGCCGCTGCCCGACTGCGTCGGGTCGCCGCCCTGGATGACGAAGCCCGGAACGATGCGGTGGAACACCGTGTCGTCGAAGAAGCCCTGCTCGGCGAGGGAGACGAGCGACGCCGAGGTAGCGGGCGCCGATGTCGTGTCGAGCGTCACGACGAACGCGCCGCACGACGTCTCGAAGCGGAGCGTCCAGGTCTTCTCGGGGTCGAGACGCTCGGTCGGCTGGGTGGCGCCGCCGTCCTCGCGCGCGGCGGGAGCCTCGACGTTCGCGCACCCGCCCTCGGTCGTCGTGGCGGTCGTCGCGGCCGGCTCCGTCGTGTCGGGCGCGGCGCTCTCCTCGTCGCCGCCGCACCCCGCGAGGAGCAGGACGAGGACGGCGAGGGTGGCTCCGAGTGCCGCGCGCATCGCCGGAGGGTAGTTGACGAGCGGTGAGCGGCGCCGGTACTGCTTGCACCATGGCCGTCACGCTCGAGGTCAACGGCGAGACGCACATCGTCGACGCGCCACCGACGCGGCGGCTCCTGAGCGTGCTCCGGGACGACCTCGCCCTGACGGGGGCCAAGCTCGGCTGCGGTGAGGGGGCGTGCGGCGCCTGCGCCGTCCTGCTCGACGGTCTCCCGGTGGCGTCGTGCCTCGTGCCCGCTGCGGCTGCAGAGGGGCGAGCGGTGACCACCATCGAGGGACTCGCCCGTACCGGCGCGGAGCTCCAGGAGGCGTTCGTCGCCGAGGACGCCCTGCAGTGCGGGTTCTGCACTCCCGGTCAGATCGTCACCGCCACCGCGTTGCTGGCCGCCACTCCCGAGCCGACCCGCGAGGAGATCCGCACGGCGCTCGCAGGGAACGTGTGCCGGTGCGGCGCGTACCCGAAGATCGAGCGCGCAATCCTCCGCGCATCCGGGCAGGAGCTCGCGTGAGGCCGCGCTTCGTCCGCACGCAGCGCGAGATGGAAGGGCGCTTCGAGGACGTCTGGGCGCTCGTCGACGAGGACGACGACCTCGAGACCTGGCCCGAGGAAGCAGAGCTCCAGGTCGTCGGCCGGCCGGCGACCCGCTCGGACGGCCCGCTCCGGACGAGCGGCGCCGCGCGTTACACCGTCGACATCGCGCTTCCGGGAATGCTCGAGGCGCGCGTCGTCCGCGCGCCCGTCGCCCGCTGTCGCGTGACCAACCTCGACGTCGACGGCGCGCGCGCCGTGCCCGGCGTCCGCTCCGTGCTCGGGCCGGAGGGGCCGTTCACCATGGGCGGCGAAGCGGTCCTCACGGCCGAGCCGCACTGGGCCGGCGCTCCCATCGCCGCCGTCGCAGCCGACACGCGGGACGCGCTGGCCGAGGGGATCGCCGCGCTCGCGTTCGAGTACGAGGAGCTCGCCCCCCTCGACCTCGACGCCGGTCTCGAGGAGCAGCGGTTCACGGAGGAGCCGCGCGAGACGGTCCGCGGCGATCCGGACACCGCGATCGCGGGAGCCGAGGTGCTCGTCGAGCTGACCTGCGAGACGCCCGCACACGTCCAGACGCCGCTCGAGCCGCATGCCGCGGTCGCGCGCTGGGACGGCGACCGGCTCACCGTATGGGTCTCGACGCAGGGGATGTTCGACGCGCGGCGGGAGCTTGCTTCGCGGTTCGGCCTTCCGAGCGAGAGCGTCCGCGTGATCTCGGAGTTCATCGGCGGCGGCTTCGGCGCGAAGCAGGGAGCGGGCGTCGAGGCGCTCATCGCGGCCGAGCTCGCGCGGGCCGCCGGGCGGCCGGTGCGCCTGGCGCTCTCGCGCCACGAGGACCAGGTCGTCGGCGGACGGCGCTCGCGAACGCGCCAGACCGTCACCCTCGGCGCGAGCCGCGACGGGACGCTGCAGGCGATCGAGCTCGCCGCGGTCGTCGAGATGGGCGCCGGCGGCTGGATCTTCCCCGTCGCAGAGCCCGCGCTTTCCCTCTACGCCTGCGAGAACGTCCGGACGATGGTCTTCCCCGTCCGGACGAGCCTCAGGGCGCAGAACGCGTTCCGCGCGCCCGGCGTCGTCGAGGGCGTGACGGTGCTCGACCAGGCGATGGACGAGCTCGCCGCGCGGCTCGACCTCGACCCGCTCGAGCTGCGCCGGCTGAACCACGTCGACACCGACCAGGAGTCCGGGCTGCCCTATTCGAGCAAGCGGCTGCTCGCGTGCTACGACCGCGCCGCCGAGCTCGCCGGCTGGGCGAACCGGGCCGCGCTCGCCGAGCCGGCTGCCGACGGGCTCCTGCGCGGGATGGGCTGCGCGACGCAGATCTGGTGGGGCGGCGGCGGGCCGCCCGCGCATGCGTCGATCCGTCTCGATGCCGACGGCCGCGCGCTCGTGACGACCGGCATCCAGGACATCGGCACCGGGACGCTCACCTCGGCGCGCATCGTCGCGGCCGAGGAGCTCGGGCTGCCGCTCGACCGCGTCGCGTCGCGCGGCGGCGACACCGGGCCGAACCTCTACGGCCCGGTTGCGGGCGGGTCGATGACGACGCCCGCCGTCCTCCCCGCGGTGCGGAGTGCCGCCGGGAAGGTGCGCCGGCAGCTGCTCGGGCTCGCCGCCGACGTCTTCGAGATCGGCGTGGACGACCTGGTGGTGTCGGACGGGCGCATCCGCTCGAAGGACGGCGCGCTCGACGCCGACATCGTCGAGGTCACCGGGAAGCTGGGAAATGCCACGATCGACGGCTCCGGCGCGCGCGGCCCGAACCCCGACGGCTTCCGCGTGAACACGTTCGGCTGCCAGATCGCCCAGGTCGCCGTCGACCCCGGCACGGGCGTCGTCACCGTCGAGCGCGTCGTGGCCGTTCACGACGTCGGACGCATCGTGAACCCGCTCGCCGCGTCGAGCCAGGTCGAGGGAGGCGTGATTCAGGGCGTCGGCTACGCGCTCTCCGAGGAGCTGATCGTCGATCCGACGACCGGGGTCCCGGTCAACGGCCACCTCGACGACTACAAGGTCCCGACGATCGCCGACGTGCCCGAGATCCTCGTCGACTTCGTCGACGTGCCGGACGCGAACCTGCCGAACCTCGGCGCGAAGGGGCTCGGCGAGCCGCCGATCGTCCCGACCGCAGCCGCGATCGCGAATGCGTTCGCGCACGCGACCGGCCGTCGCGCGGAGGCGCTGCCGCTCACGCCGGCCCGGGTGCTGGAGACGCTCGCGTGAGCGACTACGCGCGGCCGTCCAGCCTCGACGAGGCGCTGAAGCTGCTTGCGCGGGACGACGCCGTGCCGATGGGCGGCGGCACCGACCTCGCGGGTCAGGTCGACCGCAACATCCGGGCGCCGGGGCTCCTCGTCGACCTCCGCGACTCCGGGCTCGGCGGGATCGACGAGGACGGCGACGGTGTGCGGATCGGCTCTGCGGTGACGCTCGCCGAGCTCGCTGCCTCGCCGCTCGTCGCGTCGTACGCCGCCGTCGCCACCGCGGCCGCAGCGGCCGCCTCTCCGCTCCTGCGCAACGTCGGCACGGTCGGCGGGAACCTCTGCCAGCACACGCGTTGCTGGTACTACCGCGGCGCCGAGTGGCACTGCTGGCTCGGAGGCGGCGACACCTGCTACGCGCAGATCGGCGACCACCGCAAGCACGGGCTCGAGCCGGGCGACTGCATCTCCGCGCACCCCTCCGACCTCGCGCCCGCGCTCGCCGCATGCGGCGCGACGGTCGAGCTCCGCGGCCGCCGCCGCACGCGGGAGCTGCCGCTGCTCGATCTCTACCGGCGCCCCACTGCCGACGATCGCTCGCTCGTCGTCCTTCGACAGGGGGAGCTCATCACCGGCATCCGGTTGCCCGCGCCGCCCGACGCGTCGGCCTACGAGCGCCTCGGCGAGCGGGCCGCCTTCTCGTTCCCGCTCGTCTCGGTCGCGGCCGCCCGCCGTGGGGCGGAGACGCGCCTCGCTGCGGCCGGGGTCGCGAACATCCCCGTCGGGCTCGACCCGTCCGACCCGCTTGCGGGGCTCAAGGGAAGCCCGCAGTCGGCCTGGAAGCGCCGCGCGCTCGCGACGCTCGTCGAGCGCGCAGTCGCGCGGACTGCCTAGCCCGGCGTCGTCACCGCAAGCACGCTCGCGAGGTGGACGAGCCGGAAGGCGCCCCGCTGGGCGCGTCGCCGGAGCAGCTCGTCGTCGTCCGACCCGGCGGCGAGCTCCCAGAGGTCGCGCGTCGCGACGAGCAGCTCGCGGATCTGGTCGGTCGCGTCGCGGTGCCCGTTGGAGCGCTCGTCGCAGGCGTTGAGCGCGAGCCCGATGACGCCGAACGAGTCCGACGGATGTCGCATCCAGAGCATCGCCGACGCCATGGTCAGGTACTGGTGGATCCGGAGAAACGTGACCGGGTGGGACAGCTCCGTGGCGCCCCGCGGCGCGGTCGGGGTGACCGGGTCGAGGCCGTCGACGATTCGGGCGCCGGTGTCGTGGAGCATCGCCCGCAGCTGGCGGTCGTCCAGTCCGGCCGCCCGCGCGGTGCGCACGGCGAGCAGGAGGGAGTTCGGCTGGCGCCCGTACGGGTAGTCGGACGCGTAGACGACCTGCTCGGGCGGCACGAGCCGGTAGAGGTCGAGCAGGTCGAGTGCGCTCCAGACCGACGTGTCGAAGAAGACCCCGGGCCGCCCGGCGAAGTTCCGCGCCATCGCGGCGAGGTCGACGATCCCCGCGTGAGCGATGATCAGCGCCGGCGGGCAGTGGCGGTCGAGCAGCCGCGCGAGCGAGTCCGCGATCGGGGGCAGTCCCCGGCCGCCGTGGATGAGCACGGGGACGCGGCGCTCCGCGGCGAGGCTGAACACCGGCTCGAGCCGCGGGTCGTCGGGGAGGAAGCGCTGGGCGCGGGGGTGGAGCTTGATGCCGCCCGCGCCGAGGTCCAGGCACCGCCTGGCCTCCTCGATCGGCGCCTCGTCGAGATCGAGGCGGACGAACGGGACGAGCTCGCCGGGCGCCGCGGCTCCGTGCGCGAGCGTGCGGTCGTTCGCCGCGCTGAATGCGGGGTGGCGGTCGGGCTCGTCGAGGCAGAACGTGAACGACCGCACGATCCCGTAGGCGCGCTGGATCGCCAGCAGCTCGTCGCGATCGCCGGACATGCCGTCGATGTCCTCGCCGAGGTGCGTGTGGACGTCGACGACGTCGGTGCCGGCGGGCAGCTCGGCGCGCGCGAGAGCCGCGTACTGCTCCAGCAGGTCGTTCGCGCGGCCGATGGGGTCCACGCCCGGAGTCTACGGAGGCGTCATTCGACTGCGGCCAGCACGCGGTCGACGAACGCGGCCTCGGGGACCGAGCCGGCCCAGGCGTAGCGCCCGTCGACCACGATCGCGGGGACGGCGTGGACGCCGTGCCGGCCCGCCTCGACTGCGAACTCCGACGCCTCGATCCCGGCCGCCTGGATGTGTGGCGACGCGAGCGCGAGCCTGTACGCCAGCAGCACGGCCGGCGGGCAGTGCGGTCAGGTCGGCGTGACGAAGACGTCGACGGTCACGTCCCGCTCGAGCGTCGCGAGGCGCTCCCGCGAGGCGGACGAGAGCGCCGGCTCCTCCCGACCGGCCTCGAGGATCCCGTGGACGAGCGTCGTCAGCTCGTATCCGAGGGGCATCCCGAGGTAGCGCAGGCCAGGCCCGATCGTCGTGCGCGGCCACGGCCCGGGCTCGTCGTGCTCGACGACCGTGAGCGTCACCCGGTCCGACTCCGCGCAGACGGCCTCGACGAGGCGGCGCGTCTCGGCGCCGGTGTCGATCTCTCGTCCACCGGCGGCGAGGAGCGTGACCGGCGTTGCGGTGGGGCCGAGCTCCAGCGTCACCTCGACGTCGCGCTCGAGCGCAGCGAGTACGTCCCGGACGGCTGCGGCGTCCCGCTCGCCCAGCTGGCTCACGCCACGAGCGCTGCTTGCTTGTCACGGAGGTACGCGAGGTACGGCTCGGGGTCGATCTCGGGCGAGCCGGTCAGCCGCTCGATGGTCTCCTTCGGCGTCAGCTTGCGGCCGAGTGAGTAGAGGTTGTCGCGGAGCCAGTCGGAGAGCGGCATCGCATCGCCGTCGGCGAGCTGGTCGTCGAGGTCGGGTAGCGCCTGCCGGACGACCCGCCAGAACTGGAGCGAGATCACGTTGCCGAGGGCGTACGTGGGGAAGTAGCCGAGCCCGCCGCCCGACCAGTGGACGTCCTGAAGGACGCCGTCGGAGTCGCTCGGGACGTCGACGCCGAGGAACTCCTTCATCCGCGCGTTCCACACCTCGGGCAGGTCCTCGAGGGGGACCGTCCCCTCGATCAGCTCCTGCTCGAGCTCGAAGCGGAGGATGATGTGGAGGCTGTACGTCGTCTCGTCGGCGTCGACCCGGATGAGCCCCGGCTCCGCGCGGTTGATCGCGCGGACGAAGTCGTCGAGGTCGACGGAGCCAAGCGCGGGGAACGACTCCTGGAGCGGCTCGTACCAGTGCTCCCAGAACGCTCGGCTCCGGCCGACGAGGTTCTCCCAGGTCCGGCTCTGCGACTCGTTGACGCCGAGCGACGGCGCGCTGTCGAGCGGCGTCCGGAGGAGCGAGTCGGCGATCCCGTGTGCGTACAGCCCGTGGCCCGCCTCGTGGAGCGTCGACCAGACCGACTCGAGGTCGTCGGGCTGGTATCGCGTCGTGAGGCGGACGTCCCTGTTCGTGAAGGAGGTGCAGAACGGGTGTGCCGTCGGGTCGATCCGCCAGGCCCCGCTCTCGAAGCCGAGCGTCGCGACGACGCGCTCCGCGAATGCACGCTGCTGGTCGGGCGGGAAGGCCCCGCGGAGGAACGAGGCGTCGATCTCGGGCGCCGACCCGACGATCTCGGTCAGCGCCGGACGGAGCACCGCGAACACCTCTCGCACCTCGGTCGTCAGCATCCCGGGCTCGTAGTCGTCCAGGAGGGGCGTGTACGGGCTGTCCGACCAGTCGAAGCACTCGATGTAGCGGCGCTTCAGGTCGACGTTCTTCCGGAGGTAGGGGAGGAAGGACGCGAAGTCGTTGTTCCGACGGGCCTCGACCCATGCGTGGTGCCCGCGCGCGGCTTCCCGGGTCATCTCCTCGCGCAGCGGGGTCGGGATGCGGCGGGCCTTCTCCCAGTCGCGTCGCGTGACGCGGACGAGGCTCCGATCGTCCGAGTCGTACGGGAGCGACTCGACGAGCGGCTCGGCCGCGTCGAGGAGCCGGCCGACCTCGTCGTCGACGAATCGCTCGTGCGCGATCCGGCCGAGCGTCGCGAGCTGGTCGGCGCGCGCGTCCGTACCGCGCGGCGGCATCGTCACGCGCTGCTCCCAGCCGAGCACACCGGCAGCCCGCCGCAGGTCGGCCCCCTCGGCCAGGCGTGCGCGCAGCTCGTCGAGAGGGCCGCTCACGAGTCAGACCCTAGCGGGACGGCTGTGTGCCGTCGGCGGTTAGGCTTGCGGCGATGCCGAACGTCCTCCTGGTCGGCGACTCCGTCCGCTCGTCCGAGCTGCGGCACGAGGTCTCGGTGGCGATCGGCGATGCCTTTCGCTACGTCGAGCTCGACGGGCGGCGCATCGCGGTCGTCTGGAGCGTCGAGGGAGACCGCATCGCCGCGGTCGACCCGACCGTCGAGATCGTCCCTGTCGAGACGTTCTCCTACGACGACCTCATACGCGACGGCGTCGACTACTACGACATCTCGCCGACGATCACGGTGCGGGTCGCGCGCTCGCTCGGGCTTCGCGACGCGGTGGTGCCTGCGTCCTTTCCCCTCCGGCACGCGGATGCGCTCCGGGCAGACGGCGTCGAGCTGACGGTCGACCAGCGGCACTTCGACGACCGCCGCCGCATCAAGACGTCCCGCCAGCTCGAGGGGATCCGGATCGCGTCGCGGGCGGCCGAGGCGGGGATGGCCGCGATCGCAGCGCTCCTCGCCCGCTCCGAGCCGAGCGACGAGGGCCGGGTCGCCGACGGTGAGCCGCTCACGTCCGAGCGCCTCCGGGCGGCCGCCATCGACGTGTTCGCCGCGCACGGATGCAACGGCGACGACCTGATCGCCGCCCACGGCCCGCAGGCGGCCGACGGACACGATCACGGCTCTGGCCGGCTCGCCAACGACGACCACGTCGTCTGTGATCTCTTTCCGCGGCACGTCGACAGCGGATGCTTCTCGGACATGACGCGGACCTTCACGGTCGGCACACCCGACCCGACGATCGTCGAGTGGCACGCGCTCTGCATGGAGGCGCTCGAGCTCTCGCGCGAGATGCTCGCGCCCGGGATCGACGGGACCGCGGTGCACCGAGCGGTGTCCTCGTTCTTCGAGGAGCGCGGGCAACCGACCGGGCTGTCCGTCCCCGAGGGGACGGTGCTCCGCGACGGCTTCTACCACGGGCTCGGCCACGGGGTCGGGCTCGACGTCCACGAGTCGCCGACTCTCGGCAAGGCCGGCCACGAGCTCGTCGCAGGGGACGTGGTGACGCTCGAGCCCGGCCTGTACCGGCACGGGTGGGGCGGCGTCCGCGTCGAGGATCTCCTCCTCGTCACCGAGGACGGCTACGAGACGATCACCGACTTCCCGTACGGGCTCGACCCCGCGCTCGCCCTGGGCACCGTCGCGCGATGAACGAGCGGGCGATCGAGACCCTCCTCGACGAGGAGCGGCGCTTCCCGCCCGACCCTGCCTTCGCCGCCGAGGCAAACACGGGGCCGGAGATCTACGACGTCGAGCCGGACGCGTTCTGGGCCGAGCAGGCACGTGAGCGCGTGACGTGGCTCGAGCCGTGGACGACGCTCTCCGAATGGGTGCTGCCGTACGCGAAGTGGTACCTCGGCGGGAAGCTGAACGTCGCGCACAACTGCGTCGACCGCCACGTCGAGGCCGGCCTGGGCGACCGGGTCGCCTACCACTGGGAGGGCGAGCCGGGCGATACGCGCACGATCACGTACGCGGACCTCCAGCGGGATGTCGTGCGCATGGCGAACGGGCTCCGGGAGCTCGGCGTCGGGAAGGGGACGCGGGTCGCGATCTACATGGGGATGGTTCCCGAGCTTGCGGTCGCGATGCTCGCCTGCACGCGGCTCGGTGCGCCGCACACCGTGGTCTTCGGCGGGTTCTCGGCCGACTCGCTCTCGGATCGCATGAACGACATGGGCTGCGAGGTGCTCGTCACGCAGGACGAGGCCTGGCGCCGCGGGTCGACCGTGCCGCTCAAGCGCACCGCCGACGACGCGATGGCGGCCGCCCCGGGCGTCCACTCGTGCCTCGTCGTGCGTCGCACGGGCAACGAGGTGCCGATGACGGACGGGCGCGACCGCTGGTACCACGACTTCGAGGTCTCCGACGACCCGGCGACCTGCCCGTGCGAGCCGATGGACAGCGAGGACCTCCTTTTCCTCATGTACACGTCCGGCACGACGGCCAAGCCGAAGGGGATCGCGCACACGACCGGCGGCTACCTCGTCGGCGCCGCCACGACGCACCACTACGTCTTCGACCTCAAGCCGGGGACGGACGTCTACTGGTGCGCCGCCGACATCGGCTGGATCACCGGCCACAGCTACATCGTCTACGGGCCGCTCTGCAACGGGACGACGTCGGTGCTCTACGAGGGGACGCCCGACTTCCCCGACAAGGAGCGCTGGTGGTCGATCATCGAGCGCTACGGCGTGACGATCCTCTACACCGCCCCGACCGCGATCCGCGCACACATGAAGTGGGGCCCGGAGCACGCGGCCCGGCACGACCTGTCGTCGCTACGGGTGCTCGGGTCTGTGGGCGAGCCCATCAACCCCGAGGCATGGATCTGGTACCACGAGAACATCGGCGGCGGTCGCTGCCCGATCGTCGACACGTGGTGGCAGACCGAGACGGGGATGATCCTCATCACGCCGCTTCCCGGCGTCACGACGACGAAGCCCGGCTCGGCGACGCGTCCCTTCCCCGGTGTCGTCGCGGCCGTCGTCAACGAGCAGGGCGACCGCGTCGAGCAGGGCGGCGGCTACCTCGTCCTCGAGCGGCCGTGGCCGGCAATGACACGTGGGATCTACGGCGACGACGCGCGCTTTCGGGCGACGTACTGGGAGCGGTTCCCCGGCCTCTACTTCGCCGGCGACGGGGCGCGGATCGACGAGGACGGCGACTTCTGGCTCCTCGGGCGCGTCGACGACGTGATGAACGTTTCCGGGCACCGGATCTCGACCATCGAGGTCGAGTCCGCGCTCGTCGACCACCAGCGGGTGGCCGAGGCGGCGGTCTGCGGACGCTCGGACGCAACCACCGGTCAGGCGATCGTCGCCTACGTGACCCTGAAAGGCGGCGACGAGGGCTCCGTCGAGATGCTCGAGGAGCTGCGGAACCACGTCGCGGTGAAGATCGGAGCGATCGCCAAGCCCGCGAACATCGTCTTCACGCCGGAGCTGCCGAAGACGCGCTCGGGGAAGATCATGCGGCGCCTGCTCCGCGACGTCGCCGAGCACCGCCCGCTCGGCGACACGACGACGCTCGCCGACCCCACCGTCGTGTCCGAGATCGCGGACCGCGCCGCCGAGGCGCCGGCCGAGGACTGAGCGCGGCGCGCTCGCGCCGAGGGCGCGGGCGAACTTACGTCCGGCTCTCCCGGTGGAGCGCCAGCGCGGTCAGTGCCGCGAGCCCGAGCGTCACGAGCCAGATCGGCTCGGGCCCCGGCTCGAGCGCCGCCGGGAGCTTCCAGTCGACCGTGCCGCGCTTCCAGAGCTGCTCGTTCCAGGCGTCCTGCGTCATGTTCACGGCCCCGTACGCGAAGGCGAGAGACACGTAGAGCCGCGTCACCGCATCGAGGCGGCCTGCCGGGAGGCGCGACCGGGAGAGGAGCAGCGCGCTCGCCACGATCAGCGCCCCCATGAAGCCGTGGTGCTGGCCGAGGTGCACCGCAGCGATCGCGACCCCGTTCTCGAGCCCCTGCCGCTCCATGATGAAGATCCCCTCGGGGAGGTAGAAGCCGAGGATCGCGGCGATCCACGGGATCGAGACCACGAGCGTGACCGCGGCGAGCACGATGCGCACTCGATCGAGCCCGCGCCTCGGCGTGAAGCGACGTCCTGACCGCCGCGCGGCGACGGCCGTGAGGCCGACCGCGATCGCCACCCCCGCGGCCGGCACCGCGTTCACCCAGCGGGCATCGAGGTCGCTCTGGTCGACGACCCCGGGCCACGCGGTCACCGCGCAGAGCGCGATCGCCGGCCCGCCGGCCCACCAGGCTGCGGCGGGCAGTGCGGACAGCGCGACGAGGGTGACCCCGATCGCGACGAGCGCGATCGGGAAGTTCAGCTCGATGACGATTCGCGAGAGCCCGCCGACGATCCCCTCGCCGGAGACGTGGTACGTCTCCTCGGGCGGCAGGCGCGAGTAGGTGACGAGGATCGCGAGCAGCACGAGCCCCCAGACGGCCCAGACGGCGAGCGCCTCGCCCTGCGGGGGCCAATACCGACGTTCGTCGTCCGGCGCCACGTGACGAAGCATGTGCCCGCGCTCAGACGACGGACGTCAGTAATATTTTTTTTTTTTTTTTTTTTTTTTTTTTTTTTAAAAACCCGACATCGCGAGCTCAGAGCACCTTGAACTCGAACGGCCGCGCAACCTGGCCGCCCGCCGGTCGCAACGCCGTTCGTGTTGAACAGTATCTTACCGCTCGCCGTTTTTTTTTTTTTTTTTTTTTTTTTTTTTTTTTTTTTTTTTTTTTTTTTTTTTTTTTTTTTTTTTTTTTTTTTTTTTTTTTTTTTTTTTTTTTTTTTTTTTTTTTTTTTTTTTTTTTTTTTTTTTTTTTTTTTTTTTTTTTTTTTTTTTTTTTTTTTTTTTTTTTTTTTTTTTTTTTTTTTTTTTTTTTTTTTTTTTTTTTTTTTTTTTTTTTTTTTTTTTTTTTTTTTTTTTTTTTTTTTTTTTTTTTTTTTTTTTTTTTTTTTTTTTTTTTTTTTTTTTTTTTTTTTTTTTTTTTTTTTTTTTTTTTTTTTTTTTTTTTTTTTTTTTTTTTTTTTTTTTTTTTTTTTTTTTTTTTTTTTTTTTATATCGACGTCCCGCATCAGTTTTTTTTTTTTTTTTTTTTTTTTTTTTTTTTTTTTTTTTTCGTCCCCTCATTCTTAGTCTTATTCTTCCGACTCACGTCGTAGGCGATCGTGCGCGCATCGCCGTCTTTTCCGCATCGTTCTCGCGTGTTCATCTCACTCTATCGGTGCGCGCTCATCGTGTCGGTCTTCTGTTGCCGTTCCACTCGATGCGTACTCGGACCGTGCGCGATCCGCGTACTCGTTCGTGACGGCGATGGACACGCGGTCCGGGAACTCGCCGCTGTAAGCTGCCGTATCGTATCACCTGTGATCGGCGAGCGCGATCGACACGAGCAGCACCAGCACGCCCGAGCGGCACGCCACTTTAAAAAAAAAAAAAAAAAAAAAAAAAAAAAAAAAAAAAAAAAAAAAAAAAAAAAAAAAAAAAAAAAAAAAAAAAAAAAAAAAAAAAAAAAAAAAAAAAAAAAAAAAAAAAAAAAAAAAAAAAAAAAAAAAAAAAAAAAAAAAAAAAAAAATTTTTTTTATTATCTACCATACACTATACACACTCATACTCTTATATTCTATACCGACAGATCAACACTATTTTTTCACCAGTCAGATGGAACAGTCTCGCTACGCAGCGAGCAGCGGCTCGAACTGCTCGGGCTCCTCGAACGGCCCGATCAGCGCCAGGCGGAGATCGCCCGCGAGCAGGTCGGTCGCGACGCGCTGGACGTCGTCGACCGTCACCGAGTCGAGGCCTGCGAGGACCTCGTCCGGCTCGGCCGCGCGCCCTTCGAGCAGCTCGCGACGGAGGCCGAACATGATCGTCGCGTGCGGGCTCTCGAGCCCGAGCACGAACCGGCCCTTCGCATAGGAGCGTGCCTTCTCGAGCTCCTCCGCCGGCACCGGCTCGGCGACGATCCGGCGGAGCTCGCCGACGATCGTCTCGATCGACTCCTCGATCCGGCTCAGGTCGACGCCGGCCTGCGCGGCCAGCGTCCCCGCATCGGCATAGCTCGTGTTGCCGCTGAAGACGTAGTAGGCGAGGCCGCGCCGCTCGCGCACCTCGGTGAAGAGCCGCGACGACATGCCCCCGCCGAGCACGGTCGAGAGGAGCTGGAGCACGTACCGGTCGGGATGGCCGTGTGGGTAGCTCCGCGTGCCGACGACCACGTGGGCCTGGTCGGACTGCTTCGTGTGGATCCGCACCGCGGCGCCGTTGGACGGCAGCACGGCCGCGTCGGCTGCGCCGGTCTCGTGCGCGTCGATGTCCCCGAGGAGCCCCTCGAGCCGGTCGAGGACATCGTCGCCGATCCGGCCGCCGAGACCGACGACCGTGCGCTCCGGTCGATACCAGCGGTCGAGGTAGCCCAGGAACGTGTCGCGGGTCGCTCCGCGCACGGTCTCCTCGGTGCCGATGACGTCCCAGCCGAGCGGCTGGTCGCCGTACAGGTGCCGCTCCCAGACGTTCCCGATGTACGACCGCGGCGTGTCGGCGTACATGTTCATCTCCTCGATGATGACGCCTTTCTCGCGGTCGATCTCGTCGGTGTCGAAGCGCGAGTTGCGGAGCATGTCGACGAGGACGTCGAGCGCAACGTCACGGGTCTCGGCCGCGCACTTGACGTAGTACCCGGTCAGCTCCTTGCCGGTGAACGCGTTGAACTCGCCGCCGATCCCGTCGATCTCCGTGGCGATGTCGCGTGCGGTCGGCCGCCGCTCCGTGCCCTTGAAGAACATGTGCTCGGCGAAGTGGGCTATGCCGCTCTCGTCGCGGCGCTCGTAGCGCGACCCCGCAGCGAACATCACGAAGCACGACACGGACTGCGCGTGCGGCATCGAAGCCGTGAGGACCCGGGTGCCGTTGGAGAGCGTCGTCCGGTCGAACGTGGGCACGCGCGCATGGTATAGACCTGCCCTGTGGCAGCCGAACCCCTCACCCACGGCCTCGCCCTTGAGATCGTCAACCGGGTCGTGGCCGAGGCGCCGGGCCCGGTCTCGGTCGTCGTCGTCGACGACCATGGCGAGGTAGTCGCCGCGCTCCGGATGGACGGCGCGGCACTCGACACCGAGCTCAACGCCCGGCGCAAGGCGTACACCGCGGCGCGGAGTGACGCCACGACGACGCGGACTCTCGCGGAGAAGGTCGCCGACCGGCCGACCGAGCTCGCGAGCTTCGACCCGTTCTTCTCGTTCTTCCTCGGCGGCGTCGCGCTGTTCACGGACGGCGAGCGGATCGGCGCCGTCGGCGTGAGCGGCCTCCCCGGCGAGGTCGACGAGCGGCTGGCGCTCGACGCGATCGTGGCCGCCGGGCTCCAGCCGCCCGGGTAGCGCCTACCGCCCCCACCAGGCGGTCAGCAGCTCCGCCTCCCGCTCGGGCGTCAGCCCGACGCCGTCCACGAGCCCCGCCTGCTCCAGCGTCGCGGCGACCGTCTCGTCGAGCGGGCGGAACGTCAGGCCCGCTGCGACTGCACGGGACGTGTCGACCTCGAGGAAGCGCCGCCACTCCTCGCTGCGGGTGTCGACCCAGAGCGGAAGCTCCATCCACTCGCCGACCTCCGCGCCGGCGAGGAAGGCGTCGTCGACCTCGACGGCGCGGGAGGTGGAGCCGGTGACGCGCCTGGCGGCGTCGACCACCGCCCCCATCGTCGTCGGCCCTGTGACGTTGAACGGCCCGGTGTGGCGCTCCTCGGCGGCACGGACGATCCAGGCGGCGAGGTCCCGGACGTCGACGATCTGCACCGGCCGCCACGCAGGCCCGGGGACGAGGACGTCGCCGCCGCGGGCGATCCGGTGGGGCCAGTACGTGAAGCGCCCGGTCGGGTCGAACGGGCCGACGATCAGCCCCGCCCGCACCCGGGCCGAACGCCCGGGAAACGCGCTGTCGACCGATTCCTCGCAGAGGGCCTTGAGCGCGCCGTAGTGCTCCCCGATGTCCTCGGACCCCGGCTCGGTGAGCTGCGCGAGCGGCGAGCCCTCGTCGACGACCTCGGCGAACGACGCGTATACGGAGACGCTCGAGACGAAGACGTAGTGGCCGACCGCGCCCGAGAGCAGCTCGGCCCCGGCCGTGACGATGCGGGGCAGGTAGCCCGATGTATCGACGACTGCGTCCCACTCGCGTCCGCGGAGCCCGTCGAGCCCGCCGTCGCGGTCGCCCGTGATCCGCTCGAGCTCGGGATGGAGCTCGGCGTTCGTCGTGCCGCGGTTGAAGAGGGTCATCTCGTGGCCCTGCTCGAGCGCCGCGTCGATCACCGCGCGCCCGAGAAACTTCGGGCCGCCGAGCAGGAGGAGCTTCAAACGAGCTCCGCTACCCCGGCGAGCAGCCGGTCGACCTCCTCGGCCGTGTTGTAGTGGACGATCCCTGCGCGGACGGCGCCGTCGTCCTCGTCGAGCCCGAGCCGGCGGATCGTCTCGAGCGCGTAGTAGTTGCCCCACCAGACCGCGACGTCCCGTGCGGCGAGGTGCTCGGCGACGGACTGGCGCTGCGGCCCGGGACGCTGAAGCAGAACGTGGGCACGCGACCGTCCATCGTCCGCGACCCGTGGAGCGACACGCCTCCGGGAAGTCCCGCGAGGAAGCGCGTGCCCAGGTCGTGCTCGTGTGTCGTGATCGCCTCCCAGCCGAGCGAGTCGATGTAGTCCACCGCGGCGACGAAGCCGGCGAGGAGCTCGTGCTGACAGGTGCCGAGCTCGAACCGGCGACCGACGGGCTCGTCCGCGGACGGCCGCACCTTGTACGGCTTCCATCGGCGCAGCACCTCCTCCCGGCCGAACGCCACCCCCATGTGCGGCCCGAAGAACTTGTACGGCGAGCAGATGAGCACGTCGCAGCCCCAGGCCGCGACGTCGATCGGCCCGTGAGGCCCGTAGTGGACGGCGTCGACCCAGGCGAGCGCACCGACCTCGTGGGCGAGCTCGACGACGCGGTGGATGTCCGGCGCCGTGCCCACCGAGTTGGCGGCGGCGGGGAACGCTACGACACACGTCCGGGACGAGCGCTTCGCGGCGAGGTCGTCGAGGTCGAGCATGAGCTGGTCGTCGACGTCGACGAACTCGACGACGATCCCGATGTCGTCGGCGAGCGCCAGCCACGGCGCGACGTTGGCGTCGTGGTCGAGTCGCGTCACGAGCACCTCGTCCCCCGCCTGGAGCTCCCGCGCGAGCGCACGGGTCAGCAGGAAGTTGAGCGCGGTCATTAAAGCGACCTCGCCCGGCTCGCAGCCGAGGAACGCTCCCGCGCGCTCGTGCGCCGTCGCAACGAGCGCATCGGTGCGACGCGACGTCTCGTACGGCGCGCCGATGTTCGCATTCGACTCGCGGAGATAGAGCGAGATCGCGTCGATCACCTCGTCGGGGCACTGCGTGCCGCCGGGGCCGTCGAAGAAGGCGAGTCGCCGATCGAGCGCCG
>CAVVIL010000007.1:0-418629 GCA_963748255.1 uncultured Actinomycetes bacterium | reverse complement strand
AGTCGTCCTCGTCGTCGATGTTGAGGCCCTCGTAGCCCTCGGTGAGGAAGGGCGCGAGCATGCGCCCCTCACGCGTGCCCGTCGCCGCGACCACCCTCGTCCACGCGATCTCGAGCGCGCTGTTCTGGACGTAGACGGGCGGCAGCGCCTGGTACTGCCCGGCGTGCCACGCCACGTCGAGGTGGGACTGGTCGAGCAGCGGCCGCATGAGCCGGCCGACCTCGTCGAGCACCCACATCTTCCCCGGATGCTGCTTCACGAGCTCGACGGCACGGATCGAGTCGGCCTCCGGCGTCGCGAGCAGCTGGTCGAGCCCGCGCCGCACGACGTCGGGGCCGCGAAACGGGTTGGTGGCGCGGACGATCGCGAACAGGTCGAAGTGCTCGTCGAGCCGCGGCAGCGTCCAGGCGATCCAGTCGATGTCGGGCGAGGTGGCGGTCGCGTACTCCGCCGGCCGGAGGAACGGCACGTCCGCCCCGTACCACCGTGCGACCTTCGCGATCGCCTCGCTGTCGGTGGAGACGACGATCCGTCCGAAGACCCCGCTCTGGCGCGCGGTCTCGATCGCGTACGCGAGCAGCGGGTGCCCGGCGAGCTGCCGGACGTTCTTCCCCGGCACGCGCTCCGAGCCCGCTCTGGCGCCGATGAGCGCTACGGCGCTCGGCATCGCGCCTCCTCGAGGAGCCCCGCGAGCGCGGGGGTCGGGACGCCGAGCCGCGCACCGGCCCGCACGACCGAGCCGGTGATCGCGTCGAGCTCGGTGGGACGCCCCGCGCGGGCGTCGCGCGCGGTCGAGGTGGTGAGCTCCGCGGGCAAGGCGTCGATGATCGCCCATTGACGCGGCCGGGTCGAGCCGGACGCCGTCGGCGTCGGCGACCGCGCACGCCTCGTCGAGCGCCTCGCGGAGGCGCTCGCGCCGGACGGGATCCGCCCGCAGCGCCCCGACCGTCAGCCCCGAGGCGACGGTCGCCGCGGCGAGCACGGCCAGGCGCGCCGCCTTCTCCCAGAGCACTGCGCGCTCGCCGGTCGCGACGACGACGTCGATCCCCGGCACGCGCAGCGGTCCGAGCGCACGCGTCGAGACGCGCTGGGTCGACCGCGTCGCCCGCGGCCGTGACGAGCGCACCCGGCGAGCGCTGCACGACGACGCCGGGCTCCGCCGCGTACGCCTCGACCCTTCCGATCGAGCCGGCGACGACGGCCGCGCCCGCCGCGTGCGAGAGCACGTCGGAGGCGCGGATCCGCTCGACGTGCTCGAGGCCGTTGAGGAGCGGGAGGACGACGGCGTCGCGGAGCGCCGACGGCTCGACGCGCCCGAGCGCCTCGTCGAGGTCGTACGCCTTCACCGCCACGACGAGGAGCGACACCGGACGCTTCGAGGCGCACGACGGCCTCCGGGTGCGTCACCGTCCGCTCGCCGTCGTGGACGAGCGCCAGCCCCCGCGCCCTGATCGCCTCGACCGTCCGCTCGGTGCCGACGCACACCGCCCCGGTCCGGGCTGCGAGAACGCCTCCGACGCCGCCCGGGCCGAGGACGGCGATCGGAGCGGCGCTCACGTCAGCGCGGGGTCGACGACGAGGTTGACGTACTGCGTCTCGGAGTAGACGTCGAGCGCCTCGACGCCCGCCTCCTTCCACCCCGTCCCCGACTGCCTGACCCCGCCGAAGCCCATGTGCGGCTCGCTCCCGTGCGTGCCCGCGTTGACGACGACGACACCGGCGGCGACCCGCTCGGCGAAGCGCATCGCCCGGTGCACGCTCGCCGTGTGGATCGCGGCGGTGAGCCCGTACGGCGAGTCGTTGACGAGCGCGACGGCGTCGTCGAACCCGCCGACCCGGTAGAGCGCGGCCACGGGGCCGAAGAGCTCCTCGCAGGAGAGCGGAGCGTCCGGCGCGAGGCCCTCGAGCACCGTCGGAGCAACGTGCCAGCCGCGGTCGCCGACCCGCGTCCCGCCGCGCAGCACGGTCGCGCCGTCGGCCCTGGCCGACTCGACGGCACCCAGGATGCGCTCCAGGCTCGACTCGGCGATCACCGGCCCGATCTCGCCGTGGGCGTCGAGCGCTGCGCCGAGACGGTCGCGGAAGCCCTCGTAGACCTCGTCGAAGACGACGATGCGGCTCGCCGCCGCGCAGCGCTGCCCGGCGTTGGAGAACGCGGAGGCGACCGTCCACTCGACGGCGCGCTCGAGGTCGGCGTCGTCGCAGACGACGAGCGCGTTCTTGCCCCCGAGCTCCATCACGGTCTTCGCGAGCCGCCGGCCCGCGGCCTCGGCGATCGCGCGGCCCGTCGCGGCCGAGCCCGTGAAGCTGACGAGGTCGACCCGGGGGTCGTCGACGAGCGGCGCGCCCGCCTCGGGCCCGAGCCCCTGCACGACGTTCAGCACCCCTGCCGGGAGGCCCGCCTCCAGGCAGAGCCGGCCGAACCACCACGCCGAGACGGGCGTGTGCTCGGACGGCTTCAGCACCGAGCCGTTGCCGCAGAAGATCGAGGGGAACGCCTTCCAGGCGACGTTCGGCAGCGGCGTGTTGAAGGAGATGAGCAGCGCGGCGACGCCGACGGGCCTGCGCAGCGTGAGCACGGTGCGGTGCGGCATGGACGCGGTCGTCGTCCGCCCGTACGACCGGCGTCCCTCGCCGGCGACGAAGAGCCCCATCTCGACCGCCGCGTCGACCTCGCCCTGGGCGAGCGCGAGCGGCTTGCCCGTCTCGGCGGCGACGAGCTCGCTCGCCTCGTCGCGACGGGCGCGCAGCAGCTCGGCGATCTCGCGGACGAGCAGCCCGCGCTCGACCGGGGTCCGCTCGGCCCACGCGGGCTGCGCGGCCCGCGCCGCCGCGACCGCGGCCGCCGCGTCCTCGGCGCCGGAGCGCGCGACCCGGCAGAGGTGCTCGCCGTCGGCGGGGCGCTTCTTCTCGAGCCACGTGCCGCTCGCGGGCGGCCGCTCCTCGCCGTCGACGAGGTTCGGCACCTCCGCGGGGATCACCAGGCCGTCCAGCCGCCGTCGACGACGAGGTTGGCGCCGGTGACGTACGACGACGCGTCCGAGGCGAGGAAGACGACCGCGCCGACGGCCTCCGAGACGTCCATCAGCCGGCCGAGCGGCGATCGCGCGGCGAACGCCTCGACGAAGGGCGCCGGCTGGCCGTTCTCGATCCCGTGCGGCGTCAGCGTGTTGACGCGGACGCCGCTCGCGCCCCAGTAGGTCGCGAGGTAGCGCGTGAGGTTGACGAGCGCGGACTTCGAGACCGAGTACGCGACGGGCTTCACGAACGTCTCGCCCGCCGCCCGCCGGAAGTCGTAGAGGCCCTGGTCGGGCGAGACGAGCCCGTAGACCGAGCCGACGTTGACGATCGAGCCGCGGCCCGCGCGCGCCATCGCGCCGCCGATCACCTGGCACGGGACGACGACGCCGAGGACGTTGACGTGCACGACGCGCTCGAGCGAGCCGAGCGGCACCTCCTCGAAGGGGCCGACCTCCGCCGCGGGCGCGTCGGGCGGCGCGTCGATCGCGGCGGCGTTGACGAGCACGTGCGGCACGCCCCAGTCGACCTCGACGAGCGCGAGCGCCGCCTCGACCGCCTCGCGGTCGGTCACGTCGCAGGTGTGCGCGCGGACGACGCCGTCCGAGAGCCGCTCGCGGAGGCGCTCCGGCGGCTCCGTCGCGCGGTCGAGGATCGCGATCCGCATGCCGCGCGCGGCCAGCGCGACGGCAAGCTCGGTCCCGAGCTGCCCGAAGCCGCCCGTGACGACGGCGACGCGACCGGAGAGATCGAACAGCGGGTCGGTCACGGCGCGATCGTACTGACCACGTCACCTGGAGCCCGACTGGCGACGACTCCGGCACGACTCTAGGTTGCGCAGATCACCGGCACGGCCATCATCGCTCTCGGCGTCGTCCTCCTCGGCACCTCCGCGTGGCTCTGGGCCTCCTGTCTTCGGCTCGAATCCCTCACCGGGCACCTCCTGGCGACCTATCTCGTCGCATGGGCCGAGGTCGTGCTCTCCGCGCTCGCGCTGAGTGCGGTTCGGGGCCTGGCGCGCCCTGGCCTTGTCGGGGCTCTCGTGTTCTGCCTCGCGGCCGCCGTCACGGTGTGGTGGGTCATGGGTCGACCGCGGCCCGTTTCCATCAGAACGCGCCTCACGTGGCTCGGTGGATGCCTCAGGCGACCCCACCTCGGCCTGCTCGCGATCGTGTTGGCCGGCGGGTACACGTACCTGGTCGCTCTCGGACTGTTCACGCCGCAGAACGACAGCGACCCGCTCGTGTACCAACTCGCTCGCGCGGCCGTCTGGCGCCAACAGGAGGGGATCGGACTCGTCGGGGCTCCCATGGAGCCGCGCCTGGATGTGAATCCGATCGTCGCGGAGGTCGGCCAAGCCGTGTCGCTTGTCCTCGCGGGCAGTGAACGGTTCGTCTGGCTCGTCCAACTCAGCGCGGTCGCAGCGCTGGCTCTCGGCGCGTTCGCCCTTGCGCGGCGGGCAGGCATTCCCGCCCGCAATGCGCTCTTCGGATCGATGCTCGTACCCGCGCTTCCGGTCATCGCCACGCAGGCGATCACGGGCTACAACGATCTCGTCGCAGCGTCATTCATCGTCGCGGCGACCGTCTTCGTTCTCGGGCGGGAACGCAGAGAACTCGTGCCCTTTGCGCTCGCGCTTGCCCTTGCCGTCGGGACGAAGTTCACCACGCCGTTCGCCGTCCCGGTCGTGGCTCTCATCGGTGCTCTGGGCCAGCCGGTTCGCCGTTGGCCGCGCTACTGTGCGGCGGGTGCTGCCGGGGCGCTCCTGGGATCCGGCTGGTACGTGGTCAACCTCGTCCGTACGGGAGCGCTGGACGGCGGTCTCGCATCGTTCGCCAATCAGGAGCCCATTCACTCCGCGGGCGCCGTGCTCTACACATCACAGCTGTTCGTCCTCGACTCGATCGAGCGACCGGGGACGGCCGGGGCGGGAGCGGACGCCCTGATCGCGATCGGCGTCGGGGTGACGGCAGTGGGAATCTACGCATGGGCTCGCGGACGACGGGGTGCGACGCTGATTGCAGCGGGACTCGGTTTGGTCGCGATGCCCGTTGTGGTCGACATTCTCTCGTGGTCGGTCGGGGCGCTCTTCACAGCCTTCTGGCACAGCGTCGGAAACCGGCCCGCGGGAGACTTCGACCGGGTTGGCGGGGCGCCGACCATCGCCGACGGTGCGGCGTCGTGGTTCGGCCCTCTCGCGGCCCTGGTCGGGGCGACCATGGTCGTGATCGCAGGCCTGGGCGTTCGGCGCCGCACGACGAGTGCCGTGGCGCTTGGACTGGCGCTGGCCCCGTGGATCGGCATCTCGATCCTCGCGCTCGCGGTCACGTACGACCCTTGGCGCGGACGCTTCCTCGTGGCAGTCTGGGTGATGAGCCTGGCGGCTTGGGGCCTGCTCGAACGCTGGGCGGTGATTGCCGAGTGTGTCGCGGCCGTGACGGCAGTAACGTTCGTGCTGTGCCTGGCGCAGTACCTCGGCAAGCCGTCCGGCATCGACGCCGTCGCAGCGACGCGCGGCCCAGGGATCTGGAGTTTCGAGCGATGGCAGGCCCAGACCTATCTGCGGGGGTCGGGCCGCAGGAACGGAGAGACGCTCGTCGTTCGCCAGGTGGAGAGAGGAGTGCCCGACTCCGCGTCGATTGATGTGAGCGTGGGGACCGACGATGTCAACTTCCCGTACTTCGGTCCGAGGCTCACGCGGCGCGTTCGACTGCTCGGGCCGGGCGAGGATGTTGCGTCCAGTGCAGAGTGGCTCGTCGCCGCACCGGAGATGTCCCCGCACGCGTGCACCAACGCGTGGCGTGCGGTCGTGGAGCACCCCACCGGCTGGCGTCTCTACAGGCGAGTATCGCCGGATCTCTGTCGTCATCGTCGGCCTCTTCGGCCTCGAATCCGACCCCAGAGCGCTTCCTAGGTGAGCGAGGCGGACCTACAGCTGCGGGTCCTCGAGGCTCTCGAGCAGGCCCGAAACTACAACGCCTGGGTCACATCGCTCATCCTGCCGCACCTTGGCGACAATCCGGTCGAGCTCGGCAGCGGCCTGGGCTACCAGACGGAACTCCTCCTCACGGCGGGTCTTCCTCGCGTGACCGTCAGCGAGCCGACAGCAGACGGTGTGCGAGGGCTAGCGGTCAGGTTCGCTGGTGACCCGCGCGTTACGTGTCGCACGATCGACTTCACGCGCCCACCGCCGGGCGAGTATTCCGCCGTCTACGCCGTCAACGTCCTCGAGCACGTCGCCGACGACGTCGGCGCACTCGCCGGGGCGGCGGCGCTCGTTCGAGCCGGAGGGAAGGTGGTCGTGTTCGTCCCGGCCTTCCCGAGCGCGATGAGCCGCTTCGACCGCGAACTCGGCCACTACCGCCGGTACACGCGCGAGACGACTCATCGCGCCTTTGTCGACGCCGAACTCGAGCCCGAGCTGATCAGGTACGTGAACGCACCGGGCCTGCCTCTCTGGTTTGTCTGGATGCGGCTCCTCGGCAGGCGTCCGTCCGCTGGTTTGGCCCTCCGTCTCTGGGATCGGCTCGTCGTGCCGGTCGCCCGAGCAGTCGAAGCACGTGTGCACCCACCGTTCGGACAGTCAGTCCTGGCGGTCGGGCGCGTGTCGAGCGGCGCTGATCAGGCGTCACGGAAAGCGGCATCCGTGTAGACGCTCGATGCCCGCCTGGACAGGCAGTGTGTTGCGGCGAGCCGATTCAGGGATCTGTCGTGAACCACCTGGCCACAACCTTTCGAGACGTTCCAGTCGATCGCGACCGCGCCTCCCTTACGACGGTTGGGCTCGCCACAACGCGTCGCAGAGCTCGCGCACGCAGCCGTGCCCGCCCGGCCGTTCGAGGACCCACCGCGCGAGCGGCACGACCTCGGGCCACGCGTCCGCCGGGACGACCGGCAGGCCGACCGCCTCGAGGCACGCCGCGTCGTTGACGTCGTTGCCGACGTAGGCGACGCGCTCGAGCGGGACGCCCGCGGCCTCCGCCTCGGCGCGAACGACGCCCAGCTTGTCGTCGACGCCGTGGACGCAGCGCGCACGCAGCTTCTCCGCGCGCCAGGCGACCACGGCGTTCGGCTCGGTCGAGACGATGACGTAGGGCACGCCCACCTCGTCGAGTCGCCGCAAGCCGATCCCGTCACCGCGCCAGCAGGCGACGGACTCCTCGCCGCGCTCGTTCACCCAGACGCGGTTGTCGGTGAAGACGCCGTCGAAGTCGAGGACGACGAGCCCGATCTCCCGGAGCACGTCGTCGGGAGGCTGCGTCACGACGCTGCGGCGGCGGACCCGGCGCGCGGGGCGGTCTCCGCCGGCGCGACGTCCTCGGCGAGCAGCGTCTCGTCCTCGGCGAGGTCGCGCTGCAGCGTCCGCCCGAGCAGCCCGTCGAGCTCGTAGGGCGGCAGACCGCCGTCGGCCGGCGACTTCGCGATCAGGTCGCCCTCCGCGAGCACGTGCCCGGCGGCGAGCCCTCGCGCGGCGACGAGCTTCTTGCCCATCTTCTCGAGCGGCTTCGCCTCCGTCGGCAGGGGCCGCTTGACCCCGTCGCCGATCGCGGCCGGGACGCGCTCGAGGTCGCGCACGAGCTTCCGCATCCCCTCGGGCATCAGCGAGAACGCGTGGTCGGTGCCCTTCGCGGTGTGGCTCAGGGTGAAGTGCTTCTCGACGACGCGCGCGCCGAGCATGTACGCGACGAGCGACATCGCGATCCCGTCCTGGTGGTCGGAGAGCCCGATCACGAGCTCGGGGTAGCGCGCGCGGAAGGTCTCGATCACGCCGAGCTCCAGCTCCTCGACGGCCGCGGGATAGGCGGCGGTGCACTGGAGGAGGCAGACCGCCGGGTTGAGCGGGACGATCGTCTCGACGGCCCGGTCGACGTCCTCGAGGGTCGCGCCGCCCGTCGAGACGATCATCGGCTTCCCGAACGAGGCGACGTGGCGGAGGAGCGGCGTGTTGCGGAGGTCGCCGGAGGCGATCTTGTAGGCGGGGAGGTCGAGCGCCTCCAGGAGGTCGGCGCTCTCCTCGTCGAACGCGGTCGCGAAGAAGACGAGCCCGAGCTCGGCCGCGTGGTCGCGCAGCTCGCGGAACGCGTCCGCGTCGAGCTCGAGCGCCTCGCGGTGCTCCCCGTAGGTGGCGCCGAAGCTCTGCTCGTTGTCGTAGGGGCTCTCGTACAGCGCCCGCGTGTAGAGGCGCCTGTTCGAGCGCTTCTGGAGCTTGACCGCGTCGACGCCCGCGTCGCGGGCGGCCTGGAAGAGCTCCTTCGCCTTCTCGAGGCTGCCCTGGTGGTTGTTGCCGATCTCCGCGATGACGAAGCAGCCGGTGTCGTCGGCGATCCGGCGCCCCGCGATGCTCAGCTCGCGCACGGCGCGATCGTAGCCTCAGGTCCGGGCGCCTTCGCGCCGACACACGAGCGGATGCCCGCTGCGCGCCAGGATAGGGTGCCGCCCGTGGCGGAGACCCTCACGATCCTCATGCCGGTCTACAACGAGCTCGCGACGCTCGAGCGGGCGGTCGACGACGCGCTGACCGCCGAGCTCCCCGTCGACGACCGGCAGCTCGTGATCGTCGACGACGGCTCGACGGACGGCACGCGCGAGCTCCTCCGGGACGCGCGAGTGGCCCGCCAACGTGACCCTCGTCTTCCACGAGCGGAACCGCGGCAAGGGCGCCGCCCTGCAGACGGGGCTCCAGCACGCGACGGGCCGGTGGTCGGCGATCCTCGACGCCGACCTCGAGTACCGCGCGGCGGACCTCGCGCCGCTCCTGCGACCGCTCCTCGACGGCGACGCGAACGTCGTCTTCGGCACGCGGTCGTGGTCGAGCCACTCCGCGTTCAGCTTCTGGTACGTGATGGGCAACAAGGGCGTCACGCTCGCGACGAACGTGATCTACAACTGCTTCATCTCGGACGTGATGACCTGCCACAAGGCGATGAGCACGGAGCTCTTCCGCTCGCTCCGCCTCCGGGAGCGCGGCTTCGCGATCGAGCCGGAGATCACCGCGCGGGTGCTCCGCGCCGGCGAGCGCATCTACGAGGTGCCGATCACCTACGCCGCCCGCTCGCGCGAGGAGGGCAAGAAGCTCACCGCCCTCGACGGGCTCCGCGTGCTGCGGACCCTCGTCCGCTGCCGCGTCGCCTAGGCGCGGGCGTCGCACGACTGCCTCGTACGTCGCGCGGAGCGCCGCGGTCGCCGTGCCCCAGGCGAAGCGTTCGGCCGCCTGCGTGGTTGCGGCACGCCCGAGGCGGTCACGGAGGGCGGCGTCCCCGAGGAGTCGTACGAGCGCTTCGCGGAGCGCGGCAACGTCGCCGGGCGGCACGAGAACGCCGGTGACGCCGTCCTCGACGGCGTCGACGAGGCCACCGACGGCCGTCGCGACCACGGGCCGGCCGTACGCCATCGCCTCACGCGCGACGACGCCGTAGCCCTCGCGCCGCGAGGGCACGACGACGACGGCCGCCCGCTCGTACCACCGGCCGAGGTCGGCCGGTCGCACGAAGCCCACGCCGTTCGCGACGAGGTGGCGTAGCGGCCCGTCGCCGACGACGACGAGCGGCAACCCGTCGGCGGCGTCCGCGAGCTCGCGGACGCCCTTCTCCTCCGAGAGCCGGCCGACGTAGAGGGCGTGCGGCGGCTGGTCGGGCGCACCGACGGTCGACGGGATCGCGACGCCGTTCGGGATCACACGCACCTCGCGAGCTCCGAGCGCACGCGCCTCGCCGGCGAGCGCCGCCGACGCGCAGACGACGACCCGGGCACGGCGGACGAGTCGGCGCGCAAGCGGGCGGAAGTGCCCCGCGAGGACAACGTCCGACCCCCAGAGCTGGAGGACGAACGGCTTGCCGGTCGCGAGCGCGGGGATCGCGCTCGGGAGCCAGTGCGCGTGCACGAGGTCGGCGCCACGCGCCCCACGGCGGGCCGCGCGCGCGTACGCGAACAGGAAGAGGGGCATTGCGAGCACCTTCCACGGCGCCGCGCGGAGGTTGTTCACGATCCCGTCGCCGTACGCGATCCCGTAGTGGCGGAACGAGGCGGGCGAAACGACGACGACCTCGAGCCCCGCCGCGCGTAGCGCCTCCACCCCGTCCCGCACGAACGTCCCGGCGACGTCGCCCGCGTGCCGCGGATACGACGTCGTGAGGACGACGACCCTCACCGTGGCTCTCGAAGATGGTGCGCGAGCGCGGCCGGCGCCGCGATCATCAGCAGCGCCAGCACGTAGAAGTAGTAGAAGGACATCGTCAGGTAGAAGAGGTTCGAGACCATCGTGCTGACGAGGGCGGCGGTGAGGCCCCAGCCGAGCGGCCGGATCCGCGCGGCGAGCGGGTCGCCCGCGGCGGCGAGCTGGCGGCCGATCTTCCGCGTCAGGGCGGCGCGGCGGAACAGGTAGACGAGGAACGCCGCGAAGAGCAGCGTGCCGACGAGGCCGTACTCGACGAACGACGCGACGTAGAACGAGTGAGGCCCGAAGTTCGTCTTCCCGGTCTGGAACTCGTAGTAGACCGAGAACGTGTTCAGCCCCAGCCCGAACAGCGGGTTCTGCGAGAGCACGTCGGGGATGAACGAGTAGACGATGAAGTGGGTGTCGGCTCCGCGCCCCTCGGTGGACAGGCGCGAGCTGAGCACCTGCTCGAAGAAGTTCGCGCGCTGCGCGACGAAGGCCGCGAGCCCCAGGAGGAGCACGCCGAGCGGGACGAGGAACTGCGGCTTCAGGAGGAGGCGGCGATACGGGATCGCGAGCACGAGGAACCCGCAGCCGAGCCCGAGCAGGCCGCTCCGGGAGAGCGTCGCGAGGTCGACGAACACGAGGAAGAGCAGCAGGAGGGCGAGCGGCACGCGGAGCCGGTGACCGCGCTCGAGCCGGAGGTAGATCGGCAGGAGCAGCAGGATCCCGGCGGCGACCTCGATGCCGAGGTGGTTCGGGTCGCCCGTCAGCGAGTTGACGCGGTAGACGAACGAGCCCTCGATCGCGCCGAAGATGTTGATCTTGCTGTCGCCGCCCGTGATCGGCTGCAGCCAGGCCTCGTCGAGGTTGGCGCCGGTCGACTCGGCGACCGCGAGCTGCAGCAGGCCGTACGCGCCGTTCGCCGCGATGCCGCCGACGAACGCCGCCAGCGTGAGCCAGTAGAAGCGGAGGCCGCGGCGGGCGATCAGCGTCACGCCCGCGATGAGGAAGAGGAAGTGGAGGAGGAACTTGATCATCCCCTTCGTCCACTGGGCGAGCGACTGCGCGGTCTCGAGGTTGAACCAGCCGATCAGGTAGACGAGGAGGAAGGCGAGGAAGAACGCCGTCGTCACGGCGGCCGCCCGCGGGAACGAGCCGTCGAAGCGCTCGATCCGGTAGACGGCGAAGGCGATCAGGAAGACGAAGGTGGCGACGTCCGAGAAGGACATCGTCCCCGCGACCTCCCACTGGAGCTTCGCGAAGGTGACGGTGAAGACCGCCGCGAAGAAGAGCCCCTCGACGAGCGGTGCCCGCGCGGCCACGGCGCGCGGGCGTTCGGCGGCGACGGCGCTCACGACGGGGAATCGTAGGGGTCAGCCGGGCGGTTCGAGCTCGAGCTCGGCCTCGAGACCCGCGCCGCGCGCCTCCGCGCGCGACTCGAGCCCCTGCTCGTACGCTCGATCCCGTCGTAGAGGACCTTCCAGCGCCAGCAGCCGTCCGCGACGACGCCCGCGTCGACGTAGCCGACGCCGCGCACGCGGTCGAGCAGCTCGTCGGCCTCCGCCCGGCGTGTCCCGCCGTCCGAACACGAGGTCGAGCTCGCCCTCGTCCGCGGGACTCGCGATCTTGACGCAGTCGTCGGGCGACGGGAAGCGGCGCTCCGTCCGCCGCGACGAGGAGTGGATACCCCGACGAGCGGTACGGCGACGATCGTCCGCGGCGAGACGGAGGCGGAGCGGTGCGTCAGGGCTTCGCTCCCGCGGCCCTTCGCCAGACCGACGACGAGCAGGAGCGGCATCGCGGCGGCCGCCAGCAGGACGAGCGCGCCCGTGTAGCGCACGATCGGGTTCCGGCCTCGTCCGCCGTGATCGGAGCTCGGCGAACGACCGTCGACCAGACGCCGCCGGGAACGCGGAGGCCGAGGAGACCGCGAAGTACGCGGCGAGACGCCGATCGCCCCAGACGAGCCCGCCGCGAGCGCGAGCATGGAGACGGAAGGGGACGACAGACCAGCGCGACGTTCGAAGAGGACGTCGAGCGAGAGCCGCAGCGCGTCGACCGCGCGGTCGGCGCCCACGCCGAGGCCGGGTCGCCGGGCGCCTCGCCGCTCATCTGCGCGCGGTACCACATGCGCCACGGCACGGCCGCAGCAACGACGACGAGCGCCACGGCGCGCGAGCCGCGGCCAGTCCGCGGCGCGGGCAGCCACGACGCGACGACGGCCCCGAGCACGACGGCCGCGAACAGGATGCCTTCGCGCTTCGTTCAGAGTCGCTCCGGCGAGGAGTACGGCGGCGGCCGCGAGCCGCCACCCCTGCCGGTCGTCGAGCCACAGCGCGAGGAGCAGCGCCGCGACGACGAAGAGGACGTCCACGAGCACGTCCGCCTGCGGCGTGAGCAGGCGCTCGCCGAAGCGGGGAACGACGAGGACGACGAGCAGCGACGGCCAGAGGAGCCAGGCAGGCACGTGACGGTAGAGCAGCCCGGCGAGCGCCGCGACCGCTCCGACGAGCAGGAACCAGAACTGCAGCGTGCAGCGTGACGACGTCCACGCTCCCCATCGCGTGGAACGCGGCCGCGTCGACGATCGGCAGGAGCGGCGGGTAGGTCGGCCCGGCCGACACCGTGAACACCTGCTCGTCGAGCCCCTCGAAGAAGTACACGCGCTTGCCCTTCGGCACCCAGAACGCCCAGGCGTCGAACGCCTGGAGGCTCTGCAGCCGCGCGGCGCGGAAGAGCGCCTCGAGCAGCAGCCCGGCGAGCGCGATGCCGGCGGCGGTGACGAGCAGGCGAGCGGCGTCAGCCCGGGGCCGCGGCCGAGCCGTGCGGCACGGCCGACGCCCGAGCAGCCCGGCGACGCAGGCGCCGGCGGCCCCAGGACGAGCGTCGCGACGATGCCCCGATCCCGCTGAACGGGACGCCGACGACGAGCAGCCCGTCCAGACGACCCCGAACGCGGCGACGCCGAGCAGGTAGCCGAGCCCGGCGAGCCGCAGCCGACGTCCCCAGCGCGGAAGCCGCGGAGCCGCGCAGAGCAGAGAGAGCCCGAGCGCCGCGTAAGCCAGGTTCAGTGCCGACGAGCCCGGTGATCGCGCGGACGGTCACTGCGCCGCCCGCAGGAGCGCGAGCCCTCTTCGGCGTCCTCCCAGACGGCGTCGGCCCGGGGAACGCGGCCCGGTCGCACGCGAAGCAGAGGATCCACGTCGCGCGCCGGGCTCGCCCGTCGGGGCAGGAGGAAGTACCGCGTGTAGTCTCGAGCGCGACGGGGCCGCGAGGTCGCTCCAGCTCGCCCGCGGCTCGCCGACCGCAACCGTGGAAGGCCCCGTCCGGCGGGATCCGCCCACGCGCCTCGACCATGAGGCCCTGGTCGGGGAAGCACCGAGTTGCCGCCGCCGAGCGTCGCGATCGACGAGGTCGAGCGCCGCGTTCGCGCGCGCCTCGTCGTTCGCGTCCGCGAACGCCTCCGGATAGCGAGCGACGACGCCGCAGCGCGAGCGCGAGCCAGCATCGCGATCGCCGCAGAAGAGGACGCGGTCGCCGCGCGAGCGCGCCCGGTGTGGCGAGGAACCGTGCGACCGCGTCGTCGATCAGGCGAGGGTATCGCGCAGCACGGTGGCCATCTCCTCGACGCGCGTGCGGCGCGAGAGGCGGTCGCGCCAGTCCTCGGTGAGCTCGACGTCCGGCAGGCCGTCCCCCTGCCACCGATGGTGGAGCTCCTCGAGCGCCGACCGGATCGCCTCCACGTCCTCCGGCGCGCGCGACGACGCCGGCGCCCGTCTCGCGGATCAGCTCCGCGGCCGCGCCGTCCGGCGGGACGACCGCCAGGATCGGCCGCCCGACGGCGACGTACTCGAACACCTTCCCCGAGAGCACGCCCTTGCCGCGCCCGCCCGGCCTCGGGGATCAGCAGCAGGAGTGCCTCGGAGTCCCGCTGCAGCGCGAGCGACTCCGTGCGCGGCGCGTACGGCAGGAGCCTCAGGCGGTCGCCGAGCGCGAGCGTCTCGGCCCACGCCCGGTCGGTCTCGCGGAAGTCGCCGAGGAAGCGCGCTTCGACGTCGAGGCCGGAGTCGGCGAGCGCCTGGAGGAACGGCCGCGGGTCGCGCCGCCCGAAGAAGCTCCCGGTGTGGGTGATGCGGAAGCGGTCGGACGGCCGCCGCTCGAGCCCCGCGACGTCGTCGAAGTCCGCGCCGTTCGGGATCGTCACGACGGGGCCGCGTGGCGCGAGCGCCCGGGTCTCCTCCGAGATCGCCTCGGAGACGCACGTGATCGCGTCGGCGCGGCCGGCGACGAGGCGCGCGACGCGCTCGTGCAGCGCGGCCTTCGCCTTCGTCGCGGTCGTGTCTGCCCGCCGGTGCGCGTGCGCGACGAGCGAGTCGCGGAGATCGGCGACCCAGCGGATCCCCGTCGCGCGGGCGATCGCGGCCGCGATCAGGTGCGTCGAGCCCGGTGGCGACGTCGAGACGACGACGTCGATCCCGTGCTCGCGCACGAGCCGGATCCCGGCGGGGATGGCGGTGATCGCCCAGGTCGCGTTCTCGTCCGGGACGACGAGGCGGCGGAGCTGGAGCCGGGCGTGCGTGACTGCCCGCTCGAGACCCTGGGTGCCGGCGAGCACCTCGGACGGCTTGCCGCCGCTCACGCCGACGTACCGCGCCCGATGCACCCACGCCTGGGAGGGCATCCGGAGGCCCTCGTCGCGATGCAGCCAGCGCGGGTCGTCGGGCGCCAGCACGTGCGTCTCGATCCCCATCGTCGGCAGGTACTGGGCGAGCTTCAGCGGCCGCTGCACGCCGCCGCCGCCCGCGGGTGGGAAGTAGAAGCTGACGAGGAGCGCCTTCACCGGCGGCGATGCTAGATGGCGCCCGGCCCGCGCTACAGCCGGTACAGGATCCACCGCGCGTCGCGGTACACCGGCGTGAGCTTCGGCTCGAAGCCGAGCCGCTCCCTGTCGACGAGCAGCCACTGGGCGCCGCAGGCGCGCGGGATCGAGAGGTCGCCCGTCAGCCGGAAGCGCAGATACGTGCGGACGCGCTCGCGCGGGCGGTTCTCGACCGTGTCCGCGACGTGGTTCTTCGGGTTCAGGCAGACGCGCACGGGGACGTACGCGCCCAGGCGGTAGCTGGGCTCCGGTGAGGAGAAGACGACGGCCCCGGTCGGCACGTGCTCCCGCACGGCGTCGAGCAGGCCCTCCGAGAAGATGTTCGGCGACCGCGACGCGGAGGGGCTCCAGTTCGCGATCCCGTGGACGTACGTCGGCAGGAGCAGCAGGCACGAGGCGAGCGCCGCGGTCTGCTCGAGCCTGAGCCGGCGCACGAGCCCGAGGACGAGCGCCGCGGCCGTCCCGGCGACGCCCGCGATCGTCGCCCACTCGGGGCCGCCGTCCTCGAGCGTGTAGCCGAAGTCGCCCGGGTGGAAGAGCTGGAAGGCGATCCCCGCCGCGAGCGCGACCGGGACGACGAACGGGCCGAGGAGCCGGGCGAGGACCCCCATCCCGCCCGCGAGCGCGAACGTCAGCGGCACGAAGCCGGCCAGCCGGCGCGACTGCGAGAGCGAGACGACGTCCGAGAACGGCGTGAAGACCCACGGGACGAGGCACACCACGAACACCGCGAACGAGCCGCCGACGACCCACGCCGCCCACCGCCGCGCGTTCGCGAGGCCGGCGAGCGGGATCAGGAGCAGCGCGGCGAGCGCGATCGCGCCCGTCCGCACGAAGAGCTCGGGCGTGACCCAGAAGTGGTCGACCGTCCCGTCGAGCTGACCCGCGTACTTCTCGAAGGCGCGCTCGCGCTCGCCCCCGTCGGGGCTCACCGAGGCCGTGTCGGCGATCACGGGCAGAAGCCAGGCGAAGAACGCCGCCGCCGGGAGGACGAGCGCGGCGAGCGTCAGCAGCCCGGCCCGCCCGTCCTGATGGGCCCACAGCCAGCGGACGAGGAGGAAGCCCCCGAACGGGATCCAGAGAAAGAGGGCGTACGTCGGGTGGACGACCGCGAGGACGAGGGAGCCCGCCGCGGTGGAGGCGAGGAGCGGGAGCGACGGGTGCCGCGTCGCCTCGACCGCCAGCGCCAGCGCCGCCGGGACGAGGAGCTGCCGCGAGCTCGTCGCGGGGAGCGCGAGGGCGGTCAGCGCGCCGCCCGCCCCGGGCGCCATCGCCACGAGCCCGACGCCCGCGGCCGCGGAGACGGCGGCCGGCACGGCCCGGCGGAAGAAGGCCCAGCCCGCCTCGTAGGCGACGACCACCGCGATCGGAGCGAGGACGGACGGCCCGTGCAGGACGACGTCGACCGGGTCGGCGCCCGAGACCTTGGCCACGAGCGCGAGCAGCCCGTGCCAGAGCGGGAACGCATAGCCGGGATGGAGCCCGCCGTCGGCGAACTCGTTGGCGCTCGCGAGGGACAGGTCGTCGAACGCGAGGAGCTTCTGGACGCGCGCGAGGTGGAAGAAGCCGTCCCCGCCGATCTCGCCGGCGACGTGCCACAGCGCGAGGCCGAGGACCACTCCCGCGCCGAGGACCGGCCCGCGCCCGGGCATCCGCACGTGGGGCGCGTGCCGCCGTCTCGCGAAGGGAAGCGCGGCCAGACCTGCCGCGAGCAGGAGGACGAGGGTGAACGTCAGCGAGGCCGAGACGAGGAACGTCAGCGCCAGCGCGCCGAAGACGAGCGTCAGGCCCCAGGCGACCGTCGCGGCGAAGCTGCGGATCCCGAGCGCGCGCGCGACCGCGGCGCCGGGCGCGAGCACGACCGTGAAGCCGAAGACCAGCTGGACGGCGAGCACGAGGGTGCCCACCCGGTCAGTCCGGCCCTGCGATCAGCGTGTCGACGTCGCCCGAGCCGAGCCAGGACGCCACGTCGCGGTAGAGCCGCGCGCGCTCGCCGCGGTGGAGGCGCCCGCGGACGAGGAGCGACCCCCGGAGGAGACGCCGGGCGCGCTCGGCCTCGCCCGCCCGCCCGTGGAGCGAGAGGTATCGCAGGTGGCCGCGGACGTTCTCCCGATAGAGCCGGCCGCCGTGGGAGGCGCCGCCGACGTGGACGCACTCGGCCGCGGGCGTGAAGACGACCGACCAGCCGCGGTCGGCCGCACGGCGCATCCAGTCGACCTCCTCGCTGAAGAGGAAGTAGCGCTCGTCGAACGGCCCGACGTCCTCGAGCGCGGCGCGACGGACGAGCATGCAGGAGCCCATCACCCACTCCACGACGCGCTCCTCGTCGTGGGCGAAGCCACCGGCGTAGAAGGCGTTCAGCGCCTGGGACCGCGGCGCCAGCTTGCGGAGGTAGAGGTACTCCGTCGCGATGCGCCAGAGCGTGGGGAAGCCGCGGACCGACCGCTGCAGCGAGCCGTCGGTGTTGAGGAGCCGCGGGCCGACGACGGCGGCGCGCGGATGCCGCGCGGCCGCGGCCAACAGCTGCTCCCCGGCGTCGCCGACGAGCCATGCGTCCGCGTTGAGGATCAGGACGTGCTCGCCGCGCGTCTCCGCGACGCCGAGGTTCCAGCCGGCCGCGAGCCCGCGGTTCTCCGCCTCGACGACCCGCACCGAGGGGAACCGCTCGCGGACGAACGCGACCGTCCCGTCGCGCGAGCCGTTGTCGACGACGACCGTGTCGAGCGCGGCGACGCTCTCGAGGCACTGCTCGATCCACGGCAGCGCGTCGTAGGTGACGACGACGCAGGCGAGGCGCCCCGCGTCAGCCATGCTCGACGCGAGCCCGGCCGCCCCCGCCGCGCACCCCCTCCCAGAGGAGGATGGCGCCCCCGGGCACGGCGAGCGCCGTGGTCACGAGGAAGAAGAGGAAGCCGCAGGCGAAGGCCTGGTCGGCGGGGACGCCGACGCTCCCGAGGAAGCTGACGAAGAACGCCTCGCGGATCGCGATCCCGTTCAGGGTGAACGGGACGAGCAGGACGAGGAAGAAGAGCGGGCCCATGACGTAGTAGATCCGCGGGCCGAGGTCGATCCCGACCGCCTTCCCCGCGGCCCAGATCGAGAGGACGCGCACCGCCTGGATCGCGGTCGTGAAGACGAAGACGCCGACGAGGAGCCTCGGGTGGCCGCGGAAGTGGTGGACGCCGAAGTAGAACGCGCGGAGCGGCCGCTCGACGCGGAACCGGCGGAGGAGCGGCCGCGCGCGCTTGAGGAGCGGCCGGGCGGAGCGGGCGAAGAAGAGGAAGATCAGGAGCGAGCGTGCCGAGGACGAACGCGCCCTCGAGCCAGAGGTAGGCGTTGACGTCGTAGGTGCCGATCGCGAGGGCGAAGCCGATCGCGCCGAGGAGGACCGTGCCCGCGCCGCCGAGGCCGCGCTCCAGCAGGATGATCGCCGTGACGTCCGCCGTCCGGCCGCCGTGGCGCCGCGACGTCTCGTAGACGCGCATCGCGTCGCCGCCGATCGAGGTCGGGAGCACCTGGCTCGCCGTGTACGAGACGAAGTACGCGCGGGTGAGCCACCAGAAGGTGTCGTCCATCCCCTGCGCGCGCATCAGCCACTGCCAGCGCCAGGCCATCGGCAGCGCGGTGCCGATCATGATCCCGGCCGAGAGCGCGAACCACCACGGGCTCGCGTCGAGCAGCGTGTCGACCGTCTCCCCGAGGTCGATCTTCCAGACGAGGTAGGCGAGCGCGAGCCCCGTCAGCAGCAGCGTCAGGCCGATGCGGAGCGGCTTGTTCATGCGGTGAAGCGCGCGTGCACGCGCCGCACGGCGTCGACCGCGTCGAGGATGTCCTCGTCGTCGTGCGCCGGGGAGAGCGGCAGCGACAGCACCTCGTCGCCGGCCCGCTCGGCGACGGGGAGCGGCGGCTGCGACGGGTACCGCTCGCGGAACCACGTCAGCCGGTGCACGGGCAGGAAGTGGATGCTCGTCGCGATCAGCTCCTCGGCGAGCGCACGCTGGTACGCGTCGCGCGTGGCCCCGGCGCCCGCCGGGTCGATCCGGACGACGTAGAGGTGCAGCGCATGGGTGTCCCGCGGGTCGCGCGCGAGCGGCGTGACCCCCTCGAGCCCGGCCAGGCCGTCGTCGTAGAGCGCGACCTGCCGCGCGCGGATCTCGCCGTGACCCTCGAGCTTGTCGAGCTGGGCGAGCGCGATCGCCGCGAGCACGTCGGAGAGGTTCGCCTTGAACCCCCACGTCACCTGGTCGTAGTGCGAGCCGTCGCCGCGGCGCGTGAGGCGCATGCTCCGGATCGCCTGCGCGACGTCGTCGCGGTTCGTCGCGACGAGCCCTCCCTCGCCCGCCGCGAGGTTCTTCGTCGCGTAGAGCGAGAAGCAGGTCGCCGCCGAGAGCCCACCGAGCTTCCGGCCGCGGTACCGGGCCTCGAGTGCGTGGGCCGCGTCCTCGACGACGGGCAGCCCGAGCGCGTGGATCGGGTCGAGGTCGCACGGCTGGCCGGCGAGGTGGACGGGCAGGACGGCCCTCGTCCGCTCGGTGACGAGCGCCGGCAGGAGCGCCGGGTCGAGGTTCAGGTCGTCCTCGCGGACGTCGCAGAACACCGGCGTGGCGCCGCAGTGCTCGATCACGTTCGCCGTCGCCGGCCACGTGATCGGCGTGGTGATCACCTCGTCGCCGGGGCCGACGCCGAGCGCGAGCAGCGCGAGGTGCATCGCCGCCGTGCCCGACGTCACGGCGAGGACGTGCTCGGCCTCGAGGTAGGCGGCGAGGCGCTCCTCGAGCAGGGCGGTGCGGGGACCCGTCGTGAGCCACCCCGAGCGGAGGGTCTCTGCGACGGCGGCGATCTCCTCGTCCCCCACCGCCGGCGGCTGGAAGCCGAGCGGGGTTCTACGACGCGTCCGCATCGACCCGGAAGCGTACGGCCAGCGCCGCACGGCGAGCGCGGTCGAGCGCGTCGTCCCGGTCGGCTCCTGCCGCGAGCACCGCACCGGCCCGGTCCGCGCCGCGCCGGAACGGGCCGAAGACGTGCCCCGGGCGGCGGTAGACCCGCACCCACTCGACCCCGTCGACCGCCTCCGCCTCCTCCAGCCCGTCGACGGCCGTGAGCGTGCCCTCCGGCGGGACGAGGAAGACGACGGCCGCTCCCTCGGGAGAGGGCCGAGACGCGTGCAGCAGGCTCGCGCACGCGTCCCGCTCCCCGAGCGCGGCAGCGACCGCGAGCGCGTTGAGGTCGACCCCGGTCGCGACGCGGCAGAGCTCCGCGTCGTGCCCGCCGCCCAGCCTCGCGGCGACCTCCATCACCACCGGCCCGTCCGGCCCGAGGCGGAGCTGCGTGTACGACGGCCCGCTGCGGATCCCGAGCGCCTCCACGGCGGCCCGCGCCGTGTCGACGACGTGCTCGGACGCATGGGCGGACGGCCAGGCATGGGCGAGCGCGACGCCGAAGGCGGGCGGCTCCGCGGTCAGGCGGTCCGTGACGGCGAGCGCGTGGAAGCGGCCGTCGAGGCCGAAGGCGTTGACCGTCACCTCGGGCCCGTCGACGTGCTCCTCGACGAGCACGCTGCCGAAGCGCGACTCCGCGAGCGCCACCGCGGACCGCGGCCTCCAGCCCGGCGGCGTCGTGGACGAGCGCGAGGCCACGCTGCCCCTGTCGGTCGGGCGCCTTCACGACGCACGGGAACGGGAGCGAGGCGTCCCGCGGGTCGAGCGCCCGCGCGTGCGGGACCCCGGCCGCGGCGAACGCCTCGCGCTGCCTGCTCTTCGACGTGGCGAGCGCGCCGCTCCTGGGGTCGATCGGGTGCGGCAGGCCGATCCGGTCGGCGATGCGCGCCGCGATCCCCACCGGCCAGTCGGAGCCCGGCGAGACGATCCCCGCCACGTCGCGGGCGCGCGCGAGGCGGTCGATCCCCTCCTCGTCCTCCGACGAGAGCACGGCGCGCTCGTCGGCGAGCGCGAACCCGACCGCACCCGGGTCGCGGTCGACGGCGATCACGTCGAGGTCGGCGCGCGCCCGCGCGGCCTCGAGCAGGCCGAGCTGGGCCGGGCCGGCCCCTAGGACGAGGAGACGCGGTCGCGCCCGAGGACGCCCCGCCACCAGGCCTCGTTCTCGCGGTACCAGGCAACCGTCCGCTCGAGGCCGTCCTCGAAGTCGATCGCCGCGCGCCAGCCCGTCAGCGCGGCCAGCTTGTCGGTCGAGCCGATGTGCCGGGCGACCTGGCCCGGGCGCTCGTCGACGTAGACCATCGTCGCGTCCGGGTTCCCGACCGCCGCGAGGACGAGGCGGGCGATCTCGGCGACCGAGAGGTCGACGCCCGTCGCGACGTTCACGACCTCGCCGGCGACCGCCTCGAGCGGCGCGTCGACGAGTGCCTCGATCGCGGTCGCCGTGTCGTCGACGTGCAGCCAGTCGCGGCTCGCGCTGCCGTCGCCGTGGATCGTGAGCGGCTCGCCCGCGAGCGCCTGCGTGATGAAGCGCGGGACGACCTTCTCCGGGTGCTGGCACGGGCCGTAGTTGTTGAACGGCCGCACGATCACGAGCGGCAGGCCGTACGTGACCCAGTAGCTGTACGCGAGGCGGTCGCCGCCTGCCTTGGTCGCGGCGTACGGGCTGCGGGGGTTGAGCGGGTGCTCCTCGTCCATCGGGTCGCGCTCGGCGGTGCCGTAGACCTCGCTCGACGAGACGAGCAGGAAGCGCTCGACCGGCGTCTCGCGGATCGCGTCGAGCAGGATCTGCGTCCCTTCGACGTTGGTCGTGACGAACTCCGAGGCGCCCTCGACGATCGACTTCTCGACGTGCGACTCGGCGGCGGCGTTGACGATCACGTCGACCCCGGCGACCAGCTCGCCGACGAGCCCCGCGTCGCGGATGTCGCCGTGGACGAACTCGAGGCGCTCGTGGCTCATCACGTCGGCGAGGTTCTCGAGGTTCCCCGCGTAGGTCAGCGCGTCGAGCGAGATCACCTCGTGCCGCGTGTGCTCGAGCAGGTGCCGGATCAGGTTCGACGGGATGAACCCGGCGCCGCCGGTGACGAGGACCCGGCTCATCGGTTCGGTTGTCCTCGACAGACGTCCGATCGCCACCGAGAGCGGCCGGAGGCCGGCTTGGCCGGCCGGGAGGCCCAGCTCCTTCCGCTCGTGCACGCCAAGAAGGAGGGGGCTCGTGGGGGAACCATGGGTTCCCCCACGTCAAAGCTCCCGGTCGACGAGGTAGAGGGGGCGATGCTCCACGACCCGCTGGATTCTGCCGAGATGCTCGCCGACGAGGGCGAGGATGAAGCCCTGGACGCCGAGGACGGCGACGACGAGCGAGCCGAGGAGCAGCGGCCCCGGGAAGTCGTCGTTCGAGACCCAGTAGACGAGCCCGTAGACGCCGAGCGCCAGGGAGGCGAGCGAGCAGACGCGTCCCGAGGACGATGCCGGCGGTCTGGATCGGCTGCGGCCAGAAGCCGGCGAGCACGTGGAGGGCGAGGCGCGTCAGGCGGAGCGGCGAGTAGCGCGAGGCGCCGTCGCGGGGCGCGTGGCCGACGTCGACCTCGACGACGGAGGCCCCGCCCGAGAGGACGAGCGCCTTCGTGAACTTCTGCCGGCCGATCGCGCCGAGCATCGGCTCGACCGCCTCGCGGCGGTACGCGTTGAAGGCGCAGCCGAAGTCCGTGATCTCGACCCCGGTGAAGCGGCGGAGCATCCCGTTGATGAGCCGCGAGGGCAGCGTGCGCCCCCAGGAGTCGTGGCGCGCGGCCCGCCGGCCGCTCGCGACGTCGTAGCCGGCCTCCACCGCCTCGACGAGCCGCGGCACGTCCTCCGGCGGGTTCTGGAGGTCGCCGTCCATCGTCACGACGATCGCGCCGCGGATGCGGGTCAGGCCCGCGTGCATCGCGGGGTGCTGGCCGGAGTTCCGCTTCAGGCGCACCGCCCGCACGCGCGGGTCGGCCTCGTGCAGCCGCTGGAGCGTCGCGAACGTCCCGTCGGTCGACCCGTCGTCGACGTAGAGCACCTCGTACGCGCGGCCGAAGGCCTCGAGGGCGCTCGTCAGCCGGGCGTGCAGCTCGTCGAGCGTCGCCTGCTCCTCGAAGAGCGTCACGACGACGGAGAGCTCGGGACGCGCGTCGTCGTCGAGCACCGGCCCGGGTGCGCTCGACGTCTCGGGTCGCGCCATCGCCCGACGGAGCGTACCCCGGTAGCGTCCGGCCGTGGCCTGGCAGCACGGCGACGTGATCGTGCACCGCGAGGTGTGGCGGGGGACGCCGTGGCTCGCCTCGCCCGTCGTCGTCGTCGAGGACGGGCCGGGCCTGCTCGCGACGTACATCCCGGAGGAGATGCCGCTGGCCTTCCCGCCGAGCGCGGACGGGCGGCCGCACCCGTGGGCCGGGAAGGAGCGCTGGACGGGCCACGGCGTGCTCGTCCTCCGCAGGCCGGGCGAGGCGTACTCCGTCTGGCACTTCTGGGACGGCCCGGAGCGGCGCTTCGCCGGCTGGTACCTGAACCTCGAGGAGCCGTTCCGGCGGACGGCGGTGGGCTACGACACGCAGGACCTCGAGCTCGACCTGTGGCTCCCGGTCGGTGGCGCGTGGCGCTTCAAGGACGAGGAGCAGCTCGAGGTGCGCGTGCGCGAGGGCCGCTACACGGAGGCGCAGGTCGCGGCCGCCCGGCGGGTCGGCGGCGAGCTCGGCGCGATGCTCGACCGCGGCGAGCGCTGGTGGGACGAGCGCTGGGCGTCGTTCGCGCCGGAGCCCGGCTGGCGGGCGCCCGCGTTCCCGGACGGCTGGGAGACGACGCCTCCGACCGAGGCGCCGTCTCCGTCCGACTACCGGGTGCTGCCGGTCTAGGCCGCGTCCGCGAGCGGCTCCGCCGTCTCGAGCCGAACCTGCTCCTCGCGACGGGCGACGCGGCATCGCGAACGCCGCGATCGCGCCGACGCCCACGACGGCCGCACCGACGAGCGCCGCCGCGTTCATCCCGTCGCTGAACGCCTCCGCGCTCTGGTAGCCGCCCACGTGGGAGAAGATCGCGGCGAGCACCGCGACGCCGAAGACGCCGCCGAGCTCGCGGATCGTGTTGTTGGCCCCCGACGCCTGGCCCTCCTCCTGCGGCCGCACGGCCGAGAGGACGACGTTCGCGACCGGCGCGAAGAAGAGCGCCATCCCGACGCCGGCGACGATGAACGGGGCGATCAGGGACGTGTACGGCACGTCCGGGGTCGAGACGAGGCCGATCCACGCGAGCGCGACCGCCTGCAGGGTCAGCCCCGTCCCGATGATGAGCCGCGGGCTGATCCGGTCCGAGAGCGCGCCCGCCACGGGCGCGATGAACATCGGCGCGAGCGTCCACGGGAGGATGCGGAGCCCCGCCCCGAGCGGCGAGTAGCCCTGCACCGTCTGGAAGAACTGCGCCAGGAGGAAGATCGAGCCGAACATCCCGAAGAACATGAAGAGGGAGGCGACGTTCGCCAGTGCGAAGGCGCGCGAGCGGAAGAACCGCATGGGCAGCATCGGCGCCGGCGTCCGCAGCTCCCAGACGACGAAGGCGGCGACGAGGAGCGCGCCGACCGTGAGCGCGCCGACGATCTCCGGGCTCGTCCACCCCTGGACGTTGCCGCGCACGAGGCCCCAGACGATCCCGAAGAGGCCCACGCTCGCGAGACCCACCCCGACGAGGTCGAGCCGGCCGCCGGGGCCGTGGCTCTCGTCGAGCCGCCGGAGCGCGAGCGGGACGAGCACGAGCCCGATGGGGACGTTGAGCCAGAAGATCCACTGCCACGAGACGCCCTCCACGACCGCGCCGCCGACGAGCGGCCCGAGCGCGATCGCGAGGCCGCCGATCCCGCCCCACGCCCCGAGCGCGAGCCCGCGCTTCTCGGCCGGGACCGCGGCGCTGAGCAGCGTCAGCGTCAGCGGCATCACGAGCGCGCCGCCGAGCCCCTGCACCGCGCGGGCGACGTTGAGCGCGTCGACGGTCGGCGCGAGCGCGGCCGCGACCGACCCGAGCGTGAACACGGCGAGCCCCGTCGCGAAGACGCGTCGCCGCCCGAGGCGGTCGCCGAGTGCGGCGCCGGTCAGGAGGAAGACGGCAAACGTGAGCGTGTAGGCGTTCACCGTCCACTCGAGGTCCTCGAGCGAGGCGCCGAGGTCGGTGCGGATGACGGGGAGCGCCGTCGTGACGACGAGGTTGTCGAGGGAGACCATGAAGAGCGCGACCGAGGTGATCGCGAAGGTCCAGAGCGTCCGCGTGCGAGCGGTCATCGAGATTCTCCTTTCAGTTGTGAGCAGTCACTCACATACGAGGGCAAATGAGAGAGGGTCACTCGGCCTCCAGGACGAGCGACGCGGCGACGTGCTCCGGCCCGACCGCGCCCTCGACGAGCCGGCGCGCCCACGGCTCCCGGGTGTCCGAGAGCTCCATCGCGGCGACGACGTTGAGCAGCATCCCTTTCGCGAACCAGTGCGCGACGGCGTCCGGCGGGAGCCCCGACACGGTCTCGACGAAGAGGTGGAGCTTGCCGTACCCGGTGCGCATCGCCTCGCGCACGTCGGGGTCGTCGCAGGCCGCGTACGCCTGCATCTGCGTCAGAAGCCGCGTCCGGTCGCGGGTGACCATCGCGACGTACGCGTCGCCCATGGCGTGCAGCGCCTCCTCCCCCCGCCGGTCGCCGGCGGCGGTCCGGAAGAGCTCGAGCGTGTCGGCCATGCACCGCTCGACGGTCGCGACGAAGAGGCGCTTCTTCGTCCCGAAGAGGCGGAAGAGGTACGGCTGCGAGATCCCGGCGGCCGCGGCGATCTCCTCGGTCGAGGTGCCGTGGAGCCCGCGCCGGGCGAACGCGGCCTGCGCCGCGACGAGCACGGCCTCGCGGCGCTCGGCCGCCGTCTGACGGGTCGTCTCGACCATGTTGTGAGTGATAACTCACAACTTTGTCCCTGTCAAGCCGTGGGTCTGCCGATCTGCTTGTGTTCGCCCGATGGACGTCGTGACGCCACGCACGCTCGACGAGGCCCTGCGGCTGAAGGCGGAGCGGCCCGGCGCCCGCTGCATCCTCGGCGGCACCGACGTGATGGTCGAGCTGACCTTCGGCGAGTCGCGGCCGGAGGCGCTCGTCAACCTGGCCGAGCTCGAGGAGCTCCGCGGCTGGTCGCGCGAGAACGGCGGGCTGCGGCTCGGAGCGGCCCTGACGTACACCCAGGCGATGGCACGGCCGCTCGCCGAGGCGCTACCGGCGCTCGCCGAGGCGTCGCGCACGGTCGGCTCGCCGCAGATCCGAAACCGCGGCACGCTCGGCGGGAACCTCGGAACCGCCTCACCCGCGGGAGACGCCCTGCCGCCGCTCCTCGTCGAGGGGGCCGAGGTCGAGCTCGCGAGCGTCCGCGGCGTCCGCACCCTGCCGCTCGAGGAGTTCCTCCTCGGGGTGAAGCGCACCGCGCTCGCCCCCGACGAGCTCGTCACCGCCGTCCACCTGATCCCCACGGGCGGCCCGCAGACCTTCATGAAGGTCGGCGTCCGGAACGCGATGGTGATCGCGATCTGCTCGCTCTGCGTCGTCGTCGACCGCGAGGCGGGCGAGGTGCGGGCCGCCTTCGGCTCGGCGGCCGAGACGGCCCGGCGCGTCGCCCTGCCGCTCGCCGACGCCTCCGCCCTCCCCACCCTGGTCGCCGAGGCGGCCGCGCCGATCGACGACGTCCGCGCGACGGCGGCCTACCGTCGCCACGCGCTCCGGGTCCTCGCCGGCCGCGCCCTCGACCGGTGCCTCGTCGCATGAGGATCGGGCTGACCGTCAACGGAGAGCGCCGCGAGGCCGACGCCCGCGGCGGCGAGAGCCTGCTGACGTTCCTGCGCGACACGCTGGAGCTGCCCGGCTCGAAGAACGCCTGCGAGCAGGGCGAGTGCGGGTCGTGCTCGGTCGTGCTCGACGGCGAGCTCGTGTGCGCGTGCCTCGTCCTCGCCGCCCAGGCCGACGGCCACGAGGTGGTGACGGTCGAGGGCCTCGCCCGGGACGGCGGCCTGCATCCGGTGCAGCAGGCGTTCGTCGAGACCGGCGCCGTGCAGTGCGGCTTCTGCACGCCCGGGCTCGTCGTCGCCGTCGCCGACCTGCTGGAGCGCGAGCCCCATCCCGGCGACGACGCGATCCGCGAGGCGCTCGCCGGCAACGTCTGCCGGTGCACCGGCTACGTGAAGATCTTCGACGCCGTCCGGCTCGCGGCGGAGCGGCGATGAGCGTCGCGACCGAGCGCACGACGATCCCCGTCGGCCGGATCGGCGAGCGCGTCCTCCGCGACGACGCCGTCCCGAAGGTGACGGGGGAGTTCGCCTACGCGAGCGACCTCTCCGCGCCCGGGATGCTCTGGGGCGACACGCTGCGGAGCCCGCACCCGCATGCCCGGATCGTGGCGCTCGACGTCTCGGCGGCGCTCGGCCTCCCCGGCGTCCACGCCGTCCTCACGCACGCCGACGTCCCCGGTCGCAACCGCTACGGGCTCGAGTTCGCCGACCAGCCGGTGCTCGCCGAGGACCGCGTGCGGTACGTCGGCGAGCCCGTCGCGATCGTCGCGGCCGAGGACCCGGACCAGGCGGCGCGCGCGCTCGACGCGATCGCCGTCGAGTACGAGCCCCTCGAGCCGGTGGTCGACGCCGAGCGCGCGCTCACGCAGGAGCCGCTCCATCCCGACCGGCCGACGATGGGCCACGGCTACCGCGACGACCCGCGCCCGAACGTCGTGCGTCACCTGGTGATCCGGCACGGCGACCCGGACGCACCGGGCGACGTCGTCGTCACGGGCACCTACGAGCTCGGATCCAGGACCAGGCGTTCCTCGGCCCGGAGTCGGGCCTCGCGGTGCCGGACGGCGAGGGCGGCGTCGACATCCACGTCGCGACCCAGTGGCTGCACGTCGACCGCGACCAGGTCGCGCCCTGCCTGGGGCTCCCGGCCGAGCAGGTGCGCATCCACCTCGCCGGCGTCGGCGGCGCCTTCGGCGGCCGTGAGGACCTCTCGATGCAGATCCACGGCGCGATGCTCGCCCTGCACACCAGCCGCCCCGTGAAGATGGTCTACGACCGCGCCGAGTCGTTCACCGGCCACGTCCACCGTCACCCGGCGCGGATCCACTGCGAGCACCGCGCGACGCGGGAGGGCCGGCTGACGTGCGTGCGCATGCGGATCCTGCTCGACGGCGGGGCATACGCCTCGAGCTCGACGGCCGTCGCATCGAACGCCGCCTCGTTCGCGATCGGACCGTACCGCGTCGACAACGCGCTGCTCGAGTCGACCGCGGTCTACACGAACAACCCGCCGTGCGGAGCGATGCGCGGCTTCGGGGCCGTCCAGACGTGCTTCGCGGCCGAGGCGCAGATGGACCTGCTCGCCGCCGAGCTCGAGATCGACCCGGTCGAGCTGCGGCTCCTCAACGCCCTCGAGCCAGGCGACCGCCTGCCGACCGGCCAGGTCGTCACCGGGTCGCTGCCGACCCGCGAGGTGATCCGGCGCGCCGCGGCGCTGGCCCCGCCGGCTCCCGAGGAGCTGCCGCGCGACCCGCTTCGCCTGCCGGGAGGCGCGGGCAACACGACGCGCGGCGAGGGCGTCCGCCGCGGTGTCGGCTTCGCGCTCGGATTCAAGAACATCTGCTACTCGGAGGGCTTCGACGACTTCTGCGCGGCCCGTGTCGTGCTCCACGCCGACGGCAGCGCGACCGTGCACTCGGCGGCGGCGGAGGTGGGGCAGGGCGTCGTCGGCGTCGTGCTCCAGGTCGCGCGGACGGAGCTCGGCACGGACGACGTCGTGCTCGCGCCGCACGGGACGGCGACGGTCGGCTCGGCGGGCTCCGCGTCGGCGTCCCGCATGACGTGGATGGCGGCCGGCGCGGTGCGCGACGCGTGCCGGGCGGCGCTCGAGGAGCGGGAGCGCGCCGGCGGCGGCGAGGTGGACGTCGAGCGCGTCTACCGCCATCCCCGCACGACGCCGCTCGACCCCGAGACGGGCCAGATCACCGGCGAGCGGGCGCACGTCGCCCTCGCCGTCGCGGCGATGCGGGTCGTGGTGGAGGTCGACGTCGACCTCGGGCTCACACGTGTCGTCTGGATCGGGACGGCACAGGACGTCGGCAAGGCGCGTCAACCCGCTGGCGGTCGAGGGCCAGATCGAAGGCGGCACGGCGCAGGGTCTCGGGCTGGCGCTGATGGAGGAGCTCCGGACGCGCGACGGGCACGTGCTCAACGCGAGCTTCACCGACTACCTCCTGCCGACGACCCTCGACATGCCGCCCGTCGAGATCGACCTGATCGAGGAGCCCGAGCCCGACGCGCCCTACGGCGTCAAGGGGGTCGGCGAGCCGCCGACCGTCGTCTCGACCGCGGCGATCGTCTCGGCGATGCGCGCCGCGACGGGCCGTCCGCTGACGCGGGTGCCCGTCCGGCCCGACGACGTCTGCCTCTAGAGGGCGGCCTCAGCGCACGAGCGGGGCGAGCGCGTCCGCGGCGGCGTCCGGGTCGAACTCGAACGGCCCGGGGCCGCCGACGTAGGCGAGCCGGCCGCCCGGCTCGGCGACGTAGAGGCGCTCGGGCCACGCCGCGAACGCGTCGCTGACGGCGTCGTCCATCCCGTCGACGAGCACGGGCATGGTCAGGCCGAGGCGCTCGACCCCCGCGCGCGCGGCCGCACGGCGATCGTCGAGGGTGGTGTGCTGGCGGAGCAGCACGTCGTCGTCGAGGTTCGCGGGCAGCTGCCACTCGTCGACGGCGTGCGCCTCCGCGATGTAGACGAAGACGACGCTCGCCCGGCCCTGGTAGCGGCGGTGGATCTGCTCCACGTCGCCCGACCGGCGACGAAAGGGCGGTCAGGTGAAGCTGCCGAAGACGAGGAGGAGCGGCTGCTCGCGCACGAGGTCGCGCAGCTCGACGCGCGCGTCGTCGTCGAGACGGACGGCCGCGACGTCCGGCAGCTCGTCCCCGACACGCAGCCGCTCGGGGCGCCGGTACCGCGCCACCGTCGAGACGACGACCTCCCGCTCGTCGCCCTCGAGCTCGCCGGCGTACGCGCGGTCGCGCGGATCGAGGTGGTCGAGCCGCGGATCCTCGCTCGTCGCCACGTCAGGCGTACCGCGCGAGGGCCGACGAGACGCGGTCGACCTCGTCCTCCGTCAGCGTGGTCGCGAACGGGAGCGCGAGCGCCTGCTCGAACGCCTGGTCCGCACCGGGGAAGGAGCCGCGGCCCGCGTACGCGGAGAGCCGGTTCACGGCGTACGTCCCGATCTGCGCCTCGATCCCTTCGGCGCGCAGGCCCGCGAGCGCCTCGTCCCGTCGCGCCAGGCGCACGACGTAGGCCTGCCACCCGTGCCGGTCGCCCTCCGCCGCGGTGGGCGTGCCGACGAGGTGCTCGAGCCGCTCGGTGTACCAGCCCGCGACGCGCTCCCGGGCGGCGTACAGGCTCTCGAGCCGCTCGAGCTGCGGGAGCCCGAGCGCGCAGAGGACGTCGGGGAGGCGGTAGTTGAACCCGGGGGCGGCGATGTCGACCGGGTGGCCGCCGCCGATCCCGTGGTGCCGGAGCCGCCGCACCGCGGCGGCGAGCTCCGCCTCGTCGGTCGTGACGGCACCGCCCTCGCCCGTGGTCACGATCTTGCGAGGGTGGAAGGAGAGGCAGGCGAGGAGCCCGAGCGCCCCGCACGGCGTGTCGCGGTACCGGGCGCCCAGCGCGCCGGCCGCATCCTCGACGAGCGCGACCTCCTGCGGGACGGCGGTCTGCAGCTCCTCCCAGTCGACAGGGCGGCCGAAGAGATGGACGGCGAGCACCGCGCGCGTGCGCCGGGTCACGGCGGCGGCGACGAGCTCTGGCCGCACGTTGAACGTCTCGGGGTCGACGTCGACGAGCACCGCGCGCGCGCCCGCGAGCTCGACGACGTTCGCGGTCGCGGGGAACGTGTACGCCGGCACGATCACCTCGTCCCCCTCCCCGATCCCGAGGGCGAGGACGGCGAGGTGCAGCGCGGCCGTGCCGGACGAGACCGCGACGGCCTCCGCCGTGCCGACCGCGTGCGCGACCGCGGCCTCGAAGGCGTCGACCTGCGGTCCCATCGTCAGCTGTCCGCTCGCGAGCACCTCGGCGACCGCGGCGAGCTCCTCGTCGCCGAGGTCGGGGCGCGCGAGGCGGACGGGGGCGCTCACGCGGGCGCGCCGAGCCGTGCGCGGTACCACGCGATCGTCCGCTCGAGCCCCTCGTCGAGCTCGACGCGCGCCTCGAAGCCGAGGAGCGTGCGCGCCTTCTGGATGTTGGGGATCCGCAGCTCGACGTCGGTGTACTCGAGCGGCACGAAGCGGATCTCGCCCGGGCAGCCGGTGAGCCGCTTGACCCTCGTCGCGAGGTCGTAGATCGTGACGGCCGAGCGCGCGTTCCCGACGTTGAAGCTCTCGCCGACGGCCGCCGGGTGCTCGAGCGCGAGCAGGAGCGCCTCGACCATGTCGTCGACGTAGCACCACGCGCGGATCTGCGAGCCGTCGCCGTGGATCTCGAGGTCGCCGCCCGCGAGCGCCGCCTCGATGAACGCGCGGATCGCTCCGCCGCCGATCTGCCCGGGGCCGTAGATGTTGAACGGCCGCACCGAGACCGCCGGGACGCCGAGCTCGGCCTGGTACGCATGCGCCATGTGCTCGCCTGCGAGCTTCGAGACCGCGTAGGTCCACCGGGCCTCGCCGACCGAGCCGATGCTCGTCACGTGGCCCTCCTGCACGTTGAAGGCGTGCTGGCCGAAGACCTCGCTCGTCGAGAACTCCACGAGGCGCTCGAGCGTGTCGAGCGTCGTCGCGGCCGCCTCGAGGACGTTGTAGGTGCCGATCACGTTGACGCGCATCGTCCGGACGGGGCTCTGCAGCACGGTGTCGACCCCGGCGATCCCGGCGGCGTGGACGATGTGCGTGCAGCCCTCGACGAGCTCTGCGAGCCGCACGGGGTCGAGCACGTCGCCCTCGACGAAGCGGAAGCCCGGATGCGCCTCGAGCTCCGTGCCCGCGAGCGCGTTCCGGTGGAGGTTGTCGACCGCCACGACCTCGTTGGCGTCGACGAGGCGGCGGGCGAGGGTCGTGCCGATGAAACCGGCGCCGCCCGTGATCAGCACGCGTTTGCCGGTCAGCGACACGCGGGGATGGTAGTCGGTCGCCCGCCCCGCACCGTCTAGCATCGCGCCGTGGCGAGCGTCCTCTTCGTCGGCGCCGGGCGCCACCAGCGCCGTGCGATCGCACAGGCGCGCGACCGCGGCCTCCGCGTCGTCGCGGTCGACCGCAACGCCGACGCGCCGGGTCTCGCGCTCGCGGACGCCGCCGAGGTCGTCGACTTCGCGGACGTCGACGCCGTCGAGGCCGTCGCGCGCCGACAGGAGGTCGACGGCGTGCTCACCGTCTCCGCCGACCGCGCCGTGCCGATCGTCGCCACGGTGGCCGAGCGGCTCGGCCTGCCCACGATCGGCAGCGCCGTCGCCCACCGCATGACGCACAAGCTCGTGATGCGCCGCACGTTCGCCGAGGAGGGGATCCCGCAGCCGCCCTTCGCCGCCGTGCGGAACCTGGCCGAGGGCCGCGCGGCGCTGGAGGCGGTCGGGCTCCCCGCCGTCCTGAAGCCGGTCGACTCCGGCGGCCAGCGCGGCGTCTTCCGGATCGACACGCCCGGCGACCTCGAGTCGACGCTCCACCTGGCGCTCGTCGAGTCGCCGGCCCGCGAGGCGATCCTCGAGGGGTTCGTCGAGGGCACCGAGATGAACGGCATCGTGATCGCGCGCCGTGGCGACGCGCGGCTCGTGACGCTGTCCGACCGGCTCCGCCCGCCCGGGATCGGGTTCGGCGTCGGGTGGATCCACCTCTACCCCGCGACGATCCACTCCGACCAGCTCGAGCTCGCCGAGCGCACGGCCGAGCGCGCCGTCGCCTCGCTCGGGCTGCGCGACGGGATCGCGTTCCCGCAGCTCATCGCCTCGCCGGACGGCGGGGTCGCGGTCGTCGAGGTCGCCGCCCGCATCCCGGGCGGCCAGATGGCCGACCTCGTGCGGCACGCGGTCGGCGTCGACCTCGTCGAGGTCGCGCTGCGGCTCGCGCTCGGCGAGGACGTGCCCGACGAGCTCGCGCTGCCGCGCTTCTCGCAGCCGCTCGCCATCCGCTTCCTGACCGCATCGCCCGGGCCGCTCCCGACGGGGCGCGTCACGCGGATCGGCCCGCTCGACCCGGTGCTCGCGGCGCCGGGCGTCGTCCAGGCGGAGACGTACCTCGCGCTCGGGGAGACGATCCGGCCCGTGCGGCTCGACGGCGACCGGCGGGGCTACGTGATCGCCGTCGCGGACACGTCCCTCGAGGCGCTCGACCGTGCCGAGGACGCCGCCGTGCTGCTCGACGTCGAGGTCGAGGCGGCCGAGGGATGACCTGCGACTTCTCGCTCGACCACTACGCCGAGCTCCTCGACGCAGCCCGGGCGGGCGGGTACCGCTTCGCGCACTTCGACCGGCCGCCCGACGCGGGCGACGTGCTCCTGCGCCACGACGTCGACCTCTCGCTGGACGCGGCGCTCCGGCTGGCGGAGCTCGAGGCCTCGGCGGGCGCGACGGCGACCTACTTCCTGATGACCGAGTCGGTCTTCTACAACCTCGCGGCCGCCGAGGGCCGGGAGGCGATCGAGCGCCTGCGCGGGCTCGGTCACCGCGTCGGGCTGCACGCCGTGTACCCCCGCCTGGAGCTCGACGAGCGCTTCGACGCGGTCGTCGCCTGGCACAACCCCGACCCGGAGTACATGCGCGCGCCCGTCGAGGGCGCGGTGAACGTCATGCAGGACGGGTACTTCGACCCGGCGACGTACCGCTCCGACTCGAACCAGCACTGGCGGTCGGGCTGCCCCCACGACGCGCTCCGCGAGGGCGCCTTTCCCTGGCTGCAGCTCCTGACGCACCCCGAGATCTGGGTCTATCCCGGCCGGACGATGGGCGAGACGATGCGGGCGATGCTGGACGCCGAGCGCGAGCGGCGCCTCGGGCAGCTCGCGGACGACCGCATCGACCTGGCCTGAGGGCCGTGCCCGGCCACCGGCACCGCTGCTTGGATACCCACTCGTGAGCCTCCCGTCCGCCACGGTGCTCGTCTCCGCCTCGGGCGCCCCGGGGACGGCGGCGCTGCTCCGCGCCCTCCGCGAGAACGGCGAGCGGGAGCTCCGGCTCGTCGGCACGGACATGTCCGAGCGCTCGGTCGGACGGCATCTCTGCGACGCGTTCCACCGCGTGCCGTCGGGCGCCGACCCGGGCTTCGCGGACGCGATGCGCGCCGTCGTCGAGGCGGAGGGCGTGGACGTCGTGCTGCCCCAGTCGTCCTTCGACCTCGAGGGGCTCGCAGCGCACCGCGAGCGGTTCCCCTGCCCGGTCCTCGTCTCGCACCCTGACGCGATCCACCGCTCGAACGACAAGGCGGAGACCTACGAGTTCCTCCACGGGATCGGGGTGCCCGCGCCCGCGTTCCTCCGGGTGAACGGCGCGGCCGCCGTGGACGCGGCGGCCCGGGAGCTCGGCTACCCCGACCGGCCGGTCTGCTTCAAGCCGGTCTTCTCGTCCGGGTCGCGCGGGTTCCGCGTGCTCGACCCCACCGTCGACCGCGCGCACCAGCTCCTGCACGAGCGCCCGGGCTCCGTGGCGATGCGCCTCGAGGAGGCGGTCGAGCTCCTGCCCGACGAGGGCGGCCCCGACCTGCTCGTGATGGAGCTCGCGACGGGCGGCGAGCGGACGATCGACGGGATCGCCGACGGCCGCCGGGTCGTGCTCGGCCACGCGAAGACCCGCGAGGCGATGCGGGCGGGGCTCGCGATGTACTTCGTCACGCTCGACGAGCCGGAGCTGATGGAGATCGCCGACCGGATCGTCTCCGAGCTCGGGATCGAGTGGTTCTTCAACATTCAGCTCGTGGGCGAGCAGGTGATCGAGGTCAACCCGCGCATCTCCACGGTCGTCTACCAGGAGGACCTGAACCTGCCGTACCTCGGCGTGAAGCGCGCGCTCGGCGAGGTGGGCGACGACGAGCTGGAGGCGCTCCGCGCACGGATCCGCCCCGGCCGCACCGCGCTCCGCTACTTCGACCAGCTCGAATGGGGATAGGGCATGGGGCAGTCGTTCGTCTTGTCGTTCGCAGAGGCCAGGAACCTCCCGAGCGCGAGCGATCGTGGTCAGGCGCCGCCCGCGGCCGGAGGCCGGCTTCGCCGGCCGGGAGGCCCACTCGACGCCGGCTCTGCCGGTAACCACGAGGAGGGGGCTCGTGGGGGAACCAGGGGTTCCCCCACGTGAGGAAGCGACCGCTCCGCGTCGTCCACTGCCCCGTCAACACCGCGGGTGTGCCGTGGTCGAACGTCGAGGCGCTCCGGCGGCGCGGGATCGAGGCGTCGCTCGTCGTCTTCAACCGCTACGAGCTCCACCCGGAGGCCGACCGCTCGCTCGAGCTCCACGGCGGGCTCGTCCGGCGTCAGGCCGCCCAGTGGCGCGCGTTCGCCGAGCTGGTCCCGCGCACCGACCTGTTCCACTTCATCTTCGGGCTGACGCTCGTCCCGCAGTCGCTCCAGTTCCCGCTCCTGCGCGCGCTCGGGAAGGCGTCGGTGATGCACTACCTCGGCTCGGACATCCGCGGGAAGTCACCCGAGGACCTCGCCTTCGGGAAGAAGGCCGGTGCCGAGATCGTCGGCAGCTACGACGCGATCCGCTGGGTGCCGGAGGCGCACATGATCCCGCCGGGTGTCGACCTGAGGGCGATCGCACCCGCGCGGCCGTCCGGGCGCCGGCGGCCGGTCGTCGTGCACGCGCCGTCGTCCCGGCGGCGGAAGGGCACCGACCACGTCCTCGCCGCCTGCGCCGGCCTCGACGTCGACCTGCGCATCATCGAAGGGCTGCGCCACGACGAGGCGCTCGAGCACTACCGCGACGCCGACATCGTCGTCGACCAGCTCAACGCCGGCTGGTACGGCCTCTTCGCGATCGAGTGCATGGCGCTCGGGAAGCCGGTCATCACGTTCCTGCACGACGAGGCCGTGCGGCGCACGGAGGACGCCTACGGCGTGCCCGTGCCGATCGTCAACGCGACCGCCGGGACGCTCCAGGAGCGGCTCGAGGAGCTCGTCGCGGTCGGCGCCTCCGGCCGTGACGAGATCGGTCAGGCGTCGCGCGCGTACGTCGAGCAGGTGCACGACCTCGAGCTCGTCACCGACCGGCTCGTCGAGCTCTACGAGAGCGTCCTCGAGCCGTCCCGCGTGCGGGACGCGGCGCCCTCCACGACCGCGCCGCCCGCCGAGGCAGGGCCGACGCTGCCGCTCGGAGACACCGACCTCGACGCCTCGGTCCCCGCACGGCCCGCGCCGGCCCCCGGGCCGCAGGCGATGCCGGCCGGCCTCGGCGCGCAGCTTCGCCGCCTCGGGCGCCACTCGGCGATCTACGGCATCGGCGGCCTCGTCTCGCGCGTCATCGCGGTGCTCCTGCTGCCCCTCTACACGCGCTACCTGTCACCGACCGACTACGGGCAGATCGAGACGCTGCTCGCGCTGACGACCGTGATGGGGCTCGTCCTTCGCGCCGGGATCACGAGCGCGTTCTTCCGCTTCTACTTCGACGAGACGGACGACGTCGGCCGCCGGCGGGTGCTGCGGACCTCGTTCTGGTTCACGATGGGCGGCGCGACCCTCGGGCTCGCCCTGCTCCTCCTGTTCGCCGAGCCCGTCTCGTCGCTCCTCTTCGGGACGAGCGACGCCGCCGACCTCGTCCGCGCGGCGGGCGTCGCGCTCTGGGCGACCGTCAACTACGAGCAGCTGACCGCGCTCTTCCGCGTCGAGGAGCGCTCGGTCGCCTACGTCTGCGCGAGCCTCGCGAACATCTTCCTCACGATCGGCCTCACGCTGCTGCTCGTCGTCGTCCTCGAGGAGGGGCCGCTCGGGGTGATCGTCGGCAACTTCAGCGGGACGCTGATCGTGTACCTCTCGCTCCTCGGCTACCGGCGCGAGCAGCTCGGGCTCGAGTTCGACCGCGGGCTCCTCCGCGAGATGAACCGCTTCGGGATCCCGCTCGTGCCGACGGCCCTCTTCCTCTGGATGACGAACTTCAGCGACCGCTTCTTCCTCGTCTGGCTCGCCGACGTCGCCGAGGCGGGCATCTACTCGGTCGGCGTCCGGATCGCGTCGGCGATGGTCCTCCTGCTGACGGCGTTCCGCACCGCCTGGCCCGCGTTCGCGTATTCGATCCGCGACGAGCGCGAGGCACGGCAGACGTACGCCTACGTGCTGACGTACCTCACCGTGATCACCGCGTGGGTCGCGCTCGCGCTCAGCGTGCTCGCGCCGTGGCTCGTCGACCTGCTCGCCGACGAGGCGTTCGCCGAGGCGTCCGAGGTCGTCGGGCCGCTCGCGTTCTCGACCGTGGCGTACGGCGCCTACATCGTCGTCGCGATCGGCGTCGGCCGCGCGCGGCGGACGCAGTTCAACTGGGTCGTGACCGGGATCGCGGCGGCGGTCAACGTCGCACTGAACCTGGCGCTGATCCCCGCGTACGGGATGGTCGGCGCGGCGATCGCGACGGTCGCCGCGTACGGGTCGATGGCGATCGGGATGGGCTGGTGGTCGCAGCGCATCTACCCCGTCCCGTACCAGTGGCGGCGCGTCGCCACGGCGGCGCTCGCGGCGGTGGCGCTGGCCGCGATCGGCGGCATCGTCGACGCCGGCCTCCTCGGCGCGTTCGCGCTCATCGCCGCCTACCCCTTCGCGCTGCTGGCGCTCGGGTTCACGAGCCCCGTCGAGCGCCGCCGGCTCCGCGCGCTCGTCACCCAGCGCGGCGCCTGATCAGCCCAGGATCGTCTGCTCCAGCAGGAACGCGTTCAGCGAGACGACGAGCGCGGTGACGGCGATCGCCGCAACCGTCGTCGAGCGGCGGTTGACGAGCGAGCCCATCAGCGACCGGTCGCGGCAGAACCACACGAGCGGGACGAGCGCGAACGGGATCCCGAACGAGAGGACGACCTGGCTCAGGACGAGCGCCCGGGTCGGGTCGACGCCGATCGCGATGATCACGAGCGCCGGCGCCATCGTGATCGCCCGCCGCAGGAAGAGCGGGATCCGCCGGCGCACGAAGCCCTGCATCACGACCTGGCCCGCGAGCGTGCCGATGCTCGAGGACGAGAGGCCGGAGGCGAGCAGGGCGATGCCGAAGAGGATCCCCGCGGCGCTCCCGAGCTGCTCGGAGAGCCCGTCCGCGACGTCGACGAGGTTGTCCCCGATCTCCGTCAGCCCGTTCTCGTGGAACACCGCGGCCGCGGTCACGAGCATGCTCATGTTGACGAGCCCGGCGATGCTCATCGCGATCACGACGTCGACGAGCTCGAAGCGGAAGATCCGCCGCTTCTCCTCGTCGGTGGCGCCGACGACCCGGTGCTGCGTCAGCGCCGAGTGCAGGTAGATCACGTGCGGCATCACCGTGGCGCCGAGGATCCCGACCGCGAGGAGCACGCTCTCGGTTCCCTCGAAGCCGGGGATGAAGCCCTCGGCGATCCCCCGCGGCGACGGCTCCGCGAGCACGACCTGCGCGGCGAAGGCGACGACGATCACGCCGATGAACCCGGCGATCACCGCCTCGAGCCGGCGGAAGCCGCGCGCCTGGAGCGCCAGGATCCCGAACGCCGCGGCACCGGTGATCAGCGCCGCGGGAAAGAGCGGGATGCCGAAGAGGATGTTGAGGCCGATCGCCGCGCCGATGAACTCGGCGAGGTCGGTGGCCATCGCGATGACCTCCGCCTGGAGCCAGAGGAAGAACGTGACCGCCCGCGGGAACCGCTCGCGGCACACCTCGGCCAGGTTCATGCCGGTCGCGATCCCGATCTTCGCGCTCATCGACTGGACGAGCATCGCGATCAGGTTCGCCGCGAGGACGACCCACAGCAGGAGGTAGCCGAACTGCGCGCCCGCCCGCCATGTTCGTCGCGAAGTTGCCCGGGTCGACGTACGCCACGCAGGCGATGAAGGCGGGGCCGAGGAACGGCCAGAGCCCGCGGAGCCCGCGCCGGTGGCCCGCGAGCGACTCCTCCGCCGCCTCGAGGACGCGCGCCTCGCCCGGCAGGACGTCGTCGAGCGGATGCACCGGGGCGTCCCGGTCGTGACGCGCCTCCGGCACGGAGGCTGGTCTACCCGATCAGGAGCCCGGTGGCCCACATCGCGGCGATCCCCGCGAGGTAGCCGCCGATCGACCAGCCGGAGCGGAGGCCGCCGGGTGCGGTGCGCGCCACGTAGCGGCCGACCTCGACGACGACCTGCAGGGCCGCGCCGGCCGCGAAGGCGAAGAAGAGCGGGGTGAGCAGGTCGCTCGACGCGTACCCGCCGATCCAGGTGCCGAGGATCGCCGGCGCGCCGGCCACGAGCGCCAGGGCGGCAAGCCAGAGGAACGTCACCCGCTCGCGGCTCGCGGGTGCTGCGATCCCGAGCCCCTCCGTGACGTTGTGCACCATGAACCCGATCACGAGGAATCCACCGAGCTGGAGCTCGCCGGTCGCGAAGGACGTCCCGATCGCGAGCCCCTCGCCGAGGTTGTGGACGCCGATCCCGATCGCGACGAGCAGCGCGAGCGCGAGCCCGGTGACGCCCGGCTTCCCGCGCGAGAGGCGCGCGGACAGGAACGTCATCCCGAGCGCGCTCGCCGCGAGCCCGAGCAGGACGAGGCCCGGGCCGCCGAACGCCGCGGGCAGCGTCGCCTGGAGGTCGAGCGCCTCGAACAGCGCCTCGACGCCGAGGAACGTCAGGAGACCGGCCGTGAGCGCCATGAACGCGGCCAGCCACTCCGGCCGTGCGCGGCGCAGCGACGGGAGCCAGAGGAGGCCGAGCGCGACGGGGACCACGCCGACGAGCACGCCGATCAGCCCGTAGCCGAGGAAGCCGTGGACGTCGGGCTCGGGCGTCAGCCGCGCGGCCGGCACCTCCGTGGTCGTCTGGATCCCCGTCGAGCTCGTGACCCCGATCGCGATCGGGTCGTCCTCGACCCACAGGTACGGGATCACGATCGTGCTCGAGCGGAGCCGCCCGAGCGTCGCGGGGCCGTCCAGCGTGTACGGGACGATCGCGTCGTCGACCGTGGCGACCGCGATCGTCAGGTCGTCGCGCTGCGGGTTCCGCACCAGGACGCGGATCTCGCCCTCGCGGAAGTCGACCCGGCGCACGTCGAACTCGTCGGCGGGCGGCGGGCTCCCGCCCACGAGGTCGACGACGCGGTCGCCGAGCGAGACGACGAGCGCGACCGCCAGGGCGAGCAGGACGATCGGGACGAGCGCCCAGAGGCGCCAGCCCAGCCCGCCCGATGCCGCGCTTCCGGCCTCCACTCAGTCCTCGACCTGGAAGTAGCCCATCCAGCCGAGCTCGGTGAACTCGGACTGGTGCGCGTGGAACATGAACGTCCCCGCGTGGGCGAAGCTGACCTCGAGCACGCCGCGCTGGCCCTGGCACTGCATCACCGTGTCGGTGTACTCCCAGTTGGTGCCGGTGCCCGTCGGCTGGTACCGGAAGAAGTCGGCGTGCAGGTGGAACGAGTTGATCAGGTCGAACTCGGTCAGGTTCGCCAGGTAGACCCGCACGAGCTCGTTCCGCTTGACCCGGATCGGGTAGCGCGCGTAGTAGAACGTCCGCCCGTTGACGGTGTAGAAGTTGTTCTCGCCGTCGGCGTCGGTGTCGTAGCCGTTCATCACCATGACGAGCTCCTGCGCGGGCGCGCGCGGCGTCTTCGGGTCGATGATGAACGCGCCGTAGAGCCCCTTGTGGATGTGCTTCTTGAGCGGCGTCGAGTGGCAGTGGTAGAGGTGCATCCCGGCCGGCCGCGCGGGGAACTCGTAGGTGAACTCGTCGCCGGGCATCACGATCTCGAAGACGCCGTCCATGTCCGTCGGGTGGATCCCGTGGAAGTGGATCGTGTGCGGGTGCGAGCCGGCGTTGACGAAGCGCACGCGCAGGAGGTCGTCCTCGGTCGCGCGGATCACGGGGCCGGGGATCGTCCCGTTGTACGTCCAGGCGGGGAAGAAGACGCCCGGCGCGATCTCCAGCTCCTCGTCGGTCGCGACGAGCGTGTACCGCCGCACGCGGCCGGGCGAGTGCGGCAGCGCGGGGGGCGGGTAGAGCAGCGCATCGAGGTCGTTCGGCCCGCCGACCGCCGGCGCGCCCTCCCCGATCATCGCGGCGTGGCCCATCGCCGCGTGCCCCGCGTGGTTCGCCGGTGCCCGCTGCGCGTGGCTCGCGTGGTCGTGGGTCGTCGTCGCCTGCGCCTCGCCGTTGCGCATGACGGCGAGCCCGAGCGGCGCCGCCGCGAGCGGCGCGGTCGCGCAGAGCAGACGTCGCCGCGTGAGTTTAGGCATGCCTAAACTCTAGCCGAGAGCTTTAGGCGTGTCTAAATCCCGCATCGGGCGGGCGATCGGCCGAGGTACGCGAGCGTGCCTCGGCAGAGCCCGACCGCGGCGCGCTGCCGGGTCGCGGGCCGGGAGAGCAGGCGGTCCTCGACCGGGTTCGTCATGAAGCCCAGCTCGACGAGGATCACCGGCACGTCGGCCCAGTTGAACCCCGTGAAGTCCGAGCGCTCCTGGATGCCGCGGTCGGGGAAGCCGAGCGCGCGCACGAGCTCGCGCTGCACGGCGGCGGCGGCGCGGCGGCTTCCCGCCCGGACGTCGTCCGTCCAGCCCGCGCGGAGCGCCGGCACGAGCGTGTGCGTCCCGCGGACCGCCGAGCTCGGGTGGCCGTCGGCGTGCACGCGGAGGAAGAGGCCGGCTCCCGCGTCGTTCGCGATCCGCGCGCGCGCGATGTTGCCCATGCTCCGCCCCTCGGTCCGGGTGCGGGTGAGCACGACGTCGACGCCCGCCGCGCGCAGCAGCCGCGCGAGGCGGAGCGAGACGTCGAGCACGAGGTCCGCCTCGCGGATGCCCGTGACGACGCCGCCCGTCCCGCCGCCGTCCTTGATCTTGCGCGTGGTCGAGCCCGGCCCGATCGGCTCCGTCTCGGCGTTCGCCAGCCGGTCGTGGCCCGGGTCGACGACGACGACCGGCCGCGCGGCCGCGCCGGCGCCCGCGACGGCGGTGAGGGCGACGACGACCACGACCGCGACGAGCGGCGCGAGACGCGTCACGCGGGCGGGCCGACCCGTGTCCGCATCCAGACGAACGTGACCAGGACGCCCGGGACGAAGAGGCACGCGGAGACGACCATCAGCACCTTGGCCGCGGTCGAGTCGAGCTCGACGAGGAGGGCCGCCACCAGGCAGAGGCCCGCGACGATGCAGAGCGCCGTCCCGATGACCCCGACGCGCACGTCGATCAGGCTAGACGAGGTCGAGAAAGCCGTCGACGGCCGGCGCCGACCGCATCTCGTCTGCCGCCCGCCTCGCGGCGACGCGGTACCGCTCGTCCGCGAGCACGAGCTCGATCGCCCGCCGAATCCCGTCGAGCGGCGCGACGACGCCCGCGCGCGCGGCGGCGACGCTCGCGAGGTTCATCGGCTGGTCGCCGAAGAGCGGCACGCCGACGAGCGGGCAGCCCGCCGCGAGGGCGCTCAGCGTCGTCCCCGTCCCGCCGTGCCCGACGACCGCCGCGGCGTGGCCGAGCACCGCCGGCTCGTCGACCCAGCGCTCGACGCGGACGTTCGGGGGCACGTCGCCCAGCTGGACGTCGTTGCCGCCCGTCGTGAGCAGCACGCGCACCGGAAGGCCGGCGACCGCCTCGAGCGCCCGCCCGTAGACCTGCGCGGCGAACGGGACGGTCGCCGCGACGCTGCCGAAGCTGACGTAGACGAGCGGCCCGTCGAGGCCGGGCCACCAGTCCGGCAGCGGCTCCGGCGCGGCCCCGGCGGCCGGGAGCCGGAGGCGCGTGACGGCGAACGGCGCGAGGTCGACGGACGGCGGGAAGTAGCTGAGGTACGGCGACGCGGCGATGCGGGCCGTGACGCCCTCGAGGTGCTCGTCGAGCGCCGGTGCGGCGATCCCGAGCGCTCCGTGCTCGACGTAGGCGGTCGAGGCCGAGACCCGCACGTGCGGGATCCCGCGCTGCTCGGCGGCGATCGCCGACGCGAACTCGGCGGACTCGCGCACGACGAGGTCGGGCTGCCACCGCTCGAGCACCTCGTGGTGCTTCGGGAGCATCGCCTCGACGTTCAGCCGGGCGAAGATCGTCCCCACGACGACGACGTCGCCCTGGGCCGGCGGGAGCGAGGGCATCGAGGCCCACAGCGGCCCGAGGATCTCGTCGGGCGGCACTGCACCGGCCTCGAACGCGTAGCCGCGCGCCTTCAGCGTCGGCGGGCCGACGACGAGCGTCTCGTGCCCGTTCCTCCGGCAGGCGTCGATCAGCGGGATCAGGGGCCCGAAGTGCCCCGTCCCCTGCGTCGAGGCGAAGAGCACCCGCACGCCGACGATGCTACGCCGTCGTCAGACGACGAGCCGGTAGACCTGGAAGACCTCGGCGTACTCGCGGTTCACGTTCGTGCCGTGGACGCGCGCCAGGTTCCAGATGTACTCCTCGTTCGCGTAGCGGCGGTGCTGCTGGGACGCGTAGCGCCGGACCGCGGCCACCTTCCGCGCGACGTGGGCCTCCTCGAGCGAGATGTACGCGCCGTACGAGAAGTCGAAGTTGTTCCACGGGATCTCGTAGCCGAGGATCGTCGTCCGCTTGAACGCGCGCAGCCCCTCCTGCGCGACCGTCTGGTGGTCCTGGTGCACGTCGTGGTGCGCCGGCTGGAAGACCACCTCCGGCCGCCACTCCTCCCAGAGCGCCACCAGCAGCTCGAGGATGTCCTGACGGCGCTCGGGGAAGGTGCGGACGTCGAAGTCGTGCACCGTGAGGTGCGACTCCGGGATCCCGAGCTCGGCGGTGGCCTCGCGCACCTCGCGCGCGAGGGTGTCGGGCGCGAACCCCTCGGGCAGCGACCGGGTCGCGATCGAGAAGGCGACGTAGCGCACCTCGCACCCCTCCGCGACGAGGCGTGCCATCGTCCCGCCGCAGCCGAACTCCCCGTCGTCGGTGTGCGGCGCGAGGACGAGCGCGCGCGTGAGACCCGTGAGCACGAGCGCGAGTCTACGGCGCCGGTGCCGGCTCGGGCACCGGCGACGGCTCGGCGGGAGGCTGCCGGCCGGCGAGGAGCGGCGGCTTCTTCCTCGGGACCCGCGAGACGAGCCCGACGAGCCCGAGCAGCGCCCAGGTCATGGGGTCCTCGAAGAACGCGGCGTAGAAGACGCTGTGCACCGCGATCGCGAGGAGCACGATGCCGGTCGCGAGGGAGACCCGGGAGGTGAACCCGCGGCCGAGCCCGCGCAGGGTCGCGAGGAACGCCGCCGCGACGAGCCATGCGAGGAGCGCGACCCCGACGAACCCCTGCTCCGCGAGGACCGTGACCGGCGTCGTGTGCGAGGCGACGCGCTTGGGGTCCCGGCCCGGGATCCCGAGACGGCGGGCGTACTCGCGCGAGAAGCCGCCCACCCCGACCCCCTGCACCGGGTTGTCCGCGGCGATCCGGAAGCCCTCGCCGAGGAGCTTCGAGCGGCCGGACGTGATCCGATTGAGCTCGGAGCGCGACTTGCCGACGAGCTCGTGGCGGATCTGCGGGACGGCGACGAGCACGATCACGGTCGCGGCGCCGACCGCGACGAGCGCGAGCGTCGCCTGGCGGCCCCACGCGACGGCCACCGCGACGACGATGCCGACCGCGAGCGCCACGAAGCTCGACTGCGAGAACGAGATCAGGAGCCCGAGCCACGTCGCGCAGACCACCGCGTAGAGGCCGGCGACCCGCCAGCCGCGGATGCCGCCGAGCAGGATCCCCGGCGAGCGACGCGAGGATCGCGACCGTCAGGAACCGTCCGTAGACGGACGGGTCCCAGAAGACGGAGTTGACGCGGAAGAACGGCGCGTAGGCGTTGAACACCTTCACGCTCGGGTTCCAGAAGACGTCGCGGGTCAGCCACTGGTAGCCGCCGACCGCGGCGAACGCGAGCGCCATCGCGACCAGCCCGCCCCAGAGCCACGTGAGCCACTTGCCGCGCCAGGGGAGCCGCGCGAAGCCGATCGCGAGCAGCCCGAAGGGGAGCACGAAGGCGCCGAGGAAGATCGCGCCGCGGCGCACGTCGACGGTCCACGCCATCGAGAGCCCCGCCCAGAGGACGAACGCGGCGAGGGGCCAGGCGACCGGCCCGAGCTCGCGCGCGCGGTCGTCGCCGCGCACGAGCTCCCACGCGAACGACAGGGCGAGCCCGCCGATCACGCCGTAGAGGGGGAGCAGGAGGTTGACCTCGTCGTCCCCGATGTCGACGGGGAGCCGGAGCGGGATGCAGGCGAGGGTGGCGAAGGCGAGCGCGTACGGCCAGCGCCTGAGCACGAGGGCGACGACGACCGCGACGACGGCGCCGCCGACCGCCGCCGCGACGAGCCGGGAGCGGCTGAGGTCGGGGAGCAGGTAGAGGCCGAGGACGCCGAGCGACGCGCCCCACGCGACGAGCCCTGCGAGCCGGGCGAGCCGGTCGGTCGCGAGGAGCAGCACGGCGAGCCCCGCGGCTCCGACGATCGCGGCGATCTGCGCGGCGGTCGTCACGGCGCCGGGCCCGCCACGACCACCGCGGCCCGCTCGACGTGGCCGTTCGCGTCGATCTCGAGCACGTACCGGCCTGGCTCGCGCGGCGCGGTGAGCCGGATCGTGCCGGGGCGTGCGCGTCCCGTCCTCCCGTCGAGCCGCCAGACGAGCGTCCGGGCCTGGGAGAGGGCGAGGATCGCGAACCGCCCGCCCGGCGTCGTGCGGACGAGATCGCGCCCGAGCGCGAGGTAGCGGATGCTCACGGTGCGGGAGCCCGAGCGCGGCCCGAGGTTGCCCGCGACGTCGCGCGCGACCAGCCGCAGGGTGTGCGGCCCCTCCTCGAGCGGCTCCCCGCCCGCGACGCCGAACCAGTCCATCGTGCCGGTCGGCCGGGTCCCGAGCCGGCGCAGCGCGCGGACGCCGTCGACGTAGAGCTCGACCGTCGCGCGCTCGCTGACGCGGTAGCGGATCTTCGCGCGGTCGGAGCGGCCGTCGCCGTCGGGCGAGATCACGAGCGGGCGCGCGGTGAAGCTCTCGATCCGCGGCGGCGTCGTGTCGACCCGGATGCGGTTGTACATCACGATCGTCCGCCGCTGGCGGTCGAGGTGCACCCGCGGCCGGTAGAGCCCCTCGCCGACGACCCGGCCGTCGTCGTCGCGGCCGTCCCAGACGTAGGTCGCCGGCGGGCGGCCCTGGGGACGGCTGCGCGCGAGCTCGCGGACGACGTCGCCGTTCCCGTCCACGATCTCGACGTCGACGCGGTCCGGCCGTCTGAGGCCGAACCGGATCGACGCCGTCGCGGTCGTGCAGTCGCACGTCGGCGCGAGCGCCTTGTCGACGATCGGCGCGACGATCGGGTTGCGCGTGAGCTTGAGCTTCTCCGTGACGACGAAGGCTGTGGCGGTCGCGACGAGCAGGCCGCCGACGAGCAGGGTCGGCGCGAGGCGCGCCCTCATCGCGGAGGCCCGGTCGGAAGGTGGAAAAGGCCCGCAACCACCGCACGGCGATTGTAAGAACTCCGTGCGGGGACACGCCCCGGGAGGCGGTCGCAGCCGGGCCCGTAGGCACACTGGACGGGCGGCACCTCGGAGCCGATCCGCGCTATGCGACGCCGACTCCTCCTCAGCCTCGCGGTCGTTCTCGCCCTGGTGGCCGGGCTCGGCTTCGCGCTCCTGACGACCCGCTCGGTGCCGTCGGGGACGCTCGAGACGGACGTCACGGACGTGACGGTGGTGACGCCGACCGCGCCGCCCGTCACGACGGCGCCGGCCCCCAAGCCGCCGAAGCCCGAGCCGAAGCCGGACGTCGACCTCCGCTGCTGGCCCATGTTCGGCGGCGACGCCCGCCGCACGCTCGCGCGCCCCGCCGTCGAGCTCGGCCTGCCGAAGCGGAAGCCGCTCTGGGCCCGGGGGCTCGGGGAGTACATCGAGTACCCGCCGAGCTACTGCGACGGCGTCCTCTACGTGAACACGTTCAAGGGCGACACGTGGGCGATCGACGCGGAGACGGGCAAGGTGATCTGGAAGAAGGTCAGCAACGCCCCCAAGCCGTCGACCCCGGCGATCGCGGGCGACAACCTGATCGTCAGCTCGAAGGACGGGACGGTGACCGCCCTCACCCGGGAGAGCGGGAAGCTCGTGTGGCAGCTGCGGACGAACGCGATCGTGGAGTCGTCGCCCGCGGTGGCGGAGGGCGTCGCGTACTTCGGGGCGACCGACGGGCGCCTCTACGCCGTCGACGCCGACACCGGCCGCGTCCGCTGGGCGTTCGACACCGGCGGCCGGATCAACTCGAGCCCCTCGCTCGCGCAGGGGCGCGTGTGCGTCACGACCTACGCGGGCTCGATCTTCTGCGTCCGCCAGCGCGACGGCCGCAAGCTCTGGAGCACGTACGTGAAGCGCGACGCGTTTCGCTACGAGAGCTTCTACGCGAGCGCCTCCACGGACGGCGAGCGTCTCTACACGATGGCGCGCTCGGGCAAGGTCATCGCGCTCGACGCGTCGTCGGGCCGTGTGCTGTGGACGGACGAGGTCAACTCGCTCGGCTACTCGACGCCGGCCGTCGGGAGCGACCGGATCTTCGTCGGCGACTTCAACGGGGGCCTCCGCGCCTATGCGAAGACGAACGGCCGGCTCATCTGGCGGTCGCACGTCGGTGGGCGGATCCTCGGCGCACCGGTGGTCGTCGGCGACCTCGTCTTCTTCTCGACGCTCGAGACGGAGACGTACGCCGCGCGCGTCTCGGACGGGAAGGTCGTCTGGCGCTACGGGCTCGGCAAGTACTCGCCGGGGATCGCGACGGAGCGGACGTACTACTTCTCGCTCAACGGCATGCTCGTCGCCTTCCGCGGCCGCGACGCGCGGTAGTCATTCGCCAAGCGGGATTCCGCAGGAGCGGAATCCCGCGGCTCGATCCCCGCCTGCGGCGGGGCACACCCCTGAAGGCGCCCGCTGTCGCGGTCGCAACGACCTCTTTGCCATGGACTGCGCACTGGGTGTCTGGCTTCAGCCAGAGACCTGCTCTCCCAGCTCCGAGAGAGCCGGATGGCGACGCCGCCAGAGCGGCGAGCGCTGCATCGCCGCGCCGACGCCGCGCCAGGCGGCAGCCCGCGCGCGGTAGGCGGCCAGCCGGCGGCCGTCGTGGCCGCGCGTCGTCGCCTCGTACCCGAGCTCGTGCAGGAGGTCGCCCGCCACCGCCTCGAAGGCGGCGACGTCGGCCGGCGCCATCTCCGTGCGCCAGTTCCGCACGCCGACCCGCGGCGGCTCGTTGAGCCGCTGCTGGTGCTCCTTCCGGGCCGACTCGGTCTTGCCCGCGTAGTCGACCATCGCCTCGTCGTACGCGAGCCCGAGGAACGCGCAGATCCCTCGAAGCCCCGCCTCGGGCTCGGCGACGAGGGCCTCGTAGCCCACCTCGAGGTACCGCGCCGTGCCGACGCGCCGGCCGAGCTCGCGCGCGGCGCGCACCTCGGTCGCCCACTGGCAGGCGAAGCCGGCGGCGTCCCGCGGATGGCCCCAGCCCTCGGTCATGATCCCCGCAGGCACCGAGAGGAACGAGAGCGCCGCGTCGCGCCCGTCCCGCACGAGATGGACGAAGCGCGCGTCGGGGAAGAGCTGCTCCAGGAGCGGCAGGTACTGCATGTAGAGCGGCGTCTTGTCGCCCCAGCGCTCCTTGCCGCGCTCCGCGGCGTACGTCGCGAAGACCGCGCCGATCGCCTCACCCGTCGTCATCCCGGGCAGCAGGCGCGGGGCCACGGCGTCCGCCGACACCCCCCACTCGACCAGGGTCGGGAGCCGGCGCAGGTCGTCGAGGAACGCGTCGACGTCGACAGGCCCGCGATGGCGTCGGGCGAGCTGCGGGACGAAGTACGACTCGTCCGGGACGGCGAGCTCGGGGCTGCGGTCGAGCATCACGCGGAGGAGCGTCGTCCCCGAGCGGCGGACGCCGAGCACGAGGACCGGAGCGCCGGGCGCGGTCATCGGCGCAGGGTAGTCGCGTGCGATACTTCCCGAAATGAAGCGACCCAGACGCGCCGACCCGTATCGCGACACCGACGTGATCGACGAGCGCGCGCCCCGCGTCAACCAGGCCGTCATCGGCCTCCTCGCGCTCCTGGCCGTCGTGACCGGCTGGTGGTGGCTCCTCGCGCTGCTCGCGCTCCAGCTCGCGCTCGGCCTCACGCTCGGGCGGCGCTGGTGCGTCGCGTGCGTCGTCTACTTCGAGGTGCTCCAGCCCCGGCTCGGCGAGGGACGGCTCGAGGACGCGCGCCCGCCGCGGTTCGCGAACCTCGTCGGGCTCGTCGTGCTCACCGCGGCGTCGCTCGCCTCCGCGGTCGGCTGGACGACGGTCGGCGCTGCGCTCGGGCTGCTCGTCGCGGCGCTCGCGCTGCTCGCGGCGGCGACCGGCTTCTGCGCCGGGTGCACGGCGTTCCGGATCGGCTACCGCCTCACGGGCCGGCCGTTCGTGTCGTGCCCGCTGCCGCCGGCCCTGCCGGAGGGCTAGGGCTAGGGCCCGGTCTCGGGCTGCGACCCGGTCGGCAGCGACTCGGACCCGCGGCTCACGAGCCACATCATCGTCGCGGCGAGCGCGGCGATCGCGGCCGCGATCGCGCCGCCGAGGACGATCGCATCCGCGCCGGGCGGGTCGACGAGCTTGACCCCGGCGAGCGTCAGCGTCGCCGCGAGCGCGATCCGCAGCGCCCGGTCGGGGAGCTTCACCGTGAACATGCCGCCGATCAGGACGCCGGGCACGGAGCCGACGAGGAGCCAGCCCGTTGCCGCGAGATCGACGTGCCCCGCGACGAGATGGCCCGCGCCGGCGACGGCGAGCAGGACCGCCGCGTGGAAGATGTCGGTGCCGACGATCTTCGCCGCCGTCAGCGGGAAGGCGATCAGCATCACGAGGCCGAAGAGCGTGCCGCTCCCGACCGACGTCAGCCCGACGACGAAGCCGCCGATCATCCCCGTCGCGACGGCGATCGCCCGGTCGCGGTTCGAGAGGAGGAACGGCTTGTCCTCGGGGCTCGAGTGGAGGTACGCCTTGATCAGGAACGCGGCGCCGCAGACGATCAGCGCGACCCCCAGGATCGCCTTCGCGGTGTCCTCGTAGCCGTCGCCGTACTCCTTCTTGAGCCACCACGCGAGCCAGACGCCGAGGATCGAGAACGGGGCCGAGCCGATCAGCATCCACGCCGTCAGCCGCGCGTGCACGTGACCCATCCGGCGGTGCTGGACCGCGCCGAACGACTTGAAGATCGCGCCGTGGACGATGTCCGTCCCGATCGCGACCGACGGCTTGAACCCGAAGAAGAGGACGAGGAGCGGCGTCATCAGCGAGCCGCCGCCCATCCCGGTGAAGCCGACCAGGAGGCCGACCAGCAGCCCGGCGAGCGAGAGCTTCCAGTCCACGGCTCAGTCGGGCTCGACGGGTGTGCCCAGGAGGATCTCCTTCAGCGTGTCGGCGCGAAGGCCGAGCCGGAGGGTCTCGAGCGGGATCACCTCGTCCGGCGGGATGTTGCCGAGGTTCACGTTCGGGCCGTACTGGCGGACGAACCACGCCTGCGACGCCTTCGTCGGCGCCTCGAAGAGCAGGCTCTCGACCGAGACCTCGTGGGCGATCTCGTCGAGGAGGCCGGTGCGCATGTCCCCGTCGGAGCGGAAGATCCCGGCCGTGCCGCCCTCGCGTCCCTCCGTGATCACCTTCCAGGCCCCCGCGTCGAGCTCCTCCTTGATCCACGCGACCCACTGGTAGGGCGCGTAGACGACGTCGGAGTCCTTCGAGCCCACCTCCGAGAGCACGGTGAAGTCCCGCGCGAAGTCGGCGATCAGCTCGAGCTTCCGCTCCCGCGGGATGTCGAGCGTCCCGTCGGAGATCTCGACGTGCGAGAAGCGGTGGTCGGTGAGCCAGCGCTTGAACTCGTCGATGCGGTCGCGCGCATAGACGGCCTCGAAGAGCGTCCCGCCGCAGACGACGGGCGTCTCGAAGGAGCGGTAGAGGGCGATCTTCTTCTCGAGGTTGAGCGTGACGTAGCTCGTGCCCCAGCCGAACTTGACGATGTCGACGAACTCGCCCGCCGTGTCGAACATCCCCTCGATGTCGCGGAGGTTCAGCCCCTTGTCCATGACGTGGGTGAGGCCGATCTCGCGTGGCTTCCCCGGCCGCGCGGGGACGCCGAGGAACCCGTCACTGAAAGCGGGCATACAGCTCCTCGAGCTTCGCCTTGGCGCGGTCCTGGACGTCGCGGTAGAGCGAGCCGCCGTGCGCGTCGATGCCGACGGTGAGCGGGCCGAAGTCCTTGACGCGGAACTTCCAGAGGCACTCGGGCATGAGCTCCTCCCAGGCGACCTCCTCGATCTCCTCGATCTGGGTCGTCTCGAGCGCCGCCGCGCCGCCGACGATCGCGAAGTAGACCATCCCGAGCCGCTGCATCGGCTCGATCGCCTCGTCGGGGAAGCCGCCCTTGCCGCAGATCGCGCGCACGCCGTACTGCGCGCCGAGGCCCTCGGTGAAGCGCACCATGCGCGCGCTCGTCGTCGTGCCGATGCAGATCTTCTCGTAGCGCCCGGGCCCGAGCTTGCGGACGTTCGGCGCGGTGTGGAGGAGGAACGCGCCGCTCAGGTCCATCGGCGGCTCCACCCCCTGGTCGAAGATCCGGATCTGGGTCCGGTCGCGGATGCCGATGATGTGCCCCTGGACGGTCACCTCGTCCCCGGCCCGGAGCTTCTCGATCTCGGCCGGGTCGGTGATCGGGAACGTGACCTCGTGCTGCGCCATCACGCCACCCCGCGCCCGTCGCGGGCGCCCGGCGAGGAGGCGAGCGCACGCAGACCCCCGCCCTGGGTGGGGAAGCCTCCCGCCGCCCTCACGGCCGATTCTACGAGCCGCCGGGCTGCCGTTTCGTGCCGATTCCGGAACATCTCGTCCACACCTCGATCTGGTCTGCCGACGCCGGGCATCTCAGAACTCCCGGTCGAAGTCGATGGTCCCGTCCGCGGCGATGTGCGCCGACGCGCGTCGCGCCGCCCAGCACTGGTAGTTCACGGCGACGGGGTTGAGGGTCATGTGCGTGTCCGCGTGCTCGATGTGGCACTGCAGGACGGTCACGTCGCCGCCGAGGCCCATCGGGCCGATGCCCGTCTCGTTGAGGAGGTCGTAGAGCTCGTCCTCGAGCTGCGCGACGAGCGGATCCTGGTTGCGCGAGCCGACCGGGCGCGCGATCGCCTCCTTCGCGAGGTGCATCGCGTAGTCGGCCGAGCCGCCGAGCCCGACACCGACGATCCCGGGCGGACACGGCTTGCCGCCCGCGTCGACGATCGACGAGAGCACGAACTTCTTGATCCCTGCCACCCCGTCGGCGGGGACGAGCATCTTGAGGAAGGTCATGTTCTCGGAGCCGGAGCCCTTCGGCACGCACTTCACGTCGAGGCCGTCCCAGTCCGGGATGAAGTCCCAGTGGAGGATCGGGACGCGGTAGCCGACGTTCGGGCCGGTGTTCTCGCGCGTCAGCGTGTGCACGGTGTTCGAGCGGAGGGGATGCTCGACGGTCGCCCGCTCCGTGCCGGCCTTCAGCGACGCGTAGATCCGCGCAGGGTGCAGCGGGAAGTGCTCGCCGACGCGGCAGTAGTAGACCGCGATCCCGGTGTCCTGGCAGACGAGGTTCTTCTGCTCGTCGGCGATCTCCACGTTGCGGTGGATGGTCTCGAGCACGCGGATCCCCGTCACGGAGGTCTCGCGGTCGCGCGCCGCGGCGAGCGCGTCGCGCAGGTCCTGCGGGATGTCCTTGAGCGCCCAGACGTAGAGGTGCGCGGCTGCGTCCTCGACGGCCTGGGCGAGATCGGTCGTCGTGATCGTCGTCATGCCTTCGCTTTCGTCGCGGCGGCCGTCCCGGCCCGGCGGCCGAAGACGACGCACTCGAGGAGTGAGTTGCCCATCATGCGGTTTCGCCCGTGCGTCCCGCCTGCGATCTCGCCGCAGGCGAAGACGCCCGCGAGCGTCGTCTCGGCGTCCGTGTCGATCACGAGGCCGCCGTTCTGGTAGTGGAGGACCGGGTACGTGAGGATCGGCTCGGCGAGCGGGTCGATCCCGCCGCCCCGGTAGCGGCGGAGCATGTACGGGAGCGACACCTCGGCGTCGGCGGGCGCGATCCGCGTCGTGTCGAGCCAGACCGCCGGGCGCCCGTCCTCGGTGAGCACGCCCCGCCCGGCCTCGACCTCCGCGAAGATCGCGTTCGAGACCTCGTCGCGCGGGCCGAGCGAGTCGGTGAACTCCTCGCGGTCGGCGTTGAGCAGGACGGCGCCGTAGGCGCGCGTCGTCTCGGGGATCGAGTAGCCCTGCATGGTCGCCGGCCAGGCACCGCCGTTCGGGTGGTACTGGAGGGCGTCCAGGTCGCGTGTCTCCGCGCCCGCGTCCGATCGCGATCCGCGTCGTCTCCCCGGTCGCGTTGGGGTGGTTCGTCGAGAGCTCGCCGCGGGTCTCGGCCTCGGCGTAGCACCGGCCGCCCGACGCGAGCACGACCGTCGCGGCGTCGACCGCGTCCGTCCCGTCCGGCGTCGCGAACGTCGCCCGCCAGCCGTTGTCGCCGGGCGCGAGCTCGGTCAGCCGATGGTGGGCGAGGACGTCGCCCTCCCCCGCCTCGTACGCCTCGCGCAGCGCCTTCGTGATGGCGTGCCCCGTCCGGTCGCCGACCTGGAGGAGCCGCTTCCGCGTCGCGCCGCCGCAGCGGGCGAGGCGGTAGCCGCCGTTCTCGCGCGTGAAGCTGCAGCCGAGCTGCTCGAGCCAGCCGATCGCGCCCCGCGCCTCCGACGTCAGGACACGGACGAGCGCGGGCTCGGCGGTCTCGTGCGACGAGCGCATGACGTCCTCGGCGTGAAGGTCCGGGCTGTCGTCCGCGCCGAACGACGCCTGGATGCCGCCCTGCGCCTTCGCGGAGTTGCAGGCCTGCAGGGTCGTCTTCGTGGCGACGGCGACACGCGCCCCCGCTGACGTCGCGGCGACGCCGGCCGCGAGCCCGGCCGCACCGCTGCCGATCACGAGCACGTCGATGAGCGCGTCCTCCGCCACGAAGCCGGAATCCTATCGAATGTGCGGCTTGTTTCTAATGCCACTCATTAGGACTGCTTATGAACGGTGGCTCGATAGACTGCCGCCATGCCGCAGCTCGTCGAGATCATGCGACCCGACCTGATCGAGGTCGCCCCCGAGGACACCCTCGGCGAGGTGGCCGACCGCATGACCGCCGTCAACGTCGGCGCAGTGGTGGTCAAGGACTACGGACGCCTGATCGGGATCCTCACCGAGCGCGACATGCTGAAGGCGATGGCCGCGCGCGTCCACACGAGCGAGGCCCGCGTGCGCCAGTGGATGACGGAGGACCCGATCACCGCTCCCGAGGAGACCGAGGCGGACGCCGCCGCCCGGCTCATGCTCGAGCACGGCTTCCGGCACCTCCCCGTCGTGGACGACGGAGGGCGGGTCACCGGCGTCATCAGCCTCCGGCGCTGCGTCGCCGCCACGAACGTCGCCAACCCGGCCTGAGCCCGGTCAGCAGGCGTCCGCGGTGCCGCGCCGCAGCGCGCCGGCCGCCTGCGCGACCGTCACGCGCATCTTCCTGAGCGCCGCGACCACCTTCGGGTCGGTCCGGATCGAGTCGGCGAAGCGCTGCTGCGTCGACTCCGGCGTCACCTTCGCGAAGAGGCAGTCGGCGGGCGACTTCCGACCGCCGATCCATCCGCTCGCGTAGAGGTACCGCAGGGCGGGCCGCTGGTACGGCGCGCGCGCGAGCGTCGCGCGTGCCGTCGCCGCCGGCACGGAGTTCGCCTTCGCCGTCTGCACGACGAGGGTCTGCGCGCGGGCGGCGGTCACCGGCAGCTGCGAGAGCTGCGAGCCGGTGAGCGAGCCGAAGGCGACCGCGAGGCTCGCGACGACCGCAGTGACGAGTGCGTACTCCGCCATGCCCGGATGATCCGCGCCGACGCGCGTCCGGTCAACGGGCTGTGGATCGCTCGTCACACATCCGGCACGAAGGACATCTTGCGCGCGGAACCACCGTTCTCGATCCTGACAACATTCGAGTTCCCGCCGAGAGAAGGAGTTCCGCCATGTTCGACGAGCTCACCGAGGAGTTGCTCGACCTCCAGGCCAACGTCCGCGGCTACGGAGCCGCCGTCTACGCGGCCAACGAGGACGCCTGCTCGTGCGGGATCGTGCTCTGCTGCACGTGCACGACGCTCTCGTGGTGATCGCGGGCGGAGTCGCACCACTCGGCGGCCTTCCCGCACGACCCGCGCTCGCACCGTGGTGCAGGGTCGTCGAGGACGGGCGGCGCGTCCTCCTCGAGCACGGCGGCACCGTCGTCACGCTCGAGGGGCGCGCCGCAACCGCTCTCGTCCCGAGGCTGCTGCCGCTCCTCGACGGCAGCCGCACGGCCGACGAGGTGCTCGACACGCTGGGCACCGCGGCGCGGCCGGCCGTGCAGAACGCCCTGTCGATCCTTGCCGAGCAGGGACTGCTCACCGAAGGCCCGCTCGCGCGGTCGGACGGTGGCGTCGAGGTCGAGCGCCGCGACCTACGTCGTCTCCATCACGGGCCGCTCCACGCAGGCGCTCGCACGCGAACGCCTTGCGTCGGCGCACGTCGCGATCGTCGGGTCGGCGCCGGCCGCCGCGGAGCTCCGTCGGCTGCTCCGGCGGAGCGGCGTCGGGCACGTGGAGCGCTGTCCCGCCGGCCGCGTGCCGGCGAGCGACGCCCTCGTCGTCGGCGCACCCAGCCGCGCGGAGATCGCCACGCTCGACGAGCTCAACGACCTGGCGCTCGCCCGGCGAGCAGGCGTGGCTCCAGGTGCTGCCGTATGACGGGCGCTTCGTGGTCGCCGGCCCGCTCTACCTCCCCATGTCTCGGCGTGCCGCACGTGCTGGCGCACGCGTCGCGCCGCGTGCTCGGGCTTCGAGGACGACTTCGACCTCGTCGACGGAGCGCCCTCGCACGCACCCGCGCCGGCGCCGCTCGCCGCCCTCGGGGCGGCGCTCGCGGCGACGCTCGTGCTGCGATGGCTCGCGACCGCCGATCCTGCGCTCCCCGGCCGCTTCTACGCGCTCGAGGCCCGCTGGGTCGCCACGCTGCGCTTCGACCATGTGCTGCGCGTGCCGCGGTGCCCCTCGTGCGGGCCGGCGCCTCGGGCGGTCCCCTCCCCCTGGTTCGAGTCGGCGCGGTGACGACGCGCCTGGTTCCCCGCTCCGAGGCGCTCGACGCGGCTGGAGGCAGCCGTCTCGCCGCTTGCGGGGATCGTCACCCACACGGTCTCGGCGACGCACATGACCGACGAGTCGCGGCTGCCGAACTGCGCGTCCGAGCTCGCCTCGTCCGTCCACACGCTGGGCGCGCCCGCGGTCGACTGGGGCAGCGGTGCGCATCCCGATCCGGACCGCGCGCGGGCCGCGGCCCTCGGCGAGGCGCTCGAGCGCTACTCGGCGCTCTACCTCCCGCCCGACGGCATCCGGCTCGCGACGGCGCGCGAGCTCGGCTCGACGGCGGTCGACCCCGCGCGGTTTCGCGCTCTTCCATCCGGCGCAGCTGGCGATGCCCGGCTTCCCCTGCGCGCCGTTCACCTGGACGACGCGGACCGCGTGGGTCGAAGGCACGAGGCTCGCGGACGGGACAGCGCGCGTTCCTGCCCGCCGAGCTCGTCTACCTCGCGCGCCGGAGCCGAGCCTGCCCGTCCGATCGCGTACTCGACCAGCAACGGTCTCGCGTGCGCACCCACCCGGCTCGAGGCCACGCTGGCGGCCGCTGCTCGAGCTGATCGAGCGCGACGCCGTGATGATCGCCTGGAAGTGCCGCCTGTCGCTCCCGCTCCTCGACTGGTCGGGCGACGGAGAGCTTCGGCGCCTGGAGTCGCGGTACTTCGTCGCCGAGCGGCCTCCGGTTCTCGGTGCTCGACGCGAGCCACCTTCTTCGCGTGCCGGTCGCTGTCGCAATCCTCCACGGCGCCCCGGGCTCGGGCGCCGCCCTGGCGATGGGCGCCGGCGCCGGCGCGTCGATCGGCGACGCGTGGCTGAAGGCGCTCGGGGAGGCCTTCGGCGTCTTTCGGTGGCTGCGAAGCCAGGACGAGCCGCCGCCCCTCCGACGCCGGGAGCGGTCGAGACGTTCGCCGACCACATGCGCTTCTACGCCGACGACACGCAGCGCAGCGCAGGCGGCGTTCCTCGACGCGTCAGCCGAGCGGACGGCGACGGCCGACGTCCCGCCGCTCGAGGGAACGACCGTCGCGGAGCAGCTCGCTGCCGTCGTCGGCCGGCTCGACGACCGCGGGCTGACGGGATACGCGGTCGACGTCACCTCGCCCGACGTCCGCAGCCTCGGGCTCGCGGTGGTGCGCGTGATCGTCCCCGAGCTGTGCCCGCTCGACGTTTCGCATCGCGCTCGGTTCCTCGGCGGGCGTCGATTGACCCACGCGGCGTACGAAGCGGGGCTGCTCGCGGCTCCGCTCCGCATCTCGGACCTCAACCCGCTCCCGCATCCGTTCCCGTGAGTGACCGAGTCGAGACGCCCGAGCAGCGCCCGCTCGAGAGCACGCGCACCGTGCGCCTCGCAGCACTCACCGGCGCCGAGGAGGTCGGCTCGGATCGACGCGAGCGAGGACTACCACGAGGCGTCCCGCGTGTATCGGGAGACGGTCGACCCGCTCGTCACCGGTGCACGTCGGCTCCAGACGAACCGCGAGCTCCGCGTCAGCGCGACGCGCTCGGTGAAGCGGTACGGACACCTCCCCCACGTCGAGCTTCCGGATGCGTCGCTCGGGGCCGCGACGCTCGCGACGTGCCTCGCCCAGCGGAGGTCGCGGCGCACGTTCGGCGACGACTCGGTCACGCTCGAGCACCTCGCCGCGCTGCTGCACGGCGGCTACGGCGTCTCCGGGGCGCTCGAGGGGACACCGCAGCTCGCTGCGGACGGCACCGTCGGGTGGCGCGCTCCATCCCCTGGAGCTCTACGTCGCTCGCCGGACGGGTCGCCGGCCTCGACCCCGGCACCTACCACTACGACCCGTTCCGGCACGTCCTCGAGCGCCTGGGGCCCGATCCAGGCCGATCCCGATCGACTGACCCCGTACGGCGACGTCGTGGCGGCGAGCGCCGCCGTGATCGCGGTCACGGCGATGGTCTGGCGGTCGCGCTTCAAGTACGGGGCCAGGGCGTACCGGTTCGTGCTGCTCGAGGCGGGCCATGTCGCGCAGAACGTCCTGCTCGCCGCCGCCGCGCTCGGACTTGCCGCGGTGCCCCTCGGCGGGTTCTACGACCGGGAGGTCGATGCCGTGCTCGGAGCTGACGGGCTCTACGAGGCATCCCTCTACCTCATCCCCGTCGGCCGCCGCGTCCCATGAGAGCCCACGCGTGGGGACGGCTGCTCGCGTGGGCTGGGGTGACGGCGATGGCGCTCGCCGCGTCTCCGGGCGTGGGCGCTCTCGACCCGACGCTCGCAGGCATGGGCGACGCGCTCGCGTTGGGTCTCCTCGCGGGGGCTGCGGCGTTCGGGCTCGTCGCCCGGCGGCGACTCGCCGTCTCGGACGTCATCGCGCTCCCTCCGCGCCGACTCGTCGCGCGCAGCCTCGTCCTCACCGCAAAGTCGGCCCAGGAGGAAGTGCTCTGGCGCGCTCTCCTGCTCGGGCTCCTCGTCGAGCCCGTCGGGCGCATCGGCGCGCTGCTGGGCAGCACGGCGGCCTTCGCCGCAGCCCACGTCCGGCGGCAGGGCCGGTCTGCGTCGACGCACCTGGTCACGGGAGCCACGTTCGGCGCCGCGTACCTGCTCACGGGCCGACTGTGGTCGGCGATCACGGCACACGCGACCTTCAACGTGATGGTCGGTGCGGGCGCCATGACCGAAGAGGACATGGCCGTTTCGGACAATGGTGGCGCACGGCGCTCCGGCATAGCATCGGCCGCGTCGTTCGACCGCCGCTCGATGCGCGACGCCCGACCGCAGTCAGCTGAGCCCGTCGCCCGACTCGACGGCGTCGTCAAGTCGTTCGGCTCGGCGCGTGCGCTCGACGGTGTCGACCTCCGCCTCGACGCCGCCGAGATCCTCGCGCTGCTCGGCCCGAACGGCGCCGGCAAGTCGACCGCGGTGGCGATCCTCCTCGGGCTGCGCCGGCCCGACCGCGGCGTGGCGATGCTGATGGGCGGTGACCCGCGGGAGGCGCGCCGTCGCAGGCGCGTCGGCGCTGTGCTGCAAGACGTCTCATTCCCCCCGGGTCTTCGCGTCCGCGCGGCGGTCGACCTGGTGCTGGCGCATCATCCGGGGACGAGCACCCCCGAGGAGGTCACTCGCCTCGCTGGGGCTCGAGGAGCAGATCGACCGCGACGCCGCCGGGCTCTCGGGCGGGCAGCGGCGGCGGCTCGCCGTCGCGCTCGCGCTGGCGGGCGACCCGCGCGTGCTCTTCCTCGACGAGCCGACCGCCGGGATGGACGCCGCGGGCCGCCGCGACCTCCTCGCGCGCCTCGTCTCGTTTGCCGACGCCGGCGGCTCAGTGCTCCTGACAACCCAACGACTCGACGAGGTCGAGCAGATCGCCTCACGCGTTGCGGTGCTGACGGCGGGACGGATCGTGCTCGACGCGACCGTCCCGGAGATGCGCGCGCACGGCGGCTTCGCGCGGGTCGCGTTCCGGGCAGGCACGGTGCCTCGACTGCCGGGCGTCGTCTCCGTGGAGACCCGAGGCGACGCGCACGTCGTCCTCGTTGAGGACGCCGACGTGTTCATCGCCGAGCTCGTCCGGACGGGGCTCGCCTTTCACGAGCTCGAGGTGAGCCGTGCGCGTCTCGAGGACGCCTTCGTAGCACTCACCACACGGCCGCCATGAGGCTCGCGCTCGCACATGCGCGCGCGGAGACGCTCCAACTCGCGCGATATCCGGCGTATGCGATCCCGACGCTCGCGCTGCCCGCGCTGCTGCTCCTCTTCCTCGGGCGCCGGCTCCAGGACGACCAGCCCGAGCGCCTCCTCGCCGGCTTTGCGGCGACGGCGCTCCTGACCGTGACGCTGTTCCAGTTCGGGGTCGGGATCGCGCTGTCTCGCGGGACACCGTGGGAGGCATACCTGCGGACGCTGCCCATCTCGGTGGGAGAGCGTCTCCTGGGTCGCGTGCTCTCCGCGGGCGTCTTCGCGGCAGGCACGGTCGCAGTCGTGACGGTCGTCGCTGCGCTCGTCTACGACGCGCTGCCGTCGCCCCGCGCGTTTGGTCGTCCTCGCGGTGGCGCTCGTGGTCGGCTGCGTCCCTTTCGCGCTGCTCGGGATCGCCCTGGGGTACTGGCTCCCGCCGCGGGCCGCCGTCCCGCTTGCGAACCTCCTCTTCGTCCCGCTCGTCGTGACGGGTGCGTTCTGGGCACGTCCGCCGGAGGAGATCCCACGCGCCGCCGACCTCGGCTCGCAACTGCTGCCGACACGCAGCTGGATGGAGATCCTCGATGCGATCGCGACGGGCGACGACCCGCTCCCGCGCCACCACGTCGCGGCGCTCGCCGCCTGGGGCGCGGTGTTCTTCGTCCTCGCGTGGTGGGGCTACCGACGCGACGAGGGCGAGCGGTTCCGGTGAGCGCTACCAGACCGAGCGCAGGAGGCCGGCGACGTCGTCGGCGCTCGCCGGCCGCGGGTTCGCCTGCGCGCCGGGCCGCTCCACGATCGCCGCCGCGACGGCGTCGAGCTCCGGCTCCGGGACGCCGAAGTCGCGCAGCCGCTCGAACCCGCCGAGCCGCGCGAGCTCCTCGAGCCGCGCGGCAGGATCGTCGGTGCCGAGCGCGTTGCCGAAGCGCGCGACGGCGTCGGGCACCGCCTCGGCGTTGAACCGGACGGCCGCCGGCAGGCAGATCGCGTTCATGGAGCCCTGCGGCAGGCCGTAGCGGCCGCCGAGCACCTGCGCCATCGCGTGGCCGAGGCAGATTCCCGACTCCGCGACGGCGAGGGCGGCGCGGTAAGCACCCTCGAGGAGACGCGTACGGCCGTAGATGCCGTCGGGCCTCGCCACGACGAGCGGCAGCGCATGGCCGATCGCGGTCGCGCCCGTATCCGCGTGGCGCTCGGCCCGCCGCGAGCGGGCAGGGTGGTAGTAGGCCTCCGCGCAGTGCGCGAGCGCGTTCATCGAGGTCCCGACCGTGACCTCGAGCGGGAGGTCGAGGGTCAGCTCGGGGTCGTAGATCGCCGCGACGGGCGCGGCGCGCTCGTCCGAGCCGCCGCCCTTGCGACCGGGCTCGAGGAGCGTCCCGAAGAACGGCGTCCACTCGGCGCCGGCGTAGGTCGTCGGCACGGCGACGACCCGCGGCAGGGGCTCGGCCCCCTCCGCCGCGAGCGCCGTCACCACCGCCTTGCAGGTGTCGATCGCGCTGCCGCCTCCGAGGCCGACGAGCCCGTCGGCCTCGACAGCCCGCGCGAGCGCCGTCGCCTCGTCCACGGTCGCGGCCGGGGCATGCGACGCAACGCCGTCGAACACGCCGGCGAACGCGTGCGCACCCGCGAGCGCCGCACCGCGGCCACTCGTGACCAGCACAGGACGGGCGATGCCGACCTCGGCGCAGACCTCCTCGAGCGCCTCGAACGCCCCGGCGCCGAAGCGGAAGACGCGCGTCGGGGCCTGCGCGCTCACGCCGGCTGCTTCGCGGGCTCGGTCTCTGGCGCGGAGCCGACGCGCTCGCGCGCGAAGGTCACGAACGCCTGCACGACGCGGGGCTGCGCCCGACCCGTCCCGATCGCGATCGAGATCTCCCGCCGCCCGTCCATGCCCTCGACGCGCGCTTCCGCGAGCGTCCCGGCCGCGAGCTCCGCCTCGACCGCGGTCCGCGAGATGAACGTCACGCCGTAGCCCGCGAGCACGGCGCTACGCACCGATTCCTGCAACCCGAGCTCGAGCCGGACGTCGAGGTCGCGGAGCCGGACGCCGAGGCGGCGGAGCTCGTCCTCCACGACGCGGCGCACGCCCGCGCCCTCCTGCATCACGATCAGGGTCTCGGAGGACAGCTGGTCGATGCCGATCGTCCGGCCGGCGAAGCGGTGCGCGGGCGGGCACACGAGGACGACCTCGTCCTCGGCGAACGGCTCGAACCGCACGGCGCGGTGCCGCGGCGTCGCGCCGACGATCCCGAGCTCGAGCCGCCGGTCGGCGACGAGCTCGACCACGGTGCGCGTGTCGTGCACCTCGAGCGCAACCCGCACGGCCGGATGGAGGCGCTGGAACTCGCAGAGGAGCTGCGGGACGACGATCGCCGCAGGCCCGGTCGAGGCGCCGAGCGAGAGCGTGCCCGCGAGATCGCCCGTCGCCTCGGAGAGGACGTCGTCGAGGAGCTGCTCCTCCAGCGTGAGCAGCTTCTGGGCGCCGCGGTAGAGCCGGAGACCCGACTCGGTCGGCTCGACCCGACGGCCCGAGCGGTCGAGGAGCTGGGTTCCGAGCCGCTTCTCGAGGGCACGGACCTGGAGCGAGACGGCCGGCTGCGTGACGCCGAGCAGCTCCGCCGCCTGCGAGAAGGAGCGGCGCTCGACCACCGCGCAGAACGCCGCCAGCTGGCGCGTGTCCATAAGTGGAGCTTATACAACACGGCAATACGCTCCACTGCGTTACGCATATATGCATAATGCAGTCGTGCGTAACGCAACCAACCCGTTCACGTTCGGCACGCTCGCGCAGGACGAGGCGTTCACGAACCGGCACGCGGAGATCACCGCGCTGACGGCGGACATGCGCAACGGCCAGGACGTCGTGGTGCTCGCGCCGCGCCGCTACGGGAAGACGTCGCTCGTCCTTCGCGCGATGCAGGAGGTGTCCGCCGACGAGGTGCTCGTCGCGTACTGCGACCTGATGCGGACGCCGACGAAGGTGCGGCTCGCCGCCGGTCTCGCGAAGACGATCGTCGACGACCTCCTCTCCCCCGTGCAGGGCCTCCTCGAGCGCGCGGGCGCCGTCGTCCGCGGCCTCCGCGTGCGGCCGACGGTCGAGCTCGACCCCAGTGACGGCGGCGTCCGGTTCTCGTTCGAGGCGGTCCGCGGCACGGCGGACATCGACGCGACGATCGAGCGACTGCTGGAGTTGCCGGCCGAGATCGCGGCGGAGCGCGACCGGCGTGTCGTGCTCGTCTTCGACGAGTTCCAGGAGGTCGTCCGCATCGACGACACGCTCCCGAACGTCATGCGCTCGGTCTTCCAGACGCAGCGCGAGGTCGGCCACGTCTACCTGGGGAGCCGGCGCCACGTGCTCACGGCGATCTTCAACGACCGGCACGAGCCGTTCTGGCGGAGCGCGAAGCAGATCGAGCTCGGCCGGATGGACGAGAACGAGCTCGGGACGTTCGTGCGGGCACGGTTCGAGGAGGGCGATCGCGGGATCGACGACGACGCGCTCGCCCGGCTGCTCGAGCTCACGGACGGGCACCCGTACGCCACGCAGGAGCTCGCGTACTTCACCTGGGAGGCGGTGCCGCTCGGCCATGCGGCTCACGCGCGGGACGTGGAGGTCGCGCTCACGAGCGTCCTCCGCTCCGAGCACAACAACCTCGCGCGCGTCTGGGAGGACGCCACCGCGAACGAGCGGCAGGTCCTCCTCGCCCTCCACGAGGAGCCCGGCGGCAGCCTCTACGCGGAGGCGTATCGCAGGCGCCATGGCCTGCCCGCGCAGGCCTCCGTCCAGCGTGCCGTTGCTGCGCTGACCCGCGACGACATCGTCGAGCGCGCGGCGGACGGGTCGTGGGCGATCGCCGAGCCGTTCCTCGACGAGTGGCTCGACCGGGGCGTCGACGGCAGGCGCCCGGGGGGAGGCGGCTGATGCGGGTCTGGATCGACGTCACGAACTCGCCGCACGTGGCGTTCTTCCGGCCGCTCGTCGCGCTCCTCCGCGAGCGCGGCGACGAGGTCACGATCACCGCCCGCGAGTTCGCCCAGACGCTGGAGCTCCTCGACGACGCCGGCCTCGAGCACACGGTTGTAGGCCCGCCCCACGGGGGCGCGTCGCGCGTCGCGAAGATCCGCGCGATGAGCGGGCGGCTGATCGCTCTGCGCGGCTTCGCGCGCGGCCGGGACTTCGACCTCGCCCTCTCGCACGCCTCCCACGAGCTGCCGCTCGTGGCGCGGTCCCTCCGGATCCCGTCCGCATACGCCTTCGACTACGAGTTCGCGCTCGCCCAGCACCGGCTCGGGTCCCTCGCCGCGACCCGCGTCGTCGTCCCGGAGGCGATCCCGCAGGAGCGCCTGACGCGCCTCGGCGCGCGGGAGCGGAAGGTCGTCCGCTACCCGGGGCTGAAGGAGGAGTACTACCTGCACGGCTTCCGCCCGGACCCGTCCGTACTGGGCGCGCTCGGGCTCGATCGCTCGCGCGTCCTCGTCGTCGTCCGGACGCCGCCGGAGGTGTCGCTCTACCACGGCGGCGATACGACGCTCTTCGGGGCCGTGCTGACGCGGCTCGCCGGCGAGGACGGCGTCCAGGCCGTCGCCCTGCCGCGCACGGCCGCGCAGCGGGAGGCGCTGCGCGCGGTCGCGTCACCGTCGCTCGTCGTCCCCGACCGTGCCGTCGACGCGCTCAGCCTCGTCGCGCTCGCGGACCTCGTCGTCTCGGCGGGGGGGACGATGAACCGGGAGGCAGTCGCGCTCGGCACGCCGGTCTACACGACGTTCGCGGGGCGCCTCGGGGCGGTCGACGAGCAGCTCGTCCGCGACGGACGCCTGCGGCGCCTGACCGGCGCTGGCACCCTCGCCTTCGAACGGCGCGGCGACGGCGACCGCCCGCGGACGCGACCGCCCGCGACGCTCCTCGACCTCCTCGTCGGCGCCGCCTGACGCCCGGGCGCTGGTCAGGCCACGCGGCCCGGCTCGCCCGCCTCGTCGAGGCGGACGACGAACCCCGGCCCGCCCGCGAAGAGGCAGTGGTCGATGTTCAGCACACGCCCGTCGCGAGAGACGAGCGGCTCCGTCACGGTCGTCGGGTCGACCTGGAGCGCGGAGGCGATCGGCGTGTGGCCGTGCACGATGCGCGAGCCGCCGTAGGCGGCGAGCAGGGCGTCGACGCCGTCCGGGTCGCCGAGCCGCATCCGGTCGGAGAGGATCCCGAGGAGGTCGTCGACCGAGCTCGCGTCGCCGGCGACGAGCACCGACGCCGTCGTCCGGGCGACCTCCTCGCCCGAGCCGCCGAGCGCGAGGTAGGCGGTCGTGTCGGCGTGGAGGACGAGCCAGTCTCCCTCCCGGCCGATCGGGGGGAGCGCCGTGAGCCAGGCGACGCGGTCGGGCGTCAGGCCGGCGAGGTCCGCGTCGACGCCGCCGTTGAGCTTCCAGACGTCGTAGAACGAGGCGCCGTCGGGATCGGGCTCGCGCCCGAAGCGGTGGGCGGCGAGGATCAGCGCCTCGTGGTTCCCGAGCAGGCAGCGCACCGCGCCGCCGCTCTCGCGCTCGAGGTGCCGCACGAGGTCGATCGTCGCCGATGCCGTCGGGGCCGCGGTCGGTGAGGTCGCCGAGGAGCCAGAGACGTGCGTCGGCGCCTGTCCACGCCTCGCCGGCGTCGAGGAGGCCGGCGTCGCGGAGGAGGCCGACGAGCACGTCGCGATGCCCGTGGACGTCGCCCACGGCGAAGACGGGGGTGGGCGCGCTCAGAGGGTCGCGGGGTCGGTCTGCGGTACGGCCACGGGACCCCGCTGCGGCTCGGCGACGACGCGGCGGAGCTCGCCGACGAGCTCGAGGGTCTCGCCGTCCTCGACGAGCTGCTCGAGCCGGGCGAGCTCGGCCTCCAGCCAGTCGGCGTCGACCGGTGGCCGCGTGATGAGGTCGATCTTCGGGTGCTCGCTCGGCGCGGCGGTCTCGTCGTGCCCGACGAGCTCCTCGTGGAGCTTCTCGCCGGGCGCCGGGCCGATGAACTCGATCGCGATCTCCGTGCCGGGGTTCTTGCCGGAGAGCCGGATCATGTTCTCGGCGAGATCGACGATGCGGACGGGCTCGCCCATGTCGAGGACGTACACCTGACCGCGGCCGCCCATCGCGCCTGCCTGGACGACGAGCTGCACGGCCTCCGGGATCGTCATGAAGAACCGCGTCATCTCGGGGTGGGTGACCGTGACGGGGCCGCCGCGGGCGATCTGCCGCCGGAAGATCGGCACGACGGAGCCCGACGAGCCGAGCACGTTGCCGAACCGGACGGCGACGAACCGGGTGGACACGTCCGCCCGGTGGCCCCACGTCTCGACGATCCACTCGGCGAGCGCCTTCGACTGCCCCATCACCGTGCGCGGGTTCGCAGCCTTGTCGGTGGAGACGAGGACGAAGCGGCTCGCGCCGAACTCGGCGGCGACGTCCGCCACGACGCGGGTGCCGAGCGTGTTGTTGCGCACGGCCTCGATCGGGTTCGCCTCCATCAGCGCCACGTGCTTGTAGGCGGCGGCGTGGAAGACGACCGACGGCCGATACTTCTCGAAGACCTGGCGGAGCTTCGCCGGGTCGCGCACGTCGCCGACGACGGCGGCGGCGGCGAGGAACCGCCGCTCGCGGACGAGCTCCCGCTCGATCTCGAAGAGCGCCGGCTCGGCGTTGTCGAGCAGGACCAGCTTCGCCGGCCCGACGCGGGCGATCTGGCGGCAGAGCTCGGAGCCGATCGATCCTCCCGCGCCCGTGACGAGCACCACCTCGCCCGCGAGGTAGTCGGAGATCGACGCGAAATCGACCTCGACGGGCTCCCGGCCGAGCACGTCCTCGACCTCGACGGGGCGCAGCTGCCGCGCGAGGTCGGCGTCGCCGGACACGAGGTCGGCGAGGCTCGGGAGCGTCTTGACGGGAACCTGGAGCGCGCGCGTCGTCTCGACGATGCGGGCGCGGAGCTCGCCGGAGGCGGACGGGATCGCGATCAGCACCTCGTCCGGTCGCCGGTCGCGCACGACGTGCTCGAGCTCGGCGATCGTCCCGAGCACCCGGACGCCGTGGAGGCGCAGGTTCCGCTTGCGCGGGTCGTCGTCCAGCAGCCCCATCGGCGTGTAGCCGAGCGCCGGGTTGCGCTGCATCTCCTTGATCACGAGCTGCGCGGCGTCGCCTGCACCGACCACGACCACGTCCTTGCCGCGCCCACGACCGGGGAGCGGGCGCTCGATCACCGTCCGCGCGAGCAGCCGAGAGCCCGCGACGAAGGCGAGGCAGAGGAGCAGGTCCATGGCCCAGACGCCGCGGGGCACGGCCGCCCGATGGACGTCGAAGAGGGTGAAGACGAGGAACACCGCGATCGAGGCGAGCACGACGCCTCGGGCCACCGTCCACATGTCGCGGGTCGAGACGTAGCGCCACCAGCGCGTGTAGAAGCCGCAGAAGACGAAGACCGGGAGCTTGATCGCGACGACGAGCGCGATGATCGTGACGTCGAGGTACCGGTCGTAGTACACGGGCCGCGCCTCGTCGAAGCGCAGGAACCACGCGAGCCACCACGCGAGCGCGACGAGCGCCGTGTCCGCGGCGATCTGCCAGATCGAGTGGCGGTTGATCGGGCTGCGCACCGGTGCCTCGCTGCCTAGACGGCGACGCCGGCCGCGGCGCGGACGACGGCGACGACGCGCTCCTGCTGCTCGGCGGTGATCCCGGCCCAGAGCGGCAGGGCGAGGTTCTCCGCGGCAGCGCGCTCGGTCTCCGGGAGCGAGCCCTCCGCGTACCCGAGGTACGCCATCGCGGGCTGGAGGTGGAGCGGGCGCACGTAGTAGGACGCGGACGCGATCCCGGCCTCCTGGAGGCTCGCGGCGATGCGGTCGCGCTCGGCCGACCGCACGACGTACATGTGGTAGACGTGGCCCGCGTCGTCCTCGGGGAGCTCGACCGACGCGCCGAGGCCGAGGTCGGCGTAGCGGGCGGCCGCCTCGCGGCGCGCGCGGTTCCAGCCGGCGAGCTGCGGGAGGAAGACCCGGAGCGCCGCCGCGTGGATCGCGTCGAGGCGCGAGTTCACGCCGACGAGCTCGAAGGTCTGCTTGTCGAGCGAGCCGTGGAACCGGAGCTTGCGCACGCGGTCCGCGACCGTCGTGTCGGTACACGCGACGAGCCCGCCGTCGCCGAGCGCGAAGAGGTTCTTGGTCGGGAAGAAGCTGAAGGTCGAGCAGACGCCCGTCGTGGCGATCCCCGGCGCGCCGAACGCCTGCGCCGCGTCCTCGAGGAGCGGCAGACCGAGCGCGGCGAGCTCGGCGAGCGGCGCCGGGCGGCCGAAGAGGTGCACGGGGACGATCGCGGTCGTCCGCTCGGTGATGCGCCCCGCGACGTCGTCGGGGTCGAGGTTGAGCGTCACCGGATCGACGTCGGCGAAGACCGGCGTGGCACCCACGCGCGCGATCGCCTCGGCCGTCGCGTAGAACGTGAACGCCGGGCAGATCACCTCGTCGCCCCGCTGCACCCCCATCGCCTCGAGCGCGAGCACGAGCGCGTCGGTGCCGTTGGCGACGCCGATCGCGTGCGGCACGCCCAGGTAGGCGGCCGACTCGCGCTCGAACGCCTCGACCTCGGGGCCGAAGATGAAGCGGCCGGAGTCGAGGACCTCGGCGAAGCGCTCCTTGAGCTCGGGGATGAACGGCGCGTACTGCGCCTTGACGTCGACGAGCGGGATCACGACCGCCCGAGTGTACCCGGCCGGCCCTCCGGATCTGCCCCGCGCGGCCCCGTCAGACGGGCTCGTCGACCGTCCCGCGACGGCGCCGGACGTATCGCCACACGAGCGCCGCGACGACGACGATCACGCCGAATGCGATCACGTACTCGACGTAGCGGAACGCCTCGTGGAACTGCTCCCAGCTCGAGCCCGCCGCCCAGCCCGCACCCGCGAAGGCGAAGCACCAGATCGCGGATCCGAGCAGCGTCAGCCACACGTAGGGCCAGAACGCGGCGTTGAAGACGCCCGCGGGAACGGAGATGAACGAGCGCACGACCGGCGTGACCCGCCCGAGGAAGACCGCCCAGCCCTCCCATCGGTCGAACCAGCGCTCCGCACGGTCCAGCTTGCGCGCGTCGAGGTGGAGCCAGCGACCGTGGTGCTCCAGCCAGGGCCGTCCCAGGTGGTCGCCGAGCCAGTACCCGCCGATCGACCCGAGCAGGTAGCCGATCGTGCCCGCGAGCGACATCGCGAGGTAGGCGGGGAAGCCGCTCTCGAACTCGTAGCCGAAGAGCGTCACCGACTGGTCGGCGAAGGCGCCGGCGGCGATCGCGCCCGCGTAGACCATGACGAGCTCGCTGGCCGCGGGGAGCACGGCGTCGATCAGCATCAGGAGGAACACGGCATAGAGGCCGTGGTTCCCGATCACGTCCGTGATCGCGTCGCTGAGGCCGTGCAGGAGGTCGCTGAAGGCGTTCGCCACGAGCATCGTCGCGGAAGGCTAGCGCCGCCGTCAGCGGGCCTTGCGCAGCGTGACCGGCGCAAGCAGCTCCGACCGGCCGACGTCGCTCGCGGCAACCACGCGAACGGCGAACGTCCCGGCGAGCCGGCGGCGGTTCACGCCGAGGCCGTCCCAGACGAGGCGCTGGTCGCCCGCGTCCAGCCGGCCGCCGCCGAGGAGGCGGCGGACGAGCGCCCCGCGCGCGTCGAGGATCGTGACCGAGACGCGTGCGGGACGCGCCAGCCGCCAGGTGATCGGGAGCTCCCGGCCCTGCGGCGGGACGGCCCGTAGCCGCGGTGCCCGGAGGAAGCCGAGCGTGTCGTCGAGCACGAAGCTCCGCGACATCTGGGACGCCTGGCCGATCTCGTCGACGGCGCTCGCCGTGAAGCTCCAGCGCCCCGGCGCCGGGGCGGACGTCCCCGCCGGCGGGAAGGCGACCGGGTACGTGCCCGGGAGCTGCGCGGCGGTCGTCGTCACGGGCGGCGTGCCCGCCGGCCCGCGCAGGGTCAGCGTCACGGTCGACGGCCGGACGACGCGGTAGCGCAGGCCGGGCGACTCCGAGACCCCGTCGCCGTTCGGCGAGACGAGGATCGGCGTCTCGGGCGCGAAGATCCCGCGGTACATGAACATGAGCGCGGTCGAGATCGAGCGCTCGCGCCCGTCGGACGGACGGTTGAGGAGCGCGCCGTCGAAGGCCATCGTCGTCGAGCCGCCGCTGTCGAGCCCCATCCCCGTCACGGCGCCGAGCCGGACGAGCGCCTGCGCGAGCTCGTAGTTCGTGAGACCGATGCTGTACCCCGGCTGGCGCCCGTCGACCGCGACGAGCACGATCCGCCCGTCGGCCAGCTGGCCGACCGCGCTGCGCGGGGCGCGCGGCTCGAGCTGCTGCGTGCTGAAGACCTCTCCCGACCGGTACAGGGCCTTGCCGTCCCGGACGAGCTGCGGCCCGCCGCCGATCGCGGCGAGCACGCCGGGCCAGGCGGGCCGCAGGGAGAGCCGCACCGTCGTCGACGTGCCGACGGGAGCCTCCGAGGTCAGCGCGGTCGCCGACAGCCCGCGCGCCACGAGGACGGCGCCACCGGGCGGGATCGCGACCGAGCCGCCGTCGACGCGCTCCTCGAGCACCGGCGCGACGAGATCGACCTCGGGGGTCGCGGCCGGGAACGGGAAGAGCACGACGGCCACGCTGCCGGGGATCGCGGGCGTCTCGTCCCCGTAGGCGTCGGTGTAGAGCGCCGAGCCGTCGACGCTCGGAGGGGCGTTCAACCCGCGGATCGTGCGGGTCGCGGTGAGCCCGCGCCACGAGCCGACGAACGTCGCGCGGCGCACGTCGAGGCGCCCGTCCGTCATGACGCCCGCGCTCGCGCGGCCGGTGCTCGGCGGCGTCACGAGCTGGCCGTCGCGGAGCAGGATCCCCGAGGGCCGCCCCGTCGCGAACGTGAAGTAGTCGCCGTTGACGCCCGCCGCCGTCGCCGTCGTCGCGAGCCGCTTCTGCATCGCGGTCAACGTCTCCCGGCCGACGATCGTGTCGTTCGAGAGCACGGGCTCGAGGGTCGTCAGCCCGCCCGGTCTCGGCCCGCGGAGCACGTTGATCACGACCGGCCCGCGCGTCGTGAACTGAACGCCCGGCTCGTACGTGACGCCCGGCCAGAGCTGGCGCGTCGCGGAGTCGGCGGGCGGGACGGAGACGACCGCGGCGAGCGCCACGGCGAGGGCGAGGAGCGCGGAGCGCATCGAGGCCGAGGGTAGAGGAGCCGCCGCCGCGCGCCCGCGATCCTCACGGATTCCGCACAGACCCTCTCCGACGGGCGCCCGTGGCGCGGGCCGGCCGCGGTTCGTGGACACTCCGTCGCGTGCCGGCGATCGCCCCGACCATCTGCGGCGCGCTCACCCCGGTGACGTTCGCGCTCGGGGTCGTGCTCGGCGACGTCGCGCAGCCCGAGGCGTTCAGCCCGCTCGACGACGACATCAGCGACCTCGGCGCGCTCACCGCCTCGAGCCCCTGGCTCTACAACCAGCTCGCCGCCAACCTCACGGGCCTCCTCGTGCTCGGCTTCGCCATCGGGCTCTGGCGGCTCGTGCCGCGCGAGAGCCGCCTCGGCCGCGCCGGGATCCTCGGGGTGGCCGTCGTCGGCCTCGGCCTCGTGCTCGACGGGCTCCTCCGGCTCGACTGCCAGGGCATCGACGCGGCCTGCGACAACGTCTCCTGGCACGCGTCGGCGCACAAGGTCGAGTCCGGCGTCACCGCCACCGCGCTCCTCCTCTCACCGCTCGTCCTGGGCCTCGCCTTCCGGCGTCTGCCCGCGTGGCGCGGGATCTGGCTGCCGACGGTGCTCGCCGTCCCCGCGGGGATCGCGACGAGCGCCCTGGTGAGCGCGCTCGGGTCGGGTGCGGCGACGCGGGCGGGCAGCTTCGTCTGGTTCCTGTGGGTCGCACTCGTCGCGCTCTATGCCGACGCGCCTGCACGCAGGCGCGCGCCCGATACCGTGCCGGTATGAGCACGACCACGCCGACGTCCAGGACGGCGCTCGTCGAGGGGCTGATGGAGCGCTTCCCGCACGTCCCGCCCGAGGCCGTGCTCAAGGAGGACCTGCTGCGGACGGGGATCGCGTTCGACGAGAGCGCGCTCAGCGACAACCTCGACGGCGAGGTGAAGCCGAAGTCGTACTTCATCTTCTCGTTCGACCAGAAGCCGCTCGCCGAGCTGGGCGAGGCGGCCCGCCGGCGCCCGCCCGAGGAGCTCGCGCTGACCGGCGGCCCGTGGGAGCTGCGACGCACGATCGTGTCGGTGCGGGTCAACCCGGCCTCGCCGTACCGCGTCGCGCTGAACGAGGACGGGGCGCTCGGGCTCTCGCTCGACGGCCGTGCGATCGCAACCGTCGGCCTCCCGCCGATGCCCGAGTACTACCGCCACACGCTCGCGAACGGCAAGACCGTGATGGAGACCGCCCCGACGATCCAGTGGGGGTACCTCGTCTACCTCACCGTGCTCCGGCTCTGCCAGTACTTCGGCGCGAAGGAGGAGTGCGGGTTCTGCGACATCAACCACAACTGGCGGCAGCACAAGCGCGAGGGCCGGCCGTACACCGGCGTCAAGCCCGTCGCGGACGTGCTCGAGGCGCTCGCGCTGATCGACCGCTACGACACCGAGCGCACGAGCAAGGCGTACACGCTCACCGGCGGCTCGGTGACGAGCACGGTCGACGGCCTCGCGGAGGCGGACTTCTACGGCCGCTACGCGCAGGCGATCGAGGAGCGGTTCCCCGGCCGCTGGATCGGGAAGGTCGTCGCCCAGGCGCTCCCCCGCGCGGACGTGCAGCGCTACAAGGACTACGGGATCACGATCTACCACCCGAACTACGAGGTCTGGGACAAGCGGCTCTTCTCGCTCATCTCGCCGGGCAAGGAGCGGTACGTCGGCCGCGAGGAGTGGCACCGGCGGATCCTCGACGCGGCCGAGGTCTTCGGCCCGCGCTACGTGATCCCGAACTTCGTCGCGGGCGTCGAGATGGCGCGGCCGCACGGCTTCACGACCGTCGACGAGGCGATCGCGTCGACGACCGAGGGGCTCGACTGGTTCATGAGCCGCGGGATCACGCCGCGCTTCACGACCTGGTGCCCCGAGCCGACGACGCCTCTCGGCCGGGACAATCCCGACGGCGCGCCGCTCGAGTACCACATCCGCCTCCTCGAGGCGTACCGCGCGGCGCTCGCGCGCCACGGCCTCAAGCCGCCGCCCGGCTACGGGGTCGCGGGCGCCGGCAACGCCGTCTTCTCGGTGAGCTCGTTCATGGACACGCTCGACCCCGACGAGGTGACGGCCGAGGAGGCGGTGCCCGCGTGAGCCGCATCTCGGTCGAGGAGGCGGCCCGCCTCTGGCACGAGGCGGACGACGACGAGCTCCGCGACCTCGCCCGCGCCGCCCGCGCGCGCTGGCACGAGCCGGACCGCGCGACCTACATGGTCATGCGGATCGTCAACTACACGAACGTCTGCGTCGCCCAGTGCGACTACTGCGCCTTCTACGTCCTCCCGAACGAGGACGGCGGCTACGTGCTCGACCGCTCGGAGGTGTTCGCGAAGATCGACGAGCTGCTCGAGGTCGGCGGCGACCTCGTCGCGTTCAACGGCGGCTTCAACCCGAAGCTGCCGCTCGACTTCTACTGCGACCTCTTCGCCGCGGTGCGGGAGCGCTACGGCGAGCGCGTCGAGTTCTACGCGCTCACCGTCGCGGAGTTCGTGTTCCTCGCCGACCGCGCCGGGCTCACGCACGCCGAGGCGGCCGCGCGCCTGCGCGACGCCGGCGTCCACTGGATCACCGGCGGCGGCAGCGAGATCCTCACCGAGGACTTCCGGAAGCGCCACGCGAAGTTCAAGTACACGGTCGTCGAGTACCTCGCCGCGCAGCGCGCCATCGTCGAGAGCGGGATGCGGACGACGGCGACGATGGTGATCGGCTTCGACGAGACGCTCGACGAGCGGCTCGAGCACCTGCAGCGGACGCGGGACTTCCAGGACGCGTGCCTGCGGGACGGCCTCGACGGCCTCTTCTCCTTCCTCTGCTGGACGTACAAGCCGTACGGGACGGCCTTCGGCGGGCGCGAGATCGCGCCGCGCGAGTACTGGCGGCACATCGCCCTCTCGCGGATCTTCCTCGACAACATCCCGCACATCCGCACGTCCGTGCTGACGCTGAACGAGGACGCGTTCCGCGCGCTCGACTTCGGCGCGGACGACTTCGACCTCCCGATCGAGGACGAGGTGACGCAGAAGGCGGGGGCCCGGATCGACCTCGACCTCGAGGGCCTGCTCGCGATCCCGCGGAGCCTCGGGTACCGCGTCGACTACCGGCGCGCCGCGCGGCCGCCCGCGCTCGCGACCTAGACCGGCGCGATCTCGGTCGAGATGAACCGGAACTCGGGCACGTGGTCGAGCTCGCCCACGTCGCGGGCCATCTCGAGGAAGGTGTAGAACCCGGCCCGCTCGCGCGGCCCGAAGCTGTAGCGGAGCTTCTCGAAGTACCGGGCGAGGAAGCCCGCCGGGTAGCCGTAGCGGTCGCTCGCCTCGTGGGCGAGCCGCTCGGGCTCGGAGCGCGCGAGCCGGACCGATGCGACGAGCGACTCCTGGAGCTCGCCGAGCCCGTCCACGACCGGCTCCGGGGCGGCCCAGACCGCGAAGACCATCGGCAGCCCCGTCCGCTCGAGCCAGAGACGGCCGAGATCGTGGTGCGGCGTCGGGTCCTCGAACGCGCTGCGGAGGGCGGCGTCGCCGATCAGGAGCCGCGCGTCGGCCTCCTCGTCGAGCGGCCGGATCTCCGCCCGCGGCAGGAGGACGCGCGTGAGGACGACGGACGTCGCGCTCTCGGGCGTCACCGCCACGCTCCGCACCTGGCCGAGCGGGATGCGCGTCACGAGCTGGATCGAGTCGACCGCGCCCTCGGAGGAGACGCACAGGCGGGGCAGCAGGCGCAGCCGGGACGCGTTGCGCGCGTACTCGATCGACGAGATCGGGGCGACGTCGAGCGCGCCCGCGAGCAGCATCCGGTTCAGCTCGGTCGGGACGCCGGTCACCTCCTCGACCTCGTGGGTCAGGCGGTGGAAGACCGGCGCCATGTTCACGTACGAGATGCGACCGAGGCGGATCACGAGACGTCCTCCACCCAGAGGTAGAACGTCACGAGGTTCCCGTCGAGATCGAGTGTCGCGAACTCGCGCGTGCCGAAGTCCGTGTCGTCCACCCCGTCCCGGGAGACCGGGTGGAGCACGTCGGCGGCCCGGAGCTCCTCGTAGAGCTCGTCGATCCCCTCGACCTCGATCCGGCAGCTCGCCGTCCCCGCGAGGAACGACTCGGCACCGGTCGAGACCGGGCGCTCGAGGACGTCGCCGCGCGTGCGCCAGCTCTCGTCGCCGGACTCCCAGAGGTGGAGGACGGCGTCGTCGCGCCGCAGCACGGCGAAGCCGCCGTCGTGGTGGAGCACCTCGAAGCCGAGCCGTCCGGTGTAGAACGCGACGGCCGCGGCGACGTCGCGGCATGGCAGCGCGGGAATCGTCCTGCCGAGCGTCATCGGGTCCGCTCCAGGACGACGTCGACGACCGCCTCGAGCTCCTCGCGCCGAACGGCGCCGTCGAGGCTCTCGCGCGCCTGCTCGGCGATCTCGAGCGCGGTCGTCCGCGACCGCGCGAGCGCGTCCGTCGCCGCGACCCGGACGAGCGCGCCCTCGAGCGGCCCACCCTCGAGCGCCCGGCGGACGACCTCGTCCTCGCGCGCCGCGAGCAGCAGCGGGAGCGTCGGCGTGCCGTCGCGCAGGTCGGTGCCCGGCACCTTCCCGGTCTCGACGGTCTCCCCCGTGCAGTCGAGCACGTCGTCGACGATCTGGAAGGCGATCCCGAGGAGCCGGCCGAACGTCGCGCTGCCGCCGCCGAGCGTGCACGCGGCGGCGAAGAGCGAGCCGGTCTTGAGGCCGCACCGCTCGAGATACGCCTCGACCGTCGTCTCCGGGTCGTGGCGCTGGCGCCGCTGGAGCGCCTCGCCTCGCGCGAGCGCGAGGGACGCGTCGGCCAGCACGGTGACCTGCTCGTGGGTGCCTTCCCGTGCGAGCAGGGCGAACGCGGCCGCGAAGAGGTGGTCGCCGGCCGCCTTCGCCGCCTCGGCCCCGTGGGCCGTCCAGGCGGCGGCCCGCCCTCGGCGCACGTGCGCGCCGTCGACGATGTCGTCGTGGACGAGCGAGGCCATGTGGACGAGCTCGACCGCTGCGCCCTCCGCCACCGGGGCAGGCGCCCCGGGCGCCGACGCGAGGAAGGTCAGGGTCGGGCGCAGGCGCTTCCCACCCGCCGCGAGCGCGTCCGCGCCGACCGCGGAGACCACGCCCGGGTGGGCGGCGACGGTCTCCGCGAGGAGCGCCTCGACCCGCTCGAGGTAGCCCGCGAGGCCGGGGACGGCGGGCACCGTGGCGGACACCGTCACGTCCGCACCGCCGTGTGCAGCGCGACGATCGACCCGCCGAGCAGCCGGAAGCGCGCCTGCTCGAAGCCGCCGCTCTCGAGCAGCGCGGCGAGCGCCTCGGCGCCGGGGAAGCGACGCACGCTCGCGGGGAGGTACGCGTACGCGCGCCCGCCGGGGAGCACCTTGCCGAGCACCGGCACGATCCGGTCGAACCAGAGCGAGAAGAACGGCCGCAGGACGCCTCGGGCCTGCGTGATCTCGAGGATCGCGAGCCGTCCTCCGGGCCGCAGCACGCGCCGCAGCTCGGCGACCGCGAGGTCGAGGTCGGCGACGTTCCGGACGCCGAAGCCGACGGTCGCCGCGTCGAAGGTGTCGTCGGCGAACGGCAGCGCCAGGAGGTCGCCCTCGATCCACTCCACGGTCGGCGACTTCCGTCGCGCGCGCTCGAGCATCGCGGCCGAGAAGTCGAGCCCCGTGACCGTGGCGCCGCGTCGCTCCGCCGCGACCGCGAGGTCGCCCGTGCCGCAGCACGCGTCGAGGACGCGGTCGCCGGGGCGCACGACGGCCTCGACCGTGAGCCTGCGCCACTTGCGGTCGAGCCCGGCCGTCATCACGCGGTTCATCACGTCGTAGACCGGCGCGATGCGGTCGAACATGCCGCGCACGGCGTCCGGCTGGAGCGTCCCGGACTCGTGGGTCATGCCGGCGCGCCGCCCCAGCGCTCGACGAGCGTGTTGTCGACGCCGAGCTGGTCGAGGCAGCGCGCGACGACGAAGTCGACGAGGTCCTGGAGCGTCTCGGCCCCGTGGTAGAAGCCCGGTGCGGCGAAGAGGATCACCGCGCCGGCGTCGTTGAGCGTCGCGAGCCCCCGCAGGTGGATCGACGAGAGGGGCGTCTCGCGCGGGACGAGCACGAGGCGCCGCCGCTCCTTGAGCGCCACCGAGGCGGCCCGGTGGATGAGGTTGGACATCGCGCCCGAGGCGAGCGTGCCGACCGTGGCCATCGAGCAGGGGCAGACGACGTAGGCGTCGACCTTCGCCGAGCCGCTCGCGTACGGGCTCTTCCAGTCGTCCGCCTCGTAGACCGTGACGCGGTCGCCGGCGTCGCCGACGAACCGCTCGAGGACGACGTCACGGGCGAGCGAGGCGTCGCGGTACAGCTCGGTCGCGAGCACCTCGATCCCGGCGGACGACGCGGCGAGGCCCACCTCGGCGCCCGCGCCGACGAGCCCGTCGAGGATCCCCTTCGCGTACGGCGCGCCCGAGGCGCCCGTGATGCCGAGAAAGACCTTCATCGCGGCCAGCGTATCGGGGGAGGCGCGCGCGGACCGCGCGCCGGGCGCTACTCGCCGCCCCGGGAGGCGTCGAGGAACGTCGCGAGGTTCGTGAGGTTCTCGTCGCCGAGATACGCGTACGAGATCATCACGTTGTTCCCGTACTGCGCGGGGTTCGAGACGTACGACTTGAAGAAGTCGACACCGCGGTCGGACGCGCCGACATCGGACAGGTCAGGGGCGCCGAGATTCGAGTTGCCCTCACCGAGATACGAGTGGCAGTTCATGCACCCGGACTGCGCGAAGAGCGTCGCGCCCGCGACCGCCGCCTCGTTGTCGGCGAAGCCCTGCTCCTCGGCCCACTCGTCGATCGTCCCGGCGGCGATGATCTCCGACCCGAGGGCCTCCTTCGCGGTGGCGCCCTTCCAGGTCAGCACGCCCATCGAGATGACGACGAGGATCGCGGCGACGATCGCGACGGGCCGCTTGCCGAGACGCCGCTCGGGGCGCCGGTCGTAGAACGGCAGCCCGATCAGCAGGATCAGGAGGAGCGTCGGCACGCCGACCGTGCCCAGCACGACCGTCTCCGGCCACTTGAAGATCCGGAGGAGGTAGAAGAGGAAGTAGAAGAACCAGTCCGGGCGCGGGACGAACTGGATCGTGCCCGGATCGGCCTCGTCCGTGTACCAGGGCCCGAGGATCCCGGCCTCGGTCGCGTCGGCCGTGTAGTACCAGATGCACGCGAGCGCGATGATGACCGCGACGACGAGCGCGACATGACCGTGTCGTGCCAGACCGCGTACGGGAAGAAGCTCTTGCCCTCGCGCTCGACGTCCTCCTTGTAGCGCTTGTGCTCCGCGCGGTTCCGCTCCTTCAACGGGACGCCCATCAGGAGCCCGCCTCACCTTCGGCGGCCGCCGGCGGCGCACCGGGATCGGGGTCGCGGATCAGGCCCTCGCGAGGCCCGCCGGCCTCGGGGCGCTCGCGGCCCGCGGCCGTCGCCGACCACGGCGGCGAGGTGACGCCGAGGCGCACCACGAGGTACAGGTGCAGCCCGATCAACGCCATGATCCCGGCCGGGACCAGCAGCATGTGCAGGGCGTAGAACTTCGCCAGCGTGTCGGGGTTGATGTCCAGCCCGCCCTGGAGGAACTGGGCGAGGAACGGCCCGGCGAACGGCGCGGTGGCGTTCAGGTTGATCCCGACGACCGTGGCCCAGTAGGCGGTGTTGTCCCACGGGAGCAGGTAGCCCGTGAACCCCTCGAGCATGCCGAGCACGAGGATCAGGACGCCGATCACCCAGTTGAGCTCGCGCGGGTACTTGTAGGCGCCGAACAGGAACGTGCGGGCCATGTGGAAGAACATGAGGATGATGAAGACGCTCGCGCCCCACTTGTGCATGCCGCGCACGAGCCAGCCGAGCGTCACGTCCTCGGTGATGTTCTGGACCGACGCGTAGGCGTTGTCGGGGTCGGGCTTGTAGTACATCGCGAGGAAGACGCCCGTGACCGCCTGGACGATGAAGGCGGTGAGCGAGGCCGCGCCGAGCGTCTGCGCCCAGCTGATGTCCCTCGGCACCTTCCGGAAGAGGAACCACTTCGTGTAGCCGACGAGCCCCGAGCGCTCCTCGACCCAGTCGAGCGGGTAGAGCGCGACGGTCTCGAGCTGCTGCCGGCGGGCGGACTTGGCCATCAGCTCGTCGACCCCGGCGTCGGAATCGGATAGAGCCACTTCTCGAGCCCGTCGACGTGCACGCCCGGGTACGCCCGGTAGTACTTCGAGATCCGCGCCTTGGCGCCGGTCCCCTCGACGTTGCCCACGCTGAAGAGGCGCCCGAGGACCAGGTTGCCGTTCCGGATCGAGAACTCGAACCGGTCGAGCGACCGCACGGGCGGACCGGCGTTCCGGTTGCCCTCGGAGTCGTACAGGCCGCCGTGGCACGGGCAGCCGAAGCTCGCCGCGAGCACCGGGCGGAGCTCGACCCCGTTGACGTCCTTGCGCGCCTCCTCGTCGATCGGCCCGTTCGGCTGCACCGGGCAGCCGAGGTGCACGCAGCGGCTGTAGATCGTCGTGAAGCTCGGGACGTTCGCCTCGGTCCGGCCGTTGTTGCGGATGAACGCCGTCCGCCGCGTCACCTCGCCCTGGTCGGGATCCTCGAGGTACGTCGCGATCACGAACTGGCCCTCCGGGAAGTTCGAGATCGGGCCGAGGTCGACCTCGTACGTCTCGATCCCCTCGCCCATGAAGGACGGCAGGACGGCGAAGCCCAGGGCCGGCAACGTCACGCCGACGCCGATCAGGCCGCCGACCCCGATGGTCGCGAGCGAGAGGAACGTGGCGCGGTCGACGTTCTGGTCGACGTCTCCGGCGGTCGCGACCGCGGGCTCCGGCTCGCCGCTCACGGCGGAGGTGACCGGATGCGTGGCGAAGAGGTCGCGCACCCAGAGGAACCCGAAGACGAGCGTGATCAGCGCGCCGACGATCAGCGCCGGGACGCTCACGACGAGGCCGACGAGGATGCAGGCGACGCCGATCGCGAAGCCGATCGGCCAGAGGCTCGGTGCCGGGACGTGCGGGGTGTCGCGCTCTGGCTCGCTCACTCGGTGGTTCCGTGCTCCCGGTGCTCCAGTGGCTGATTCAACCGACCCGCCCGACCTGCGTCAACGACGACCCGGCCAGATCCCCGGGCGCCGCCTGCGAGCCGCGCGACCGCCATTCTGCACGGTCTGCCCGTCGGCCTGCACGGGGAACCCGAGCTCCGCCCACCGGGCGTCGACGCGCGCCTTCACGTCGGGCGACATCTCGATCTCCGGCGGCCACTCGCGCGCGCCCTCGTCGGGCCCCTTCGCGGTCGCGTCGAACCCGATCTTGCCGCCGTAGCTCGGGAGCACGGCGGCGTGGTCGAGCTGGTCGATCGGGCCTTCCGAGAGCACGACGTCGCGCTTGGGGTCGACGTTCGCGCAGACGCGGAAGAAGACCTGCTCGTAGTCGTGGACGTCGACGTCCTCGTCGACCACGACGACCGCCTTCGAGAGCGAGAGGAGGCCGAGGCCCCAGATCGCGTGCATCACCTTCCGGGCATGCCCGGGGAACCGCTTGCGGATCGAGACGATCACGCAGTTGTGGAACGCGCCCGCCGCCGGGAGGTCGTAGTCGACGAGCTCGGGAACGCTCATCCGGATCGCCGGGAGGAAGATGCGCTCGGTCGCCTTCGCGAGCCACTCGTCCTCGGCGGGCGGCTTGCCGACGACGATCGAGGGGTAGATCGCGTCGCGGCGCATCGTGATCGCCGAGAGGCGGAAGAGCGGGAACTCCTCGGGCGGCGTGTAGAAGCCCGTGTGGTCGCCGAACGGCCCCTCGAGGGCCGTGTCCGCGGCGTCGACCCACCCCTCGAGCACGATCTCCGCGTTCGCCGGCACCTCGAGCTCGACGGTCTTGCACGGCACGAGCTGCACGGGCGAGCCCTTCAGGAAGCCCGCGACCATCAGCTCGCCGACGTGCTTCGGGAGCGGCGCGCTCGCCGAGTACGCGGTGACGGGGTCGAGCCCGAGCGCCACGGCGACCGGGATCCGGCCGTCCGGCGCCGCGAGCAGGTCGGCGCGACCGTCCTTGTGGATCTGCCAGTGCATGAACGTCGAGCGCCGGTCGACCTTCTGCATCCGGTACATCCCGACGTTCCGCACGCCGGTGACGCGATCCTTCGTGATCACCGCCGGCAGCGTGATGAAGGGTGCGGGGTCGAGCGGCCAGCAGCGCATGATCGGCAGCGCGTCGAGATCGACGTCGTCACCCGTGAGCACGACCTCCTGGCACGGCGCCCGCGAGACCGTCTTCGGCATCGCGTCCGCGATCGACTTCAGCGTGCCGAGCTTCCGGACCTTGTCGACGAGCCCCTGCGGCGGCGTCAGCTCGAGCACCTCCTCGAGCTTCGCCGCGATGTCGTCGAGCCGCTCGACCCCGAACGCGAGGCACATCCGCCGCTCGGTGCCGAACTGGTTGATGAGGAGCGGGTGCCTCGACCCCCGGACGTTCTCGAAGAGGAGGGCCGGCCCGCCGGACTTGACGACCCGGTCGGTGATCTCCGTGATCTCGAGGTCCGGGTCGACCTCCGCGCGGACGCGGACGAGCTCGCCCTCGCGCTCGAGGAGCGCGATCCACTCGCGCAGGTCGGCTGCGGGGCTCGCCATCGGCGTCAGTCTATGGAGGCGCCGCGACCGCGAAGCGGGCGCCTTCAGGGATGTGCCCGCCGCAGGCGGGATCGAGCCGCCGGGTTCGGCTCCTGCCGAATCCGGCTTGGCGAACAAGGCTGGAGCGGGCGAGCCGAGCGGTGCGTGGTCGCGAGGGGCTCAGCCCTCGCGCCACTTCACCGTGCAGCCGACGGCGGGCGTGTCGGTCACCTCGGGCTCGCCACCCGCGAGGACGGCGTCGAGCGCGTCGCGCAGGAAGTGCGTCGCGACCGCCTGCTCGTCGCGGTCGTCGTCGACCGCCCCGTGGTACCGGAGCCTGCGCTCGCCGTCGAAGACGAACACCTCGGGCGTCCGCTCGGAGCCGAGCGCCCGAGCCAGCGCCTGGTCCTCGTCGTGGAGGTAGTCGATCGCGTAGTCCTTCTCGCGGGCGTGCTCGACCATGTTCTCGAAGGAGTCGCCCGGGTGGGTCGTCGCGTCGTTCGAGCAGACCGCCACGATCGCCACGCCGCGATCCGTGTATTCCCGCTGGATCGCGTTGAGGCGATCCTCCCAGGCGAGCACGTAGGGGCAGTGATTGCACGACTGCACGAGCACGAGCACGTCGGCGTCGGCGTAGTCCGCGAGCGAGTGCGTGCGGCCGTCGACGCCGGAGAGGGCGAAGTCGGGTGCGACGGCGCGGGCGGCGAGCGTCATGCGAGAGCCTCCTCGATCTGCTCCCTCGCCGGAACCGGGGACGGTCGTCCGTCGGGGAGCCGGTAGACACGACAGGTCAGGGACGGTGGGCCCGATGCACCCGCGTCGTCGACGTCCCGACCGTCGACGCGGATGGTCGGCGAGCCGGGGAACGCGAGTCGCACGGCATCATCCTGCGTCTCGACCTCGACGAGCTCCACGGGCAACCGCGGGCGGCGCTCGTCGAGCACGGCTCGCAGGGTCTCCAGCGCCTCGGGGTGCGACGGGCACCCGCGCCAGAAGAGCAGCTCGACCTTCACCGCTCGTTCAGAACGCGGCGGCGGCCGGCGCCATTCCCGGCAGCTACAGCGGCCGGTTCAGCTTCGCGCGCTTGCGCTTCGCCGAGGCGTGGTGGTAGAGGTCGCCGAGGACGATCACGCCGATGAAGACCAGCCCGACGACGAGCATCGAGAGGACGACGTTCCTCCCCTCCTCGGCGGCATCCGCCAGCACCCAGAACGCAGCGGTCATCGCGCGCGATCCTATCTCAGCCGCGCGCTGTGCGCGGCGAGCGCCTCGTCGACGCGCCCGTCGCCGACGGTCGCCCGCGCGAGGTGCTCGAGCGGTGCCGGGTCGCGCTCGAGCCGGAGCGCCCGGCGCGCGTCGTCGAGCCCCCCGCGGTCGAGGAGCGCGGCGGTCGCGGCCCAGGCCGCGCCGTCGCCGTCGAGGCCGTCCGCGCGGCCCTGCGCGCAGAGCGCGAGCAGCTCGCCGAGGTCGGCGACGGCCCCGGTCGCGCCCGTCTCGGCGATCCGCACGAGGCCGTGCGCGAGCAGCGCGTCCCCGAGCAGGAGCGCGACGTCGTCGTCCGGCGGATCGAAGAGGCGCGGCCGGCCGTAATGGAGGAGGTAGCCCTCGTAGATCGTCTCGAGACCCAGCACGAACCGCTCGTCGGGGACGAGGCGCGAGAAGACCGGATCGGGCTCACGCTGGGCGTCGGGGCGGAGCGACTCCCCCCAGAGCGGGCTCTCGGCCTCCGCGCCGTCGGCGATGACGCGGAAGAGCTCCTCGTCGAGGACGCTCACGCCGCGAGCTCGAGCGCGGCCGCGACCGTCAGGTCGACGTGCTCGTCGGTGTGGGCGAGCGACGGGAAGAGGCACTCGAACTGCGACGGCGGCAGGTAGACGCCTGCGCCGAGGAGGTGTCGGAAGAGCGCGCCGAAGCGCTCGGTGTCGCACGCGGCGGCGTCCTCGTGGTCGGCGACGGGCTCGTCGCGGCAGAAGAGCGTCAGCATCCCGCCGACGCGCTGGACCGTGCCGAGCGGCGCGAGGCCCTCCTCGAGGCGCGCACCGAGGCGCTCGAGCTCGTCGTAGACGCCCGCGTCGCGTAGGCGGCGGAGCACGGAGATCCCCGCGGCGGTCGCGAGCGGGTTCCCGGAGAGCGTCCCGGCCTGGTAGACGTCGCCGACGGGCGCGAGGTGCTCCATCAGCTCCGCCCGGCCACCGAAGGCGGCGGCAGGGAGCCCGCCGCCGACGATCTTGCCGAGGATCGTCAGGTCGGGCAGGACGCCGTAGCGCTCCTGAGCGCCACCGCGCGCGACCCGGAACCCGGTCATCACCTCGTCGAACACGAGCAGCGCGCCCGTCGCGTCGGCGAGCGCCCGGAGCGCCTCGAGGAAGCCCGGCGCCGGTGGGACGCAGCCCATGTTCCCCGCCACCGGCTCGACGAGGATCGCGGCGAGCCCCTCGCCGTACCGCTCGCAGGCGGCGGCGACGCCGTCGATGTCGTTGAAGCGGCAGACGATCGTGTCGGCCGTGACGCCGGCGGGGATGCCCGGTGTCGAGGGGAGCCCGAGGGTCATCACGCCCGACCCGGCGCTCGCGAGGAGCGCGTCGACGTGGCCGTGGTAGCACCCGGCGAACTTGACGACGCGGTCGCGGCGCGTCGCCCCCCGCGCGAGGCGGAGGGCGCTCATCGACGCCTCCGTCCCGGAGCTGACGAGCCGCACCATCTCGATCGACGGCACGGCGTCGACGATCTCGGCGGCGAGCTCGACCTCGGCCTCGGTCGGCGCGCCGAACGTCGTCCCGCGGTCGACGGCCGCGTGCACCGCCTCGAGCGTCTCCGGGTCGGCGTGGCCGAAGAGGAGCGGCCCCCACGACTGCACCCAGTCGACGTACCGGTTGCCGTCGACGTCCTCCACGACCGCGCCCTCGCCCCGACGGACGAAGACCGGCTCGTCGAGCCCGACCGCGCGCATCGCGCGCACGGGCGAGTTGACGCCCCCCGGCACGAGCCGCGTCGCCCGGCGCCAGAGCTCGGTGCGCTGGCTCAGCGCCACCGCGCCCCTAGAGCCACCGCGCGAGGTCCTTCGCCCAGTAGGTGACGATCGTCCCGGCGCCGGCGCGCTTGATCGCGGTCAGGGCCTCGAGCGCCGCGCGCTGCTCCTCGAGGTGCCCGGCGTCGGCGGCCGCCCGCACCATCGCGTACTCGCCCGACACCTGGTACGCCCACACGGGGCTGTCGAACCGCTCGCGCACCGCCCGGATCACGTCGAGGTACGGCAGCGCCGGCTTGACCATCAGGACGTCCGCGCCCTCCTCGAGGTCGAGCGCGCACTCCTGCAGGGCCTCGCGTGCGTTCGCGGGATCCATCTGGTAGCCGCGGCGGTCGCCGAACGACGGCGCCGACTCCGCGACCTCGCGGAACGGCCCGTAGAAGGCCGATGCGTACTTGACCGCGTACGAGACGATCGGGACCTCGGGCAGCGCCGACCGGATCGCGCCGACGCGCCCGTCCATCATGTCGCTCGGGCAGACGGCGTCGGCGCCGGCCTCCACGTGGCTGACGGCCGTGCGCACGAGCGACTCCAGCGTCTCGTCGTTCGCGACGGTGTCGCCGTCGAGCGTGCCGCAGTGCCCGTGCTCGGTGTACTCGCAGAGGCAGACGTCGGTGAGGAGCGTCAGGCCGGGTGCCTCGGCCCTGAGTGCGCGCAGGGCGCGCTGCACGATCCCGTCGTCGTCCCAGGCGCCCGAGCCGTCGGCGTCCTTGGACTCCGGGATCCCGAAGAGAAGCACCGCCCGCACGCCCGCGGCGGTGAGCTCGTGGGCCTCGCGCACGATCTCGTCGACCGAGCGCTGGGCGATGCCCGGCAGCCCGGCGACGGGGCGGACGACGCCCTCGCCCGGACAGGCGAAGAGCGGCATCACGACGTCGTCGAGCGAGAGGGAGGTCTCGCGCACCAGCGCCCGCAGCGTGTCGGTGCGCCGGAGCCGGCGGAGGCGCGTGGCCGGGAAGCTCACGCCGCGAAGCGTAGAGGCTCGCGCCTCGGCGCTGGACCCGGGCGGTGAAGCTGCGCGGGAAGCGTTCGCCGACGCCCGGCTAATCCCCGGGTGGCGGCCGGGGTGGCTCGAGCTCCACGTCGATGGCGACCGGCTCCGCCTCGTCCCACGGCTCGAGGTCGATCCGCTCGCGGAAGAACTCCCAGATCGCCCGGCCGGCGGCCATCGTGGGCAGCGCGACGAGCACGCCCGGGATCCCGTACAGCTCACCGCCGGCGAGGAGCCCGAAGATGACGAGGAGCGGGTGGAGCCGGAGCGCGCTCGCCATCACGTTCGGGACGACGATGTGGCCCTCCACCTGGTAGATGAAGACGAAGAGCGCCGCGACCCAGAGCACCCCGACCGGGTCGACGACGAGCGCGTAGAGGGCCGGAGGGACGGCCGAGAGCCACGGGCCGATGTACGGGATCACCTCGACGAACGCCGTCCAGATCCCGAAGAGGAGCGCGTACCGGTCGGCGCCCTCGACGAGGCCGGTCTTGCCGAGGATCCACATCCCGACGCCGGCGCTCGTCCCGATCACCACCGAGAGGATCACCTGGCCGCGGACGTAGCCCCACAGCGCCCGCTCGATGCGCTGCGTGAGCGGCGGCCCCCCGGCCGGCGGGAAGCGGCGGTCGATCGCGCGCTCGAGCCGCGGCATGTCGAGGAGCATGTAGATCGTGATCACGACGACGAGCACGATCGAGAAGAGGAGGAGGATCACCGAGAGCGCGGCGCCCTGCGCGAACGAGATCGCGTCCTGCACGTAGCCCGAGACGTCGCCGGCGCCGATCGACTCGGTGAGGTCGTCGAGCTGCTGCTCGATCCTGATTCCCTCGAGGCCGTGGTCGTCCAGCCAGGCCTGGAGCCGGTCGACGTCGACCTCGACGCCGGTCTGGCCCGAGGCCGCGTCCTCCTCGGTCAGGTACGCGTCGATCCGCTCGGCCCCTGAGCGCGTCTCGGAGACGACGACGGTCCCGAGCGCGACGATGATCCCGATGAAGACGGTCGCGAAGAGCGTCGACACGAGGGCCACCGAGAGGCCGCGGGGCAGCCGCCGGCGCGTCAGCTCCCGGACGAGCGGGTTCAGGGTGAAGGCGATCACCGCGGCCGTCAGGAAGAGGAAGAGGACGTGGCCGAGCGTCCGCGCCAGCAGGAACGCGAGCAGCAGCACGACCGGCAGGCCGACGAGCTGGATCCAGCGGGGGATCCGGATCCTCGTCGCCTCTGGCATCGGGCCGATCGTATCCCCCTCCGTCGCGCGGCCAGACGCGGGATGAATCCGGCGTTCCCGTGCGCTACCGTGCGTCGATGGCTTCGCCGCGCTCCCGGCAAGCGGCGCGTCTGCGCGAGCGCAGGCGCCGTGCCCAACGCCGCGCCCGCCTACTCGTCCTCGGGGCCGCCGTCGCGGCGCTCGGCGTCGTCACGCTGATGCTGACGGCGTTCGGCTCCGGCGGGTCGGCGAGCGCCGAGCCGCCGATCGCGCTCGCCTCCTCGGCGGACGCCACCGCGCTCCGTCCGCCGCCCCGCGTGCTCGCGACGATCGGCAACCTCCACATCCAGCTGCCCGTCGCCGCCGCCTCGCTGACCGCGATCGGGTTCCACGGGATGAACGACGGCTCGCTCTCGCTCCAGCCCGTCGGCCGGCAGGCGAACGCCGGGATCCTCGCCCGCCTCTGGCACCGGATCGCGGGGAGCGGCAACGACTCGACGCGCTGGTACCAGCTCGAGGGCACGACCGCGGGGACGAACGCGCTCGACGTCGGGGCGGCCCCCGGCACGGACGTCTACGCGCCCGTGCAGGGGTCGGTCGTCGCCGTCAGCGACCTGATCGTGGGCGGCCGCCAGGTGGGCAGCCGGATCGACCTCCGGCCGTCGCGCTCGCCGTCGGTGATGGTCTCGGTGCTGCACGTGAAGCCCGACCCGGCGATCACCGTCGGCTCGCCCGTGCTCGCGGCGTCGTCGAAGCTCGGCACGGCCGTCGACCTCGCCGCGGTCGAGACCCAGGCGCTCGCCGCGCACGCGCCGCACGGCGGGAACAACGTCTCGATCGTCGTCTACCCGTCCGTCGGGTCGCTGCCCTAGAGCCCGGGCGCAGCATGCGGATCCTCTTCGTCGGCGACGTCGTCGGACGGCCCGGGCGCGACGCGGTCGAGGAGCTCCTCCCCGGACTGCGCGAGCGCCTCGACGTCGACGCCTGCATCGTCAACGCCGAGAACGTGGCGAACGGCGTCGGCGTCACGCCGCGCCTCGCGGAGCGGCTGCTCGCAGCGGGGGCGGACGCCCTCACCCTCGGGAACCACACCTGGCGCCGCGAGGAGATCGGCCCCTACCTGGCGACGGCGACCGCCGTCGTCCGCCCGGCCAACTTCCAGGCGGCTGCGCCGGGCCGCGGCCTCGCGGTCGTCCCCGCCCGCGACGGCACGCCGGTCGCCGTCCTCAACCTGCTCGGCTCGCTCTTCCTCGATCCCGCTCAGAGCCTGTGGGAGGTCGTGGATGCGCTCGTCGAGGAGGCGCGCGCCTCGACGCCGGTCGTGGTCGTCGACATCCACGCGGAGGCGACGAGCGAGAAGGTCGCCCTGGCCACCTGGCTCGACGGCCGCGTCACGGCGGTGCTCGGGACGCACACGCACGTCCAGACCTCGGACGCGCGCGTCCTGCCGGGCGGCACGGCGGCGCTCACCGACGTCGGGATGACCGGCCCGCACGACTCGGTGATCGGCGTCGCGAGCGAGCTCGCGATCCGCCGCATGCGGACGGGGATGCCGGTGCGGTTCGAGACGGCCACGGGCGGGGTGCGCCTCGAGGGCGCCCTCGTCACGTGCGACCCGGCGACGGGACGGGCGACCGCGATCGAGCCCGTACGCGTTCCCTGGCCGGCCACATGAGCACGGCATAGAGCGCGACGAGGGTCGCGCCGCGCGCGAGCACCAGGAACGAGGCGAACGGGTCGAACTCCCGCACGAGCTCCCAGTAGAGCGCGGGGAACCACAGCGCCGTGAGCGCGCACGCGGCCGCCAGCAGCCAGAGCGCCATGCGTCCGCTCGCGCCGCCGACGAGCGGCACGAGGAGGAGCAGCCAGACGAGGAACTGCGGCGAGAGCACCTTGCTGAACGCGACGAACGCGACGACGGCCGCGGCGGCGTGGCGGACGAGCCGCTCGCCGCCCACCGGCCCACGGGCGTGGACGACCCAGACGAGCGCGACCGCGGCGACCTGGGCGATCGCGAGGAGCACGGCCAGCGTCCCGGCGGCGGCCCCGTCCAGGTTCTGCGAGCCCGCGCCCGACGACCACTCGAGCGAGACGCCGGCGACGTGGTGCAGCGCGAGCAGCGCTCCGGCGCCGAGGCTCTCGATCTGGAGCGGCCGGCCCAGCTGGCGTCCGAACGAGTCGAGCACGCCGTCGAGCCCGACGACGAGGAACGGGAGGTACAGGACGACGACCGGCAGCGCCGCGAGCGCCACCGTCGTCACCGCCGCGCGGCTCCCGCCCCGGCGGTAGGCGGCGACCGCGACGAGCGGCAGGAGGACGGCGGGATAGAGCTTCGCGGCGATCCCGAGGCCGAGGACGATCGCGCCGGCCGTGTGGCGTTCGGCGAGGAAGAGGAGGAGTGCGGCCGCCACGAGCGTCGCGGGGACGAGGTCGAAGCGCGTCAGGATGACGCCGCCGAGGAGGAGCGGGAGGAGCGCCACGGCCGTCAGGGCGACCCGCCGCTCGTCGTCGCTCCGCCGGAGCCGACGCAGGAGCTCCGCGACGAGCAGGACGCCGACCGCGCCGACGAGCGCCATCTCGACGCCGAACACGATCCGGAACGCGGTCGTCGTCTCGGTCACGAGCGCCGGGAGGACGAGCGCCGGGAGCGCGAGCGGCGGATACTCGAAGCCGAAGTCGCGGTAGGGCACGAGGCCGTCCGCGATCCGCTCGCCGTACGTCCGGTACAGCGGGATGTCCGTGACCGCGTCCCCGGTCACCTGCCAGAGCACCGTGGCCGCCGTCGCGCTGAGGCAGAAGACGACCGCGGCCGCGATCGCCTCGCCCCGCAGTCGCCCCGGGGTCACGGGTCGTCCGCCGCCCTGCCGCGGGGGAGGCACAGGGCGAGCAGGACGAAGGGCAGCACCCAGGGAAGGTAGAGGTAGAACCAGTGGGTCAGCGAGAGCTCGAACGCGAGCAGGAGCGCGGCGGTCAGGGCCGCGAGCTCGAGCGGGCCCTTCTCCCGCGGGACGAGCGCGGCGACCACGGCGAGCGCCACGACGCCCACCTGGACGACGGTCTGGAGCGACGCGAGGTCGGGGATCCCGCGCGCGTGGTACTGGCCCCAGCCCCAGATCGAGAAGGGCGACTCGCGGTCGAACTGGAACCCGAACGTCCGCTCCCAGAACGTGCGGAGCGCGTCCCCGAGGGACGGCTCGAGGAGCAGGATCGAGAAGGCGAGCAGCGTCGCGACGCCGAAGCCGAGCGCGAACCGTGCCAGGCGTCGCGGCTCGAGGCGCGCGGGATACGTGAGCCAGAGCGGCGCGAGGACGAGCGCTGCGAACTTCGTCCACGCCGCGAGCGCCACGGCGGCGCCGCGCGCGGCCGGTGACGACGCGAGCCAGAAGCCCCAGACGAGCAGCGCGGGCATCAGCGCGTCGTTCGAGTTCGCAAGCAGCACGTAGCTCGTGAACGGGTACGCGACCCAGCCGAAGGCGAGTGCGGCCGCGAGCGGCGTGCCGCCGAAGCGCCGACCGACGAGGACGAGCCCCGCCAGCGCGAGCAGGTCGAACGCGATTGCGGCCGCGTGCGCCGCGGGCAACGCATCCCAGCGCCCGCTCCAGCCGAACGCGAGGACGGCCGGAACGTAGGCGAGGTAGGTCACCGGCCCGTAGGTGTCACCGCGGGGGTTGGCGGCCTCGCACCGGCCGTTCGACTGGATGCGCTCCCGGATCTCGCCGTCGGCGTCGGCCCGCCCGCAGGCCCGCAGCCCGTCCTCGACCGGCATCGCCCCGTACGGCGCGCGGCCGTCGAGGATCCTGTCCGCGCCGATCACGCCGGCGTAGCCGACGTCGATCACCTTGCGCTCCTCCTGGAGGTTCAGCCCGATGCGGAACCCGAGCAGGAAGAGCGTCGCCACCACGAGCGCCCACACCGGCCACCCGGGCAGGCGGAGGCCGCCCCGCCCCGGCGGGCCCCGGCGGAACCCGACCCACGCCATGCGCAGGAGCAGGTAGACGAGCGGCGGCACCGCCAGGGCGGCGCTGCGGAACACCTCGCCGCGGTTGAAGAACGCGAGCGAGACGCCGAAGGAGACGAGCACGAGGAGGTCGAGCGAGCGCAGCGAGAGGGGCCGCCGGACGTCGACGAGCCCGAGGAGGAAGAGCGCCGAGAGACCGACCCACACCGGCCAGGACGTGAGGGTCGTGCCGCCGAACGCGCCCGGGCGGCCCCGGGCCATCTTCCATGCGACCTGCGGGCCGGTCCACGCCTCGACGACCGCGCCGCCGGGGTCGGTCACGACCCCGCGAGCGATCTCCCCCGCCTCGCCGGACCAGACGTGCACCGTCCACGTTCGGCGCAGCCGGTCGAAGGCCGCGTCCGTCTGCGGCGCGGGTGGGTACCGCTCGAGCCAGTCGGCGACCCTCGGCGTCTCCAGGACCTTCCGGATCACCGCCGCCTCGGTCAGCCGAGGCGGCGCCGCGCTCGGCGCTCCCGCCTCTGCGCCGGGGTCGTAGGGCCCCGTCGCCGCGCCGCCGGACGCCGGGAGGGCCAGGGCGACGAGGAGGGCGGCCGTCGCGGCCGCTGCGCTCAGCCGACGCACGCCGCGTCGCCCGGGGTCACCGCCGGTGACGGAACGACCAGAGCTTGTTGCCGACGAAGTTGACGGGGGTGACGAGGACGATCGCGATCGCCTGGGCGACGAGCTCCCCGACACCGGCCTCGACCAGGAGGTGGAGCACGACGAGGTTGGCGCCGAGCGCGAGGCTCGAGACGACGAAGAACCTCAGTCCCTGGTGGACGACGTGGCCACGCTGCCCGCGGAACGTCCAGAGACGGTTCCAGAGGTAGTTGTTCGTCACCGCGACGAGGAACGAGCCGACCGCCGCGGGCGCGTAGTGGAGGTCGAACACGCTGAGCAGCACGGCGTAGACGGCGAGGTTGACGACATACCCCGTCGCGCCGACGACGCAGAACTTGACGAGCTGCTCCCAGTTCGCGCGCCGACGGAGCGCGGCGTCGAGCCGGCCCCGGGGTGCCGCGCCGGTCGTCGACCGCGTGGGCTCGTCCATCCCGCGGGCGAGCGTAGCGCGAACTCCGGCCCGCGCCCGCGCCGGCCGACGGCTAGTCGGCGACGAGCGGGACGAAGCGGCAGCCGAGCGAGGCCGTCTCGACGGCGCCCTCCTCGGTGCGGACGACGCGGACGAGCCGCTGTCCGCGCGAGCCCCCGCGCGGCAGCACGAGGCGCCCGCCGACGGCGAGCTGCTCGTAGAGCGCCGGCGGGACGTGCTCGGTCGCGGCCGCCACGGCGATCGCGTCGAACGGCGCCCGGTCGGGCGCTCCGAGCCTCCCGTCGCCGACCCGCACCTCGACCGACCCGTGACCCGTGACGTCCAGCGCGGCGCGGGCGCGCCCGGCGAGGACCTCGAGCCGCTCGATCGAGACCACGCGCGCCGCGAGCTCGTCGAGCACCGCGGCCCCGTAGCCCGACCCGGTGCCGACGTCGAGCACCCGCTCGGAGCCGTCGAGGGCGAGGAGCGAGCACATCGCGGCCACGATGTAGGGCTGCGAGATCGTCTGGCCCTCGCCGATCGAGAGCGCCGCGTCGTCGTACGCGTGGGCCGCGAGGGCCGGCGGCACGAACGCCTCGCGCGGCACGCGCTCCATCGCGGCGAGGACGCGCTCGTCCTCGATGCCGCGGCGGCGCAGCTGGCTGTCGACCATCCGCGACCGCAGCGCCGCGGCACGGTCGGCCGACGCGACGGTCATGCCGCCCGGCGCAGGACGTAGGGCGGTGCCGCCACGCCGAAGTGGTCGAGGACGAGCGGCGCGACGTCCACGACGCTGCGCGGGGCCGCCGCCTCGAGGCCGACCGTCAGCACGGGCACGAGCGAGTCGGCGGCGGTGAGGGAGCCGTGCGAGCCACCGCCGAGGTGATGCCCGCCTCCGAGGTCGTGAAACTCCCAGCCGTCGCGGGCCGAGACGAGCACCTCGCCCGCGTTCGGGCAGCCGACGGCCGCGACCGCGCGCGCGACGGCGTCGGGCTGATCGAGGATCGACGCGTCGCCCTCGAGCACCCGCCCGGCGCGCGTCTCCTCGATCCGTGCCTCCTCCCCCTCGCGCCGCGCGACGACGGCGTCGCCCTCGCGGAAGAGGGCGACCTCGACGGACGGGTCGCCGTCGAGCCGCTCGGCCAGCTCGCGGGCGGTCGGAGCGGACGGGCCGAGCCGGTAGACGTGCCCCGCGCGGTTCGAGGCGGCGACGAGCGTCTCCTCCGCGTGCCGGAACCGGTCGCCGAGCCGCGCGACCTCGCGCACCGACGACTGGCCGTGGTCGGACATGACGACGACGGCATAGCGCTCGACGAAGGCGTCGAGGCCGCCCGCCGCGCGCACGAGCCCGCCGACCGCCTCGTCGCAGCGCGTGAGCACGGCCGAGGCGGCGTCGGGCCCGGCCGCGTGCGAGGCGTAGTCGTAGTCGGAGAGGTAGAAGAGGAGGAAGTCGAAGCCGTCGCGCGTCACGAGCCACCGGCCGACGGCCGCGGCGTAGGCGTCGATGGTGCCGGCCGCGCGCTTCCGGAACGAGAGGGGCGCGCCGGTCCGTTCGCTCTGGAACAGGTTGTAGAAGTAGAACCGCTCCGGCCCCCGCACGGTGCCGAGGAACGGGACGGTCGCGCGGTGCGGCGTGCGGCCGCGGTAGGCGGTGAAGTTGACGGCGGCGGTCGCGAGGCCCGCGTCGGCGAGCGCCTCGAAGACCGTCACCGCCGACCGCCCGAGGTGCTCGGCGTTCATCCCGACGAGCGTGTCGCGCAGCGTGCGGCCGAGCCCCGCGGCGCGGGCAGCGCCGAAGGAGGAGCCGTACTCCACGAGCCGTCGCTCGCCCCGGTGCCACCAGACGAGGTGCGGGATCTCGTGGACGTCGGGGTGCGCGCCGGTCGCCAGCGACGAGAGGCAGACAGGCGTGAGCGACGGGAAGGTGGTCGTCGCGCGCCCGAGCGTCCCCTGCTCCGCCAGCGCCGTGAGCGTCGGCGCCGTCGCGGTTCCGAGCGACCCCTCCAGCATCGTCGGCGTGAGGCCGTCGATCAGGACGAGGACGAGCTTCCGCGCGCTCACCGGGCGAGCGAGCGGAGCCCTGCGTGGCGCTCGGGCTCCTGCCGTGCGCGGCGCGCGGCGACCGCCGGCACGACCACGGCGATCACGTACCCGACGAGCGGGATCAACGCGAGCATCGCAATGAAGATCGAGGCGCTCCCCACGAGGAACGCCGTGCCGCCGGCCGTGGCGCCGCGGCGCAGGGCGCCGCGGGCGACGATCGAGGCCGAGACGGCACCGATCAGGGCGCCGACGAGCGCTCCCGGCAGCCCGATCCAGCCCTTGATCAGGAGACCCGCGACGGCGCCGATCGCGAGCGCGCCGAGGGTCGAGACGAGGACCCCGTAGCGCCAGGCGGCGACGAGCCCCGCGAGCAGGAGCCCGGCCGCGACACCGAGGCCGAGCGTCATGCCGATCTCGTACCAGTCGCCCACGGGCCGAATCGTAGTGGGTGGGCGGGAATCCGCCCGCGCGGACTCCGCCCGTCGACCCGCAGACGGCCGGCTAGCGATCGTCTGCGCGCGGATCTCGCCGCCCGGGAAGTCGCCGGGACCCGTGTCCGGGTCGCCGACGCCGTCGTTCGTGTGGAGGTTCACGTAGGCGTTGCCGTTGTTCAGGTCGGTCACGAGTCGACCGAGGCTGTAGTCCGCGGGCGCGGTGGGAGCGATGTCTGCGCCGGTGATCGTCCCCTGGGCGATGACGCCGTCGAGCCGGCCGCCGCCGGCCGGCAGGGCAGGCCCGGGCGCCGTCGACGGATAGAGCCACACCACGATCGGCCCGTTCATGCCGGGGACGTTGCGATGGATGTGCGCCTGGACGACGTTCTCGATGTTCGCGGCGATCAGCTTGTAGTCGATCGAAGTCCCGTCCTTCGACAGCTGGAAGATCGCCTGCGCCTGGCGCCTGGGTCGCTCTCGGCGGCACCTCCTGCGACCCGGTCGCGTGGGCGCTCCAGTTGCGGTTCAGGCCGGCGGCGGCGACACCGATCGCCACGAGACCGATCAGGAACGCACCGACGAGCGAGCCTCCCTCTCATGTGATTCCCCCTTCCGTGATGGCCGACGACGTTCGCCCGGTGCTTACGTGGGGGAGGCGCCGCCGGATTGCAGCTGCTCGATCACGTCGAGGCAGAAGGCTGCAGCGCGGGCCCCGTCGACGACGCGGTGGTCGAACGTCACGGAGACGTTCCCGACCGAGCGGACGACGATCGCGCCGTCGCGGACGACCGGCCGCTCCCCGATCCGGTGCAGCCCGACGATCGCGACGTCGGGGTGGTTGATCAGCGGCGTCACGAAGATCCCGCCGAGCTTGCCGGCGCTCGTGATCGTGATCGTCGCGTCGCGGAGCTCCTCGACCGCGAGCGTCCCCGCGCGGGCGGCGTCGGCGAGACGCCGGAGCTCCGCGTCGAGGTCCTCGAGCGTCGCGATCCGCGCAGCCGCGGACGACGGGGACGACGAGCCCGTCGTCCGTCTGCACCGCGACGCCGACGTCGACGCGGTCGAGGAGGACGATCTCGTCGCCCTCGAGCCGGGCGTTGAGCTCGGGGAACCTGGTGACCGAGGACGCGACCGCGCGGATCGTGTGGGCGATCAGGCGCGAGACGTCGAGACCGGTGAAGTCGCACTCCTCGACGAAGGTGACGGCGGGGATCTCGCGGTGGGCGCGCGTCACCTGCTCGACGATCGCCCGCCGGATCCCCCGGACCGGGACGCGCCGCCCCTCGGCCTCGGGCGCCGCGGCACGCACGTCGGCCTCGACGATCCGCCCGCCGGGGCCGCTGCCCTGCAGGCCGACGAGCTCGACGCCGAGCGAGCGCGCGAGCTGCCGCACCGCGGGAGTCGCCCGCACGGCCGCGGTCGGGTCCGACGGGACGACCGAGACGAGCGGCTCGGACGACTGCTCCGAGACGCCCTGTGACTCGACGGCGCGGAGGAGCTGCTCGCCCTCGGCGCCGATCACGACGAGCACGGCGCCGACCGGCGCGACCTCGCCCTCCTCGACGAGGATCTTGAGCACGGTGCCCTCCCGCGGCGAGGGGATCTCGACGGTGGTCTTGTCGGTCTGCACCTCGACGAGCGGCTGGTCCTCCGCGATCGTGTCGCCCTCCGCGACGAGCCAGCGTGCGATCTCGGCCTCCGTCAGCCCCTCGCCGAGATCGGGCAGCTTGAACTCGTGCGCCACGGCGGCGCAGGATACTCCGACGTGTCCACAACGGTCCGTGCGCCGATCGGCAGGGACGAGGAGCTCGGGGCGATCACCCGGCTCCTCGACGATCCCGCGCAGCTCCCGGCAACCGTCGTGCTGTGGGGCGACGCCGGGATCGGCAAGACCTCGATCTGGCTGGCCGGGCTCGAGGCGGCGGCCGAGCGCGGCTACCGGACGCTGTCCACGCGGCCCTCCGAGGCGGAGGCGCGACTCTCGTACGCGGGGCTCGCAGACCTCCTGGGTGCCGTGGCCGGCGTCGTCCTGCCGGAGCTCCCGCCGATCCAGCAGCGCGCGCTCGAGGGAGCCCTGCTCCTCGGCGCGTCGGAGGCCCCCGTCGACGAGCGCGCCATCGGCGCGGCCTTCCTCCAGGCGCTGCGGGTGCTCGCCGCGGCCGGGCCGGTCTGCCTCGCCGTCGACGACCTCCAGTGGCTCGACCCGCCGTCGCTCGGGGCGCTGCAGTTCGCGCTGACGCGCCTCGGCGACCACCCCGTCGGGGCGCTCGTCACGGTGCGCGGCGACGTGCCGCCGTGGCTGCGACGCAGCTTCCCGGAGCCGGGCCTGGAGGAGGTCGAGGTGACGGGGCTCAGCGTCGGCGCGATGCAGCAGCTGCTCCACACGCGGCTCGGTGCGTCGTTCCCGCGACCGACGTTGCTCAGGCTCTGGGACACCTCGGGCGGAAACCCGTTCTTCGCGCTCGAGCTGGCCGGCGCGCTCGAGCGGCGCGGGGGCACGCTCGCTCCGGGTGACGAGCTCCCGATCCCGGACGATCTGGACGCGCTCCTGCGCGAGCGCCTCGACGCGCTCGGCCGGCCTGCCAGGGACGTCGCGCGCGTCGTGGCCGCGGTTGCCGAGCCGACCACCGATCTCGTGGAGGCGGTTCTCGGAGGCCAGGCGGAGGCCGGGCTGTCGGAGGCGCTCGACGCGCGCATCGTCGACCTGAACGGCGCGCGTCTCCGCTTCACCCATCCGCTCCTCGGCTCCGCGGTCGTCGCACGCCAGACGCCGACGCGCCGCCGCGCACTGCACGCCCGGCTCGCGGAGGTCGTTCCGACCCGCGAGCAGCAGGCGCGCCATCTCGCGCTCGCGACGGACGCGCCGGACCGCGCCGTCGCCGCGACGATCGAGGAGGCGGCGCGGTCGGCGCAGGCCCGTGGCGCTCCGGCGACCGCCGCCGAGCTCGCCGAGCAGGCGCTCCGGCTGACCCCGCTCCGGGACGTCACGGACACGCGTCGCCGCGTGTTCCTCGCTGCCGACCGGCACCACGCCGCCGGGGACACCGATCCGCGCCCTGGCCCTGCTCCGCGACGCGCTGGCGACGGCCGCGCCAGGCACCGACCGCGGCGAGCTCCTTCTCCAGATCGCCGACGTGCTGTTCGACGACGAGCCGCGCGAGGCGGAGCGGCTCTACGCGGAGGCGCTCCTCGAGGCGCAGGGGAACGCCGTGCTCGAGGCGTCCCTCCAGATCCGGCTCGCGGACACGATGCGCTGGGGGGCGGGTATCGACCAGGGCGTCGTCCACGCCACGTCTGGCCGTCCAGGCGGCCTCGCGCACCGACGACGCCGAGCTCCGGTGCCGCGCGCTCGCGTGCCAGGCGGATTGGCGCTTCCGCGCCGGGCACGGCGTCCAGCGCGCGGAGATGGAGGAGGCGGTCGCGCTCGAGCGGCGCCTGCCGGGCTGGCCGCTCGTCGGTGGGCCTGCCGAGTAGCTCTGTCACCAGCTCGTGTGGGCGTTCGACCTCGACGCCGCGCGGGACTTGAGCCTCGAGCTCGTCGCGGTGCGCCGGGCCCAGAACGATCCCGCGAACGAGGCCTGGGCGCTCTGGAACCTGGGTCTGCTCGAGTGGCGGGCGGGGAACTGGGACGAGGCCGAGCGGCACACGGCCGACTCGGTCGCGTTGCGGACGCAGCTGGGCCGCGTCTCGTACACGAACGAGTTCCCGTCCGCGATCGTCGCCGCGCACAGGGGCCGGATCGACGACGCGCGCGAGTGGTCGCACAGAGCCATCGCCCGGGGCGACGCTCGAGGGCGTTCGGATCGAGGAGTCGGGGCACAGCTGGGTCCTGGGGCTGGTCGAGCTCTCGCTGGGGGACGCCGCCTCGGCGCTGCCGTACCTGAGACGCTCGTACGAGATCCGCAACGCGTTCATGCTCGAGCCCGCGCAGCGCCTCGAGCTCGGCGACCTGCTCGAGGCGCTGGTCGCGGTCGGCGAGCTCGGCGAGGCGGAGGCAGTCCTCGACCTCTGGGAGCCCCGTGCCGCCGCGGTCGACCGTGCCTGGGCCGTGGCGATCCTCGCCCGCTGCCGCGGTCTCGTGCGCGCGGCCCGCGGCGACCTCGACGGCGCGCTCTCGGCGTTCGAGGCCGCGTTCGCCGCTCACGACCGCTCGTGCGACCCGTTTCACCTCGCGAGAACCGGGCTCGCGCTCGGTCGGACCCAGCGCCGCGCCAAGAAGCGCGCCGCCGCGAGGGCGACGCTCGAGGACGCCCGCTCGAGGTTCGAGGCGCTCGGCGCGCCTCTCTGGGCCGCACAGGCCCGCGACGAGCTCGCGCGCATCGGCGGTCGCGCCCCGTCGCGCGACGACCTGACGGAGGCCGAGCGACGCGTCGCGACGCTCGTCGCCGAGGGCCGGTCGAACCGGCAGGTCGCGGCCGCGCTGTTCCTGACCGAGCACTCGGTCGAGACGGCCCTCACGCGCGTCTACCGAAAGCTCGGCGTTCGCTCCAGGACGGAGCTCGCACGACGTCTCACGGAGACGGGCTGAGGGGGCTGCGGTCACACCTGCGCTGATCGGTCGGGCGGACGAGCTCGCGGCCATCACCGCCCTGCTCGACGACCCTGAACGCCTTCCCGCGACGGTCGCGCTCCACGGCGAGGCGGGGATCGGGAAGACCGCGGTCTGGCTCGCGGGCGTCGAGCACGCGACGGCAGCGGGGTACCGCGTGCTCTCGAGCAGGCCGGCCGAGTCGGAGACGAGCCTCTCGTACGCCGGATTGGCCGATCTCCTCGGAGACGTCGTCGACGAGGTGCTCCCGTCCCTGGCGCCGATCCAGCGCCGGGCGCTCGAGAGCGCGCTGCTGCTCGGCGACACGGCAGGGGAGTCCGACGAACGAGCCGTCGCGGCTGCGTTCCTCGCGACGCTGCGAGCCCTCGGAGCGGGCCACACGCTCTGTCTCGCGATCGACGACCTCCAGTGGCTCGATGCCGCCTCGCTCGGTGCCGTCAGGTTCGCCCTCGCACGGCTCGAGGGGGAGCCCGTCGGCCTCGCTGTCGCCGTCCGTGGCGAGGTGCCGAGCTGGCTCGTTCGAGCGCACTCGGCCGACCGGCTGACGGCGCTCGCGATCGAGGGGTCTGAGCATCGGCGCGATGCACGAGCTGCTCCGTGCCCGCCTCGGACGAGGGCTGCCACGACCGACGCTCGTCCGGATCTGGGAGACGTCCGGGGGCAACGCCTTCTTCGCGCTGGAGCTCGCACTGGCACTCGAGCGGCGCGGCTTCGCCTCCGCTCCGACCGACCCGTTGCCCATCCCGGCGAGCCTGGACGAGCTTCTGCGCGAGCGCCTCGACGGGCTCAGCGCAGACGCGCTCGAGGTCGCGTCCGTGGCCGCGGCGCTCGCGGAGCCCACCGTCGGGCTCGTCGGCGCGGCGCTCGGCGGCGCCGCCGACACGGGACTGCCACAGGCACTCGATGCGGGCGTCCTCGAGGTCGACGAGGATCGCCTCCGGTTCTCTCACCCACTCCTCGGCTCCGCGGTGTCGGCACGCGAGACCCACACCGCTCGCAGGGCGCTCCACGCTCGTCTGGCGGAGGTCGCGCCGACACAGGAGGAGCGAGCACGCCACCTGGCGATCGCGACCGTTCGACCCGATCGTGAGGTGGCGGACATCATCGAAGAGGCGGTGCACGCCGCGCGCGCCCGGGGAGCACCGCTCGCAGCCGCCGAGCTCGCCGATCACGCCGTCCGGCTGACGCCCCGCGAGGCCCCGGCCGACAGGCGGCGGCGGCTGCTCGATGCCGCCCACAGCTACTACGTCGCCGCGCAACCTCGAACGGGCGACCGCACTCCTCTCCCAGGCTCGCAAGGACGCCGCGCCCGGCCGGGAGCGGGCCGTCGTCCTCATCCGGCTGTCGGGGATGACCGCGACCGCGCGGGAGGCGACGGAGCTGCTCGAGACAGCCCTTGTCGAGGCGGCCGGCGAGCTCGACCTCCTCGCAGACATCCACCTGAGGCTCGCCGGGCTGATGCGCTTCGTCGACGGCGTCGAGCGGGGCCTCGACCATGCAGAGCTCGCCGTCGCGGCAGCCCGCCGGACCGGCGATCCCGTGCTTCGCTGTCGCGCCCTGGCCTCCGCCGGGCTCCTCCGCTTCAACGCCGGCAAGGGCGTCCCGGAGGCGGAGATGGAGGAAGCCCTGTCGCTCGAGCGCTCGCTCCCCGACTGGCCGATCGCGGAGGGCCCCGCCTTCGTCTCGGCGCATCAGCTCCTGTGGTCGGGAGAGGCCGTGCGGGGGAGCGGGCTTCTCCACGAGCTCGAGCAGGCGCTCAGCGCCCGGGGCGACGTTCCCGGCCAGGCAGACGCGCTCTGGTACCTGGCGCTCACGGCGTGGAGGGCCGGGAGCTGGGAGGACGCCGACCGCCACGCGGCCGATGGCCTCGAGCTGACCGATGCAGGTCGGCATCGAGGCAGTCAACGACTCGTTCCCGTCGGCGATCCTCGACGCGCATCTGGGGCGCGTCGAGCGGCACGCGCGCGGGCACACGCCGCGATCGACCAGTCCAGGACGCAGGGGATGCTCATCGGAGAGCTGGGGTTCAGCTGGGTGCTCGGCACCCTCGAGCTGGCTCTCGGCGACCCGGGCGCAGCGTTGCCACACCTGCGGCGCGCCCACGAGCTGCGCGACGCGACGTTCGTGCTCGAGCCGGCCATGCGCTTCGAGCTGGGCGATCTCGTCGAGGCGCTCCTCGCGGCGGAGGAGCTGGAGGAGGCCGATCGGGTGCTCGGCGTCGTCGAGGCGCGGGCCCGCGCCCTCGACCGCACGTGGGCGCTCGCGGTGATCGAGCGCGGCCGCGGGCTCGTCCTCGCGACGCGAGGCGACCTCGACGGCGCGTTCGCCGCCTTCGAGCGGGCGCTCGGCGAGCACGCGCGCGTCACGGATCCGTTTCAGCACGCCCGCACGCTCCTCGCGCTCGGCCGGACGCAGCGACGCGCCAAGCAGCGCGCTGCCGCGCGCGCGACGCTCGAGGACGCCCTCACACGCTTCGAGACGCTCGGCGCACGGCTCTGGGCAGAGCAGACGCGCGCAGAGCTCGCCCGCATCGGCGGCCGGACCGCCTCCCGGAGCGAGCTGACCGAGGCGGAGCGCCGGATCGCCCTGCTCGTCGCCGAGGGCCGGCGGAACCGCGAGGTCGCCGCGGAGCTGTACCTCACGGAGCACTCGGTGGAGACCGCACTCACCCGGATCTATCGCAAGCTGGGGATCCGGTCCCGCGGAGAGCTCGGGCGCGCCCTCTCAAAGAGCTGAGGTTTCCAGCTTTCCGCACGGCGGGCGCACGGACACCCTCTTCGGGACACCAACGGGCGGCGCGCACCCCGCGACGAGCCCGTGAGCCCAGGAGGGAGTTGCAGAGATGAAACGACGAATCGGTCTGGCCGCGGCGCTCGTGCTCGCGGTAGCCCTTTCGCTCGGGTCGACGACCTCGTCGTCGGCGACGGGCGACAATGCCGTCGTCCACTGGAGCGGGATCGCCGAGAGCGCGATCTCCGCCGGTGGGACGCCGACGACGCTTCGCCCGCCGGCGAGCAGCACGGTTCTGGCGGCGATGGTGCACGGCGCCATGTACGACGCCGTCGTCGCGATCGAGGGAGACTTCGTGCCGTTCGCGACCGGCGTCTCGGCGCCCGCCGGCGCGTCGATCGACGCCGCCGTGGCACAGGCCGCCCGGGACGTCCTCGTCGTACGCGTGCCCGCGCAGGCGGCATCCGTCCAGAGCGCGTACGACGCGTTCATGGCCGCCGTGCCGGCCGGGAGCGCCAAGGAGAGCGGCAAGGCCGTCGGCGCAGCCGCCGCGGCGGGGATGCTCGCGCTGCGCATGGGCGACGGGTTCGACGACGTCGTCCCGTACGTCCAGCAGACGCCCGGACCCGGCGTGTTCGAGCCGATCGCCGCCGGTGTGATCAACCCGGTACCGCCGCCGACGCCCGTCGACGTGAAGCTCGGCAAGGTGCGCCCGTTCACCTACACGACCCCCGCCTACCGGCCGGATCCGCCGTACGCGCTCACCAGCAAGGCCTACGCGGACGACGTCGCCGAGCTCCAGCAGCTCGGCGGGGCGACCAGCACCACCCGCACGGCCGCGCAGACGGAGACCGTGCGGTTCTTCACCGATCCGACCTATGTGCAGTACAGCCGCGGGCTGCGCGCCCTCGCCAACGAACGGGGCCTCGACGTCGCGCGGTCGGCGCGGCTCCTCGGCTACACGTGGGTCGCGATCGCCGACACGATGATCGCCTGCTGGGAGGCCAAGTACCACTACCTCTTCTGGCGTCCCAACCACGCGATCCAGAGGGCCGACACGGACGGCAACGCCGCCACGACGCCCATTCCGACCTGGCTCCCGCTCGTGACGGGGAACCACCCCGAGTACCCGTCGGGGCACGCGTGCTTCACCGCCGGCCTGACGAAGTCGCTCCAGGAGTTCTTCGGGACGAAGCACCTCACGCTCACGATGACGAGCACGGTCACCGGCACGACCCGGACGTACGACCGGCTCGGCGAGCTCGTGGAGGACGTGGAGAACGCGCGCGTCTGGGGCGGCCTCCACTACCGCACCACCATGACCGAGACGGCGAAGCACTTCCCGCGCATCGCGCGGGCGGTCGACAAGGACTACTTCCTCGCCGAGCGCGGCGGGGACGGCTAGGAGTCGGGGGGAACGGAGGGCGGGCGCCTGCCCGCCCTCCGGCGGACGTCATGCAGACGTACCTCGTCGAGCTCTACGTGCCCCGCCCGCCTCGCGGCGACGCCGCTGCGAGCGGCGCCCGCGCCCGCGCCGCGGCCGTCGAGCTCGCACGCGAGGGCGTGCGGATCGGCTACCTGCGGACGACGTTCCTGCCCGACGACGAGACGTGCTTCCACGTGGTCGCGGCCGGGGCGTGCGAGGACGTCCGCCGACTCTGCCGCCGCGCCGGCTTCGAGCAGGCGCGGATCGCCCAGGCCGAGGAGACGTCGTAGCGCCGGGAGGCGCTCAGAACGCCAGCACGCGGCGCACGGCGTCCGACACGCGGTCGGCCGAGGGCATGTACCAGTCCTCGAGCTGCCAGTAGGGGTACGGCACGTCGAACCCCGTCACGCGGAGGACCGGGCCGTGCAGGTCGAGGATCGCCCGCTCGGCGAGCAGCGCGGCGATCTCGGAGGCGAATCCGCAGGTGCGCGGCGCCTCCTGGACGACGACGCAGCGCCCGGTGCGGCGGACGGAGGCGAGCACCGCCTCCTCGTCGAGCGGCTTCAGGCTCCGCAGGTCCAGCACCTCGACCGAGGCCTCGCCCGCGAGGTCGTCGGCGACGCGCTCGCAGAGCGGCACCATCGCGCCCCAGGCGACGAGCGTCACGTCGGTGCCCGTCGCGCGCCGTGCGCGCCCGGCCCAGCTCGACGACGTGCTCGCCCTCCGGCACGGAGCCGCGGGCCGTGCGGTAGACGAGCTTCGGCTCGAGCACGACGACCGGGTCGGGATCGCGGATCGCCGCGGCGAGCAGCCCCTTCGCGTCCGCCGGCGTCGCCGGCACGACCACCTTCACCCCCGGCGTGTGGACGTAGTACGTCTCGGGCGAGTCGTCGTGGAGCTCGGGCGCGCGCACGCCGCCGCCGTACGGCATGCGGACGACGAGCGGGAAGGCCATGCGGCCGCCGGTACGCCAGCGATAGCGGCCCACGTGGGTGATCAGCTGGTCGAGACACGGGTACGAGAAGGCGTCGTACTGCATCTCGACGACCGGCCGCCAGCCCGCCATGCAGAGGCCGACGGCGGCGCCGAGGATCCCGGCCTCCGAGAGCGGGGTGTCGACGCAGCGGTCCGGGCCGAAGCGGTCGCGGAGACCGGCGGTCGCGCGGAAGACGCCCCCGAGCCGCCCGACGTCCTCCCCGAGCACCATGACGCTCTCGTCGCGGGCGAGCTCGACGTGCAGCGCGTCGTTGACGGCCTCGACGAGGAGCAGCTCGCGCGTCGCGAGCGCCGTCGCGCTCATCGCCCGTGCACCCGCCGGAGCTCGTCGAAGTCGCGGGCGAGGTCCGGCGGCGGCGCCACGTACGCGTGCGCGAAGACGAGCGCGGGGTCGGCCGGCTCCTCGGCCTCGGCGGCCTCGATCCCCGCGCGCATCACGGCACGCGCCTCCTCGCGGACGGCGTCCGCCAGGTCCTGGTCGAGGAGCCCGAGCCCGCGGAGATACTCCTCGTAGAGCGAGACGCAGTCGCGCTCCCGCTCCTCCTCGACGCGATCCGGGTCGATGTAGAGGCTCGGGTCGTCGGCGGTCGCGTGCGGCGCCGAGCGGTACGTGACCGCCTCGACGAACGTCGGGCCGCCGCCCTCCCGGGCGCGCCGGACGCCCTCGCGGACGGCCTCGTACACCGCGAGGACGTCGTGGCCGTCGACGCGGAGCGCGGGCATCCCGTACCCGATCGCCTTGTCGGCGAGGCGGACGCACGCCGTCTGCGAGCTGAGCGGCGTCGAGATCGCCCACTGGTTGTTGTTGCAGAGCAGGACGAGCGGCGCCTTGGTCACCGCCGCGATGTTGGCGCCCTCGTGGAAGGCGCCCTCGGAGGTCGCGCCGTCCCCGAAGATGACCGTGGCGACCGCGTCCGAGCCCTTGAGCCGGAGGCCCCATGCCATGCCCGCCGCATGCGGCACCTGCGTCGCGATCGGGACGCAGAGCGACGCGACGTTGATCTCCTCGGGGTTCCACCAGCCCGAGGGATGGCCGCGCCACCACTGCAGGATCGTCGCCGCAGGCAGGCCCCGGAGGAGGCCGATCGCGGACTCGCGGTAGCTCGGGAAGATCCAGTCCCGCTCGTCGAGCGCGTGGACGAGGCCCGCCTGGATCGCCTCGTGGCCGCGGTAGATCGCGTACGTGCCGATGCGTCCCTGGCTGTGGTAGACGACCGAGCGCTCGTCGTACGTCCGGAGCAGCACGAGCGAGCGGTGCATCGCGAGGAGCAGCTCGTCGGAGACGCCCTCGAGCCGCCGCGCGGGGCCACCGCCGTTCAACACGTGACGCAGGTCCTGCTCGACGAGCGAGGCGCTCACTCCCTAAGTGAAACAGCGTTTCTCTTTTGGTGTCAAATCCGCCGTCCCGGCGGCACGAACCCTGCGAGACTTGAACGATGCCTGGGACGGCGAACTTCGCGATCGAGCCGGTTCGCGCGACGCGGACGTTCGAGGCTGCGATCGAGCATCTGACGGAGGCGATCGAGCGGGCGAGCCTGCGCACCGGCGACCGGCTCCCGAACGAGGGCGCGCTCGCCGAGCAGCTCGGGATCTCGAAGCCGACCCTCCGCCAGGCGCTGCGCGTCCTCGAGCTCTCGGGGCTCGTCGAGGTGCGCCGCGGCAAGTCCGGCGGCATCTTCGTGATCACCGATCTCGTGCCCGCGGTCGCCATCTTCACGGCGGTCAAGCTCGAGGAGCGGGCGACGATCGACGTGCTTCGCGCCCGGCGCGTGCTCGAGCGCGCGGTCGTCCACGAGGCGATGCGGACGGCGACGCCAGACGACTTCGCCGAGCTCGACCACACGATCGACCTGCTGGAGCGGCACCTCGGCGAGCGCGCGAGCGTGATGAGGGCGGACGCGATGTTCCACCGCGCGCTCGTCCGCGCCTGCCGGAACGAGACGATCCAGGCGGCGATGCGCGGCGTCGGCCGTGGTCTCGCGCCGATCCGCGACGCCCAGCCCGGTGGGCGCGCCTATGACGCGAAGACGCTCGACGTCCACCGGCGCCAGCTCGCCGCGATGCGGCACCGGGACCCCGACGAGCTCGACGAGGTGCTGGACGAGCACTTCCGGATGCTCGAGACGCAGTTCTCGAAGGGGATCGGCCGCCGCTGGTCGGAGCTCTTCGGCGCGCGGGCGCGCGGCGACGCGCGCTAGCCCGCGGCTCTGCGCTCGAGCTCGCGGCGCACCTCGTCGGCCCACGCGAGGCTCACCTGCTCGGACGGGATCGCGAGCCGCAGGGTGAGGTGGTGGAACCAGTCGTGGCCGCGCTTCGTGTTCGCGTCGGCCAGGCCCTCGAGCTCCTCGAGCCGCCGCGCCGTCCGCGCACGGAAGCGCTCGACATGGCCGACAAGCTGCTCCGGCGGCATGAGCCCACCGACGAAGACGCGCAGCAGGAACCCGCTCGTCGACTCGTCCTCGGCGTCCGCGAGCCAGGTGTCGAGCGCGGCGATCCCCGCCTCCGTCAGCCGGAAGACGCGCTTGTCGGGCCGGCTCGCCTGCGCGACGTCCTCGCCCTCGACGAGCGAGCGCCGCACGAGCCGCCCCAGGGTCGCGTAGAGCTGGCTCCGCGCCGGCGCCCAGAGGTGGCCGACGCTCTTCTCGGCGAGCTTGAGCAGGTCATAGCCGGAGTGCGGCCCCTCGATCCGCAGCAGGGCGAGCACGGCGGCCTCCGTGAGGGTCAGTCGTCCGTCGGCGCGCCGCGGCATCGCCGCATTCTCCCCGGCGCCGGCTCCGCGCGGGCCGTCAGCCCGTGAGCCGGTGGGCGCGGAGCCAAGCGTCGATCGTGTCGAAGAGCCCGTCGGCGAACGCGCTGGAGCGGAGGACGTCCTCCGTCAGCCCGGTCGACGTGTCGACGAGCCCGTGGTCGCCGCGGGGCAGCACCTCGACGGTGAAGTCGTGGCCCTGCGCGCCGGCGAGCGGCCTGAGTCGCTCGACGGAGAGCGCTGTCGGGACGTGGAGGTCGAGCCCGCCGTAGACCCAGAGCGCGGGGATCGAGAGCCGCCGGATGGACGGGAGCGGGTCGACGCCGCTCGGGCCGGCGGCGCGCACCTGCCGCTCGACGTCCGCGCGGTCGACGCGACGCGCGCCCTGGCCGGTGAGGGAGCCGTAGAGGTCGCTCTCGCCCTGGGTGACCGCGGGGGAGACGAGGAGGACGAGGAAGCGCACGGCGGGCTCGCGCGCCGCCGCACGCGGCATGATCCAGCCGGCCTGGCTCACGCCCGAGAGCCCGACGCGGGCGCGGTCGACCCCCGGCTGCGCCGCGAGGAAGCGAGCGGCGGCCTGCGCGTCGCGCGCGTACGACTCGATCGCCGGCTCCGAGGCGCGCTCGCCCGCGTAGGCGCCGCCGGACATGCCGATCCCGCGCTTGTCATAGGCGAGCACCGCGAGGCCGCGGGAGACGAAGTAGGGCGCGTAGACGCCGACGTCGTCGCGGCCGGTCGGCCCGGAGCCGTGCACGAGCGCGACGGCCGGGTGCGGCCCCGGTCCCGGCGGCAGCGTCAGCGTGCCCGCGAGCGTGGTCCCGCCCGACGGGAAGCGGACCTCCAGCGAGCGGCTCGCGAGCCTCGGTGCGCCGGCGCCGCGCCAGGTCGCCGCGCTCAGCGAGAACGTCGCGACGCCGCTCGCCGGGCCGCGCACGCCGAGACCGGCGGAGAGCTCGAAGCGTCCGGCGCCGGCCGGATGCAGCCGCCGGATCTCGCCCGTCTCGTAGACGACGCCGAACGGGTTGCCGCCGAGCGGCACGACGCCGAGCGTCTGCCCCGCCGGGAGCCGGTAGGCGCCGTAGAGGCCGAGCGCGGCCGTCCCGCGGCGGAGGCGCACCCGTCCGACCGCCGTGCCCTGACGGGCGGTGCCCGCCAGCGTGGTGCCCGCGCGGGTGAGGTCGAGCGTCAGCGGCGGGCGCCCGGGGATCGTGAGGCGCACGCGGGAGCCGGTGACGCGGGCCGCAAGGGCAAGCCCGTTCGCGTGTCCTGCGGCGAGGTCGAGAGCCGCGCGTCCCGCGCGGAGATCGAGCGCGAGCGCGACCGGCTCCGCGCCGCGGGGAAGCTCGAGCGCTCCGACCCACGAGCCCGCCGGCGTCGGCGACGCGGCCGTCGCGCCCCCACCGAGGACGAGCGGAGGCGGCGATCACGAGCGCCGCGGCGGCGAGACCGAAACGCAATCGTATATTCCATAATGGAATATTACATTATAGACTAACTCGCAGCGTGCGAGTCGTCGGTCGGTCGGTCCGGGTCGCGCGAGGCTCAGGCGCCGACGAGGGCGGTGACGGCGCGCGGCTCGGCCTCGAACACCGCGTGGTCGACGTCGCCGAGGTCCTCGCCGTCGACCTGGAGCGGCAGGGGCAGGTCGCAGCGGACCTCGAAGCGCGCCGAGTCGTGCAGCACCGTCAGCCCCCGGCGGGGCCTCGCGCCCCGGACGAGGTCGAAGGCGAGACGCGGGAGCCCCCAGGCGCGCACGGAGTCCGGGGCGACGGCATCGAGCCCGAGGTCGAACGACGCGCCGGGCGTCAGCCGGATCCCCAGCGAGCCGGCGTACGTGTACGGGCTGCAGTTCGCGACGAGCAGGAACGCCGCGCGGCGGCCCCCGTCGAGCTCCAGCACCGGCGGGAAGCTGGCCCGGCGGGACGCGAGGAGCCCGAGCACCGCCTTCGCGAAGGCGACGTCGCTCGGCCGCGTCCCGTCGAGCGGCCGTCCGAGCGCGTCGATGCGGCGGACGATCTCCGCGTCGAAGCCGACGCCCGCGTTGAAGCCGAAGCGGCGGCCGTTCACGCGCCCGAGGCCGATCGGGCGCACGTGCCCTCGCGCGAGACGGTGGGCGGCCGTGACGGGGTCGCGGCCGAGCCCGAGCGCGCGCGGGAGGACGCTCGTCCCGCCGGCCGGGAGGAAGCCGAGCGGCACGGGACCGCTGACGCCGTTCAGGACCTCGTTGTAGGTGCCGTCGCCCGAGAGGACGTAGATCGCGTCGACCGACGCCTCGTGCTCGCGCGCGAGCGCTGTCGCGTCGCCCGGCCCCCCCGTGGGCACGGCCTCGGTGCCGGCGGGCAGGGCCGCCAGCACGCGGGCGAGGAGCTCCTCCGTGACCCCGCTCGCGTACGGGTTGACGATCAGGAGTCGGCTCACGCGGGCGGGCGGGTCGCGTAGCCACGCACCCCGTCGACCACCATCCCCCAGAAGCGGTCGGCGAGCGCGTCCGTGTCGGTGTCCTCCCGCAGCCAGGTGTAGGCCCAGTTGGCCGCCGAGAGGACGAGGAGCACGGCCGCCTCCACGTCGAGGTCGGAGCGGAGCGCGCCGCGCTCGGCGGCGTCGCGGACCAGGTCGCGCCAGCGCTCCTCGTACCGGCGGCGCGAGCTGCGGAAGGCCGTCCGCTCGGGCTCGTCGAGGAAGCGCCACTCCCGTGTGAAGACGGCCGCGACGTCGAGCTGGCCGGCGACGACGGCGAGGTGGGCGCGAAGCGCGAGCCGCACCCGCTCGAGCGGCTCCGCGTCCTCCGGGACGCCGTCGAGGCCGGCGTGGAACGCCGCAGCGCCCTCCCGCGTGACGACGACGAGAAGCGCCTGCTTCGACTCGGTGAGCGAGTAGAGCGAGCCCTTCTGCACCCCGAGCGCCTCCGCGAGGTCGGCCATCGAGGTGCCGTGGTAGCCCTGCTCGGCGAAGAGCCGGGTCGCGGTCGCGACGAGCTCCTCCCGCCTCGTGCTCATCCGACGATGCTACCGATCGTTCGGTAGGCTTGTGGCGTGGAGCACGCAGACGCGCGCACCGCGGACTTCCTCGCCCACGTGCAGTCCGGCGGCCTCGTCGAGACGGGCGACTGGATGCCGGACGAGTACCGACGCAGGCTGACGAAGTTCGTCGAGATGCACGCGAACTCGGAGCTGATGGGCGTCCTCCCCGAGCGCGACTGGATCCTGCGGGCGCCGACGCTCCAGCGGAAGCTCGCGCTCACGGCGAAGATCCAGGACGAGGTGGGGCACGCGCAGCTGCTCTACCGCGTCGTCGAGGACCTCGGGAAGCCGCGCGACGCCTGCCTCGACGACCTGATCGAGGGCCGCTCGAAGTTCCACAACGTCTTCCACTACCCGACGCAGTCCTGGGGCGACGTCGGCGTGATCGCGTGGCTCGTGGACGCGGCGGCGATCATCTCGCAGAAGGCGCTCCTCAAGTGCTCGTACGCGCCCTACGCGCGGATCATGCGCAAGATCTGCTGGGAGGAGTCGTTCCACATCCTCCACGGCCGCGACGTCGTCCTCACCCTCGTGACCGGCACGGAGGAGCAGCGCGAGCTCGTCCAGGAGGCGCTCGACCGCTGGTGGGAGCCGCTGATGATGTTCCACGGCAATCCGATCCCGGCCGAGGAGGACCCGATGGTCCACTGGCGGATCAAGAGCCAGGCGAACGAGGAGGCGCGCCAGCAGTTCCTCGAGGGCTACGTGCCGCAGGTCCTCGAGCTCGGGCTGACGCTCCCCGACCCGCGGCTCCGCCGCCGGGACGACGGCGTCTGGGCGTACACCGAGCCCGACTGGGAGCGGCTGCTCGCCGTCGTCTCGGGGCACGGGCCGGCCTCCGCGGAGCGGCTCGCCTTCCGGCGGCTCTCGCGCGCGGAGGTCGAGTGGGTCGCGCGGACGGTGCTCGCCGAGGCGGCATGACCGTCGTCTACGAGGTGTTCCGGCGCGAGCGCGCCGGCGCCGCGATGCAGCACGCCGGCTCGGTGGCCGCGCCGGACGCGCGCTTCGCCGAGATCTACGCGCGCGAGCAGTACGGCCGCCGGGGCGAGTCGGAGGCGCTCTGGCTCGTGCCGCGCGACGCCGTCCAGGAGGTCGCCGAGTTCGTCGACGAGTTCGATCTCAAGTACCGGCGGGTCGACGGCTACTCGATCAAGGAGCGGCTGAAGGAGGCCCGTGAGCGCGCCGGCACGCTCCAGGACTGACCTCCTCCTCGAGCTCGCCGACGACGAACTGGTCCTCGGCTGGCGGAACTCGGAGTGGACGGGGATCGCGCCGTTCCTCGAGGAGGACGTCGCGTTCTCCTCGATCGCCCAGAACGAGATCGGGCATGCCCGCGCGCTCTACGAGCTCGTCGCCCGCGAGCTCGGGACCGACGCCGACGCCGTCGCGTTCGACCGCCCGCCGGAGCAGTACCGCTCCGCGCCGCTCGTCGAGCTGCGGCGGCTCGAGTGGGCGTTGACGATCGCGCGTCACTGGCTCTACGAGACGGCCGACGCGGTCCGGCTCGAGGCGCTGCAGGCGTCGGACGACGCCGAGCTCGCCGGGATCGCCGCGAAGATGGCGCGCGAGGAGGCGTACCACCGCATCCACGCCGACATGTGGCTCGACCGGCTGCTCGCCTCGGACGAGGGCAGGCCCCGGCTCGAGGAGGCGCTCGACGAGCTCTGGCCGTATGCGCTCGGCGTGCTCGACGACGAGCTGCGCGCGGAGTTCGTGCGCCGGGTCGAGGCGCGGCTCGGCCGCAGCCAGCCCGACGTCGACCCGGTCGGCCGCGACCGGCACGAGGCGGAGCTCGCCGAGCTGCTCGACGAGATGACCTCCGTCCGGCGCTCGGCGCCCGCGGGGGCGCGCTGGTGAGCGCCCCGGCGTCGGCCCTCGCGCCGGAGCGGGTCTGGGAGGCGCTCGCCGGGATCCCCGACCCCGAGATCCCGGTGATCTCGATCGTCGACCTCGGCGTCGTCCGCGACGTGCGCGTCGACGACCGGCGTGTCCACGTCGAGCTCACCCCGACGTTCATGGGCTGCCCGGCGCTCGACGCGATGCGGGCACGGATGGAGGAGGCGATCCGCGAGCTCGGCGCCGAGCCCGACGTCGAGGTCGTGCTCGACGACTCGTGGTCGACCGACCGGATCACGGCCGCGGGCCGGGAGAAGCTGCGGGCGGCGGGCTTCGCGCCGCCGGCGCCGCGCGGGCCGGAGCCGCCGACGCTGCTGCAGCTCGAGCGTGGCCCGTTCCGCTGTCCGTGGTGCGGCTCGACCTCGACGCGGCTGGAGAACCTGTTCGGCCCGACCCCGTGCCGCTCGCTGCGCTACTGCGACGACTGCCGGCAGCCGTTCGAGCAGTTCAAGACGATCTAGCGCAGCAGGAAGCCGTCGCCGAGCGGGTCGTCCGGGTCGAGCTCGAACGACGCACGCCCCGTCCGGAACGCCGTCCCCTCGACCTCGGTCACGACCGCCGGCCGCCCCGCCACCTCGTCCTCGGCGACGACCTGGCCGCGGAACTCGGAGTCGACGATCGAGCGGTGCCGCAGCTCGTCGCCCGTCGCGAGCCGCCCCTCGCCGTGCAGGAGCGCGAGCCGCGCGGAGGTGCCGCTCCCGCAGGGTGAGCGGTCGACCTCGCCGTCCGCGAAGACGGTGACGTTCCGCTGCACGAGGGGATCGTCGCTCTCCTGCTGCCAGAAGATCACGCCGTAGACGCCCCGGAGCTCGGGCTCGGCCGGGTGGACGACGTCGTGGGCCGCCTCGAGGTCGGCCTTGATCCGCCGGCCGAGCTCGACGAGCCGCGGCAGCTCGGCGGACGCGACGCTGCTCCTCGAGGGAGGCGTAGAAGGCGCCGCCGAAGGCGACGTCGACGGTCCGGCCGGCTGCCTCGAGGCCCCGCGCCCAGACGAACGAGGGCACGTTCCGGAACCGCACCGAGCGCACGCGACCGCCCTCGACCTGCGCCCACGTCTCGAGGCGGCCGGACGGGACGTCGACGACGACGCGGTTCTGGCCCTCCCGACGCTCGACCACGCCCTCGTCGAGCGCCCAGGTGACGAGCGCGATCGTCCCGTGCCCGCAGGCGGTCGAGTAGCCCTCGTTGTGGAAGAAGACGACGCCGAGATCGGCGCCGTCGTCGTTCGGCGGCACCACGTGGCAGCCGTACATGTCCGCATGGCCGCGCGGCTCGTGGACGACGAGCCTGCGGTACGCGTCGAGGTGGTCGCGGGCGAACCGCCGGCGCTCGAGGATCGTCGCGCCCGCGAGCGGCGGCACGCCCGCGGTCAGGATCCGGAACGGCTCGCCGCCCGTGTGGTAGTCGACCGCCTCGACGTTCACGCGTGGGCGCGGCGTCGCGCGGACGGCCTAGGCGCCGGTGAAGTTCGGCGGGCGCTTCTCGAGGAAGGCGCTGACACCCTCGGTGAAGTCCGCGCTCGCGACGGACTCCTTCTGGAGGCGCGCCTCCAGCGCGAGCTGGGCCTCGAGCCCTGCGTCCCAGGCGTGGTCGAAGAGCTGCTTCGTACGGCCGACCGCGGCCGTCGGGCGCGACGCCCACTCGGCCGCGAGCTCCGCGACCCGCGTCTCGAACTCGGCGGCCGGGATCACCTCGGAGACGAGCCCCCACTCGAGCGCGTCCGCGGCGGAGAGCCGGGCGTTGGAGGACATCCACTCGAATGCCCGCGCGAACCCGAGCAGCCGGTGGATGAACCACGTCCCGCCCGCGTCCGGGACGAGGCCGATCCCGATGAAGCCGGGGACGAAGGTCGCCGCGTCCGACGCGACCCGGAGGTCGCACGCGCAGGCGAACGAGAGGCCCGCGCCCGCCGCTGCGCCGTTGACGGCGGCGATGACGGGCTTCTGGAGCGAGCGGATGAGGCGGACGTTCGGGTGGTACGTCTGCTCGAGCGCCTCGTCGATCGCGCCGGAGACCTCGCCGAACTCCTTCAGGTCCTGGCCGGCGCAGAACCCCTTGCCCGCGCCCGTGACGACGACGCAGCGGACGGAGGCGTCCCCCGCCTCGGTCAATGCCTCCCGCAGGGCGGCGTGGAGGTCGCGGTTGAACGCGTTGTAGACCTCCGGCCGGTTGAACGTGATCGTGAGGACGGCACCGTCCCGGCTGGTGAGCACCTCGTCGGCCATGGCGAGAGCCTAACCTGACCGCCGCGAGTCGAGGAAGGCCTTGATCGCGCCCTGCGCCTCGTCGCCGAGCATCGAGAGCGACAGCCAGTCGCGCGCGTGGCCGACCGTCTGGTGCCACGCGAAGTCGCGCCAGACGTTGAGCTGCTGCTTCGCGTACCGCGTCGTCTGCGGCAGCTTCCGCACGAGGCTCTCGACCCACGCGTCGACGACCGCGTCCAGCTCCTCGCGCGGGACGGCGCGGTTGACGAGCCCCCACTCCGCGGCCTGGGGCGCGGGGATCTCGTCGCAGAGGAGGACGATCTCGCGCGCGCGGCGGTCGCCGACCATCAGCTGCAGCCACTGGGTCGCGCCGCCCGCGGGCACGGACCCGTGCTCGAGCCCGACGTGCCGGATGAACGCGTCCTCGACGATCACGGAGAGGTCGCAGGCCATCTGGAGCTCGTTGCCGCCCCCGACCGCGATCCCGTTGATCCGCGCGATCGTCGGCTTCCCGATCTCGCGCAGCCGGTCGTGCATGTCCTTGAAGGCGCCGAACCACTTCCAGTACTCCTGCGGGTTGCCGACCAGCGTCTCCTCCCACGAGCGGAGGTCGGCGCCGACGCAGAACGCCCTCCCCTCGCCGGTGACGACCACCACGCGGATCTCGTCGTCCCACGACGCGTCCTCGGCGGCGCGCGCGATCTCGCGCAGCATCCGGAAGTCGAAGGCGTTGAGGACGTCCGGCCGGTTGAGGCGGATCGTCGCCCGCGGCGGCGCCTTCTCGTAGACGATCGCCTCGAAGCCGAGCTCGGCCGGGTCGAGCGGGCTCGGATGGTCCTGCTCGGGCACTACGAGAGCTCCGCGAACTGCACGGTGAACGGGATGCCCATCGCCATCGCGTCCGCGCCCGCCGCGGCGAACTCGGGCGAGCTCGCCACCCGCTTGAACGTCTCCATGTCCTCCCACTCGAACTCGGCGTAGTACCGGGCCGCCGGCTCCCCGAACGGGGAGCCGAACACCTTGCCGTGGCGGAAGGCGCTGCACTCGACCGGGGTCGTGAACTCCTCGAGGTGACGTGCGTACCGCTCGGGGTCGGGCTCGCTCTCGTAGAGCACGATCGCGCGAACCATGGCTCCTCCTTCGGCTCGTGGAGGCGTGAGCGTATAGCGTCAGGCGCGATGGACTCGACCGGCGTCGCCGCCGCCCTCGCGCTGACCGCCGGCCTCTTCGGAGCCGTGCAGGTCGCCGTCATGGGACGGCTCGGCGAGCGGATCGGATCGCTGGAGGCGGTCATGCTGGCGGCGATCGTGACGGGCGTCATCGTGATGCCCGTCCTCCTCGTGGCGCGCCAGGGCTTCGGCGGGCTGGGCGACACGTTCGCGCAGCCGTGGTGGATGCTGACCGGCGGCGCGCTCGGCGCCGCGATCGTCCTCTCGATCACGATCGCGGGGCCGCGGATCGGGACGACGGCCGTCGTCGCGCTGCTGATCGCCGGCCAGCTCGTGGCCGCGATCGCGATCGACCGCTTCGGCTGGTTCGGCTTCGACCGGGTCGCGCTCGACGCGCCGCGGGTCCTGGGAATCGCGCTGCTGGTCGCCGGCGCTGCCCTGACGCTCAAGAAGTGAGCGCCCGCGCCTGGACGGCGCTCTGGGCCGTCTACCTGATCTGGGGCTCGACCTATCTCGGCATCAAGGTCGCGGGCGAGACGATCCCGGCGTTCTTCGCCGTCTCGAGCCGCTTCCTGCTCGCGGGGGCGCTGCTGGCGGGCTGGGTCGCGTGGCGCCAGGGGCGAGGCGCGCTGCGGGTCACCCGGGCCGAGCTGGCGTCCGCGGCGCTGATCGGCCTCCTCCTGCCCGGCGCCAACGGCCTGCTCTTCATCGCCGAGCGGACCGTCCCGACCGGCGTCGCCTCGCTGATCATCGCCTCCGTCCCGCTGCTCGTCATCCTGATGCGGCTCGCGGGCGGCGAGCGCCCGCCGCGGCTCGCGCTCGTCGGCGTCGGGGTCGGCTTCCTCGGCGTTGCGTTCCTGTTCCACCCGGAGGGCGGCGCGACGTGGTGGGGCATCGCCGTGACGGGGGTCTCCGCGCTCGCGTGGGCGGCCGGCTCGTACCTCTCCGGGCGGCTGCCGCTGCCCGAGGACGCGCTCGTCGCGACGACGTTCGAGATGCTGGCCGGCGGGCTGATCCTGCTGCCCGTCGGGCTCGCCCAGCAGCCCGACCTCGGGTCGATCTCCGGCAAGTCCCTCGCCGCGTTCCTCTACCTCGTCGTCGCAGGCTCGCTGATCGGGTACACGGCCTACGTCTGGCTGCTCCATCACGTGGCGCTCGGCACGGTCGCGACCTACGCGTACGTCAACCCCGTCGTCGCAATCGCGCTCGGAGCGCTGTTCCTCGACGAGTCGCTCACGACCCGGGTGCTGGTCGGCGCGGCGATCGTGCTGGGGTCGGTCGCGATCGTCGTGCGCACCGAGACGGAGGCGGCCGTCGAGCCGTTCGCGGAGTAGCTACTCGATCCAGTCGACCGTCACCGGCGGCAGGGCGCCGATCGCCTCGCCGCGGCGCAGGAGCTCGGCGACCGCCGTGCGGCCCTCGTCCCCGTAGTCCTGGGTCAGGTCGTTGACGTACATCGAGACGAAGCGGTCGGCGACCGCCTCGTCGATCCCGCGCCCGAACTGCAGGGCGTACTCGAGCGCCTCCTCGCGGTGGTCGAGCCCGCAGTCGATCGCCTCGCGGAGCACCGCCGAGAGGTCCGAGAGGCGGTCGACGTCCCGACGAGCGACGTTGACCCCGAGCGGCAGCGGGAGACCCGTCTCGAGGAGCCACCACTCACCAAGGTCGAGCACCTTCGCGAGCCCCTGGTCGGAGAACGTCAGCTGCCCCTCGTGGATCAGGAGCCCGACGTCGGCGCGGCCGCTCGCGACCTCCTCCGGGATCTGCTCGAACGCGAGCTCTCGGTACCTGACGTCGCCGAGGGCGAGCCGGAGCGTGAGGAAGGCGGTCGTCATCGCGCCGGGCACGACGATCTCGACGTCACCGAGCTCGTCGACGCTCAACGGCTCGCGCGAGACGAGGATCGGCCCGTAGCCCGAGCCGATCGAGGCGCCGTGCGGCAGGAGCGCGTAGTCCTCCTGCACGAACGGGTAGGCGGCGAGCGAGATCGCGGTCACCTCGAGCCGCCCGGCCCGCGCCCACTGGTTCAGCGTCTGGATGTCGGCCAGGACCTGCTGGAACGTGAAGCCGCGGGTGTCGACCAGCTTCGTCGTCAGCGCCCAGTACATGAAGGCGTCGTCGGGATCCGGGCTGTGGCCGACACGGACGTCCACGGCGCGCGAGGCTACCTTGTTCGCCGCGTGCGACACCGCACAAGCGACCTACGGGACCGCGCCGCCGGTGACGCCTACACTCGCTGCAGTGGCCCGCTCGACCACGCTCAGCGACGCGATCCAGCACTACCTGCGCGAGATCTACAAGCTCGGCGCCGCGGGGGAGCGCGTCTCCACGACCGCCCTCGCGCGCGAGATGCACGTCTCACCGGCGTCCGCGAGCGCGATGGTGAAGAAGCTCGCCGCGCTCTCGCTCGTCGAGCACGCGCCGTACCGCGGCGTGACGCTGACCGCGGAGGGCGAGCGCGTCGCGCTCGAGGTGATCCGCCACCACCGGCTCCTCGAGCTCTACCTCGCCGAGACGCTCGGGATCGACGTCGACGAGGTGCACGAGGAGGCCGACCGCCTGGAGCACGCGCTCTCGGAGGAGCTCGAGGCGCGCATCGACGAGGCGCTCGGCTATCCCACGCACGACCCCCACGGCGACCCGATCCCCGACGCGAACCTCGAGTGGCCGGCCGAGGCGTCGCGTCGCACCTGACCGGCCTCGACTACGATCCCGCCCACATGGCGATCAAAGACCTCTTCTCGTTTCTCTTCCAGCGCTCGTCGGGCGAGGAGCGCGTCGCCCAGTACGTGATCCGCGAGCACGATCGCGGCCGGCCGCTGGCCGAGATCATGGAGGACCGCTACGTGCAGAACCGGCTGGAGTCGCCGGAGAAGCGCGCACGCCTCCTCGACCGCCCCGAGATCATCCACGCGGTCGGCTCGGACAAGGCCGAGGCCGCGAAGGCCACGGTCACCTCCCCGCCCGAGAGCTAGCGGCGCCGCGCCGCCGGCGCGACGCCCGTCACCGCTCCTCCCGCACGTAGGGCGTCCCGAGCGCGGCGGGCGCGCCGAGCCGACGCCGGGCGCTCCCTGTGGAGACGAGGACGAGGACGACGATGGTCATCACGTAGGGGAGCGACTGGAAGACCTGCGGCGCGACCGTGACCCCGCGCGCCTGGAGGATCAGCGGGAGGGCGGAGAACGCGCCGAAGGCGTAGGCGCCGACGAGACAGAGATCGGGCCGCCAGAAGGCGAAGATGACGAGCGCGATCGCGATCCAGCCGGCCCCGGCGGTCAGCCCGTCGACCCACTGCGGCGTCAGCGCCAGGCTGAAGCACGCGCCGCCCACCCCCGCGAGCGCGCCGCCCGCGAGGGTGTGCAGGTAGCGGTAGCGGGTGACGGAGATCCCCATCGCGTCCGCCGCGGCGGGCGACTCGCCGACGGCGCGCACCTCGAGCCCCGGCCGCGTGCGGCCCAGGTAGAGCGCGACCGCGACGACGCAGACCCAGGACGCGTACACGAGCCACGTCTGGCCGAAGACGATCGGCCCCACGACGGGCAGGTCGGCGAGGCCGAGCAGGTCGAGCTGCCCGAACGAGAAGCGCGCGGGGTCGTCGGCGAGCTGGAAGTCGTTCCCGAGGTACGACGAGATCCCCGCCGCGCCGCAGAGGATCGTCAGGGCGAGCCCGGAGACGATCTGGTTCGCGCGGAGCGTGATCACGAGGAACGCCAGCACGAGCGCCGCTGCCGCGCCCGCCACCGCCGCCGCCGCGACGGCGACCGGCAGCGCGACCCCCGCCGAGCCGCCGACGTGCTGCACGCAGAGGAACCCGCTCACCGCGCCGACGAGCATCATCCCCTCGACGCCGAGGTTCAGCACGCCCGACCGCTCGGCGAGCAGCTCGCCGAGCGCGGCGAAGAGGAGCGGCGTCCCGTAGGCGACCGCCGCGGCGAGCACGACGACGACGATCCCGTCGTTCACGCCTGCGCCTCCGGTGCCGCCGGCACCGCCCGGCCGGGACGGTCGACGACGACGCGGTAGCGGACGAGCAGCTCGCCGCCGAGCATCGCGAAGAGGATGATTCCCTGCATCACGCCGACGAGCCCGGACGGGAAGTCGGCGCCCTGGAGCGTGTAGCCGGCGTTCTCGAGGCCGCCGAGCAGGAACGCGACGAGGAGCACGGCGAACGGGTTGAAGCGCGCGAGCGCCGCGACGACGATCCCCGTGTAGCCGTAGTTCGCCTGCTGGAGGCCGCGCGCGTCGAGCACGTGCCGGAAGTCGCCGTCCTGGCTCGCGCCGCCGATCCCGGCGATGGCGCCCGAGAGGCAGAGCACCGCGACGATCTTCCGGCGGGTGCGCATCCCCGCGTACCGCGCGGCGCGCGGAGAGTCGCCGATCACCTGCGCCTCGAACCCGAAGCGCGTGCGCGTGTAGAGGACCCACGCGACGACCGCGACCGCGACCGCGACGAAGGCGCCGAAGGGGATCGCGAGCGAGCCGATCGTCGTGACCGGCCAGGCCGCCGCCTCGGGGAGCGCCTTGCCCTGCGGGAAGAGCTGGCCGGTGGCCGACGTGTCGCGCCAGTAGGAGAGGCTGTCGAAGATCAGGTAGTTGAGGACGAGCGCCGCGACGTAGTTGAGCATCAGCGAGGTGATGATCTCGTTGGTGTGCGCGAACGCCCGGAGCACGCCCGGGATCGCGCCCCACGCCGCGCCGCTGACGGCGCCGGCGACGATCATCGCGGGGACGATCACGATCGCGGACTGGTCTGCGAGGAGCAGGGCGATGCCGGCCGCGCCGATCGCGCCGAAGTAGAGCTGGCCCTCGGCGCCGATGTTGAAGAGGCGCATGCGGAAGGCGACCGCCGCCGCGAGGCCGGTGAACGCGAGCGGCGTCGCCGAGATGAGCGTGTTGGAGAGCGCGCCGTCGGCGAGGAACGCGGCGTCGAAGAGGCGGCGGAACGTCGGCAGCGGCGCGTGGCCGGTCGCCGCGAGGACGACCGCGATGATCGCGAACGCGACGACCAGCGAGCCGAGCGGCACGGCGACCGTCAGCCACCGGCGCTCGACGAGACGCTTCTCGATCCGGACGGATGGCCGGGTCACCGGACGCCCGCCATCAGCAGCCCGAGCTCGTCGACGTCGGCGCTCTCGCCGTCGGCCTCGCCCACGATCGCGCCCTCGTACATCACGACGATGCGGTCGGAGAGCGCCAGCACCTCGTCGAGGTCCTCGCTGATCAGGAGGACGCCGACGCCGTCCGCCGCCGCGTCGCGGAGGTAGCCGTGCACCGTCTCGATCGCGCCGACGTCGAGGCCCCGGGTCGGCGAGGCGGCGACGAGGAGCTTCGGCCGGCCGGAGAACTCGCGGCCGAGGACGACCTTCTGCAGGTTGCCGCCGGACAGCGTCCGCGCGGGCGCGGCGGGACCGGTGGCCCGCACGTCGTAGCGCTGCATCAGCTCGAGCGCCCGGTCGCGGATGCGGCGCAGGAGCAGGAACGGCCCGCGCGTCACCCCACCGCGGCGATAGGACTTGAGGACGACGTTCGACGCGATGCTGAGGCTCGGCGCGACACCCGTGTGCAGGCGGTCCTCGGGGACGTGCGCGACGCCCGCCCGGATCGCCGCGCGCGGGTCGCCTCCCGCGAGGCGCCGCCCGGCGACCTCGACGGTGCCGGCCGTATGGCGTCGGAGGCCGGTCAGCACCTCCGCCAGCTCCCGCTGGCCGTTGCCCGCCACGCCGGCGATGCCGACCACCTCGCCGGCCCGGACGGTGAGCGAGACCTCGCGGAGCGCGTCGACCCCGCGGTCGCCGCGGGCGGTGAGCCCACGGGCCTCGAGCACGACGTCGCCGATCTCGGCAGGCTCGCGCCGGCGCCCCAGCTCGACGTCCCGGCCCACCATCAGCGCCGCGAGCTCGCGGCGCGTCACGTCGGCGGTGCGGACGGTCGCGACCGAGCGCCCGCCGCGGAGGACGGTGACGCGGTCGGCGACGGCCGTCACCTCGTGGAGCTTGTGGGAGATGAAGATGACCGCGCGGTCCTCCGCCGCCATCGCCCGGAGCGTCGCGAAGAGACCCTCCGCCTCCTGCGGCGTCAGCACCGCCGTCGGCTCGTCGAGGATCAGGATCCGCGCCTCGCGGTAGAGCGCCTTGAGGATCTCCACGCGCTGCTGCTCGCCGACGGAGAGCTGCCAGATCTTCGCCCGCGGGTCGACCGCCAGCCCGAAGCGGTCGCCGAGCTCGGCGACCGCGCTCTCGATGCTCCGCCGATGGAGCATGAACGGACGGCCGACGTCGCGGTGGTCGCCGAGGACGACGTTCTCCGCGACGGTGAACGTCTCGACGAGCCGGAAGTGCTGGTGCACCATCCCGATCCCCGCGTCGAGCGCGTCGCGCGGCGACGTCAGCGCGACGGGCCGGCCGTACAGCTCGAGCTCGCCCTCGTCGGGGTGGTACAGGCCCGTCAGGATGTTCGAGAGCGTGCTCTTCCCGGCGCCGTTCTCGCCGAGCAGCGCGTGCACCTCCCCGACCGCCACCTCGAGGTCGACGTCGTCGTTCGCGACCACGCCGGGAAAGCGCTTCGTGATCCCGCGCATCGCAACCGCCGGCGCATCGGTCGCTCGTCCGTCGAACTCGTCGTTCATCTCGTGGCGATGCGTTTTCCCGCGACCGCGAAGCGGGCGCCTTCAGGGGTCTGCCCGCCGCAGGCGGGGATCGAGCGGCGGGATTCCGCCGGGCGGAATCCCGCTCGCTGACTAGCCCTTTGCGCTTCCTTCGATGCCCTTCACGAGCCAGTCGACCGTGAGGATCTGCTGGAGGGTCATCTTCTTGCCCTTGGGGACGCGGAGCTTCCCGGCCTGGTCGTAGAGCGGGCCCTGGAACTCGTAGAACGTGCCCTTGATGATCTGCGACCGCTTCGTCGCGATCATGGCCTTCGTCTTCGCGGCGACCTTCGGGCCGTACGGCGAGAGCAGCGTGAACCCGTCGGCCATCGAGCCCCAGTAGCTGCCCGTCTTCCACGTGCCGTTGGCCGCGGCGCGGACGCGCTTCAGGTAGTAGGGGCCCCAGTCGTAGACCGCGGCGACGAGCCACGACGTCGGCGCGAACTTCCGCGAGTCGCTGTTGTAGCCGACCCACGGCAGCCCCTTGGACTGGGCGAACTGACCGGCCGCCGGGCTGTCGACGTTCTGGCCGATCACGTCCGCCCCGGCCGCGGCGAGGCTCTCCGCGGCCTTCCGCTCCTTCGCCGGGTCGAACCACGACTTCGTCCAGACGAGCTTCACCTTTGCGCTCGGCTTCACGAGCTGGACGCCGAGCGCGAACGCGTTCGCGTGGCGGATGATCTCGGGGATCGGGAAGGGGACGATGTAGCCGACCGTGTTGCTCTTGGTCGCCGCGCCCGCCGCGATCCCGGAGAGGTAGATCGCGTCCTCGCCGGCCCCGAAGTAGTTGGCGAAGTTCTTGGAGCTCTTGTAGCCGGTGGCGTGCTCGAAGTAGACGTCCGGGTACTTCTTCGCGGCCGCCGCCATCGCGTCCATGTAGCCGAACGAGGTCGCGAAGATGATCTTGTTCCCGTCACGGACGAGGCTGTCGATCACCTGGGTGGCCTGCGGGCCCTCCGGCACGTTCTCCTTGTAGGTCGTGATCACGTTCTTGCCGAGCGCCTTCTGCACCTTGAGGCGCCCTCGGTCGTGGGCCTGCGACCAGCCGCCGTCGTTGTGCGGCCCGACGTAGATCCACGCGGCCTTGATCGTCGAGCTCGCGTCCGTCCGTGCGGGCGCAGTCGTCGCGACGGTGAGCGCCGCGAGCGCGGCGACGACCAGCGCCGCGAAGAGCGCGTGCTTCCCCTTGCTCATCCTTCTCCTCCCGTCGAGGTCGACCCAATCAGGGCGCCCATCATCTCCCATTGCGGCCGTCGATGCTCGCCGAGCATCAGCCGGGCGCGACCACCCGCTCGAGCACGTCGAGGGCGACCGCGACGTCGCCCTCGGCGACCGACTCGCGCGGGTCGTGGCTGATCCCCCCGGCGCACCGGACGAAGAGCATCGCGGCCGGGCAGACGCGGGAGAGCACGACGGCGTCGTGCCCCGCGCCGCTCGGCAGCGAGCGGATCTCGTGGCCGAGCGCCGAGACCGCCGAGGCGAGCCGGAGGCGCAGCGTCGAGGCCATCTCGACCGCCGGCATCGCCTGCCGCGTGACCCACGCGTGCTCGACGCCGCGAGCCGACTGCGATCGCGTCGACGGCGCGACGGATCGCCGCCACGCCCCGCCCGAGCTCGTCGTCGTCGGCGTGGCGGACGTCGACCGAGAGCCGCGCCCGGCCGGGGACGACGTTCGTCGCACCGGGCTCGACGTCCAGCATGCCGACGGTTGCAACGAGCCCGTCCTCGTCGAGCGCGCACCGCTCGACCGCGAGCACGATCTCGCTCGCGGCCGCTAGCGCGTCCCGGCGCGCCCGCATCGGCGTCGTCCCCGCGTGCGCCGCGCGCCCCTCCAGGGTGACCTGCGCGCGCGTCTGCCCCGCGATCGCCGAGACGATGCCGACCGACAGGTCCTCCGCCTCGAGCACGGGTCCCTGCTCGATATGCGCCTCGAGGTACCCGGCCAGCACCGGCGAGGGGACGTCGACGAGCCCGTCCGGGTCGCCTCCCGCCGCGCGCACGGCCTCGGCGACCGTGACCCCCTCGTCGTCCACGAGCTCGAGCCACGCGGGCTCGAACACTCCCGCGTAGGCGGCCGAGCCGAGGTACGGGACGCCGAAGCGCGCACCCTCCTCGTCGGCGAACGCCGCGACCTCCAACGACGGCGCGAGCCCGCGAGCCTGCAGGCGCCCGGCGACCGCGATCCCGGCGAGGACGCCGAGCGGCCCGTCGAAGCGGCCTGCGTCGGGGACGGTGTCGAGGTGCGACCCGAGGACGAGCGGCGGCTCTTCCGGGTCGCCGAGACGGCCCAGCACGTTGCCGGCCGCGTCGCGGCGGACCGCCAGGCCCGCCTCCTCCATCCAGCCCGCGACGAGCTCGCCCGCGCGGCCGAGCGCCTCGGTCGCGAAACGTCGCGTGAGCCGCCCGGGCTCCTCGCTGACGGCGGCGAGCGCGTCGGCGCGGGCGAGGAGCTCGGCGGCCGTGCCGTCCACGGCGTCCGACGATAGGGCATGGGCCTGGCGGGCGCGATCGCCGCGCCCCGCAGCGGCAAACCGACCCGCCCGTTAACGTCAGCGCCGTGCGGAAGCTGTACGCCAACGGCTGGGTCGTCACGATGGACGACGCGGGCACGGAGCATCCGGACGGGTGGGTGCTCGTGGACGGGGCGGAGATCGTCGCGGTCGGCGGCGGCGAGGAGCCGGGCGAGCGTCTGAGCGGCTACCACCGGATCGACTGCTCGGGCGGGGTGATCGCACCCGGCCTCGTCAACACGCACCACCACCTGTACCAGACCCTCACGCGGGCGCGGGCGCAGGAGGCCGACCTCTTCACGTGGCTCCGCGAGCTGTATCCGATCTGGCAGCGGATCGACGCCGAGGCCGAGCACGCCGCCGCGAGAGCGGGTCTCGCCGAGCTCGCGTTCTCCGGCTGCACGACGGTCTTCGACCACCATTACGTCTTCCCGGAGGGTCGTACCGGGATCATCGAGGCCGAGGTACAGGCGGCCCGGGAGCTCGGCGTGCGGCTCGTCGCCTCGCGCGGGTCGATGGACCTCGGCGCCTCGCAGGGAGGGCTGCCGCCCGACTCGCTCGTCGAGAGCCTCGACGCGATCCTCGCCGACACCGAGCGCCTCCACGGCGCGCTGCACGAGGACGGCCCGGGAGCGCGCATCCAGCTCGTCGTGGCGCCGTGCTCTCCGTTCTCCGTCACGTCCAGGCTCCTCGAGGAGTCGGCCGCGCTCGCCCGCCGGCTCGGCCTGCAGCTGCACACGCACCTCGCCGAGACGGTCGAGGAGGAGGCGTACTGCCGGGAGCTCCACGGCTGCAGTCCGGTGGAGTACCTCGAGCGCCTCGGCTGGCTCGCGGACGACGTCTGGTGCGCCCACTGCGTCCACCTCTCGCAGGACGAGGTCGAGCGGTTCGGGGCGACGGGGATGGGTGTCGCCCACTGCCCGACCTCGAACCTCCGGCTCGGCGCGGGCGTCGCCCCCGTGCGAGCGCTCCTCGAAGCGGGAGCGCGTGTGGGCCTCGGCGTCGACGGGTCGGCGTCCAACGAGCGGGGCGACCTCCTCGCGGAGGTGAAGCAGGCGCTCCTCGTCGCCCGCGGGTACGACGGGAGCGCGGCCATGACCGTGCGGGACGCGCTGCGGCTCGCGACGCGAGGCGGGGCCGCCGTCCTGCGCCGGGACGACATCGGCTCGCTCGAGGCGGGCAAGCAGGCGGACCTCGCGATCTGGCCGACCGACGGGCTCGAGTTCGGCGGGGCCGAGGACCTCGTCGCGGGGCTCGTGCTCTCCGGCCCCCACCGGGTCGACCGGCTCGTCGTCGCGGGCGAGGACGTCGTCCGGGCGGGCGCGCTCGCGCACGCGGACGAGCACGAGATCGCCGCGACCCATCGCGCGCACGCGCGCAGGTTCGCCGTGTGAGCTGCTCGCTCTCCACCCACGTGCTCGACACCTCCGTGGGTCGGCCGGCGCCGGGCGTCGAGCTCGAGCTCCACCACGCGGATCGCGTCGTGGCGACGGCGTCCACCGACGCGGACGGCCGCGCGCGCCTTGCCGACGACGTGGCGGCCGGCACGTACCGGCTGGTCTTCCACCCGCCGTCGCCGTTCTTCACGCGCGTCGAGCTGCAGGTCGAGCTCGAGGACGGCCACTACCACGTCCCTCTCCTCGTCTCGCCCTACGGGTGCGCGAGCTACCGCGGGAGCTGAAGCGCCGAGGAGCTCGCGGAGCTCTTCGAGGGACGGACGCGGTTCGTCGAGCGCCTCGCCGACGAGCCCGAGCCGCTCGTCCGCGCGCGGACGCTCGTCCACGAGCTGCCGCTCGACGAGAAGCGCGAGATCCTCGACGCCCACCCCGCGATCGGCCAGCGCACCGGGCTCTCGGCCCGCTCGGCCGCCGAGCAGGGCTCGGACGACGACCCGGCGGTGCTCGACGAGCTGGCACGGCTCAACGCCGCCTACGAGGAGCGGCACGGGTTCCGGTTCGTCGTCTTCGTGAACCGGCGGCCGAAGCGCGAGATCCTCGACGTGCTGCAGGCCCGGATCGGGAACCCGACGGACGAGGAGCTCGAGACGGCGCTGGGCGAGCTCGTGGCGATCGCCGAGGACCGCTGGCGCCGCGGATGAGCGTCCTCGCGCTCTCGCAGGCGCTCACCGACTGGCTCAACCTCGGACTGCGCTGGCTCCACGTCATCGCGGCGATGGCGTGGATCGGGACGTCCTTCTACTTCGTCCTCCTCGACCAGTCGCTCCGGCCGCCGAAGGACCCGGAGGACGCGGAGGCGGGCGTCGGGGGCGAGCTCTGGGAGGTGCACGGCGGCGGCTTCTACCAGGTGCAGAAGTACGTCGTCGCGCCGCCGCGGCTGCCGGATCACATCGCCTGGTTCAAGTGGGAGGCGTACGCGACCTGGCTCTCCGGCTTCGGCCTCCTTCTCGTCCTCTACTACCTCGAGGCCTCGAGCGCGCTCGTCCGGCCGGGCGACGACCTCGCACCCTGGCTCGCCGTCGCGATCTCGATCGCCCTCCTCGTCCTGGCCTGGCTCGTCTACGACGCGCTCAACCGCCTCGTCTCGGACGCGCGCGTGCTCTGGACGGCGCTCTTCGTGCTCGTGGCGCTGGCGGCCTGGGCCTCGACGGAGCTCTTCAGCCCCCGGGCGGCGTGGCTCCAGGTCGGCTCGATGATCGGCACGGTCATGGCCGCCAACGTCTTCTTCGTGATCATCCCGGCCCAACGCGAGCTGGTTCGCGCGAAGGAGGCGGGCCGCGACCCCGACCCGGGCCCCGGGCTCCAGGCGAAGCAGCGCTCGGTGCACAACAACTACCTGACGCTGCCGGTGCTCCTCACGATGCTGGCCGGCCACTTCCCGTTCGCCTACGGAGCCGACCATGCGTGGCTCGTGCTCGTCGCGCTGATGCTGCTGGGGGCGTGGGCGCGGCTCTTCTTCAACCTCCGCCATCAGGGGCGCACGCACTGGTGGATGCCCGTGGCCGGCGCCGTCGCGTTCGTCGCCCTGGCCGTCGCCGTCGACCGCTCGGAAGAGGCGGCCGGGGTGGCGCCGCCGCCCGGGGCCGTCGCAGAGGGGCGGCAGGTGTTCGCCTCCGCGGGCTGCGGCGCCTGCCACACGCTCGCGGACGCCGGCGCCTCCGGGACGGTCGGGCCCGATCTCGACGCGGCGCAGCCGTCCGCCGGCCTCGTCGTGGATCGGGTCACGAACGGCCAGGGCGCGATGCCGTCGTTCGCGGGCCGCCTCTCGGAGGACGAGATCGCGGCGGTCGCCGCCTACGTCTCGGCCGCGGCGGGCTAGGATCGCGAGCCGAGTGCTCCGCATCACCGCAGGCGGGTTCGAGTTCGCCGCGCGTCTCGAGGAGGAGGCGGCGCCGGCGACCGTCGCGGCGTTCCGGCGGCTGCTGCCGCTCGAGTCGCGGATCATCCACGTCCGCTGGTCGGGCGAGGCGGGCTGGATCCCGTTCGGCGACCTCGACCTCGGCCTCGCTCCGGAGAACGCGACGTCCTATCCGCACCCGGGCGAGCTCGTCCTCTATCCCGGCGGGGTCTCGGAGACCGAGATCCTGCTCGCCTACGGCTACGTCAACTTCGCCTCGAAGGCCGGCCAGCTGGCCGGCAACCACTTCGCGACGGTCGTCGAGGGCAACGAGAGCCTCCGGCCGCTGGGCGTGAAGTTCCTCTGGGAGGGCGCGCAGGAGATCGTCTTCAGGGAAGCGTGACGCCGACCCCGCGGGCGCGCGCCCGCGCGACGAGCTCGTGCGCGAGGGCGACGTCCCAGGGCGCGATCCCGTTCGACTTGAAGACGACGATGTCCCGCTCCGACTGACGGCCCGGCAGCTCCCCGGCCACGATCTGGTGGAGCTCGTGCACCTCGAGCCAGTCGAGCGTGCCGGCGGCCACGGGCTCGATCAGGTCGCCTGACTCGAGCCGCGCGTCCTCGAGCGAGTCGCAGCAGACGAGCGAGGCCCGCTGGAGCACGAGGTTGTCGAGCTCCCGCGCGCTCGGGTCGTTGGCGCCGATCGCGCAGACGAGCGCGCCCTCCACGAGCCAGTCGCCGCGCAGCACGGGGTCGCGGGACGTCGTGGCGGTGACGACGACGTCGCAGGCGCCCGCGTCCGCCGGCGTCTCGGCGACCTCCGCGCCGTGTCGCTCGGCGAAGGCCGCGACGCGCTCGGGCGACCGTCCAGCGACGACGACGTGGGAGAGCGACGGCACGGCGGCCCGGACGGCGGCGAGCTGCGACTCCGCCTGCCAGCCCGCCCCGATCAGGCCCAGGCTCGTCGCGCCCGACCGCGCGAGGTGCTTCGCGGCCACGCCGCTCGCCGCCCCGGTCCGCACCTGCCCCAACCGGTCGGCCGCGATCGTCGCGACGAGCGACCCGTCTCGCAGGTCGAAGAGGCAGACGACGAACGCGAGGCTTCCCTCGACGACCGTGTAGCTCTTGAGCCCCGCGACGCCGAGCCCGGCGTCCGCGGCGGCCATCACGGCGAACGTCGCCTCGCCCGCGAAGAACCGCCGCCGGGGCATCAGCTCGACCTCGCCGGCCGCCATCCGCGCGAAGCACGCCTCGATCACGGGGACGGCCTCGGCAGGGGTCACGAGCGACGCGACGTCGTCCTCGGAAAGCCAGAGCGGCACGTGGCGATGCTACTGCGCTCCCCCGGCAGCGGCTCTCCGCCGCGGTTGGGCGCCCGCGCGGGCCGCACGCGCGGATAGCCGACGACGGCCTGCGCGCGCGCTCCTCTCAGGGTCTGCCCGCGAGAAATCAGGGTGCGGGCTCAGGGGTGCGCCCCGATGTCCGCGGGACGCGATCGGCGCAGGCTGGCCGCATGAGTCAGCGAGGTCGAAACACCGAGACCGAGCCGGCGGACCACCGAACTGGAGGAGCCATGAGCGCAGCGGAACTCACCACCCATACCGCACCTGTCGCGATCGACGATTGGCGGGAGCTCGCCGGCCGCGAAGGCGACGGCCTCGAGATCTCGCTCCTCTGGAGCAAGGCGGCCGACCGGGTGAAGGTCACCGTCGCCGATTCGAGGCTCGACGAGTCGTTCGAGCTGGACATCGCGGGCGCCGAGGCGCTCGCGGCCTTCCACCACCCGTTCGCGTACGCGGCCGACCGCGGCCTCGGCTTCGGCGACGCGCTGCGCGAGTCCCACGACCTGCAGACCAAGAGCTGAAAAGGAGAGTTGCCATGTCACCCCTGAAGCATTCGAAGAGCCTTGCGGCCCGGATGGGCCGCTGGAGTGCCACCCACTGGAAGACCGCCGTCTTCGGCTGGCTGGCCTTCGTCGTCGCGTCCGTCTTCCTGGGCATCCAGCTCGGGACGACGTTCATCGACGAGCGCGACGCCAACGTCGGCGAGTCCCGCGCCGCGGATCAGATGATCGAGCGGGCGGGCTTCACCGTGGACGAGAACGGCGAGAGCATCGAGCAGCTCGGCGAGATGGTGCTCCTGCAGTCGAAGACCCTGACGGTGACGGATCCGGCCTTCCGGGCCGCGATCGCCGACACCCTCAGGACGGTTCGGTCCTTCCCCGAGGCGCAGAAGGTCGAGTCGCCGCTCGACCCCGCCCACTCGGGCCTGGTCTCCGAGGACGGTCACTCGGCGATGGTGCAGTTCACGCCGAAGGGCACGTACGAGGAGGCGATCCTCTACATCGACACGATCGTCGCCGGCGTGGACGAGGTCGAGGCCCGTCATCCGGGCTTCACGATCGACTCGCTCGGCGTCTCGAGCGACAAGGCGATCGACGCCGAGATCCAGGGCGGGCTGGCGAAGGCGGGGCTCATCTCGATCCCGCTGACGATCGTCATCCTGATGGTCGTGCTGGGCTCGCTGGTGGCGGCGCTCATCCCGCTGCTCCTGGGCATCACGGCCGTTGCCGCCACGACAGGCCTCCTCGCGCTCTCGAGCAAGGGCGTCCCCGCGAGCGAGAGCATCATGGAGGTCGTCCTGCTGATCGGCCTGGCCGTCGGCGTCGACTACGCGCTCTTCTACATGCGTCGCGAACGCCAGGAGCGGGCAGCCGGTCGCAGCGAGAGCGCAGCTCTCGAGGCAGCCGCCGCCACCTCCGGGCGAGCCGTCCTCGTCTCCGGGATGACCGTCCTCATCGCGATGGCGGGCATGTTCCTCTCGGGCGACAAGTCGTTCATGTCGTTCTCGGTCGGAACCATGATCGTCGTGGCGGTCGCGATGCTCGGGTCGCTCACGGTGCTGCCCGCCCTGCTCTCGAAGCTGGGCGACAGGGTGGAGAAGGGACGGATCCCCTTCGTCGGCCGTCGGCGCAAGCGGGCCGAGAGCCGCGTGTGGGGCGCTGTCCTCGACCGCGTCCTGCGGCGTCCGCTCCTCTCGGCCGTCGCGGCGGGTGCGGTGCTCGTGGCGCTGGCCCTGCCGGCGCTCCAGCTGCACACGTCACAGACCGGCATCGAGGGCTTCTCGAGCCCGTCGGTCGAGCCGTTCGTGCGTCTCGCTGCGGCCTTCCCGGGAACGCCGGACCCGGCCGTCCTCGCGATCGAGGCCGACGACGTCACGACGCCGGAGCTCCGCACGGCCGTGGCCGAGCTGGAGCAGAAGGCGCTCGCGACCGGCCAGATGAACCCGCCGATCGAGGTCGAGACGAACCGTGACGGCAGCGCCGTCAGGGTCGAGATCCCGCTCGCCGGGAACGGGACGAACGACGAGTCGAACGCCGCGCTCGCGACCCTGCGGGACGACCTGCTGCCGGCCACGCTCGGCCAGGTCGACGGCGTCGCGTACGCCGTGACGGGTCAGACCGCGAACTCGCAGGACTTCAACGAGTCCCAGACCAGCTCGGCGCCGAAGGTGTTCGGCTTCGTGCTCCTGTTCGCGTTCGGGCTCCTGCTCGTCTCGTTCCGGTCGATCGTGATCGCGCTGAAGGCGATCATCCTGAACCTGCTGTCCGTCGCGGCCGCCTACGGCGTCCTCGTCGCGATCTTCCAGTGGGGCTGGGGCGAGAGCCTGCTCGACTTCCAGTCGAACGGCGGGATCGCGAACTGGCTCCCGATGTTCATGTTCGTGATCCTGTTCGGGCTCTCGATGGACTACCACGTGTTCATCCTGAGCCGGATCCGGGAGGCCTACGACCGTGGTCTCTCCACCGACGACGCGATCTCGCACGGGATCAAGTCGACGGCAGGCGTGGTCACGAGCGCCGCAGTCGTGATGGTCGGGGTCTTCCTGGTCTTCACGATGCTCCCGCTCGTCGACCTCAAGCAGATGGGCATCGGCCTCGCGGTCGCCGTCCTGATCGACGCGACGATCGTCCGCGCCGTGCTCCTGCCGGCCACGATGAAGCTGCTCGGAAGCGCCAACTGGTACCTCCCGCGCTGGCTCGAGTGGCTGCCGAGGCTCGAGCACGAGCGCTCGGTCGAGCCGGTCGTCCCGGCGAAGGCCAAGCCCGCGCTCGACCCGTCTGCCTGACCGACACCCGATCGAGCCCCGGGGCGCGCCACCTGCCGACAGCTCGTCGCGGCAGGCGGCGCGCCCCGCAATCCCTCTAGGAGGATGCTATGGAGACCATCGCCCCACATCTCGACACCGGCCTCGCAGCTCGAGCAGTCGCGTGGCTGCACAGCGACGTCCGCGTGGCACGGCTCGCGCTCGGCGCCGTCGCCCTGCACGTCGTCGACGACAACTACCTCCAACCGAACCCCGGCACCTCGGCCGCCGACCACCTCGTCAGCGGCCTCGTCCCCCTCGGCCTGCTCGTCGCCGCAGGGCTCTTCTACGGCCGGCTCCGCGCCGGCGCACGCGCGGCGATCGCGCTCCTCGCAGGCGTCTTCGGCGTGGTCGGCGGCATCGAGGCCGTGCACTATGCGCGAGCGGTCGGGCCGTCCGGGGACGACTACACCGGGCTGCTCTCGCTCCTCTCCGGGCTCCTGTTGATCGGCGTCGGCGGCGTGACGCTCTGGCGATCCCGCCGCCGCGACGACCGGCTCTGGTGGCGCTACGGCCGGCGGGGGCTGCTCGCCTTCGGCGCTGCGGTGGTCGCGTTCGTCGTCCTGTTCCCCCTCGCGATCTCCTACGTCGTCACGCACGCCAGCCGCGCGACCGTGCCGGCGGCCGATCTCGGAGCGCCCTTCGAGGAGGTGGAGTTCACCACGGACGACGGACTGCGGCTGAAGGGCTGGTACATCCGGTCGCGCAATGGCGCGGCGGTGATCTCGTTCCCCGGGCGGGCGAGCTCGCAGAAGCGGGCGAAGCTGCTCGCGCGCCACGGCTACGGCGTGCTGGTCTTCGACCGCCGCGGCGAGGGCGAGAGCGATGGCGACCCGAACCTCTTCGGGTGGGAGGGCGAGCGCGACGTCCACGCGGCCGTGCGGTTCCTGCAAGGGCGTCCCGACGTGGATCCGGAGCGGATCGGCGGGATCGGCCTCTCGGTCGGCGGTGAGATGATGATCGCCGCGGCGGCGGAGTCGACCGCCCTGAAGGCGATCGTGTCCGAGGGTGCGAGCGGCCGCTCCGTCCGCGACATCGTCGCGAACCCGGGCACGACCTGGCAGGAGGTCCTCGGCAACGGCGTCGCGACCGCGGGAACTGCGGTCTTCTCGAACAACGCCCCGCCGCCCGATCTGATGAGCCTCGTCCCGAAGATCTCGGCCGCGGTGTTCTTCGTCTACGGCGAGCGCGGCCAGCCGACCGAGGAGCCCGCCAACAAGGCGTTCTACGCCGTCGCACGCGCTCCGAGGGAGCTCTGGGAGGTCCCGGGAGCCGGGCACATCGGCGGCACCGAGGCGCGGCCGCTCGAGTACGAGCGGCGCATCGTCGCCTTCTTCGACCGCACCCTCCTCGGGGATGCGTGACCCGGTCGGGACTCCGAGACGGAGGAGCTAGCGGCCCGGCAGCTTTCGCTGCGGCCGGGCCAGGAGGAGATACGTGACGCCGGCGGTGCCGATCACCCCGAGAAGGATCGGCGCCGCCCAGACCTGGTAGACCGGCGCTCCGGGCGGGGCGAGCGACGCCCGCGGCCACGCGATGTTGACGGTCTCGAACGCGAGCCATGCCACTGCCAGCACGTTGACGACGACACCGGCCCGGCCGAGCCGAATGTGCCCCGACGGCTTCCAGGTCCCCCGGACGCGAGCGATCAGCGCGGCGAGCGCGACGAGCAGGAAGGCGACGTAGATCCCCGCCGTGCCGAACGTGATCAGGCTGCCGACCGCCGCGGAGTGCAGCCCGAGCAGGAGGCCGAGGCAGGCGGCGACGGCGGTCGTCGCGATCGCGCCGATGGGCGTGCGCCGCCGGTCGACGCGGCGCAAGAACCGCGAGCCCGGGAGCACGTCGTCGCGGGCGACCGAGTACATCGTCCGCGCGGTCACCGTCTGCGCGGCCATCCCGCAGGCCAGGAACGCCGCGAGCACGACCGCCGCGAAGGGCTTTGCCGACCACGACCCGAACGACGCCTCGACCGACGTGGCCACCGGATCGGGGTCGTCTCCGGCCACGACCCCGGCGAGGTCGGGGTGGGCGAGCGTGACCGCGAACGCGTTCAGGATCACGAGGACGCCGACGCTCAGCAGCGCGAGCCAGATCGCCAGCGGGACATGGCGCGCTGCCCGCCTCGTCTCCTCGGATGCGCCGACGCAGCAGTCGAAGCCGATGAACACCCAGCCCGCGACGGCCAGGGCGGCGAGCATCCCCGCGCCGACCGACCCGCCGGACAGGACCTCCGCGCCGAGCGTCTCGCCGAGGATCGACACGTCCTGGGTCCGGAAGACGAGCAGGAGCGCGAGCCCGATCCCGACGGACGCGACGATCTCGGCGGCGATCCCCGCCTTGATCACGCGCCCGAGCACGTCGACGCTCGACGCGCCGACGACGGCGCAGACGCCGACGAGGACCATGCCGGTCACCACGATCGCGTTGGGCGTGGGCTCGATGCCCGCGAGCGTGAGGGCCCACGGTGCCCCGAGGTAGGCGATCGTCGTGTTCGCCGCGCAGTAGGCGCAGATCGCCACCCAGCCGCTGAGCCACCCGTACGTGCCGCCCATCAGGCGACGGCTCCACTGGTATGCGCCGCCGGCGATCGGGAACTCCGACGCCAGCTCCGCGTACACGGCCAGCAACAGGCACTGGCCCGCCAGCGCGACGGGCAGGACCCACACCCACGCCGGACCGGCCACGGCCAGCCCGACGAGCACCACCGCGTAGAGGCCGACGACGGGTGAGATGCCGGCGAATCCCATCGCGGCGTTGTCGAAGAGGTGCAGGCCGCGCGCCAGCTCCTGTCGGTACCCGAGCTCCTCCAGGCGCGCGGCGTCGGGATCGACGGGCGGCGCGAGCGAGGTCACGCCTGCGCGCCCGCAGACGCGGCGCGCTCTCGCTCGACCGCCCGTGCGACCTCGACCCGCGACGTGACCCCGAGCTTGTGGAAGATGTTGCGCAGGTGGGACTCGATCGTCTTGTCGCTGAGATAGAGCGCGGCGGCGATCTCCCGGTTCGTCAGGCGATCGGTGACGAGGCCCGCGATCTCGAGCTCGCGCTTGCTCAGCGCGTCGATGCCGCTGTCTCCCGGAGCCGCCGGGCCACGCGGCTCGGCGCGGGCACCGAGCCGCCGTAGCTCGCGGCGCATCTCGTCCCGCACGCGCACTGAGCCGCAGGCGTCGAGCTCGCGCTCCGCCCGTCGGAGGGTCGCGACCGCCTCGAGCCGATCGCCTCCTGCCGCCAGCGCACGTCCCTCCAGCCCGCGCGAGAACGCCGCCTGGAGGTTGGCTCCGACCGAGCCGGCGGCCTCGGCCGACTCGTGCGCGACGCGAGCCGCCTCCAGCGGCTCGCCGCGTGCGAGCAGGACCGCCGCTCGCGCCCTGCCGGCCAGCGCAGACGGGAGCTTCAGCGCCAGCTGCGCTGCGTCCTGCTCCGCGCGGCGTGCGTAGGCATCGGCCGCGTCCACGTCGCCGACGGCCAGCTCGGCGAGCGTGAGGCTCTCCCAGTCGAAGCAGCGCTCGACGGGCATCGTGCGGGCGACGTTCTCTCCACCGAGCTCGAGCAGCATGGTCCGGCCGCGTTCGATCTCGCCCGACTCGAGCCACGCGACACCGAGGCCCCAGCCCGGGCCGCCACCGCCGTTCGGGATCGTGCCCCCGGCCAGCCTCGGGTCGACGCGGGAGCTCTCCTCGTGCGCTGCGAGCGCGCCGTCGAGGTCCCCGGCGTAGTACAGCGTCCAGCCGAGCTCGAAGAGCGCGCGATAGAGCTCGTGCGCGCTCGCCGAGAGCCGGGCCGCCTCGAGCGCCGACTCGCAGAGCTCGATCGCCTCCCGCAGGCGGCCCTGCATCTCGAAGGGGAAGTTTCGGGCCAGCGACAGCGGGACGAGCAACCGGCCCTGGCCGAAGGCCCGCGCGGTCGCGATGCCACGCTCGGCATGGGCGACAGCGTCGTCGTAGTGCTCGAGGTACGTCTCGGCCCAGGCGAGGTGGTAGAGCGCCTCGAGACGCGGCGCCAGCTCGGCGTCCGAGAGGGCGTCCACCTCGGCTCGCGCCTCCCGCCGGTGCTCCTCGGCGTCGGCGACGTGCCCGGCCGTCGTCTCCGCGAGGCAGAGGGCTGCCGCGGCCGCCGCGACGAGGGGACGATCGCCGACCTCGCGCGCCGTCGCCAGCGCACGCAGACCCATCTCGACTGCCTGCGCGAAGTCGAGCTCGTAGAGGCCGTCCACCGCGAGCTCGATCTCGAGCGCCGCGGCCTCGCCCGTCGACCGGTCGGGGAGCTCCTCCCAGGCGCGTGACAGGCGTCGATGCGCCTCCTCGTGCCGGCCGAGCCAGTGCTCGACCGCGGCGCAGTGCGCCGTGAGCTCGACCCTGCGCGTCACCGCGTCCGCGGGAAGGAGGTCGTGCGCCTCCAGCAATGCAGCCCGGCAGCGGTCGAGCTCACCGAGCGCGCGCAATGACGACGCTAGGGCCACGCGCACGTCGACCTGCCGTTCGTCGCGGGCGGGCAGCAGGCGCAGCGCCGACTCGAACCAGCGCGCCGCAGCGGCGGGCGCCCTCTCCGCCGCGGCGGCTCCGGCCTCCAGCATGAGGCCGATCGCCTCCTGGTCGCCCTGCCCTGCGTACTGCTCGGCGTGGTGGGCGCGCTCGGCCGCCGGAGCGCCGCGCGGCTCCAGCGCTGCTGCCGCGCGTGCGTGTGCCCCGAGCCTCCAGCCGGCGGGCGCGGACTCGTAGACCGCGCGTCGCACCAGGGGGTGGCGAAAGACGAACCGTCGTGGCACCGACGTCGGACGAACGAGATCGAGGGCCAGCAAGGCGTCCAGAGCGTCGAGGCCGTCCGACGGAGGCAGTTCCGCGATCGCTGCTGCGAGATCCGGCTCGAACGGCTCCCCTGCGACGGCCGCGGCGCGCAGCAGCACGAGCTCATCGACGGGCAGGGAGGCGAGCTCCTCGGCCAGCGACGCCGCCACGGCGGACGGCACGGGCATGCCGGCCACGGCGACGTCCCCGCCGCCCTCGTCCGGCGCCGCGTCCAGCCGTCCCTCCTCGCCCGCGCGCCTGAGCTGGTGGAGGTAGAACGGGTTGCCGCCGCCGTGACGCGAGATCGCCGCGGCGGCGCGCGGCTCGACCCCGGCGAGCAGCTCGCTCACCTCGGCCTCGGCGAGCGGCTCGAGCGAGATCAGGCGCGCCGCGCGGGTCGCCAGCGCCGCGGAGAGTCGCACGGGTGCCTGCGCGCGCCGGAAGGCCAGCGCGAGGAGGACCGGCGCCTCGGGCCCGCGCCGCAGGAGCGCGACCAGCAGCTCGACCGATGCCTCGTCGGCCCAGTGGAGGTCGTCGAGCACGACGACCAGCGGACGTTCCCGCGCGAGGAGCTCGAGCAGCTTGCGGGAGGCCCGGTGGGCGCGGTACCGCTCGTCGGGAACGGCGCGACGGCGGCTCGGGGCGGCACGGTGCAGGGACGGGAGGATGTCGTCGAGCTCTCGCGCGTACTCCGCGGTCCACGACTCGCCGAGCTCGAGCTCCTGCGAGGCGACGTAGGCGTCCAGTGCGTCGGCCCAGACGCCGAACGGCAGGTCCCGCTCGAACTCCGTCGCCGAGCCACCGAGAACGAGGTACCCGCGCTCCTCCGCCCGGCGGTGCAGCTCCGTGAGGAGATGGGTCTTGCCGATCCCGGGCTCGCCGTCGAACGCGATGCAGTCGGACCGCCCCGCCTCGACGGCGTCGAGCGTCGCGTCGATCTGCTCCAGCGCTGACTCGCGCCCGACGGTCGGTCCGACCCGGAACTCGAACGGCACCGCTCGACCCTACTGCGCCGCCGTCCGGAGCCCGGTTAAGGGGGAGTCCCCGATGTCTCACGACCTCGACTGCGGCACGCTGGACACATGCCGTACTTCCTCCTCGAGCACCGACACACCGCAGCCGAGTGCGCAGCCGCCTTCGCGGCCTGGACAGGCTTTCAGAGCCCGCTGCGCCATCGTCCGGCGGCGTCGACCTGCCTCGCCGGCGGGCATGCGCTCTGGTGGCGCGTCCAGGCCGAGGACGCGGCCGCCGCGCTCGGGATGCTCCCGCGCTATGTCGCGCGACGCACGGTGCCGATCGAAGTCAGGGACGTCGAGATCCCATGAGCACGCCCCGCGACGTCGAAGGCGCGAGCCGCGACCCTCCGCCGATCGAGAGGAGTGGACGTCAGTTCATGCGACCGACCCCGACGGGGCGGCGATTGCGCATGGGCGGCGCGTCTGGCTGCGACGCGAAGGGCTGGCCTAGCCGTTTGCGCACGGTCACGACTGGGAATCCACGCCGAGGCGGCTCCGGGCCTTCGCGGCAACCCGGCTGGAACTGACGGCACTACCGCGGTCGGGACTTCGGGGTTCTCGCGAGCCGCCAAACTGCTGCACGTAGACCGGCGGTCGTTTCGGTCGAACCTGGATGTCGAGACGCTGCGTCGGGAGCACGCCCGACAGCCAGCCGAAGGGCTCGCCGAGGACAGCCGACCGGCTCCTGAGTCGCAGGGATTGACCAAGGCGGCGGCTCCGCCGACGATCGACACATGAAGTGGCTCGTTCCTGTCGCGGTGCTCGTCAGCCTGCTTGTCATGTACGCGATCCTCGGGTTGTCCGCGTCACTCCCGATCGGGGCGCTCGCCATCTTCTCGGCCGGTGTTCTCTCCGGCAGGCTCGCGAGCCGAAACCACGTGTGGATGGCGGCCGCCGGCGCCTGCGTCGCCGCCGTGCTGGGTCTGTTTGCAGTTGGTGTCGCCGACCGTGGCGAGGATCCGTGGTGGGCGTTGATTGCCGTTGTGGTCGGTGTTCTCACGGCTTCGGCGGCAGCAGCGTGGTGTGCGGGCGTGTGGGTGGGCGCAAAGACGAGACCCAGCCGCACGTAGCCCCGCGAAGGCGCACGGGTTCGCAGGTCGAAGCCTCACGCCGATGGCCCAGAGTGCACCACGACCTCGCATGGCGCAGCGAGTCGCCCTCATCGCAGGGTCGCTCGTCGGTGTCTCGTCGTTCGTCGGCCCAGACGACGACCGCTTCGGGTTCCTTCTTGTCGCCGTCGTGGCCGCGTTCGTCGGATGGCTCGACTGGCGGGCCCGTGCGAGCCGTCGGCAGATCGTCTTCAGCATTCTGCTCGCGGTTGCGGCGGTGATCGTGTCCAGAATCATCACCTTTGTCTTCCTGTTTCAGTGGGCGTCCGGCTAGGCCGGCTCGTTCTCCTGACCGCCGAGCTCAGGCTCCTACGAGAGGCGTACACTCGGAAATGGCCGCTGGCGTGCGGCTCGGTTCCTCCCCCCGGACCAGGCACGGAGGTTGCGCCGCAGTGCCTCCACGCGTCAGCGGCCATTGTCCCTCCGCGGCGCGACCAAGGCTCTGAAGAGAGCGAACTGCGGCGGCGCCGACTGAGGGAACGCGCCGCAGCCGTTCCCTGTCCCAGCCTCCCCCGCCGCCGCAGGCCCAGAGCATGCCGTCGCCCATAGCCCCATGGGCTAGACGCAGAGCCAGGAACTTGAGGCGGGAGGTCTAGTAGCGGTCGACACGCGGGAGCCGTTTTCCAACCGCCGCCACCGGGAACCGACAGCGAGGCGGCTCCGAGTCCCGGCCGCAGCCCGTCCGGCACCACCGGTGTAACGGGCGGGAGGGGTTCGCGAGCCGCCACCCCTGCCTCACGTCGTTCAGTCGGGAATTGACCCGATCGTGTCCTCTGCGGCACCGTCGCCCCGACCTACCGTGCGTGGCGATGCTCGAATGCGACTTCTGCGGGTGCTACGCCTCGAAGCCCGGCAAGGGCTGGGCTGCCTACCACCGGGACGATCCTGACCGGGTCGACGCGCTGCGCGTCGTGGTCTTCTGCCCGCCGTGCGCCGCCGCCATGCACGGCCTCAGGCCGGACGCGGCCCGCGAGCACGTCTGTTTCTGGAAACCGCAGCCAGGCAGCGGTCGACCCCGGCTCGTCTGGAAACCGCGCTGAGATCGCGGTCGCCGCTTTCGCCGCGCGAACGCGCAAGTTTCCCCGCTCCCGCGCATCTGTCTCGCTAGAGCCGGGAGTTGGGCGCGGTGTTCTGTTTGGCGGCTGTGCTCCGCTGCCTCTCCCGGCTCGTCTCTCCTTGAGCGCACCAACGGCGGCGGCGCGGAGCCTCTCGTCGCCTACGCCATTGGACTCATTCGTGTCATTTGCGAGCTCGGCGCCCACGCCTACCGTGCATGCATTCCCCGGATCGGGGCATTCAGGAGGCCAACATGTCTATTCCGAAACCAGACGACAGCGACTACGAAGACGAGCCGACCACGGCACGGCTGGATCTGCTCTCCGCGTACACCATGCACGGGAGGTTGGAGCGCGACGGGCTGGTGCCCTCCTCCGTCGGCGCCCCGGTCGAGGAGGCCGCGCGTGCCGTCGAACCGCCCGCGGGCGAGGACGGGTACTACTACAAGGCGCCCAGCGAGAACACGTGGAAGGCCGCGTGAGCCACATCGAGTACACCGAGGCGACTGCTTCGCTGGCGCCAATCCGGCATGAGTCCTTGATGCGCCCGGCACGATTCGAACGTGCGACCTCTGCCTCCGCAGGGCAGCGCTCTATCCCCTGAGCTACGGGCGCGGGGAACCGGCAGTGTACCGGGGAGCCCGCAGAGGCCCCGGTCTAGCCCAGCTGACGAACGCGGCGGCTGCCCAGCTCGAGCTCCGCGTCCTGCGGCACCTCGCGCCGGACATAGGCGAGCGCGACGAGGCCGCGCTCCGGGTCCGGGGCGGCACTCGTGACGCGTCCCACGACCGTGCCGTCGAGGACGAGCTCGGCGTCGGGGGCGGGCCGCTCGCCCTCCTCGATCGCGAGCAGGCGAAGGTTGCGGTTGGCTCGGCCGCGGTAGTGGAGCCGCGCGACCGGCTCCTGCCCGGGGTAGCAGCCCTTCGTGAAGCTGATCGCCCGCTCCTCGAGCCCCGCCTCGGCCGGCATCACCCGATCGTCGAGCTCCCGGCCCAGCCGGGGCGTGCGCGCGAGGATCCGCAGCCGCTCGAGCTCGTCGGGCGCGACGGGCTCCGCGTCGTCGGGGGGCTCGCCGTCCACGAGCTCGACAGCCGAGACGCCGTAGTCGGCGGTCGCGAAGCCCTGTTCGTGCCGAAGCGCCGAGAGCGCCGGCTCGCCGAGCACGACGGTCGAGCGGTGCTCCTCGAGCTCGATCGTGCACTTCGCCGCGAACCGTCCCCGGACGAGCTCGCGCGCGAGCCGCTCACCGGACTCCGGCTCGGTCACGAGCAGGTAGTCCTCCGCTCCCCGGCGCCAGGCGACGAGCGGCGCGACGATGCGGGCCTTGGGCGTCAGCAGGAGCGCCTCGCGGGCCTCGCCGATCGGCATGTCCTCGACCTCGTTCGAGACCATCCGGTTGAGGTACGCGGCGGCGTCCCGCCCGCGCACGGCCACGAAGGCCCTCGGCCGCTCGGCGGTCTGTAACGTCGAGGTCGAAGCCATGGAGCGAGGGTAGCGAGCGTGTTCAGGGGCAGGGCCGAGCGGAAGGTCGCGGAGGCGGGCTACGACCCCGCGCGACTGCCGCCGGGCCAGTACCTCACCGAGAAGTGGCCGGTGCTCCACGCCGGGGACGTGCCGGACTACCCCGCCGACCTCGCCGGCTGGGACTTCCGGGTCTTCGGCGAGGTCGAGGCGCCGCTCACGCTCGCGTGGGACGAGCTCGACGCCCTGCCCAAGGTGACCGTCACGCAGGACATCCACTGCGTGACCCGGTGGAGCCGCTTCGACGCGACCTTCACGGGCATCCCGTGGTCCGCGCTCGCCGAGCGCGTCCGGCCGCGCGAGAGCGCGCACTACGCGATCGCGCACTCGGAGGCGGGCTACACGGCGAACGTGCCCATCGGGTTCCTCGAGCGCGAGGGAGCGATGCTCGCGACGCACGCCGACGGCGAGCCGCTCACGCCCGAGCACGGCTGGCCCCTGCGCCTGATCGTCCCGGGCAAGTACTTCTGGAAGAGCGCGAAGTGGCTGCGCGGGATCGAGCTCCGTCCCACGGACGCGCCGGGCTTCTGGGAGCGCTACGGCTACCACAACGACGCCGATCCCTGGGACGAGGAGCGCTACGCGTTCTGAGGGACGCCTCCGCGTCGCTACCAGACGTCGCTCGGAGAGCCAGACGTCTCGCGGAGAGAGAGTTCAGTTGCGACCGCGACAGCGGGCGCCTTCAGGGATGTGCCCGAGCCGCAGGCGGGGATCAAGCCGCGGGATTCGGCTCCTGCCGAATCCCGCCTGGCGAACAAGAAAGTGAAACGGCCGCTGGGGAAGCGGCCGTCTCGGTGATGCTGGGGAGGGTGGGTGCTATGGAGATCGGCCCCCGGCGTCGTTCCTCGCTCCCTCGTTCGAGGGATTTGCCTCGAGTGTCGCTCCGCGGGCCGGCCGCGCCTGCGCGCTAGCCCTTGACGAGGAGGTCGCGGAGCTCGTCGCCGAGGGCCGCGGCGGTCGTGCCCTCGCGGGGGGCGAGGAAGATCGTGTTGTCGCCGGCGATCGTCCCCGCGATCCCGGGGTGGGCGCCCTCGTCGATCGCCTGGGCGAGCGCGCTCGCGTACCCCGAGGGCGTCGAGACGACGACGAGCGGGCCGGCGCGCTCGACGCCGGTCGCGTAGCGGCGCATCGCGACGCCGATCGCGCGCCGGCGGTCGGCGTCGTCGCTGCCGGGCGCCGCGTAGACGAGCCTCCCGGACGGCGCCCGCACCTTGACCAGCCCGAGCTCGTGGACGTCCCGCGAGACCGTCGTCTGCACGACGTCGTGGCCCTCCTCGCGGAGGAGGTCGACGAGCTCGCCCTGGGTCGAGATCGCGTTGTCGCGGACGAGCCGCAGGATCGCGGCCTGCCGCACGGGGTTGCTCAACGCAGCGCCTCGTCGAGGATCGCGAGCGCCTGCGCGATCTCCTCGTCCGAGACGACGAGCGGCGGCAGGAGCCGAAGGACGTCGGTGCCTGCGGTGAGGACGAGCAGTCCCGCGCCCCGCGCGGCGTCGACGACCGGGCCGGCGTCGCGGTCGAGGACGGCCGCGAGCATCAGACCGCGGCCGCGCACCTCCCGCACGCCCGGGAGCGCGCGGAGGCCGTCCGCGAGCCGGCGTCCTTTGTCGGCGACCTGCTCGAGGAGCTCGGCGTCGATCGCCTCGACGACCGCGCACGCGGCTGCCGCGGCGACGGGGTTCCCGCCGAAGGTCGAGCCATGGTCGCCTGCCCCGATCGCCTCCGCGGCGCCGCCGCGCACGAGGAGCGCGGCGATCGGCAGGCCGTTGCCGAGACCCTTGGCGAGCGTCACGAGGTCGGGCTCGAGGCCGAGCTGCTCGTACGCGAAGAACGTCCCGGTGCGTCCGAGGCCCGTCTGCACCTCGTCGACCCAGAGGAGCGCCCCGACCTCGCGGGCGATCTCGCCCGCGGCGGTGACGAACTCGTCCTCGAGCGGCAGGACGCCCCCCTCGCCGAGGATCGGCTCGAGGACGATCGCGGCGAGCTCGCCGCCGGGTGCGACCGCGGCCTCGAGCGACTCGACGTCGTTCGGCCGCGCGAACGAGACGCCGGGGACGAGCGGCCCGAAGCCCTCCCACTTGGCCGGCTGGCCGGTGACCGACAGCGAGCCGAGCGTCCGGCCGTGGAACCCGCCCTCGAGGGCGACGACCCGTGCCCGGCCCGTCGCCTTGCGGGCGACCTTGAGTGCCGCCTCGTTCGCCTCAGCGCCGGAGTTGCAGAAGAACGCCTGCACGCCGTCGCCCATCCGCTCCGCGAGGAGCGCCGCCAGCCGGAGCATCGGCTCCGTCCAGTAGAGGTTGGACGCGTGCCAGAGCTCGTCGAGCTGGGCGTGCGCCGCGGCGGTCACGGCGGGGTGGCGGTGGCCGAGCGCGACGACGGCGATGCCGCCGCCGAAGTCGAGGTACTCCTTCCCTGCGTCGTCCCAGACGCGGCAGCCGTCGCCGCGGACGATCGTCACGTCGGCGCGGGCGTAGGTCGGGAGCACGGAGGCGCGCGACTCGCGCCCCACGCGCTCGCCCGTCGTCGTCACGCAGGGACCTCGGTGGCGCCGATCGACGCCTTGACCCCTCCACGCGCGGCGCTGACCGCGGCCATCAGCTTGGGGACGATGCCGCCCTCGAAGACGCCCTCCCCGAGCCCCGCCTCGGCCTCGTCGGCCGAGAGCACGGTGGCGACAGCGCCGTCGAGGAGCACGCCCGGCACGTCACTGACGAACAGGATCCGCTCCGCGCCGAGCCCGACCGCGAGCGCCGCCGCGGCCTCGTCGGCATTCACGTTGAGCGGGCCGGCGGCGAGCGGCACGACGACCGGCACCTTCCCCGCGGCGAGGGCCTCGCGGATCGCGGCCGGCGCAGAGGGCTCGGGGTCGCCGACAAGGCCGAGCTCCTCGACCACGGTTGCCCGAAGGCCGATCTCGTCGCCGCGCAGGCTGACCGCCCGGGGGCCGACCGCAGCGCAGACCTCGGCGTTGACGGCGAGGAGAGACTCGACGACCACCTCGAGCGCTTCCGGCGTCGTGACCCGGCGCCCGCGGACGAAGACCGGTGCGATCCCGCGCAGCTCCATCTCCGCCGTGATCTGGGGCCCGGCGCCGTGGACGACGACGACGTCTCCCGCGACCTCGGCGAGCGCGGTCTGCACGGCATCGGCGGCGACGCGGCCTCCGAGCTTGAGGACGGTCGGGCCGCTCACGTCGTGTACTCCGCGTTGAGCTTCACGTAGTCGGTCGAGAGGTCGCTGGCCAGGTACGCGGCGGAGCCGTCGCCGAGCCCGAGGTCGAGCTCGATCCGGCAGGCGGCACCGGAGAGGGTGGGTACGAGCCCCGTCGGCGCGCCGGCGTCGTAGACGGGCGTGCCGTCGAAGGCGACCCGCAGCGACTCGGTGTCCAGGTGCGCGAAGCCACCGTTGGACGGCGCCGAGCCCGCTGCCGCGAGCACGCGTCCCCAGTTCGGGTCGCGCCCGAACGCCGCGGTCTTCACGAGCGGGGAGGTCGCGACGCGACGCGCGATCGCGTGCGCCTCGTCGTCGGAGCGCGCGTGCGAGACGTGGATCTCGAGGACGACGGTCGCGCCCTCGCCGTCGGCGACGATCTGCCGGGCGAGGTCGGCGCACACCGTGCCGAGCGCCTCGGCGAAGGACGCGTCCGACGCTGTGTCCCGCGTCACGCCCGAGGCGCCGTTCGCAAGCAGCACCACCGCGTCGTTCGTCGAGCAGTCGCCGTCGACCGAGATGCGGTTGAAGCTCCGGTCGACCGCCGGCCGGAGGAACGCGTCCACCTCGCCCGCCTCGAGGGGGTAGTCGGTGGTCAGGACGACGAGCATCGTCGCGAGGTTCGGGTGGATCATCCCGGCGCCCTTCGCCATCCCGCCGACCGTGAATCCGTCGCCCTCGACGACCGCGGTCTTGGGCCCGGCGTCCGTCGTGAGGATCGCCTCGGCGGCCGCGTCGCCACCCGCGGGTGAGAGCGCGGCCGCGGCGTCGGCGACGCCCGCCCGCAGCTTCGTCATCGGGAGCCGCGGGCCGATCACGCCCGTCGAGAGGACGAGCACCTCCTCCTGCGCGAGCCCGAGCAGCGAGGCGACGTCGGCGGCCGTGACCCGCGCGTCCTCCTCGCCGGCCGCGCCGGTCGCCGCGTTCGCGACGCCAGCGTTGACGACGACGGCCTGGGGCTGCGCCGACTCGAGATGTCGTTGCGAGACGACGACGGGCGCCGCGAGGACGCGGTTCTGCGTCCACATGGCCGCCCCGACCGCCGGGACGAGCGAGCGGACGAGCGCGACGTCCGGCTTGCCGGACGGCCGGATCCCCGCGCTGACGCCCGCGGCGGCGAACCCCTTGGCGGCGGTGACGGACACGGCTAGACCAGCACGCTCGCGTGCCGCAGGCCCGCGGTCTCACGCAGGCCGTAGAGCAGGTTGACGTTCTGCACCGCCTGGCCGGCGGCGCCCTTGCCGAGGTTGTCGAGCGCGCAGATGACGATCGTGCGGTCCGTGTGCCGGTCGGCAAAGACGCCGATCTCGGCAGTGTCGGTGTGCTGCACGCGCGCGAGGTCGGGGGCGACCCCCTCGGGGAGGACGCTCACGAGCGCGCTCTCCGCGTACCGCTCCTCGAGGAGCTCGCGCAGGTCGGCGCCGGTCGAGCGGACGTTGCAGGTCGCGAGCAGGCCGCGGCGGACGGGCAGCAGGTGCGGCGTGAAGGAGACGGGGAAGCCGAGGAGCTGCGCGATCTCCGGCACGTGCTGGTGCGCTCCGATGCGATAGGGCGAGACGTTCTCCAGCACCGAGCCCGCGTGGCTGGACGCCTTCAGCGACCGGCCGGCGCCGGTCATCCCGGACATGGCGTCGACGACGGCGCTGCCGGGGTCGACGGCGTCCTTGAGCGGCGCGAGCGCGAGCAGCACGGCGGTCGCGTAGCAGCCCGGGTTCGCGACGAGCGGTCCCTCGACCTCGCAGAGCTCGGGCAGGCCGTACGACCAGCGGCCGAGCTCGGACGGCCGGGGATGCGTGAAGCCGTACCACGCGTCGTACTGGGCGGCGTCCGTCAGGCGGTGGGCGCCCGAGAGGTCGACCACGATGCCGCGCGAGGGCGGCTCGAAGCCCGCTGCCTCCTCGTGCGGGAGGCAGATGAAGGTGACGTCCGCACCGCTCGCGAGGGCCGCCGCGTTCGTGATCAGCCGCGGCACCCGGCGGCCGCCGTTCCGGTTCAGCCGGGGATCGAGCGCGCTCGCGTCCTGGCCGGCCAGCGAGTCCGACCCGACCGCATAGAGCTCCAGCTCGGGGTGGTGGAGGACGCGGTCGAGCGTCTCCTGGCCGGTGTATCCGGCTGCTCCGACGATGGTGACGTAGGGCATCTGCATAGTATGCACAAAAATCAGGACTTATGCAGTCAGACGTTCTTCGTCCGACGTCTCGGCCTCGAGGAGCAGCGCGCGCGGGACGAGTCTTCGGAAGCGCGAGACGGTGTCCTCCTGATCCGCGAGCAGGATCGCGGCCCGCGGCGACCCTGTCGCGCGCTCGTGCCGCTCGAGCAGCTCGAGGAGGCGGTCGGCGTCACCACGCTCGACCGGCGTGAGCGCCACGAGCTCGTCGTTGACGAGCCGCTCGTCCGCGTCGAGGAGGAACGCCTCCCCGCCTGTCATGCCGGCGCCGAGGTTGCGGCCGTGGCCGCCCAGCACGACGACGGTGCCGCGCGTCATGTACTCGCAGGCGTGGTCGCCGACGCCCTCGACGACTGCGACGGCGCCCGAGTTCCGCACCGCGAAGCGCTCGCCCGCCGAGCCGGCGCAGAAGAGCTCGCCGCCGGTGGCGCCGTACAGCACCGTGTTGCCGACGAGGCACGGCTCGCCCGCATCGCCGACGGGCGGCGCGATCACGATCCGGCCGCCGGACATCGCCTTGCCGACGTAGTCGTTCGCCTCGCCGACGAGTCGCAGCTCGACACCTGCGGTGAGGAAGGCGCCGAAGCTCTGGCCCGCTGCCCCCTCGAAGCGCGCGCGGACGCGGCCGGCCGGCGGCGCGTCGCCCGCCACCTTCGCGATCGCGCCGCCGAGCCGCGCGCCGATCGCGCGGTCGCCGTTCGTGATCTCGTACGAGGGCTCGACGATCCGCGCGCCGCTGATCGCCGCTTTGCCCTGCGCGGCGAGGAGCGCGCCGAGCCGGTCGCCCTCGTGCGGCACCGGCTGGCCGACGTAGCGCGTCGGGCCGCCGCCCTGCCGCACGAGCAGGCGGTCGAGCTCGAGCGCGTCCGCGGCGGCATCGCCAGTCCGGCGCTGACGCAGGAGGTCGGTGCGGCCCACGGCCTCGTCGACCGTGCGGAGGCCGAGCGCGGCGAGGTGCTCCCGGACCTCGAGGGCGACGAAGCGGAGGTACGCCTCGACCATCTCGGGGGTCCCGCCGAACTTGGCGCGGAGCTCCGGCCGCTGGCTCGCGATTCCGACGGGGCACGTGTCGAGGTGGCACGAGCGGACCATCAGGCACCCCTCGGCGAGGAGGAGCGCCGTGCCGAACGAGAACTCGTCGGCGCCGAGCAGCGCCGCGAGGATCACGTCCCGCCCGGTCTTGAAGCCACCGTCGACGCGCACCCGCACCCGGCCGCGCAGGCCGTTGACGACCAGCGCCTGCTGGGTCTCGGCGAGCCCGAGCTCCCACGGCGCGCCCGCGTGCTTGATCGAGGCGAGCGGGCTCGCGCCGGTGCCGCCGTCGGCGCCCGCGATGTGGACGACGTCGGCGTGCGCCTTCGCGACGCCGGCGGCGATGAGGCCGACGCCGGTCGACGCGACGAGCTTGACCGAGACGTCCGCGTCCGGGTTGACCTCCTTCAGGTCGAAGACGAGCTGCGCGAGGTCCTCGATCGAGTAGATGTCGTGGTGCGGCGGCGGCGAGATGAGCGAGACGCCCGGGCCGGTGCCGCGGAGCCGCGCGATCTCCTCGGTCACCTTGTGGGCCGGGATCTGGCCGCCCTCGCCCGGCTTGGAGCCCTGCGAGATCTTGATCTGGAGCTCCTCGGCGAACGCCGCGTACTCGGCCGTCACGCCGAAGCGGCCCGAGGCAACCTGCTTGATGCGCGAGTTGCGCTCGTCGCGGTAGCGGCTCCGGTCCTCGCCGCCCTCGCCGGAGTTCGAGCGGCCGCCCAGTCGGTTGAACGCGATCGCGATCGTCTCGTGCGCCTCGGCCGAGAGCGCGCCGTGCGACATCGCGCCGCCGGAGAAGCGCCGGACGATGGAGTCGACGGGCTCGACCTGGTCGATCGGCAGTGGCTCGCCGGCGGGCACGGGCTCGAGCAGGTCGCGGGGCTCCATCGGCGGCCGTTCGTTGACGAGCGTGGAGAAGCGCTCGTAGAGGTCGAACCGCTCGCCCTTGACCGCCTTCACGAGCGCGTGCGCGGCCGTGACGCCGTTCTGGAGCGCCTCCACGACGTCCGGGTCGGTCGCGTGCGGCTCGCCGCCCTTGCGGAACTTGTAGAAGCCGGGGTTCTCGAGCGCGACCTTCTCGGCCTCGCTCGCGGCGAGGCGGTCGAGAGCCTCGCGCTCGAGGCGGTCGAGGCCGATCCCGCCGATCGCCGAGGCGGTCGAGCCGAAGAAGCGCCGGCAGAGGCGCCGGTCGAGGCCGACGGCCTCGAAGAGCCGGGCGCCGCGGTAGCTCGCGACGTCCGAGATGCCCGACTTCGACATGACCTTCAGCACCCCGTCCTCGAGCGCGCGCAGCAGCCGTTGCTGCGCCTCGGCGGGAGACGGGCGGTCGCCGCCGACCTTGTCGGTCGCGGCGAGCTGGGCGACGGTCTCGAGCGCGAGCCGGGGGCAGATGACGTCCGCGCCGTAGCCGACGAGCGTCGCGACCATGTGCGTGTCGCGTGCCTCGTCGCTCGTCACGAGCAGCGAGCACCGCGTGCGCAGGCCCCGCTCCGTCAGCTGGCCGTGGACGGCGGCGACGGCGAGCAGCGACGGGATCGCCGCGCGGTCGCCTCCCGCCTCGCGGTCGCTGAGGCACACGACGGACGCGCCGCCCTCGACGAGCTCCGCGGCGGCGTCCGCGACGCGGTCGACGGCGCGGCCGAGGCCCTCCTCCGCGGTGAACGTCGCGTCGATCGCGACCGGCTCGAGCGCGTCGAGGCCGGCCGGCGTGACGAGGAACGAGGGGAGCGCGACGAGCGGCGGGAGCGCGCCCTCGGTGCCGAGGGGCGCACGGGCGCCGACGAGCGTCGCGACGGACATCACCGTCCGCTCCCGGTAGTGGTCGATCGCGGGGTTCGTCACCTGCGCGAACTGCTGCCGGAAGTACGACGCGAGCGGCCGCGCCCTGCCCGCGAGCGGCGCGATCGGCGCGTCGTCGCCCATCGAGTAGACGGGCTCCTGGCCGGCCTGCGCGATCGGGCGGAGCATGAGGCTCAGCTCCTCGCGCGTGTAGCCGTGGAGCGCGTGCCGCGCGAGCAGCTCGCCGGCGGGCTCGCCGACGGGCGTGCCCTGCTCGCCGGCGCTCAGCGACTCGGCGACCCAGTCCGCGTACGGCCGGCGGCGCGCCAGGTCGCGCGCGAGCTCCCCGTCGAAGCGCAGCCCGTGGGTCGGGTCGACCGCGAGCAGCTGGCCGGGGCCGAGCCGCGCGCGGCGCACCTGCGCCCCTTCGGGGAGCGGCACCGCGCCGGCCTCGGAGGAGACGACGACGAGATCGCCGGCGACCGCCACGCGCAGCGGCCGCAGGCCGTTGCGGTCGAGCTTCGCGCCCGAGGTGACGCCGTCGGTGAAGACGAGCCCTGCGGGGCCGTCCCAGGGCTCGACGAGCATCGCGTGGTAGCGGCGCATCGCGCGCTCCTCGTCGGAGACGCGCGGGTCGTTCTGCCAGGCGGGCGGGACGAGCTGCGAGAGCGCCTCGGTCACGTCGACCTCGGAGCGGACGAGGAGCTCGAGGGCGTTGTCGAGCAGGGCCGAGTCCGACCCCGTCCGGTCGAGCGCCGGCGCGAGCGCGGGGTCGAGCCCGCGCGCATGCTCGCGCGCCTCCATCCAGGCGACGTTGCCCTCGATCGTGTTGATCTCGCCGTTGTGCGCGATCAGGCGGAACGGCTGCGCCCGTTCCCAGCTCGGCGCCGTGTTCGTCGAGAAGCGCTGGTGGAAGATCGCCCAGGAGACGGCCCACTCGGGGTCGCGGAGGTCGGGGTAGAAGCTCGCGAGCTGCGTGGCGGCGGAGAGCGCCTTGTAGGTGACCGTCCGGAACGAGAGCGAGGCGAGGTAGACGCCCTCGACGAGCTCCGCGCGCCTGCGCGCCCGGTAGGCGCGGAGCTCCGCGTCGGGCTCGTCCGTCGGGGCGAGCACCAGCTGGGCGATGCGCGGGACGCTCGCCCCCGCGCTCGAGCCCAGCGCCGAGACGTCGTGCGGGACGTCGCGCCAGCCGAGCGGCTCGAGCCCCTCCGCACGGCAGGCGTCCTCGACGACACCGCGCAGCCACGGCTCGCGCAGGAAGCACATCGCGATCCCGGCGCCCTCGACGCCCGTGAGCGACGCGTGGAGCGGGAGCAGGACGCCGGCGCCGTCGCCGCTCACCCCGTCGGCGGCCCAGGCGCCGCGGTGCGCGACCGCCGCGAGGCCCGCGAGGGCGCGGTCGAGGAGCTCGCGCGAGGCCCGCCCGCGCGCGTCCGCGACGAGGCCGATGCCACAGGCATCGCGCTCCCGGGTCGGATCGTGCAACGGGGTCGTGCTCACGGCGGGTGCTCCAGCCTTTCGTCGGGATCGAGCAGAGGTGCGAGCGGAGAGGCGTCCCGTCGGATGTGCGGCTAGCAGGCGGTGACGGGTGAAGTCGCCGGCTAGCGCGCTTTCGGCGCGGCGAAGGCAATCGGGGACGGGACCGCTACGGAGTGCCGTGCGGGCCCGGATGCCGTGATCACCGCTGCGCGAATCATCGATCATCGATGGTAGTGACTGAAGGTCCAGGTCGCAAGCCGGACCTTCGGTTGTTGACACGGCCCCTCCGCTGCGGCACTCTGGGACGCGATGAGGCTCTGCCAGGTATCCGAGGCTCCACTCGTAGCGCGCCCCGCGGTAGCGGTCGGCATCGGCATCGAGCTCATCGCGATTCTCCCCTTCTAGGGGAGATTTTTCGCTCACGCGCTGTCGATGCAGCGCACACGCCGACGAGACCACACCAGAGGTGCGTCCACCGGGCGTACCGAGCGAGAGGAGCACCCGTGTCCACCCCGAACCCCAACCGATTCCGATGATCGTCCGGCGTTACGTCGTCGCGTGCCTTGCCGGGCACGGCATCGGCCCCGAGGTGACGGCGGCAGCCAGCCGGACGCTCGCGCGGCTCGGCGCCGAGCACGGGTTCCTCGTCGAGGAGCTCCACCCGCCGTTCGACACCGAGGCCCTGACGCGCTCGGGCCACCATCTCCCGGTCGCGACGCGCGAGGCGACCGCGAGCGCCGACGCGGTGCTCGTGGCCGGCGACGCGGCCCCCGCGCTCGACGGGCTCCGCGCCGCGCTCGACCTCTGCGCGACGGTCACGCGCGTCCTCGACGAGACGGGCGAGGCGACGATCTTCGCGCCGCTGGACGCGGATGCGGCCGACTGGACGGTGGCACGCGCCTTCACCGCCGCCCGCGCCCGCTCCGGCCGCCTGGCGTCCGTCGGCGTCGGCGCGGACTGGTCCGGTCTCGTCGACCGGCACGCGGAGCGGCACCCCGGCGTCGAGGTCGAGCACCTGACCCTGACCGAGGCCCTCCACCGGCTCGCGGCCGGCCCGGCCGGCGTGGTCGTCGCGGAGGACGTGCTCGGCGACGCGCTCTCGTCCGCACCGCGTCTCAACGGGGCGCGGCGGCTCGTCGCCACCGGCCAGCTCTCGACGACCGGGCCCGGGCTCTTCGCCCCGTCCCAGGCGACGTCGAGCGACCTGGCGGGGCAGGGCGTCGCGGACCCGAGCCCGATGCTGCTCGCGACGGCGCTCCTGCTCGCGCAGGGCCTCGGCCGCGTCGCAGCGGCCGAGGCGCTCGAGGACAGCCTCACGCTCGCGCTCCGCGCCCCGCGGCGGCCGAGCGAGGTCGCAGGCCCGGGCGTCGCGGCGACGACCCGCGAGTTCGTCGACGCCGTGCTCGGCCTCCTGCCGAGCGCCCGCCGCGACACGGAGTTCGCACTGGGGGTCGCGCGATGAAGATGACGGGCGGCGACGCGATCCTGCGCTGCCTCGAGGCCGAGGGCGTCGAGGTGATGTTCGGGATCCCCGGCGGGGCGATCATGCCGACCTACGACGCGATGGCGCGCGGCACGACCGTGCGGCACGTCCTTGCCCGGCACGAGCAGGGCGCCGGCCACATGGCGCAGGGCTACGCCCGCGCGTCCGGCCGCGTCGGCGTCGCGATCGCGACCTCCGGCCCGGGCGCGACGAATCTCGTGACCCCGATCGCGGACGCGTGGATGGACTCGACGCCGCTCGTCTGCATCACCGGCCAGGTGCGGACGCCGCTGATCGGCACCGACGCCTTCCAGGAGTGCGACATCACGGGGATCACGCTCCCGATCGTGAAGCACTCGTGGCTCGTCCAGGACGTCGAAGAGCTCGCGGCGGCGATCAAGGCCGCGTTCCACGTCGCCCGCACCGGCCGCTGCGGCCCCGTCCTCGTCGACGTCCCGCGCGACATCCAGGAGACGGTCTTCGAGTTCGCCTACCCCGAGACGGTCGAGCTGCCCGGCTGGCGGCCGCCGACGAAGGTGCACCCCCTCCAGATCCGGGAGGCCGCGAAGGCAATCGCCCTCGCCCGCAAGCCCGTCCTCTACGTCGGCGGCGGGACGCTGAACGGCGACGCCTGCGAGGAGCTGCTGGAGCTGGCGGAGGCGGGCACGCTGCCCGTGATCACGACCCTGATGGGCAAGAGCGCGTTCCCGGAGACGCACGAGCTGCACTTCGGCTGGCCGGGGATGCACGGGCCGAAGTGGTCGAACCTCGCGATGAACACGTGCGACGTGCTCGTCGCGGTCGGCGCGCGGTTCGACGACCGGGTCACCGGGAAGCTCTCGGCGTTCGCCCCCGGCGCGACCGTGATCCACCTCGACGTCGACCCGGCCGAGATCTCGAAGCTGCGCACCGCGGACATCCCGGTCGTCGGGCCGCTCAAGGCGGCGCTCGCGGCGCTCACGCCCGAGATCGCCCGCCACCGGGCCGAGGGCGTGCCGGCGCCGGAGCCCTGGCTCGACCAGATTCGGGCGTGGCGCGAGGAGTTCCCGCTCAAGTACGGCGAGGACGGCGGCTGGCTGAAGCCGCAGCGCGTCCTCGAGCGGCTCCAGAGCCTCACCGCCGGCACCGACGTGATCGTCACGACCGGCGTCGGGCAGCACCAGATGTGGGCGATGCAGTACGTGCTCTCGGAGACGCCCAGGAGCTTCATCACCTCGGGCGGGCTCGGGACGATGGGGTACGGGATCCCCGCCGCGGTCGGCGCCAAGGCGGCGCGCCCGGAGGCGACGGTCGTCTGCGTCGACGGAGACGGCTGCTTCCAGATGACCGCGCAGGAGCTCGTCGACCGCGGTCGTCGAGGAGCTCCCGATCGTCGTCGTGCTCATCAACAACGGCTACCTCGGGATGGTCACGCAGTGGCAGGACATGTTCTTCGACGGGCGCCGCTCCCACGTCCACCTGACCCCCGACGTCCCCAACTACGCGCTCCTCGCGGAGGCCTACGGCGGGGTCGGCATGGTCGTGACGAACGAGGAGGAGCTCGACACCGCCCTCGCCGAGGCGCTGACCGCGAGTCGGACGGTGGTCGTCGACTGCCGCGTCGACCCGGCCGAGCAGTGCTTCCCGATGGTGCCCACGGGCGCGGCGGCCGTCGACATGATCGAGTTCGAGCCGTCGGTCGTCGAGGAGGAGGCGAAGGCGTCGTGAAGCACACCCTGTCCGTCACGGTCGAGGACAAGCCCGGAGCCCTCAACCGGATCACGACGATGTTCGCCCGCCGCGGGTTCAACATCGACTCGCTCGCCGTCGGGCCGACGGAGCGGCCCGGCGTCTCGTGCATCACGCTCCGCGTCGACTGCTCGCGCCACACGCTCGAGCAGATCGAGAAGCAGATCCACAAGCTCGTGAACGTCCTCCGTGTCACGGAGCTCCAGCCCGGCGAGGCCGTCGAGCGCGAGCTGCTCGTCGTCCGGATCGCAGCGCCGGCCGACCGTCGCGCCGAGCTCGTGACGACGGCGCAGGCGCTCGGCGCGCGGCTGCTCGACGTCGGCCGCGACGCCGTCGTGATGGAGCTCGCCGGCACGCCGGAGGAGCTGGACGGCTTCCACCAGCTGTGCGAGCCCTACGGGATCGTCGATCTCGTGCGCACCGGCCGCGTCGGTGTGCCGCGCGCCTCGGCGGAGCGGCGTGTGCCGCGCCGCCTGGCCGCGATCAGGTGAGATCCCCCCAATCGATCGAAAGGACGCACGACCATGGCGACGATCCTGCGCGACGGCGACCTGTCCCTCCTCGACGGCACCGTCGCCGTCGTGGGCTACGGGAGCCAGGGCCATGCCCATGCCCTGAACCTCCACGACTCGGGCGTCAAGGTCGTCGTCGGGCTCCGCGAGGGCTCCTCGTCGTGGGGCGCCGCGGAGAAGGCCGGGCTCGAGGTGCGCCCGATCGCCGACGCCGTGCGCGGCGCCCAGATCGTCTCGCTGCTCCTCCCGGACCAGGTGCAGCCGCAGGTCTACGACGAGCGACGTCGCGGGCGCGCTCGAGCCGGGCGCCGCCGTCCTCTTCGCCCACGGCTTCAACGTCCTCTACGAGCGCGTCGCGCCGCCGGAGGGCCACGACGTGATCATGGTCGCGCCGAAGGGCCCGGGGCACGTCGTCCGCCGCCTCTACACCGAGGGCTACGGAACGCCCGCGCTGATCGCCGTGGAGCGCGACGCGTCGGGCCGGGCGCGCGACCTCGCGCTCGCCTATGCGGTCGGGATCGGCGCCGGCCGCGCCGGGATCCTCGAGACGACGTTCCGCGAGGAGACGGAGACGGACCTCTTCGGCGAGCAGGCGGTGCTCTGCGGCGGCACGACCGAGCTGATCCGCGCGGGCTTCGAGACCCTCGTCGCGGCCGGCTACCAGCCCGAGATCGCGTACTACGAGTGCCTCCACGAGCTGAAGCTGATCGTCGACCTGATCTACGAGGGCGGCCTCCAGCACATGCGCTGGTCGATCTCCGACACGGCCGAGTTCGGCGACTACGTCAGCGGGCCGCGCGTGATCGACTCGCACGTCCGCCAGAAGATGCAGGCGATCCTCGACGACATCCGCTCGGGCGAGTTCGCAAAGGTCTGGATCGCGGAGATGGAGAGCGGCGAGGCGGGCCTGCGCGGTCATCGCGCGGAGGCCGTGAACCAGCAGATCGAGACCGTCGGCGAGGAGCTCCGCGCGCTGATGCGGCGCGAGGACACGAGTGCCGTCGGTTGACGTTCCCGTAGCCCTTCTCGGGTACGGCACCGTCGGAGCGGCCGTCGACCGGCTGCTCAGCGAGCAGGCAGACGAGATCGAGCGCGCGACCGGCCACCGGCTGCGGGTCGTGCGCGCGCTCGTCCGCGACGCCGACAAGGAGCGCGCGTTCGCCCCTGCGCCCGGCGTCCTGACGTCGGACCCGTCCGAGGTCTTCGACGACCCGTCGATCGGGCTCGTGGCCGAGGTGATGGGCGGGCTCGACCCCGCCGGGCCGTACGTGCTCTCGCTGCTCGAGGCCGGCCGCTCGGTCGTGACGGCGAACAAGCAGCTCGTCGCGCGGCGCGGCGCGGAGCTCTTCGCGGCGGCCGCCGCGTCCGGCGCCCAGCTCCGCTTCGAGGCGTCGGTGTGCGCGGCGATCCCGGTGATCAAGGCGCTCCGCGAGTCGCTCGTCGTGACGAACGTCCACCGCGTCCTCGGGATCGTCAACGGGACGACGAACTTCATCCTCTCGGCGATGGGCGAGGGCCGGTCGTACGCCGAGGCGCTCGCCGAGGCGCAGCAGCTGGGCTACGCCGAGGCCGACCCGGCGGACGACGTCGGCGGCCACGACGCGGCCGCGAAGATCGCGATCCTCGCGACCGTCGCGTTCGGCTCGCGCGTGCCGCTCGAGTGGGTCGAGGTGACGGGGATCGAGGAGGTGCGCCGGGAGCACGTCGAGGCGGCGCACGCGCTCGAGCTCCGCGTGAAGCTGCTCGCGCGCGCGACGCTCGCGGACGACCGCGTCGACGTGCGCGTCGGCCCCGCGCTCGTCGACCGCCACCACCCGCTGGCGACGGTCGAGGGCGCGTTCAACGCGGTCATGCTGCAGGGCGACGCGATCCGCGAGATCACGCTCGAAGGCCCGGGCGCCGGCGGGATCGAGACCGCGTCCGCCGTCGTCGCCGACCTCGTCTCGATCGTCGGGACGTCGGGCACCGGCTTCCTCCAGGGCGACCCTGTCTGGCGCGAGCTCGAGCGGATGCCCCCGGGCGAGCTCGCGAGCCCGTGGTACCTGCGTCTCCGCGTCGAGGACCGCGCCGGCGTCCTCGCCCAGCTCGCGCAGGAGCTCGCCGCCGAGGGCGTCTCGGTGGCCCGGCTCGTGCAGCAGCCGGTCGACGGCGACGCCGTCCTTCACGTCGTCACGCACGAGGCGCCGGCGGGCCGCGTCGAGGCCGCGCTTGCGTCGATCCGCGGGCTCCCCGAGTCGCGCGGCGAGGCGAGCGCGCTGCCCGTCGTCTCCGACCGCGGCATCGAAGAGCTCGGCTGGGCGTAGATTCCGGCAGGCGGTGACGGTCCCCCTCATCGAGCGCTTCCGCGACCGGCTCCCGGTCACGGCGGCGACCCCGGTCGTGAGCCTCGGCGAGGGCTCGACGCCGCTGCTCGCCGCGCCGCGGCTCGCCCGCGCCGCGGGGATCGCCGAGCTCTGGCTCAAGTGGGAGGCCTCCAACCCGACCGGCTCGTACAAGGACCGCGGGATGACCGTCGCCGTCTCGAAGGCGGTCGAGGAGGGCGCGGCCGCCGTGCTCTGCGCCTCGACCGGCAACACCGCGGCGAGCTCGGCGGCGTACGCGGCCCGGGCGGGGATCCCGGCGGTCGTGCTGACGCCGCAGGGCGCGGTGGCCGGCGCGAAGCTCGCGCAGACGCGCATGCTCGGCGCGACGGTGCTCGAGGTGGAGGGCGACTTCGACCAGGCGCTCGTCGCGGCCCAGGAGCTCGCCGACCGCGGCTCGCACGTGCTCGTCAACTCGCTCAACCCGCACCGCCGGGCCGGCCAGAAGACCGCGGTGCTCGAGATCGTCGAGGAGCTGGGCGGCGCGCCGGACGTCTTCGTGCTGCCGTACGGCGGCGGCGGGAACACGGTCTCGTACGCGGCCGGGCTCGCCGAGCTGGGCCTCGAGACGCCGCTCGTCTCGGTCGAGGCGCTCGACCGTCGGCGCACGCTCGCCTCCGCGATCCGGATCGGCGACCCCGTCCACGCCGCCCGCGTCGACGAGACGGGTGCGCGGGTGATCGCCGTCGCCGACGAGGAGATCGTCGAGGCATGGCGCCGGCTCGCCGCCGAGGAGGGGCTCTTCTGCGAGCCGTCCTCGGCCGCCGGGCTCGTCCCCCTGCTCCGCGGGGACCTCGAGGGCGACCGCGTCGTCGTCACGATCACGGGTCACGGGCTGAAGGATCCGGTCGCCGCCGACGGGCTCGCGCCGCCGGTCGTCCCTGTCGCGCCCGATGCCGACGCGATCGCGGCCGCGGTGCGGCGGTGATCGTCCGCGCGCCGGCGACGTCGGCGAACCTCGGGCCGGGGTTCGACACGGCCGCGGTCGCCCTCGACCTGTGGAACGAGCTCGAGGTGACCGACGGCGAGGGCGTCGAGGTCACCGGCGAGGGCGCGGGGGAGCTCGCCGCCGACGCCACGAACCTCGCGGTACGCGCCTACGCGCTGCTCGCGGATCCGGCGGGCAGGCGCTTCCGGTTCACGAACCGGATCCCGCTCGAGCGCGGGCTCGGCTCGTCGGCGGCGGCGATCGCGCTCGGCCTCGCGGCCGCGCGGCCGGACGGCGACCCCGAGGAGCTGCTCGAGGCGGGCCGCGAGCTCGAGAGCCACTCGGACAACCTCGCCGCCGCGCTCGTCGGCGGGATGACGCTGACGCGGGACGGCCGGATCGCCCGGATCGCCGAGACGCTGCCGCTCGCACCCGTCGTCGTCGTCCCGCGGGAGCGGACCTCGACGGAGGCGTCGCGCAGCGCGCTCCCCGCGACTGTCCCGCACGGTGACGCTGCTGCGAGCGCGGGCTACGCCGCGCTGCTCGCGGCGGGCGCCGCCGCGGGGGACGCCGACCTCTTCGCCTCGGGGCTCGACGACCGCCTGCACGAGCCCTACCGGCCCTCGGCCGTGCTCGACGCGGTCCGTGACGAGCCGCCCGCGGGCGCACGCGGCGCGACGCTCTCCGGGTCGGGCCCCACCGTGGTCGTCTGGGCCGTCGACGCGGAGCCCTGCGCAGCGGAGCTCGCCGTGCGCTTCCCGCAGCACGACGTGCGCGTGCTCGCCGTCGTCCCGCGGGGGGCGCTGTGATCGTGCTCGCCGACTGCCGCGCCCGCACCGCCTACGACGCGGGCCACGTGCCGGGGGCCGTCCACCTCGACCCGGAGCACGACCTCTCGGCGCCGGTCGTCGACCCGGCCGTGGGCGGCCGCCATCCCCTCCCCGACCCCGACGCGCTCGCGGCCGCCTTCGGGGCGGCCGGAATCGACGGGACGTCGTTCGTGCTCGCCTGCGACGACGGCACGGGCTGGGCGGCGCGCTGCTGGTGGCTCCTCCGCCACCTCGGCCACGACGCCTGCGGCACGTTCGACCTCCGCGCGTACGTCGGGCCGCTGACGGGCGAGCAGGCGACGCCCGTGCCAGCGACGTTCGTCGCGCGCGCCCGGACCGACGACACCATCGAGGCCGACGAGATCCGCGCGCGGCTCGGCGACCCGTCCCTCGTCCTCTACGACGCCCGTGCCGCCGAGCGCTGGCGGGGCGACACCGAGCCGCTCGACCCCGTCGCCGGCCGGATCCCCGGCGCGCGCAACGCGTTCTTCGAGGAGCCGCTGCCACCCGCTGCGACGGAGCCCGCCGAGCTCGTCGCGTACTGCGGCTCCGGCGTCACGGCCTGCGTCACGGTGCAGCAGCTCGTCGCCGCCGGCCGCGATGATGCGAGGCTCTACCCGGGCTCGTTCAGCGAGTGGTGCCGCGACCCGTCCAACCCGATCGAGAGAGGCGACCCGACGACATGACGACGCCGTACGACATCCCGTCCGATCCCGCGAAGCGCCACAGCGCCGCGCTCACCGACGGCCCCGACCGCGCCGGCGCCCGGGCGATGCTGAAGGCCACCGGGTTCACGGACGAGGATCTCGCCAAGCCGATCATCGGCGTCTGCACGACGTGGATCGAGACCATGCCGTGCAACCTCAACCAGCGGGCGCTCGCGCCGCACGTCAAGCGCGGGATCCGCGAGGCGGGCGCGACCCCGATGGAGTTCAACACGATCGCCGTCTCCGACGGCGTCTCGATGGGCACGTCGGGGATGCGCGCCTCCCTCGTCTCGCGCGAGACGATCGCCGACTCGATCGAGCTCGTCGCGCGCGGCCACCTCTTCGACGGCCTCGTCTGCCTGATCGCCTGCGACAAGACGATCCCCGCGGCCGCGATGGCGCTCGCCCGGCTCGACATCCCCGGCCTCGTGCTCTACACCGGCTCGATCGCCCCGGGCCGCTGGCGCGGCAAGGACGTGACGATCCAGGACGTCTACGAGGGGATCGGCGCGCACGCCGCCGGCAAGCTCAGCGCCGCCGAGCTCCACGAGCTCGAATCGGTCGCGTGCCCGGCGGCCGGTGCCTGCGGGGGCCAGTTCACGGCCAACACGATGGCGCTCGCGCTCGAGTTCATCGGGATCAGCCCCGCGGGCCGAAACGACATCCCCGCGCTCGACGTCTCGAAGGAGGCGGCGGCGGAGGAAGGCGGCAGGCTGGCAGTCGACCTCGTCCGCCGCGACGTCCGCCCGTCGCAGGTCATCACGAAGGCGTCGATCGAGAACGCGGCAGCGGCGATCGCCGCGACCGGCGGCTCGACGAACGGGGTGATGCACCTGATCGCGATCGCGAAGGAGCTCGCGATCGACTTCACGATCGACGACTTCGACGCGATCTCGGCGCGGACGCCGATCGTCGCCGACCTGAAGCCGTTCGGCCGCTACGTCGCGACCGACGTCCACAAGGCTGGCGGGGTCGCGCTCGTCGCGCGCGAGCTCGTGAAGGGCGGCCTCGTCGACGCGACGGTGCGCAACGTCGACGGACGAACGGTCGACGAGATCGCGGCGGCGGTCGTCGAGACGGAGGGCCAGGACGTGGTCGTCCCGCTCGAGACGCCGATCAAGTCCCGCGGCGGCCTCGCGATCCTCCGCGGCAACCTCGCGCCCGACGGCTGCGTGCTCAAGCTCGCCGGCGAGGACCGCTCGCACCACCGCGGGCCGGCGCGCGTCTTCGACTCCGAGGAGGCGACGTTCGCCGCCGTGAAGGCGGGGCAGATCGTCCCCGGCGACGTCGTCGTGATCCGCTACGAGGGGCCGGTCGGCGGCCCCGGGATGCGCGAGATGCTCCACGTCACCGGCGCGATCGTCGGGGAAGGGCTCTCGGAGGAGGTGGCGTTGATCACCGACGGCCGCTTCTCCGGGGCGACGCACGGCTTCATGGTCGGCCACATCTGCCCCGAGGCCGCGCATCGCGGGCCCCTCGCCGCCGTCCGCGAGGGCGACACGATCGTGATCGACGTCGAGCGGCGCGCCCTCGACGTCGAGCTCTCCGACGACGAGATCTCGGCGCGTCTGCGCGAGCTGCCGCCGTTCGTCCCGAAGGTCGACGCGGGCGTGCTCGCGAAGTACGCCGCGCTCGTGCAGCCCGCGTCCGAGGGGGCGGTGACGACGCCGCACCGCTGAGCACGGCCGGCGCGCGCGTCCGGGCGTCTGCCGTCGGGGCGTGGCCGGCTAGGGCCGGTTGTCGCGGGGATCCCAGAGCGGCACGGCAGCCGACGTCTCGTACGCCATCCCCTGCGGGTAGCTGATCAACTCCACGTACGTCCCGAACGGAGCGCGGAAGTAGTTGATCGACTGTCCGGCGGCCGGCCCCTCCGTGACCGGCAGCGGCCCGAGGAGCTTCTGCGCCCCGAGCGCCGCCAGTCGCGCCACGGCCTTGTCGATATGGCGCACGTAGAACGCGACGTGCTTCCCACCGAGGTCCGAGTTCCGGCGGAATGTCCGGTCCTGGTCGGGCGCGGCGTACTGGAAGAGCTCGACGCTCGGACCGTCCCCGCAGCGAACGTGCTCGATGCGGTCGATCACCGCCCGGGGGTGGACGTCGAGGAGATCGGTCATGAACGTCCCGGTCGGATCCAGGAAGGGCCCAAAGGCGAGCGGGGACGAGCAGCCGAGGACGTCCTCGAACCATGCGACCGCCGTGTCGATGTCAGGAACCGTGATCCCGACGTGGTCGACGCCCAGAAGGCCTGGGACGCTCGTCACGACAGGCGTGACGCCGTTGCGCTTCGGCGACCAGAGCGGCCGGCCCGGATCGCGCTCGTAGGCCATGCCGTCCGGGTAGCTGATCAGCTCGATGTACGTGCCGAACGGCGTCCGGAAGTAGTTGATCGACTGTCCGGCGGCCGGGCCTTCCGTCACGGGCAGCGGGCCGAGGAACTTCTGGGCGCCCCTCGAGACCATGTACGCGACGGCGGCGTCGATGTCCGTCACGTAGAAGGCGATGTGGTGCCCCGACCAATCGGAGTTCCGCGGGAACGTCGTCCGCTGGTCGGGAGCCGTGTACTCGAAGAGCTCGATGTTCGCGCTTCGGCCGCACCGCACCATGGTGATCTGCTGGATCACGGCGCGCGGGTGCACGTCGAGGAGGTCCTGCATGAACGTTCCCGTCGGGTCGCCGAACGGCCCGAAGGTGAGCGGCGCGGCGCAGCCCATGACGTCCTCGAACCATGCGATCGCCTCGTCGATGTCGGGAACCGTGATGCCGACGTGATCCATGCCCACGAGACCGAGCTGCCCCTCGGCGCGGCCGGGAGCGCCGTCCGCCGTGCGTGCGGCCGGTGCCGAAGCCGTGAGGAGTAGGGCAGCGAGGATCGCCCCGATCGTCGCGAGGACTCCCATCCTCGCGCGTGTCGACTCTCGTCGAGCCGCCGATCCCCGTTTGCGGAGTGGCATGCCACGACGAGCGTACGACTCCCCCTCTCGCGCCGTCAACCGGCAGAGGGATTGCGCAGGCGGGCTGCCGACCCGATACAGTGGTGGACGGCGCGGGACTCGTCCCGCTCCACATCGAGAGAGGCTGAGGGACCGGCCCTGTGACGCCTCGGCAACCCCCCTCCGTGAGAGGGCCCGGTGCCAAACCCGGATGGATGTGTCGAGCGAGCGAAGGAGGTTCCACCCGTGTCAGCCCTCTCCCTTTCCTGTCGCGTCTGCGGCACCGAGCACCCGCTCGAGGCGACCGGCAGCTGCAGCCGCTGCTTCGGCCCCCTCGATCCCGTCTACGACTGGGAGCTCCTCCGACGCACCGTCACGCGCGAGCGGATCGCGTCGGGCCCCCTCTCGATCTGGCGGTACGCCGACCTGCTGCCCGTCGACGCGCCGGAGGAGCCGCGGCTCGCGCCCGGCTTCACCCCGCTCGTCCCGGCGCCGCGGCTCGCCGCCGAGGTAGGCGTTCGTGAGCTCTGGCTGAAGCTCGACACGGCGAACCCGACGCACTCGTTCAAGGACCGCGTCGTCGCGGTCGCGGCGCGAAAGGCCCAGGAGCTCGGGCTCGGCACCCTCGCGTGCTCCTCGACCGGCAACCTCGCGGGCGCGGTCGCGGCGCGCGCCGCCGCCGAGGGGCTCGAGGCGGCGGTCTTCGTCCCGGCCGACCTGGAGCCGGAGAAGCTCACGGCAGCAGCCGCCTACGGCCCGACCGTCTATGCCGTCGACGGCCACTACGACCACTGCTCCCGGCTCACGGTCGAGCTCTCGTTCGAGCTGCCGTGGGGCTTCGTCAACGTCAACCTGCGCTCGTACTACGCCGAGGGCTCGAAGACGCTCGCGTACGAGATCGCCGAGCAGCTCGACTGGCGGACACCCGACATCGTCGTGGCGCCGATCGCCTCGGGCGCGCTCTTCCACAAGGTCGGGCAGGGGTTCGCCGAGCTCCGCGCCCTCGGCCTCGTCGACGGCGTCGGGCCGGCGCTCGTCGGCGGCCAGGCCGCGGGCTGCCAGCCCGTCGCGACTGCGTTCCGCGAGCGGACGACGGTCACACCGGTGCGCCCGAACTCGATCGCCCGCTCGCTCGCGATCGGAAGCCCCGCCGACGGCGACTTCGCGGTGGCGACGGCGCGCGAGACCGGCGGCGCGATCCACGCGGTCGCCGAGGAGGCGGTCGGCGAGAACATGGCGCTCCTGGCGCGGACGACCGGCGTCTTCGGCGAGACCGCGGCGGGCGTCACGCTCGGCGCGCTCCGCGCCGCCGTCGCCGCCGGCGAGATCCGGGCGCGCGACCGCGTCGTGCTCCTCGTGACCGGCGACGGGCTCAAGACGCCGGGCCCGGTGTCGTTCACGTACCAGCCGGTCGCGATCGCGCCGGATGCAGACGCGTTCCTGGACGGCGTGCTCGCGGTAGCCTGACCGGGTGGGCACGACGCTCTTCGAGAAGGTCTGGGAGCGGCACGTCGTTCGTGAGGCACCGGGCGAGCCGACGCTGCTCTACGTCGACCTGCACCTCGTCCACGAGGTCACCTCGGCGCAGGCGTTCGAGGGGCTTCGGCTCGCGGGGCGCCCGGTGCGCCGACCGGAGCTGACCGTCGCGACGATGGACCACAACGTGCCGACGCTGCCGGGCCCCGTGACCGACCCGCTCGCGAAGGCCCAGCTCGATGCGCTCCGGGCCAACTGCGAGGAGTTCGGCGTCGAGCTGCACGGGACCGGCTCCGGGCGCGAGGGCATCGTCCACGTGATCGGCCCCGAGCTCGGCCTGACGCAGCCCGGGATGACGATCGTCTGCGGCGACAGCCATACCGCGACGCACGGCGCCTTCGGCGCGCTCGCGATCGGGATCGGGACGTCCGAGGTCGAGCACGTGCTCGCGACCCAGATCCTGCCGCAGCGCAAGCCGCACACGATGCTGGTCGAGTTCGCCGGCGAGCTCCCGACCGGCCTCACCGCGAAGGACATGATCCTCGGCGCGATCGGCCGTCTCGGCGTCGACGGCGCCGTCGGACACGTGGTCGAGTACGCCGGGGAGGCCATCCGTGGCCTGTCGATGGAGGAGCGGATGACCATCTGCAACATGTCCATCGAGTGGGGCGCCCGCGCCGGGATGATCGCCCCCGACGAGACGACCTTCGCGTTCGTCGAGGGACGGCCCCATGCGCCGCAGGGCGAGGACTGGGAGCGCGCGCTCGACGACTGGCGAGCGCTGCGCTCGGATCCCGACGCCGAGTACGACGTCCGCCATGTCGTCGACGTCGCCGACCTCGTCCCGCAGGTCACCTGGGGGACGAATCCCGGGATGGTGGCGCCCGTGGACGGGACCGTGCCCGACCCGGCTGCGTTCGACGACCCGAGCGACCGGATCGCGACCGAGCGCGCGCTCGAGTACATGGATCTCCGCCCCGGCCAGCGGATCGACGAGATCGCGATCGACCGCGTCTTCATCGGCTCGTGCACGAACTCGCGCATCGCCGACCTGCGCGCCGCGGCCGAGATCGTGGCCGGCCGCAAGATCGACCCGCGGGTCACCGGCCTCGTCGTGCCGGGCTCGGCGACGGTCCGCCGGCAGGCGGAGGAGGAAGGGCTCGACAAGGTGTTCCTCGACGCCGGCTTCGAGTGGCGCCTCGCCGGGTGCTCGATGTGCCTCGGGATGAACCCCGACGTCCTCGCGCCGGGCGAGCGCTGCGCCTCGACGTCCAACCGGAACTTCGAGGGTCGTCAGGGCCGAGGCGGCCGGACGCACCTCGTGAGCCCGCAGATGGCGGCCGCCGCCGCGCTGCACGGCCACTTCGTCGACGTCCGCGCGCTCGAGCGCGAGCCGGTGCCGGCGTGAAGCCCGTCTCGGTCGTCGCCGGGCGCGTGGCCGTCATCGACCGGCCCGACGTCGACACGGACCAGATCATCCCGAAGCAGTTCCTCAAGCGGATCGAGCGGACGGGCTTCGGCGAGGTGCTCTTCTTCGACTGGCGGTTCGACGAGGACGGGAACGAGCGGCCCGGCTTCGAGCTCAACCGTCCGCAGTTCCGGGGCGGGAAGGTCCTCCTCACCGGGCGGAACTTCGGGTGCGGGTCGTCGCGGGAGCACGCCGCCTGGGCGCTGCAGGAGTACGGCTTCGACGCGATCATCGCGCCCTCGTACGGCGACATCTTCCGCACGAACGCGGGCAAGAACGGGCTGCTCGTCGTGACCCTGCCCGAGGACGAGGTGCAGCGGCTGATGGAGAGCGTCGACCTCGACACCGGCTCCGAGGTGACGGTCGACCTCGAGCGGTGCGTCGTCGTCGGCCCCGAAGGCCGCGAGATCCCGTTCACGTTCGACGAGGCGACCCGGCACCGGCTTCTGCACGGGCTCGACGAGATCGCGCTCACCCTCGCGCACGAGGACGCGATCGCCGCCTACGAGACGGCGCACGGCATCGCGTGACGCACGTCGCGGTCCTGCCGGGCGACGGGATCGGGCCCGAGGTCGCGGACGAGGCGATCCGCGTGCTCGACGCGCTGGGGATCGAGCATTCCGAGCACGCGTTCGGCGGCAACGCGATCCTCGACCAGGGGACGCCCCTCCCCGACGACACGCTCGCGGCGTGCCGTGCGGCCGACGCCGTCCTGCTCGGCGCCGTCGGCCTGCCCGAGCTCGAGGGCAAGCCCGTCCGCCCCGAGCAGGGCCTCCTCGGGCTCCGGAAGGAGCTCGGCGTCTACGCGAACCTCCGCCCCGCGCAGGCTGACGGGATCGACATGGTCATCGTCCGCGAGCTGGTCGGCGGGCTCTACTTCGGCGCGAAGGGGACACGCGACGACGGCACGTGGTTCGACACGTGCGAGTACTCGCGCCCCGAGGTGGAGCGCATCGCGCGGCGCGGGTTCGAGCTCGCGCGCCTGCGGGGCGGCCGTCTGACCTCGGTGGACAAGGTCAACGTCATGCACACGTCGCGCCTGTGGCGCGATGTCGTCACGGAGCTCGGCGAGGCGGACTACGGCGACGTGCCGCTCGACCATGCGCTCGTCGACTCGTTCGCGATGACGATCGTGCAGGCGCCGGGGACGATCGACGTCGTGCTCACCGAGAACACGTTCGGCGACATCCTCTCGGACATCGCCGCCGCCGTGACCGGCGGCCTCGGGCTCGCGGCGTCCGCGTCGCTCGGCGACGGGGGCCCGGGCCTCTACGAGCCCGTCCACGGGTCCGCGCCGCAGATCGCGGGTCAGGGCATCGCGAACCCGGCGGCGATGCTCCGGTCGGTGGCGCTTCTCCTCCGCCACGGGCTCGGCCGTGGCGACGAGGCGGATGCGCTCGAGGCCGCCGTGGACGCCGCGCTGGCCGATTCGCAGACGCCGGACCTCGGAGGCACGGCGACCACGCGCGAGGTCGGCGACGCCGTGCTCCGCCGCCTCGAGCCCGCCTGACCTCCGTGCGAACCCTCGCGGTCGTCGGCGCAGGCTTCTGCGGGTCGATGGTCGCGACGCACGTGCTGCGCGCCTCGAGCGCACCGTTCGACCGGGTCGTCCTCGTCGAGCGCAACGGGCGGGAGATCGGCGGCGTCGCCTACGGGACGCCGTCCACCAGCCACACGCTCAACGTGCCCGCCGGGCGGATGAGCGCGTTCGAGGACGACGCCGACGACTTCCTCCGCTTCGTCCGCGCCGCGGACCCGGCGCTGACGGGCGGCTCGTTCGTCCCGCGCCGGCTCTACGGCGAGTACCTCGCGCAGACGCTCGCGGCGGCGCGAGCCTCGTCGAGCGTCCCGCTGATCCGCGTCGCCGGGGAGGCCACCGGCCTCGCCGAGCGGCCGGACGGCGTGACCCTCGAGCTGCGGGACGGACGACGGCTCGACGCGGCCCAGGTCGTGCTCGCCGTCGGGAACTACCCGCCCTCGGATCCGCCCGCCGCGGACGACGGGCTCTACCGGAGCATCCGGTACGCCCGCGACCCCTGGGCGCCCGACGCGCTCGAGGCCGCGCGCGACGAGCCCGTGCTCCTCGTCGGCACCGGGCTCACGATGTGCGATGTCGCCCTCGCGCTGCGGGACGCCGACCAGGCCGCGCCGATCGTCGCCGTCTCGCGTCGCGGCCTCCTGCCGCAGCCGCACCGCGTCTCGCCGAAGCCGCCGCCGCACCTCGACCCGCCCGCGGGGATGGAGGCATGGCCCCCGACCGCCCTCGGCCTCCTTCGCGGGCTGCGCGAGGAGGTGGACCACGCCGCGGGCGAGGGGGTCGACTGGCGGGAGGTCGTCACGTCGATCCGCCACGACACGCCCGCGCTGTGGCGCCGGCTCGGCGAGGACGAGCGGCGGCGCTTCCTGCGGCACCTACGCCCGTACTGGGAGACGCACCGCCACCGCTCCTCCCCCGAGACGGCGTTCGCGATCGAGGCGATGGTCGAGTCGGGCGCCCTGCGGCTCGTCTCGGGCCGCGTCCTCGCCTACGCGGAGACCGACGGCGGCGTGACGGTGCGCTACGCGACGCGGACGGGCGAGGCCGAGCTCGAGGTCGGCAAGGTGATCAACTGCACCGGGCCGAACACCGACCTCGCCGAGGTGCGCGACCCGCTCGTCCGGCGCCTGCGCGACGCGGGCCTGATCCGGCCGGACGCGCTCGGGCTCGGGCTCGACACGGACGAGGACGGACGGCTCCTCGACGCGGCCGGTCGGCCGAGCGAGCGCCTGAGCCTCGCGGGGCCCCTGCGGAAGGGCCTGCTGTGGGAGCACACCGCCGTCCCCGAGCTGCGCGTCGAGGCCGAGCGGCTTGCGCGACGACTCTGCGCCTGACGCGAGCTCAGGTCAGGCCGACTGTCCCTTGACGTAGTCGACGTACCCGCGCACGTCCGCCGCGGGCTCCGAGTACGCGTCGCCGAGCGCCTCCTCGATCGCCGCCATGTACTCCTCGGCCCACGCCGGGAACGGGTAGTCGATCGCGCGCAGGAACTCGAGCGAGGCCGCGAACCGGATGTCGGCGATCGAGGGCGACTCGCCGCCGATGAACCGCCGCTCGTCGAGGAAGAACGCGCGGTAGACCTCGAGCGGCCCCGCGAGCGCGGCCTCGGCGTCCTGCTGGGCCGTCGCCTTCAACTCGTCGTCCGCGGCAGACGGGCCCACCTCACCGGGGTACTGCGGGAACCCGAGCGCCGGGTAGGTCGCTCGCGCCAGCAGCGGGTAGAGCGTCCCGACGAGGTAGAACATCGCGCTGTCGACCATCGCCCGCTCGCCCGGGTCGGTCGGGTAGAGGCTGTCGAGGCCGTGGCGGTTGCAGAGGTACTGCATGATCGCGCAGCTCTCCCACAGCACGCCCTTCGGCAGCCCTTCCTCCTCGAGCAGCGGCGTCAGGTCGGCGGGGTCCTTCGCGAGGAACTCCGGCGTCGACTTCTTCCCCCAGACGTCGACCTCGTCGCAGTCGAGCCCAGCGGCGCGGACGAAGATGCGGGTCGTCAGGTTGTTGACGCTCGGCTTGAGGATGCTCAGCGTGGCCATGTGGTCCTCCCGATCACGTGCGGTAGGGGTTCCGGGGCGACCGGTCCTCGGAGAGCGAGGGCCTCGACCGCAGGACGAGCGCCTCGATCGCGTCCGCCAGGTGCGCTCTGTCGATGTTGTAGTCGCCGCGGTCGACGCGCAGGTGGTGCGCCTCGAGCAGGACGTCCGCGTGCGTGTAGCCGAAGGGCGGCTCGAACCGGTACGAGGCGAGCTCGATCAGCAGGCCGAGCGGGTCGTCGAAGTAGATCGAGTCCATGAAGCCGCGGTCCTTGACCCCGGAGTGCGGGATCCCACGCTCGTCCAGGCGCTCGACCGCCTGGTAGAAGGTCGCCTGCGAGAGCGCGAACGCGAGGTGCTGGACGTTGCCGGGCTCGCGCGACACGCGGCTCTGGTCGGGCGTGCGGTCCTCGTTGGTGAAGACCGTGATCAGCCGGCCGTCGCCCGGATCGAAGTACAGGTGGCTCTCGGCGGCGTTGTCGAGGTTGGGCTGCTCGAACACGAACGGCATGCCGAGCAGTCCCTCCCAGAAGTCGATCGACGTCTGCCGGTCGGCCCCGACGATCGTGATGTGGTGCACGCCCTGTGTCTGGAGCTTCTTCATCGGCCCTTCCGGTCGAGGAGCGACGACTTGTACTCGCTTCGCTCGAGGCTCCCCCACGGCACGAGCTCGACGCGGGTGGAGACCACGAGCACGTCGCGGAGTCTCGCACGGATCTCCTCGGCGAGAGCCTCGTCCGCGACGGCTCCCTGGACGAGCTCGACGTGCACGGGAAGCGGCGGGTCCTGCTTCACCCCGGGCTGCTCCGGGACGACGACGATCCGGCCGCTGACGCGCGGCGCGAACGTGCTCACGACCTCGCGCACGGCCGTGGGGAAGACGTTGACGCCGCGCACGATCAGCATGTCGTCCGTCCGCCCGACGCACCGCACGCGCGGGCTCGTCCGCCCACATCTGCACGCGCCGGCCCGCACCTCGACGTGGTCGCGCGTCCGGAAGCGGAGCAGCGGCGCCGCGCGATGGCGGAGATGGGTGAGGACGAGCTCGCCGGAGCCGCCGTCGCCGAGCGCCCGCGCGGCTCCCGTCTCGGGATCGACCAGCTCCGCGTGGACGAAGTCACGGGCGCCGAGGTGCATGCCGTCCCGCGCCTCGCACTCGCCGAAGAGCGACACGCCGATGTCGCCGATCCCCATCGCCTCGGTCACCTGGGCGCCCCAGCCCTCCTCGAGCATCGCGCGGAAGGCCTGCTCGCCGCCGCCCGGCTCGCCCGCGACGAGCACCCGCATCACGCTCGAGCCCGCGAGCGAGACGCCGCGCTCGGCCGCCCACTCCACGAGGTAGGCGGCGTACGACGGCGTCAGCACGGCGGCCTCCGGGCGCAGCAGCTCGATCGCCCGCACGAGCCGCTCGGTGTTCCCCGTGCCGACCGGGACGTGGCAGAGCCCGATGCGGTCGAACGAGGCGAGCGCCGCGCCCGCCACGAAGGGGCCGGCGTTGTAGGTCGAGACGATCCGCTCGCCCGCCGTCACGCCCGAGGCGGCGTAGCTGCGCGCGGAGCCGGCGATCCAGTTCTCGAGGTCGCCGGCCGTCAGCGGGACGTAGCTCGGCGTCCCCGTCGTGCCGCTCGTCGAGTAGATCCGGACGATCTCCTCGCGCGCGGCGCAGCGGTGCGCGCCGATCGGGTCGTCCGGCGTGACGGTCTCCCTGAGCTCGTGCTTCTCGGTCAGCGGGAGCTGCCCGATCTCCGCGAGGCCGCCTGCATCCTGCGCCGCGTCGACGCCGGCCGCGCCGAGCTTGCCGCCGGTAGAACGCCGACCGCTCGAGCAGGTACCCGAGCTGGGCGCGGTAGGCGGCGTCGTCGAGCGCGACCTGCTCGTCCCAGGGTCGCGCCTCCACCTCGGGGTCGAGCATCACGGCGTCGCGTCGCCGGGAGGCTCGTACGCGATCGCCTCCTCCGCGTGCCCGGCCATGAGAAAGCCGATCGGCTGCTGCTGCTCCTCCGCGAGGTGCGCGAGGAGGCCGGCGGTCCGGGCGAGGATCGGGATCGCCTTCACGGTCGACGACGGGAAGCCCGAGGTCGAGCATGACCGCCGCCATCGGGACCGACACGTTCATCGTGAGCGGCTTCCCCCAGGCCTCCGCGACGCTCTCGCGCAGGCACCGCGCGAGCACGACGTGCGGGCCGGCGACGCCGCGCTCGTCCGCGAGCGCGAGGATCCGCTCGGCCCGCGGGTCGAGCGGCTTGTGCACGGGATGGCCGAAGCCGGGCACCTTGCCGCCGCTCGCGTGGATGCGGCGGGCGACGTCGGCGGCGGCGTCCTCCGGCCGGCGGCCGCCGGCCACCTGCGCCTGGGCGTCCTCGAGCACCCGTGCGCACGCCTCCGCGGTGCCGAGCACGACGGTGCCGCACCCGAGGATCCCGGCGGCGACGGCTCCCTGCAGCGAGTCGGGGTCGGCTGCGAGGGTCATCCGGGCGGCGACGTTCGTCGGCATCATCCCGTGCTCGGCGATCGAGACGAGTAGGACGTCGAGGAAGTAGCGCTGGTCGTCCGTCGGCTCGCGGCCCGTGAGGAGCAGGTGGAAGTACTCGGTGAAGCCGAGCCGTCCCATCAGGTCGCCGGTCAGGTCCCTGCCGCGAACCTCCACCCGGTCGGGGTAGGCCTGGGCGATCCGGCTGACGGCGGGTCCGGGTGTCCCGATCTGCATGCTCCCGATCTTCGCACGGCGGCCGCGCGCCACCGGCGGGTGCTAGCGGAGCGCGTCTGCCGCGGACTGGCGCAGGATCCGGGTCGTGCGCGCGTTGAACGGCAGCGGGACGGCGCTCGGCGGCGTGCCCGTGAGCGCGAGCCCTGCGACGAGGGCGGAGACGGCGCGCGAGCATAGTCGGCCCCTCCCGGAGCTCGGGTCCCGTTACGCTGTCGCGATGAAGAACGCCGCCCGCCCGATGCTCCTCTTTGCGTTCTTCGCCTTTCGGCGCTAGCCGGCGGATCCAGCTCCCGCCACGCGCCGGCTAGCCGACTCCCAGGCGGACGTCCACTCCGAAAGGCTCTCCCCGTGACACAGAACGACAACACCGTCGCCTACCCGGGCCGCGAGGGCGCGCACAGCGCCGCCGCCTGCGACCGCCTCTTCCCCGCCGCCCGCCTCGTGCCGCAGCCGACGTTCCCGGGCGTCGTCGAGGCCGTCGTCTCGCGGCGCTGCGCCTACGGCGTCCTGCCGATCGAGAGCTCGCTCGTCGGCCCGGTCAACGAGACGCACGACCTCCTCTACGACTCGCCGCTCTCGATCGTCGCCGAGGCGATCCTCCCGATCCGGCACTGCCTCGTCGGGCCTGCGGAGGTCGAGCTCGAGCGCGTCCGCGAGATCCGGTCGCACGCCGTCGCGCTCGACCAGTGCCGCAAGCTGCTCGCCTCGATGCCCTGGGCGACGGCGGTCGTCGCGGCCACGACAGGCGACGCCGCAGCCGCGGTCGCCGAGCTCGGGGACGAGACGGTGATCGCGATCGCAAGCGGGCGGGCGGCCCGGCTCCACTCGCTCGTCGTGCTCTCCGACGACGTCGGCGACCACGCCGCGTACACGCGCTTCGCGGCGCTCGCGCCGTACACGCGCCTCGACCGGCGCCACGGCGACTGGCGCACCGCGCTCACGTTCGAGACGCACCACCGCCCCGGGGCGCTCCACCGCGCGATCGAGCCCCTCGCACGGCGCGGGATCGACATGGTGCAGCTCGTCTCGCGGCCGATCCCGTCGCGTCCCTTCGACTACCGGTTCGACTGCGTGCTCGGCGGCCACCCGCTCGACGCCGAGCTGGCCGCGGCGCTCGCGGAGATGAAGGACGAGACGGCGCGCCTCCGCGTCTTCGGGTCGTACCGCGCCGACCGCGACGAGGGATGGGAGACGGTGGCGGCCTAGGCGGCCGCGGCCTCGGCCGCGGGTCCCGGCACGTCCTCGACCCCGGGCAGGTACGTCCGCCAGGCGTCGGGCACGCGGTGCAGCGCAAGGCTGATGAAGAGCACCGGCGACGGCGCCGTCGGCTGGCGCTTCAGGTGCATCGGGGTGTCCTCGAGCAGGCGGTCGCCCTTGCGGAGGTTGCACGGGCCACATGCGGTGACGACGTTCTCCCAGACGGAGTCGCCGCCGCGCGAGCGCGGGACGACGTGGTCGAGCGTGAGCCGGCTCGTCCCGTCGCCGCAGTAGACGCAGCGCCAGCCGTCGCGGGCGAAGAGCGCGCGCCGCGAGATGCGCCGCTTGACCGAGCGCGGGACGCGCACGTAGCTCACGAGCCGGATCACGTGCGGTCGCACGTAGGTGTTCGTGGAGGTGCGCAGCGGCTCGTCGTAGCGCTCCACGACCTCGGCCTTCCCCTTCCACACGAGGACGTGCGCGCGCCGCGTCGAGCACACGTTCAGCGGCTCGTAGCTCGCATTCAGGACGAGAACGTGATTCACCGCAACGCGAGCGTAGCAGCGGGTTCCGGTGGCACCACGCTCAGCGCCCGAGGCTCTCGTACTCGGGGTTCGGCGCCCACCCGAGCCCCGACGCCATCCGGTTGGACATGTTGAAGAGGCCCGTCACCTCGGCGACGTCCATGACGTCCTCGTCGGTCAGGCCGGCGTCGCGCAAGGCGGCGACGTCCGCCTCCGACATCTCGGTCGGGTGCAGGGTGAGCTTGACCGCGTAGTCGAGCACTGCGCGCATCCGCGGGTCGACCGGCGCGGTCGTGTGGTCGGCGGCGATCGCGTCCGCGAGGGCGGGATCCTTCGTCAGCTTGCGCAGCGCGGCCCCGTGCGCGGCCATGCAGTAGGCACAGTCGTTCGCGACGGAGACGACGACGGCGATCATCTCGCGCTCCGCCTTCGTGAGCCCCGAGTCGCCCTTCATCGCCTCCTCGTACCAGGCGTTCCAGGCGAGCAGGCGGCTCGGCCGCAGCGCGTACAGCCGCAGGACGTTCGGCACGAAGCCGAGCTTCTCGAGCGACGGCTGCCACAGCTCGTGGACCTCGGGCGGCAGCTCGTCGTCGGCGGGGACGCGCAGCCAGGTGAGGCGCTCGCCGACGCTCATGCCTCGAGCCCGATCGCCACGCGCTCGGCCGGGAGCGCGCGAAAGGCATCCCGGAACTCCGCCTGGCGCCATGGGCGCTTCGGCACCAGCCGGCGGACGAGGGAGCACGCGAGCGTCCGCTCGACGAACGGCCACGGCGACACCCGCGCGCGCCACGGGCCGACGGGCTCGAACGTGAACTCGCCGAGCTCGAACGGACCGCCCGGCTCGTCCCAGTCGCGGAGGCAGAAGGCGAGCGAGAACCGGTCCGACCACTGGAGCCGCTCGTAGTCGACGCGACGCAGCTCGTCGTCGACCCCGGACTCCTCCATCCGGCTCGGATAGGCGCGCTCCTGCTCGTCGACGAACGCGTCGACGAGCGCTTGCACCTCGGGCGCGCGCGTGAGCTTCAACGCCGGGTCGGTGCCGTACCGCTGGCGGTAGATCCCGGCGCCGTGCATCGAGACGAGCAGGCCCGCGTACGGGTCCTCGTCGGTGATCGCGGCGATCCCGGCCCGGTAGAAGGCGAGATGCGCGGGCACGTGGACGTCGAGGAAGCCGACGGGCGCGCCGTCGGCGTCGACCATCGGGGAGCGCTCCCACGTCGCCCAGCCGTCGTCGTGGCGGCGGGCGGCGAGCACGAGCGAGTCGTGCCGCGGCCCGCGGTCGGCCCAGGCCCGCGCGACCTCCTCCGAGAGCTCCGCGTGCTCCGGCTGGAGCACGACCTGCCAGTCGTCTCCCCGGTCGCGGACGATCATGCGCCCGCTCCGATCGCGTCGAGGACCTCGTCGGTCGTCACGACGTCACCGTACTTCGTGTCGATGTCGTAGAGGTTGGCCTCGTGGGCGGCCTCGTTGCGGTCGCCGACCGCGTCCCTGGGCACGAGCACGCGGTAGCCGTGCTGGAGCGCGTCGACGGCGGTCGCGCGCACGCAGCCCGAGGTCGACGCACCGGTCACGACGAGCGAGTCGGCGCCGTGCGCGGTCAGGAAGCTCGCGAACGGCGTCCCGTGGAACGCCGAGGCCCACAGCTTCGTCAGCACCGGCTCGCCCGCGCGTGGGGCGATCCGTGCGTCGATCTCCGTCCAGCTGCTGCCTGCCTCGAGCGCGAGGAGCGCGGGCACCTTGTCGATGAAGACCGCCGCGGCCTGCTTGCCCGCGTCGTCGTAGGCGACGGTCGTGTACGCGACGGGCAGCCCCGCGGCTCGGAACCCGGCGAGCAGGCGCCCGATCGCCGCGACGACGTCGTCGAGGTCGCAGACGAGCGGCGAGGCCGGGTCGGTGAAGCCGCGGTTGACGTCGATCACCACGAGGGCGGGCCGCCGGCCGAAGCCGGCGCGCCCGTGAAAGCCCTCGTGACGGACCGCGTCAGTCAGACACCGTCTCCTGCCCTGACGCGTGCGAGCGCCTCGTCGCCGGCCTCGAGCGGCGACCAGCGGAGCGGCGTCGCGGGGGTCGGGGCGTCGAGCCCCGTCTCCGCCTTGCAGCTCGCGAGCACGTCCTCGAGCGACGGCCCGAAGTCGAACGCGGGGGCGTCGCCGCGCTCGGAGCGCTGCCGATCGCGCTCGGCGGTCGTCGCGTCCTCGTCGACCGAGCCGTCGTCGGCGAGGACGACGCCGTACCCCTCCTTGGCGAGCTCGCGGCTCACGAGGCCGAAGGAGACGTCGCGGGCGACGAGCTCCGCCGGGCGGTCGAGGCGGTCCTTCCAGCCGCCGCCGCCGGCCGTCCGGTAGACGAGCATGTCGCCCGGCTCGACCACCACGTTGTCGCACTTCGACGGGAGCACCTCCTCGGTGCCGTCGGCGCGCTTCAGGAGCTTCGTCGAGCGGGCGCCGGGAAGGCCGCCGAGCACGCCCCAGGGCCGTGTGAGCCAGCGGTCGTCGTGGATCGAGACCTCCCCCGGCTCGAGGTAGACGTAGCGCTTCTCGACCCCGTTGCCGCCGCGGTGGAGACCCGGGCCGCCGGAGTCGGTGACGGTCGTGTAGCCGTCGATCCGCAGCGGGTAGTAGGCCTCGAGGTACTCGGTCGGGATGTTCTCGAAGAGCGGCCACCACGAGTGGCCGTCCATCCCGTCCCCGATCGGCCTCCCGGGGATCCCGCCGTAGAGGATCTCCATCGAGTAGAAGAAGTCCCCGCTCTCCTCCCAGCCCGAGTAGAGCATGTACGGGCTCGTGCCGTAGCCGGCCGCCGTGTTCAGCTCCGGCGCGTTCTTGCAGAGCGCGCCGCCGAGCACGTCGAACTGCCGCGCGAGCGCGTGCGTGCGGCACCCGAGCGCGGCCGGGAAGCGCGGACGGAGCAGCGATCCCTCCGGCATCACGACGTGCAGCAGCGGGTAGAAGCCGTCGTTGAAGAGGATCTGGGGATCGTTGACCATGATCAGGTAGATCCCGATGAACATCTTGAACATGCCCTCGGAGAGGTAGAAGTTGATGGGTCCGAGGGCCTGCGGATCGGTTCCCGACCAGTCGAAGAAGGCGTGGTCGCCCTCCCGCCAGATCGTGAGCTGCATCTTGTACGGGCCGTTCCCGAGCCCGTCGTCGTCGATGTAGTCGACGAAGGTCTGCGGCTCCTCCGGGATCGCGACGGAGATGAGGAACTTCATCGCGTTGTAGGTGCGGTCGAGCAGCGCCTGCAGCGCCGCGAGGTAGGTCTCCTTGCCGAACCGGTCGCAGAGCTCCATCACCCGCTTCTCGCCCGCCCGGCAGCCGGCGACGATCGCGAACAGGTCGGCCCGGTTCATCTCCGGGTTGCGGACGTTGTTGAGGATCAGCCGGAGGACGTCCTCCTGCACCTCGCCGCGCTCGACGATCTTGAGCGGCGGGATGATGATCCCCTCCTCGAAGATCGTCTTCGCCCCGGTGGGGAGCGAGCCGGGGAGCGGCCCGCCCGCGTCCATCTGGTGGCCGAACTGCGACGACCAGCCGACGAGCTCGTCCTCGTAGAAGATCGGCACGAGCACGAGCCAGTCGTTCGTGTGCGAGATCGAGGCCGAGCACTTGAACGGGTCCGACGTGAGGATCACGTCGCCGGGGTAGATGCCCCGGTCCCAGTCCTCCATCATCTCGTTGATGTAGGCGCCGAACTGGCCCACGACCATGCGGCCGCGGGGGTCGGTGATCATCGGGAACTCGTCGTGCTGCTCCCGGATGACGGGGCTCATCGCCGAGCGGAAGAGCACGGCGTCCATCTCGTAGCGCGTGCTCTTGAGCGCGCCCTCGATGATGTCGAGCGTGACCGGGTCGATCTCGACCCCGGTCGGGATCTCGGCGATCCGCGGCTTCTCGGACGTGATCGTCGTCATCGTCTCACTCGCCCCTTGGATTGATGAGGATGTTGAAGTTGACGTCGACCTCGGCCGCGTAGCCGGGGAGGACGACGGTCGTGGAGTCGAACTCGGTCACGATCGCCGGGCCGTCGAAGCGGTTGCCCGGCGCGAGCTTCGCGCGGTCGTAGATCTTCGTCGGCAGGCGCTCGCCCTTGAACGCGATCTCGTGCTCCTCGGCGACGGCGCCCGACGCGTCGGCGTCGCCGGCCTCGCCGACCGGCAGCTCCGGCTTCGGGACGGCGCCCGAGCCGATCGCGCGCAGGTTCACGATCTCGCAGGCCGTGCCCGGCATGCGGAACCCGTAGAGCTGCTCGTGGAGCGCGTTGAACCGCTCCTCGAGGCCGTCGAGCCCGCCGCGCGCCTCGTCGGGGTCGATCGTCACGGGGATCTCGTAGCCCTGCCGGTGGTAGCGCATGTCGGCCGTGTACGTGATCGTGCGGGCGTCCTCGGGGATCCCCTCGCCGGTGAGCCACTCGAGCGCGCGCGCGCCGAGCCCGTCGAGGATCGCGCCGACCTCCGCCGCGTCGGCGTCGCCCAGCACGCGGATGTACGTCTGGGCGAACTCGTCGCGGAAGTCGGCGACGAGGTCGCCGATCGCACAGAGGAGGCCCGGGGCCGGCGGCACGAGCACCGGGAAGGAGCCCATGATCTCGGCGACCGCGTTCGCGTGGAGCGGCCCGGCGCCGCCGTAGGCGACGAGCGCGAACTCGCGCGGGTCGTGGCCGCGCTGCACCGACACGAGGCGCAGCGCGCCGGCCATGTTCTCGTTGACGATCGCGAGGATCCCCTCCGCGGCCTCCTCGACGGAGCCGAGGCCCATCGCGTCGGCGATCGTCTGGACGGAGGCGCGGGCCGCCTCGACGTCGAGCTCCATCTCGCCGCCGAGCAGCCTCGGCGGCAGGTGCCCGAGCACGACGTTCGCGTCCGTCACCGTCGGCTCCTGGCCGCCGCGGCCGTAGGACGCAGGCCCGGGGTCGGCGCCGGCCGACTGCGGGCCGACGCGCAGCGCCTTGGTGAGCTCCGGCACGTGCGCGATCGAGCCGCCGCCCGCGCCGACGGTGTGGACGTTGACCGACGGCACCTTGATCCGGTGGTGGCTGATCGAGGTCTCGCGGCCGATCGTCGGCTCGCCGTCCTGGCAGAGCGCGACGTCGGTCGACGTGCCGCCCATGTCGAAGGTGAGGATGTCCTCGAAGCCCGCCTTCCGGGCGACGTAGAGCGCACCGGCGACCCCGCCCGACGGCCCGGAGAGGATCCCGTAGATCGGGTTGCGGGCCGCCTCCGTCGTCGTCATCAGCCCGGCGTCGGAGCGGAGGATGTTCACGTCGCCGGTCGCGCCGATGGCCTTCAGCTCCTTCTGGAGGCCGTCGATGTACGTCGCGACCTTGGGGCGCACGTACGAGTTCATGCAGGCGGTCAGCGTGCGCTCGTACTCGCGGAACTCGGGCAGCACGTGCGCCGAGAGCGTCACGGGGAAGCCCGGATAGAGGCGCTCGACGATCTGCCCCGATCCGCTCCTCGTGCGCCGGGTTGACGTACGAGTTGATCAGGCCGACCGTCAGCGACTCGACGCCCGACTCGACGAGGTCGCGGACGATCCCCTCGACCTGCGCCTCGTCGACCTCGACCACGGTCTCGCCGCGCGGCCCCATCCGCTCGATCGCCTCGCGCGTGTCGGCGAGCGAGGCCGGTGGGTCGGGCTTCTCCATGATGATCCACCCGGCCAGCGGCCCCGGCGTCTGCGAGCGCGCGAGGTGGAGGATCTGCGCGAAGCCCTGGGTCGTGATCAGCCCGACGCGCGCGCCCTTCGACTCGAGCACCGCGTTCGTCGCCACCGTCGTGCCGTGCAGGATGTTCTGGAGGTCGCCGACCGCGACGCCCGACTCCTCGCAGATCCGGCGGACGCCGACCAGCACGCCCTGTGACGGGTCGGCCGGCGTCGACGGCGTCTTCACCCGGTACTGGGTGCCGGACCCGTCGTCACCGACCAGGAAGAGATCGGTGAACGTCCCTCCCACGTCGACCCCCAGCCTGAATGCCATCCGTTCCCTCCGTCGTCAATGAGCCGCGACCGGCGCGAACACGCCGGCCTTGTAGACCTGCCCCTCGAGCGGCCGGCCGAGCCGGCCCTCGAGCCATGCCGCGACCTCGACCAGCCGGTCGAGGTCGATCCCCGTCTCGATCCCCTCGCCGTGGAGCAGGTAGACGAGATCCTCCGTCGCGATGTTCCCCGTCGCGCGCGGCGCGAAGGGGCACCCGCCGATGCCGCCGATCGACGCGTCGAGCACCGTCGCACCCGCCTCGAGGGCGACGAGCGCGTTCGCATAGCCGGTGCTCCGCGTGTTGTGCAGGTGGACGCCGATCGGGACGCCCAGCCGCAGGCCCTCGCCCACCAGGTGGCGCGCCTGGCGCGGGACGCCCACGCCGACGGTGTCCGCGAAGACGACCTCGTCCACGCCCGCGGCGACGAACCGCGCGGCGAGCTCGAGCACGCGCCCCGGGTCGACCGCGCCCTCGAAGGGGCACCCGAACGAGGTGCCGAGGGTCACCGTCGAACGGATCCCGTCGGCCTTCGCGCGCTCCACGACGCGCTCGCCGGCGACGACCGAGTCCTCGGTCGACGTGCCGGAGTTGCGCTGGTTGAACGTCTCGCTGACGGCGAAGGCGTAGTGCGCCTCGGTCAGCGACGTCGTCGCGAACCGGTCGTAGCCGCGCTCGTTGAGGACGAGTCCCGCGTACGTGACGCCCGGCTCGGGGTGGATCGCCGCGACGACCTCCTCCGCGCCGGCCATCTGCGGCACGCGCTCCGGGTGGACGAAGCTGACCGCCTCGATCCGCGGCAGCCCGCACGCGGCCAGGCGGTCGACGAGCTCGGCGCGCACGGCGGGCTCGAGCGTGACCGCGTCGTTCTGCAGCCCGTCCCGCGGGCCGACGTCGCAGATCGTCACCACGGCGCTCAGATCACGCCCTCCTCGCGCAGGGACGCGAGCTCCTCCTCGTCGAGCCCGAGGAGCCCGCCGTAGACCTCGGCGTTGTGGCTCCCCTCCTCCCAGGTCGCCGACCACCGCACCGCGCCGGGGGTCCGCGTCAGCTTCGGGACGACCCCGGGGCCGACGTAGGGGCCGAACTCCGGGTCGACGTGCTCGACGAGCATCTCGCGCTCCTTGAACTGCGGGTCCTCGAAGATGTCGGCGATCGTGTAGATCGGGCCGCAGATCACGCCCGCCTCGTTGAGGACGCGGTCGATCTCCTTCGCGTCGCGCTCGAGCGCCCAGTCGGCGACGATGCCCTCGATCTCGTCCTGGTTCTCGCCCCGGGCGAGGTGGGTCGAGAAGCGCTCGTCGTCGGCGAGCTCCGGCCGGCCCATCGCCTGGCAGAGGCGCCGGAACACGTTGTCGGCGTTCGCCGCGATCACCATCCAGGTCCCGTCGCGCGACTTGAAGATGTTGCTCGGGGCGATCCCCTTGAGGTTCGTCCCCGACGGCCCGCGCACGATCCCGAGGCGGTCGTACTCGGGCACCGTGCTCTCGAGCAGCGCGAACGACGCCTCCATCAGCGACACGTCGACCACCTGCCCCACCCCGCTGCCGCTCACGTCGCGCCAGTAGATCGCGGCGAGGATCCCCTGCATCGCGAACATCCCGGCGAGCGAGTCGCCGAGCGAGAGGTGCATCCGCGGCGGCGCCTCACCCGGGTAGCCGTTCACGTGGCGGAGCCCGCCCATCGCCTCCGCGACCGACGCGAACCCGGCGCGCTCCGCGTACGGCCCGGTCTGGCCGTAGCCCGAGATGCGCGCCAGGATGACGCGCGGGTTGACGTCGCTCATCCGGTCGTATCCGACCCCCCAGCGCTCGAGCGTGCCCGGGCGGAAGTTCTCCGTGACGACGTCCGCATGCTCGACGAGCCGGAGGAGCAGCTCCTGCCCGCGCGGCTGCCGGAGATCGAGCGTGACGCACTTCTTGTTGCGGGACTGCACCGGCCACCAGAGAGAGCGCCCCTCGTACCGGGCCTTGCCCCAGTCCCGGATCGGGTCGGGCTTGCCCGGCGCCTCCACCTTGATCACCTCGGCGCCGAGGTCGCCGAGGAGCCGCCCCGCGAACGGGCCCGCGAGCAGCGTCCCGAGCTCGAGGACCCGCAGGCCGGTCAGCGGGCCGCCCTCGGGCACGGTCATCGCCGTCACGCCTTGGCCGCGCCTTCCGGCTGCGCGTGCGACGCCTCGAGCCCGCCCGCGTCGATGTGCTGGACGAGCACGCCGCGCGCCTCGAAGACGTGCTCGCGCATCACCGACTCCGCGCGCTTCCCGTCGCCGCGGGCGAGCGCCTCGACGAGCTGGAGGTGGTAGCGCTGGGACGCCGTCAGCTGGTCGGGCGAGTACCAGACGTACGACTTGTAGACGAGCGGCAGCGCGACCACCTGTCGCACCATCGTCGTCAGGCGCGGGCTCTCGGCGGCGGCGAGGATCGTCTCGTGGAAGAAGCCGTTCTCGCCGACGATCGCCTGCAGGTCGTCGCCCCCGATGAGCGCCGCGAACCGGTCGCAGCTCGCCCGCAGCGCCTCCAGCTGGTCGGCGGTGACGCGCGAGGCGGCGCGCCGTGCCGCATGGCTCTCGAGCAGCGCCCGCAGGTCGTACATCTCCTCGAGGTCGGCGCGGTCGTAGGAGCGCACCGTCGCGCCGCGGTTGGGCGTCGCCTCGAGCAGGCCCTCGGTCTGGAGGACGAGCAGCGCCTCGCGGATCGGCGTCCGGCTGATCCCGAGCTGCTGGGCGAGCTCCTCCTCCTTGAGCCGCTGGCCCGGGAGCACGCGCCCGTCGACGATCGCCTCGCGGATCAGGTCGGCGGCCGCCGCGCTGGCGGTGCGGGCGAGAGAGGCCTGACCCTCGAAGATCGCGACCACAAACGGCGACCATACAGTATGCAAACCGGCGTTTCAGCCCGGCTCAGGCGGCCTCCCGCGCGACGGCCTGCGCGGGCAGCGTCCGCGCCAGGAAGGCCCCGAGCAGCGCGATCCCGGCGGTCGCGACCCAGAGCGCATCCCAGCCGAGCGCGTCGACGAGCGCGCCGAGCACGGGCGTCACGACGGCGGACAGCACGAAGACGACGGTGGCCGCGACCGCGACGGAGCGGCCGGCGAGCGACGGGTCGACGCGCTCCCCCGCGCTGACGTAGACGAGCGCGTTCCACCCGAGCGCGCCGAGCCCGAAGACGACCGAGGCGAGCACCACCGCGACGGGGCCGAGGTGCAGCGCGAGCGCGAACGTGACGCCGCCCGCGGCCGCGAGGACCCCGACCTCGACGAGCGCCCGGACGCGCCGCGTCCCGCCGCCGCGGTCGGCGACCCAGCCCCATGCGATCCGCGCGGCCATCGCGGCGATGTTGACCGCGAAGAAGGCGATCGAGGCCGTCAGCTCGGAGTGCCCGGACTCGCGGACGGCCGGGACGAGGTAGGCGACGAGCGCCGAGAGGACGGTGATGTAGCAGGCCGCGACGGCGAGCAAGGTGCGCACGCCCGGCGTCCGGAGGATCGTCCGCACGGAGCCGCCCGCTCCAGGCTCGCGCACGATGCGCTCGGACGGGATCACGAGCGCGAACCAGAGCCCCGTGACCGCGACCGCCGTCGCCGCGAAGCCGAGCGTCAGCTCCGTGCCGCCGATCGCGTAGAGCGCCGGGAACGCGACGGCCGCGATCGCCCCGCCGAGCGGGACGGCCGTCTGGCGCACGCCGAGCGCCCGGCCGCGCGTCGCCGGCGGGTAGACGCGGAAGAGGGCCCCGGTGCCGGCGATGGGCGCCACCGCCGACCCGATCCCCGACGCGAGCACGGCCAGGAAGAACGCGGTCTTCGATCCCGCGAGCGCCGCCGCCGCGAGGCCGAGCGAGCCGATCGCCGTGCCGAGGACCATCGTGAGCCGCGCGCCGAACCGGTCGACGAGCGAGCCGACACCGACCAGCACGACACCCGAGCCGAGGATGCCGGCGCTGAGCACCGCGCCGAGCTCGAACAGGCTCAGGCCGAACTCGTCCTGGAGCTCCGGCCCGATCGCGGGCAGCCCGAAGTTGACGAGCGAGACGGCGGCCTGCGCGGCGGACGCCCCGGCGAGGACGGTGCCGGGTCTCCGCGCGCGTCGACCCGTCACCCGCCCGATTATCCTTGGCGCGTGGATCGGGAGGCGGTCGCACGCGCCGGGCGGCGCGCCCAGGCCGAGGAGGCGCTGGCCTTCGAGCGCGAGCGCGAGGCGGCGCTCCGCGACCAGATCGCCGCCCTGGTCCTCGAGGAGGAGGGCGCGCGCGTGGACGCCGCCGCCTTCGCCGAGCTCCCACCCGACGACGTCGAGCTCGTCCGCTCGGCCCTCGGCGAGCTCGCCGATGACGGCGAGGAGGACGAGGACGACCTGTTCGGGGACGAGCCGTACGTCACCTTCGACGACGACGGACGACGAGCCGCCGGTGGACGAGGTCGCGCGGCTGGGTGCCGAGATCGAGGGATCGCAGCGCATCCAGGCGGCGCTCGAGCGGTACATCGCCGCCCTCGACCGGCCCGCCGTTCCCGAGGCCCGCTGAGAGGGCCTCGAGCGCGCTACGCGGCGGCGACCGCCCTCACCCGTTCGGCGAGGGACGCAACGAGGCGAAGGCGGTCGCGCGCACGCTCGGGCACCTGCCGGCCGGGCTCAGCTCCGCAGCGGCACGGCGTAGGACGGCATCGGGGCCCCGGTCGCGCCGCGCAGCTTGAGCGGCAGCCCGAGGAACGCGAACTCGTACTGCTTCTCGGCCGCGATCTCGTTCATGTCGACCACCTCGATGATCTGCGCGCCGGCGGTGGCGAACATGTACGCGTGGACGGGCAGGAAGACGTCCTTCTCCTCGGACGGGAGCACCTCGAGGCCGATCGTGTCGCCGGCGATGCACATCGCGCCGGTCTCCTCGCAGAGCCACTTGGCGGCGGGGAGGCCGATCCCGGGCGTGTTCACGAGGTAGCCGTCGAAGTCCGGCCAGACGTTCATCCGCCCGGTCCGCACGAGCACGACGTCGCCCTTCTTCAGCTCGACGCCCTGTTTCTTGACGGTGTCCTGGAGGTCCTGCGGCGTGATCGCGTAGCTGTCCGGGAGCACGTCGACGCCGTGCGTCCCGGCGACGTCGAGGAGGACGCCGCGCGCGATCACGGGCGGGTACTTCTCGAGGCCGCCCTTGTTCCAGATCCGGCTGCCGAGGTCGCGGTCGGCCTCCCAGCCGTTCCAGAAGCGCCCATGGAAGCCGAGGTGGTTGAGCGTGTCGATGTGCGTCCCGCAGTGGGTGTACATGTGGATCGAGTCGCCGCAGTACGAGTACGCCTCGTGCACGTGCGAGCCGACGCCGGAGAGGTTGTCGTTGACCGACCCCTGCGGCGTGTGGGTCATCCAGATGCCGTAGCCGGGGTCGCCGGCGGCCACCCAGGACGGCATCCCGATGAAGTACTCGACGTTCAGGTCGAAGACGTGGCGCCCGTCGAGGTGGCCGAGGATCGCCGCGTTCGTCTCCGGCGTGATCCAGTTGAGGCGCCCGATCTCGTCGTCCTCGCCCCACGGGCTCTTCGAGACCTTGAGGCCGTCCTGCTCGTGGATCGCCTCGGGAACGAGCTCTGGGTCTGCCATCGCCACGCCTCCTTCTCGTGTGGGGAATCGAGCGTCAGTCTGAGGCTTCGCCGCCGTCGCCGCGCCGGTAGACGGCCGAGTAGTCGAGCCCGCCGCGTCCGTCGTGCTCCGCGGCCCGGTAGCGCTCGAGCGCGGCGGAGGCGACAGGCGCGTCGAGCGCGTGGCGCTCGGCCAGCTCGAGCGCGAGCCTGACGTCCTTCGCCATCAGCTCCAGCGCGAAGAGCGGCGCGAACCCGTTCGAGGAGGGGTGCGCCGCGTCGACGCCGGGCAGCGGGAAGCGCGTGCGGAGCACGCGGGAGTCGCCCGTCGACGCGGTGAGCAGCCGGTACAGCGTCCCGGGGTCGATCCCTTCCGCGACGGCGAGCGCGCAGGCCTCCGCGACGGCCGCCATCGTGGCGCCGGCGACGAGGTTGTTGCAGAGCTTCGCGGCCTGCCCGGCGCCGTGGCCGCCGACGCGGACGACGAGGGCGCCGACCACGTCGAGGAGCGGCTCCGCCCGCGCGAATGCGTCCTCGGACCCGCCGACCATGACCGTCAAGGACGCCTCCTCCGCGCCACGCGGTCCGCCGCTGACGGGCGCGTCGAGCACGTCGAGCGCCGGGCACTCGGCCGCGAGGCGGCGCGCGAGTGCGGGCGGACCCGTCGACAGGTCGGCGAGGAGGGCGCCGCTCGTCGCGCCCGCACGGACGCCGTCCGCCCCGAGCACCGCGTCCTCCACGGCGGCAGGCGAGGGCAGCGAGAGCAGGACCGCGTCGGCTCCGGCGGCCGCCTCGGCGGCCGTCGACGCGGCGCCTGCGCCGAGCGCCTCGACGCGCGAGGGGTCGAGGTCGCAGCCGACGACGTCGTGGCCGGCCGCGACGAGCTGGCGTGCCATCGGCAGGCCCATCGTCCCGAGGCCCACCATCGCGACCCGCATGCGCTACCCCAGCTCGCTGCCGAACGCGCCGAGCCGCGCGTGCGGGCGCCCGCCCGAGGCGACCGCGATCCAGATCACGAGCTCGTCGGCGCGCGGTGCGTCCGGCACGCGGACCTCGAAGGTCTGGTGGTGCGAGCGGACGGTGTGGTCGTCCTTGTGCTTGATCGCGATGTCGAGCGGCGCGCCGGCCGCGCCGCGCTTCTCGGCCGCCGGGAGCAGCGCCGTCCCTTCGATCGCGTCCCGCACCTTGTTGCCGAAGCGGAGGTTGTGGATGACGGCCGACCCGTGCTCGACGTCGCCGTCGAGCCCGACGAGCGCGCCCTTGCCGACCCCCTCGGCCGGACCGTCGAGGAGCGCCAGCGCGCGCTCCGTCAGGAGCGCCCCGAGCGGCTCGCAGTAGCGCTCGATGAGCGGCTCGAGGTCGGCGACGTAGCGGCCGGCGAACGGGTTCGCCACGACGGCGCCCGCGGCCACGAGACGTGTCGGCGGCTCGACCGGCTCGCCGCCCTCGCGGACGACGTCCTCGACGACCGTCACGACCTTGCGGAGACCGTCGAGCGCCACCCGGCGAGCATAACCTCGCCCGCGCGCGGATAATCGGCCGGTGGCGGAGCTGGACGACGTGCTCGGCGGGCTGCTGGAGGCCACCGGCGCGAGCCGGGCCACGCTTCGACGCGACATTCCCGGTGAGGAGGCGTTCCCGGTCGTCGCGGAGGCGCTCGCGCCCGGCGTCGGGTCCCTCCGCGGCGAGCGCTCGGTGCACCTCCCGACCCAGCCGGTCGTGCTCGAGGTGCAACGCGGCCGGCAGGTCGTCCAGGACGACTGCGCCGTCGCCTACGACGACCCGGCGTTCCAGGCGATGCTCGTGGCATACGGCGGCCTCGCGGCGCAGATCGTGACGCCGGTCCTCCGCGAGGGCCGGCTGGAGGCGATCCTCTCGCTCCACCAGCTCGGGGCGCCCCGACGGTGGACGGCGGACGAGGTCGCCGCGGCCTCACGCGCCGCGGCGCGCATCGAGGACCTCCTGTGAGGATCCCCGCGACCGCCGCGCACAACCGCTGGCACCCCGACCTCGAGCCGGTGGCGCGCGTCGCCCCCGGCGACGAGCTCACGCTCGAGACGCGCGACGGGCTCGACGGGGCGCTGACGCGCGCGAGCACGCACGCCGACTGCGGGCGGCTCGACCTCGGGCTCGCTCACCCGCTGACCGGGCCGGTCCACGTCGAGGGGGCAGAGCCGGGCGATGTGCTCGAGGTCGCGCTCGTCGGGTACGAGACCCCGGACTTCGGCGTGAACGGGGTCATCCCCGGCTTCGGGTTCCTCGCCGACCTCTTCACCGAGCCGTTCCTCGTCGGCTGGGAGCTCGACGGGACGCACGCGCGCTCCGCTGAGCTGCCGGGGATCGCGGTGCCCGCCTGCATCCACGCCGGCGTGATCGGCGTCGCGCCGTCCCACGAGCTGATGGAGCGGCAGCGCGCCCGCGAGGAGCGCATCCGCGCCGCCGGCGGCCCCGTCGCCGGCGACTTTCCGGAGACCGCCTTCCCGCCCGTGGCGGCCGCGGGGCTGCGGACGGTGCCGCCGCGCGAGAACGGCGGCAACCTCGACATCCGTCGGCTCGTCGCGGGCTCGACGCTGCTCCTGCCCGTGCAGGTCCCCGGCGCGCTCCTCTCGCTCGGCGACGTCCACTTCGCGCAGGGCGACGGCGAGGTCTGCGGGACGGGGATCGAGATCGCCGCCGCCGTGACCGTCCGGCTCGGGCTGCGCAAGGCGCCGCGCTGGGTGCCGCGCTTCCCGGCCTACCTGACGCCCGCGCAGCCCGCGCGCGCCCGCTTCGCGACGACGGGGATCCCCGAGGACGACGCGATGGACCTGACGCAGGCGGCGCGCGCCGCCCTGCTCGCGATGATCGACTGGCTCGAGGCGGAGCACGGCCTCTCCCGCCCTGCCGCCTACTGCCTCTGCTCGGCCTGCGTCGACCTCCACCTCTCCGAGGTCGTCGACGTCCCCTATCCGCTCGTCTCCGCGCTGATCCCGCTCGACGTCTTCGAGCAGCGCCGGCCGGGCTGAATCAGCCCGCGACGGCGATCGCCTCGATCTCGATCTCGAGCTCAGGCAGCGCGAGCGAGGTGACCTCGACGATCGTGTCGGCCGGATACGGCGGCGTGAACCACTTCCCGCGCAGCTCGACGATCTTCGGGAAGTTGCCCATGTCGGTGAGGAAGATCGTCACCTTGACCACCCGGTCGAGGCCGGAGCCGCCGGCCGCGAGCACGCGCTGCAGGTTGCGGAACACCTGCTCGGCCTGGGCGTCGAAGTCGCCGACCCCGACGAGCCCGCCGTTGTCGTCGATCGCCGCCTGTCCGGAGACGAGCAGCAGATCGCCGACGCGAAAGCCCTGCGACAGCCGGAAGGGCTCGTAGGGATCGGGATCGACGCGGATCGGGGCGACGTCCGTCATGTCGAGATCATCTTCTTCTCGATCCCGACACCGGCCGCGATCGCCCGCTCGACCTCGAGTGGCACGGTGGCCGAGTCCTGGAGCGCGATCCCCGTCGAGTCGAAGACCGTGATCTGCTCCGCGGTCTGGCGTCCCTCGAGCTCCCCGCAGATCACCTTGCCGATCTCGCCGGCCACGTCGTCCTCCGTGATGAGGCCCTCGCGCAGCGGGACGTTGATCTCGCCGTCGGGGACGCATTGGCGCATGTCGTCCACGAAGACCCTCCCACGCTGGAGGAGGCCCGGATGGAGCTCCTGCTCGCCTTCGAGATCGGCGCCGAGCGCAGCGAGGTGCGCACCGTCCTTCACCCACGCGTCGTCGACGATCCAGCCGCGGGCATGCGTGCCCGTGACGATCACGTCGGCGCCCTCGACCGCCGTGCGAACGTCGGTCGTCCCGACGAGCCGGAGGTGCGGGTGGCGAGGCCCCAGTTCAGCGAGGAACCGGTCGACGGACTCCTGCGAGCGGCTCCAGATCCGCACCTCGCCCCACGCGAAGACGGTGTCGCAGGTGGCGAGGGTGCCCTCGCCCACGCTGCCCGTCCCGAGGATCGCGAGGACGCTCGAGTCGGGTCGTGCGAGCCACTTCGCCGAGACCGCGGCGGACGCTCCCGTCCGCATGAGCGTGTGGTACGACCCGTCGCAGATCGCGAGCGGGAACCCCGTCTCGGGGTGGGTGTAGACGAGGATCGAGAAGACGGCCGGCAGGTCGAAGCGGGCGTTGTCCTCACGGATCGAGACCCATTTGCAGGCCGCTGCCTCCGGCTCCTCGATCCAGGAGGGCATGACCTCCCACTCGCCGCGGTAGCGGTCGAGCACGATGTGGCCCTTGGGCTCCATGTAGACGCGCCCGAGGCCGTGCATGCGAAAGGCATGCTCGACGCAGTCGACGTACTCGGCGGGGGTGAGCAGGCCGATCATGTCCGAGCGGCCGAGGATGAGCGTCTTACGGTTCCGCCAGCTCTCCACCGGCCGATTCTATGTCCCGCGCGACGAGGTCGACGAGCGGCGCCACGTCCGGGAACGGCGCCAGCCGACGGCGCGCGCGCTCCAGCTGACGGCGTGCCCGAGACGGGTCCCCGGTCTGCGCCCGGTACCCCGCCGCTCCGAGGTGGTGGAGCCCTCGGACAAGCTCTTCCCGGTCGCCGGCGTGGCCGAAGACGTCGGCGAGGCGGCTCGTCGCGGCGACGTACTCGCCGCGTTCCAGCGAGCGCTCGGCGTCCCAGAGGGCGGACTGCACCCGGGCCTCGCGCGGCGGCCACTCCTCGTCCACGGCCGGAGATCCTAGAGCTGCCGCCCCGATCGTCGCGGCGCACGAGGACCTGGCGCGGCGCGTCCGCTCACCGCGACCGCATACTTCGGCCCGTGAACCGGATCCGCTTCTACTACGACGTGGTCTGCCCGTACTCGTACATGGAGTCCCATGTCGTCGAGGCGGCGGAGGACGAGGGCCGGCTCGAGGTCGAGTGGCTTCCCTTCGAGCTGCGCCCGGCGCCGAAGCCGCTTCTCGAGGTCCGAGGCGACCACCTCCGCACCGACTGGACGAGCAACGTCTATCGCCGCGCGCTCGCGGCGGGGATCGAGATCCACCTGCCTCGCTACCAGCCCCGCTCGACGCTCACCCTCGGCGCGTGCCTCTGGGCCGGTGACGAGGGACGGCTCCGCGACTTCAAGCACGCGCTCTACGAGGCGTTCTTCTGCGAGGGGCTCGACATCGCGACCGACGCGGAGATCGGCCGCGCGGCGGAGCGCGCGGGGCTCGACCCGGTCGGCGCCGTGGCGGCGGCCTACGACCACGCCCGCGGAGCGCGTCTCCGCGAGATCCGCGCCGAGGCCGAGGCGGCGGCGTCGCAGGCGTGCCGACGCTCCTCACCGCGGACGGACGCACCCACTGGGGCATGGGCGGCGTCGAGCGGCTGCTCGCGGACGAGCCGCTCGTGCCTCGCCGCCTAGCGAACGACTGCGATCACAGCCGATGTAGGGTCGCGGCATGGGCATCGGCGTCGACCGCGAGCGGAGCGCCGCGCGGATCGAGCGCGAGATCGAGACGCTCTCCGGCCCGGAGTTCACGACATCGAGCGAGGCGATCCGGCGGTACGCCTACACGCCCGAGTACCGGCGGACGCTCGACCACTTCGGCGCCGCGCTCCGCGAGCTCGGCTTCACCGTCGACGAGGACCCCGTCGGCACCCTCGTCGCGCGCAACCGGCCGCCGGGCGAGCCCGCGTTCGGCATCGGCTCGCACTGCGACTCGAACCGGAACGGCGGGCGCTACGACGGGACGATGGGCGTCGTCACCGCGCTCGAGGTGTGCCGGCTCAGCGCCGAGCACGGCCTCGACCTCCCGTTGCAGCTCGTCTCCTTCCTCGAGGAGGAGGGCTCGGGCTTCGGCCAGATGCTGCTCGGCAGCCGGATCATGCTGCAGCGCGTCACCGAGGACGACCTCCGCGAGCGCTTCCTCGCGATCGACGACGGGCGGAGCTTCTGGGAGCACGCCGAGGCGGCCGGCTACGAGCCCGCGCGCTGGCGCGAGTCGATCCACGTCCTCGACGGGCTGACCGGCTGGATCGAGATGCACATCGAGCAGGCGCGCGTCCTGCAGGACACCGGGAAGCGGATCGGGATCGTCGACGCGATCGCGGGCTACGTCCACGCCGACGTCTTCGTCACCGGCCGCGGCGACCACGCCGGCGCGACGCCGATGGGCCTTCGGCTCGACCCGACGACCGTCCTCGCGGAGACGGTGCTGGAGCTCGAGCGCCTCGCGACCGAGGCGGGCGGCGGCACGGTCGGCACCGTCGGCGAGATCGAGCTCGACCCGAGCCTGATCAATGCCGTCGCCGCGGAGGCGCGCTTCTCGCTCGACGTGCGCGGCCCGCAGGACGCGCTCTTCCAGGGCGTCGCGCAGGACACGGCGGCCTTCGCCGGGCGGGCAGCGGAGCGGCGGGGGATGACCGCCCGCACCGTGCAGCGCCAGTCGCTTCCCGCGACCCCGCTCGACGCAGGGGTCGTCGGCGCGCTGCAGGCGGCCGCCGCCGGGACGGGCGAGCCGTGGACGACGATGCACTCGGGCGCCGCGCACGACACGATGTGCGTCGCCGAGCGCGTGCCGAGCGCCATGGTCTTCGTCCCGTGCACCGACGGGATCAGCCATCACCCGGCCGAGGAGGCCGACCCGGCCGATGCCGCGCTCGCGGCCGAGATCATCCTGAACGCGATCGCCGCCTTGCGGTAGCGACGCCGCATGGACGCCGTCCTGCTCGGCCTGCTGGCCGGCGCGCTCTTCGGCGCGATGACCGTCGCCGTGCGGGCGGGGCTGCTGCGCGGCGGCGACCCGGCGCGCGGCGGCGTCGTCATCACGTCGCTCGCCTTCCTGGTCGCGACCCTCCTGGCGGTGCCGTCGATCGCGTCCGACGGCGTCGACGCCGGCGAGCTGTGGCCGTTCGCGGTCGTCGGCTTCGTCGTCCCCGGCCTCTCGCAGATCGCGTTCATCTTCGCGGTGCGCTGGGCGGGGCCGTCCCGCGCGGCGATCCTCATCGGCACGGCGCCGCTCGGCTCGGTGCTGCTCGCGATGGCGCTCCTCGACGAGCCGCTGCGCCCGGTCCTGCTCGCCGGGACGGCGCTCGTGGTCGCGGGCGGCGCCGTGCTCGCGCTCGATCCCGGCCGACCGGCGGGGTTCCGGATGCTCGGGGTCGTGCTCGCGCTCACGTGCGCCGCGCTCTTCGCGGGACGCGACAACGCGGTGCGCTGGATCGCCCGGGACGACACGGCGCCGCCGCTCCAGGCGACGGCGGTGACGCTGCTGCGCGGCGGTCGCGACGACGCTCTACGTGACGCTCGCCGGCGGCAGGGGCGCCCGGCTGGGGCCGCACGCTGCGGGCGTTCGCTCCGGCGGGGCTGCTGCTCGCGTTCGCCTACGGGCGCTCGTGACGGGCTTCGACCGCGGCGACGTCGGGATCGTCGCGCCCTGAACGCGACCCAGTCCCTCTGGGCCGTCGCCTTCGCGGCCGTGCTCTACCGGCGCACCGAGGCGATCGGCCGAAAGACGGTCCTCGCCGGCGTCCTCGTCGTCCTCGGCGGCGCGCTCATCGGCGCGTTCCGCTGAACGTCGCTCAGCAGCGCACGACGAACCGCCCGTCGGACTGCACGTCGAAGCCGAAGCCTCGATCGCGAAGCGCCTGTGCGGCCTCGAGCTGCAGCACCGTGTCCGCCAGGCCAATCCGCCCCGCGTGCTCGGCGATCCGCCTGCGCTCCGACGCGGCGAGGGCGTCGGGCGGTTCCTCGTAGACCGTCGCGATGAACTCCGCGCTCTTCGCGCGCCGGTCGAGCGCGCGTCCGAGCTCGGGCCACGGCAACCAGGCGCTCGCCTCCTCGGCGACGATCTCGGAGAGAACACGGTACGACCGGCTCGCCGACTCGTACTCGAGACTCAGGCTCAGAAGCTGCGTCGCGCGGTCCGCATCCGGGATCGAGGGACGGAGATCGCGGATCACGGCATCCTCCGCCGCCATCTCGCTCTGGAACCAGGCGAAGATCTTCGCGTCGCGGCATGCCTCCGCCTCGTCCTCGGCCGCCCGATACCCGACGACGAGGAGTGCCACGAGGCCGATCACGAGCAGAGGCATGCCCGCGACCGGCGCTAGCCCGGCGGGACGCCCGCGACGTAGGCGATCGCGTCGTCGACCGAGACGACGTCCGCGTACTTCGCCTGGATGTCGAAGAGGTTCGCGTCGTGCGGCGCCTGCGCGCGGTCGCCGACGCACTCGCGCGGCACGAGCGTCGGCCAGCCCCACTGCAGCAGGTCGATCGCGGTCGCGCGGACGCAGCCGCTCGTCGTCGCCCCGCAGAGGATCACCGTGTCGACGCCCTGCGTGACGAGCACCGAGGCGAGGTTCGTCCCGAAGAAGCCCGAGGCGCCCTTCTTCACGATCACCGTCTCGTCCTCCCGCCGCCCGAGCCGCTCGTCGATCTCCACCCAGCGGCCGCCCATCTGCAGGTCGCCGAGGGTCGGCACCTTCTGGAGCCAGAGGCCGCCGTCCTTGAGGCTCGCGTCGAAGCCGATCGTGGTGAAGACGGCCGGCAGGCCGCGGGCCCGGGCGGCGTCGAGCAGCCGCCGGGTCGCCTCGACCTGCGGTGTCAGGTCCGACCCGAGCGCGCAGTCCGGGTCGGTGAAGCCGCAGGAGAAGTCGATCACGAGCACGCAGGGGCGCGAGCCGAGCGTGACGCTCGCCCCGAGCCCCGCGCGCGCGTAGACCTCCTTCGCCGCCTCGTCGCTCACACGAGCTCCTCGCCGAAGCGCGCCCGCTTCACGAACCGGCCGGCGCCGGGCTCGGCGACGAGCTCGTCGCCCTCGACGATCACCTGGCCGCGGACGAGCACGACCTCGGGCGCGCCGGTCACCTGCTCGCCCTCGAAGAGGTTGTAGTTGACGTTCGTGTGATGCGTCTCGGCCGAGATGGTCAGCGTCTTCTCGGGGTCCCAGACGACGAGGTCCGCGTCGGAGCCCGGCGCGATCGTCCCCTTGCGCGGATAGAGGCCGAAGAGCTTCGCGATGTTCGTCGAGACGAGCTCGACGAACCGGTTCGGCGTGATCCGCCCCGTGCGCACGCCGTGCGTCCAGAGCATGTGGAGCCGGTTCTCGATCCCGGGCCCGCCGTTCGGGACGACCTGGAACTCCCGGCCGTTGATCCCCTTCTGCTCCGGCCAGTTGAACGGGCAGTGGTCGGTCGAGAGCGCCGAGAGGCTGTCGGAGACGAGCGCCTTCCACAGGTGCTCCTGGTGCTCCTTCGGCCGGGGCGGGGGCGTGTAGATGTACTTGGCGCCCTCCCAGTTCGGCTTCTCGAGCATCGACTCGTCGACGAACAGGTACTGGGTGCACGTCTCGCCCCACACCTTCCAGCCCTTCTCGCGGGCGAGCGCGATCGGCTCGACCGAGGGCAGGCACGAGACGTGGACGACGTAGAGCGGCGCGTCGGCGACGTGCGCGAGCTGGATCGCGCGGTTCGTCGCCTCCGCCTCGGTCTCCATCGGCCGGGTGCGCGCGTGCCAGATCGGGTCGGTCTTCCCTTCGGCGACGGCCTCCTTGACGATGATGTCGATCGCGTCGCCGTTCTCGGCGTGCACCATCACGAGCCCGCCGGTCTCGTGGGCGGTCTGGAGCACCTTGAAGAGCGTCTCGTCGTCGACCATGACGGCGCCCTTGTAGGCGAGGAAGACCTTGTACGAGGTGACGCCCTGGTCCGGGAGCTTCGCGAGGTCCTCGAGCGTCCCGCCCGTGTGGAGGTCGGTGACGCCGATGTGGAACCCGACGTCGATCACCGGCGGGCAGCGCGTGAGCTTCTCGTGGTACTTCTCGAGCGCCTCGGCGAACGTGTCGCCCGGCGTCTGCATGCAGAAGTCGATCAGCGTCGTCGTCCCGCCGAACGCCGCCGCCGTCGTCCCCGACGTGAAGTCGTCGCAGGTCGTCGTCCCGCCGAAGAACATCTCGATGTGCGTGTGGGGGTCGATCGCGCCGGGCATCACGATCTTCCCGGCGGCGTCGATCACCTTGTCGGCGGTGACGTCGAGCGACGCGCCGAGCAGGCTCACCCTGCCGTCCTCGACGAAGACGTCGCCGACGTAGTCGTCGGCCGCGGTGACGATGCGGCCGCCCTTGATCAGCACGGACATCCGGGTCCTTCCTTTCGACGGGGGCTGCGTGGTGTATACGACGGGCCGCGCCGCATCGTCAAGCGGGAGGCGGCGGCCGGCGCTCGTGCCAGTCGGTTGCCCGCTGGAAGGCGTGCGCCGCGCGGAGCACCGTCGCCTCGGCGAGGCGCCTGCCCGTCAGCGCGAGCCCGACCGGCAGCCCGTCGACGAGCCCGCAGGGGACGCTCGCCGTCGGCAGCCCGAGGCAGCTCCAGGGGGAGTTGAACGGGATCAGCGAGAGGCGGTACGGGAGCTCTTGTCCGCCGACGTCGACCGGATCCTCCCCGATCCGCGGCGCGACGATCGGCATCTCGGGCGCAGCGAGCAGGTCGAAGCGGTCGAAGAGCGGGCGCGCCTCCTCCGCGAGCGCGCGCCTGGCGCGCTGGCCGGTGATCGGGGCGGACGCGGGGAGCAGGAGCCCGGCGAGCAGGCGCGCCCGCACGTCCGGGCCGTAGTCCGCGAGCCGCGTCCGCAGCCACGGGAGGTGCGCCTCGGCCGCCTCGGGGAGCATGACGAGCTGCTGCGCGGCCTCGGCGCGGCGCAGGAACGGCGCCTCGACCCGCTCCACGCGGGCGCCGAGCCGCCCGAGCTCGGCCAGCGCGTCCTCGACCGCGGCCCCGACGCGTGGGTCGAGCGGCACGTCCTCGACGAGGTGAGCCACGACGCCGATCCGCAGCCCCTCGACGCCGTGCTCCAGACCGGGCACGCACGGCTCCGCCGCGATGCTCGTCGTCGAGGCGTCCCCGGGCTCGGGCCCGCCGATCGCGTCGAGGAGCAGCGCGCAGTCCTCGGCCGTGTGCGCGAGCGGCCCGACGGTGTCGTACGTCCACGAGACGGGGATCACGCCGCGGTTGGGGACGCGGCCCGTGCTCGGCCGGATCCCGGTGACGCCGCAGAGCGCGGCGGGGATCCGCACGGACCCGGCCGTGTCGGTCCCGAGCGCGCCGGGCACGAGCCCGCCGGCGACGGCCGCGCCGCTGCCGCCGCTCGAGCCGCCGCAGATCCGCTCCGTGTCCCACGGGTTCCGCGCGGGGCCGAACGCCTCGCTCGTCGTCGAGGCGCCCCAGGCGAACTCGTGCGTGTTGAGCTTCCCGACGACGACCGCGCCGGCCGCCCGCAGCCGCGCGACGACCGTCGCGTCGGCGGTGGCCACGTTGTCGGCGAGCACCTTCGAGGCAGCCGTCGTGCGGGTGCCCGCGACGTCGATCACGTCCTTGACGCCGACCGGCACCCCGTGGAGCGGCCCGCCGGGCGGGCCGAGCGCGTCGGCCTCGGCCAGGGCCTCGTCGCCGCGCACGGTGATGAAGGCGTTGTACGCCGGGTCGTCCCGCTCGATCCGCTCGAGCGCTTCCTGCACCGCCTCGCGCGGCGAGAGCTCGCCGCGGCGGATCGCGGCTGCCAGGGCGGCGACGGTCACGTCGCCTCCGGCGGGAGGTAGAGGCCGGCAGGCGGGACGTCGCGGCCGGTGCGCTCCTCCAGCTCGCGCAGCGCGGGCAGCACGGTGGCGAGGAAGCCGAGGACGCCCTCGAGGTCGGCGTCGGTCGGCTCGACGCCCTGCACCCGCGCCAGGGCGCGGAGCTCGTCGAGCGTCGGAAGGGGGGTAGAATCGCCGGTCATGCCGATCTACGAGTACCGGTGCGAGGCCTGCGGGGAGCGGTTCGAGGAGTTCCTCACCGTCTCGACCAAGCCGGCGCCGCCCTGCCCGAAGTGCGGCGGCGCGAAGGTCGAGCGGCTGCTCTCGCGGATCAACACCGAGTGGCTCCCCAGCGACGTCGCGTGGGACCGCGTCGGCCGCAGCTGGGACTGAGCCGCACGCCGCCGCGTTCGGTCAGACTCGGACGCGCTGTCGAGCCGAGGAGGATCCGGTGCCGTACGCGCAGATCGACGACGGGGTCGAGCTCTACTACGAGCTGACGGGGCCGGAGGACGGGCCGGTGATCGTCCAGTTCGGCGGCGGGCTCTTCGGCCGCCACAACTTCGGCTTCGTCAACGACGGGTTCCGCGAGCAGGGCTTCCGCCTCCTCTCGTTCGACGCCCGCGGCTACGGCGCGTCCACGAGCCCGCGCGAGTGGTACACGATCGAGGGCTGGGCCGACGACGGCGCGAAGCTGCTCGACGCGCTCTCGCTCGAGCGCGTGCTCGTCCACGGCACGTCGATGGGCGGGATGATCGCGATCGCGTTCACCGCGCTCCACGGCGGCCGCGTCCACGCGACATGCGCCGACGTCGCCTTCGCGAAGCCGGACGTCTACCGCGTGACCCTCTTCCGCGTCTGGCGCCGGATGGCCGAGGCGATGCCCTGGGACGACTTCTCCGACCACGTCACGACGCAGGCGGTGGGGGCGGCGTTCCTCGAGAGCGAGGAGGGCAAGGACACGTTCGCCACCGTCCGCTCCGTGATCGGGGTCAACGACCCGTACACCGTCCGGCAGGCCTGCCTCGCGATGGAGCAGATGGACCTCTCGCCGCTCGTCCCGCGGATCGAGCGCCCGCTCCTGATGACGAACGGGACGCACGACATCCTCTGCCCGCCCGTGCTCGCCCCGTCGGGGCTCGGCGCGCGGCGGATGGCGGAGCTCAACCCGCTGATCACGACGCACGAGTTCCCCGACATCGGCCACGCCGACCTGCTCGAGTGCCCGGCCGACGCGGTGCGGATCGTGAGCGCGTTCTTCCACCAGCACGTCTAGCCCGCTCCCGGCGGGTGCTCGGCGTGCCAGTGGCGCGCGATGTCGGCGCGCGTCGCCACCCACACGTCGTCGAGCGACGCGACGTGCTCGAGGAACCGGCGCAGCCCGGGCGCGCGGCCCGGACGGCCGACGATCCGGCAGTGGAGCCCGACGGACAGCATCCGGCCGCCCTCGGCTCGGAGCTCGTCGAGCGCGTCGATCAGGTACCGCGCGAAGTCGTGGGAGGTGACGAACCCGTTCGGGAGCAGGAACTTGAAGTCGTTCGCGTCGAGCGTGTACGGGACGACGAGGTGCGGCGAGCCGGCGACCTCCACCCAGTAGGGGAGCTCGTCGGAGTACGCGTCCGAGTCGTAGAGGAAGCCGCCCGTCTCGACCACGAGCCGCCGCGTCGCCTCGGTGCCGCGGCCCGTGTACCAGCCGACCGGGCGGACGCCGCAGACCCGCTCGATCGCCTCGACCGAGCGCTGGAGGTGCGCGCGCTCCTCGTCCTCCGAGACCTCGCCGTAGTCGATCCAGCGCCAGCCGTGGCTCGCGACCTCCCACCCGGCGTCGACCATCGCCCGCGCCGCGGCGGGGTTGCGCTCGAGCGCCTGGCCGACCGCGAAGACCGTGATCGGCATCTCGAACGAGGTGACGAGGCGGTGGACGCGCCAGAAGCCGACCCGACTCCCGAACTCGAACATCGACTCCGTGTTGAGGTTGCGCCTGCCGATCGTCGGCGGCGCGCCGACGACCTCGTGCAGGAACGCCTCGGAGGCGGGATCGCCGTCGAGCGGGGTGTTCTCGCCCCCCTCCTCGTAGTTGAGGACGAGGCTGAGGGCGACGCGCTTCCCGCCCGGCCAGCGCGGGTCGGGCGGGTCGGCGCCGTAGCCGACGAGGTCGCGCGGCGGGCCGTCGCTCACGTCATCCCGAACTCGGCGTTCCCCGCGACCGAGACGGGCTTCGCCGAGGGGACGAGCGGACCGGAGAAGTACTCCGTCAACGACGTCCCGCGTCGGCTCTCGCGGAGCTCGCGCCGCAGCTCCTCCGTCGCCTCCCGGTCGAGCTCGAGCGTCCGCTCGTCGGCGAAGACGACGCCGTATGCATCGCGTGCCAGCTCGAGCGTCGTGAAGTCGTCGAGCACGTCCTCGCGCACCGCCTCCGCGGGACGGTCGAGCGGGTCGCCGTAGCCGGCCGCGTTCGGCTCCCGGAACTCGATGTACTCGCCCGCCGCGAAGGGGATGCCGGTCACCTTCGCGGGCAACACCTCCTCCCGGCTCGTGTCGGGGTTCTTCCGGCACGACGCGACGAGCCCGTCCCAGCCGCCGAAGATCCCGCGCGGCGGGTCGGTCTGCCGGTCGCCCTCGCACGAGTACACGCCGTCGACGAGGAACCGGTTGCGGCGGATGATCCCGATCCCGCCGCGCCAGCGGCCGGGCGCCGCCGGCTCGGGCCGGAGCTCGTACTGGTCGCAGCGGATCGGGAAGCGCAGGTCGAGCTCCTCGATCGGGTTGTTCCGCGTGTTCGCCATCAGGTTGTCGACGGAGTCCATCGCGTCCTTGCCGTGCCGCCCGCCGTACGAGCCCTCGTTCACCTCGAGGTAGAGCCAGTACTCGCCCATCTCCTCGGAGAAGCCCGAGTAGGCGCAGAAGTGGATCCCGGCGGAGTTGCCGGCGGTGACGCCCTCGGGCAGCGCGTCCGCGAGCGCGAGGATCGTGTTGTCGACCACGCGCTGCACCTGGCAGAAGCGCGAGAAGCACGCGCGCGGGAAGGTCGGGTTGTAGATCGTCCCCTTCGGCGCGATCACCTTCACGGGGCGGAACACGCCGTCGTTCTGCGGCACGTGCTCCGGGAACGTGACCTCGTCGAGCAGGATCGTGCGGACGGCGTAGTACGCGCCGACGAGGAGCGAGCCCTCGAACGGGACGTTGTAGCCGGTCGGCACCTCGGCGTTCGAGCCCGTCAGGTCGATCGTGATCTCGTCGCCCTCGACGATCACCTTCGTCTCGACGCGGAGCCGGACGTCGCGGTTCCGCGCGTCGTCGTCGAGCCAGCCGGTCGGCGCCTTGTACTCCCCGTCCGGGAGGGCGCGGATCTGCTCGCGCAGCATCGCCTCGCTGTAGTCCATCCAGTTGTAGGCGGCGCTCATCACCGTGTCGGCGCCGTAGCGCCCGTAGAGGCGCAGCATCCGGTCGCGCCCGAGCTGGCACGCGGCGAGCATCGCGTTCATGTCGCCGCGGTTCATCGTCTCGGTGCGGACGTTGTCGAAGATCATCTTGTCGAGGTCCTCGTTCAGCTCGCCCGCCTGGTACCAGCGCAGCCCGTCGTAGATCTTCGCCTCGGCGTAGACGTCGAACGCGTCCGCGTTGATCCCGGGGAACGAGCCGCCCACGTCGAGCACGTGGGCGGTGACGGCCGCGAAGCCCATCAGCTCGTCCTCCCAGAAGATCGGCACCGCGACGGCGATGTCGGGGCTGTGCGAGGCGCCGTAGTAGGGGTGGTTGTGGATGATCACGTCCCCCTCGACGAGCCTCCCCTCGAGGTGGCGCATGAACCCGCGGATGTACCAGGGGAGCGAGCCGATGTGCATCGGCGTGGAGTCCGACTCGCAGAGCTCGCGGCCCTGCGCGTCGAAGATCCCCGCGCCGAGGTCCTCGGACTCGCGGATGATCGACGAGTAGGACATCCGGAAGAGGACGCCGGACATCTCCTTCGCGATCGCGTGGAAGGCGCCGCCGAGGACCCGCATGGTGATCGGGTCGACGTCGACCCGCTCGAGCTCCGGCGGACCCGGGTGCTTCCCCAGCTCGTACTCGAGGCTCGACACCGTCAGACCCCCTGTCCCGTCGCGGTTGCGGATGCGGCGATCGCCCGCGCCTCGGCGGACGCACCGACCTCGATCACGATGTTCCCGAACCGATCGACGTGGGCGTCGATCCCCGGCGGGATCACGGTGGTCGAGTCGTACTGGTTGACGATCGCTGGGCCGGAGAGCCGGTTCCCCGCCCTCAGCGCCTCGCGGTCGTAGTAGCGCGTGGAGGCCTCCGTCAGCTCGCCCTCCACGAGGAACCACGCCTCGCCCTCGTATCGCAACGCGGCGTCGGGCGACTCGTCCCCGGCCTCGACCTCGGGCGTCACGAGCTCCGGCATGAGCCCGATCCCGCGGACGCGGATGTTCGGCACCTCGATGTCCGAGTCCTCGAACCGCCGCGAGTACTCGCGCTCGTGGATGTCGTGGAAGTCCGCGCGCAGCCGCTCGACCCAGGCGTCGTCGATCGCCCCCGAGGCGACGTCCACGCGGAGCTCGTACCCCTGGCCGAGGTAGCGCGCCTCGACGATCCGCTGCACGACGACCCGGTCCGCCTCGATCCCGTCGGCCGCGAGCTGGTCGGCGGCCTGCGCCTCGAGCTCCTCGAACCGGGCCTGGAGGCCGGTCGCGTCGAGCGTCGAGAGCCGCTGGTAGGTCGTCGCGGCGTACTCGTAGACCATGTCGGTCGCGACGAGCCCCATCGCGGCGGCGATCCCGGGATAGGGCGGGACGACGACGTGCGGCGTCCCCACCTCGACCGCGATCGGCACCGCGAAGAGCGGCCCGGCGCCGCCCTCGGCGACGAGCGCGAAGTCGCGCGGGTCGAAGCCCTTCCGCACCGAGTTCTCCTCGATCGACTGCACCATCGAGTGGGAGAGGATCTGCACCGCGCCCATCGACGCCTCCTCGACGCTCATCCCGAGCGCCGCGGCGGGGCCGTCGGCGAAGGCCGTCCGGGCCTTCTCGCGGTCGAGCGACATCCCGCCACCGAGGAACGCCTCCGGGAGCAGCCAGCCCAGGTTCACCATCGCGTCCGTCGCGGTCGCCTCCGTGCCGCCGCGACCGTAGGCGGCCGGCCCGGGCACCGCGCCCGCCGAGCGCGGCCCGACGCGGAAGATCCCGCCGGCGTCGACGTAGGCGATCGAGCCGCCGCCCGCGCCGATCGTGTCGACGTCGACCATCGGGATCATCGCCTGGTACGGGCCGACCTTCGTGTCGAGCAGGTGCTTCATCCGCAGGCGGCCCTCCTGCGCGAGGCCGATGTCCGCGGACGTGCCACCCACGTCCAGCGTGATCACGTTGTCGTAGCCCGCCTGCCGTCCGGCCCAGATCCCGCCGACGACGCCCGCGACCGGCCCGGACATCAGCAGGTTGACGGGCCGCTCGATCGCCGCCTCGGAGGTCGCGACGCCCGACGCCGAGGTCATCAGATGCAGGCCGGAGCGGACGCCGAGCTCCTCGAGCTCCTGCCCGAGCCGCGCCACGTACGACGCCACCTTCGGCCCGACGTAGGCGTTGAGCCCGACCGTCGAGAAGCGCTCGTACTCGCGGTACTGGGGGATCACCTCGGAGGACACCGAGAGGAACGCCTCGGGGAACTCCTCGCGCACGATCTCGGCGACGCGCCGCTCGTGGGCCGGGTTGAGGAACGAGAAGAGGAAGCAGACGCAGACCGCCTCGACGCCCGCGTCCTTCAGCACGCGCACCTGCTCGCGCGCCCGCTCCTCGTCGAGCGGCACGAGGACGGTGCCGTCGCCGGTGAGCCGCTCGGGGACGGTCAGGCGGTAGCGCCGCCGGACGACGGGATGCGCCTGCCACGGGAGGTCCTGGTAGTTCGAGAAGTTCAGGGGCTTCTTGTGCCGCGCGATGTGGAGGATGTCGCGGTAGCCCTCGGTCGTCAGCATCCCGACGCGCGCGCCGGTGTGCTCGATCACGATGTTCGTCGCGATCGTCGTCCCGTGGAAGACCTGGTCGAGCGTCGACGGATCGGCGCCGGCCTCCTCGGCGAGCTCGCGGATCCCCTGGATCGTCCCCTGCGAGGGGTCCTCGGGGGTGGTCGGGAGCTTGTGCACGCGGATCGTGCCCGCCTCGTCGTCGACGTAGATCAGGTCGGTGAACGTGCCGCCGACGTCGACACCGATCCGTTTCATGCGCCACCTCCCGCAGTGAGGACGATCTTTCCGAAGAACTCCCGGCTCTCCATGAGCTCCATCGCCTGCGCCGCCTCCTCGAGCGGGAACGTCGCGGCGACCTGCGGCTGGAGGGCGCCGCGGCCGATCAGGTGGAAGCACGTCTCGACCTCGCGCCGGTCGAAGACGAACGAGCCGATGATCCGGAGCTGGCGGCGGAAGAACGGGATGATGTCGAACGGCACGACCTCGCCCGCGTGGCCGCCGCAGATCACGAGCCGGCCGTCCTTCGCCAGCGAGTCGAGGCCCTTCTGGAAGAGCTCACCGCCGCAGTGCTCGTAGACGACGTCGACGCCGTGGCCGTCGGTTGCGCGCAGCGCCTCCTCGACGACGTCCTGCGTCGTGTAGTTGATCCCGAGGTCGAGGCCGAGCTCGGCGGCCCGCGCCAGCTTGTCGTCCCTGCTCGAGGTGCCGATCACCCTGGCGCCTGCGAGCTTCGCGACCTGCACCGCCGCCGAGCCGATCCCGCTGCCGACCGAGTTGACGAGCACGGTCTCGCCGGGGCGGAGCTGGGCGCGCGTGATCAGCATGTGCCAGGCGGTGCCGAAGGCGATGTTGCTCGCCGCCGCCTGGACGTCGGTGACGCCGTCGGGGATCGGGATCAGCTGCGACGCCTTGCACCGCACCTGCTCGGCGTAGGCGCCGCCCGTGCCCATCCCGATGAACCAGTCCGGCGCCGTGCAGAGCGACTCGCGCCCGCTGCGGCAGTACACGCAGTCGCCGCACGTGGCGATCAGGTACACCGCGACCCGGTCGCCGACCTGCCAGCCCTCGACGCCCTCGCCGAGGGCCGCGATCCGGCCGACCGGCTCCACGCCCAGCGTGTGCGGCAGCTCGATCGGGAAGCGCGAGACGCCCTCGCGCACGTCGACGTCGAGGTGGTTGAGGGCCGACGCGGTGACGTCGACGATCACCTCGTTCACACCCGGAACGGGGTCGGGCAGCTCCTCCAGCCGCAGGACCTCGGAGTTTCCGAACTCGTGGACGACGACTGCCTTCACGCCCTCGCTCCTCTCGCGTGCCTTGTAGTGTCCGCCTCGAAGTCAGACATTGGCGATTCTGACAAACCCGTGGACGGAGCGTGAACTTCGAGCCCGCACCCGAGCTTGCCGAGATCCGCACCGCGGTGCGCGAGCTCTGCGGGCACTTCCCCGGTGAGTACTGGCGGGCGCTCGAGCCCGACCGCTACCCCGAGGAGTTCGTCGTCGCGCTGACCGAGGCCGGGTGGCTCGCCGCCCTCGTCCCGGAGGAGTTCGGCGGCGCGGGGCTCGGGCTCACCGCGGCGAGCGTCATCCTCGAGGAGATCAACGCCTCCGGCTGCAACTCGGGCGCGTGCCACGCGCAGATGTACATCATGGGGACGATCCTCCGGCACGGCTCGCAGGCGCAGAAGGAGCGGTACCTGCCTGCGATCGCCTCGGGCGAGCTGCGGCTGCAGGCCTTCGGGGTGACCGAGCCGGGCGCCGGCTCCGACACGAGCGCGCTGCAGACGACCGCGACGCGCGTCGACGGCGGCTGGTCGATCAGCGGCCAGAAGATCTGGACCTCGCGGGCGGAGCACTCGGACCTGATGCTCCTGCTCGCCCGGACGACCCCGGCCGACGAGGTCGCGAAGCGCACCGACGGGCTCTCGACGTTCCTCGTCGACATGAAGCGCGCCCAGGCCGACGGGACGATGACGATCCGCCCGATCCGGACGCTGATGAACCACGCGACGACCGAGATCTTCCTCGACGGCGTCCAGGTGCCCGGCGACGCGCTGGTCGGCGAGGAGGGCAACGGCTTCCGCTACGTCCTCGACGGGATGAACGCGGAGCGCGTGCTGATCGCCGCCGAGTGCATCGGCGACGGGCACTGGTTCCTCGAGAAGGCCTCGGCGTACGCGAGCGAGCGCGTCGTCTTCGGGAAGCCGATCGGCGCGAACCAGGGCATCCAGTTCCCGCTCGCCCGCGCCCACGCCGCGCTCGAGGCGGCCGACCTGATGCGGTACAAGGCCGCCTGGCTCTTCGAGCAGGGCCGGCCGTGCGGGCCGGAGGCGAACCTGGCGAAGCTGCTCGCGGCGGACGCCTCCTGGGCGGCGGCGAACGCGTGCCTCGACACACACGGCGGCTTCGGCTTCGCCGAGGAGTACGACGTCGAGCGGAAGTTCCGGGAGACGCGCCTCTACCAGGTCGCCCCGGTCTCGTCGAACCTGATCCTCGCCTACGTCGGCCAGCACGTCCTCGGCCTGCCGCGGTCGTACTAGGCGCACGAGAACGCCAGGAGCGATCTGCGGAGGCGGTTCGCGTCGAGCCCTCGGCCGATCAGGACGAGGCGCGACCGGCGGTCGTCGTCCGGCCAGGCGTCGAGGTGGCGGGGCGGATGGACGACGTGCTGGACGGCGTCCAGGAGCACCGGCCCGTCGCCGCCGACGTCGACGAGCCCCTTGACCCGCAGGAGGTCCTCCCCGTGCGCGTGGAGCAGCATCGTGAGCCAGACCCCGAAGCCGAGCCAGTCCAGCGGCTCGTCGACGACGAGCGCGACCGCGCCGACGTCGCCCTCGTGGCGGTGCCCGTCCTCGTCGGCGGGCGGCGCCTCCGGCACCCGGAAGCGCGCGTCGTCCGCCCGCGCCCGCCCGACACCGAGGAGCCGCGACGGCTCGACGTCCCCGAGGACGGCCTCGACGACGTCGCCGGCGGGGTTCAGCCGCGCCAGCTCGGCCGTCACGGCGGAGGCGTCCGCGAGGTCGGTCTTCGTCACGACGAGGACGTCCGCGATCGCCGCCTGCTTCACCGACTCCGGGCCGCGGAGCCCGTGCTGGGCGTCGACGGTGGCGACGACGGCGTCGAGCTCGACGTGGTGGCGCAGCAGCGGCTCGGTGAGCAGCGTCCCGACGATCGGCGTCGGGTCCGCGAGCCCGGTGGTCTCGATGACGACGCGCCGGAACGGCGGGACCTCGCCCGCGTCGCGACGGTCGAGCAGCGCACGCAGCTCGTCCGCGAGGTCGCCGCGGAGCGTGCAGCAGAGGCACCCCGACGCGAGCAGCACCGTGCGCTCGTCGATCCGGCTGACGATGTGATGGTCGATCCCGATCTCGCCGAGCTCGTTCACGATCACCGCGGTCTCGCCGAGCTCCGGCCGCTCGAGCAGCGAGGCGATCAGCGTCGTCTTGCCGCTCCCGAGGTACCCCGTCACGACCGAGACGGGCGTCTTCACGACGCGAGCGACTCCACGAGCTCGTCGTCGAGCGGGTCGAGCGGACGGCCCGCGAGGCGCTCCGCGGCCGCCCAGACGGCGCTCAGGTCGTCCGCGACCTCCGTGCGGCCCTTGCCGTCCGAGACCACGTACTGCCCCGCCCACTCGCGCACACGGAGACCGAACCGGGCGAGGACCCGCTCGAGCAGCGCCGTGCGGATCACGCGGTCGCGGCGACCGGCGCCGTCGTCCGCCCAGTGCTCGTTCCGGAGGACCCCGCAGAGCGCGCACATGAGAAGATCCTCGCACCACGACCCGGGAGGTGCGGCATGGCGAAGGACATCCTCGTTGCGTACGGGGTCGACGTCGACGCGGTGGCCGGCTGGCTCGGCTCGTACGGCGGCGAGAACTCCCCGGACGACATCTCACGGGGCCTCTTCGCCGGTGAGGTCGGGACGCCGCGCCTGCTGAAGCTCTTCGAGCGCTACGACCTGAAGACGACGTGGTTCATCCCGGGCCACTCGATCGAGACGTTCCCCGGCGAGACGGAGCAGGTCGTCGCCGGCGGCCACGAGATCGGGATCCACGGGTACACGCACGAGAACCCGATCGCCATGACCCGCGAGCAGGAGACCGCCGTCCTCGACAAGTGCATCGGGCTCGTCGAGCAGGTCTCCGGCAAGCGCCCGACCGGCTACGTCGCCCCGTGGTGGGAGTTCTCCAACGTCACGAACGAGCTCCTGCTCGAGCGGGGCATCAAGTACGACCACTCGCTCATGCACCACGACTTCCTGCCGTACTACGTCCGGGTCGGCGACTCGTGGACGAAGATCGACTACGCGAAGCGGGCGGAGGAGTGGATGGTGCCGCTCCAGCGCGGCGAGGAGACCGACCTGATCGAGATCCCCGCCAGCTGGTACCTCGACGACCTGCCCCCGATGATGTTCATCAAGACCGCGCCGAACAGCCACGGCTTCGTCAACCCGCGGGACATCGAGCAGCTCTGGATGGACCAGTTCGACTGGGTCTACCGCGAGTACGACTACGCGGTCTTCACGATGACCATCCACCCCGACGTGAGCGGCCGCCCCGCGGTGCTCGCGATGCACGAGCGGATCATCGAGCACATCAACGGGCACTCCGGCGTGCGGTGGGCGACGTTCGACGAGATCGCCGACGACTTCGCGCAGCGGTCGCCTCGCGGGGGGTCGTAGCGGCGCCGGCGCCGGCTCGGCCCGCGCGCGGGGCGTCAGGGGTGCGCGGCTACCGCGGTGTCGAGTCCGGTGTCTCGACGCGGATCCCGCCGCCGGACTCCTCGCCGAACTCCTCCTCGACGCTGTGCACCGGTGCGCCGCGAAGACGCAGGCGCAGCGTCACGGCGATGAGCACGACGAAGATCAGCGCGAGCGTGATGGTGGTCGTCCCGGCGCCCAGGGCGTAGAGGTTCGGCAGGATCGGCCGGCTCTGCGGCCAGGTGCCGATCAGGATCGGCAGCGGCTGGGACTCGTAGCCGCTCTGGAGCAGGATCGTGCGGTCGAAGTCGTTCCAGGTGAGCGTGAAGCCGAAGAGGAAGCTGCCGAAGATCCCGGTCCAGACGAGCGGCAGCGTGACCTCGCGGAAGGTGGTCGGGCCGTTCGCCCCGAGGTCGCGCGCCGCCTCCTCGATGTGGCGGTCGTAGCGGTTCCAGACCGCGAGCATGACGAGGAACGCGAACGGGATCCCCCAGATGACGTTGGCTCCGAGAGCCGTGTACCACAGGTTCGGCGTGTACCCCATGAACTTCCACAGGAGCTGGTTGCCGAGGCCCACGAGGAAGGCGGGGGTCATCAAGGCGAGCATGAGGACGAAGAACGCGATCGCGTCGCCCTTCAACCGCCAGCGGCGGCGGAACGCCATGGAGAGCGAGAACCCGAACACGGCGACGAGCACGCCCGCGACGATCGACAGGTAGAGCGACTGGCGACCCGACGCGCTCACGTCGTCCGCGATCGTGTTGAAGAGATTCGTGTCCCACAGCGTCCTCCACCAGTCGAGGCTGATCGGCCCGCGGAACGGGAACGTCAGCTGACCCGTGTCGCCCTGGAAGGACAGGATCGCCATCAGGATCATCGGGATGTAGAGGAAGAAGAGGAACAGCGCGAAGTACGCGCCCAGGCCCCACTTCGCCCAGTCGCGGCGCTGCTTCACGTCGCGTCGGACGACGACGTCCTGCGGGCGCGCGAGATCCTCGGCCGCGGTTGCCATCGTCTCGATCACAGGTCCTCCCGGAGGTTCGAGAGGCGCGTGATCACCCAGACGCCGATCATCAGCACGGCGACGAGCAGCACCGCCGACGCTGCGCCCTGCGGATACTGGACGGCGCCGATCTTCGAGTAGATGAGCGTGCCGACGGAGGTGATGTTCCCGCCGCCCACCGTCGCGACGGTGCCGTAGTCGCCCATCGTGAGCACGAAGATGAAGATCGAGCCGATCACGATGCCGGGCATCGTCTGCGGCAGGATCACCTCCCGGAACGTCCCCCACCAGTTGGCGCCGAGATCGCGGGCCGCCTCGAGCGCCGAGCGGTCGACCTGCGCCAGCGTGAAGAAGAGCGGCGTGACCATGAAGAGGATGTAGAGCTGGATCATCGCCAGCCGCACCGAGAGGGTCGAGAACCCGAGCTCCGGTATGGGCTCGGAGACGATCCCCAGCTTGACGAGGAACTGGTTGAGCGCCCCTTCTCGGCCCATGAGCGGGAACGTCCAGGCGATCGCGCGGGTGAGAAAGCTCGTCCAGAACGGGGCGAGGGCGATGATGAAGAGCGCGATCTGGATGCGCAGGCTCTGCACCTTGAGCGCGAGGAAGTACGCGACGGGGAACCCGAGCACGAGGCATGCGACCACGGCGATGACCGAGGTCACGACCGTGGACAGCATGTTGTCCCAGTAGGTGCGGTCGTGGAACAGCTCGCTGTAGTTCGCGGTCGTGAACGTCTTGTCGAAGCCGGCGTCCGTCCACGTCCAGAAGCTGACGAGGACGATGATCACGAGCGGCGCGACCAGGTAGAAGCCGATCCAGAGCAGCCCCGGCGCGGCGAGCGCGGCCGTCACCCAGCCGCTGCCACGACCCCTCTCCGCGACCTTCGCCGAGCGCCGCCTCGGCCTGCGGCCGCCGCTGCTCGAGGAGGGCCTCGACCTCCTCGACGTCGTCGAGCGCCAGCCTGGCGGAGTCGTCTCCCGCCCGCTCAGGCGTCGAGGAGCTGGACATCCTCTTCCTTCCAGGAGATCCTGATCCGCTCCCCCTCCCGGCCCCGCAGGGTGGGGTAGTGCTCCGCGGCGACCTTGGCGAGCATCCGCTCGGAGCCTGCCGTCTGGAGGTGGAGCTTGACGAGGTCGCCGAGGAACTCGACGAAGACGATCTCGCATTCCGCCGAGTTGACGCCGTCTGCCGAGCCACCCGGCTCGACGGTCACCGCTGCGGCCCGGATGGCGATCGTCGCCGGGCTCCCGACCGTCGTGCCCCGCGCCGGGCGCATGGACGCTCGAGCGCACGTGCTGCTCGTTCTCGACGACCAGCCTGTCGCCCTCGCGCCCGGTGACGACGCCGCGGACGATGTTGTTGTCGCCCATGAAGCGCGCGACGACCTCGGTGGCGGGCTTCGTGGCGATCGTCAGCGGATCGGCGACCTGCTGGATCCGTGCGTCGTTCATCACCACGATCCGATCCGCCATCGAGAGGGCCTCTTCCTGGTTGTGCGTGACGTGGATGAACATCAGCCCGAGCTGGCGCTGCAGGTTGCGGAGCTCGACCCGCATGCGGAGCTGCAGCAGCCGGTCGAGATCGCCGAGCGGCTCGTCGAGCAGGAGCGCCTGCGGCTTCGTCACGAGGACGCGCGCGAGGGCCACGCGCTGCTGCTGCCCGCCCGAGAGGGCGCTGGGCTTCCGGTCCGCCAGCGGCTCCAGGCCGACCATCTCGAGCGCCTTCATCGACTGCTCCCGCCGCTCCTCCTTGCCGACGCCGTGCATCTTGAGCCCGAACTCGACGTTCTGGAGCGTCGTCCGATGAGGAAAGAGCGCGAAGTGCTGGAAGACCGTGGTCGTCGGGCGCTTGTGCGGCGGCAGGTCGATCAGAGACACGCCGTCGAGCAGGATCTCCCCCTGCGTCGGGTACTCGTGCCCTCCGATCATCCTCAGCGTCGTCGTCTTCCCGCAGCCGGACGGCCCCAGCAGGACGACGTACTCGCCGTGATCGACGTGAAGGTTGACGTCATCGACTGCGACGGTTCCGCCGGGGAACACCTTCGTCAATGCGATGAGATCGAGCCCTGACTGACCGGTCGGGGGGGCGGCGTGCGCCGCCCCCCCGGTTTCGACCCCTTGTTCCTCCATGCGCTTCCCGTTAGGCGGTCAGGAAGTCGTTCACGGTCTTGACGAGGTAGACGCTCTCACGCGGGTACGAGTTCCAGGACGCGTACTTGCAGATGCGCTTCGGGAACGACCCACCTTCGCGACGCTCGCCCTTCTTGATGTCGCCGACCTTGCCGGTGATGCCGGGCAGGTCGCGCGCCGCCGGCTTGCCGCCCCACCAGTAGTCGTACTCGGCGGGCGTGAACCCGGCCTGCTTGCCCGCTGCCGAGTTGATCCACGGCAGGAGCTTCTGACCGTTGGCGATGTAGTAGCCCTGGCGCATGATCGTCGCGCCGAGGTACCCGTTGTAGTTCCAGTTGATGTAGTCGTAACAGGCCTGCAGCTTCGCGGGGTCGGTGACCCTCGCCGAGATGCCCTCCGAGCTGCACCAGCCGCGGAAGCCCTCCTTCGGGGCCGCGTAGAGGATGTTGACGCCTGCGGCCTTGACGAGCGCCACGGCCGGCGACCACATCGACTCGAGCACGACCTCCTTCGAGACCATGAGGTTGACCGAGTCCGTGAAGGCGGACCAGAACGCGCGGAACTGGCCCTGCTTCTTGTACCGCGTCATGATCTTGTAGAGCCGGTCGATCTCTGCGCGGGTCGGGTTGCCGAAGTCCTTGAACTTCATCAGGCCCAGCGCCTGGGCCGCGAACGCGGCGTCCTGGGACATGATGCCGGGGTCGCGCAGGAGCGAGACCCGCCCCTTCCACTTCGTGTTCAGCAGCTCGGCCCACGAGAGCTGCTCGGGCCGCTTCTGGATCACGTCGGCGTTGTAGCCCATCGAGTCGGCGTTGAAGTGGGCCGCAGGGCCGACGATGAAGCGCGGCTGCGGCTTGCCCCCGATCGGCTTGCCGTTCTCGCCGATCCAGCGCACGATCTGCCTGTTGTTCTTCGGGCCGCTCGCGAACGGCGGCAGGCCGGTCGACCCGTCGGGGTCGACGAAGGTCGTCCGGAACGGCGCGTTGCCGTCACCGAACGTGCAGTTCGCCGAGGCGGGGTTGAGCTTGCCGTAGGCGAACAGCTTGTAGAACTGGTTCCAGCCCCTGATCTTGCGCGTGTCGACCGGCTGCAGCGAGCCGGACGGCCACACGAGCAGCGACTGGTAGTTGTAGCCCCCGAACACGTCGAACGTGTCCGGCGACGTGATCGCGATCTGTGGCTGCTTCTCCGACGGAGCGAGGATCGGCTTGACGGTGAAGCCGAGGTCCTTGGAGGCCTGCTTGGCGATGTCGGGAGTCGGGAACTCGACCCCGAGCGAGAGCACGCGCAGCGTCCCCGTGAACTTCCCGTTCGCCGATGTCTCGGCCGCAGCCGTGCCCGTCAAGGCGCCGGCGCCTGCGACCGCGGCGGCGCCGACGGCACCGCGCTTGAGTAGCTCGCCCCGCGTCAGACCCGACGGCCCCCTCTGCTCCTCGAAGTCACCGCGCCCGAGGTCTTCGCCCGCCGCAAGCTCCTTGGCGTACTCGAAGGGGTCGTACTCAACCTCGTTGCTCATCTGCTCTCCTTTCCCCCCGCCACAAGGAGGGAGTCCGGCACCGGGTGCCGGATATGTCGTGTGACACGACAGCTGGGTGGGCACATGTATACAACCTCGGGTCGCTGTATACAACCTTGGGCAGCGTGCCGTCAACGCCCGTCGCCCCTCGCGTGGAATGGGCCGGGAACGGGCTCAGCAGGGGGGATGCGGGATGCCGATCGACCGTCCCAGACCCGACGTCTTCGACCCCGCCAGGAGGAAATCCACGTAGGCGATGCTCATCGCGCGGAAGTCCTGCCGCTGCCCCGCGACCTGCGCCTTTTCGAGCATCCCGACCCGCCGCGCCTGGAGCACGAGCCACCGGTCGACCCTGGGTCGCAACGACGGCGGCGGTGTCAGCCCCCGCACCTGCCGGAGCTGGGCCTGGACGAGCGGGAGCACCTGATCGACGGCGGCGATCACGTTGGCAGGCTCGGCGACGTCGGGCGGCCGGATGACGTCGAGCTTCGGGCCGAAGACCCGGCAGATCGCTGCGACGCCCGCCAGGTACTGCGCGCGCGTCGGCTCGGAGCTCGAGTGTGCGGTCGTGACGAGGACGACCGCCGTCGCGACACCGGCCACGACGACCGCGCACACCGCGCCGACCAGGGCGCGCCGACCTCTCACCGCCCGCATCGCTCGCATTCTCGTGGACGGTGCGGCCAGGTGTGGCTCGCCGACGCCGGACGTCCCTCAGGCGGGCTTCCTCGCCGGCCGTGAGGGCCCGAGTCGGAGCACGCTGGTGAGGACGAGATACGTGCCCGCACCTGCGCCGGCACCCCAGACAACCTTCACCCACGCCTCCGGCACCGCGTAGTAGACGGCGATGCCACAGGCCACCGCGGCGATCGCTTCCGCGTTCACGCCCCCGAGGTACCGATAGCGGCCCGCCGGTTCGAACAGCGCGCCGACGTCGAGGCGCCCCCGCTGCCGGATCAGGTAGTCCGCGAGGATGACGCCGGTCAGCGGCGCCGCGACGTTGCCCAGGTGCGTCACCCAGCGCTGCGCCTCCTCGATGAAGGAGGGGAAGGCCGAGAGGACGATCGCCGCGGTCGCGGCGAGCACCGTGGCCCAGAAGCGCCCGAGCCGAGGGGCGGTGTTCACGAGCGAGAGGCCGGCGGTGTAGACGTTCGTGAGGTTCGCGGCGAACGTCTGGACGACGACCGCCAAGACGAGCACCACGAGCACGACGTCGCTCGTCGTCAGCTGGCTCGCCGCGACGAAGGGGTTCGTCTCGCCGCTCCCGACGGCGAAGACCGCTCCGATGAACGTCGCCGCCGAGGTCGCGAGCAGTGTCGAGGCGACGAGGCCGATGCGCATGTCGCGGCGCGAGCGCGTGTACCGCGTCAGGTCGGAGATGTTCGTCACGAGCGTGAGCGAGGACCCGCACATCACGGTCACGACGGTCGCGAAGCCGAGCCACGTCAGCTCCTGCTCGGGCGAGGAGAGGACCCGGTCGACCGCATAGGCGGGGTCGTCGGACGCGAGCCAGACGCCGAGCAGCACCGCCGCGGCGGCGACCGAGAGCGGCAGCACGATCCGGAGCAGCCAGCGCATCACATCGAAGCCGAGCACGGCGACGCCTGCCTGGACGACGGCGAAGGCGAGTGCGGTCGGCACGAGCGGCGGCTCGACGTCCGCGAGCGCGACGGCGATCGCCTGGATCCCGAACGCCGCGGTCAGCGCCTGCGCCGCGAACCAGTACGTCGAGGCGATCACGCGGTAGGGCGAGGTCAGGGCGCGCGCCCCGAGCTCCCCGAACGAGGCCCGCATCGCCACCTGCCCCGACAACCCGTCGTCGACCCCCGGCTGGCCGACGATCGTGAGCGCGAGATAGGCGAGCGCCTGGCCGACGATCGTCGCGACGACCGCCCAGACGAGGGGCAGCCCGCTCTGGAGCACGGCGAGCGCCCCGAGCACCATCATCACGGGGTTGAGGAAGAACGTGAAGTTGATCGCGAAGAGATCGCGCCAGCCGACGGTCCGCTCCGCGGCGGGGACGGGCTCGATCCCGTAGCGCTCGACGCCGGCCACGCGACGCCCCCGGCTCAGTGGCGGGCGAAGAAGTCGCCGACGACCCGGTTGTGCTCCTCGCTCGAGTCGAAGATCGTCGAGTGGTTGGCGCCCCGGATCACGTGGACCTCCGCGCCGGCGATCCCGTCGGCGATCGCCTGCTGGCCCGCGGCGTCCGGCCCCTGGTCCCAGGGCGTCATCACGTCCTCGTCGCCGCCGAGCACGAGCGCCGGCGAGGTGATCTTCGGGAGCCAGCCGCGGATGTCCATGTCGCACATCGCCTGGCAGGCGGCCGTGAAGACCTCGACCCGGTTCGAGTCGCGCAGGATCTCCTGGATCCGGTCGGCGAGCGCGACCGCGTCCTGCTCCGCGAGGAACCGCCGCGAGAGCGCCTGCCAGGTGATCAGCTCCGCGAGCAGCCTGCTGCCCGGCCCGTCCGGGTCGAGCCTCGCGATGTCGATCCAGTTCTTGAAGATGAGCCTGCCGCTCGGCCCGAGCTTCGCCGCCGCGCAGTTGATCACGACCGACCGCGTCCGCTCGGGGTACTTGCCCGCGAAGACGATCGCGATCATCCCGCCCATCGACGTCCCGTGGACGTGTGCGCGGTCGATGCCGAGCGCGTCGAGCAGCCCCGCGAGGTCGTCGGCCCAGACCTCCATGTCGTAGTGCTGCAGGGGCTTGTCCGACTGGCCGTAGCCGCGCATGTCGTAGTCGACGATGCGGAACCGCTTCGAGAGCTCGGGAGTCGCCGCGTCGAAGTTGAAGTGCCCGAACCCCGCGCCGTGGATCTGGGCGACGGGGTCGCCCTCCCCGGTGATGCGGTGCCACAGCTTGACGCCGTTGACCTCGATGAGCCCTTCCAACGCGACCTCCTTCGCTCGAGTCGACGGCACCCTCTCAGGTCGTCGCCGGCGGCAGTCGCTGGCGGGAAGCGGCGGCGATCAGCGGGCCATCGCGCGCTCGACCGCCTCCGCCTCCTCGGGCGAGAGGGCGAGCGAGGGCTTGCCGCGCTCGAGCTCCTTGACGTAGACGCGGGCGTAGTCGCGGCCCTGGATCGCGGTCACGACCGTTCCCGTGCGGTCGGAGTCGAGGAAGGCGAACGACGCCGACTGCTGGCCGCCCGCGTCCGCATACGCGTCGTACCGCACGACCGACGTGTTCGTGACCGAGCCGTCGACGCGGCGGTCGACGCGCGTCAGGCCGGCCGCGACCTCGTCGACGGCACGGTGGAGGTCGTCGATCCTGCCCTGGAGCGAGACGGCGAAGTCGACGACGTCGGCGGTCGAGCCGCCGAGGATCGCCTGCTGCGCGCGCCGGAGGGTGCGGACCCGGCGCCAGCTCACGGCCGCGACCGCGACCGCCAGCACCGCCAGCGCGCACGCGGCGATCGCGACACCGAGCTCCAGGCTCATGAAGGTTCGAGCGTGAACACGACCGGGTACTCGGCCGAGTTGTTGTCGGTGCGCGTCTCGCCCGGAACGGGCTCCACGCTCACCTGCACCGTCGTGTTCTCCCCGAACGGGAAGTCGGGGAAGTCGGAGAACCGGACGGTCTTCGTCTCACCGGGGTCGATCACGTCGATCGTCCCGTTCTTCGTGATCGGGTTCGGCTGGGCGGGGATGGTCAGCTTGACCTTGACGCCCACCTCCTGGTTCTCCCCGGAGTTGTTGACGCCGACCTCGAACGCGAGGTCCGTCGAGATCGTGATCTTCGTCTCGGTCGAGGTCGTGAGCTGGACGCCGGCCGGCTGCACCTCCGTGAAGGCGAGCTGGCTGCCGTGGAGCCCGCCAGGCGTGCCTCCGGTCGAGGCGCCGTGGACGCGCTGCCAGATCGAGCTCATCGACCGCTGGGTGTAGAGGTCGCTGTTCGTGACGAAGACCGACGGCGGCGCGGCGAGGCCCTGGACGCCCTCGGTCGCCATCGACTCGTCGGCCGTGCCCTGGAAGAGGTCCTTCCAGACGACGTCGCTCGCCTCGAGGCGCTGGCCCATCGACGCGAGCTGCTGGCCGGCGGCGGCCGCGTCCTCGGAGTCCTTCGTCGCGCGGAACGTGTCGAGCATGCCCTGGAGACCCGCGACGCGCAGCTGCAGCGCCTGCACCGCGTAGGCCTGCGCCGGCGTCAGCGGGCCCGGCGGATCGAGGTCCTGCGCCCGCGAGACGTCGAGCTCCTGCTGCTGCACGAGGCCGCCGAGGCGCGTCTCCAGCTCGGCCTGCGCGAGCCCCGGGGTCGTGAGCAGCGTCGCGAGGTCGGCGCCGATCGTCGCGGAGTCCTTGCCGACGTCGCCGATCTCGGCGAGGTAGGTGCCGTACGTGGTCTGCTCGTCGTCGCCCGCGCAGCCCTGCACCCAGACCGCGAGCAGCACGATGACGAGGATCGCGAACGCGACGAGCGCCGCGAGGCGAAGGAGTGGGGTCAGGCCGTGCCCGCCGCCGAAGTGGGGCCGGCGCGGGCCTCGGCCGCCAGGCTGCACGTCGTCGTCGCCCGGTTGGCGCGGGGTCGGGCGCGAGCTCGGCGGCGCGAGCTCGCGGGTCTCGTCGTCGACGAAGTCGAAATCGAGGATGTCGTCGTCGTGAGAGGTCACGAGTCGTCCCGCCGGGGTCGTCGCCGCCCGGCGGGGAGCTCCCGCCGAACGACCCTGACCCGGCCGAGTGTAACGGGAGAACCGGCTGCGGAGGACGTTCTGCGACCGCGGCGAAGGGGGCCAGGCTCGTGTCGAACACCGCCTTCGCCCTCCCCGATCGCACCCTCGTCCTCGACCGCTACCGGCCCCTGAAGCCGCTCGGCCGGGGCGGCTCCGGCTCGGTCTGGCTCTCCCACGACGAGCGGACGGGCCTCGAGGTCGCGCTCAAGATCGTCCCGCGCGAGGGCAAGCGCGCCGCGCGCGCGAGCCGGGAGATGGAGGCCGCCTCGCGGCTGCGTCACGAGCGCTGCGTGCGCGCCTACGACTTCGGCGGAGACGCAGGTCACGTCTACATCGCGTACGAGTACGTGCGGGGGCGCACGCTCCGCGAGACGCTCCGCACGGACGGCCTCGCGGACGCCGAGGCGGTCGAGATCGCCGCCCAGGTGCTCGACGGGCTCGCCCACGCCCACCGGCGCGGGATCGTGCACCGGGACGTGAAGCCCTCGAACGTGCTCGTCGAGGAGAGCGAGGAGCTGTCGATCCGCGTCCTCGACTTCGGCCTCGCGCAGTTCGACGAGGCCGACACGCTGACCGCAGTCGGCGACGTCCCCGGGACGCTCGCGTACATCTCGCCCGAGCGGCTCTCGGGCGAGGAGGCGACCGAGCGGAGCGACATCTGGGCCGTCGGCGTGATCCTCTGGGAGGCGCTCGCCGGGAGCCACCCCTTCTGGGGCGTCCCGCTCCCGCAGGTCGCGTCCACGATCACCTCGGGCGCGCCGCCGCTCTCCGCGCGCCGCCCCGACCTGCCCCGCCGGCTCCTCGCGGCCGTCGACGCCGCGCTCGCTGTGGACGCCTCGAAGCGCCCGTCCGCCACGCGGCTCGCGGCCGAGCTGCGCGAGGCGTACGTCGCCCGGCCCTCGCAGCGCCGCGAGCCCCGCCGCTCGACGGCCCGCCGCACGACGGCCCGCCGCTCCCGCCCCGCGCCGCGCGTCCGCCGGACCGCGCCCGCCGTCCCGCTCGCGCGCCGCCTCCCGTCCGCCGGGCTCGCCTCGGTCGCGACGCTCGTCGGCGGCTCGCTCCTCCCGTTCTGGCCGCCGGCGCTGCTCGCGCTCGTCGCGCTCGCCGCCGGGGCCGCCACGCTCCGCTCTCCGCGGCTGGGTCTCGCGATCGCCCTCGCCGCGCCCGTCTTCCCGCTCGCGAACGTCGCGCAGGCCGCCGCGCTCGTCTACGGCGTCCTCGCGCTCGCCTGGCTCGCGGTCAGCTGGCGGGAGCCGCGGACGGGCCTCGCGTTCTGCGCCGGGCCGCTGCTCGCCGCCGTCGGCCTGCTCGCGCTGCTGCCGCTCGCGGTGCAGGTCGTGCCGCAGACGTGGCGCCGCGCGCTCCACGCCGCGGTGGGGGTGCTCGCCGCGGCTGCCGTCGCGGGGCTCGCGGGCCACCCGCTCCCGCTGACCGACGTGGCGGTCGGCGACCTCGGCGTCGCCGGCACCGAGCGCCCGACCGACGTCCTCCATGCGCTCGGGACCGTGCTGAGCGGGAGCCCCGGGCTCGCGACGACGGCCCTTGCGCTCGCGATCGTCGCCGTGCTCCTCCCGCGCGCCGCCGCCCGCGGCCCGTGGGGGATCGCCGGGCTCGGAGCCCTGCAGCTCGTCCTCGTCCTCGTCTGGGCACCCGCGATCGCCGCGACGGGCATCGTCGTCGGCACGTGGCTGCTGTGCGGCATCCTGGCGGCACGCCCGTATCTCGCCGTCGCCGTCCGGCCGCTGCTCGTCGCCGCCACCCAGCGGGCGAGGAACGAAAGCTAGACTCGATCGAGGGAGGCGCCCCGGTCCGCATGAGCGTCCTTCGTGCCATCGAGAGCAAGATCGAGGGCCTCTTCGAGGGGATCTTCGGGCGTGCGTTCCGCACGCACGTGCAACCCGTCGAGCTCGCGCGCAAGCTCGCGAAGGAGATGGACGAGCACCGCTCGGTCTCCGTCTCGCGCGTCTACGTGCCGAACGAGTACACGCTGTACCTCTCGCCCGCCGACCGGTCCCAGTTCGCCGCCTACGAGGGCTCGCTCATCGGCGAGCTGCAGGAGTACCTCGGCGAGCACGCGCGCCGCGAGGGCTACGCGCTGCTGACCGCCCCCAGCGTCCTGCTCCAGACCGACGCCGACCTGGCGATGGGCGAGTTCGGGATCGCGACCCGCGTCGTCCAGCGCGAGGAGCCGGCTCCCGCGGCGGCGCCCGACGCCCCCGCCCCGCTGCCGACGCCGGCGCTCGAGGCCGAGCCGCTCCTCGAGGCCGAGCCGCCCGTCCCGGCCGCACCCGCGGTGCCCGCCGCGCCCGCGGCGACGATGATCTACCGCCCCGAGACGCCGCTCGACGAGCTCGAGGAGGACGCCGCCCCGCCGCCCGTCCAGCGCGAGACGGTGACGCTGACGGTCGACGGCCGCGTCGTCCCGATCACCTCGAGCCGCGTCGTCGTCGGCCGCTCGCGCGAGTGCGACGTCCGCGTCGACGACGGGAACGTCTCGCGCCGCCACTGCGAGGTCGCCCAGGAGAGCCCGACCGCCTGGGTCGTCGCCGATCTCGGCTCGACGAACGGGACGGAGGTCAACGGCCGCAAGGTCTCGCGCCGCACGCGCCTCGACGACGGCGACCGGATCACCGTCGGCGGCACCGAGCTCGTCTTCGGGCGAACCGTCCAGTGAGCCTGGCCGTCACGGCCGACGAGGCGCAGCTCGGCCTCAAGGTCGCCTTCCTGGTGCTCCTCTACCTCTTCATCTGGCTCGTGGTCCGCTCCGCGACGCGCGGGCTCTCGTCCGGCGCGCCGCAGGAGAGCATCGTGCTGCCCGCCGCCGAGGCCGCAGCGCTCCGCGCGGCCGTCGCGCCGCCCGCCCACACCGTCGTCGTGCGGTCGAGCCCGGCGCTTCGGGCCGGCACCGAGTTCCGGCTCACCTCGGCGACGCTCGTCGGGCGCGGGGCCGAGAACGCGATCCGGCTCGACGCCGACACGACCGTCTCGAACCGCCACGCCGTCCTCGACACCCGCACCGACGGCATCTGGGTCGAGGACTCGGGCTCGACGAACGGCACGTTCGTCAACGGCGCCCGCGTCACGAGCGCGCGGCTGCTGCAGCCCGGCGACGTCGTGCGGATCGGCCACACCGACCTGGTCGTGGAGGGCTGAGCGTGCGCCTCGGACGCACCTTCGGGATCACGGACACCGGCCGCAGGCGGCGGCAGAACGAGGACGCCTACGTCTGCGAGCCGCCGCTCTTCGCGATCGCGGACGGGATGGGCGGCGCGCAGGCCGGCGAGCTCGCCTCGAAGGTCGCGGCGGCCGCGATCGAGGAGTCGGCGGCGCACGCCGAGGGCCAGCGGGACGTCGTCGCCATCGTCCGTGAGGCCAACGCCCGCGTGTTCGCGCGTGCGCTGCAGGATCCGTCGGTGGCGGGGATGGGCACGACGGCGACCGTCGCCTTCGTCGACGAGGAGGCCGGCGCGATCGCGATCGCGCACGTCGGCGACTCGCGCGCCTACCGCTACCGCGAGGGCGTCCTCGAGCAGCTGACGAGCGACCACTCCCTCGTCGGGGAGCTCGTGCGCTCGGGCCGGCTGACGGAGGACGAGGCGGCCGTCCACCCGCACCGCTCGGTGATCACGCGCGCGCTCGGCACCGAGCCGGAGGTCGAGATCGACACGATGACGGTCGACGCCCTCCCCGGCGACCTGCTGCTCCTCTGCTCCGACGGCCTGAGCGCGATGGTCCGGGACGACGGCATCGCCGGCGTCCTCGAGCGCACGGCCGGCGACCCCCGGCTCGCGGGCGAGGAGCTCGTCCGCGCCGCGAACGACGCCGGCGGGGACGACAACGTCACCGTCGTCCTCTTCGAGCTGGTCGAGGGCGATCCCGTCCCGCGGCAGCCCGCCGAGACGACCGTCGAGGACGTCGAGAGCACGGGCACGCTCGAGCTGGAGCGCACCGAGGAGGACGTCCGTCGCCACGGCGCGGGCAAGGGCAGCCGCTGGCCCGCCCTGCTGTTCGTCCTCGTCCTGCTGGCCGTGACGGCCGCGATCCTCTGGTGGAGCTTCATCCGTTGAGTGCCCGGAACCGCGAGCTCCTCACCCTCCTCCTCGCCGGTCTCGTCGCCTCGACGGCGTTCGCGAGCGCGTGGATCGCGGACGCGGCGCAGATCGACCAGGGCTGGCTCCCGTACGCGGCGCTCCTCGCCGGGATCTTCCTCGCGGCGCACCTCGTGGCGCGCGTGATCGTCCCCGAGGCCGACCCGACGCTGCTCCCCCTCGCGGCGCTCCTCTGCGCGATCGGCCTCGTCTTCGTCTACCGCATCGACGCCGACGACGGCCAGCGGCAGCTCGTGTGGGTCGGCGTCGGCGTCCTCGCGTTCGCGCTCGTGCTCGTCTGGCTCCGGTACGACTACCGCGTCCTCGAGCGCTACAAGTACGTCTTCGGCGTCTCGGCGATCGTGCTGCTGATGCTCCCGTCCGTCCCGGGGCTCGGCACCCGGGTCAACGGCGTGAAGCTCTGGGTCGACATCGGCCCGCTCCGCTTCCAGCCGGGCGAGATCGCGAAGATCTTCCTCGTCATCTTCCTCGCGGGCTACCTGCGCGACAAGCGAGAGGCGCTCGCCCGCGGCCGCCTGAAGGACTTCGGGCCGCTGCTCGCGATCTGGGGCGGCGCGATGCTCGTCCTCGTCCAGACGAGCGACCTCGGCTCCGCCCTCCTCAACTTCGGGATCTTCCTCGCGATGCTCTATGTCGCCACCGGGCGGATCTCGTACGTGCTCGCCGGCCTCGTGCTGTTCGCGGGCGGCGCCGCGGCGCTCTACAACGCACTCGACCGGGTGCAGCAGCGCGTCACGGTGTGGCTCGAGCCGTGGACCGACGACAAGGTCTACTGCACGATCAACGGCGCCCTCGAGTACCGGCAGAACTGCGACTCGTACCAGCTCGTCAAGAGCCTCTACTCGATCGCGAACGGCGGCTACGGCGGGACCGGCATCGGCCACGGGACGTTCGAGACCGTCGCCGGGACGCAGCTGATCCCGTACCTCCAGACGGACTTCGTCTACTCGGCGATCGCGCAGGAGATCGGCCTCATCGGCTCGGCCGCCGTGCTCCTCCTCTTCCTCGCGCTCGTGGCGCGGATCATGCGCGTCGCGCTGATCGCGCACGACGGCTTCTCGAAGCTCCTCGCGGCCGGTCTCGGCTTCGGCTTCGCGCTGCAGACGTTCATCATCGTCGGCGGCGTCCTCCGGCTCGTCCCGTTGACCGGGATCACGCTCCCGTTCGTCTCCTACGGGGGCTCGAGCATCGTCTCGAACTTCGTGATGCTCGCGCTCGTGATGCTGGTCTCGAACCGCGCCGTCCGCGGAGCGCCCACGTGAACCGGCAGCTGACCCGTGTCGCGTGGGCGGCGATGGCGCTCATCGTCGCGCTCGTGATCGGCACGACGTACTGGCAGACCTGGGCGCGGCCGGGGCTCGCCGCGCGCCAGGACAACGAGATCCAGCGCGTCCAGGAGTTCCAGGTGAAGCGCGGGCTGATCCTCGCGCCCGCGCGCGTGCTCGCCCGCAACCGCGCCGTGCGCCGCGGCGGCCGGACGCTCTACTTCCGCCGGTACCCGCAGGGCCGCCTCGCCGCGCACGTCGTCGGCTACTCGACCGTCTCGCGGGCCCGCGCCGGGCTCGAGAAGTCGCTCAACGGCGTGCTCACCGGCACGGAGGGCAACCTCGCCAACCTCGTGGAGCGCCAGCTGGACGACCTTCGCAACGAGCCGATCGTCGGCGACACGGTCGTGACCACGCTCGACCTGCCCGCCCAGCAGGTCGCGCTCGAGCAGCTCGGCCGCCGCTGCGGCGCGGTGACGGCGATCGACCCACGGAGCGGGAAGCTGCTCGTGATGGCCTCGTCGCCGAGCTACAACCCGAACCTCGTCGAGAGCGACTTCGGCCAGATCGGCGCGATCACCGCGGACTGCCGGCCCGCGGCGCCGCTCGTCAACCGGGCCTCCCAGGGCCTCTATCCGCCGGGCTCGATCTTCAAGGTCGTGACCGCGTCGGCCGCCCTCTCCTCTCGCCGCTGGGAGCCGAGCTCGACGTTCGTCGACCCGGGATACTGCATCGCCTACGGCAAGCGGGTCAACAACTTCGACACGAGCCGGCCGTTCGGCCGGATCGACCTCGCGACCGCGCTGCAGTACTCCGTCAACTCCGTCTTCTGCAACATCGGGAAGGCGCTCGGCGCGAAGCGGATCCTCGACCAGGCGAAGAAGTTCGGCTTCTACGAGCGGCCGCCGCTCGAGACGCCCGAGAGCGAGCGGTACCCGAGCGGCCTCTACCGCAACGGCGACCTCTGGTACCCGGAGCGCAACTCGGACGTCGACGCCGGCCGGATGGCCTTCGGGCAGGAGCGCATGCTCGTCACGCCGCTCCAGATGGCGATGGTCGCGGGCGGGATCGGCAACGCGGGGATCGTGATGCGGCCGTTCGTCGTCGAGAAGCTCGTCTCGCCGAAGGGGCCTGACGGTCGACCGCACGCGCCCCGAGCGGCTCGATCGCGCCGTCGGGCCGGTCGACGCGCGCGACGTCCAGGACATGATGGTGCGGGCGGTCCAGAGCGGCACGGGCACCGCGGCGCAGATTCCCGGCTACCGCATCGGCGGCAAGACGGGCACGGCCGAGACGGGGGTCGCCGGCCGGAACACGACCTGGTTCATCGCCTTCGCCGGGCGGCCCGGCGAGCGGCCCGAGGTGGCGATCGCGGTCGTGCTCGAGAACCAGTCCCTGACGGGCGGGGCGACGGCGGCGCCGATCGCCCGCGCGGTGATGGAGGCACTCCTGCGTCCGGCGGCGAATCCGTAGCCGAGGCCGCGTCTACCCTTCGAATGACGCCATGACCACCATCGACGAGCGACGCGGGACGATCTTCGCGGGCCGTTACCGGCTCGAGCGCAAGCTCGGGAGCGGCGGCATGGCGGACGTCTGGCTCGCCGAGGACCAGGAGCTCGGTCGCAAGGTCGCGATCAAGATGCTCCACGAGCGCTACGCGAACGACACGCAGTTCGTCGAGCGCTTCCGCCGCGAGGCGACGCACGCGGCAGGCCTCTCGCACCCGAACGTCGTCTCGATCTACGACCGCGGCGAGGCCGAGGGCTCGTACTTCATCGTCATGGAGTACGTCGAGGGCCGGACCCTCAAGGAGCTCCTCGTCACGCGCGGGCCCTGCCCCGTGCCCGTCGCGATCTCGTACGTCCGCCAGGTGCTCGCCGCGCTCCGCTACGCGCACCGGAACGGGATCGTCCACCGCGACATCAAGCCGCACAACGTGCTCGTCGACCACGAGGGCCGGGTCAAGGTCGCCGACTTCGGGATCGCCCGGGCCGGCTCGAGCCAGATCACCGAGGCGGGCTCGATCATCGGCACGGCGCAGTACCTCTCGCCGGAGCAGGCGCGCGGCGCGCCCGTCGACGAGTCGTCCGACCTCTACTCGACCGGGATCGTCCTCTACGAGCTGCTCACGGGCGACCTCCCGTTCACCGGCGAGACGCCCGTCGAGATCGCGATGAAGCACCTCTCGCAGGTGCCGCCCTCCCCGTCCTCGATCCGCCCCGAGATTCCGCGCGACCTCGACCTCGTCGTCCTCCGGGCGCTCGCCAAGGAGCCTGCCGACCGCTACCGCTCGGCGAAGGAGATGGACCGCGACCTCGAGCTCGTCGGGCGCGGCGAGCCGGTCGGGACCGAGACCGAGGCGGCCGCGACGATGGTGCTGCGCGGCGAGACGACCGCGGCGACGACTGTCCGGCCGGTGCCGGCGGGGTTCGGCGGCGACGAGCGCTACCGCTCCTACGACAGCGAGGTGCGCACCGGGCGCGCGTGGTGGCCGTGGCTGCTCGCCGTCGGGGTCGCGATCGCGCTCGGGATCGCAGGCTGGTTCGTCTACGACGACGTGCGCGACCGGATCGACGCGAACGAGCCGGTCGCGGTCGACAACTACACCGGGATCCTCGAGCAGAACGCCGTCGACCTGATCGTCGGCGACGGGTTCGAGGCCAAGGTCGTCCGCCGCCCGAACGCCGACGTGCAGCCGCGGTACGTCTTCCAGCAGGAGCCCGAGCCGGGGACGCGCCTGCCGAAGGACAGCATCGTCACCGTCATCGTCTCGACGGGCAAGCCGAAGGTCACCGTCCCGTTCGTCGTCGGGAAGTCGCGCGACACCGCGGTCGCCGAGCTGACGCAGCGCGACCTGGAGGCGACCGTGGTCGAGGTCAACTCGGAGCGCCAGTCGGGGATCGTCACCGCCCAGAACCCCCGCGCGGGCACGGTGCTCGTCTCGGGCGCGTCGGTGCGGATCAACGTCTCGAAGGGGCCGAGGCCGATCGCCGTCCCGAGCGTCGTCGGCTCCACCTACGAGCTCGCGGCGGCCCAGCTCCAGTCGGCGGCTTCACCGTCGGTCGCGTGGACGTCGAGAGCAACGAGCCCGCAGGCACCGTCGTCACCCAGAACCCGCCGGGCAACTCGACGGCGACGCGCGGCTCGCCCGTGACGCTCTCCGTCTCGCGCGGCCCGTCGACCGTGAGCGTGCCGGACGTCTCGTTCCAGAGCGTCGCGGACGCGCGCGCCACGCTGCGCGCCGCGGGCTTCCGGGTCGCCGTCACGCAGCAGGAGACGGACGACGAGACGCTCGACGGCGTCGTGATCTCGCAGGACCCGCCCGCCTCGAGCCAGGCCGACCCCGATGCCCTCGTGACGCTCACCGTCGGGACGTACGTCCCGCCGCCCGACGTGACGACGCCGCCGACCACGACCAGCCCGGACCAGACGACGACGACCCCGTGAGCGGTCGCGTCCGGGTCGCGGTGCTCGCGGGCGGCCGGTCGAGCGAGCACGAGATCTCGCTCGCCTCGGCGGCGTCCGTCGCCGCAGCCCTCGACCCCGAGCGCTACGAGGTGACGACGATCGGCATCGGCCGCGACGGCCGCTGGGAGCTGCCTGCCGCGGGTCAGGGCGCGCTCTCGGACGGCACGGCGGGCGCGCTGCCGGAGGCCGGCGGCGGCCCGGGCGAGACGCTGCCCGTCCCGCGCACGAGCGCACCGACGCCGCTCGGGCCCGTCGACGTCGTCCTCCCGATCCTCCACGGCCCGTTCGGTGAGGACGGCACCGTGCAGGGCCTGCTCGAGCTCGCCGCGGTCCCGTACGTCGGATCGGGCGTCACCGCATCGGCGCTCTGCATGGACAAGGACCTGTTCAAGGCGGTGCTGCGCGACCGCGAGATCCCGGTCTGCCGGAGCGTGACGCTCCGCCCCGGCGACCCGGTCGAGCATCCCTTCGCCTATCCGGTCTTCGTGAAGCCCGCCCGGCTCGGCTCGTCGGTCGGGATCTCGAAGGTGCCGGCGGAGGCCGAGCTCGCCGGCGCCGTCGAGCTCGCCTTCCGGCACGACGACAAGGTCCTCGTCGAGGAGTTCCAGGACGGCGTCGAGGTCGAGTGCGGCGTCCTCGGGAACCGCGAGCCCGTCGCCTCCGTCGTCGGCGAGATCGTCGCCCACGCCGACTGGTACGACTACGCGGCGAAGTACGACGAGGGCGGCATGGAGCTCGTCGTGCCCGCCCGGATCTCCGAGGCGGCGGCGGAGCGCGTCCGGGAGCTCGCGGTCGCGTCGTTCGTCGCGACCGACTGCGAGGGCATGGCGCGCGTCGACTTCTTCGTCCGCCCGGACGGCGAGGTCGTCGTCAACGAGCTGAACACGATCCCGGGCTTCACGGCGACGAGCGTCTACGCGAAGCTCTTCGACGCGTCGGGCGTGCCCTACGCCGAGCTGCTCGACCGGCTCGTCCAGCTCGCCCTCGAGCGCCACGAGCGGCGCCGCTCCTTGGAGTTCTAGACAGCGTTCCGATGCGACGAGGCGGTGCGGCGGCGCAGCCGACGCCTTCAGGGATCTGCCCTCGCCGAAGGCGAGGGATCGAGCCGCAGGATTCGGCTCCTGCCGAATCCTGCTTGGCGAACTAGGACAGCACCGCGGCCAGGGCGTCCTCCCAGGCCGCGAGCGCCTCGTCGAGCACCGGCTCCTCGATCGTCAGCGGGCACAGCACGCGGATGCAGTTCCCGTGGACCCCCGCCTTGAGGAGGATGACGCCGCGCGCCAGCGCCGCGTCGATCACCTCGGCCGCGAGCTCCGGCGCCGGCTCCTTCGAGTCCGGGTCGCGCACGAGCTCGAGCGCGAGCATCGCGCCGAGGCCGCGGACGTCGCCGATCGCCGGCCAGCGCCCCTGCCAGGCGTGCATCTGCTCGCGGATGCGGTCGCCCACGACGACCGCGCGCGCGACGAGGCCCTCGTCCTCGATGACGTCGAGCACCGCGAGCGCCGCTGCCTGCGCCACCGGGTTCCCGATGTACGTGCCGCCGATCGCCCCCGCGTGCGCGCCGTCCATGATCTCCGCGCGGCCGATCACGCCCGAGAGCGGGAGGCCCGCGGCGATCGACTTCGCCACCGTGACGAGGTCGGGCTCGACTCCGAAGTGCTCCATCGCGAACATCCGGCCCGTGCGCCCGAAGCCCGTCTGCACCTCGTCGGCGACGAGGACGATCCCGTGGCGGTCGCAGAGCGCCCGCAGCCCCTCGACGTACGCCTGCGGCGCCGGGATGAAGCCGCCCTCGCCCTGCTGTGGCTCGAAGACGACCGCGGCGACGTGCTCCGGCGCGACGTGCGTCTCGAGCACGCGCTCGAGCTGTGCGAGCGCGGTGATGGCGTCGGGTCCCCGGTAGGCGTTCGGATACGACGTGCGGTACACCTCGGGCGCGAACGGCCCCATCCCGACCTTGTACGGGTGGGACTTCGAGGTCATCGTCAGCGCGAGCAGCGTCCGCCCGTGGAAGCCGCCCTCGAACGCGATCACCGCGGGACGGCCGGTGTGCAAGCGCGCGAGCTTGACCGCGTTCTCGACTGCCTCCGTCCCGGCGTTGAAGAACGCCGCGCGGGTCGGGCCCGCGATCGGGACGAGCGCGCACAGCCGCTCGGCGAGGGCGACGTACGTCTCGTACGGGACGACCGTGAAGTCCGTGTGGAGGAAGCGCTCTGCCTGCTCGGCCACCGCAGCGACGACGCGCGGATGCGCGTGCCCGGCATTGACGACGCCGACGCCGCCGGCGAAGTCGATGAAGACGTTCCCGTCGACGTCCGTGATCGTCGCGTTCTCGGCCGCGGCCGCGTAGATCGGGAGGTGCACACGGAGCGGCGCCGCGACCGCGAGCGCCTCGCGCTCCGCGAGCCGCCGCGACTCGGGCCCCGGGACCTCCGTCTGCAGCCTGATCGTCCGCGTCACCGCCATCGGGGCCAGCGTATCGGAGGCCCCCGCTAGTACATTCGCCGAGTGGACGCGTGGCTCGAGAGCCTCGGGGACGATCCGCTCGCCGTCCTCCAGGCGTGGCTCGCGGCCGCGCGCGAGGCGGGCCTCCACGAGCCCGAGTCGGCCGCCCTCGCGACTGCCACGCCGGACGCGGTGCCGTCGGTGCGGATGGTGCTCGTGCGCGGGATCGACGAGTCGGGGCTGCGCTTCTACACGAACTACGAGAGCCGGAAGGCCGCCGAGCTCGGGCTCAACCCGCATGCGGCGCTCGCCTTCCACTGGCCGCCGCCCCTGCAGCGGCAGGTCCGGGTCGAGGGGCTCGTCGAGCGGCTCGCGGAGGAGGACTCGCGCGCGTACTTCCGCGCCCGGCCACGGGAGAGCCGGCTCGGCGCCTGGGCCTCCGCGCAGTCACGCCCGCTCGCGGGGCGCGACGAGCTCGACGCCGCCTACCGCGACGCCGAGGCGCGCTTCGCCGGCGACGAGGACGTGCCGCTGCCGCCCTTCTGGGGCGGCTACCGCCTCGTCCCGCAGGCGGTGGAGCTCTGGCAGGGCCGCGCGAACCGGCTCCACGACAGGGCGCGCTACGAGCGGGCCGACCTCGTCTGGTCGCGGGTCAGGCTCGCGCCGTAGCGGTCACGAGGGAGGCGCGAGCGCGGCCTTCGTGTAGAGGCCCGACGCGTTCCACAGCAGGTAGCCCTTCGCGCCCTGGAGCCGGGCGGCGCGCACCTGCTGCAGGACCTGCTCGGGGCGGTAGTTCCAGTCCTGGATCCACGGGATCAGCTGTGCGCGGCTGCCCTTCACCTGCTCCTTGAAGTCGACGAGCGTCCGGAACACGGTCTCGCCGGGCTCCGAGCTCGGGCTCACGATGCCGAGCTCCCCGCCGCCGTAGAGGACGGGGTACGCCATCGGGTGCACGTGGTCGACGTGCTGCGAGATCCAGCGCGGCACCTGGCCGATTCCCATGTCGCGCGTGGCGGAGAGCCCGAAGAGCGCCGTCGAGACCCTGACCCCGAGCGGCGCGAGCCGCTGCTTCGCGTACGCGACGAAGCTCGCGATCAGCTCGCCCTTCGGCACCCGCGTCCGGCCCGGGTAGACGGCGCTCGCGACGTCGCCGTCGGAGGGGAAGCGGACGTAGTCGAGCATGATCTCGTCGAAGCCGGCGCGCGCGGCGGACGCTGCGACGGAGACGGCGTAGTCCCACACCCGCCGGTCGTAGGGGTTGACCCAGCCCAGGCCGGCGCTCGTGCGCCAGATGCCGCCGTTCCGGTTCTTGATCGCGAAGTCGGGACGCGCGGCGGCGAGGTACGGATCCTGGAAGACGACGACCCGGCCGATCAGGTAGACGCCCTTGCGGTGCATCTGCCGCACCACCTCGGCGGGCTTGTAGTACGTCCGCACCGCGCCGGTCTTGCGCGCCAGCGGGACGCCGCTGGGCGGGAATGCGATCTCGCCACCCTCGTCCTTCACGTCCAGCTCGATCGTGTTCAGCCCGTACTTCGTCAGCCGGACGTACTCGTCCAGCTTGCCGGGCAGCGAGGCGAGCGCGCCCGTGACGTGGACGCCGCGCACCTCGACGGGCATCGGCCGCGGCCGCGTGGCCACGGCGAGCGGTGTGATGCGCGTCGTCAGCTGGGCGTCCGCGGCCGCCGCGGCGCCCGTCGCGGCCCCCTTCTCGCCCTTGCCGGCGAGCGTCATGCCGCCGGCCAGCGCCAGCACGGCGAGCAGCAGCGTCGCGGCGATCGCCGCCCTGCGTCTCCGCTTGCGTCGCCGAACCGCGTCCCGTCGAGCGCGGAACTGCTCGTTCGGGTCGAGCGATGGGTAGAGCATGGACACCGAACGTGGAAGTGTAGGTCATTCGACAGGCCCGGCCCGCGACACGCGCTCTAGGATCCGCACCGATGGTGCTCTCCGACCGAGCCATCCGGCGCCTCGTGGAAGAGGGCCGCATCGGCATCGCGCCGTACGACGCGACGCTCATGCAGCCGTCGAGCCTCGACGTCCGCGTCGACCGGCTCTTCCGGGTGTTCCGGAACTCCCGCTACCCGTACATCGACGTGAAGCTGGAGCAGGAGGAGCTGACGGAGCTGGTCGAAGTCGCCGCGGACGAGGCCTTCATCCTCCATCCCGGCGAGTTCGTGCTCGGCTCGACGCTCGAGCGCGTGCGGCTCCCCGACGACCTCGTCGCGCGTCTCGAGGGGAAGTCGAGCCTCGGGCGTCTCGGCCTCCTGATCCACTCGACGGCGGGCTTCATCGACCCCGGCTTCGACGGGCACGTGACGCTCGAGCTCTCGAACGTCGCGAACCTGCCGATCACCATCTACCCGTCCATGAAGATCGGGCAGCTCTCGTTCATGCAGCTCTCCGAGCCCGCGGAGACGCCGTACGGCTCGGGCCAGCTCGGCTCGAAGTACCAGGGCCAGCGCGGCCCGACCCCGAGCCGCTACTGGCGGAACTTCGTCGACGCGTCGTGATCCTCGTCACGGGCGCCAGCGGCTTCGTGGGCCGTCACGTCACGCGCGACCTCGTCGCGAGCGGCGCAAGCGTGCGCGCCCTCGTGCGGAGCTCCCGCGCCGCCGCGGCGCTCGAGGACGTCGACTGCGAGCTCGTCCGCGGGGACGTGACCGATCCGGCCTCCCTCAGGGCCGCCGCGCGCGGCGTCCGGACGATCGTGCACCTCGTGGCGATCATCGAGGGCTCGCCCGCCACCTTCGAGCGCGTGATGGCCGCCGGCACGGGGAACCTCGTCGAGGCGGCGCGTGAGGGCGGCGTCCGCCGGATCGTGCTGATGAGCGCGCTCGGCACGGGCCCCGGCGCGACGGTGCCGTACCTCCGCGCGAAGTGGGCGGCGGAGCAGGCGGTGGCGTCGTCCGGCGTCGAGCGCGTCGTGCTCCGTCCGAGCTTCGTCTTCGGCGCCGACGGCGGCGCGCTCCAGCGCTTCCTCCGGCTCGCGCGCCTCGCGCCGGTGACGCCGGTGCTCGGGCCGGGGACCCAGCGCGTTCAGCCGATCTGGATCGACGATCTCGTGCGTGCGGTGCGCCTCGCCGTCGACGCCGAGCCCGTCGAGACGCCGATCGAGCTCGGCGGACCGGAGGCGGTCACGTGGAACGACCTCTGGCGCCGGCTGAAGGAGGCGCTCGGGACGCGCAGGCCCGCCGTCAACGTCCCCTTCTGGCTCGCGCGCGGCCCGGCCGCGCTGCTCGAGCGGGTGCCGTCGGCGCCGCTGACGCGCGACCAGCTCCGGATGCTCGAGGGGCCGGACAACGTCGTCACCGACGGCGGCGCCTCGATGCGCCGCCTGGGACTGGACGAGCTCGTCCCGCTCGACGAGCAGCTCCGCCGCGCGGTCTGACCTCGCGGGCGGGAAACGGCGACGCACCGACCCCGGAAAAGGCGGAGGCCGCCTTGCGGCGGCCTCCGATCCCCGGTACGGAGCGTTGGATTGGTAGAGGCGCTTCCAGCCTGACCGAAAGGTGGTCGGCGGCGCGAAGCGCGAGTCCCCTACGCGTGGCTATGGCGATTCCCCAGTGGGTCCCGGGGACACGCCTCTACCCGCTCGTACCTCCACTGCCGGTACTGCTCGAATCTGACACCGACCACCTCCTTTCCGCGGTATCCCGAGTCTATGCACGGAGGTCGGACGACGGCAAGTACGGGCAACCGAACGGTTACGCGATCACCTGGAAGGCGGCTCCCCACGGGTCGGCGACCACCGCGAAGCGGCCCGTTCCCGCGAGCTCGGCAGGGCCGTGGTAGAGCGTTCCGCCCGCCTCCTGCACGCGCGCGACGGCCGCGTCGCAGTCGCCGACCTGGAAGACGGCCGACCAGTTGCTCGGCATCTCGCCCCAGTCGGCGCGGATCTGGACGAGCCCCGCGACGGGCGTGTCCCCCACGCTGAAGACGACGTACTCGTCGCCGCCCATGTCGATCGTCTCGGTCGTGTAGCCGAAGACGCGCTCGTAGAAGGGCTGCGCGGCGGCGCGGTCGTGTGTCTGCACCTCGGCCCAGTTGAGCGTGCCGGGCTCCTTCGCGAGCTGTGCGCCGATGTGCTCCCGGGCCTGCCAGACGCCGAAGACGGCTCCGCTCGGGTCGGCCGCGACTGTCATCCGGCCGGCGTCGAGGACGTCGAACGGCTCCAGGTGCACGACGCCGCCCGCCTCCTGCACCCGCGCCGCCGTCTCGTCGACGTCGTCGCTCGCGAGGTAGACGGTCCAGTGCGACGGGACGCCCTCCTGCCCCGGCGGTGGCGGCGAGGCGGCGGCGACCGCCTTGCCGTCGACCGTGAAGACCGTGTACCCGCCCGCCTCCGGCCGCGGATCGGTCTGCGCCGTCCAGCCGAAGAGCTCCCCGTAGAACCCCGACGCCGCGGCGACGTCGGCCGTCGTGACGTCGGCCCAGGCGGGCTGTCCGGTCGTGTACGCGGTCACCTCGGGCATGGCGCCACCTTTCGCTCTCGGTCAGCGGAGGACGGTCGTGACCTCGAGGCCGTTCCCGACGGGCATGGTGACCGAGACGGCGCTCGGGTCAGCCTGCCGGCGCGCGGCGTACGCCTGCACCGTCGAGTCGGTTCGAGCCGACGTTGTCCGCGACCACGACGCCGCCCGGCTCGAGCTTCGACCGGGCGATCTCGAAGTACGCCTCGTAGTCGTCCTTCCACGCATCGAGGAAGACGACGTCGAAGCCGTCCTCGAGCGCCGGCAGCGTCTCGCCGGCGTCGCCCTCGACGAGCTCCGCCCACTCCTCGAGCCCCGCGTCGGCGATGTTCGCGCGCCAGGCGGCGATCTTCCGGTCGTCCTGCTCGAGGGAGACGACCCGGCCGCCCAGGATCCGCGCGGCCGCCGCGAGCCAGATCGTCGAGTAGCCCCGCGAGGCGCCGATCTCGAGCACCTCGCAGCCGGCGTTCGGCGCGACGAGCGCGAAGAGCAGCCGGCCCGAGTCCGGCCCGACCGCGAGCGAGCGCTCGCTCGCGGGAGCCCCGCCACGCGCTCGGCGTCGTCCTCCGCCTCCATGCGGGCGAGCACCTGCCGCACGCGGTCGTCGAGCATCAGTCCTCTCCGTCCCAGTAGCCCGCGGGCTCGCCTGCCTTCGAGAGGAAGAGGCGCTCCCCGCGCGCGTCGCGTGTGCCCACCTTCCCGCTGTCGAGGTACTCGACGATCTCGGGCATCACCAGCGACGAGAGCATCAGCACCCGGACCGGGGCGTCGGTGCGGTTGGCGACCTGGTGGGCGCCCTCAGCGCCGCGCCGGAAGACCGCGACGTCACCCTCGCGCAGGAGCTGCTCGCCGTCAGGGGTCCGCAGGGTCGGCTCGCCGCGAACGACGACGATCCACTCCTCGTTCGCATGATGGACGTGGTACGGGAAGAGGCGGTCGCCGGGCGCCAGCTCGTAGAGGCTGCCCCCGAGCAGCTCGGCGCCCAGCCTGTGGCCGATCCAAGCGTCCTTCGAGCGCCAGCCCTCGCGGTCCTCGGTTCGATCCCACTCGTCGCCGTGGAGGTTGAAGACGTCCACGGCATCGAGCCTACTGGTCGGCCACCTCGATCACGATCATCCCGTCGTCGCGGACGCGCACCGGGTAGGTCGCGACCGGCAGGTAGGCCGGGAGCGTCAGCGCCGTCCCCGTCCGCAGGTCGAAGCGGGCGCCGTGCCGCGGGCACACGACCTCGCAGGCCCCGGTGTCCCACTCGCCCTCGCAGAGGGGCCCGTCGTCGTGGGTGCAGCGGTCCTCGATCGCGTAGAGCTCGCCGCCGCAGCGGTAGAGGCCGATCGTGTCCCTCCCGGCCGGGACGAGCCGCATCGAGCCGTCCGGCAGCTCGTCGAGTGGCAGCGCCTCGAGCTCCATCGCCGCCGTGGCCGCTACGCGAGCGTGATCTCGCCGGACGAGGTGCCCCACTCCTCGGGGAGCGGCGTGCCCTTCGCGCGGTGGAGCGCGACCTTGAGGACGCCGAGACCGAGGAGCGCGCACTTGAGCCGTACCGGGGAGAGGGGGATGCCGATCTCCTCGAGCAGCTCGTCCTTCGGCATCGCAGAGATCTCCTGCGCCGTCCGGCCCTTGACGAGGTCCGTCAGCATCGACGTCGCCGCCAGGCTGATCGCGCAGCCCCGCCCCTCGAAGCCGACGTCCTCGACGACGTCGCCCTCGCCGAACCGGATCGAGACGGTCACCTCGTCCCCGCAGAGCGGGTTCTGCCCCTCGGCGATCGCGTCGTGGGGCTCCAGGACGCCGTGGTTCCGGGGCGCCTTGTAGTGGTCGAGGATGACCTCGCGGTAGAGCTGCTCGAACTCGCTCATCCCAGCGAGGCCTTGACCTTGTGCAGCCCCGCCACGAGGCGCTCGACCTCCTCGGGGATCGAGTAGAGATAGAAGCTCGCACGCGTCGTCGCGGCGACGCCGAGGCGCGTCATCAGCGGCTGCGTGCAGTGGTGCCCCGCGCGGACGGCGATCCCCTCCCAGTCCAGGATCTGCGCGACGTCGTGCGGGTGGATCCCCTCGACGTCGAACGAGACGATCCCGGCGCGCCGACCGGCGGGCGGCCCGAAGACCCGGATCCAGGGGATCTCGTCGAACGCGGCCATCGTCTGCTCGACGAGCGTGTGCTCGTGCGCCTCGATCGCTTCCAGACCGGCGTCGGTGACGTACTCGATCGCGGTCGCGAAGGCGACTGCCTCGGCGAAGGCGGGCGTGCCGGCCTCGAACTTGTGCGGGACCTCGTTGAACGACGTCTTCTCGAGCCCGACGGAGCGGATCATCTCGCCGCCGAGGTTGAAGGGGCTCATCGCGTCGAGCAGCTCCCTGCGCCCCCAGAGGGCCCCGATCCCGGTCGGGCCGCAGATCTTGTGGCCGGTGATGGCGACGAAGTCGGCGCCGAGCGCCTGGACGTCGACCGCGCGGTGCGGTGCTGCCTGCGCCGCGTCGACGACCATGATCGCCCCCTGCTCGTGCGCCCACGCGGCGAGCTCGGCGACGGGGTTGATCGTCCCCAGGGTGTTCGAGACGAGGTTGTTCGCGACGACCTTCACGTTCCCCTCGCGTGCGAGGCCCTCGAGCGCGTCGAGCTGCAGCTCGCCCTGGTCGTCGATCGGGATGTGGCGGAAGCTCGCGCCGGTCCGAGACGCGATGTACTGCCACGGGACGAAGTTCGCGTGGTGCTCCAGCTCGGTGATGACGACGAGGTCCCCCGGGCCGAGGTTGTCGAGGCCCCACGCGTACGCGACGAGGTTGAGCGCCTCGGTCGCGTTCCGGGTGAAGATGACCTCCTTCTCGCTCGGCGCGTTGAGGAACGAGGCGACCGTGCGGCGCGCCGCCTCGAAGCCCTCCGTCGCCCGCTCGGAGAGCCGGTAGACGCCCCGATGGACGTTCGCGTACTCGTGCTCGTAGAAGGCGCGCATCCGGTCGAGCACCTGGCGCGGCTTCTGGGCCGACGAGGCGGAGTCGAGGTAGGCGACGGGCTTGCCGTCGAAGAGCTCCTCGAAGACCGGGAAGTCCGCGCGCAGGCGATGCGCGTCGAGGACGGGGACGGAGGTCGTGCTCACGCGGTCCATCGTAGCCACGCCCCCCTCGGCTCCCGGTGGGGCGCCGGTCGGTAGAACACGCGGCGGTGACACCCCACCGTCTCAGCAGGCAGGACGCCCGCCGGATCGCCGTCGGCGCGCAGCTGCTCACCGCCGAGCGGCCGACCGAGCTCGTGCCGATGGTCGAGCGCCTCACCTTCCTCCAGCTCGACCCGACGGCGGCGGTCGCCCCGAGCGCCGACCTCGTCTCCTGGTCGCGGCTCGGCCCGTCGTACGACCCGCAGCGGCTCACGGCGGCCCTGGAGCACGACCGGACGCTGTTCGAGCTCGACGCGCTCGTCAGGCCGATGAGCGATCTGCCGCTCTACCTGGCCGAGTTGCGGGCGTGGCCCACCCGCGAGTCCCTCCGCGCCTGGCTCGACGCGAATGCGCGCTTCCGCAAGGACGTGCTGGCGCGCCTGCGCGACGCCGGGCCTCTCCTCTCCCGCGACGTGCCCGACACGTGCCAGGTGCCGTGGTCGTCGAGCGGCTGGACCGGCAACAGGAACGTGACGCAGATGCTCGAGTTCCTCGTGCTGCGGGGGGAGGTCGCGGTGAGCGCGCGGCGCGGGCGCGAGCGGCTCTGGGACCTCGCCGAGCGCGTCTACCCGCCCGACCTCGAGGCGGTTCCGGCCGACGAGGCCCTGCGGCGACGCGACGAGCGCCGGCTGCGGTCGGTGGGCATCGCGCGCGCGTCGGCCCGGGCGATGCCGATGGAGCCCGTCCACGTCGGCGACGCGGGCGAGCCCGCGGTCGTCGAGGGCGTCCGCGGGGAGTGGCGGGTCGACCCCGAGGCGCTCGCGCGGCCGTTCGAGGGCCGCACCGCGCTCCTCTCGCCGTTCGACCGGCTCGTCCACGATCGCGTCCGTGCGGTCGAGCTCTTCGACTTCGAGTACGTGCTCGAGATGTACAAGCCCAAGGCGTCGCGCCGCTGGGGCTACTTCGCGCTCCCCGTGCTGCACGGCGACCGGCTCGTCGGCAAGCTCGACGCGACGGCCGACCCCAAGGCCTCCGTCCTCCAGGTGCACGCGCTCCACGCGGACGTGCGGCTGACGAAGGCCCTGCGTGCCGACATTCGGGCGGAGATCGACGCGCTGGCGTCGTGGCTGGGCCTCGAGGACGTCGTCGAGGAGTGATCCTGCGGCGGCGGCTCAGGTCGTCTGCACGTGGCCGTTCGTGGAGGCCCGCTCGGCGATCTCGCGCTGACGCTCGACCGCGGCGGCGACGGTCGAGAGGATCTCGCAGAGCCGCTCCAGCCGGAGCCGCTCGCTCGTCTCCGCGAGGAGCTCGAGCTTCAGCTCGGCGGCGAGCTCGAACCGCGAGCCGATCGCGTAGGACGGCGGCTCGACGTCCGCGGCCGGCGGCTCGACGTCGGCGCCCGTCAGCTCGACGAGGCGCCCGAAGAGCGCGAGCGCCTGCTGGACGTCGTCCGGCGACGGCGGGTCGTCCCGGTCGACGACGGGCTCCACGGTTCCCGTCTGGAAGCTGCGGCCCTCGGTCAGCTCGAGGAGCTTGAAGCGATCGCCTCCCTCGACGACGATGTTGAGCCGCCCGTCCTCGAACCGGTCGGTGACCTCGACCACGGTCGCGAGCGTCCCGACCTGCCGGATCCCGTCGTCGTCGGCGTAGACGAGCCCGAAGGGGCGCTCCTCGTCGACGCACTCGGTGATCAGCTCGCGGTAGCGCGGCTCGAAGATGTGGAGGGGGACCTGCTCGGTCGGGAGCAGGACGAGCCCGAGCGGAAAGAGGCCGATCTCGTCCATCGACGAAGCCTAGAGCCTCCGGGCCGGCACCCGGCGGGCGGCTCCTACAGGACGAGGATGGCGATGGCCGCGAGGAGACCGAGGATGGCGATGAGCCGCATGTCTCGACCCTAGGACGGCTGCGTCAGGAGACCCTGAGCGGTTCGTGAGGAAATGGTCAGGACGCGGTCGCCGACCCCGGCCGGCAACAGCCGGCCGAGGAGGCGGACGAGCCTTCGTTGACGGCGGCGCCACATCGATCAGACGCCGAGCGCGGACTGGGCCTTCGGCGCCGCCGGCTGGTAGAGGGCGTCGTTCCGCACCGCTTTGCCCTTCGGGATCATCTCCTGCCTCCTCGAGAGTGCGTGACGTGACGGCACGCAGACTGCGACAGGCCGCTTAGGACCGGCTGACAATCCGCTTAAGCACGCCAAGACCCCTGCAGCCGTCTGTGCGACGAGGTCGTGCGACGGCGAAGCCGGCGCCTTCAGGGGTGTGCCCTCGCCGGAGGCGAGGGATCGAGCCGCAGGATCCGGCTCCTGCCGGATCCTGCTTGGCGAACTAGCTCTCGGGGATGCGGGCCTCGAGCGCGGCGCCGACGGCGTCGCGCACGGGCTGGAGCTCGATCCGGTCGAGCACGTCCTGGAAGAAGCCGCGGACGATCAGGCGCTCCGCGACCGGCCGGGGCAGGCCGCGGGCCATCAGGTAGAAGAGCTGCTCGCGGTCGACCTGCGAGAGCGTCGCGCCGTGGGTGCAGCGGACGTCGTTCGCGAGGATCTCGAGCCCGGGGATCGAGTTCGCGGTCGCGGTCTTCGAGAGGAGCAGGTTGCGGTTCTCCTGGTAGGCGTTCGTCTTCTGGGCGCCCTCCTCGACGCGGATCATCCCGCGCCAGACGGTGGCGGCGCTGTCGCGCAGCGCCCCCTTGAAGGCGAAGTCGGAGGTCGTGTCGGGCGCCGCGTGGAGCTGGTACGTGTCGTAGTCGAGGTGCTGGCTGCCGTCGGCGAAGTAGGCGCCGGTGACCCGCGACGTCGCTCCGCGGTCGGCGAGGTCGTTCTGGATCCAGACCTTGCCCCGCGAGGAGCCGAAGCCTCCCTCGACCCAGTCGAGCTCGGCGTCTCGCTCGACGCGGGCATGGCACGACGCGAAGAGCCAGGCCTTCGACGAGAGGCGCTGCAGGTTGACGATCTCGGCCTTCGCCCCGTCCCGGACGACGACCTCGACGACGCCGTTCAGGTACGCCTCGAGCTCGGGCTCGGCGGAGGTCAGCTCCTGGACGACCGTGAAGCGCGCGCCCGGCTCGGCGACGACGAGCACGCGCCAGAAGAGCGAGCCGCCCGGGACGCCGCTCGCGACGCGGACGTAGAGCGGCTTCTCGAGCTCGACGCCCGCAGGGACGTGAACGAGCACGCCGTGCTGCCAGACCGCGGCGTTGTGCGCGCGGAGCTTGTCGTCGGGCTGGACGAGCGAGCCGACGAGCGGATGCTCGTCGGTCAGCGGCTCGAAGCGGATCCCCTCCGGCGCCCCGTCGATGCGGATGCCCGACTCGTCGATCGTCGCCGAGGCCGCGACGTCGAGCTCGACGAGCGACTCGACGGCGGCAGCGGCGCCCGCCTCGGCCGTCCAGGCGTCCGGGTCGAAGCCCGTCAGGTCGGTGAAGCGCCAGTGCTCGTCGCGGGTCGACGGCAGGGGGAGCGCGCGGTAGCGCTCGAGGAGCTCAGCTCTCACGCGGGACATACCTCCGGTGCAGCATCAAGGCGTTGCCGTCCGGGTCCTTGAAGAACGCCATGTGGCAGACGCCGGTGTCGAGGATCTCGCCGTCGAACGCGACGCCCTTCGCCTCGAGCGCCTCGCGCGCGGCGGCCACGTCCGGGACGCGGAGCGCGAGGTCGGCCGTGTGCGGGCCGTCGAACGCCCGCCCGATGTTCGTCGGGTCGATGAGGTAGAGGCTCACGTTCTCGCCGAGCCGGAACTCCGGCCAGCCCTCCTGACCCGAGACCTGCTCGAGCCCGAGCGTGTCGGCGTAGAACGTCGTCGCGCGGCCCATGTCGGTGACGGGGACGGAGACGAAGTCCGTCCGCTCGACGGTGATCACGACCCGGCCGCCTCCTCGCGCGGCTTGTACCGGTGGTGGAGCATCAGGGCGTTGCCGTCGGGGTCCTGGAAGAACGCCATGTAGCAGACCCCGGTGTCGAAGGTCTCGCCCTGGAACTCGACCCCCTTCGCCTCGAGCTCCGCCCGCGCGGCCGGCATGTCCTCGACGTGGAGCGCGAGGTGCGCGGTCGTCTGCGGCGCGAACTCGAGCCCGAACGTCGTCGGCTCGTAGATCGCGCAACACGTGTTGTCGACCCAGAACTCCGCGTCGCCCGTCGCGTCGGGCTGCAGCCCGAGCGTGTCGACGTAGAACGCCCGCGACCGCTTCCAGTCGGTGGACGGCACGGCGACGAAATCCAGCTTGGTGATCACGGACATCGGGGTCTCCTCGTCTCGGGCGGGGCGGGGGCGGAGCTCAGCCCACCGACCCCTCCATCTGCAGCTGGATCAGGCGGTTCATCTCGACGGCGTACTCGAGCGGCAGCTCCTTCGTGATCGGCTCGACGAAGCCGGCGACGATCATCGCGCTCGCCTCCGCCTCGGAGAGGCCGCGGCTCATGAGGTAGAAGAGCTGCTCCTCGCCGATCTTGGAGACCGTCGCCTCGTGACCGAGGTCGACGTCGTTCTCCTTGACGTCGATGTACGGGTAGGTGTCGGAGCGCGACTCCTCGTCGAGGATCAGCGCGTCGCAGACGACCTTCGACTTCGAGCGGGACGCGCCCTTGGCAACCTCCAGCAGGCCGCGGTAGCCGCCGCGCCCGCCGTTCTTCGAGATCGACTTGGACGTGATCACGCTCGTCGTGTCCTTCGCGACGTGCACGACCTTGCCGCCCGCGTCCTGATGCTGGCCCTTCCCGGCGAACGCGATCGAGAGCACCTCGCCGTGGGCGCGCTCGCCCATCAGCCAGATGGCCGGGTACTTCATCGTCACCTTCGAGCCGAGGTTGCCGTCGACCCACTCCATCGTCGCGTCCTCGTACGCGACGGCACGCTTCGTGACGAGGTTGTAGACGTTGTTCGACCAGTTCTGGATCGTCGTGTAGCGGCAACGGCCACGCGGCTTGACGATGATCTCGACGACCGCGGAGTGGAGCGAGTCGGACGAGTAGATCGGCGCGGTGCAGCCCTCGACGTAGTGCACGTAGGCGTCCTCGTCGACGATGATCAGCGTGCGCTCGAACTGCCCCATGTTCTCCGCGTTGATGCGGAAGTAGGCCTGGAGCGGCATCTCGATCGAGACGCCGGGCGGCACGTAGATGAACGACCCGCCCGACCAGACCGCGGAGTTGAGCGCGGCGAACTTGTTGTCGTTCTGCGGGATGATCTTCGCGAAGTGCTCGCGGACGAGCTCCTCGTGCTCGCGCAGCCCGGAGTCCATGTCGAGGAAGATCACGCCCTTGCGCTCGAGGTCCTCGTGCAGCTTGTGGTAGACGACCTCCGACTCGTACTGGGCGCCGACCCCCGCGAGGTACTTCTTCTCGGCCTCGGGGATCCCGAGCCGGTCCCACGTGTCGAGGATCTCGGCCGGCAGGTCCTCCCACTTGTCAGCCTGCTTCTCGGTCGGCTTGACGTAGTAGTGGATGTTGTCGAAGTCGATGCCCGAGAGGTCGGCTCCCCAGCTCGGCATCGGGCGCGCGAGGAAGTAGTCGAGCGACTGGTGACGGAACGCACGCATCCAGTCGGGCTCGGACTTGTGGTCGGAGATGACGTCGATCAGCCCGTGCGAGAGGCCCTTGGGCGCCTTGTAGATCGTGGAGAGGTCGTCGACGTGCCAGCCGTAGCCATAGTCGGAACGGATGTCACGGATGATGTCGGTCTCGCTCTGGCTCACTCTGTCTCACCTCCGACGCCCGCCGGAATGAACGCCTCGTAGCCCTCGGCCTCGAGCGTGTGCGCCAGCTCCGGACCCCCGGAGGCGACGATGCGCCCGTCCGCGAAGACGTGGACGTGGTCCGGCGTGACGTAGTTGAGGATCCGCTGGTAGTGGGTGATGACGAGCGCGCCCATGTCGGCCCCGACGAGGGTGTTCACGCCCTCCGCCACGATCCGCAGCGCGTCGATGTCGAGCCCCGAGTCGGTCTCGTCGAGAATCGCGATGCGCGGCTTCAGCATCGCCATCTGGAGGATCTCCACGCGCTTCTTCTCCCCGCCCGAGAACCCGTCGTTGAGGTACCGCTGCGCGAGCTCGCGCGGCACCTTCAGATGCTCCATGGCGGCGAGCAGGTCGGTGCGGAACTCCTTCACCGCGACCGGATCGTCCTCGCCGCCGTTGGCGACCTTTCGCTTCGCGTTGATCGCGCTGCGGAGGAAGCTGGTGACGGTCACGCCCGGGATCGCGTGCGGGTACTGGAAGGCGAGGAAGAGGCCGCGCTGCGCGCGCTCGTCCGCGCCGAGCTCGAGGATCGACTCGCCGTCGAGCCGGATGTCGCCCTCGGTGATCTCGTAGGCCGGGTGGCCCATCAGGGCGTACGCGAAGGTCGACTTGCCCGAGCCGTTGGGGCCCATGACGGCGTGCTTCTCGTTCGTGTCGACCGCGAGGTCGACACCCTTGACGATCTCGGTGCCGTCCTCCAGCGCGACGTGCAGGTTCGTGATCTCGAGCAGTGCCACGGATATCCTTCGGTTGCAGGTTCGAAAGTGTCCGGCACGCGGGCCGAAAGGCCCCGCGCTCTCCCTCGATGGTAGCCGGACCAGGGGCGCCGCCCGGTGCGCGGCTCGTTGCGGGCGCGCGGCCGCTGGTACGCTGGTGCCATGCCCTTCGGCATTGGTATCTGGGAGTTGCTGATCCTGCTCCTCGTCCTGCTGCTCGTCTTCGGGCCGAAGCGCCTGCCCGAGATGGGACGCCAGCTGGGCAAGGGGATGCGCGAGTTCAAGGACTCCGTCTCGGGCTCGAAGGATGACGACGAGCGGCCGTACGACGAGGTCGCCGAGCTGCCCGCGGCCGACCCCCACGAGCCCGCGACGCCGGCGCCCCAGCGCGAGCGGGACACCGTCTCCTAAGCGACACCCGGCGCGATGGTCCGCCGGATCGTTCCGCGGCGCCTCAGCCACGAGGAGGAGGCGACCCTCGTCGAGCACCTCACGGAGCTCCGGCACCGGCTCGTCATCTGCCTCGTGGCGCTCGTGCCGGCGTTCGCGATCGCGTACGCGTTCCACGAGCAGCTGATCTCGCGGCTCCTCGACCTGCTCCCGGAGGGGACCCCGGTCGTCACGCTCGGCGTCACGGAGCCGTTCACGACGTCGCTCAAGGTGAGCTTCTACGCGGCGCTCGCGATCATGCTGCCGCTCGTCCTCTGGCAGATCTGGGCGTTCTTCGCGCCCGCCGTCGCCGAGGGCACGCAGCGCGTGATCGGCGTGTTCGTCGTGTTCGCGACGTGCCTCTTCGCCGCCGGCGTGGCCTTCTGTTACGTGATCGTGCTGCCCCGGGCGCTCGAGTTCCTCGTCGACTACGACTCGGAGCTGTACGTCGAGCAGATCCGGGCGAGCTACTTCCTCTCGTTCGTCACGTTGACGCTGTTCGCGTTCGGGATCGCGTTCCAGATGCCCATCTTCATCCTCGGCCTCGTGCGCATCGGGGCCCTGACCGCGAACCGGTTGCGCCGCAACCGGCGCATCGGCTACGTCCTGATGCTCGCGTTCGCGATCATCCTGCCGACGGTCGACCCCGTCTCGCTGGTGCTCGAGGTGGTGCCGCTCCTCGTGCTCTTCGAGCTCTCCATCTGGCTCTCCGTCTTCATGGAGCGCCGCTGGGAGCGTGGAGCGGAGGCGGAGGCGGAGGCCGAGCCTCTGTGAGGATCCTCTCCGCCGACTGGCTCCAGCGTGGGGGAACCCATGGTTCCCCCACGGGCCCCCTCCTTGCGCATTCCGACCGGAAGCTCCGGGTGTGAGGATCCTCTCCGCCGACTGGGTCGTCCCGGTCGAGGGGGAGCCCGTCGCCGACGGCGCCGTCGCGATCGACGACGACGGCCGGATCGCCGCGGTCGGGGCGGCGTCCGAGCTCGGCGTGGGGGAGCGGTTCGAGGGATGCGTGATCGTCCCGGGATTCGTCAACTGCCACACGCACCTCGAGTACGCGGTCTATGCGGGCTTCGGCGACGGCCTGCCCTTCGTCCCCTGGATCGGCCTGCACATCCAGCGGAAGAACGCCCTCACGCTGGACGACATGCGCGCGATCGCCGAGGTCGGGGCACGCGAGTGCCTCCGCTCTGGCGTCACCACGGTCGGCGACTGCAGTTTCGTCGGGGCCGCGGCGGAGGCGGCCGCCGCGACGGGCCTCCGTGCCACGGTCTTCCTCGAGGTCTTCGGCGAGGACGCGACCGCGCTCGGGCGGTTCCGCGAGAACGCGGCGCGCATCGGGCCGGCGCTCGGCGACCTCGTCCGGCTCGGCATCTCGCCGCACGCGCCCTACACGTGCACGGTCGCCGTCTACGCGGCCGCGGCCGCGCTCGGGCTCCCCGTGCAGACGCACCTCGCCGAGAGCCCGGCCGAGCGCCCGTGGCTCGTCGAGGGGTCGGGGGACTGGACGCCGCTCGCCGAGTTCCTCGTCCCGCCGCCGGGTCAGACCGGGGTCCGCCTCCTCTCGGAGGCCGGGCTCCTCGGCCCGGACGTCTCGGCCGCGCACTGCGTCCACGTCGACGAGGAGGAGATCGCGCTGCTCGCGGCGGACGGCGTCGGCGTCGCGCACTGCCCGCGGTCGAACGGCTTCCTCGGGTGCGGCACCGCGCCGCTCCTCGACCTGCTCGATGCCGGGATCGCGGTCGGCATCGCCACCGACAGCCCCGCCTCGACGCCGTCCTTCGATCTCTTCGAGGAGCTCCGGACGGCGATCGTCGCGGCGCGGGCGCGGGAGCAGCGGCCCGACGCGCTGACCGCGGCGCGCGCGCTCGAGCTCGCGACGCTCGGCGGCGCACGGGTGCTCGGCCTCGAGCGCGAGGTGGGCTCCCTCGTGCCCGGCAAGTCGGCCGACGTCGCCGTCGTCTCGCTCGAGGGATCCCCGCTCGACCCCGTTGAAGATCCTGTTGCGGCGGTCGTCCTGGGAGGGTCGCCGGACAGGGTTGCAGCTACTCTCGTAGCCGGCGAGGACCGCTACCGGCGAGGCACGAGCGCATGGCCCGATACGACAAGAGCCGCCCGAAGCGCCCGAAGCAGAATGCTGCTGTAGCGCCCGCCCGCCCCCGCGCCTCGACCGCGCCGTCGATCGAGGACACGATGTTCTTCCCGCGGCTGCGGCGCCACGCGAAGTGGATGTTCGTGCTGCTCGCGGTGTTCATGGGCCTCGGCTTCGTCCTGTTCGGCGTCGGCGCCGGCGGGGTCGGAGTCGGCGACGTCTTCCGCGGGTCGGGCGGGACCACGCAGTCCATCTCCGACGCGCAGGACGAGGCCGAGAAGAACCCGACCGACCCCCAGGCGTGGCGCGACCTCGCGACCGCCCACGAGACGGAGGGCGAGCTCGCCGAGGCGATCGCCGCGCTCGACACCGCCGTCCAGCTCGACCCGAAGGATCCGACGACGTTCCGTCAGCTCGCCGGCCTCCGCCTCGCCCTCGCGACCCGGCGCCAGCAGGACGCGCAGCTGCTGCAGGCGGTCACGGTCTACCGCGCGCCGTCCCAGCTCTTCCCCGGCTTCCTCGGCACGGGCGGGCAGCCGGTCATGCAGGACCAGATCGCGAACGCGGTCGCCGGCTCGGTCTCCGAGCGGGTCACGGTCGCGCTCCAGGACGCGAGCACGAACGCGGCGCAGGCCGTCGCGGCCTACAAGCGACTCGTCGCCCTCCAGCCGAACGACCCGAACGTCCAGCTCGAGCTCGCGCAGGCGGCCCAGCAGACCGGCGACGCGACGACCGCGATCGCCGCATACGAGCGCTTCCTGAAGCTCGCGCCGGACGATCCGAGCGCGACGATCGTCCAGGAGCAGCTGAAGCAGCTCAAGCAGTCCGTCGCCGCGAGCGCTGGATAGACTCGCTGGCGCGTGAAGCGCGCCTCACTCATTCCCGCGAGACGGCGTGCGCGTGCCGTCGCGCTCATCGCGATCGGCCTCGTCGTCGCCTTCGGCCTCGCCGCCTGCGGCGACACGGTCGGGTACTCGGAGGGCTCGGGCGACCGGATCCGCGGCAAGGAGCTCTTCGTCAAGGGCTGCGGCAGCTGCCATGCGCTGGCCGATGCCGGGACCTCCGGCACGATCGGCCCGAACCTCGACTACGCGTTCGCCCAGTCCCGCATCGACGGGCTCGGCGACAGCACGGTCCTGCAGGTCGTGCGCGACCAGATCGCCTACCCCGTGACCGAGCCCTCCACGGGCGCCCCCGGGATGCCCGCCGACATCTTCACGGGCCAGGACGCGGAGGACGTCGCGACCTACGTCGCGGCGGTGGCGGGCCTCGACGCGAACGGCGAGCCGATCGACCCCGCGAACCCGCCGAAGCCGAAGCCTCCCGAGGGCGGCGAGACGGACGGCAAGTCGATCTTCGCCTCGGCGGGCTGCGGCGGCTGCCACACGCTCGCCGCGGCCGGCTCGAGCGGCACCGTCGGCCCGAACCTCGACGAGGCGAAGCCGAGTCTCGACCTCGCGATCGACCGCGTGACGAACGGCCAGGGCGGGATGCCGTCCTTCAAGGGGCAGCTCAGCGAGGCGCAGATCGAGGCCGTCGCGAAGTTCGTCGCCGACAACGCCGGCAAGTAGCGCGGACAGCCGCCGGCCTAGGCCCGGCCGAGGTCGACCACGACGTGCGTGATGGGCACGTCGTAGCGCTGGCGCGCGAGCTCGACGACGCCCTGCTCGAGCCAGTGCGAGCGTCCCGGCGGGTGCGTCGAGAGCACGATCTCGTCCGCCGGGAACACCCGGAGCGCGTCCTCGAGCGCCTGGAGCGGGTCGCCGTCGCCGATCTCGCCCCGCGCCGTGACGCCCGACTCCGAGAGCTGCGCGAGGCTCGCGTCGAGCCGCGACTGGGCGGCGGCCCGCGCCCCGTCCTCGTCCGACGTCCAGGTCCGGACGCGTGAGTTGAGCGCAGGGCAGACGAGGAGCACGTCCTCGCGCATCCCGGCGGCCTTGCGGCCGAGGAGCGCGAGCAGCTCCTCCCCGCCGACGGTCTCGTTCGCGACGACGAGGATGCGCCGCGTCGGCTCCGCCTCGTCGCGCACGACGTGGGCCTGCGGCGGCCGCTGGCGCATGCCGCCGCGAATCGCCCACAGCGCGGCGCGCGAGCAGGAGGAGGAAGACGACCACGCCGAGCCAGGTGGAGATCCACGCGGCGACGACGATCAGCACCGCGCCGCCGAGCGTGACCAGGACGGCCTGGAAGGCGGAGCCCTCGTCGCGGAGCGGGTTCTTCATGCGTGCCTCGCACGTGTCATACGGCACGACCTAGATAGCGGATTCGGGTGGCCGCTGGCAAGCGACCCGGGCGGGAGGGGGCTAGAGGATGTAGACCGCGGCCCAGACCACGATCCACATCACGTCGACGAAGTGCCAGTAGATCCCGGGGATCTCGACGCCGTGGAAGTGGTCCGGCGAGTAGTGGCCCTTGAAGGCGCGCACGGCGGCGAACGTCAGGAGGGACAGGCCGACGAAGACGTGGGCGCCGTGCAGGCCCGTGAGCCCGAAGAAGACCGAGGCGAAGGCCCCGTCGCTCGTGTTGAAGCCGACGTGGGCGTACTCGACGAGCTGCGTCAACAGGAACGCGGTGCCGAGCAGGATGGTGAGGACGAGGCCCGCCTTGAGCCCGTTCCGGTCGCCGCGCTTGATCGACTGGGTCGCCCAGTGGATCGTGAAGCTCGACGTGACGAGGATCGCGGTGTTGACGGTCGCGACGAAGACGGGGAACTCGTAGGGCGGCGGCGGCCACTCGGCGGGCGCGTCGGGGTTGACGACGCGCACGAAGAAGTACGCCGTGAAGAAGGCGCCGAACAGCATCGCCTCCGAGGCGATGAAGAGGAACATCCCGAGCGTCGTCGGGTCGAGCCGCGAGCTGCGGTTCGCCGGGGGCGGGCCATGGTGCCCGTGGTCGCCATGCTCGTGGAGGGGCTCGGCGTGCGCGCTCACGCGCCCACCCCCGAGGGCACCTCGGCGACGACGTGCTCCACCGGGACGTCCGCGTCCGAGCGGAGGCGGCCGATCAGGTCGCGCCGCAGCCAGCCGGAGCGGGTCTCGGCGAACGTCGAGACGATGATCTCGTCGACCCGCTCGTCGTGGACGACCTCCATCGCGGCGGTGTACGGGTCGGGGTGCGCGACCTGCCCGTGCGCCTCGATCCCCTCCGCGCGGAGGGTCGAGAGCGCCTCGCGCAGCCGCCGCTCGGCCTCGGGGTGCTCGGCGGCGCCGGGGTCGCTCTGCGGGCTGACGATCAGGAACGCCGCCGGGCCTTCCGCCGCACGCGCGCGGATGCGGTCGAGCAGCGGCGCGCCCAGCACCGTCTCGTTCGCGATCACGAGCACGTTGCGCGCGCCGGTGCGCCGCGCGACGTCGGAGACGACGTGCGTGACCGGGCGGTCGCCCGCGAGCTTCCGGATCTCCGCGAGGAGGTTCTTCCTGCGCAGCCAGCCCGAGGTCGCCTCGGGATGGGTCGAGACGATCAGCTCGTCGATGCTCTCGAGCGCGAGGGCGTCCTCGACCGCGGTCAGCGGGCCGCCCTCGAAGACGTCGCCGTACGCGGGGATCCCCTCCTGCCGGAGCTGGGCGACCGTGCGGTCGAGCCTGCGGCCGGCGGACGCCCGGCGCGAGTTCTCGTAGACGACGCGGGCGGCGCGCGGCTCGTTGACGGGCGCGACCACGATGGCGCGGATCGGCCCCTCGGCCGCGCGCGCGCGGACGGCGTCCACGAGCTCGTCGCCCGCGAGCGTCTCGTTCGCGACGACGAGCACGACCCTCGTCTCCTCGCTCACTTGCGTGCCTCCTGCAAGGCCCCGCCCTTCAGCACCGCGTGCTTCGCGCCGGGCACGCCGTACTCGTACGGCCCTCCGACCACCTGCGGGATCTCGTCGAAGTTGAAGACGGGCGGCGGTGAGGTCACCTGCCACTCGATCGTCATCGCGCGCCACGGGTTGTCGCCCGCGAGAGGCCCGCGCGCCCAGCTCGTGATGACGTTGTACGCGAACACCACGACCGAGGCGCCGAGGGCGAACGACGCGATCGTGACGACCATGTTGAGGGCGCCGAACGTCGCGGCATAGTCGGCGACCCGACGCGGCATCCCGACGAGCCCGACCCAGTGCATCGGGAAGAACGTCACGTTGAAGGCGATGAACGTCAACCAGAAGTGGAGCTTCCCGAGCCGCTCGTTGTACATCCGGCCCGTCATTTTCGGGAACCAGTAGTAGATCCCCGCGAAGATCGTGAACACCGACCCGCCGAAGAGCACGTAGTGGATGTGCGCGACGATGAAGTACGTGTCGGAGGCGTGGATGTCGATCGGGACCGCGGCGAGGTAGATCCCGGAGAGGCCGCCGATCACGAACATCGACACGAAGCCGAGCGCGAACAGCATCGGCGTGTTGAGGTGGATCTTCCCCTCCCACAGCGTTGCCAGCCATGAGAACACCTTGACCCCGGTGGGGACCGCGATCAGGAGCGTCGAGATCATCATCGGCACGCGGAGCCAGTCGGCCATCCCGGCGACGAACATGTGGTGCGCCCAGACCGAGAAGCCGAGCACGAGGATCCCGAGCAGCGAGATCGCCATCAGCCGGTAGCCGAAGATCGGCTTGCGGCTCATCACGGCGATGATCTCCGAGATGATCCCGAACCCGGGCAGGATCATGATGTAGACGGCCGGGTGACTGTAGAACCAGAAGATGTGCTGGTACCCGAGCACGTAGCCGCCGTTGTCCGGCGTGAAGAAGCTCGTGTGCATCACCCGGTCGAACATGACGAAGAACTGCGAGCCGGCGATGAACGGCGTCGCGATCACGACGAGGAGCGACGTCGTGAAGTTCGCCCAGACGAGGAGCGGCATGCGCCAGAAGGTCATCCCCGGCGCGCGCATCGTGATGATCGTGACCAGGAAGTTGAGCGCCGTCGCGATCGACGAGGCGCCGGCCCACTGGACGCCCATGTTGAAGAAGACCTGGCCGAACGGCTGCTCGGAGGCGAGCGGCGCGTAGCTCGTCCAGCCGGTCGCGAAGGCGCCGCCGGGGGCGAGGAAGCTCGCCAGGAAGAGGACGCCGGCGATCGGGAGCATCCAGAACGAGAGCGCGTTGAGGCGCGGGAACGCCATGTCCGGCGCGCCGAGCATGAGCGGCACCGCGAAGTTCGCGAGGCCCGCGAACGCCGGGATGATGAAGACGAAGATCATCAGCGTCGCGTGCGCCGACACGAGCCCGTTGAAGGTCTGCGTGTCGAAGAACTGCATCCCGGGCTGCGCGAGCTCGGCGCGGAAGAGCATCGCCAGGAAGCCGCCCGCGAGGAAGAAGAAGAACGTCGTGACCAGGTACTGGACCCCGATCACCTTGTGGTCGGTGTTGACCTTGAAGTAGTCCGTCCACTTGTAGGCGCCGTGGTTCGCGTGGTCGTCCGGCACGGTCGGGCGCCCGGAGATCCAGTAGAGCCAGTAGTCGAACGTCCCGATCCCGAGCAGGAAGCCGATCGGCGCGGTGACCATCCCGGCGACGAGGACGATGTACTCCCACTCGTAGACCGGGTCCCACCCCGCCCACCAGCGGAGCGTGACGACGATGTACATCCCGATGAAGAAGAAGAGCGCCGCGCACCAGAGCGCGCGCACGTACCCCGGGCGCATCAGGATCCCGCGCCGCGGCGGCGGCGGGGCCGCGTGGTGCCCGTCGCCGTGCTGGGCCTGCTCTTCGACCGTCGCCGTCACTCGCTGCCCCCTCCTTCCCCGCTCAGGTAGCCCACGAGTGCGTCGAGCTGCTCCGGGGTGAGGCTCTCCGCGAAGTCCTTCGGCATCACGCCGTCCTGATACCCCTCTGCGAGCACTGCGCTCGGGTCGACGATCGACTGCCGGACGAACTCTGCCACGGGCACGCCGGCCGCCTCCGCGTCCGCCGCGAGGTCGTCGAGCGAGGGGCCGATCTCCGCGTCGGTGCCCGAGGGGCCGAACGCGTGGCAGCCGCCGCAGCCGGCATCGGCGAAGGTCGTCCGGCCGAGCTCCTGGGCGCCGCCGCCCTGACCGCCGCCCCCGCCGCCTGCGCCGCCGCCGCCCTGGCCGCCCTCCGCCTGGTCGGCGCGCTGCTGGGCGAGCCAGCGCTCGAAGGCCGGCTTCTCGAGCACCCGCACCGGGGCGCGCATCGTCGCGTGCCCGAGGCCGCAGAGCTCGGTGCAGACCAGCGTGAAGCGCCCTGTCCGTGTCGGCGTCACGACGATCTTCGTCGTCACGCCCGGCACGACGTCCTGCTTCTGTCCCATCTCCGGGATCCAGAACGAGTGGATCACGTCCGCCGACTCCATCTCGAACTCGATCCCACGGTCGACGGGCATGACGAGCTCGTTCGAGCGGACGTCGTCGCCGTAGCGGAACTGCCAGGCGAACTGCTGCGCGAAGACGCGTACCTTGAGGGGGTCGTTGCCCGCGTCGGCGTTCTGCGAGAGCACGACGGCGCTGACGATCCCGATCGCGATCACGAGCACGGCCGGGACGACCGTCCACGCGATCTCGAGGCCGGTGTGGCCGTGGATCGGCGGGCCGTCGGTGTCGTCCTCCGGCTGCACGCGGAACGCCCAGACCGCCTCGACGATGACCGCGGCGACGAGCGCGAAGATCCCGATGCAGATGATCGTCGCGAACCAGTAGGTGAAGGCGATGCGGTCCATCTCCTCCGAGGCCGAGTCCGGCAGCCACGGGATCAGGACCGCGACGAGCGTCGCGATGATCGTCGCGATCACGAAGATCACGACCATCTTGACCAAGGCGGCCCGCCGGATCACCGGTGCGAGCCTAGCGCAGCAGCCCCGTCAGAACCGACGGGAACCCGCGTCCCTCCGCGGTCGAGCCGGAGCGCCGCGGGCGCTATCCTTTCCCGCCCCGGGCCGTTAGCTCAGTTGGTAGAGCAGGGGACTCTTAATCCCAAGGTCGAAGGTTCGAATCCTTCACGGCCCATGGCCTCCCGGCCGTCCCGGTCACGCCCCGTGCGGCGCGCGCAGCGCCTCCGGCAGCGGCCGCGCGTGGACGACGACCAGCGTGGTCGTCGCGCGGGTGAGGGCGACGTACAGCTCGCGCAGGCCGCGCTCGCCCTCCGCGATCGCCGCCGGCTCGACGACCACGGCGTGGTCGAACTCGAGGCCCTTGGCGCCGCGCGGCGAGAGCAGCGGGATCCCGTCCTCGTACGCCGACGCCGCTGCGACGTGCGGGACGAGCGGCTCGGGCAGGATCACCGCGAGGAGCCCGTCCTCGCGGGAGAGCTCGAGGGCGACGCGGAGAGCGGCGCCGACGAGGTCGTCCGGCGCGACGCGCTCGATGCGCGGCGGGCGCCCGCCGGGACGGAACGCGACGGGCGGCGCCACCTCGGGCGCGATCCGGTCGAGGAGGGGGAGCGCGAGGGCCATGATCTCCTGCGGGACGCGGTACGCGTGCCTGAGCTCCTCGACGTCCGCCTCGTCGCCGTCCGGCATCGCGCTGAGGACGTCCTCCCAGCGAGGGTGGACGACGGGGCCCGTGGCCTGGGCGATGTCCCCGAGCAGCGTCAGCGAGCCGGAGGTCGCGCGCCGCGCCACGGCGCGGAGCTGCATCGGCGTCAGGTCCTGCGCCTCGTCGACGATCACGTGCCCGAACGTGCGCGGCGGCGCGTCCAGCAGGGCGTGCGCCTCGTCGACGAGCGCCACGTCCGCCTCGCTCCAGCCGAACCGCGCGCGCGGCCGCAGGAGCAGCGCCTGCTCCGAGGCGTCGAGGATCCCGTCCGCCGCCTCCGCGAGCGCCGTGCGCTGGGTGAGGAGCGTGCGCACGAGCGCCTCCGGCCGCGCCGTGGGCCAGACCCGGTCGAGCCACCGCGCCAGGAACCCCTTCGCGCGCAACAGGCTCTCGATCTCGCCGAAGTCACGCCAGGCGAGCCCGCCGAGCCTCGCGCCGTAGTCCTCGTAGAAGCGCCGCAGCACGTCCATCCGGAACCGCTCGCGCGCCGGCGCCGTGAGCCCGAGCTCAGTGCGGACGGCCTCGACGAGCTCCGCCACCTCGCGCTCCCGCACGCGCACGTACTCCCCCTCGAGCCGGACGACGAGCTCCTCCGGCGCCGCCGGCGAGCGCTGCGCCGCCGCCCGCGCGAGCAGCTCGGCGAGGCGCAGGTCGCCCTTCAGCCGCGCGGTCTCGGCCGTGTCGGCGACCGTCACGTCGAGCCCGTCGACGAGCTCGGTCACGGCGCGCTGCTCGACGCGCTCCTCGCCGAGCGAGGGGAGCACGTGCGAGACGTACTCCATGAACGTCGGGTTGGGGCCGACGACGAGCACCCGTCGCAGCCGGTCCGCGTAGGCGTAGAGCAGGTAGGAGGCACGGTGGAGCCCGACCGCGGTCTTGCCGGTTCCCGGCCCGCCCTGGACGACGAGAGGCGGCTCGGGGGCGCGGGTGATGAGCCGGTACTGGTCCGACTGGATCGTCGCGACGATGTCGCGCATGTGCGGCGCCCGGCTGCGCTCGAGCTCGTCGAGCAGGAAGTCGCCGCCCGCGACCGAGCCCGAGCCGTCGAGCCGCTCGTCGCTGAGGTCGAGCAGCCGCCGCCCCTCGGCCCGGAAGCGGCGCCGGAGCGTGACGCCGTGCGGGTCGCCCGGCGTCGCGACGTAGAACGGGCGTGCCGCAGGCGCCTGCCAGTTGACGACGAGCGGCTCGCTCGCCTCGTCGTGCACCCAGCGGCGCCCGACGTAGAGCGGGCGAGGGGTCGACTCGAGGTCGAGCCGCCCGAAGCAGAGCCCCTGCTCGGCGTCCTCGAACGTCCGCAGGCGCCGTACCGCCCACGCCTCGAGCGCCAGCGCGGCGACCTCGCTGTCCGTCGCGTCGGCCGCGCGCTCGACGAGCCCGCGCAGGCTGTCGAGGCACTCGTAGGCGTGATCGACGTACGCCTGCTCGGCCGCGAGGTCGGGGTGGGCCACCGGGACAATCTAGGCTGGCCGCCCGTGAAGGTCCTGACCGTCGTGGGGAACCCCGGTCCCTACGAGCCCCCTCCAGGCCCACGCGATGAAGTCCTGACCGTCGTCGGCAACCGGCCGCAGTTCGTCAAGGCGGCGCCGCTCTCCGTCGCGCTCCGCGACGCCGGGCTCGCGGAGGTGGTCGTCCACACCGGGCAGCACTGGGACGACGAGCTGTCCGCCGTCTTCTTCGACGAGCTCGGGCTCCCGGAGCCCGCATACCGCCTCGACCTGCGAACCGCGGACGTCGACGCCTTGACCCCACCGTTGCAGGAGGTTCTGGCGGCTGAGCGGCCCGACGCCGTCCTCGTCCTCGGCGACACCAACTCGACCCTGGCCGGCGCCCGGGCCGCGGCGGCGGCAGGGATCCGGCTCGCGCACGTCGAGGCCGGTCTGCGCAGCGGCGACCTCGCGATGCCCGAGGAGCGGGCGCGGATCGAGGTGGACGGGCTGGCCGACCTCCTCCTCTGCCCCGACGAGCGGTCCGCGTCGACGCTCCGGGCGGAAGGCGTCCGCGGCAAGGCCGAGGTCGTCGGCGACGTGATGGCCGACGCAACCCTCCGCTTCGCCCCGATCGCCCGGGAGCGGGTGCCGCCGCCGCATCCCCCGGGGAGCTACGTCGTGGCGACCGTCCACCGCGAGGCCAACGTCCGGCCCGAGCGGCTGCGCCGCATCGTCACGGGGCTCTCGCGCCTGGACGAGCCCGTCGTCCTCCCCGCCCACCCGCGCACGGCGGCCGTGCTCCGTGACGCGGGCATCCGCCCCGGCCCGCGCATCGAGCTCCTCGAGCCGCTCGGCTACCTCGCGTTCGCCTCGGCCGCGTCCCAGGCGCGCGTCGTCGCGACCGACTCGGGGGGCCTCCAGAAGGAGGCGTACTGGTACGGGGTGCCGTGCGTCACCATGCGGCCCTCGACCGAGTGGGTGGACACCGTGGCCGTCGGCGCGAACGTGCTCGTCGACGACGATCCCGACGCGATCGAGCGTGCCGTGCGCTCCGCCCGGTTTCCGGCGGACGCGCCGACCCTCTACGGGGACGGGCAGGCGGCAGGCCGCATCGCGGCGGCGGTCGCCGCGCTCTAGGCAAGGAGCGCGCGCACCGGCGGGGCCGCGAGCAGCGTCGCCGCGCGCGCGGGCGCGAGCGCCTCGGCGAAGCCCGTGAGGATCGCGCGCGCGTCGTGCGCGGCGTCCTCGGCGCCCGCCTCGTCACCGTCCGCCGCGAGGACGTCCGCGAGGGCGGCACGCGCGTGCCAGCGGCCGGCGGGATTGACCAGCCCGTCCGCGAGCTCCACCGCGCGGCGCAGCTCCGCGATCGCCTCGTCGCGCCGGCCGAGCCCGGCGAGCGCGCGCCCGAGGAGCGAGCGCGCCTGCGCCTCGTACTTCGCGCGCCGTGTCTGCGTGGTGAGCTCGACCGCCTGCGCCGCCCACTCGGCGGCTTCCGCGGCCGGTCCGGCACGCACGGCGATCTCGGCACGCGCGACGGCGAGACGGCCGCGCACGAGCCAGCGCGTCCAGCCCGCCGCGGTGTTCGCGTCCTCCCAGAGCTCCGGCCAGTCGGCCGCCGCGCGGTCGACGTCGCCCTCCAGGAGCGCCGTCTGCAGGAGATCGGCGAGCGCGAAGCGCCGCGGCATCCCGAACGCGAGCTCGCGCGAGGCCTCGAGCGCCGCCTCGCTCGCGGCGCGCGCCGCGTCGAGGTCGAACACCTCGCGGAACACCACCGACTGGTAGTTCGGGAGGTACGCCCCGGCCGTGCCGAGCTCGCGCGCGATCTCCATCATCGCGGCGAGCTTCTCGAGCGCCACCTCGTGGTGGCCCATCCCGACGCTCGCCATCGCGTCCATCCCGCCGCCGCGGAGGAGCTGGTGCGCGCTCCTGACGTCGCCGGCGACCTCGCGGGCGCGGCTGGCGCAGCGCGCGGAGCCGGCGTAGTCGCCCGTCCAGTACTTGACGTCCGACTGCAGGTGGAGGTGATCGGCGTGCTCGTAGCCGCGCACGCCCGTGCGCCAGCCCGCGAGCGCCTCGTCGCCGAGCGCGAGCGCGCGGTCGAGGTCGCCCGCGTCGCCGCGCATCGCGAGGGCGTCGCTGAGGAGCCCCAGCGCGGCGGCGCGCCCGTCCGGGTCGCCCAGCTCCTCCGCGTATGCGAGCGCCTGCTCGGCGTAGCCGAGCGCCTCCTCGTGGCGCTCGCACCAGACCTCTGCCCGGCCGGCGTAGAGCAGCCCGTCGAGGCGCTCGGTCCCGTCCAGGGAGGGCACCACGGCGGCGAGCTCGGCCGCCGCCTCGTGATCCGCGTCGAGGGCCTTGAGCGCGATCCCGCGACGGAGCCGGATCGAGGCCCGCTCGCGCTCGTCGTCGGCCAGCTCGGCGGCCAGCGAGTACAGGTCGACGACCTCCCGCGTGGCCCAGCCCCGCTCGGCGACCGCGGCCGCCGCGAGCAGGTGCGGCACCGCACGGCGCGGCTCGCCGGCCGCCCGCCAGTGGTGGGCCAGCACCCAGGCGATGGGGCCGGTGTCGCCCGCGGCCCGGCCCTCGACGTACGCGGCGACGCCGGCGTGCCGTGCGGCGCGTTCGCTGCGGGTCAGCGTGGCGTACGCGACGTCGCGGATCAGGGCGTGGCGGAACCGATACTCCACGTCCCCCTCCAGCCTGCTCGTGGGCTCGCGCCGGACGAGGTCGCGGCGCTCGAGCTCGTCGAGCGCCTCGTCCAGGTCGTCGTCGCCCGCGACGGCCGCGAGGACGTCGCGCCAGAACGTGCGGCCGACGACCGCCGCGACGAGGACGTGTGAGCGGAGCGCCGCGGGCAGCGCGTCGAGCCGGGCGTCGATCGCGGCCGTCACCGTGACCGGTAAGGCGCCCGCCGCGGTCCCGTCCGCGAGCCCGGCCGCGAGCTCCTCGACGAAGAGCGGGTTGCCCTCGGCGCGCGCGACGAGCCGGTCGACGACGTCGTCCGGTGTCGCGTCGGCGACGAGCGCGTTGGCCATCGCCTCCACGTCCTCGGCGGCGAGCGGGCCGAGGACGAGGCTCGTGTGCGCGGGCAGCCGGGCGCCCCACGGCCGCTCGTCGAGCAGCTCGGGCCGCGTGAGCGCCATCACGGCGCACCCGGTCTCGCGCAGCTGGCCGCCGAGGTACTCGATCAGGTCGAGCTCGCTCGTCGCGGCCCAGTGGATGTCCTCGTAGACGACGAGCACCGGCCGCTCCGCGCCGAGGCACTCGAGCACGCGCCGCAGCGCCAGGAAGAGGAGGCGCTGGGTGACGACCGGGGCGTCCGTGCCGAGCCCGAGGAGGAGGGCGAGGTAGCGCGTCGTGTCCTCCGCCTCGGCGGGCGGCAGGAGCGCGGCGACGCCCGCGACGAGCTTCTCCCGGGCGACCTGCTCGGGGTCGGAGTCGAAGATGCCGAACGCCTGCCGGACGAGCTGGGCCGACGCGTGGTAGCCGGTGCGCTCCTCGTACGGCACGCAGCGGCCGCGCAGGACGAGCCCTCCCGCCGCCTGGATCTCGGCCCCGACCTCGCGGACGAGCCGCGACTTGCCGATGCCCGGCGGGCCGACCACGGTGACGAGCTGCGGCCGGCGCTCGTGGATCGACTGGCGCCAGACCGAGCGGACGACGTCCAGCTCGCGCGCGCGCCCGACGAACGGCCCGAGCCGCGCCGGCCGCTCCGAGGGCTCGACGAGCGGGCGGACGGCGAGCCAGGCCTCGACCGGCTCCGCCTTCCCCTTCGCGTCGACCGGCGGCAGCGCCTCGTACTCGACGGCGTGGCGGGTCGCCCGCTGCGTCTCCCTGCCCACGACGAGCCTGCCCGCCGGCGCGGCCGCCTGCAGCCGGGCGGCGGTGTTGACGACGTCGCCGATCGCAAACGCCTCTCCCGCCTCGGGCCGACCCATCGTGACGAGCGCCTCGCCCGTGTTCACGGCCGCGCGCGCGGCGAGCCTCGGCCCGCTCCCCTGGAGCCCGTCGACGGCGGTGAGCAATCGCAGCCCGGCGCGGACGGCGCGCTCGGCGTCGTCGCCGTGGGCGAGCGGCGCGCCGAAGACCGCCATCACCGCGTCGCCGATGAACTTCTCGAGCCGCCCGCCGTACGCCTCGATCTGGTCGCGGGCAGCCGCGTGGAAGCGCGTGAGGGTCTCGCGGACGTCCTCCGGGTCGGCCTGCTCGGCCGCCGCCGTGAAGCCCTCCAGGTCGACGAAGAGGATGGAGACGAGCCGCCGCTCCTCCCGAAGGGGGGCGGCGAGCGGCGCACCGCAGTGGGAGCAGAAGCGCGCCTCGGCGTCGGCGCTCCGGCCGCACCGCTCGCAGACCAGCTCCTCACGGGCCTCGATCCCCACGTGCCGAGTATCGTGCCGCGGGCGGCTTGTGACAAAGTGTCACAAGGCCACCGTCGCCTGTAGGATTCCGCGCCGTGACCACGCCCGACACCACCGCCGCTGCCGCAGAGCGGGAAACCACCGCGTACGACGTCGCGATCGTGGGCGCGGGCTACGTCGGCGTCCCCCTCGCGCAGGTCTTCGCGCAGGCCGGGCGCTCGGTCGTCCTCGTCGAGGTCGACGCCGCGCGGGTCGACCAGCTGAACCGTGGCGAGAGCTACATCGAGGACGTCCCGTCGGAGCTCCTCGGGAGCCTCGTCCGCGACGGCGGCCTCGCCGCCACGACGGACTACGACGTGCTCCGCGACACGGACGCGATCCTGATCGCGCTGCCGACGCCGCTCTCGAAGCAGCGCGAGCCCGACCTCTCGATCGTGCTCGACGCCGCCGCCCAGATCGGCCGCCGGCTGCGGCCCGGGCACCTCGTCGTCCTCGAGTCGACGACGTACCCCGGCACGACGCGCGACGCGCTCCAGCCCGTGCTCGAGCGCGAGTCCGGCCTCCGCGCCGGCGCGGACTTCCACCTCGCCTTCTCGCCCGAGCGGGTCGACCCCGGCCGGGTCGACTGGACGACGAAGACCGTCCCGAAGGTCGTCGGCGGCGTCGACGAGCGCGTCGACCGACGCCGCGGCCGCGCTCTACGGCTCGGCCGTCGACACCGTCCACCGCGTCTCGTCGCCCGAGGCCGCCGAGCTCACGAAGCTCCTGGAGAACATCTTCCGCTCGGTCAACATCGCGCTCGTCAACGAGCTCGCGCAGCTCTGCGACCGGATGGAGATCGACATCTGGGAGGTCGTCGACGCGGCCGCCACGAAGCCGTTCGGCTTCATGCCCTTCCAGCCGGGCCCGGGCCTCGGCGGGCACTGCATCCCGATCGACCCCTTCTACCTCACCTGGAAGGCCCGCGAGTACGACTTCTCGACGCGGTTCATCGAGCTGGCGGGCGAGGTCAACCAGAACATGCCGTACTACTGCCGCTCGCGCGTCTCGCAGGCGCTCAACCACGGGGCCCGCAAGTCGCTCGCAGGAGCGCGGGTGCTCGTGCTCGGGGTGGCCTACAAGTCCGACATCGCGGACTGGCGGGAGTCGCCGGCCGTGAAGCTGATCCACCTGCTCGGCAACGCGGGCGCGCAATGTCGACTACCACGACGACCACGTCCCCTCGTTCGCCGCCGACGGGATCGCGCTCTCCTCCGTGCCGCTCGAGCCGGCGGCGTACGACGTCGTCGTGATCGCGACGGCGCACTCGAGCATCGACTACGCGAAGCTGGTCGACGACGCGCAGCTCGTCGTCGACCTCCGCAACGCCACGGGCCGCGCGGGCGTCACGAGCGAGAAGGTCTGGAAGCTTTGACCCGCGTCGCCCACGCGGGCGTCGGCGGGTGGGGCAAGAACGTCGTCCGGGTCGTGGGCGAGCTCGCCGAGCTCGCGTGGATCTGCGACACCGACGCGGAGCGGCTGGCCGAGTTCGGCTCGCGCTACCCGCAGGCGCGCACGACGACCGCGTTCGCCGACCTGCTGGCGGACGAGGAGGTCGACGCCGTCGTCGTCGCGACCCCGGTGCCGACCCACTACGAGCTCGCAAAGCAGGCACTCGAGGCGGGCAAGCACGTCTTCGTCGAGAAGCCGCCGGCGATGCGCGGCGAGGAGATGGAGGAGCTCGTCGCCCTCGCCGAGGCGCGCGGGCTCGTGCTCATGCCCGGCCACCTGCTCCTCTACCACCCGGGCCTCCGCGTGGTGAAGCAGCTCGTCGACGAGGGGGCGCTCGGCGAGGTCGCCTGCGTCTACGGCAACCGGCAGAACCTCGGCGTGATCCGCTCGAACGAGAACGCGCTGTGGTCGCTCGGCGTCCACGACCTCTCCGTCATCCTCTGGCTCCTCGAGGAGGAGCCGAGCGAGGCGGTCGCGCACGGGATGGACTACCTGCAGGAGGGGATCGAGGACGTCGTCTTCTGCTTCCTCCGCTTCCCGTCGGGCCGCGTCGCCCACATGCACCTCTCGTGGCTCGACCCGCACAAGATGCGCAAGATGACCGTGGTCGGCCGCGAGAAGATGGTCGTCTTCGACGACATGGAGCTCGAGCGCAAGGTGACCGTCTACGAGAAGGCGCCGTGGGAGCCCGCGTCGAGCTACGGCGAGTGGCGGACGCGGACGGGCGACATCTTCAGCCCGAAGATCGCGAACGACGAGCCCCTGAGGCTCGAGCTGCAGCACTTCCTGCGGCTCGTGCAGGCCGGCCCGGGCGACCACCGCGAGGCGCACGACGGGCTCGCCGTGGTGCGGACGCTCGACCGCCTCACGACGTCGCTCCGGACGGGCGCGCCCGCGTGAGCGCCGACGTCCACCCGACCGCGGTCGTCCACGAGGGCACCGTCCTCGGCGAGGGCGTCAGGGTGCTCGAGCACGCAGTCGTCGGGAAGCAGCCGACGCTCTCGCCGCGCTCGACCACGAAGCGCGAGCCGCTCGCGCCGACCGTGATCGGGGCGGGCACGGTCGTCTCCACGGGGGCGATCGTCTTCGCCGGGACGACCGTCGGGGAGCGCGTGATCCTCGGCGACCAGTCGTGCGTGCGGGAGCGCGTCGAGATCGCCGACGACGTCGTCGTCGGCCGGGGCTCCCTCGTCGAGAACGACACGACGATCGGGGCCCGCACGAAGATCCAGGCGGGCGCCTACGTGACGGCGTACTCCACGCTCGAGGAGGACGTGTTCGTCGCACCGTGCGTCGTCACGACGAACGACAACTTCATGGGCCGCACGGAGAAGCGCCTGGAGCTGATGAAGGGGCCGACGATCCGGCGGGGCGCGCGCGTCGGAGGCGGCGCGATCCTCTGTCCGGGCGTCGAGGTCGGCGAGGAGGCGTTCGTCGGCGCGGGCGCCGTCGTGACGAAGGACGTCCCGCCGCGCACCGTCGTCGTCGGGACGCCCGCGCGGGTGCTGCGCGAGGTGCCCGCGGACGAGCTCCTCTGAGCCGTCAGCCGGTGCGGACCACGGAGAGGCGGTAGGGCACCGGGAGGGCGCTCGGCGCGGTGAGCCGCGCCTGGAGGAAGTGCCAGCCGTCCTCGGTCGCCGTCCACGAGACCCGCTCGCGTCGTCCCGGCCTGCTCGAGACGCGGACGCGGAGATCCTGCCGGGCGAGGTCGACCACGGACTGCGCCTCCGGCGTCCAGAGCGCCAGCGCGAAGCTCGAGGCCACGCCGGGGACGAGCGAGGCGAACAGCCGCTCGCCGCGCCGCAGCCGCACTGCGTAGACGTCGTCCTGGTCGTCCCAGAAGTCGGCGGAGGCCTTCACGAACCGCGCCTTCTCGCCGTCCGGGAAGTAGAGCCGGTACGCGGCGTCGCCCGCGTCGTCGTTCGGCTCGTGCGCGTCGCGCGACGGGAGCGGGCCTGCGAGCGAGCCGATCGCGGCGGCTCCGTCGAGGGCGCCCCACCCCGTCAACCGGTCACGGCCGACGCCGCAGTCGCGGCACCCCGTCGCCGCGCTCGCGTCCGCCGCCGTCCGCTCGACGATCGCCACCACCTGCTCGGCCGTGAGCTGCGGGCGGACGCCGAGGAGGTTCGCCGCGACGGCCGTCACCTGCGGCGCTGCGAACGACGTCCCCTCGGGCGGCCGGAAGTCGTCGGTCGCGCACGGCGTATAGCCCTGCTCGGGGCAGCTCGGCCGCTCCGCGGTCCCCGACCGGGGGAAGGTCGAGATGATGTCCTCGCCCGGCGCGGCGACGTCGTTGTAGACCGCGTCGCGGTTCGAGAAGGCCGGCGACGCGCCGCTTCGCGCGAGCGCGCTGACGCCGAGGACGTGGGGCAGCGCGGCGGGGTAGCTCGCGAAGTTCCACGGGGTCGACGGCGCCTGGTCGCCGTTCCCGACCGCGGCGACGATCACGGCTCCGCGCCGGACCGCGTAGCGCACGGCCTCCTCCTCGCGCCGCGAGTACGTGTCGCGGCCGGTGTTGCGCGGGTCGCGGAGCCCGCCGAGCGAGATGTTGACGATCCGGGCGCCGTGGTCGACGGCCCAGCGGATCGCGCGCGCCTCGGCCTCGACCGAGACCGTGCCGGCGGGGCCGACGACCTTGGCGACGATCAGCTCCGCGGCCGGTGCGAGGCCGGCGATGCCCGTCGCGTTGTCGAGCTCCGCCGCGATGATCCCCGCGACGATCGTCCCGTGCCCCCGCGTGTCCTGCGCGGAGCCGCCGACGAAGCTCTTCGCGAGCACGACCCGGCGCTCGAGGTCGGGGTGCCCGAGGTCGACGCCCGAGTCGATCACGGCGACCCGCACGGGCGCGAGCGGAGGCAGCGTCTGCCAGGCGTCGTAGGCACGGTTGGCAACCGCGTACCACTGGCGCGTCGCGAGCGGGTCCGTCGGTGAGAAGGCGAGCCCGCGCGACCTGCGGCGCGGGCTCCAGTAGAAGGGGCTCGTCGCGCCGGGCCCCTGGTAGTGGGCGACGGTCGCCTGCGCAGGGACGCGCTCGCCCGGCGTGGGCGTGCCGGCAGCGGCGGTTGCCCCGACGACGAGGCTGGCCACGGCCACGACGGCGCCGAGCACGGCGCCGCGGCTCACGGAGCGACCCGGACGGTCACGGCGGGCCCCGCGAGCCCGGCCGCCGAGAGGCGGTAGGCCGTGGTGGCGGCGATCTTCAGCCTGACCTTGAACTCGCCGGTCGGGGACGGCTCGATGCGCTTCGCGGTCGTCCATGCGCCCGAGGCGGCCCGCTGCTCGACCACGGGCGTCTCGACGGCCTTCGCGACGCCGGTGAGGACGAGCGCGCCCGCGGCCACCCGGGCCGCCGGCGGATCCAGCCGCAGCACGCCGAGCCGGAAGCCCGTGGACTTGAGCCCGAGCCGGGCCCGCGCGTCGCTCAGGCGGGCCTCGCTCGTGCCGCCCGCCGCCGTCGTCAGGCGGAGCACCGCGGGCTTGCCCGGCGTGCCGGGCACGAGGGACGCGTCGGCGACGACGCCCGTGAGGCCGAACCGCTTGGCGACCTGGGCGCCGCTCAGCAGCTGGCTCGCCCACCGGTGATTGGGCGACGCCTCGTCCCACGGGTCGTCGACCGAGACGAGGTACGGGACGTCCGTGCCGAAGACGTCGAGCGCGCTGAGGGTCCTGCCGCCGCTCGACGAGAAGTAGAAGACCTGGGCCGGCTTGCCCTCGTACGTGAGGATCTGGCCGCGCGTCTCGCGCACCGCGCGGGTCGCGGCGGGCGCCTCCGAGCCGACCCCGTAGTAGACCTGGCTGCGCCAGTCCGAGTAGAGGTCGAACGAGCGCCCCTCCACCAGCCCGCGCACCGCGTAGGTCCTCGCGGCCACCGCCTGGGCCTTGAGCGCCTCGAGCGGCCACTCCTTCGGCATCTCGCCCGGGACCACGCCGAGGAGGTACGCCTCGAGCGAGACCCGGTTGACGAGCTGGAGCCGCGCGCCGCTTCGCGAGACCTCGAACGTCCCGCGGTACGTCTTCCCGCCCGACACGAGGCTCGCCCCGCCGGTCGGTTGCAGCGTCAGCGGCGGCGGCACGGCCTTCGCCGCGCCCTCCTTGCCGACCGGCAGCTCCAGCGTGCGATCGACCGTCACCCCGACGCCGAGCCGGTAGCGCTTGCCGGCACCGTCGACCGCGACGAGCGGCGCCGTCGAGGTGACGGCGACGCTCGCGATGCCGTCGCCGACGAGGACGCGCACCTTCTCCGGCACCGTGCCCGCCGGCGCTCCGAGCGCGGTGCCCGGGAAGTACGTGCCGAGGATCTCCTTGTAGGCCCGACCGGCCTTGGCCTGGCCGAAGGCGCCCCACTGGCTCATCCCGACGCCGTGGCCCCAGCCTCCGCCGGCGAGCACGAAGGCCGTCGCGGGAGTCGGGGCCGCCGGTGCCGAGACGGTCGCGGCGGCGACGAGCAGTGCAACGAGCGGGACGACGAGCGAGAGCCTGCGCATCCGAATCCGTGTCGGCAGGCGGCCGTCAGGCCTGAAGCCGCGTGGCGTACTGCTCCTCGTAGTAGCGGCGGTAGTCGCCTGACTTGATCGGCTCCCACCACTCGCGGTTGCCGCGATACCAGTCGACCGTCTCGCGGAGACCCGTCTCGCCGAACGAGTGCGCCGGAGCCCACCCGAGGCCGCGGAGCTTCGCGTCGTCGATCGCGTAGCGCCGGTCGTGGCCGGCGCGGTCCTCGACGTGACGGATCAGCGACGCGTCGGCGCCCGTCAGCTCGAGGATCCGGTGCGTCACCTCGAGGTTCGGGTGGTCCTCGCCGCCGATGTTGTAGACCTCGCCCGGCGCGCCCTCCCGCAGCACGAGCTCGACGCCCGCGCAGTGATCCTCGGCGTGGAGCCACTCCCGCACCTGCTGCCCGTCCCCGTAGACGGGGAGCGGCTGGCCGTCCAGCGCGTTCGTCACGAACAGTGGGACGAGCTTCTCGGGGTACTGGTTCGGGCCGTACGTGTTCGCGCCGCGCGTGATCGAGGCGTTGACGCCGTAGGTGCGGACGTACGCGAGCACCTGGAGGTCGCCCCCCGCCTTCGCCGCGCTGTACGGGCTCGACGGGCGCAGCGAGTCCTCCTCGCGCGCGCGGCCGCCCGCCTCGAGGTCGCCGTAGACCTCGTCCGTCGACACCTGGACGTAGCGCGCGCCGGCCGACCGGGCCCACTCGAGGAGCGTCATCGTTCCGAGCACGTCGGTGTGGACGAACTCCTGCGGGACGAGGATCGACCGGTCGACGTGCGTCTCGGCCGCGAAGTTGACGACCGCGTCGCAGCCCGCGCCGGCCCCGGCGACGGCCTCCGGGTCGGCGATGTCGCCCACGACGAGCTCGACGTCGACCGCTTCGAGGTTGGCGGGGTTCCCCGCATAGGTGAGCTTGTCGAGCACGACGACCTCGTCGCCGCCTGCGACGAGCCGCCTCACGAAGTGCGAGCCGATGAAGCCGGCGCCGCCGGTCACGAGGACGCGCATCCGCGGAAGGGTAGTCGAACGCACGGGCGCCGACCCGCGCGCCGCGGCGGTGCTGGAGGGCCTCAGCGGTCGTCGTCGACGACGACCGCGCGGACCGGGACGCCCGCGACGCTGGGCCGCAGCTCCGCCTGCGCGATCCGCTCCGCGAACGGCGCCTCGTCCTCCGCGTGCAGCGCGACGACGACCTCGTCGGCGGGGAAGTCGGCGAGCGCGTCCTGGATCGCGAGCATCACGTCCGCCTCGCCGATCTTGGCCTCCGCGACCTCGCCCGGGAGCGCCTCCGCGAGCCGCTCCGCCTCCTCCTCGGCGTGCGAGGCGGCCCGCTCGTCGTTCGCGAGCCAGTCGAGGAACCCCTGCTGGACGACCGGCACGACGACCTTGAGCTCGTCGACGTCAGGCCCCAGCCGCCGCCGCAGCACGTCCTCGGCGTGGTCGACCGTGCTGACGACGAGGACGTTACGGCCCATACCCGAAGCGTTCCCGCTGCGGGCGTCGCCCTAACCCGCGACGTCGAGCGCGGCGAGGCACGCGCGGAGGCCGTCGCGCCAGTGCGGGAGCTCCGGCGCGCCCTTGGCGCTGCGGAGGACCGAGCTCGCCGGCCGCGGGGCGCGCGCGCCGAACTCCTCCGTGGTGATGCGCCGGACCCGGCACGGGAGAGCGGCTTCGTCGAAGATCGCCTCGGCGAGGTCCGCCCAGGTGCAGTCCCCGGCGGCGGCGAGGTGCCAGATCCCGAAGGGGGAGCCGCGGTCGACGAGCGCGCGTGTCGCCTCGGCGAGGTGTCCGACGTAGGTCGGGCACCCCCGCTGGTCGGCGACGACGCCGACCTCGTCGCGCTCCGCGCCGAGGCGGAGCATCGTGCGCACGAAGTTGTGCCCCGTCTCGCCGAAGAGCCAGGACGAGCGGACGACCCACGCGCGAGGCCCCGCCGCGTGCTCTCCGGCGAGCTTCGAGCGTCCGTACGCGGAGAGCGGGGACGGCGCGTCGGTCTCCAGGTACGGCTCGCGCTTCGTCCCGTCGAAGACGTAGTCGCTCGAGAACGCGACGAGCGGCGCGCCGAGCGCCGCCACCGCCGCCGTCCCGCCGACGTTCGCCGCGTCCGCCCCGGCGGGATCGTCCTCGGCGCCGTCGACGTTCGTCCAGGCGGCCGCGTGGAGGACGAGCTCGGGCTGCCACGGCAGCGACGGGCGGTCGCCGGTCACGTCCCAGCCGCGCCGGTCGAGCGCGAGCACGTCGTCGTCGGCGAACGCGTGCGCGAGCGAGTGGCCGAGCTGGCCGCCCGCGCCCGTGATCAGGACACGGCGTCGCGCGGCGAGAGGATCGGGGTCGTCGTGCTCCACAGGTGCGCGACGCGCGGATCGTTCCACGGGATGCCGTGCTCGTCCGGGTCGCCGGGGTCGTACTCCTCGGTCACGTGGTAGCAGAAGAGCAGCTCGGTCAGGGCCTCGAAGCCGTGTGCGTGGCGGCCGGGCACGTAGATCGCGACCGGGTTGCCGTCGCCGATGTCCTCGCAGAACGTCTCGCCGGTCTCACGGTCGAGCACGACCACGCGCGCTGTCCCGCGGAGCGCGACGAAGAGGTCGTCCTGCCCGCGCTCGTGGTAGTGGAGCGCCCGGATCACCCCGGGCCGCGAGAACGAGAGGTTCGTCTGCGTCATCCGCTTCGGGAGGGCGCTGTCGCGGCGGAGCTCGCAGAACCAGCCGCGCTCGTCCTCGACGATCCGGAGTGGGATCCGCTCGACGCCGGCGACGCTCAACCGTTCGCGCCCGTCTCTTCGACGCGGCGCCCGATCTCCGCCAGGTGCTGCCAGTGCTTGCCGGCGTCCTCCCACCAGCCCTCGACGCGGACGACGTCGAGCCGGCCCTCCTGGGCGTAGTAGCGGTTGACGTCGGTGATCTCGAGCTCGCCGCGGTTCGACGGCTCGAGCCGGTCGATCAGCTCGTAGACGTCCGGCGGGAAGCAGTAGAGCCCGACGACCGCGTCGCTCGACGGCGGCGACGGATAGCGGGTGTCGACGACGCCCGCCTTCTCGACGATGTCGGTGACGCGCCCGGCGTCGTCGTACACCACGACGCCGAAGTTCTCCGGGTCGGGCACCTCGGTGACGAAGATCAGCGCGCCGTCGCTGCCCGACGCCCACGTCCGGATCGCGTCCGCCTGGGAGCGCTCGAAGACGTTGTCGCCGAGGACGACGACGAGCTTCTCGCCCTGCGCGAAGTCGCGCGCCATCCCGACGACCTGGGCGATCCCCCCCGCCTCGGTCTGGACCTTGTACGTCAGGTTCAGCGAGAGGAGCGGCTCGTCGCTCCCGCGCCGCGTGATCCGGCCGTCGCCGAGCAGGTCGATGGTCTGGCCGGCGTGCTCCTTCCCGGTGACCACCAGCACGCTCTCGATGCCCCCGCGCTCGAGGAGCTGCAGGGGGTAGTAGATCATCGGCCAGCTGCCGACCGGCAGGAGGTGCTTGTTCGTGACCCGCGTCAACTCCTCGAGCCGCGTTCCCTGACCGCCTGCGCAGACGAGCCCCTTCATCGAGGCCGGATCGTACTGGCGGCCGCGGGCGCCGGTCGGGTGAGCCCGAGGCGGCCGAGGACGCCGAAGCCGAGCTCGACCGCCGGGCCGACGCCGAGCGCGAACGCGACGGTGCCGATCCCGACCGTGCCGCCGAGCGCGAAGCCGAGCACCGCGACGCCGACCTCGAGCACGGCGCGGACGATGCCGATGCGCACCCCCGTGCGGCGGGCCCCGACCAGCATCAGCGAGTCGCGGGGGCCGGCGCCGAACGCGGCGCCGATGTAGAGCCCCGAGCCGAGCCCGACGAGCCCGATCGCGGCCGCGAGGAGCAGCGCCCGCACCGGGAGCGCAGTGCCCGACAGCCGGTCGACCGCGTCGAGCGCGAGGAGCAGGTCGACGAAGGTGCCGACGAGGACCGCGTTGGCGACCGTGCCGAGCCCGATCCGCGCGCCGAGCAGCCACGCGAGGACGAGCACCACGAGCGCGACCACGACGTTCGCGGTCCCGAACGAGAGCGCGGTGTGGTCGCTGATCCCCTGGTTGAGGACGTCCCACGGCCCGAGCCCGAGGTCGGACTCGAACTGGAGCGCGATCCCGAGGGCGAAGAGGAAGAGGCCGGCGACCAGCGCGAGGAAGCGGACGACCGGCCCGCCGCGAACGTGCGGAGGCTCGGTCAGCGCCGGCGGGCGGCGCGCGCCGCGGCCTTGCGGCGTCGCACGTCCGGCACCGCGCGGACCGCCGCGACCCAGACGTACGTGACCGTCCCGACCAGGGCGACGATGCCCAGCGCGACGCGCTTGATCGTCCTCACCACGCGTGCATCGTACGGCGCGACGCCGGGTAGGACCGCGCCGGGTAATACTTGGTGACTCACTCTCGAACGAAAGGACGGCCGCGATGGCGAAGAAGCAAGCGGCGAAGCTGACAGACACGCTGGACACGGTCAAGCCGTACCTCGAGCGTGCCCTGACCGACGAGGAGTTCCGGAACGACCTGAAGGACGCGCTGAAGGCGGCGCGGGAGCTCTACGGCCCGATCTCGAAGCAGAACGGCGTCGCAGCCTCGGCGCGCAGCCTCGCGACGGACAAGAAGGCGCAGGCGCAGCTGAAGCGCGCCCTCGACGACCTGGCAAGCGCGAAGGACAACCTCCAGGGCAAGAAGCAGAAGAGCCACAAGAGCCGCAACATGCTGCTCCTCGCCGGCATCATCGCGGGCGCGCTCTACAACCCGTGGACGGGGCCGCAGACGCGCGAGAAGCTGATGGACATGATCGCCGGCAGCGACGACCTCCAGCCGCTCGAGACGTTCGACGCGCCTGCGTCGGACGCGGCGGCGAAGGCGGAGTCGGCGGTGGGCAAGGGCGCGGACGCGGTCTCCGACACCGCGAAGGCCGCGGCGGACAAGGTCGACGACGCGGCGTCGGCGACCAAGTCGAGGGCCTCGAAGGCCGCCGACAAGGTCGAGAGCTAGGGCCCGGTGCTGGAGCGGGGCTCGCGCCTGGCGAGCGCCCGCTGCAGTGCCCCCGGCACGAGACCGCTCTGGGTCGAGATGTCGCTCGCGTCGAGCAGCACCGCGCCGGCGCGGGCCGACGCCACCGGCGCCCCGGCAGGCCCGACGAGGCCGTCGGCGCCGAGGTAGTACGTCCGCCCCGCGTCGAAGGAGATGTCCTCCGCGCGGCGCCAGGCGATGAGGAAGGGGTAGGGCGCGACCGCGCCGTCGTAGCCGTACTGGAGCAGCGCGGCGGGATGGATCTCGAAGTGGAGGTGCGGGACGCCGCCCTCCGCGTCGCCCGTCGAGCCCACGAAGCCGAGCACGTCGCCGGCCTTCACGCGCTTCCCGGCGATCGCGAGCGGCGAGTAGGCGCTGAGGTGCGCGTAGTAGAACTCGTTCCCCGCGTCGTCGCGGAGCCAGAGGCGCCAGCCGCCGATGTCGTTCCACCCGACGGAGAACAGCGCGCCGTCCGCGACCGCGAGGAGCGGCGTCCCCTCCGGCGCGACGAGGTCCTCGCCGTGGTGCCACTTGCCGTGGACGTCTGCCCGGAAGGCGCCGAAGGTGTTGCCGAAGGCGGCGGTCCCGAAGACGGGGAACACGTAGCCGCCCTGCGAGAGCCGCGCGGTCACCTCGGGGGCCGGGCGCACGAGCTCCGGCGGCGCGCCGGGGATCGAGCGCCCCGGCTCGCGCGGCGCGGTCGGTGCGGGCTTGCGGGGCGTCGCGGGCGTGGGCGTGGTGCGCGGGTCCGTGCGGCGGCCGCCGTCCACGTTGCCGCGCGGCGGGGACACCGGCACGACGGCCTGCGCCACGGCCCGCGCGCTGACGATCCCGACCACGAGCTCGGTGCCGACGGGCAGCCCCGCGTGCGGCGCGGTCAGCCGGATCCTGAGGCCCGTCACGGCGCTCTCGGCCGAGCGCGGGGTGTCCGAGGTCGAGCTCGTGGAGCCCAGGAGCTCCAGGGTGCCCCAGTCCGCGAGCGGGAACTGGACGTTCGGGCTCGCCGCCACGGGCGTCCCGAGCGCGACGAGACCGGTGATCGAGGACGTGCCGACGTCGCCGGTCGAGCCGGCCGAGCCTGCGGCGGCGCCTGCGCGGACGCTGACCGACTCGGCCACGACCTCGCCCCCGAACGCCGAGACCGCGAGCGCCTTGACCGAGCCCTCGGCCGAGGACGAGGTTCCCTGCTGCGCCGTCGCGGTTGCGGTCGAGGTGCCCACGCGCAGCACCGACCCGTCGGGCGGGAAGGCGAACGAGCCGCCTCCCGTCGCCTGGGGCGGGGCAGTGATCTCGCCGCTGCCGCCGGACGTGCCGCCGGGCACCGTCACCTGCGCGACGGAGGCGGTGGCGCGCGACTGGCCGGCGGTCGGGTCGCCGGGCGCGGCCGCGGCGATGCCGACGACCCCGACGGCGAGCGCGAGCACGGCGATGGGGCGGGCTCCCCTCACGGGGGTTCAGGGTAGCGTCGCCCCGCGCGGACGGCCCGCACGGCGAGCTGGGCGGCGACCGCGAGGAGCAGGACGCCGAAGGCACGTCGCAGGAACGGCTCGCCCACCCTCGTCGCGAGCTGCACCCCGACCTCGGCGCCCACGATCGAGGCGGCGCCGATCACGAGCGCCGGCCGGACGCGGAGATTCCCGTACGAGCGCTGGCGCATCGCGCCGACGGCCGCCGTCGGCACGATCGCAAGCAGCGACGTGGCCGCCGCCTCGACCTGGCCGAGCCCGAGCGCGACGAGCGTCGGGACGAAGAGGATGCCGCCGCCGACGCCGAAGATCCCCGAGAGGACCCCGGCGGCGACGCCGAGGAGGATCGCGAGGGCGATCGTCCAGCCGCTCACGCCACGAGGAGCCAGACGGCGATGCCGGCGAGCAGGATCGAGAACGCGCCCGTCAACGCTCTGTTCGAGACGCGCTGCTGGAGCGACGTCCCGGCGAGCGCGCCCGCGACGGCGGGCAGGCCGACGAGCGCGGCGTACCCCGGCCGGACCTCGCCGCGGAGCCCGTAGAGCGCGGCGCCGGCGGTCGCGGTCAGCAGGATCGCGCCGAGCGAGGTCGCCGCGGCGACGCGCGCCGGGAACGCGACCAGCGCGACCAGGAGCGGCACGACGACGATCCCGCCGCCCACGCCGAAGACGGTCGAGAACACCCCCGCGACGAGGCCGACGAGCAGGAGGCGGACGAGCACGGGACCCCCTTCTCGCCGGGCCGCTCGTATCCTGGCGCGAGCATGGCCGACGAGCTGCTGCGACACCTCGCCGAGGCGCCCGAACGGGCTGCCGTCCTGCTCGACGTGGACGGCGTCCTCGCGCCGATCGTGCCGCGCCCCGAGGACGCCAGGGTGCCCGACGAGACACGGCGCGAGCTCGTCCGGCTCGCGGCGCGCTACCGGCTCGTCGCCTGCGTCAGCGGCCGCCCGTCGTCCCAGGTCGCCGAGCTGGTCGGCGTCGAGGGGGTCGAGATCGTCGGCGAGCACGGCCTCGAGCTCGCGCCCGAGGCGGAGGCGTGGGCGGAGAAGGTGCAGGCGTTCGCCCGCGGCGTCGACTGGCCCGCCGAGGAGAAGGCGCTCTCCGTCTCCTTCCACTTCCGGCGCTCGGACGACCAGGCGGCCGCGCGGGCGTACCTGATCCACGTCGCCGACGCCGCGGCGGCGGCGGGCCTCGTCCCGCGGTGGGGCCGGATGGTGCTCGAGGTGCGTCCGCCGGTCGACGCCGACAAGGGCACCGCGGTGCGGGCGCTCGTCGCGCGCGCAGGCGTCACGCGGGCGCTCTACGCCGGGGACGACACGACCGACCTCGACGCCTTCGCTGGGCTCGACGGGCTCGAGCTCGGCGTCCGGGTCGCCGTGGACTCCGGCGAGGCGCCGCCCGGGCTCGTCGAGGCAGCGGACGTGGTCGTCGCCGGGCCGGAGGGCGTTCTCGCCCTCCTTCGGTCGCTCTAGCCGGACGCCTCGCGCCGGAGCACGTCCCAGACGGCGCGCACGTCGTCCTCGGTCGTGCGGGCGCTGCCGATCGCGAGCCGCAGCACGTAGCGGTCATCGAGGCGCGTGTGCGAGAGGAAGGCCTCGCCCGAGGCGTTGACGCGCTCGAGCAGCGCCTCGTTCGCCTCGTCCGTCCCGTCGCGCCGGAAGCAGACGAGCGAGAAGTGGCGCGGCGCGCAGACCTCCCAGCCGGGCTCGTCGCGAACCCAGCCCTCGAAGAGCCCGGCGAGCCGGACGTGCTCCCGGATCAGCGCCTGGAGGCCGTCGCGGCCGTAGCAGCGGAGGACGGCCCACAGCTTGAGCGCGCGGAACCGCCGGCCGAGCGGGACGCTGTACTCGCTGAGGCTGACGACGTCCTCGTCGACCCTGAGGTACTCGGGGACGAGGCTGAACGCCTCGCGCAGCGCCTCCGGGCGGCGCGTGAGGAACGCGGAGCAGTCCATCGGGGTGACGAGCCACTTGTGCGGGTTGACGCCGATCGAGTCGGCCCGCTCCCACCCGGCGAAGTGGTGGCGAAGCTCCGGGCAGACGGCAGCGCTGCCCGCGTACGCGGCGTCGACGTGGAGCCAGACGCCCTCGTCCCCGCACCGGTCGGCGAGCTCGGCGACGGGGTCGACCGCGGCGGACGAGGTCGTGCCGACGGTCGCGACGAGCGCGCAGGCGCCGTCCAGGTCGAGCTGATCCGGACGCAGCGCGAACGACGCGTCCACCGGCGTCGTCCGGAGCTCGAGCTCGAGGAGCCGCGCGGCCTTCGCCGTGGACGAGTGGGTCTGCCCGGAGCAGACGACCACCCGCCGGCCGGGAGCCGCGGCCCGCGCGGCTGCGAGGGCGGTGACGAGCCCCGTCGACGCGGTGTCCTCGAGGTGGCCGTGCAGGCCGGCGGGCAGCCCGAGCAGGTCGGCGAGCCAGGCGAGCGTCACCTCCTCCAGCTCCTGCAGGGCGGGCGAGGTGCGCCAGAGGATCCCGACCTGGTTCAGCGTGGCCGCGAGGAGCTCCGCGAGGATCCCCGGCTCGGTCGCCGTCGTCGCGAAGTACGCGAAGTACCGCGGGCTCTGCCAGTGGGTCAGCCCCGGGAGCAGGACGTCGTCGAGGTCGCGGAGCACGGCCGCGAACGGCTCGCCCGTCTCCGGTGCGGTGGCCGGGAGCGCGTCGCGGATCTCACCCGGCGCGACGCGGGCGAGGACAGGCAGCTCCCGCACGCGCTCGAGGTAGGCGGCCGCCCACTCGAGCGCCGCTGCGCCGTCGTCCCGGAACGTCATGCCGGCCCGGTCACCCGCGGAGCTTCGCGACCTCGCGCCACGGGCGCGTGTTGAGCACCTGCTCCTTCGTCAGCCACGCGCGCCGCGCTTGCGCGACCCCGAGCTCCTTGTAGCCGAGAGCGCCCGTCGAGTGCGCGTCGGTCGTGATCGGGACGAGCACCCCCGCCTCGCCGGCGAGCCGCGCGTGGGCGTCGCGGAGGTCGAGCCGGTCGGGCTGGCTGTTGATCTCGAGCGCCGTGCGGGTCTCGACCGCGCGGGCGATCACCTGCTCGACGTCGATGTCGGAGCCCGGCCGCCGGTTGAGCTTGCGGCCGGTGAGGTGGCCGATGCAGTCGACGTGCGGGTGGTCGAGCGCAGCGAGGATGCGCTCGGTCGGGCTGCGGTCGAACGCGGAGTGGAGCGAGGCCACGACCCAGTCGAGCCGGGCGAGGATCTCGTCGTCGACGTCGATCGACCCGTCGGCGCGGATGTTCGCCTCGATCCCGCGCAGCACGCGGAACGGCTTGACGCGCGCGTTGACCTCCTCGATCTCCCGCCACTGGGCCTCCAGCCGCCCCTCGCGGAGGTAGTGCGAGTGGTCGGTCAGCGCGAGGTACCGGTAGCCGAGCCCGCGCGCGGTGCGCGCCATCTCCTCGATCGTCCCCTTCCCGTCCGACGACCACGTCGAGTGGCAGTGGAGCTCGCCGACCAGGTCGGAGACCTCGACGAGGTCCGGGAGCCCGCCGTTGCGCGCGGCGTCGAGCTCGCCGCCGTTCTCCCGCAGCTCCGGCGGGATCCACTCGTAGCCGAGGAACCGGTACAGCTCCCCCTCGTCCCGGAAGCGGTGCACCTCGCCCGTCTCGACGACCGTGACGCCGTACTCCGAGACCGAGAAGCCGCGCCGCTGCGCGTCCTCCCGGAGCGCAACGTTGTGGTCCTTCGAGCCGGTGAAGTGCTGCAGCAGGCTGCCGAAGTCCTCGGGCGGCACCACGCGGAGGTCCACGCGCAGCCCTTGCTTCGTGACGACCGTCGCCTTGGTCTCGCCCTTCGCGGCGATCTCGAGCACCCACGGGAGCCCGACGAAGTGGTCGAGGAGCGCGCCGGGCTCCGACGCGGTCGCGATCACGTCGAGGTCGCGGAACGTCTCGCGGCCGCGGCGCGTGCTGCCCGCCTCGGAGACCTCGACCGCGGCGGGGTGCTCCCGCAGGGCCGCGACGATCTCGCGGACGACCGGCAGCCCGACGCCGAGCAGCCCGCGGCGCTCGGGCTCGGGACCGAAGCCCTTCGCGAGCGCCTCGAGGATCCGCTCCTCGCTCTTGGCGCCGAGGCCCTGCAGCGTGCGCACCTGTTGCGCCTCCGCGGCCTGCTTGAGGCCGTCCAGCGTCGTCACGTCGAGCTCCCGCCAGATGCGGGCGGCGGTCTTCGGGCCGAGCCCCGGCAGGCGGAGGAACTGGACGACCTCGGGCGGGACCTCCGCGCGCCGCTTCTCCAGCGCCGACATCGAGCCGGTCTCCGCCAGCTCGACCACCTTCGCCTCGATCGTCGCGCCGATCCCGGGGAGGTCCTTCGCCTTCCCCGCGAGCGCGAGCTCCGCGACGGACGCGGCCGTGTCGCGCACGCGGGTCGCGGCGCGCCGGTACGCGAGGACGCGGAACCCCTGCTCGCCGAGGATCTCGGAGACGTCCGCGAGCTCGTCCAGCGCGTCCGCGACGTCCGAGTTGCGCGGCAGCGATGCCATCCGCCGATCATAGGTTCGTTCGCCCAAGCGGGATTCCGCCAAGCGGAATCCCGCGGCTGATCCCCGGCTACGCCGGGGCAGATCCCTGAAGGCGTCGGCTCCGCCGCCGCAACCTGCGCCTCGTCTTCCAGTCTCGTCACGGCCCGCGTCCTCCAGCGGGCAGACTCCGCGCATGACCCGGGCGGTCGTCTGCGTGCCGACCTACGAGGAGCGCGAGAACCTCGAGCCGCTCGTGCGCGCCCTCGCCGAGGTGCTCGACACGAGCCGCGACCGCGTGCTCGTGATCGACGACGGCTCGCCCGACGGGACGGGGGAGCTCGCCGACCGGCTCGCCGAGGAGCTGCCCTGGCTCGACGTCCTCCACCGCACGCGCAAGGAGGGCATCGGCCGCGCCTATCTCGCCGGGTTCACGCGGGTGCTCGCAGGCGACGCCGAGCTCGTGCTCGAGATGGACTGCGACTTCTCGCACGACCCGCGGGACGTGCCGCGCCTCATCGCCGCCTGCGAGGAGGGGGCCGACCTCGCACTCGGCTCGCGCTGGGTGGACGGCGGCGGCACGGTCAACTGGGGGCTGCTCCGCCGGCTGATCTCGCGCGGCGGCTCCCTCTACGCCCGGCTCGTGCTCGGCGTCGGCGTGCGAGACCTGACCGGAGGCTTCAAGTGCTTCCGCCGCGTGGTGCTCGAGACGATCGACCGCGACGCGATCGCGGCGCGCGGGTACGGATTTCAGATCGAGGGCACCTACCGTGCCCTCCGCAAGGGGTTCGCGGTCGTCGAGGTGCCGATCACGTTCGTCGATCGCCGCGTCGGGGAGTCCAAGATGAGCGGCGCGATCGTCCTCGAGGCGATGCGGCAGGTGCCCGTGCTCCGCTGGCAGGCGCTGCGAGGACGGCTGTGACGCACCTCGCGACCGACGAGAGCTTCGCCCGGGACGTGCTGGAGGCGGACGTGCCCGTGCTCGTCGACTTCACGGCGCCGTGGTGCCGGCCGTGCCTGGCGATCGAGCCGATCCTCGACGAGCTCGCCGCCGAGCACGAGGGCCGCCTCCGGCTCGTGCGGCTGGACGTCGACGCCAACCTGCGGACGCCGTCGCGGTACGGCGTCCTCTCGCTCCCGACCGTGATCGTGTTCGTCGCCGGGGAGCCGGTCGAGACGATCTACGGCGCCCAGCCCCGCAGGCGCTATGCAGAGTCGGTCGCCCGGGTCCTCGGCGGCGCGTGAGCGCCGACGCCGCCTGGGACCCGGTCCTCGACGCCGACGAGGTCGCCTACCGCGGCACGCAGCCCGCGCGGACGGGACGTCGCCTCCCGCTTCCCCGCGAGCTCGAGCCCACGGTCGCGGAACGGCTCGCCTCCCGCGGTGTGACGGGCCTCTACGACCACCAGGCCGAGACCTGGGAGGCCGTCGCGGCCGGACGGAGCGTCGTCGTCTCCACGGGCACCGCGTCGGGGAAGTCGCTCGCGTTCTCGCTGCCCGTCCTCGACGCCGTCGCGCGCGAGCCGGCGACCCGCGCGATCTTCCTCTACCCGACGAAGGCCCTCGCCCAGGACCAGGCACGCTGGCTCGCGAGCCTCGGGGTGCCGGGCCTACGGCCCGCGATCTACGACGGGGACACCCCGGTCGAGCGGCGCGCCCACATCCGGCGGACCGCCAACGTGATCCTCACGAACCCGGACATGCTCCACATCGGCGTCCTGCCCCACCACGACCGGTGGGGCGACGCGCTCCACAACCTCCGGCTCGTCGTCGTCGACGAGGCGCACGTCTACCGGGGGATCTTCGGCTCGCACGTCGCGAACGTCCTGCGCCGGCTCCGGCGGCTGGCGCTCGCCTACGGCGCCGACCCGGCCTTCGTGCTCGCCTCGGCGACGATCGCGAACGCCGGCGAGCTCGCGACCCGGCTCACCGGCCTGGACGTCTCGGTCGTCGCGGACGACTCGTCGCCGCGGGCCGAGCGCGAGGTCGTGCTCTGGAACCCCGAGCTCCTCGACCCTGCCCTCGGCACGCGCGCGAGCGCGCTCGGGGACGCCTCGCGCCTGCTGTCCGGGCTCGTGGGCCGCGGCCTCCGCACGATCTGCTTCACGAAGAGCCGCAAGGCGGCGGAGCTCGTCCACCGGTTCGCGAGCGACCGGCTCGACCCCGCGACGGCCCGACGGCTCGCGCCCTACCGGGCCGGCTACACGCCCGAGCAGCGACGCGAGATCGAGCGGCGCCTCGTCGAGGGCGACCTGCTCGGCGTGACGTCGACCGACGCGCTCGAGCTCGGGATCGACATCGGCTCGCTCGACTGCTCGATCTCGGTCGGCTTCCCGGGGACGGTCGCGTCGCTCCGGCAGCAGTGGGGGCGGGCGGGCCGGCGAACGCGCGGGCTCGCCGTGCTGATCGCGAGCGAGGACGGCCTCGACCAGTTCTTCGTGTCCGAGCCGCAGGCGCTCCTCGAGCGCACCGCGGAGGCCGCGCTGATCGACCCCGCGACCCCGCGCGTGCTCGACGGCCACGTGCTCGCCGCCGCGTACGAGGGGCCGCTGACCCCTGCCGACGCCCAGGTCCTCGGGCCGGCCGCGCTCGAGCGGGCCGCCGTCCTGCCGGAGCTGGAGCGCACCGCCGCCGGCTACGTGTGGCGCGGCCGCGACTCGCCGGCCGCGCGCGTCTCGCTCCGCTCGGGCGACACCCAGGCGTTCGTCATCGTCGACGAGGAGTCCGGCGCGGTGCTCGGCACGGCCGAGCGCGAGCGCGCGTACTCGACCGTCCACGAGGGCGCCATCTACCTCCACCTCGGCGAGCAGTACGCGGTCACCGCGCTCGATCTCGAGACGCAGACCGCGCTCGTCCGGCCGGTCGAGGTCGACTGGTACACGCAGACGCGCAAGGAGACCGCAACCGCCATCGTCGAGGCGCTGCACTCGCGGCGCGTCGCCGGCGTCGAGCTCCACCACGGGCGGCTCGCGGTCTCCGAGCAGGTCGTCGGCTACCAGCGCAAGGCGATCGCGGACGGAAGCGTGATCGGCACGGAGACCCTGGAGCTGCCCGCGACCGCGTACGAGACCGAGGGCGTCTGGTTCTCGCCCCCCGACGGCCTCCTCGCGGGGATCGAGACGATGCCGACGCTCGTCTCGGCGCTCCACGCCTCCGAGCACGCCCTGATCTCGCTCCTGCCGCTCTTCGCGATGTGCGACCGGTGGGACATCGGCGGCCTCTCGACGAACGTCCACGAGCAGACCGGCCGCCCCACCGTGTTCGTCTACGAGGGCCACGCCGGCGGCGTCGGGATCGCCGAGCGCGGCTACGGCTGCTTCGCCGAGTGGGTGTCCGACACGAGCCGCCTCCTCGAGCGGTGCCCGTGCCGCACGGGCTGCCCCTCCTGCGTCCAGAGCCCGAAGTGCGGGAACCTCAACGAGTTCCTCGACAAGGCGGCGGCGCGGACGCTGCTCGCGCGCATGACCGACGGCCGGTGAGTCAGCGCGTCAGGTCGACCAGCGCCTGGACCGTTCGCCAGTTGCGCGCCGTGCCGTCCTGCCCGAGCCGCCGACGGAGCACGGCCGGGGTCAGCTTGCTCGCGTGCACGCCGCGCGCCGTGTACGAGATGTAGAGCTCGCGGCCGTCGACGACGACCTCCTCCCCCAGGGAGATCGCGTGCTCGGCGAACGCCTTGCCCCCGACCAGCGGCTTCTCGAAGAAGACGACGCTGACGAGCTTCGGCTGCCGCTTCGTCGCGGCCGGGAACGGGTCGAGCGCGAGGACGCGCGCCATGTCCTCCGGGCTCCGCACGATGACGGGCACGTCGACGCCGTGCCGCTCGGCGACGACCTTCGCGACGGTGCGTGCGACGCCCTTCTCGGTCCGGTGGGCGGAGGTCGTCACGAGGTTGCCGCTCTGGACGTACGTCCGGACGTCCTCGAAGCCCGCCTCGGCGAGGTGCTCGCGCAGCGCCGGCATCGAGACCTTGTTGTGCGACCCGAGGTTCACCGCCCGCAGGAGCGAGATCCACGTCGGCATCGCCGCACCCTACTCGCGTCCTCGCCCCGCGACCGGCACGGTTCCGACACGGATCCGGCGCGAACCGGTCACAGGTTCCGTGCGATCGTTCCGGAAGGGGGCTCGCGCGCCCCCAAGGGGGAGGCTGGACCGGGCGCGACGACGGACATGGCCGCACCTGTCGATTTCGGGCGTCGCCGTTCGTCATGGTTGCGACCCGAAAGGCAACGGAGCCAGGAGGAAGGCATGGAGTACCTCGCACTGATCTACAGCGACGAGCGGCGGTGGGACGAGGCCACGGACGCGGAGCGCGCCGCGGGCTACGAGAAGTACGTGGAGTTCGCGAACGCCGCGCGCGCCGCCGGCGTCCTCGTCGGCGGGGAGGAGCTCGCCTCGACGCGGTCGGCCACCACGGTCCGCATCCGCGAAGGCGAGCAGCTCGTCACCGACGGCCCCTACGCCGAGGCGAAGGAGGCGCTCGGTGGCTACTTCCTTCTCGACTGCCCCTCGTTCGACGACGCCCTGGACTGGGCGGCGCGGATCCCCGCCGTCGAGACCGGCGCGGTCGAGGTGCGACCAGTCCACGTCGACGAGGAGGCCTGACATGAAGTACGCATTGCTCGTCTACAGCGACCAGTCGTCCTGGGAGGGGATCGACGAGGAGGAGGCTGCCCGGCGCCGCGCCGAGTCGATGCCCCGGTGGGTGGCCCTCTTCGAGGAGATGGGGAAGGCCGACCCGTCCTCCGAGGGCCGCGAGCTCGTCGCCGCGAGCGAGGCCAAGGTGGTGCGGATGGTCGACGGCGAGCGCGTCGTCACCGACGGCCCGTTCGCGGAGACCAAGGAGATGATCGGCGGGCTCTTCCTCACCGACCTGCCCGACCTCGACGAGGCGATCCGCATCGCGGCCCTCGTGCCGGCGGCCGAGTACGGCTCCATGGAGATCAGGCCTATCGTGGAGATGTGACCGTCTCGCTCGAGGCGACCTTCCGTGAGGAGTGGCCCCGTGCCGTCGCGATCCTCACCCGCGTCCTCGGCGACCTCTCGCTCGCCGAGGACGCGGTGCAGGACGCGTTCGCGACGGCGCTCGAGCGCTGGCCGCGCGACGGCGTCCCCCGCTCTCCGGGCGCCTGGATCGTCGCCACGGCCCGGAACGGGGCGATCGACCGCATCCGGCGCGAGCGGACGTTCGTGCGCAAGGCGGAGATGCTCGCGCGCCTCCAGGACCTCTCGGACGACCCGGACGCCGACGTGAGCTCGATCCCCGACGAACGCCTCGCGCTCCTCTTCACGTGCTGCCATCCCGCACTCGCGGTGGAGGCGCGCGTGGCGCTCACGCTGCGCGAGGTCGCCGGCCTCGCGACGCCCGAGATCGCGCGCGCGTTCCTCGTCCCGGAGCCGACGCTCGCCCAGCGGCTCGTGCGGGCCAAGCGACGGGTGCGGGAGACGGGAATCCCGTTCCGCGTGCCGCCGGACCACCTGCTGCCCGACCGGCTGCCCGACGTGCTGCGCGTGCTCTACCTCGTCTTCAACGAGGGCTACGCCGCGACGAGCGGGGACGAGCTCGTCCGCCGCGAGCTCTGCGCGGAGGCGATCCGCCTCGCGAAGCTGCTCTGCGTCCTCATGCCGGACGAGCCCGAGGCGTTCGGCCTGCTGGCGCTGCTGCTGCTCCAGGACTCGCGGCGCGAGGCCCGCAGCGGGCGCGACGGCGAGCTCGTGCTCCTCGCCGACCAGGACAGGTCGCTGTGGGACCGGGCGGCGATCGACGAGGGGCTGCGCGTGCTCGACCGCGCCGAGGCGATGCGCCGGCCCGGCCCGTACCAGCTCCAGGCGGCGATCGCCGCGGGCCACGCCGAGGGCACCGACCCCGGCGTGATCGCCGTGCTGTACGGCGCGCTCGAGCAGTTCGAGCCGACGCCCGTCGTCCGGCTCAACCGCGCGGTCGCGGTGGCGCTCGCGGGCGACGTCGAGGGCGGCCTGGCGCTCCTCGACGCGCTGGAGGGCCTCGACGGGTACAGCTACCTCCCCGCCGCTCGAGCCGATCTGCTCCGCCGGCTCGGCCGGGCGGAGGAGGCGGCGGCCGCCTACCGTGACGCGCTCGCGCTGACCGAGAACGCCGCCGAGCGGCGCTTCCTGGCACGTCGTCTCGAGGAGGTCACCGCCTCGACGTCGTGGTAGCGTCGCCGCGTGCGCTACGACGTCCTCGTCGTCGGTGGCGGCACGGCGGGCTGCGTCGTCGCAGCGCGCCTCTCCGAGGACCCGGCGCGGACGGTCTGCCTGGTGGAGGCGGGGCCCGACTACGGTCCGCCCGGCGACGCATGGCCCGACGATCTGCGCTCGGCCCACACGCTTGCCTCCTCCCACGACTGGGACTACGAGGGCGGTCGCTCGTCGAGCCGCGCGCGCGTGATCGGAGGCTGCTCGGCGCACAACGCGTGCGCGATCGTCTGGGGCTCGCGCGACGACTACGACGAGTGGCGCCCGTGGTCCTATGCGGTGCTGGAGCCGTTCCTGCAGCGGGCCGAGCGGGAGCTCGGGACGCGCGCCTTCGACGACGCCGAGCTGACGCCCTGGCACCGTGCCCTCCTGGAGGGCGCAGCGCGCGTCGGGATCCCGCGCCTCGCCGACCTGAACGACCTCGACGCGACCGACGGCGCCGCGCCGTTCCCGCTCAACGCACGCGGGACGACGCGGTGGAACACCGCGTTCGCGTACCTCGACCCCGCGCGTGCGCGGCCCAACCTCACGATCGTCGCCGACGCCCTCGTCGATCGGGTCGTGGTCGAGAACGGTGCGGCCGTCGGCGTCGTGTGCGACGGCGGGCTGCTCGAAGCCGAGCGGATCGTCGTCAGCGCGGGCGCCTACGCGTCGCCGGCGATCCTCCTGCGCAGCGGCGTCGGCCCCGCCGAGGAGCTCCGGCGGCACGGCATCGAGCCGGTCGCCGACGAGCTCCCCGTCGGCGAGGGGCTCGTCGACCATCCCGGTGTCGGCGTCGCCTGGACGCCGTCGCCCGACCTCGAGCGCGCGATGCGGGAGCACGACGTGGACGGGTTCTTCGAGCCGCAGATCCTCGTCCGGCTGCGGAGCAGCTCGTGCCCGGACGGGACCTGGGACGGGCATCTCCTGCCGTGGGTCACCCGCAGCCCGGAGCGCGGGCGCTACGAGTCGTCCTGCGTCGCGTACGCGCTCAAGCCGCACTCCCGTGGGCGGGTCGGCCTCCGCTCGCGCGACCCGAGCGCGGGACCCGCGATCGACCACGGCTTCCTGCGGGACGGGCGAGACGCCGGCGTCATCCGCGACGCCGTCGACGCGCTCCGGGCCATCGTGGCGAGCGAGCCGGTCGCGCACCTCGTGACGGCCGAGGAGCGGCCCGGCGACGAGGACTTCGACGCGCACCTGCGCGCGAACGTCCGGGGGATCTTCCATCCCGTCGCCACCTGCGCCCTCGGTCCGGTCGTCGACGCGGACGGCGCCGTGCACGGGCTCGAGGGTCTCTTCGTCGTGGACGCCTCGGTGATTCCCACGATCCCGCGCGCCAACACGAACCTCAGCACCGTCGCGGTGGCCGAGCTCCTCGCGGAGCGGCTCGCGGCGCGCTGACGATCAGCCGAGCGCGGCGTCCACCGCCTCCGCCGGCGACGCCACCTGTCGCGCGCCCTCGACCTCGGGCCCGCCCAGGCTGACGACGACGCGCCCGAGCCGCAGCGCGAAGGCCATCTCCGCGATCGTCCCGTAGCTGCCGCCGACCGCGATCACCGCGTGCCCGGAGGCCGCGACGGCCAGGTTCCGCGCGTGCCCGATCCCGGTGACGACGATGTGGTCGGCCCATTGGTTCGCGGCGGCGTGCGTCTCCCCGGGGAGGATCGCGATCGTCGTACCGCCCGCGCGCTTCGCGCCGCGGTGCGCGGCGGCCATCACCTCGTCGAGCCCGCCCGTCACGACGACGCAGCCGCGCTCGGCGAGCAGGCGCCCCACCTCCTCGGCGTTCGCCTCGTGCTCCACGCCGCTCCCGATCACCGACACCTGGCGTCCCACTGCCTGCGATCCTACGACCGTGATCGCGCGACGCGACGCGCACGGCGGGACGCTCGTCGTCGGCGGGGGGTTCGCCGGCGCCTACGTCGCGCGCCTGCTCGGCCGCAGCGGCGCGACGATCGTCAACCCCGAGAACTTCATGCTCTTCACCCCGCTCCTGCCGGAGGCGGCGTCCGCGACGCTCGAGCCGCGCCACGTCGTCGTCCCGCTCCGTCAGATGTGCCCCCACGCCGAGCTGCTGCTCGGCCGGGTCGTCTCACGCGACGCCGAGGCGCGGACGGTCGTCGCCGAGACGCTCGGCGGCACGTTCGAGATCGGCTACGAGCGAGTCGTGATCGCCCTCGGCGCGGTCCCGCGCACGCTGCCGGTGCCGGGCCTCGCCGAGCACGGGCGCGGGTTCAAGGACGTCGCCGACGCGATCGAGTTGCGGAACCGCGTGCTGCGCGCACTCGAGTCGGCGGCCGCGCGGCTCGACCGGGGCGAGGCGGAGCGGGACCTCGGCTTCGTCTTCGTCGGCGCCGGGTACGCGGGGGTCGAGGCGCTGGCGGAGCTCCACGACCTGGCGCACGACGCCGTCCGCCGCTCCTACCCGACGCTCCGCGACATCCGCCAGCGGTGGGTCCTCGTCGACGCCGCGCCGACGATCCTGTCGGAGATTCCGCGCAAGCTCGGCGTGTATACGCACCGCGAGCTCGTAGGGCGCGGGATCGAGATCCGCGTCTCGACGACGCTCACCTCGTTCGACGGTGCCGAGGCCGTGCTCTCCGACGGCGCGCGGGTCCCGGCGCGGACGCTCGTCTGGTCCGCGGGCGTCCGGCCGAGCCCGGATCTCGCGCGGCTCGCGCTGCCGCTCGACGACCGGGGCCGCGTCGTCGTCGACGCCCACCTCCGCGTCGCGGGCCAGTCGGACGCGTGGTCGCTCGGCGACTGCGCCGCCGTGCCGAACGCGGCGACGCCCGGCCGGTTCGACCCGCCGACGTGCCAGCACGCCCTGCGACAGGCGCGGCGCCTGGCCCGCAACATGCAGGGCCCCGAGGAGCCGTACGCGTATCGCATGCTCGGCCAGGTCGCGACGCTGGGGCGATACAAGGGGATCGCCGAGCTTCCGGGCTTCCGGCTCCGCGGGTTCCTCGGCTGGTTCGTCGCGCGGACGTACCACCTGTACGCGCTGCCGATGATCCGCCGCAAGATCCGCGTCGTCGCCGACTGGACGGTCTCGCTCGGCTTCCGGCGCGACATCGTCGAGCTCTCGGCGCTCGGGCGTCGCCACGCGCTCGACGGGGACGAGAGCCCTCCGGCGTAGCTCAGCGCAGCGCGCGCAGCGCGGCGCCGAGCGACTGCCCGCCCTCGAGCACCCGGGCGAACAGGTCGCCGTCCTTCGCGACGCGCTCGAGCACGGCGTCCATCGTGAACGCGAGCGGGTCGAGCCCCGGGCGTACCTCGTCCCAGCGCAGTGGGGTCGAGACAGGGGCCCCGGACCGTGGGCGGACGGAGTAGACGGAGGCAGTCGTCTTCCCGGGGCCGTTCTGGTTGGCGTCGACGAGCACGCCCTGCCGCTTCGCCTTCGTCCACTCGGTCGTCACGAGCCCCGGGTGCGCGCGTGCGAGCGCGCCCGCGATGATCCCCGCGAACTCGCGCACCTCGCCCCACGTGTGACGGCGCGTGACGGGGACGAGGACGTGGATGCCGCGCGAGCCGCTCGTCTTCGGCACCGACTCGAGCCCGACCACGTCGAGCGCCTGCTTCACGAGCGCCGCGACCTCGAGCACGTGCTCGAACGTCGCGCCCTCGGCGGGATCGAGATCGAACATGACCCAGTCGGGCCGCTCCGGGCGGTCGGCGCGCGACGCCCACGCGTGCATGTCGATGCACCCCATGTTGACCACCCAGAGGAGCGCGAGCTCGTCGTCGACGAGCGCGTAGTCGATGACGCGGCGCTCACCCTCGCGGCTCGACGCCGGGAAGGGCGCTGTCTCGATCCAGTCCGGCATGTGCGACGGGGCCTGCTTCTGGAAGAAGCTCTTCCCCTGCCAGCCGTCGGGGTAGCGCTTCATCGTGAAAGGCCGACGGCGCAGGTGCGGCACGAGGACGTCCGCGACGTCGCGGTAGTAGGCGAGCAGCTCGCCCTTCGTGATCCCCTCCTCGGGCCAGAACGGCTTGTCGAGGTTCGAGAGCCGCAGGGTGCGGCGTCCCTTCCTCACCTCCTCGGGGATCGGCGGGCGCTCCACGGGCACATCGTCGCGAAGCCCGAGGAACACCGGCGCCCGGAGGCGTCCCTCACGCGTCCACTCGGCGAAGGTGACCTCCGCCGCGAGCCGCGGCTCGACCCACGTCACGTCGGCGGCGCGCACCCGCGGCATGCGCGGCGTGCGCACGAGGGGCGCGGTCGACCGCACGAGGGGCCGCAGCGTCTCGAGCAGCCGGTCGATGTCGCCGTCCGCGAGGCCCGAGCCGACGTTCCCCGCCCAGTGCAGGCCGTCCGGCTCGCGGCGGGCGAGGACGAGGGCGCCGAGCTTCCCGCGCTTCCCCGTCCCGCGCGTGTACCCCACGATCGGGAGGTCCTCCTGGGCGCGGAGCTTCACCTTCTGCCACTCGGGCGTCCGCCGCCCCGGCCGGTACGGCGCGTCGGCGCGCTTGGCGACGACGCCCTCCAGCTGCCGTTCACGCGCCGCCTGGAGCAGCGCCTCCCCGTCCTCGAACGCCGGCGAGACGCGGACGGCCTCCACCGCGGGGTCGATCAGCTCCTCGAGGAGCTCGCGGCGCTCGCGCAGCGGCCGCTCGTGCACCGGCTCCCCGTCCAGGGAGAGCAGGTCGAAGACCATCAGCACGAGAGGGCCCGAGCCCGACTGGAGCGCCTCGAAGCGCGCGACGCCGTCCTCGTCGAGGGCACAGACCTCGGCGTCCAGGACGGCCTCCGGCGAGCGCACCGCGTGCCCGGCCGCGCGGGCGACCGGACGGAAGCGCTCGGTCAGGTCGGTCCCGTTCCGGCTCGTGAGCGTCGCGTCCCCGCCGGCCACGGTGACGATGGCGCGGTACCCGTCCCACTTCGGCTCGAAGAGCCACTCCGGGCCGGTCGGGAGCGTCTCGACCGGGGTTGCGAGCTGCGCGGCGAACCGCGCGCGGGTGCCACGGCTCCCGTCCTTCCGGAGGAGGAGCCAGTTCTGCTCCTTGCCGTCGAGCCGGGCCGGCACGAGCGTCCAGACGCCCTCGGCCCGCTCCCCGGCGAGGCGGAACGTCAAGCCGCCGTCGCGCTTCTCCTCCAGCAGCTCGTAGGTGCCCCGATCCCAGATCTCGACGGTGCCGGCGCCGTACTGGCCCTGCGGGATGACGCCCTCGAAGGTCGCGTAGTCGAGCGGATGGTCCTCGACGTGGACGGCGAGGTGCCGCTCGCCGGGCTCGAGCGGCAGCCCCTTCGGCACGGCCCAGCTCGCAAGCGCTCCGCCCCGCTCCAGCCGAAGGTCGTAGTGGAGCCGGCGGGCGTCGTGGCGCTGGATGACGAAGAGCGGCGCGCCCTTCGAGGCCTTCCCGCTGAACGGCTCCGGCGTGCGGCGCGCGTCGCGCTTCCGCTCGTAGTCCCCGAGCCGGGCCATCGCCGGATCGTACGTGCCACGTGGTGGCCTCCCCTTAACAGACTCGTCACAGCTTGGTCGTCATCCCTGCAAACCAGGGGTTTCCGATCGGGGGATAAGCCTGTGGAAAGTGTGGAGAGCGGTGTGGCGCGCTCAGACGCTCGCGAGGACGCCGAGCGACCGGAACTTCGCCCGCCGGGTGCGCCGGAGCTCGTCGGGCGACGCGTCCGCGAGCTCGTGCAGATGGGCGATCACCGAGTCCCGGAGCAGCGCCGCGGCCGCGTCGTGGTCCTCCTGCGCACCGCCCTCCGGCTCGGGGACGATCCCGTCGATCACGCCGAGCTCGAGGCAGTGGGCGGCGTCGGGCTTGAAGGCGGACGCCGCCTTCTTCGCCTGCGCCGCGTCGCGCCAGAGGATCGACGCGCAGCCCTCGGGCGAGATGACCGAGTACATGGCGTTCTCCTGCATCAGGACGCGGTCCGCGACGGCGATCGCGATCGCGCCGCCGGAGCCTCCCTCGCCGATCACCACGGCGACGGTCGGCACGCCGAGCCGGAGCATGACCGCCTGGGCGCGCGCGATGGCGCCGCCCTGGCCGTGCTGCTCCGCCGCGACGCCGGGATAGGCGCCGGGCGTGTCGACCAGCGTCACCACCGGGAACCCGTGGCGCTCGGCGAGCGCCATCGTGCGCATCGCCTTGCGGTACCCCTCGGGATAGGCCATCCCGTAGTTCCGGTGGACGCGCGACTTCAGATCACGACCCTTCTGGTGCCCGACGAGCGCGACGGTTTGCCCGTTCAGCCGCCCGATGCCCGCGACCATGGCGGAGTCGTCCATGCGGCCGCGGTCGCCGTGGAGCTCGAACCAGTCGTCGAGGATCCGCTCGACGTAGTCGAGCGTGTACGGCCGGCTCTCGTGCCGCGCGAGCTCGACGCGCTTCCAGATCTCCTCGTCCGTCGTGTCCTCGCGGAGGCGCTCGAGCTGGCGCTGCAGTCGCTCGTGCTCGGCCGAGAGGCGCGTGCCGCGGAGGAGCTTGAGGCCGGAGAGCTGCGCGAGCCGGTCGCGGAGGCCGAGCTCGGCTTCCTGCGTCACGACGGCCCCCCGAAGAGGCGAAGGAGGCGGGCGATGGTCGGGCGGAGCTCGGGTCGCGGCACAACGGCGTCGACGTGGCCGAAGCGGAGGTTCGACTCGGCGAGCCCGAAGTCGTCGGGCAGCTTCTCGCGTGTCGTCTGCGCGACGACGCGCGGGCCTGCGAACGACGTCAGCGCGCCGGGCTCGGCGAGGATCACGTCGCCCAGGCTCGCGAAGCTCGCGGTCACCCCGCCCGTCGTCGGGTGCGCGAGCACCGAGATGAGCGTGCCGCCCGCCTCGTGCAACTCGTCCACCGCGGCCACGGTCTTGGGCAGCTGCATCAGCGCCAGGATTCCCTCCTGCATCCGTGCCCCGCCCGACGCCGAGATCGAGACGAGCACGCCGCGCTCGTCGGCGGCGCGGTCGCAGGCGCGCGCGAACCGCTCGCCGACCACGCTGCCCATCGAGCCGCCCATGAACGAGAAGTCCATCGCGGCGAGCCGGCAGGGGTGGCCGTCGATCGCGGCGCGGCCCGTCAGCATCGCGTCGCCGAGCCCGGTCACGCTCTCCGCCTCGGCGAGCCGCTCGACGTACGGCCTCAGGTCGAAGAACCCGAGCGGGTCGGCAGAGCGGAGCTCTCCGTCCTCCTCCTCGAACGAGCCCGGGTCGGCGAGCTGCTCGACGCGCTCCGGCGCACGGACCGGATAGTGGAACCCGCACTGGGTGCAGACGCGGAGGTGCTCGGCAAGCTCCTCGTCGCGGTAGTGCGACCCGCAGCCGGGGCACGTGTTCGGGTGTGCCTTCTCGCCGTTCGACGCTGCCGGGTCGGCCCGCTTGTGCTCGATCGAGACGTCGATGCGTTCGGGTGACGACACCCCGGGCATCTTAGTCCCCTCCGGGTCAGAGTCCGGCCGCGGCCGCGAACCGCTCGAGCGCCTCGGCCTCGGCGTCCTCCGCGAGGCCCGTCAGGCCGAGCCCCGCGACCCGGCTCCGGACGGCGACGTCGATCAGGACCGACTCGACCTCGCTGCGTCCGAGCCCGCCGGGCACGGGCATGAAGCACGACACCGTGCCCGGCTCGAGCACGTCCACGTCGAGCGCGACGTACACGGCGTCGGTGCCCGCGAGCGCGCGTTCGAGGTCGTCGTCGATCCCGTGCTCGGCGACGTACGCCTGCTCGGGCGGGTCGAGGTCGCGCGCGCCCACCAGTGCGACGTCCGCCGGCGCGACCGACCCCTCGTCGAGCGCGAGGCGGAGCGGCATTCCCCACGCGTTCCCCGAGGGCGAGGACTCCGGCGTGTTGAGGTCGCCGTGCGCGTCGAGCCAGACGACGGCGAGGCGCCCGTGCCGGGCGGCCAGGCCGCGGATCGCGCCGAGGTGCGCGCAGCAGCAGCCCCCGAGGACGAGCGGGCGCTGTGGGAGCCCCGCCGCCATCACGGCCGCCTGCGCCTCGACGCCGTCCTCGGCGACGACGAGCGCCTCCGGGTACCGGACCGGGATCGCCGCGGCGCGGGCCATGGTCTCGCCACCCGTGCCCCAGGCGCGCGGCACCCGCACGAGGCCGGCCTCGAACGCGGCGCCACAGCTGTGGCACTCGTACCCGTCGTCGAACGCGACCGCCGTGAGCGTCCGGCAGTCCGGGCACCGGGCGCGGAGGGTGCTCACGAGCCGAGCTCCCAGATGTCCTGCCGCTCGGCGACCGTCATCCCGGCGCGCTCGTACAGTCGGACCGCGCCCGTCGTGTTCTCGGCGTCGACCCCGAGGCCCCCGCGCGTGAGACCGCGGCGGCGATGCTCGGCGAACGCGGTGACGAGAAGCGCGGTGCCGAGCCCGAGCCCGCGATGCTCGGGCAGGACGCCGAGGACCGAGACCCAGCCCTGTGCGTCGTCCCCGTGGCCGCGCACGCGGCCGATGACGACCCCGGCGGGGACACCGTCGTGATCCGCCACGAAGCAGAGGGTCGGGTCGTACTCGTCGATCTCGCGGAGCCAGTGCAGCCACTCCTCGTACGGGGTCGAGGTGAAGCCCCAGTGGTCGGCGAAGGAGCGCTGCGCGAGGTCGTGCAGCAGCGGCTCGTCCACGCCCCCGGTCGCCGTCCGCGCGCCGGCGCCCGCGGGCCACCTGGGCGCGAGCGTCGCGGACTCGAGGTCGATCGTCATCCGGTACGACGCCCGGATCGGCCGGTAGCCACGCCGCTCGAGGAGCGCCTTGTACCCCGCGTCGCGCTCGTCGGCGACCGCACGGACGACGCCCGACGGCGCACGGCGCTCGCGCGCGCGGCGCTCGAGCTCGGCGAGCACCTCGTCCATCGCGTCACCGCGCACGTCGAGCCAGAGCACGCTGCCGTCGTTCGCCTGGTCGGCGACGTCGCCGTAGCCGACGACCCGGCCTTCCCGCAGCGCGACGACGACGTCCCGCTCGCGGTCGAACGGCGGCGGCTGCGTCCACCAGCCGCGCACTGCGCGCTCGTCCACGTCGTCGCGGCCGCGGAGTCGGCGCGCCTCCGCGTTGAGCACCTCGGCGACGGGCCCGGCGTCGTCGAGCGTCGGTGGCCGGAGCACGACGCCCTCAGCCACCGGCGCGGAGCTCCTTCTGCCAGACGTCTGCGCGCCAGAGCACGCGCATCCCGGCCCGCTCGTAGAGACGGGTCGCGCCGGTCGGGTTCTCGGAGTCGACGCCGAGCGCAACGGTCGTCTCCCCGGTCGCGCGGAAGCGGCGGAACGACTCGTGCAGGAGCGCGAGCCCCAGGCCCCGACGACGCCACGCGTCGCGGACGCCGAGGTTGCGGATCCAGCCCCAGTCGCCCATCGTCTTCGGGAAGCCGAGCGCGAACGCGACCACCGTGTCGCCCGCCCAGACGACCGTGATCAGGCCGGGGTCGAAGCGCGGGCGCCCGACGAGATGCTCCCGCCACGCGTCGTACGGCTTCACGACGTGCCCCCACTCGTTCGCGAACGCCTCCTCGTAGGCGCCGTGGAGCGCGCGGGCGTCCCGCTCGGGGTCGAACGGCCGCACCTCGGCGCCGTCCGGCCACACGGGCTCGGCGGGAGCTTCGGTGACGTCGGTCACCATCCGGAAGAAGCGTCGCACGAACCGGAAGCCCCGGGCCTCGTGGAGCGCGGCGGCGGACTCGTCCCCGACCAGGTGCGCCGACTCGAGCACGATCCGCTCGCCGGCCGGCCAGCTCGGCTCGAGCTCCGTCGCCCGCTCCTCGATGAGGGCGAGCACCCGGTTGCCGACGCCCCGCCCCCGCAGCTCGGGATGGACGTAGCCGTCGGCGACGAACCGGCCGCCGACGCGGTCGGCCAGGTGGGCCACGCCCGCGACCCGGCCGTCGAGCTCGATCAGCCACGCGTCGTGCTCGAGATCGAGCTCCGCCCACTCGTCCCGGAGCTCGGTCTCGGTCCAATCCGTGTCGCCGTAGACGGCGACATCCGCCGCCTGGAGGACGGCGAGCACCTCGTCGAACCGCTCCGGTGTGGGCCGCGTCACGTGCACGGGCGGCACGCTAGACGCGCTCCGTCCGTGCGGCGGTGCGGGCAACCGAACCGGCGCCCGATCCCGTACCGTGACCGGGTGGACTCCCCCTCGATCCGCGTGCTCACTCCGGACGACTGGCCCGACGTCGCGCGCATCTACGCGGACGGCCTCGCGACGGGGACGGCCTCCTTCGAGACCCAGGTGCCGACGTGGGACGAGTGGGACGCGCGCCATCGCCGCGAGCCGCGGCTCGTCGCCGAGGTCGACGGCGCGGTCGCCGGCTGGCTCGCGATCATGTCGACGTCGCCGCGGCACTGCTACCGAGGCGTCGTCGAGCACTCCGTCTACGTCGACGCGGAGGCCCGCGGCCGCGGAGTGGGGCGCGCGCTGCTCGAGCGGCTCGTCGAGGACGCGCCCGCGCACGGGATCTGGACGATCCAGACGTCGATCATGGCCGCGAACGGCGCGAGCCTCGCGCTCCACACGTCCGTGGGGTTCCGGACGGTCGGCCGCCGCGAGCGGATCGCCGAGCGCGACGGCCGCTGGCAGGACGCGATGCTGCTCGAGCTCCGGCTGCCCTGAGCCGGCTCAGCCCGCCCAGCGGCGGAACACGACGCACGCGTTGTGCCCGCCGAACCCGAACGAGTTCGAGACGGCGACCTCGACCTGCTCCTCGCGCGCCTCGTTGGGGATGTAGTCGAGATCGCACGTCGGGTCGGCGACCTCCTGGTTGATCGTCGGCGGGAGGACGCCGCGTTCGAGGGCGAGGATCGTGAAGCTCGCCTCGACGGCGCCGGCCGCGCCGAGGCAGTGGCCCGTCGCGCCCTTGGTCGAGGAGACCGGCGTCCGGTAGGCCTTCTCCTCGCCGAGCGCGAGCTTGATCACCCGCGTCTCGGCCGTGTCGCCGATCGGGGTCGAGGTGCCGTGCGCGTTGACGTACCCGATCTCCTCCGGCTCGATGCCCGCGTCGTCGAAGGCCATCCGCAGCGCGCGTGCGGGGCTGGCGCCGGTCGGGTCCGGGTCCGAGACGTGCGTCGCGTCGGAGGAGACGCCGTAGCCGAGCAGCTCGGCGTAGATCTTCGCCCCGCGCGCCTGCGCGTGCTCGAGCTCCTCGAGGACGATCATCGCGGCGGCCTCGCCCATCACGAACCCGTCGCGCTCGGCGTCGAACGGCCGCGAGGCCCGCTTCGGGTCGTCGATGCGACGCGAGATCGCGCGCATCGCGCCGAAGCCCGCGATCCCGACGCGCGTCACCGGCGCCTCGGTGCCGCCGCAGATCATCACGTCCGCGCGGCCGAGGCGGATCGCGTCCAGGCCGTCGCCGATCGCCATGTTCGACGCCGCGCAGGCCGTGCATTCGGAGAGCAAAGGCCCCTTCGTGCCGAGCTCCATCGAGACCCAGCCGGCGGCGAGGTTCGGGATGATCTGGACGATCGAGAACGGGTTGACGCGGTCGGGCCCGCGCGCGTCGAGCTGCTGGATGCACGACTCGAACGACTTGAGGCCGCCGATCCCGGTCGCGACCGCGGCGCCGACGCGCTCCGGCTCGGCGGCGATCTCGAGCCCTGCGTCGGTCTCCGCCTGCCGGGCAGCGGCGAGCGCGAGGTGCGTGAAGCGGTCCATCCGCCGGGAGGCCTTGAAGTCGACGTAGTCCGTGACGTCGAGGTCCTTCACCTCGCACGCGAAGTCGGCGGGGAAGTCCGTCGTGTCGAACTGCGTGATCGGACCGGCGCCGGACTCGCCGGCGACGAGCGACGACCAGGTGTCCTCGACGGTGTTGCCGAGCGGGCTCACCATCCCGAGCCCGGTCACGACGACCCGCTTCCTACCGTTCCCCGAGACCATCTCGCTCACCGCGGCAAGTTACATACCGAGGCCGCCGTCGACGAGGAGCACGGCCCCCGTCACGAACCTGGCGTCGTCGGAGCAGAGGAACCGCACGGCGCCCGCGACGTCCTCGGGGTCGCCGAGCCGGCCGAGCGGCGTCGCGTCGAGCATCGTCTGCGTCGCGCCCTCGGGGAGCACGTCGGTGAGCTGCGTCTTCACGTAGCCGGGCGCGACGACGTTCGCGCGCACGTTGCGGCTTCCGAGCTCCTTCGCGAGCGACTTCGTGAACCCGATGATCCCGGCCTTCGAGGCGGCGTAGTTCGTCTGGCCCCAGTTGCCGTGGACGCCGACGATCGACGAGACGTTGACGATCGCCCCGGAGCGGCGCCGCATCATCGTGCGGGCGGCCGCGCGGCACGTGAAGAAGACGGACGAGAGGTTCGTGTCGATCACGGTGCGCCAGTCGTCGTCGCTCATCCGCGCGAGGACCCCGTCGCGCGTCAGGCCGGCGTTGTTGACGAGCACGTCGACGTCGCCGGCCGCCTCGACGAGCGCCTTCGCGGACTCGGCGTCGGAGACGTCCGCCTGGACCGTTCGCCCGCCGATCTCCGCCGCGACCGCCCCCGCCTCGTCGGCCCCCGTCCGGTAGCCGACGACGACCTCGGCGCCCGCGCGGCCCAGCTCGAGCGCGATCGCACGCCCGATCCCGCGGGAGCCGCCGGTGACGAGCGCGAGCTTTCCCTCGAGCGACGCGAACGCCGTCACGAGGACGTGAGCGCCTCTTTCGCCTTCTCCAGGCTCGCGAGGTCGTTGACCGAGATCGTCCGGACGCTGCGGTCGATCCGCTTCACGAGACCCGAGAGGACGTTCCCCGGCCCGATCTCGACGAACGTCGTCACGCCGTTGTGGACGAGCTCACCGGCCGCCTGCGTGAAGCGGACAGGGGCGGTCAGCTGGTTCACGAGCAGGGTCGCGAGCTTCTGGGCGGGCTCGATCTTCGCGGTCACGGTCGACATGAACGGCTTCACCGGGTCGGAGAACGGGATGCGCTCGATCGCGGGGCGGAGCCGGTCGGCGGCCCGCCCGACGAGCGGGCTGTGGAACGCGCCGGAGACCTTCAGCCGGATCGCTCGTCGAGCGCCGAGGCTCTCGGCCTCGGCGCAGCACTCCTCGACTGCGTCGTTCTCCCCCGAGACCACGATCTGGCCCGGGCAGTTGTAGTTCGCGGGCCACACGCCGAAGATCCGCCGGCAGAGCGTCTCGACGAGATCGTCCTCGAGGCCGAGGATCGCGGCCATCGCGCCGGGGCGCTGCCTTGCCGCCTCCGCCATTGCCAGCCCGCGCTCGCGCACGAGCGCGATCGCGTCGCCGGTGCCCATCGCGCCGACCGAGGCGAGCGCGGCGAACTCGCCGACGGAGTGCCCCACGACGACGTCGGGCTCGATGCCCTCCTTCTGCACGGCTGCGAGGATCGCGAGGCTCGTTGCGACCAGCGTCGGCTGCTGCACCTCCGTCTCGACGAGCGCGTCGAGCGGCCCCTCGAAGCAGAGCTGCGCGAGGTCCATGCCGGTCGCCTCGGAGCCGATCCGGTAGACCTCCATCGCCTCGGGCACGGCCTCGGCGATCTCGCGCCCCATGCCGACCTCGAGCGAGCCCTGGCCAGGGAAGCAGAACGCGACCTTCGTCATGACGGCGTCCCCGTCCACTCGAGCAGCGCCGACCCCCAGGTCAGCCCTGCGCCCATGCCCGTCATGAGGACGAGCGCGCCGTCGTGCAGCCGCCCGTCCGCGCGCGCATCTGCCAGCGCGAGCGGGATCGAGCCAGATGAGGTGTTGCCGAACCTGTCCACGTTCACCACCGTTCGCTCTCGAGGGACGCCGAGCTTACCGACCGCGTGGTCGATGATCCGCTTGTTTGCCTGGTGCGGCACGTACACGTCGACCTCGTCGATCGTCCGCCCGCACTCCGCGAGCACGGCCTCCGCCGACGAGACGAGCACCCGTGTCGCGAACTTGTAGACCTCACGGCCGTTCATCTTGAGCATCTGCTCCGGATGCTCGAACCTCCGCGAGCCGCTCCCGGGGAGCTGGAGGTGCTCGCCGCCCCCGCCGTCGGCGCCGAGCTCGAACCCGAGGAAGCCCCCGTGGTCGACGGGCTCCATCACGACCGCGCCCGCCCCGTCGCCGAAGAGCACGAGCGTGGAGCGGTCGTCCCAGTCGAGGATGCTCGAGAGGACGTCGCCGCCGACCACGAGCGCCTTCCGGGAGAGGCCCGACGCGAGCATCCCGTAGGCCTGCACGACCGCGTACATGAAGCCGGTGCACCCCGCGAGCAGGTCGTACGCCGCGGCCTGCGGCGCCCCGAGGGCGTCCGCCATCAGCGCCGACGAGGTCGGGAACATCATGTCGGGCGTCACCGTGGCGCAGATCAGGAGGTCGATCTCGCTCGCCTCGGCGCCGGCGTCGGCGAGCGCCTCGCGGGCGGCCGGGAGCGCGATGTCGGTCAGCGCCTCGTCCTCGGTCGCCATCCGCCTCTCGTGGATCCCCGTCCGCTCGACGATCCACTCGTCGGAGGTGTCGACGAACTTCGCGAGATCGTCGTTCGTGACGACGCGGGCCGGGGCGTTGACGCCGAGACCCGTGATCCCGATCCTGGCCCCGTTCGCCGAGCCGATCATGAGACGCGGGGGCCGTGGCACCGGTCGACGTGACAGCTCCGTTCGCGACGCCCGTTCTTCACCGTGTCACCGCTCCACGGCGAACGTGAGCGTGCCGCGGGCCGCCAGCTCGTCGCCGACGTGGGCCGTGGCCTTGCCGCGCCCGATCGGGCCGCGCACCTGGTCGATCTCGCAGCGCAGGGTCAGGGTGTCGCCGGGCTCGACGATGCGCTTGAAGCGGCAGTCGTCGATCCCCGCAAAGAACGCGATCTTGCCGCGGTTCTGCTCCTCGACGAGGACGGCCACGGCGCCCGTCTGGGCCATCGCCTCGACGATCAGCACGCCGGGCATCACCGGCCGCTCCGGGAAGTGCCCGGCGAACCACCAGCCGTCCTCCGGCACGCGGTACTCCGCCGCGACGCGCTCGCCGGGGACGAGCTCGGAGACGGAGTCGAGGAGGAGGAACGGCTCCCGATGCGGCAGGATCGACGCGATCTCGTCGCGCCCGAACGGCGGGGTCGGCGTCACCCAACGAGTCTAACGCCGCCGTCCGTCGCTCCCGGTCAGCGCCGCAGGATCGACTCGTTCCCCGCCGTGTCGCGCGCCGTCACGACGAGCGTCCGGAGTCTCTCGATGCGGGGGATCCGGACGGTGCCCGGCGCCTCGACCCGCAGCACACGGCGAGCCCCGTTGACGCGGATCCGGAGGGTCGCCGCCTCGCTCACGTGGAGCCGCGGCGGAACCGCCGAGACGACCCGCACCGCAGGTGCCCTCGCGTCGACGAGGAACGGGAGCTCGACGCGCGCCGACGTGACCCCGTCGGCCGTCGTCGCCTCCACCGCCGCGACGTACGCGCCGTCGAGCGCCGTCCCGAGCCGCTTCGAGCCGTCCCAGGTGGCGACGAGCTCCCCTGCGCCGTAGGCGCCCGTGAGCGGGGTCGCGACCCAGCGGCCCTCCTTGAGGATCCTGACGCTGACGGTCGAGGGGGCCGCGAGCGGCACGGTCAGCGAAAGGACGTCGTCCCGTCCGTCCCCGTTCGGCGTCAGGGCCGGCGCGGAGAGGGCGATGCGACCGAGGAGCCGCGTCACGGTCACCGGCACGTCGATCGTCGCCGCGCGTCCGGCGGTGGCGTTGGCGACGACGCGCACCACGTACGCGCCGTCGGGCAGCCCGCCGCCGTCGAAGACGACCGTGCGCGCACCCGCGCGCCGCCAGGTGCGCGGCTCGAGCTCTGCCACCGCCGCACCGGCCGCGTCGACGACGCTGACCGTGACGTTCGCGTTGGCGGTGAGCGTGTAGGAGACGGTCGTCGAGTCGGCCTGGCCGTCGCCGTTCGGCGAGATCGTCGCCGGCGACGCCGTCGCGCCCGTCAGCTGGAGCGCACCCTGGGCGGTCGCGGCGAACGCGCCCTCGGCGGACGTCGCCCCCGGTGTCTCGATCCGCCACCGCGTGCCCGCCGTGACCGGCCCCTGCGGCAGCCAGGTCCAGTCGACCCGCGTGCCCGTCCCGGCGGTCCGCGCCAGCTCGACCCCGGCACCGTCGACCACCACGGCCGACCACGGCAGCGACGAGGAGAGCTTCGCCGTCAGCCGCGTGCCGCCCGTCTCGTCCGCGCTCGCCACCGGGGCATAGATCTTCGGCAGGCCGAGCGCGGCGACCCGCTTCGCGATCGCCGGGATCTGCCCGTAGAGCTTCTCGCCCGGACAGGTCGTGAGGCTCGAGTCGCGGTGCCCCGAGAGCGCGCGGAGGAACACGGGGACGCCGGCGCCAAAGCGCTCGTTGCCCCCGGAGGTGGCGGTCAGCGTCCCGAGCGGGTCGACGTGGCCGAGGTCGAGCCGCCACGCGAGCGTCTTCACGAGCGCGTCGACCGCGGCCGTCGGCGGCGCCACGGTGCGGAAGTCGCCGAGCACCGCGATCCCGAAGGAGCCCGTGTTGAACCCGCCGGCGTGGGCGCCGACCACGTTCCGGTCGATGCCGCCGAACCGGCCCTCGTAGACCGTCCCGAACCGGTCGACGAGCGCGTTGTAGCCGATGTCGTTCCAGCCGTTGCCCTTGACGTGGTAGAGCTGGATCGCCCGGACGATCGCAGGCGCCTGCGCCCGTGTGTAGGCGTTCGTGCCCGCCGTGTGGTGGACGTGGGCCATCCGGAGCGCGTCGGCGTACTCGGGCTTCGCCCGCCGGATCGTCTCGTCCGCCTGCCACACACTGCGCGGGACGATCTGCGGCGCACCCGCCACCGCCTCGTGGCGGACCGGCACGCGCGAGACGGGGCTCCGGACCGTGAGCGTGCGGGCCTGGTCGACCCGACCAGCGACCCGCACCTGCACCGCGACGGCCGCGCCCACCCACGTCGGTGCGCTCGTGCGCCACGCCGCGGAGCGGCGCGCCTCGGGCGTCCGGGGGTCGGGGCCTTCGTGGTCGTCGGCGACGGCCGCGCGCCAGGCCGACCAGCGGCCGGCGGCCGAGCGCGTGCGGAGCTCCACGCGCCCCGTCCCGCGCCACTGCACGCCGACGAGCTGGAACGGCGCGGCCACGCCGGCCGCACTGAGGGCGCGCTCGCCGTGGAGCGGCACCTCGCGCACCTGGAGCGTCGCCAGGCCGGCGTGCGCCTGGGCGGGCACGACCAGCGCGAGCAGCGTGAGCAGGAGAAGTCGGCGCATGCGGGGAGCGAAGCGTTGCGCACCCGTGCTTCTCCCACAAGACCGCAGGCCCTCCCCTCACGCAATGCTTACGAGCGTCCCCGGGCCGTTCCGGGCCGACGGCGGCCCGTTGCTACAGTCGCGGCGTGGACGCGCGCATCGCGCGAGCGCTGTGCAGCCTCCTCGCGGCGGCGGCCGCCGCAGTCCTCCTCGCACTGCCCGCCGGCGCCGCGGAGACGACGCCGCAGGTGCTCCTCGTCGAGTTCGACAACGACGTCAACCCCGTCACGCAGAGCTACCTCCAGGACGAGCTCGAGCGCGGCGAGCGCGAGGGCTTCGACGCCGTCGTCGTCGAGCTCGACACCCCGGGCGGGCTCGGCTCGTCGATGCGCGAGATCGTGAAGTCGATGCTGGCGGCGAAGGTGCCCGTCGTCGTCTACGTCGCGCCCTCCGGATCGAGTGCCGACTCGGCCGGCGCCGTGATCGGCGAGGCGGCGGACGTGCTCGCGATGGCCCCGCAGACGAACATCGGCTCGTCGACGCCCATCTCCGCCACGGGCGAGGAGCTCGGCGAGGACCTGCGCCGGAAGGTGATCAACGACGCGGCGGCGTACATCGCCGAGCTCGCGCGCGAGCACGGTCGCAACGCCGAGGCGGCCGAGGCCATGGTGCGCGAGGCGGCCAACTACGGCGCGCGCGAGGCGTTGAAGCTGGACGTGATCGACGTGATCGCGCCCTCCGTCCCCGCCCTCCTCGAGCAGATCGACGGCAGGCGCACCGTCCCCAAGGGATTCGTGCTCGACACGGCCGGCGCCGATGTCGAGCGGGTCGAGATGTCCCTCTGGAAGCGTGCTCTCGACGTGCTGATCGACCCGAACGTGATCGCGCTGATGCTCTCCCTCGGGCTCCTCGGGATCGTCGTCGAGCTGTGGAACCCCGGCCTCATCTTCCCCGGGACGGTGGGCGCGATCTCGCTCGTCGTCGGCCTCTACGGGCTCCAGGTGCTGCCCGTCTCGGTGGCCGGGCTCCTGCTGATGCTGCTCGCTGCGGGGTTCTTCGTCGCCGAGGCGTTCGTCGTGAGCCACGGCGCGCTCGCGCTCGCCGGGGCGGTCACGTTCGTGATCGGCGCGCTGATCCTGTTCGACCCCGCCGGCGAGGCGTACCAGGTCTCGCTCTGGACCGCCGTCGGGATCGCCGCCACGCTCGCGCTCCTGCTCGGGGTCGCCCTCAACCGCGTCGTGCGCGCCCGCCGCAACCCCGTCGAGGTCGGCGTGGGCCAGCTCGTCGGGGACGAGGGCGTCGTGCGCCGCGACGGCTGGGTCTTCGTCGGCGGGGAGCTCTGGCGGGCACGGTCCGCCGGCGGAGCGCCGCTCACCCCCGGCGAGCACGTCACCGTCGAGGCGGTCGAGGACGACCTGAGCCTGGTCGTAGGATCCACACACCCGAACGAAAGGGCCTGATGTCCGTCGCACTCATCGTCGTCGCCGTCATCGCCGTCCTCCTGATCGTCGTCCTCTTCGCGACGATCAAGATCGCGCGGGAGTACGAGCGCGGCGTCATCTTCCGGCTCGGTCGGCTCCTCCCGAACCCGAAGGGCCCGGGCGTCTTCATCCTCATCCCGTTCGTCGACCGGATGGAGAAGGTCGACCTGCGCACCGTGACGCTCAACGTCCCGCCGCAGGAGGTGATCACGAAGGACAACGTCCCCGTCCGCGTGAACGCCGTCGCGTACTTCCGCATCGTCGAGCCGAAGGCGGCGATCGTCCAGGTCGAGAACTACATGGTCGCGACCTCGCAGATCGCGCAGACGACGCTCCGCTCGGTGCTCGGCCAGCACGTGCTCGACGAGCTGCTCTCCGAGCGGGACAAGATCAACCAGATCCTGCAGTCGATCATCGACGAGGCGACCTCGCCGTGGGGCATCAAGGTCTCGATCGTCGAGGTCAAGGACGTCGAGATCCCCGGCGACATGCAGCGGGCGATGGCCCGCCAGGCCGAGGCCGAGCGCGAGCGGCGCGCGAAGGTCATCTCGGCGGAGGGCGAGTACCAGGCCTCGGAGCGGCTGAAGGACGCGGCCGCGGTGATGGCCCAGCAGCCGATCACCGTCCAGCTCCGCTACCTGCAGACGCTGCTCGAGATCGGGGCGACGAACAACTCGACGATCGTCTTCCCGATCCCCATCGAGTTCCTCGAGACGCTCGGGATCCACCGCAAGAGCGCCGAATAGGTGCGCACGCTCGTCGGCGTCCTCGTCGTCCTGCTCGTCCTCGCCGTGCTCGCGTCGGCCGCGGTGCGCGGGGTCCGGCGGGTCGCGTGGTCGGGCGGCGCCGACGACGTCGGCCGCACGACGGTCCAGGCGGTCGTCGAGGGGCTGATCGTGCTCGCCGCCGTGGTGCTCGGCGTCGTGGTCGTCGTCGCGCTGGTGGACTGAGCTACTCGGCGGGCTGCTCGTCCGCGACGACCGGCTGCTCGCCGGCCAGGCGCCTGCTCGTCCACGCCGGGCTCGGCGTCGTCCTCGTCCGAGCCGACCACCGGGGCGAGGCTCGAGACCTGCTCGCCCTCGCGGAGCCGCATCACGATCACGCCCTGCGTCGAGCGGCCGGAGCGCTTGATCCCGTCCGTCGCCATGCGGATCACGGTGCCGCCGTCGGAGATCAGCATCACCTGGTAGCCGTCGCGGACGATGCGGGCGCCGGCGAGGCGCCCCTTGGCCTCGACGAGCTGCACGGTCTTGACGCCCATCGTCCCGCGGCCCTTGACCGGGTACTCGGAGACGCGCGTCCGCTTGCCCCAGCCGTTCTCGGTCACGACGAGCAGGTCCGCCTCGTCGGAGGCGATGTCGACCTCGATCACCTCGTCCTCGCCACGAAGCTTCATCCCCGCGACGCCCGAGGCCGGCCTGCCCATCGCCCGGACGTCCTTCTCGGAGAACCGGACGGCCTGGCCGAGCCGGGAGACCATGAGGATGTCGTCCTCGCCGTTCGAGAGGCGGACGCCGATCAGCTCGTCGTCCTCGCGCATCTTCAGCGCGATGATCCCGTCCGCCTTGAGGGGGGTGTTGTACTCGAGGAACTCGGTCTTCTTGACGACGCCCTTCTTGGTCGCGAAGACGAGGTACTTCGACTCCTTGAAGTCGCGCGTCGCGATGACGGCGCGGATGAGCTCGCCCTGGCGGAGCGGGAGGAGGTTGACGATCGCGCGGCCCTTCGCCTGGCGGGACCCGAGCGGCAGCTCGTGCACCTTCAGGCGGTAGACCTTCCCGACGGTCGTGAAGAAGAGGATGTAGTCGTGCGTCGAGGCGACGAAGAGGTGCTCGATGTAGTCGTCGTCCTTCATGTCCATGCCCATCACGCCGATCCCGCCGCGGCGCTGCTCCCGGTAGCTCGTGACGGGCAGGCGCTTGATGTAGCCCGACCGCGTGATCGCGATGACCATGTCCTCCTCCGCGATCATGTCCTCGAGCTCGAACTCGCCCTCGGCGGCGATGATCTCCGTTCGCCGGTCGTCGGCGCGGCCGTAGATCCCCTTCAACTCGAGGAGCTCCTCGCGGATGACGCCGTCGACGCGGGCCGGGTCGCCGAGGATGCCGCGGAGCTCTCCGATCCGCTCCTGGAGGTCGGCGTACTCGTCCTCGATCTCCTTCCGCGCAAGCCCCGTGAGGCGCGCGAGACGGAGGTCGAGGATCGCCTGTGCCTGCTCCTCGGAGAGCTCGAACGACTCCATCAAGCCCGTGCGTGCCGAGTCCGTGTCGTCCGAGCCGCGGATCAGGGCGATCACCGCGTCGAGGTTGTCGAGCGCGATCAGGTACCCGGCCAGGACGTGGGCGCGCTCCTCCGCCTTGCGAAGCTCGTACTTCGAGCGGCGGACGACGATCTCGCGCTGGTAGTCGAGGTAGTGCGTGACGAGCTCGAGGAGCGAGAGCGTCCGCGGCACGCCGTCCACGAGCGCGACCGCGTTGTAGCCGAAGGTCGTCTGGAGCGAGGTGTGCTTGTAGAGCTTGTTGAGGACGACCTGCGGGATCGCCTCGCGCTTGAGATCGATCTGAATCCGCATCCCGGACTTGTCCGAGTAGTCCTCGACGGCGGAGATCTCCGTGAGGACCTTCTCCTTGTAGAGCTCGGCGATCTTCGTGATCACGCCGGAGTCGCCGCCCTTCTTGACCCCGTACGGGAGCTCGGTGACGATGATCGCCGTCTTCCCGCCGCGCTGCTCCTCGATGTGGGCGCGCGCGCGCACGACGATACGACCGCGGCCCGTTCGATAGGCGTCGCGGATCCCGCCCCGGCCGACGACGATCGCGCCCGTGGGGAAGTCGGGCCCCGTGATGTGGCGCATCAGGTCGTCGACGTTCGCCTCGGGCTTGTCGATGAGCTCCACGACCGCGTCGATCGCTTCGCCCAGCCGGTGCGGGGGCATGTTGGTCGCCATCCCGACCGCGATCCCGGCCGAGCCGTTCACGAGGAGGTTCGGGAAGCGGGCCGGCAGGACCTCCGGCTCCCGCGTCGACTCGTCGTAGTTCGGCTTGAAGTTGACCGTGTCGGAGTGGATGTCCCGCAGCATCTCGGTCGCGATCCGCGAGAGGCGGCACTCCGTGTAGCGCATGGCCGCGGCGGGGTCGTCGTCGAGGTTCCCGAAGTTGCCCTGCCCGTCGACGAGCGGGTACCTGAGCGAGAACGGCTGGGCCATCCGGACGAGCGTGTCGTAGATCGACTGGTCGCCGTGAGGGTGGTAGGTCCCCATCACGTCGCCGACGATCTTGGCGCACTTCTTGTACGGCCGGCTCGGCTGCATTCCAGCCTCGTGCATCCCGTAGAGGACACGACGGTGAACGGGCTTCAGCCCGTCGCGCACGTCGGGGAGCGCGCGCGACACGATCACGCTCATCGCGTAGTCGAGGAAGCTCGAGCGCATCTCCTGCTCGAGCTCGCGCGTCTCGACGCGACCCGGCCCCAGCGGGCCTCCCTGAGCGAGATCAGACATCGAGGAACCGCACGTCGTGGGCGTTCTGCTCGATGAAGGCGCGGCGCGGCTCCACCTGGTCGCCCATCAGCTTGGAGAAGATCTCGTCGGCGAGGGTCGCGTCCTCCACCTCGACGCGCACGAGCATCCGCCGCGCGGGATCCATCGTCGTCTCACGGAGCTCGTCGGCGTTCATCTCGCCGAGACCCTTGAAGCGACTCACCTGGATGCCCTCCTTCGCGAGCTCGAGGGCGTGGTGGCGGAGCGCCTCGAACGTCTCCGCGGGCCGGCTCTTCTTCCCGTGGGAGAGCTCGAAAGGCGGCGCGCCGACGATCTCGATGAGCTTCTCGTACGACCGGCGGAGGCCCGCATAGACGGGTGAGACGAGCAGGTCGGCGGGCAGGGTCGACGAACGCGGCCGCGCTCGTCGAGAGCTCGACGATCTTCAGACGCAGATCGGTGTCGGAGCCATCCAGCACGGTCACGTCGTGGCCGTTCGGCTCGATCGCGGCGAGGGCGCCCTCGACGTCGGAGGGCAAGGCGGCGGCGGTCTCGATCAGCCGGTGCCGGACGACGAAGTCCGCGGCCGGCGAGCCGAAGTCGGAGCGGAGCCTGCCCAACCAGCCGTCGAGCTCGGCGAGCGAGCGCGTGAAGCGGCCCCAGCGGGCCTCGGTGAACGCGAGCTCGCCCCCGGCGCGCGCGACGATCTTCATGTCCTTGACGCGCTCGCGGACGAGAAGCTCCTCGAACTGCGACTCCTTCTCGACGTACAGCTCCTGGTTCCCGAGCTTGACGCGGTAGAGCGGTGGCACCGCGAGGTAGACGTGGCCGCGCTCGACGAGCTCCCGCATGTTCCGGTAGAGGAACGTCAGGATCAGGGTCCGGATGTGCGAGCCGTCGACGTCGGCGTCCGTCATCACGATCACGTGGTGGTAGCGAAGCTTCGAGACGTCGAACTCGTCCAGGATCCCTGTGCCGATCGCGGTGATCATCGCCTGGATCTCCGCGTTCGAGAGCACCTTGTTGATCCGGTTGCGCTCGGCGTTGATCACCTTGCCGCGCAGCGGCAGGATCGCCTGGAAGGTGCGGTCGCGGGCGTCCTTCGCAGAGCCGCCGGCGGAGTTCCCCTCGACGAGGTAGAGCTCGGCGACCTCGGGGTCGCGGATCGAGCAGTCGGCGAGCTTGCCGGGCAGCGAGGAGTTCTCGAGCGCGCTCTTGCGACGCGTCAGCTCGCGCGCCTTCCGCGCGGCCTGGCGGGCGTTCTGGGCCGCGATCGCCTTCTTGACGATCTGGTTCGCGTCCTGCGGGTTCTCCTCGAGGAACTCCGCGAGCTTCAGGTTGACGGTCTGCTCGACGAGGCCGGCGACTCCCGGGTTTCCGAGCTTCGCCTTCGTCTGGCCCTCGAACTGCGGGTTCTGGAGCTTGACCGAGATGACCGCGGCGAGCCCCTCGCGGACGTCCTCGCCCTCGAGGGCCCCGTCCTTCTCCTTGAGGAGGCCCTTTTCACGCGCATGACGGTTGAGCGTCCGCGTCAGCGCGGAGCGGAAGCCCTGCAGGTGCGTGCCGCCGTCGTGCGTGTTGATGTTGTTCGCGAACGAGAAGACCGACTCGACGTAGGACGCGTTCCACTGCATCGCGACCTCGACCTGGCCCGCGTCCGTCTCGCCGTCGAAGAAGGCGATCCGCTTGTGAACGGTGTCCTTCGCCTCGTTCACGTATGCGACGAAGTCCCGGATCCCGCCCTCGTAGTGGAACTCGTGCCGGTCGTCGCCCTCACGCTCGTCGATGAGCGTGATGCGAAGCCCACGCGTCAGGAACGCCGTCTCGCGCAGGCGCTGGACGAGGGTCTGCACGGAGAGCTCGAGCTCCTCGAAGATCTCCGCGTCGGGGAGGAACGAGATCGTCGTGCCGGTCTCGTCGGCCTTCGCCTTGCCGACGACCTCGACGCCCGTCTGCGGAACGCCGCGGGCGAACTCCTGCCGGTGGACGGCGCCGTCGCGGCGCACCTCGGCGACGAGCCATTCCGACAGCGCGTTGACGACGGAGACGCCGACGCCGTGGAGGCCACCCGAGACCTTGTAGCCCTCGCCGCCGAACTTGCCGCCGGCGTGGAGCTTGGTCAGAACGACGGTGAGGGCGGAGAGGCCCTGATCGGCCATGACGTCGACCGGGATGCCCGAGCCCCAGTCCGTGACCGTGACGGAGTTGTCCGGATGAAGCCTGACCTCGATCCGGTCGTTCCGGCCCGCGAGCGCCTCGTCGACCGAGTTGTCCACGACCTCGTAGACGAGGTGGTGGAGGCCCCGCGCGCCGGTCGAGCCGATGTACATCCCCGGCCGCAGCCGGACCGGCTCGAGGCCCTCGAGGACGGTGATGTCCTTGCCGGTGTAGGCGGTGTCTGTCATGTGCCCCTGAAAAGATAAAATCCCTGCAAAACATGGGTTTTGCGGGTTAGGTGAAGTATATCAGACGACACGGTCGGCGCGGGCCGCGGCCAGGCTCGCGACGGCCGCGCGGCGCACCGCCTCGCGGAGCTCCGGATCGTCGATCGGGTCGCTCACGGACGCCGCCCACCGCTCCTCCTCGGGGTCCGGCGCCGGCAGCTCGTACGGCGGGCGCTCGACCGCCCCGGGCGACGGGACGGGGCCGGGCGCGAACCGCAGCGGCGGGGGCTCCCCGGCCTCGAGGTGCTCGGCGAGCCGTGCGCGGATGTCGTCCTCCATCCGGCCGAGCTCGAACGCCCAGGTGGAGGAGACGCACGTGACGTGGAGCGTGCCGTCGCGCGCGACGCGCTGCGGCCAGGCCGAGCGGGCGACCGCGTCCCCGACCGCCGCCGGCCAGACCCGCGTCACCTCCGCGAGGACGCCGGCGTCGGGGACACCCGCGCCGCGCAGGGCACGCCGCACCGAGCCGTCGAGGCGCTCCATCAGGCCTCCCGCACGGTGCCCGGGGTCACGGCGAGGAGCTGCGCCGGCGCCAGCGGCAGCGCCTCGGCGCCCGTCGCGGTGACGAGCGTCTGGCCGACCGTTCCGAGCCGCGCGCTGAGCAGGCGGCGGCGGTCGGCGTCCAGCTCCGACAGGGCATCGTCGAGCAGCAGGAGCGGCGGGATCCCGACCTGGTCGGTGAGGAGCTCCGCCTCGGCGAGGAGGAGCGAGAGCACCGCGAGCCGTTGCTCCCCCTGCGAGCCGAAGGAACGGAGGTCGCGCTCGCCGGCGAGCAGACGGATCTCGTCGAGGTGCGGGCCAAGCCCGGTCGTGCCGCGCTCGAGGTCGCGGGCGAGCCGCGCGTCGAGGTCGTCGCGGGTCGGCGGGTCGGCGTCGTACGCGAGCGCCGCTGCGTCGAGGCCGAGCTCCCCCGCCCGCGCCTCGAACGCGGGGCCGAGCAGCTCGAGCACGCGGCGGCGCGCCTCGACGAGCATCGCGCCGAGCGTCACCACCTGCTCGGTCCACGGCGCCAGGGCGTCGGTGCCGGAGAGACCCGCACCGACGCGGCGGAGGGCCGCGTTCCGCTGGCCGACGGCGGACGCGTACGCGGTCGGGAGATCGGCACGGGCAGGCAGGGCGCGCGAGAGGACGCGGTCGAAGTAGGCGCGGCGCGCGGCGGGGCCGCCCTTGACCACCGCCAGCCGGTCGGGCGTGAAGACCAGGGCGTGGATCCTGCCCCGCAGCTCCTCGGCCGAGCCGACGGCCGCCCCGTTGAGCCGGATCCGCTTGGGCTCGCTCGTCGAGAGCCGCACATCGGGCTCGAGCACGGCGCCCCCGCGGTCGCCCATGACGCGCACGGAGCCCTCGGTCGCACCGCTGCGCACGAGCTGCGCATCCTGCCGCGTCCGGAAGGAGAACCCCTGCGTCGCCACGTGCACGGACTCGAGCAGGTTGGTCTTGCCGGCGCCGTTCGGCCCGGTCACGAGCACGAGCCCGGGCTCGAGCGCGAGCTCCAGGCTCGCGTAGGAGCGGACGTCCCGCAGGGCCACCTGCCGGACGATCACCCGTCCCTCTCCCGTTCCCGCGGTGCCGCCGCGCGAGCGCCGGACGCGGGCTAGCCGGCGAGCCTGATCGGCATGATCAGGTACCAGAAGGCGTCCCCGTCGGCGCTGAGCAGGCCGGGCCGGAGCGGGTTGATGAGCTTCAGCTGGACGTCGTCGGCGGTCACCGACTCGAGGCCCTCCCGCAGGAACTCCGCGTTGAAGCCGATCTCGAGCGGCTCGCCGGCGTACCCGACCGCGAGCGACTCCCGCGTCTCGCCGACGTCCTGGCTCTGGGCCGAGATCGTCAGCTCGCCCTCGGCGAAGCGGAGCCGGAGCGGGGTGTTGCGCTGCGCCATCACCGCGGCGCGGCGCACCGCCTCGAGCAGCTCGGCGCGGTTCAGGTCGAGCTCGACGTCGAAGGTCTCCGGCCGGAGCTGCGTGACGTTCGGGAACTGGCCGTCGATGCGCCGCGTCGTCAGCCACGCGTCGCCGGCGCCGAACACCACGTGGTTCTCGTTCACGCCGAGCTGGACGCTCTCGCCGCCCGCCGCGACGCGCGTGAGCTCCTCGAGCGCCCGGGCGGGGATGATCGCCTCGAGCTCGGGTCCCGCCGACGTGAGCTCGGTCTCCTTGACGGCCATCCGGTACGAGTCGGTCGCGGCCATCGTGAGGCGCGAGCCCTCGAAGCGGACGAGGATGCCGGTCAGGACGGGCCGGGACTCGTCGCGGGAGGCGGCGCGCGACACGCGCTGCACCGTGTCGAGCAACGACGCGGACTCGATCTCGTGCAGCGGCACGTCGACCGACGGGAGGCGCGGGAAGTCCTCGGCGGCGAACACGTTGACGCGGCCCGAGTACGACCCCGACTCGATCGACGCGACGCCGTCCTCCGGCCGATGCGCGATGGTCGCCTCCTTCGCCGGGAGGAGGCGGACGACGTCTCCGAGGAGCTTCGCGGGCATCACGACCGCGCCCTCGCCCTCCACGGTCGCCGGCACCGTCGTGCGGAGCGACAGCTCCATGTCCGTCGCCTCGAGCTCCAGCAGGCCGTCGCGGGCGCGCAGCAGGATCCCGCCGAGCACCTGGACGGCACCCCGCGCCGAGGCCGCGCGGGAGACGAGTGCGAGCCGGCTCGCCAGGACGTCGCGCTCGACGACGACGTTGATCCCCGAGCCAACGGCGATGTCGGTTTCCATCATTTCTCTTTTAAACCTTTCGTCGTAGTCCATAGGGAGTGTGGACTATGGGGAAGACGAACGGAAACCGTGCGTCCATGCGGGATCGAGCGGTGGGTCCCGGAGGCCGAGTTCTCCACCGGTCCCCCAGCGGAGCACGTGCGGCGCGACGAGGTGCCGAGATCATCCACGGTGCTTGATCCTCGCGGTGAGGTCTTGCACGAGGTTGTACACAGACCTGTCCTCAGAGATCATCCGCGTGATCTTCGCATTCGCGTGGAGGACGGTCGTGTGGTCGCGGCCGCCGAACTCCTTGCCGATCTTCGGGAGCGACGAGTCGGTGAGCTCGCGGGAGAGGTACATCGCGACCTGCCGCGGATAGGCGACCGCCTGGGAGCGCCGCTGGCTGCAGAGCTCCTCGACGGAGAGGGAGAAGCACTCGCAGACGACGTCCTGGATCGCCCCGATCGTGACCACGGGGAGATCGCCGCCGTCGGGGAAGAGGTCGCGCAGCACCTGCTCGGCGAGCGTGCCGTCGAGCTCGAGCCCGGTGAGGGACGAGAAGGCGACCACGCGGGTCAGCGCGCCCTCGAGCTCGCGGATGTTCGTCGAGACGCGGCTCGCGATGAAGGTCAGCACCTCGGGATCCGTGACCGCGATGTTGTCGGTCGTCACCTTCTTCCGGAGGATCGCGATGCGCGTCTCGAGGTCGGGCGGCTGGATGTCGGTGATGAGGCCCCACTCGAACCGCGAGCGCAGGCGCTCCTCGAGCGTCGCGATCTCCTTCGGCGGCCGGTCGGACGAGATCACGATCTGCCGTCCCGCCTCGTACAGCGAGTTGAACGTGTGGAAGAACTCCTCCTGGAAGCGCTCCTTGCCCTCCAGGAACTGGATGTCGTCGACGAGCAGGACGTCGTACGCGCGGTAGCGGTGCTTGAAGCCCTCGATGCGCTTGTCGCGGAGCGAGTTGATGAAGTCGTTCGTGAACGTCTCGCTCGTCACGTAGCGCGTCGTCAGGCCTTTCGAGTGGTCGCTCACGTACGCGCCGATCGCCTGCAGGAGGTGTGTCTTGCCGAGCCCGGTGGCCCCGTAGACGAAGAAGGGGTTGTACGCCTGCGCCGGCGACTCGGCGACGGCCAGGGCCGCCGCGTGCGCGAAGCGGTTCGACGAGCCGATCACGAAGTTGTCGAAGGTGTACTTCGGGTTCGCGCCCGGCTGCGCGTCCGTCGCGACCCCGCGCCGACGCGCCGGCGCCTCGCCCGCGACCGGCGGCGGCGACGGGCTCGTCGTCCTCGACGACCTCCAGCACGACGCGGACGTCGCGGCCGAGGCTGTCGCGCACCGCGCCGCGGAGGAGGCTGAGGAAGTGGCCCTCGATCCACCCGCGCGTGAAGTCGTTCGGGAGGACGACCTCGAAGTCGTCGTCACGGAGCTCGCCGGGCCTCGCTGACGCAAACCACGTCGCGTAGGTCGTATCGCTCAGGTGCTCCCTGAGCCTGTGGGAGACGTCGTTCCAGAGTTGGTCGGCGGACGTGCCGCGGGTCTGCTCCACGCGCTCGAGGTGCTCCTGTCGGGGGGCCGAGAAGGGGGCGAGCATAGCACCCTTTCCGGGGTGCGGGACAAGACCCACTGAGGACAAAAATGCTGCAATTTGCAGGAGAAACATGAGTCTCCACACGCATCTCCACAGGTGTGGAAAACACTGCGCGCGGCGTCACGGCGGACGACAGCCGACCCGTGTGAGCAGCCGTTTCGATCCGTCCACCGGTCGCCTACGCTGTGGATAACCGGGCCGCCCGGCCTCGTCTATACTCCGCGCTCCGCCGCGCCCGAGGCCCGGCTCCATCGTCCTCCACGCGAAGGGCTCTCTCGCACCGTGAAGCGCACCTACCAGCCGAACGTCCGCCGTCGCAAGCGGAAGCACGGGTTCCGCGCGCGCATGTCGACGCGTGGTGGGCAGGCGATCCTCAAGCGCCGTCGGGCCAAGGGCCGCAAGCGCCTTTCCGCCTGACGCGGCCGTGGAGCGCCGACAGCGCCTCTCCCGATCGCGTGACTTCGACGCGGTCTACCGGCACGGCCGCTCGGTCTCGACCCGCTCGCTGACCCTGCACTGGTTCGCCCGGGAGGACGACGCCGAGGGAACGGCGCGCGTCGGGCTCGCGATCCCGCGCGCGGTCGGGTCGGCAGTCGTCCGCAACCGGCTGAAGCGCCAGCTGCGCGCCGCGTGGGGCGAGCTCGACCCTGCGCCTCCCGCCGGCTGCGACTACGTCCTCGCGGCGCGGCCGGGGCTCGCGGAGGCCTCGGAGGCCCGCGGCCACGACTGGCTCCTCGAGCAGCTCCGGGAGGTCGTGGGCAAGGTGACCGTATGAAGTGGCTCGGGATCGGCCTCGTGCACGCGTGGCGCCACACGTTCGGCCTGCTGGTCCCGGCCGGCACCTGCAAGTACCACCCCTCGTGCTCGACCTACGCGCTCGAGGCGCTCCGCGAGCTCGGCCTCGTCCGCGGCTCGATCGTGGCCGGCTGGCGCCTGCTGCGGTGCAACCCGTGGAGCCACGGCGGGGTCGACCAGGTGCGTGACCGGACGCTCTTCCGGCGGCACGAGAGCGGGCAGCCGACGTGATCCTCGTGTTCAACCCGCTCCGCCCGATCGAGGACCTCCTCACGAACCTGCTCGAGTGGTTCCACTCGACAGCGGGGCTCTCGTGGGCGTGGTCGATCGTGGCGCTCGTCGTGCTGGTGCGGCTCGATCCTCGTCCCGGTCACGGTGCGCCAGATCCACTCGATGCAGAACCTCCAGGCGCATGCGCCGGAGATGAAGGAGATCCAGCAGCGCTGGAAGCACGACCGGCAGCGGCAGAACGAAGAGCTGATGAAGTTCTACCGCGAGAACAAGATCAACCCGGCCGCGTCGTGCCTGCCGATCGTCCTCCAGATCCCGATCTTCATCTCGCTCTTCTACGTCCTCAAGGACTTCGAGAAAGAGGTCTTCCCGGCGTATCCGGGCTCGAGCCTCGACTTCCTCGGGCTCGTCGACATCACGGAGCCGACGGTCGACGGCTGGGGCCCGCGTGCTCCTCGTCGTCTACGTGATCAGCCAGCTGACGTCCTCGTACTTCATGTCGACGTCGATGCAGAAGGCGCAGCGCGTCCTCCTGCTCGTCCTGCCGATCGTCTTCATCCCGTTCATCCTCAACTTCCCGTCCGGCCTGATGATCTACTGGCTGACGACGAACCTCTGGACGACGGGTCAGGGCCTCGTGACGCGCAAGCTGATGCCGAAGCCCGACCTGAAGGCCCTGCAGGAGCGCCGCTCGTCGCGCACGCCGCCGAAGGACGACGGGGCCGCGCAGCAGTCCGCCAAGGCCAAGCCGAAGGCCGCGACCGCGGACGGCGCGACGGCGCCGGCCGACGGCACGCGCCCGAAGGTCGCAGGCCCGCCGCGCCGCGTGAAGAAGAAGCGGAGCGGCGGAGGCCGCCGCCGATGACCGACGACCTCTCCGTCGAGGCGAGCGGGGAGACGGTCGGCGAGGCGAAGTGGTCGGCGCTGCGCGAGCTGGAGCGGCTCGCGCCCGGCCTCGACCGCGACGCCGTGCGGTTCCAGGTCCTGACCGAGGGCGAGCGCGGCCTCCTCGGGGTCGGCTACGCACCGGCCCGGGTGGTCGCCACGGTGGAGCGGCCGGCGGAGCAACCGCCGTTGCCCGACGAGGCCGGCGAGTCCGCCGTCGCCCGGGAGCTCCTCGTCCGCGTCCTCGCGACGATCGACGTCGCGGGCACCGTCACGGTCGACGAGGGCGAGGACGAGGTGCGCGCCACCGTCACCGGCGACGACCTGGGCGTCCTCATCGGCCGCCACGGCCAGATGATCGACGCATTGCAGTACCTCGCGAACGCGATCGCCCACCGCAGGCTCGGCGACGACCGCCGGCGCATCGTCGTCGACGCCGCCGGCTACCGCGCGCGACGCACCTCGACGCTCGAGTCGCTCGCCCGGCGCAGCGCCGAGCAGGCCTCCGCGACGGGTCACCGGGTCGAGCTCGAGCCGATGAGCGCGGTCGAGCGGCGCATCGTGCACGAGTGCCTCAAGGACGACCCCGAGGTCTCGACGGCGAGCGAGGGCGCCGAGCCCAACCGCTACGTCGTGGTCGTTCCCCATCACCTGGCCGATTGATGGTTGCCCGCGAAGCGGGAATCCGCAGAAGCGGATCCCCGCCGCGGGATCCCCGCCTTCGGCGGGGCACACCCCTGAAGGCGCCCGCTGTCGCGGTCGCAACAACCTCGAATCCACGATAGGTGTCTCGAATCGGGCGACCATCCGACGTGCCGCACGTGCTCGAGCGGTGGCTCGCCGAGGTGGTGGCCACCCCGGGTCTGACGTCGTTCGACGATCCCGCCGAGGCTCGTCGCGTCCTGCTCGACGACGCGCTCCGCGGCGTCCCGCTCGTCGACGCCGAGACCGGGCCTGTCGTCGACGTCGGCTCGGGCGGCGGCACGCCGGGCATCCCCCTCGCCGCCGCGCTGCCGTCGCGGGCGGTGACGCTCCTCGAGGCCGAGCGCCGCAAGTGCGCGTTCCTCGAGCGCTGGACGGCGGAGCTGCCGAACCTCCACGTGATCTGGGGTCGCGCGGAGGAGCAGCCGCCGGAGACGTTCGGCGTCGCCGTCGCGAAGGCCCTCGCCCATCCCCCCACCGCGGCCGAGTGGTGCCTGCCGCTCGTCCGGGAGGGGGGTGCGGTCGTGCTCTGGGTCGGGCCCTCCGCGGACGTCGCGCGCGTCGGCCGCGTCGCGGCGCTCCTCGCCGCCGAGGTCGAGCGCGACGACGACGGGCTGCTCGTCCTGCGAAAGGTCGGCCCGACGCCGGCCGGGTTCCCGCGCCGGACGGGCGTCGCACGGAAGCGCCCGCTCGGCTGACCGGAGGGATCCCCGGCGTCCCCGCGAAGGGAGCGCCGTGGACGAGGAGGCACGCCAGGCGCGGCTCGAGGAGGCGGCAGGCCTGTTCGACGCCGCCGCAGCCGAGCTCGACCAGGCCGCCGCCCACGCGCGACGCGCGGGCGAGCACTTCCGCACGGGCGAGGTGCCCCGCGCGACGGCCCACGCCTGGGCGACGCTCGGGCACGTGCGGGCGGCGGAGGACAGCCTCCTCCGGCAGGCCCGGGAGCACCGCGAGCGCGCCTCCGTCTGAGACCCGGAAATGTCCGGCTCCGTGGCTACGGTGGACGGGTGGCCGCCCGCATCTACGCGATCGCGAACCAGAAGGGCGGCGTCGGCAAGACGACGACCGCGGTCAACCTCGCCGCCTGCCTCGCGGAGGCCGGCGAGCGCTGCCTGCTCGTCGACCTCGACCCGCAGGCGAACGCGACCTCGGGCCTCGGTCGACGTGCGAACGGGCACTCGACCGTCGACCTGCTCGACGGCGTCCCGCTCTCCGAGCTGACCGTCTCGGCGCCGGTCCCGAACCTCGACCTCGTCCCGGCGAAGGCCGAGCTCGCGGCGACCACGGTGCAGCTCTCGGCGCTCGCGGGCGGCGAGCGCTACCTCGCGGACGCCCTCCAGCCGGAGGCGACGGCCGGCTACGGCTTCGTCTTCCTCGACTGCCCGCCCTCCTTCGGCCCGTTGACCGTCAACGCGCTCGCGGCAGCCGACCGCGTCGTCGTCCCCGTGCAGGCCGAGTACTACGCCCTCGAGGGCCTCTCCCAGCTCCTCGGCTCGATCGATCTCGTCAAGCGCCGCCTCAACCCCGCGCTCGGCGTCGCGGGGATCCTCCTGACGATGGTCGACGGGCGGACCCGGCTCGCCGACGAGGTCGAGCGCGAGCTGCGCTCCCACTTCGGCGACCTCGTCTTCACCACGACCGTGCCGCGCTCGGTGCGCCTTGCCGAGGCGCCGAGCCACGGCCTCCCCGCGATCGCCTACGACCGCCGCTCCGCCGGCGCCGAGGCCTACTGGAAGGTGGCGATGGAGCTTGTCGAGCGCACCTGACCAGCCCGCCCAGCGCCGTGGGCTCGGCCGCGGCCTCGAGGTGCTCGTGGGCGGCGGCGGCGGCGAGCCGGAGCTGCTGCACATCCCGCTCGACGCGATCCACGCGAACCCGCGCCAGCCCCGACGCCGCTTCGAGCCCGAGGCCACGGCCGGGCTCGCCGCGTCGCTCCGGAGCCAGGGCGTCCTTCAGCCGGTCGTCGTCCGTCCGCGGAGCGCGGGCGGCTACGAGCTGATCGCCGGCGAGCGCCGGTGGCGCGCGGCCCGCGAGGCCGGGCTCGACACCCTGCCGGCGCTCGTGCGGGAGAGCGACGATCGTGAGACGCTGCTCCTCGCGCTCGTCGAGAACGTCGCCCGCGAGGACCTCTCCCCGGTCGAGGAGGCGCGTGCCTACGCCGTGCTGGTCGACGAGTTCGACCTCTCGCTCGGCGAGGTCGCCGAGCGAGTCGGTCGCTCCAAGCCGGGCGTCTCGAACCGGCTGCGCCTGCTCGAGCTTCCCGAGGACGTGCTCTGGATGCTCGCCCGCGGCGAGCTCACCGAGGGGCATGCACGTGCGGTGCTCGCCGTCCCGGACGACGAAGGCCGTCGCCGGCTCGCCAGGCGCGTCGCCCGCGACGGGCTCACCGTGCGCGCGACCGAGAGGGCGGCGCAGGAGGGCGGGGCAAAGCGCCGGCCGAGGGCCGCGCCGGTCGACCCGGCGCTCGCCGAGCGGGCGCGCGGTGCCGCGGAGCGCCTGACGGGCCTCCCCGCGCGCGTCTCGGCGGGCAAGCTCGAGCTCCATTTCGGGGACGAGACGCGGCTCGCCGAGCTCGTCGAGGCCCTCGAGGCGCTCTAGGCGCGCGTCTCAGTACCGATCGGTTGAACCGCCATCGGTGGCAACGTGGAGGGTGCGCGCGGGCACGGAGCCCAGTCCACCGCACGAGTGGATGAGATGAGGGTTTGCGGCCGCGAAGCGGACGCCTTCAGGGGTCTTCGCGCGACAGAAATCTGCTCGGCAGATTTCTGTCTTGCGCAACAGACATGGGCGATCCTGGACTCGAACCAGGGACCTCCGCCTTATCAGAGCGGCGCTCTAACCAGCTGAGCTAATCGCCCGCGCGGGTGCCGAGTGTAGCGAAGGCGCCAGCCCTCTCCGCACCCTCGCCGTACCGGGATTGGCACCCCGGGAGGCAGGGCTACACTCAGAGCAGGCCATGCAGGAGATGACGGTCTATGGCGTCAGCTTCGACCTCGTCGGCAAGCAGCCGATCGTCCTCCTGCGCGTCGCCGACGGACGCACGTTCCTCCCGATCTGGATCGGCCACCCCGAGGCGGCGGCGATCCTGATGCGGCTGCAGGGCCAGGAGCCGCCGCGGCCGCTGACCCACGACCTCGTGTGCTCGATCATCGAGTCGCTGGGGGCCGAGGTCGACCACGTGACGGTCGACCGAGCTCCGGGACAGCACGTTCTACGCGCGGATCACGCTCGTGCGGAACGGGGCGGAGATCGAGATCGACTCGCGGACGTCCGACGCGATCGCGATCGCCCTTCGGGCCGACGCGCAGATCTTCGCCGAGGACGAGGTGATCGACGAGTCGGGCGTCCAGTTCGAGGGCGACGAGCCCGACCTCGACTACGCCCAGCGCGTCAACCTCGGCGAGGTCGACATGGACGAGTTCCGCCAGTTCCTCGACACGGTCTCGCCCGACGAGTTCGCCACCGAGGCGGACGAGCCCCCCGACAAGGGCTGACCTCTCCCGCCGAGACCCCGGCCGCCCCGGCGGCGGTGCTGCGCGCGAGGACGGCGGTCGTCGCGGTGTTCGCGGCGAACGGGATCGCCTTCGCCGCCTTCCTGAGCCGCACCCCGGCGCTCCGCGACGACCTCGGCCTCTCGACCGCCGAGCTCGGACTGCTCCTGCTCTGCCTCTCGGGCGGCGCCGTCGTCGGCCTGCCGCTCTCCGGCCCGATCGTGCAGCGCGTCGGGCCGACGCACGCCGTCGCGGGCGGTGCGATCACGGTCTCGGTCGGCCTGGCGGCGCTGGCGGCCGCGCTCTTCGCCGGCAGCGTGCCCCCCGCCGCCCTCGGCCTCGCGGTGACGGGTCTCGGGATGGGCGTCTGGGACGTGGCGATGAACGTCGAGGGTGCCGCCGTCGAGCGCCGCCTCGAGCGCTCCCTGCTGCCGCGCCTCCATGCGGCGTTCAGCCTCGGCACCGTGGGTGGCGCGCTGCTCGGCGCCGCAGGTGCCGCGGCGGGGGTCGCTCTCTCCGTGCAGGTGCTCGCGGTCGGCCTCGCGGCTCCGCTGGCGGCGGTCGTCGCGGCTCGGTCGTTCCTCCCCGGTCACGTCCAGGTGCTCCCGGACGAGCGCGGCTCCCGCGCGCTCGGCGCCTGGCGGGAACCGCGGACCCTCCTGATCGGCCTGCTCGTGCTGGCGTTCGCGTTCACCGAGGGGACGGCGAACGACTGGATCGCCGTCGCGCTCGTCGACGGCTACGACACCTCGGAGGCTGCGGGCGCCCTGGCGTTCGGCGTCTTCGTGACCGCGATGACTGCCGGGCGGCTCTTCGGAGGGCAGGCAGTCGACCGCCTCGGGCGTGTCGTCGTTCTCCGGGCCACGGCGACGCTCGCCCTCGCCGGGCTGCTCCTCGTCGTCCTCGGCGACGCGCCCGCGGTCGCCCTCGCAGGGGCGGCCCTCTGGGGCCTCGGCGCGTCGCTCGGCTTCCCGGTGGGGATCAGCGCCGCGGCCGACGACCCGGCCCGGGCCGCCGCGCGCGTCTCCGTCGTGACGACGATCGGGTACACGGCGTTCCTCGCGGGCCCGCCCCTGATCGGCGTGCTCGCCGAGACCTCCGGGATCCTCCGCGCGCTCCTCGTGACGGTCGGCGCGCTCGTCCTCGGCCTCGTGCTCGCGGGCGTCGCGCGCCCGCTCAGCCCGGGCCGAGCTCGCGCTTCGTGAGGGCGAGGAGCTCGGTGACGAGTCGCTCGAGGCCCTCGTCCGAGAGCGGGCCGGAGTTCGCGGCTCGGAGCTGATCCAGGAGCCGCCGCTCGCGGTCGGGGTCGAGCCGGCCGGAGCCGCTCGATGCCTTGAGGGCCCAGATCTCGCGAACGATCCGCAGGCGCTCGTTGACGTGGGCGACGATCTCGGCGTCGTTCGCCGAGACCTCCGCGCGGAGCCGCTCGATGCGCTCGTCCGCGCTCACACCGTGACCGCCGCGATCAGCGCGGCGCCGTTGAACACCGCGTGGAGGATCATCGGGGGGTAGATGCTGTCGGTCGAGTACCGGAGCCACGCGAGGATCGCGCCGAAGATGGTCAGGACCGGGAGGGCGATCACGAGGCCGTGCGCGAGCCCGAAGGCGACCGCCGTGACGGCGATCGCCGCGATCGCGCCGAATGCGTCCCGCACGGCGGCGTAGCCGAGGCCGCGGTAGGTGAGCTCCTCCACGAACGGCGCCACGAGCGCGACGACGAGGAAGTTCGCGACGAACGGCGCCGCCCGGCTCGCGTCCCACTCGTCCGGCACGAGCCCCTGCTCCTCGCCGGCCTCGAGGAAGAAGTTGAGGACGAAGCCGACGATCCAGATCGCGACGAGGGCGGCCGCGAGCCTGCCTGCGGCGCCGGCCCAGGACCGCGGTCGCCGCAGGCCGAGCGTCGACGGCGCGAGCCCGCGCGCGAGCAACAGGACGAGCACGAGGATGATCGCGTACTGGACCAGCCCGCCGACCGCGGTCGACCAGCGGTAGAGGACGTCGTCGGGCGTCTCGCCGTCCCCGAGTCGCGCGGCGTACGAGAGCAGCGCGAGGACGCCGACCAGGATCGCCCAGCCGACGAGGCGCGACCGCGGGACCTCCGTCAGGCGACCCAGTACCACAGGGCCCATCGAACCACGTAGACCGCGAGGCCCGCGCCGAGAACGACGACCACGGGGACGTGGACGCGGCGGTCGCGGCCGAGGACCGCGAGCGCGGCGAGGCACGGGAACGCGACGAGTGCGAACCGGGGGAACGAGTAGAGGCCCCCGAGCCGCTCCGACGGGAGCGCCATGGGGATCACGAGCGCGAGGATCGCGTACGCGCCGTAGGCGGGGCCGAGCCACCGCCACGCGAGCACGGCGAGGACGAGCATCGCAATCGCGAGGAGGGAGCCGACGACGTCGCCCTCGCCGATCGCCTGGACGATCCCGCCGAGCGGGCCCAGCGCCGCGACCGACCGCTCCCAGATCCGCTGCGCGTCGAGGAACGCGAGCCCGTGGCCGACCCAGGCCTCCAGCACGAGCGGGAACGTGAGGAACATCGCGACCGGCACCGCGAGGAGGGCGACCGCGCGGCCGCGGAGCCCCGCGCGCCACGCGTAGATCCCGAGGACGGGGAGGAGCGCGACGCCCTGGGCCCGCGTCAGGAGCGCGAGACCCGCGACGACCGCCGCCCACCCGAGCCGGCCGCGCTCCGCGAGCAGGAAGACGGCGACGGCGAGGAGCAGGAAGAGCGACTCGCCGTAGACGGCGCCGAGGAAGAGCGAGGTCGGGAAGAGCGCGAGGTACAGCACGGTGCGCCGTGCGTCGTCGCGGCCCAGGCGCGGCTCGACGAGCCGGTAGAGCAGGACGAAGGCAGCGGCGCACGCGGCGAGCGAGACGAGCAGCCCCGCGAGGAGGTACTCGCCGCCGAGCACGCGCCCCAACCCCCCGACGAGCAGCGGGTAGAGGGGGAAGAAGGCAGGCGTCGCCGACGGCCAGTCGTAGCCCGTCTCGGCGATCCGCAGGTACCAGTTGCTGTCCCATCTCGCCCAGACGTCGACGACGGCGCCGAGCTGATGGAGGCGCGGCGTGTCCCACGGGCCCCGGTTCGGGTTGAGCTCGGACTCGAAGAGGAGCACGGTGCCCGCGGCGAGCGCCCAGATCGCAAGCCGGCTCCAGAGGAAGATCCGCAGCGCCGGCCACGCTCCTCCCAGCCCGCGCATCGGGCGACGATACCGCGAACGGGGCAGAGGGCTTCTCGGCGCTGCCGGGAAGTCGTCGCGACCGTGGCTACCATCGCTCCATGAGCAGCCCCAGGCGCCGTCGCCCGCCGCGAGCGCCTGCGCCGCGGCCGCGTATCCGCCGCCGCAAGCCGCGCAGGTCCCGGAAGCTGCCGATCGTCGTCGCCGGCCTCGTCGTGCTGCTCGCGGCGGCCGGGGTCGCGGCGGGCTCCGCGGTGCTGGCCTTCGGCGACCGCTGCGACCTGTCTGCGCTGCGGCCGACCCAGATCGGCCAGAACACGTTCGTCTATGCCGCCGACAGCTCGCTGCTCGGCGTGATCCCGGCCGAGCGCAACCGGCAGGTGGTGCCGCTCGCGAAGATCTCTCCCTGGCTCCGCCAGGCGACGGTCGCGATCGAGGACAGGCGTTTCTACGAGCACGGTGGGATCGATGCGGAGGGGATCGCACGGGCGCTCTGGCGGGACGTCAAGGCGGGCCGGGTCGTCGAGGGCGGGTCGACGATCAGCCAGCAGCTCGTCCGCAATCTCTACATCTCGAACGAGCGCACGGTCGAGCGAAAGGTCACCGAGGCGTGCCTTGCCGTGAAGCTCGACGGGGCCTGGTCGAAGGACAAGATCCTCGCGACCTACCTCAACTCGGTCTTCTACGGCAACCTCGCCTACGGGGCCGAGGCAGCCGCCCGGACGTACTTCTCGAAGCCGGCGCGCTGGCTGACCCTGCCCGAGGCCGCGCTGCTCGCGGGGCTCAACCAGGCGCCGTCCGCGTACGACCCGTTCGTCGACCCCGCGCGGGCCGTGGCTCGCCGCAACCAGGTCCTCCTGGCGATGCTCGAGGAGGGGATGATCACGCGCCGCCAGTACACCGGCGCGGTGCGCCGGCGCTCGCCGAAGCTGCGGCCGGGCCGGCTCTACGCGCAGATCCGCGAGCCGTACTTCTTCGGCTACGTCCGCGACGAGCTCGTCAAGGAGTACGGCGCCGAGACCGTCCGCTCGGGCGGCCTGCAGGTCTACACGACGATCGAGCCGCGCTGGCAGCGGCTCGCCCAGCAGGCGATCCGGTCGACGCTGACGCGGAGGATCGATCCCGCCGCGGCGGTCGTCTCGATCAACCCGTGGAACGGCGCCATCCGCGCGATGACCGCGGTCGTCCCGGGTCGCGCGAACAACCAGTTCAACCTCCTCTCACAGGCGCGGCGGCAGCCCGGCTCGACGTTCAAGACGTTCGTGCTCGCTGCGGCCGTCGAGCGGGGGCTCGACCCGGGCTCGACCTACTACGTGTCCGCGCCGTTCGAGTACAAGCCCGACGACGAAGGCAGCTGTGAGGCCGGCACCTGGTGGTGCGTCAAGACCTACGACGAGAGCTACAGCGGCTGGACCTCGGTCGAGCGGGCGACGCTCGCGTCGGACAACTCCGTCTACGCGCAGCTCACCCTCGATGTCGGGCCGCAGCGGGTCGCGCAGATGGCCCGCCGGCTCGGCGTGCGGACGCCGCTCGACGTCCGCGGCCAGTTCGTCCCTGCGATGGGCCTCGGCTCGGTCGCCGTGTCGCCGCTCGACATGGCCTCTGCGTACGCAACGCTCGCGGCGGGCGGCATCTACACGGAGCCGACGGCGATCCGCAAGGTCGTCATCCGCGGCAAGCCGGACGATCGGTGGGCGACCGAGCGGCGCCGCACGCGCGTCGTCTCGGACGGGGTCGCGGCCGCCGTCACCGACGTGCTCGAGGAGAACGTGCGCTACGGGACGGGCACTCGCGCGGCGCTTGCCCGGCCGGTCGCCGGGAAGACGGGGACGACGGATGAGCACGCCGACGCGTGGTTCGTCGGGTACACGCCGGGGGTCGCCACCGCCGTCTGGATGGGCTACACGCGCGGCGAGGTGCCGATGACGAACGTCCACGGGATCTCCGTCTCCGGCGGCTCGTTCCCCGCCGAGATCTGGCGGCGCTTCATGGAGCCGGCCCTCGCGCAGACGCCCGTGCGGGACTTCCGCGAGCCCACGCGGCCCGCGACGTTCACGACCTGGGAGCGAGGCCCGACGTCGCTCAGCTACGACCCGTACTACACGCCGCCCGCGACGCCGGAGCCGGAGGAGAAGAAGGAGCCGGCCGGGAAGACGCCCGCGGGACCGGGCGCCGGCGGGCCGGGCTCGAGCGACGAGCGATAGGCACCGAGGCGCGACCCGTGCGGTCCGCCGTCGTGCTGAGCGGCGCGGCGACGCTCGTCCTCGTCGCCGTCGCGTCGGCCTCGGCGTGGCGGGACGGCTCGCCCGTCGTGCCGACAGACGGCTCGCATGCGCCCGAGGGCACGGCCTGGCCGTTCCTCCTCCTCCTGGTCGGCGCGCTCGTCGCGTACCTCGCCGGCCTCGTCGCGGTGCGCCGCGGTGCGCCGGTCCGCGTCGTGCTCGCGCTCGGCGCGGCGATCCAGCTCGTCCCGCTCGCGGCGCCGCTGCTCCTCTCGACCGACGCCTGGACGTACTGGGGCTACGGCTGGATCGCGAGCGACGGCGGCGGCAACCCGTACGTCGATCCCCCGGCGGACTTCCCGCAGAGCCCCGCGGCCGCCTACGTCGGCGCCGACTGGCGCGACACGACGACGGTCTACGGACCGGTGTTCACCCTGCTCTCGGAGCCCGTGGCGCTCCTCGCCGGCTCCTCGGCCGACGCCGCGGCCTGGCTCTTCAAGGGCCTCGCGGCGGCCGCCGTGCTCGTTGCCGCCGCAGCGGTCGCCCGCGCAGCGGCACGGCCGGCGCTCGCGGTGGCGCTCGTCGCCTGGAACCCGGTGCTCGCGATCCACCTCGCCGGCGGCGGTCACAACGACGCGCTCGTCGGCGGGCTCGCCGCGTTGGGCGTCGCGCTGGCGGTGCGCCACCGTACGACTCTCGCCGGCGTCGCGTGGACGCTCGCGATCGCGGTGAAGTGGGTGCCCGTCCTGTTCCTCGCCCTCGCCGCCCTCGCTGCCCGCCGGCGCGGGAGACCCACGGGGCTGGCGGCGGCCGCGGCGACCGGCGTCGCCGTCGGAGCGGTCGCCACGCTGCTCTACGGCCTCGACTGGCTGCGGGCCTTCGAGCCGCTCGCGGAGAACGCGGTGCGTGAGACGAGCTACGCGCTGCCTTCGCGGCTCGAGCAGCTCGGGCTCCCCCACGCCGTCTCCATCGGCCTCGCGGCCGCAGCGGCCGCGGCAGGGCTCGCGTGGATCGCGCGGGACGCCTGGCGCGGGGTGCCGCGCCACGGCCGCGCCGCGTGTCTCGTGCTCGCGACGACCCCCTACCTCGCCGTCTGGTACCTCGCGTGGGCCGTGCCGCTCGCCGCCGTCGACGAGGACCGCGTCGCACGGGTCGCCGCGCTCGCGCTCACGGCGTACCTCCTGCCTCAGACGATCCCTCTCTGAGCCGCAGCACGAGGATGTTCGAGGTGGGGGAACCCATGGTCCCCCACCAGCCCCCTCCTTCGACGGCGTCTACGAGCTCTTGAGCCGCAGCACGAGGATGTTGTCCTCGTCGAAGACGGTCTCGAAGCGACCGCTCGCGCGGAGCTCGGCGAGGGCGCGGCGGAATCGCTGCGGTGCGATGTTGTCGTCGCGGTAGCTCCCGCGGAAGCGGTCGACGGCGATCCACTGCGCCTCGCCGAGCACGGGGAAGCTGAAGATGCGGTGGCGCTCGGAGAGGTGCGCGCCGAGCGTGTTCGTCGCGCTGACGGGCGCGTCCGGCGGGATCAGGGCGACCGCGCGCGCGGCCGCCTCGGCCCGGCCGGTGACGATGTGCTCGCGGGCGCCGAGCTCCGATGCCCCGGGGACGAAGCGCCAGACCGGAAGCGGCCCGAGCAGGATGCCGCCGACGAGGGCGGCGACGACGACGGCGCGCCCCTCGGGCCGCGTCGCCCACGCGTAGCGGCGGCGCAGGCGCGCGGCGCCGAAGATCGCGGCGACCATCAGGCCGGGGAGGGCGCCCGCCGTGTAGTGGAAGTGGATCGACGTCTGGGTCCGCGTGTCCGAGAGGAGGTTGAGGAGCAGCTCGGGGGCGGCCGTGAGCGCGGCGAGCGGCGCGAGCAGCGGGAGCCCGAGCAGGGGTAGGAGCAGGTCGAGCAGGTACGCGCCGTCGCGGCCCGTGCTCGCCGCGGACACGATCGCGTAGGGGTCGGTGAGGGCTGTCTCGACGATCCCCGCCGGCGAGCCGCCGACGGCCGCGTAGCGGCCCTCGAACGGGGAGCCGCCGCCGGGGGCGAAGTGCGGGACGACGACCGCGACCGCGACGATCGAGACGGCGGTGCCGGCGGCGGCAATCGTGGCGCCCGCGAGGCGGTGCGCGGGCCGGAGCGCGTACCAGAGGCCCATCGCGGCGACGACGAGCCCGATCTGCTCCTTCGTCAGGCACGCGAGCCCGGCGGTCACCGCGAACGGGAGCAGCCGGTCGCCGTCGAGGAACCAGAAGGCCCAGAGCAGGAGCGGGGTCGCGAGCGCGACCGGGTGGAAGTCGTCGAGCACGAGCCACTGCGTCGCCGGGTGCAGGAGGTAGGCGAGCGCGAAGCCTGCGGCCGCCCACTCCGAGCCGAGGTGCCGCTTGCCCAGCAGGTACACCGGCACGGCGCCCGTCGCGACGGCGACGGCCTGGGAGACGAGGAGGAGCGAGGCGTCGGGCCACAGCCACCAGAGCGGAGCGAATGCGACGACGATCGGGTCGAAGTGCGCGCCGAGCCGCGAGATCTGGCGTCCCGTCAGGCCGGTGACCGAGAGGAAGTCGCCGTGCGCGGTCGACCACACCGCCTGCACGAGGTTGCCGACGTCGAAGCGGCCGGTCCAGAACGCGCGGTGCTGCAGCACCGCGAGGGCGCCGAGACCGGCCGCGAAGACGCCGCTCGCCGCCGCGACGAGCCGGGCGGGCCGGGTCACCGCCGGACGACCCCCTCGAGCAGCGATCTCCACCGCTCCCCGAGTACCGCCTCGGAGGCGTGGGCCTCGTAGGTCTCCCGGCCGGCCTCGCCGAGCCGCTCCGCGAGCGCGGCGTCGCCGGCGAGGCGGCGGAGCGCTCCGGCGAGCGCCTCGGGATCGCCCGGGCGGACGAGCAGCGCGTCGGCGTCGTCGGTCAGGAGCTCGCGCGCGGCAGGGGTGTCGGCCGTGATCACCGGCCGCGCGCAGGCCAGCGCCTGGAAGACCTTGTTCGGGATCACGCGGGCAGCCTTCTCGCCGGTGCCGAAGATCCCGAGGGCGCACGCGGCGCCGCGGTACGCCTCGGGCAGGTCCTCGTACGGGATCCACGGCACGTGCGTGACGTTCGGGGGCCGCGACTCCAGCAGGGCGTCCTCCTGCCCGCCTCCGACGATGCGCAGCTCGAGCTCGGGCGCGAGCGACGCGGCCTCGAGGATCGTCTCGAGCCCGTGCAGCGGGATGAGCTTGCCGACGAAGAGGGCGTGGAACGGCTCGGGCGGGTGCCATCCGGGGCGGAAGAGCGGCTCGTCGGCCCCGACGAGCGCGACCGCGACGCGCTCCTCGGGCAACCCGAAGGCCTCGCGGAAGAACGACGCGTGCGCCTCCGTGTCGGCGACCACGAGGTCGGCCGCCCGGAACGCGGCATGGTCGACCGCGCGCACGATGCCCGCGGCGGGCGAGCGACGGCGGAACCGCGCGCGGTCGCTGACGAGGGTGTCGTGGAGCGAGACCAGTGGGTTGAAGACGATCGGCCGCCCCCGTGCGACGCGCCGCGCCGCCGGCATGTCGAAGTGCCCCGGGTACCCGACGACGATCACGTCCGCGTCGTCCTCGCGCTTGCGGGCGAGGTCGCTCTCGGCCCGCAGCACCCGGGTCAGCTGGCCGAGGCCGAGCGACCAGTTGTGCCGCCCCCACACCTCCCGGTGCCGCTCGACGACCTCGACGCCGGCGCCGCGCAGGCACGAGACGACCTGCGTGTTCCGGGGCGAGCCGCGGTCGTACGTGCCGAAGTAGAGCGCCTTCACTGCGGTCTGGCCCGTCTAGCGCCGGATCTCGTCCACGAGCCGGGAGGCGCGGTCGCCGCCCTGCGCCCGCAGGCGCTCGCGGTGCTGGCTCGTGACGAGCTCGGAGAGCAGGCCGAGCGAGAAGAACTGGATGCCGACGACGACGAGAAGCACGCCGAGCAGCAGCAGCGGTCGTCGCCCGATCGGCTCGCCCGTGAGCTTCACGATCGTCAGGTAGACGAGGATCGCCGTCCCGACGAAGCCGAGGAGGAGCCCGAGCCCGCCGAAGAGGTGCAGCGGCCTGTGCCGGTACCGGCTCATGAAGGTGACCGTCAGGAGGTCGAGGAAGCCGCGGACGTAGCGCTCCATCCCGTAGCGGCTGCGGCCGTGCTCCCGCGGCCGGTGGTTGACGGGCAGCTCGGTGACCCGGAAGCCGAGATCGTGGGCGAGCACCGGGACGAAGCGGTGGAGCTCCCCGTAGAGGTCGAGCTCGCGCGCCACCTCGACGCGGAACGCCTTGAGCCCGCAGTTCATGTCGTGCAGCCGGACTCCCGAGAGCCAGCCGGTGACGGTGTTGAAGACCCGGGAGAGCACGCGCCGGCTGAACGGGTCGGAGCGGTGGGTCTTCCAGCCGGAGACGAGGTCGTAGCCCTCGTCGAGCGCCGCGAGCAGCCGCGGGATCTCCACCGGGTCGTCCTGCAGGTCGCCGTCGATCGTCACGACCGTCTCACCTTCGACCTCGCGGAAGCCCGCGTCGAGGGCGGCAGCCTTGCCGGCGTTGCGGCGCAGCCGCACGACCTTCACGTTCGGCGCCTCGTCGTAGAGCCGGGCGAGCGCGGCGGCCGTTCCGTCGCGCGAGCCGTCGTCGACGAAGATCACCTCCCAGGGCTCGTCCCGCCCGTCCAGAGCGGCTGCGAGCTCCTCGTAGAGCGGCTCGACGGTGCGCTCCTCGTCCCGCATGGGCACGACGACCGAGATCACCCGGCGAGCGTACCCCGTGTGTACCGTCAGCGCCGTGGCCGAGCTGCTGACCGTGGACGATGCTCTGGCCCGCGTCCTGGCCCGCGTCACGCCGCTCGCGGCGGAGCCCGTGCCGCTCGAGGTGGCGACCGGCCGGGTCCTGGCGGAGGACGCCCACGCGCTGATCGACCTCCCTCGCTTCCCGAGCTCGGCCATGGACGGCTTCGCCCTCAGGGCGCAGGACACGCCGGGCGCGCTCCCGGTCGTCGCCCACATCGCGGCGGGCGTGCCGGCGGGCCGCCGGCTCGGGGCCGGCGAGGCGATGACGATCGCCACGGGCGGCGTCGTGCCGGACGGCGCGGACGCGGTCGTCCCCATCGAGCACGTCACCGTCGACGGCGACGTCGTCCGGGTCGACGCGCCCGTCGCGCTCGGCGCCAATGTCCGCGAGCGGGGCGGTGACGTCGCCGCCGGCGAGCGCGTCCTCGCGCGGGGGACGCTGCTCTCCGCGTCGCGGATCGCCGCGCTCGCGTCGGCGGGTGTCGCCGAGCCGCGCTGCGCGCGCCGTCCGACCGTGGCGATCGTGACGACGGGGACGGAGCTGCGGCGGCCGGGCGAGGAGCTCGCCGACGGCCAGATCTACGAGTCGAACGGCGTGATGCTCGCCGGCCTGCTCGAGGAGGCGGGCGCGATCGTCGAGCGGCGCGAGGGCGTCGCCGACGACGAGGAGGCGCACCGCGCGGCGCTCGCCTCGGCGCTCGAGGCCGACGTCGTCGTGACGTCGGGCGGCGTGTCGGTCGGGCCGCACGACCTCGTCCGCCGGACGCTCGCCGAGCTGGGCGCCGAGGAGGACTTCTGGGGCGTCGCGATGCGCCCGGGCAAGCCGCTCTCCTTCTCCGTTCGCGGCGCGACCCTCGTCTTCGGTCTGCCGGGCAACCCGGTCTCGTCGCTCGTCGGCGGGCTGCTCTTCGTCCTCCCCGCGATCCGGGCGCTCCAGGGGTCGACGGCGCCCGCTCCCCGGTTCCGGCTCGGCACGCTCGGGGCCGCCGCGGGGCGCCGCCCCTCGCGGGACGACTACCAGCGGGCGGCGCTCGAGGAGCGCGACGGCGTCGTCGTGCTGCACCCGCTCGCGGGCCAGGAGTCCCACATGATCGTGCGCGCGGCGGCCGCGGACGCGCTTCTCCATGTCCCGCGGGGCGAGGGCGAGCTGCCGGCGGGCGCGATCGTGCGCTATCTGCCGCTCGACGCGGCCGGCTCCGCGTAGCGCCCGGCGGCGAGCGACCCGACGAGCCCCGCGACGGCGGCCCACGCGACGAGGCAGAGCGTCGCCGTCCACGGGACGACGCCGGTCGTCAGCAGCGACGCGGCGTAGAGCGGCGCGCGCAGCCCGAGGTCGAGCTGCTCCGCGAGGACGACGAGCGCGAGGACGGGCCCGAGGAAGCCGAGCCCGAAGGCGACGTCGGTCACCCAGCCGGGCGCACGGCGGAGCTGGGGCAGCAGCAGCCACGCGTACAGCGAGGGCAGGACGAAGAGCAGCCCGTAGGGCGAGACGAGCGCCATCCCGGCGGCCACGCCGACGAGGCCGAGGAACGCGACGGCGTATCCCGCGAGCTCGACCTCCGGGGTCGCGCGGACGCGTGGGACGAGTCGCGCCCGCGCGCGCAGCCACACGAGCGCCCCCACGGCGATCCCGGCCACGACGAGACCGACGGGCCAGGCGTCGACCGGCGGCTCGTCCGGCGGTGGCGGCAGCGGCGGCTCGATCGGGAGGGCGCCGGCGACCGCGGCGAGCCCGAGGAGCAGCATGAGGACGAGCCACAGCCCGACCCGGCGCCGTAGCGCACCCCATGCCGGCCGCAGGCGGAGCCGCCGCCTCCGGCAGTGCGTGAGGAGGTCGAACGCCGCCGCGACGAACGGCGCGACCGCCGTCAGCAGGATCAGCTCGACGGCCCAGCCGCGGACGGCGCGGTCGCCGAGGAAGAGCGCGCCGCCGTTCTCGTCGGGCAGCTCGACGGAGGCGTCGAGCGAGCCGAGGATCGTCTCCGAGGCCCGGCCGAGCTGCCCGAGCCGGCGCGCGCTCAGCCCCTCCAGCTCGTCGGCGCCGCCCGACACGCCGCCGTCCGGCGACGTCGTGAGGCGCACCGCGGGGATCCCGCTCGCGAGCGCCGGCGCCTGCTCCCCGAAGCCGAAGGGCAGCGCGAGCGAGACCAGCTGCGTCAGGAACCCGGGCTGCCGTGGCTCCGAGCCGGTCTCGGCGCCGACGCGCACCATGACGGTGCGGACGAGAGCCGGCGGCGGCGACCGGCGGTCGAGGCCGTTCAGCTCGACGCGGGTCGGCGCCGTCCCGGCGATGCCGTCGAGCGAGACGATCGCGGCGGCACGGCGCGCGAGCGGCGAGACGTCGACGAAGCGCGCGGCCCCGAGGGAGCCGTAGGAGCCCGCGTCGGTCGAGAGGAAGACGAGCGTGTGGAGCGGCATCCGCGCCGACGCGGTCGTGCCGGCGGTCGCATACGCCCGGGCGAGCTCGACGAGCGCTGCCGTGCCGCTCGCGTTGTCGTTCGCGCCCGCGCTCCTGCCGGTGTTGTCTCTATGGGCGACAAAGACGATCGTCTCGTCGAGCGTCCCCTCCACGACCGCGGCGAGGTTGCGGAGCTCGACCGTCCCGACCCCCGGGACGTGCTCGCGCCACCGGTCCTCCTCGACGCCGATCCCGTAGAGCGCGAGCTTGTCGCGGAACCAGTCGGCGGCGCGCGCGGCGCCGAGCGACCCCGGCACGCGGCTGGCGTTGTCGCGCGTCAGCTCGACGGTCAGAGCCGTCGCGGTGCCGCCGTCGAACGCCGGCGGCAGCGTCGGGGCCGCCAGCGGGCCGGGCCGGGCGATCGTCAGCACCGCGAGGAGCAGCGGGAGCAGGACGAGGAGCCCGAGCGAGCGGACGAGGCGCGTGTTGAGAGGTCGCTCGACGGAGCCCCGCCGCGGCCTCCGAGCGGTCGTGGTCTCGGGTCGACCACGAAATCCGCGGCGGGCCGGCTCCATGCCGGGGGCTATAGTAGGGACGAGGGCACGGGATCGCGCCGTGTCGCGCGGGCAACCACCTTCATGCCGGAGTCGTCTTCGACCATCCTGCTCGTCGACGACGAGGACGCAATCCAGTCGCTGCTCACGTACCCCCTCGAGCGCGACGGCTACCGGGTCGTCCAGGCGCGCGACGGCGACGAGGCGCTCCGCCGCTTCGCCGACGAGGACGTCGACCTCGTGATCCTCGACATCATGCTGCCGCGCGTCGACGGGCTCGAGGTCTGCCGGCGCCTGCGTGCCGAGAGCACGGTGCCGATCATCATGCTCACCGCCCGCGACGACGAGCTCGACAAGGTGCTCGGCCTCGAGCTCGGGGCGGACGACTACATCACGAAGCCGTTCTCGATCCGCGAGTTCCGCAGCCGCGTGCGGGCGCTCCTGCGCCGCGCGGCGACGCCGCACTTCTCCGGCCGCCGCGACGAGGTGATCGATCGCGGCGAGCTCGTGATCGACCTGCCGCGCCGCACGGTCGAGGTGCGCGGGACGCACGTGGCGCTCACGTTCGTCGAGTTCGAGCTCCTCGCGCTCCTCGCCGCGAGCCCGGGGATCGTCTTCAGCCGGCGCCAGCTGCTCGAGCGGATCCGGGGCAGCGCCGACTACCGCGAGCCGCGCACGATCGACGTCCACGTGCGCCACCTGCGCGAGAAGATCGAGCGGGACCCGCGCGAGCCGGAGCTGATCCTCACGGTGCGCGGCGCCGGGTACCGCTTCCGGGACTAGGCGGTGCGCGTCCCGGGTGGGATCCGCACGACGCTCGCCGTCGCGCTGCTCGCGATCGTCGGCGGCGCCCTCGGCGGCGCCTACCTGATGGTCGTGCCGTCGCTCGAGCGGCGGCTCGTCGACGCGCGGATCGACCAGCTCGAGGAGGACGGCCTGGACGCCGCGACGGCCTACGCCCGCTCTCGACCAGTCCACCCCGTTCGCGCTCGACGAGTTCGTCGAGTTCACCTCGGCGCTGTACCGGGCGCGGGTCGTCGTGTTCCAGGTGCTCGGGCCCGAGCCGACGACGCTCAGCGTGCTGGCGGACTCGGCTCCGATCGGCGGCTCCGTCCGGAACGACCCGGTCGCCAAGCGGACGGCGGAGACGTCCTCCATCTCGCGCGGCCGCGTGGAGCGGCGCGGGCTCGAGTTCGGCGAGTCGGCGATCCCGCTCTACGACACGAACGTGATGCTCCTCTCCGCGTCGGTCGAGGACCAGCTCGCGACGGTGCGGGTCGTCAAGCGCCGCCTCCTCTACGCGACGGGGGTGGCGCTCCTGATCGCGGCGATCCTCGGCACCGCCGCCGCGACCGTCCACGCCCGCCGCATCCGGCGCCTCGAGCGCGCCGCGAACAGGATCGCGGAGGGCCAGTTCGACGAGCCCGTCGTCGATCTCGGGGACGACGAGCTCGGCGAGCTCGCGATGGCGTTCGAGGAGATGCGCATCCAGCTCTCGCAGCTCGACACGGCGCGCAAGGAGTTCGTCGCGAACGCCTCGCACGAGCTGCGCACGCCGCTCTTCTCCCTCGCGGGCTTCCTCGAGCTGATGGCGGACGAGGACCTCGACGAGGAGACGCGCGCCGGCTTCCTCGCGACGACGAGGGAGCAGGTCGACCGCCTCACGAAGCTCGCCGCCGACCTGCTCGACCTCTCGCGCATGGACGCGGGCCGGCTCCGGGTCGAGCAGGAGGAGGTCGTCCTCGCCGACGTCGCGCGCACGATCGCCGAGGAGCTGTCGGCGCTCGCCGAGACCACGGGCCATCGGCTCACGGTCGACGCCGACTCCGACGCGTGGGCGCTCGCCGACGAGGAGCGCGTGCTGCAGATCGGCCGCGCGCTCGCCGCGAACGCGCTGATGCACACGCCGTCGGGGACCGAGGTGCGGATCAGCACCTCGGTCGAGGACGGGCGCGCCGAGCTGACGGTCTCCGACGACGGCCCGGGCATCCCGCGCGAGCACGTCGAGCGGATCTTCGATCGCTTCTATCGCGTCGAGGGCCCGCAGGCGTCTGGCAGCGGCCTCGGGCTCGCGATCGCGCGCGAGCTCGCGGAGCGCATGGACGGCTCCGTCGAGCTCGTCAGCCGGCCCGGGAGCACGCGCTTCACGCTCTCGCTGCCCCGCGTCCCGGCCACCGTTTCCACGTGAAAACCGTCTAGCGCCCGCCGCTCCGCGACGGCGCGTTTCCACGTGGAATCGCGGAGACCCGTTGCTACGGTGGCTGCATGCGCGTCTGGGCCGCAGCGGGCCTTGCCGTCGTGACCGCTGCGCTCGGCGCAGGTGCCGCGCTCCTCGTGGCGGGCACGACCGGCCTCGGTGAGGAGACGACCACGGTCGTCGTCGACGCCGTCCCCGCGACCGGCTCCACGACACCGTCGCCCGTCTCGCCGATCCGGGCCGGGCGCTTCGATCCGCAGGCCCTCTACGCCTCACGCGCGGACGGCGTCGTCACCGTCTACGCATCGTTCGGGCAGCAGGGGCGGTCGCAGGGCTCGGGCTTCGTGGTCGACCGCGCGGGTGTGATCCTCACGAACGCCCACGTCGTCACGAACGTCGAGTCCTCGCCGGACGACCTGCGTCGGGCCACCGCCGTCTACGTCGAGTTCACCGACGGCGAGCGCGTGCGGGCGGAGCTCGTCGGGTGGGACCTGTACAGCGACGTCGGCGTGCTCCGCGTCTCGCCGGCCGACCACCCGGTCGAGCCCGTGCCGCTCGGCGCGTCGGCGGCCGTGCGCGTGGGGCAGCCGGTCGCGGCCATCGGCAGCCCGTTCGGCCAGCAGGGCTCGCTCTCGGTGGGAGTCGTGTCCGCCATCGGCCGCTCGATCGACTCCCTCACGGGGACGTTCCAGGTCGCGAACGCGATCCAGATCGACGCGCCGATCAACCGGGGGAACTCCGGCGGGCCGCTGTTCGACGCGGCCGGACGCGTGATCGGGATCAACGCGCAGATCCAGAGCAGGTCGGGGACGGCGGAGGGCGTCGGCTTCGCGATCCCGATCGACCTCGCGAGGCGGGCGCTCGACCAGCTGTTGCGGACCGGCAAGGTTCGCTACGCGTACATCGGGGTCAGCACGCAGGACGTGACGCCCGGGATCGCGAACGAGTTCGATCTCGCCGCCAACCGCGGCGCGCTCATCACCCGCGTCGAGGGCGGGACGCCCGCCGCCGCCGCGGGGCTCCGCGGCGGGTCGCGCACCGAGGTCCACAACGGGCTCGAGGTGACCCTCGGTGGCGACCTGATCGTCGCGATCGCCGGGGCGCCCGTCCGGGGCGCCGACGACGTGTCGCGCCTCGTGACGACGCGGCTCGAGCCAGGTCAGACGGTGCCGTTCACGGTGCTCCGCGCCGGACGCAAGGTGACGGTCGACGTCCGTCTCGGCGATCGGCCGGACGGCTCCGGCTAGGCGGGTCCCGTGGCCGAGCCGCTCGTGATCGTCTCGAACCGCGGACCGGTCGGGTTCCGGCGCGTGGAGGGCGAGCTCCGCACGGTGCGGGGGGCGGGCGGTCTCGTCACCGCCCTGCGGCCGCTCGTCGACCGTCACGACGTCGCCTGGGTCGCGACCGCGCTCGGGGAGGGCGACCGCGAGGTCGCCGCCGGCGGCCCGCGCGAGGAGCGGCTCGGGGAGGCCGCCTTCCGGCTGCACCTGGTCGAGCTCGCGCCCGAGGTGTACGCGCCGTACTACCGCGTGCTGGCGAACCCGGTGCTCTGGTTCGTCCAGCACGGGCTCTGGGAGCTCAAGCGCGACCCGACGGCCGACCTGAGCGCCGCCTGGGCCGACGGCTACGTCGCGGCGAACCGCGCGCTGGCCGCGGCCGCGGTGGAGGAGCTCGACGCCCTGCCCGGCGCGCCGCTCCTCGTCCAGGACTACCACCTGTACCTCGTGCCGGCCCTCGTCCGCGAGGCGCGGCCGGACGCGCGGATCGCGCACTTCGTCCACATCCCGTGGGTCGGCCCCGACGGCTGGTCTGTGCTGCCGGAGCCGATCGTGCGCGCGGTCCACGAGGGGCTCCTCGCGGCCGACAGCATCGGCTTCCACACCGAGCGCTGGCGCGCCGCGTTCGTCGAGACCTGCGAGGCGGTGCTCGGCCGGGGCGCCGACGCGGAGGCTCGGTCGCACGCGAACCCGATCGCGATCGACGCGGCCGACCTCGAGCGCCTGGCCGGGAGCCCGGCCGTCCAGGAGCGCCGACGCGAGCTGCTGGTCGGGCGCCCCGAGCTCCTCGTGCTGCGCGTCGACCGCACCGACCCGTCGAAGAACGCGGTCCGCGGCTTCGCGGCCTTCGGCCGGCTCCTCGAGCTCGAGCCGGAGCTCGAGGGAAGGATCCAGCTGCTCGCGCTCCTCGACCCGTCGCGGCAGGAGATCCCGGAGTACGTCGACTACCGGGACGCGACCGAGGCCGCGGCCGCCGCGGTCAACGCCCGCTTCGGCCGCCCCGGCTGGGAGCCCGTTCGGCTCGACGTGCGCGACGACTTCCCCGCGTCCGTCGCGGCGTTCCTCGAGTACGACGTCCTGCTCGTGAATCCCGTCAAGGACGGCCTCAACCTCGTCGCGAAGGAGGCACCGCTCGTCAACGAGCGCGACGGCGCGGTCGTGCTCTCGCGCGAGGCCGGCGCCTACGAGGAGCTGCACGCCTGGGTGCTCGGGGTCGACCCGCTCGACGTCGACGAGCAGGCCGAGGCCCTCCGCGCCGCAATCCGGCTTCCGCGCGCGGAGCGCGCGGCCCGGCGGGCCGCGATCCGCGACCACGTCCGGACGCACGACCTGGACGCGTGGGCCGAGAGGGAGCTCGAGGAGCTCGAGCGGCGCGCGCCCCGGAGTACGTGAGCAGGCGGGCTACGATGGCCGTCGTGCAGCGGCACAACGACGTCCACGTGTCCGGGAGGACATCTGTTGTCCAAGTAGACGACGGACAGGCCCGCCCGTGAGCGAGCTCTCGCACGTCGACGAGGCGACCGGCGAGGTGCGCATGGTCGACGTCGGTGCGAAGCCGCTCTCGCGGCGCAGGGCGGTCGCCCGTGGTCGCGTCGGCATGGCGGCCGCGACGGCGGAGCGGCTCCGCACGCTGCCGAAGGGCGACGCGCTCACGGTCGCCCGCATCGCCGCGATCCAGGCGGCCAAGCGGACGAGCGACCTGATCCCGCTCTGCCATCCCCTCCCGCTGACGCTCGTCGAGGTGGAGCTCACGGTCGACGGCGACGGCGTCGCGATCGAGGCGGTCGCCGAGACGACGGCCCAGACGGGCGTCGAGATGGAGGCGCTGACCGCGGTCGCGGTCGCGGCCCTGACCGTCTACGACATGGCCAAGGCGGTGGACCGCGAGCTCCGGATCGACGACATCTCCCTCGTCTCGAAGACGAAGGAGCCCGTGTGAGCTCCGTCGCCGCGCCGCTGCCGCTACGGCTCGCGCGGCTCGTCCGGATCGAGCACACCGTCTTCGCGCTGCCGTTCGCGTACGTCGGCGCGCTGCTCGCCGTCGACGGCTGGCCCGGCACGGAGGCGATGGTGTGGGTCACGGTCGCCATGGTCGGCGCGCGGACGCTCGCGATGGCGCTCAACCGCCTCGTCGACGCGGAGCTCGACGCTCGAAACCCCCGGACGGCGGCCCGCGAGCTCCCCGCCGGCGCGTTGACGCGCCTTCAGGTCGTCGGCCTGTCACTCGCCGCGCTCGCGGTCTACCTCGTCGCGGTCTTCCAGCTCGACCCGATCGTGCGGTGGCTCTGGCCGATCCCCGTCGTGCTCTTCGTGGTCTACCCGTACCTGAAGCGCGTCACGTGGTGGTGCCACCTGTGGCTCGGCGTGTCGCTGGGTCTCGCTCCCGTCGGCGGCTGGGTCGCGGTGACCGGCGAGCTGCCGTGGCAGGCGTGGGCGCTCGGCGGCGCCGTCTGCTTGTGGGTGGCGGGCTTCGATCTCTTCTACTCGCTCTTCGACCGCGAGCACGACCTCGAGACCGGGCTGCACTCGTGGGCGACGCGGTTCGGCGTCCGCGGCGTGTTCGTCGGCGCGGCGGCGATGCATGCCGGCACCGTCGCGCTGCTGGCGGCGGCCGGCCTCGGGCTCGACGCCGACGTCTGGTACTGGCTCGGGGTCGCCGTTGTCGCCGTGCTCCTCGTCTACGAGCACGCGATCGTCCGGCCGAACGACCTGCGCCGCCTCGACGCCGCCTTCTTCACCGTGAACGGCGTCATCTCGATCGTGTTCTGCGCCTTCGTCGCGCTGGACACGCTGCTCTGAGCGCCCGGGCCGGGCAGGAGCACGACGATCCCACCACGTGGGACGTCGGCCGGACCTTCGTCGTGCGGTACCGCATTCTCGGCCAGGACACGCTCCTCGGCGCACGTCCGCTGCGGTTCCTCGGCATCCGCAACGGCTACGTCGCCGGCTGGCTCCCCGGCGGCACCGACGTGGCCGACCCGGTGCTCGCCGACGGCCGCCCCCTGCGTGCCGTCGAGCCGGAGGCCTGGTTCTCGGACGACCTCGCGTCCGTGCGGCGGCCGTGGAGCGGCGACGCGCTGGTGATGCTCGTTCCGCTCGCGGGCGCGCACTCGGTCTGGCTCTTCTGGGACGAGGACGGCGCGTTCGGGAACTGGTACGTCAACCTCGAGCGCCCGCATGTCTGGCACGCGAACGGCTGTGACACCCGCGACACGCTGCTCGACGTCGTCTGCGAGGCGCCGCGCCGCTGGCGCTGGAAGGACGAGGACGAGCTCGAGATCGCGGTGGCCGTGGGCGCGATCACCCGCGAGGACGCGGCCGGGATCCGCGCCGAGGGCGAGCGCGTCGTCGCAGCGATCGAGCGGTGGGCGAGCCCGTTCGCCGACGGGTGGGAGCGCTGGCGGCCGGATCCGAGCTGGCCTGCGCCCGAGCTCCCGGCGGACTGGGACGCGTGAGGGGGCCGCCGTGTCGAGGTCCCCGCATCGGCGCACTTCCGGCACGATCCCGGCACCCATGGGTCACGAGCGAGGACATAGGCTGATGTCAGGGCACCGGGGGTGCCCCTGGGGGTGGTTCCCCGAGCCGGGCCGCGGGACGGCCGCCGGTGGGGGACGGACGGCCTCGTGACCGACCCGGCGATGATCCGGGTCGACGCGCTCGAGAAGCGCTACGGCGAGCGGAGGGTGCTTCGCGGCGTCACGCTCGCCGTCGACCGGGGCGAGCTGCACGTCGTCACGGGGCCGAACGGGTCGGGCAAGACGACGCTCCTCCGCGTCCTCGTCGGTCTCGCGGCGCCGAGCCGCGGCACGGTCGACGTGTCGGTCGACCGCTCGCTGATCGGCTACGTCGGCCACGACTCCCACCTCTACGCCGACCTGAGCGCGCTCGAGAACCTCGAGCTCTACGGCCGGCTCTATCGCGTCCCGGAGCGGCGCGAGCGGATCGGGATGCTCCTCGAGCGGTTCGGGCTCTGGGAGGCACGCAGTCGCAGGGTCGGGTCGTTCTCGCGGGGGATGACGCAGCGCCTCGCCCTCTGCCGCGCGCTGCTCCACGAGCCGGAGCTGCTCGTCCTCGACGAGCCGTACTCGGCACTCGACACGGACGGCGCGGCCCTGCTCGACGACGAGCTCGCGCCGTCGGGGCGCACGCGCGCGATCGTGGTCGCGACGCACGAGCCCGAGCGGCTCGCGCCGCTCGCGACGGGCCACCTGGCCCTCGGAGTCGCATGAGCGAGTACCTCGCCGACGTCGCCGCGCTCGCGCGGAAGGACCTGCGGCTCGAGCTCCGCGCCCGGGACACCCTGCCGGCAATGGTGCTGTTCGTGCTCGCGACGCTCGTCGTGTTCCACTTCGCGCTTCCCGCCGACGCCGGCGACGACGCGGCGTACGGGCTCCTCTGGATCGCGCTCGTCTTCACCGCCCTGCTGGGGCTCGCGCGGGCGTGGGCGCCCGAGCGCGAGGCCGGGGCGCTCGACGGCCTCGTCCTCGCCCCGTCCGACCGGAGCGCGATCTGGCTCGGCAAGACCCTCGCGACGCTCGCGTTCCTCGCGGTCGCGGAGGTCGTCGCGCTGCCCGCGTTCGCGCTCCTCTTCGCGCCGCTCGACGTCCCGTCCGTGCTCGGCGTCGTGCTCGCGTCCGTCGGAATCTGCGCCGTGGGCTCGCTCGTCTCGGCGATGGCGGCCGCCGCCCGGGGACGCGAGGTGCTCCTCCCGCTCCTGTTCCTGCCGCTCGCGATCCCGCTCGTGGTGGGCGGTGTGGGCGCGAGCATCGCGGACGACCCGGGTCGGTATCTCGCCTTCCTGGGTCTCTACGACGCGGTCTTCGCGATACTTTCGTGGGCGGCGTTCGAGTACGTCGTCACCGAGTGACCCGCACGCGATGACCATGCCCAAGCCCTCTCTCGCCCTGCTCGCAGCGCTCGCCGTCGCGCTGGGCGCCGCCGCGGTCGTGATGACCTTCTTCGTCGCGCCCGAGGACGTCGACCAGGGGATCTCCCAGAAGATCTTCTACGTCCACGTGCCGATCGCGCTCACCGCGTACGCCGGCTTCGGCCTCGGCGCGTGGAAGGGGCTGCGGCTGCTGATGACGCGGAACGAGCGGTACGACCTCGAGAGCTACACCGCCGTCCACCAGGGGACGATCTTCGGCGTCCTCACGCTCGTCACCGGCGCGATCTGGGCGAAGGCCTCGTGGGGCGTGTGGTGGACGTGGAGCTCGAACCAGCTCGTCCTCTTCCTCGTCCTCTTCCTCTTCTACTGCGCGTACTTCATGCTCCGCTTCTCGATCGAGCCGGGCCCGCGGCGCGAGCGCATCTCGGCCGTCTACGCGCTCTTCGGCGTCGCCCTGATCCCGGTCAGCTTCTTCGCGATCCGGCTCGCGAACGACTTCATCCACCCGACCGTGTTCACCCGGGAGGGACCGCAGATGACGGGCACGATGTTCACGGCGTTCTGCGTCTCCTGGGCCGCGATCACGCTGCTCGCCTACGTCATGTACCGCGCCGAGCTCTCCGGGAAGCGGACGGACGCCAACCTGCGCGCCCTCCGCGAGGCGCTCGCGTCATGAGCTCGGGCGAGAAGTACGTCGCGGCGGCGTACGGCGTCTTCCTCCTCGTCGTGCTCGTCTGGGTGGCGATCCTGGCGGCGAAGCTGTCGCGCCTCGAGCGGGAGACCGGCGAGCTCGCCCGGCTCGCCGGCAGTCGCCCCACGGGCGACCTGGCCGATGGCTGAGCTGCTCGTCTGGCCCGCGCTGATCGCCTACGGCGAGGCGGCGTTCGCGTACGCCGGCGAGCTGCGAGGCCACGGGCGGTACGGCCGCCTCGGGATCTGGGGCGTCCGCATCGGCTGGCTCGCCCAGACGGGACTGCTCGTCGCGCAGGCCCTCTCGATGGACGGCTTCCCGTGGGGGACGTGGGCCGGCGCGCTGAACTTCCTCGCCTGGCTCGTCGTCTCCGGCTACCTCATCTGGGGCTGCCGGCCGCGGTATCGGCTGATGGGCCTCGCCGTGATGCCGGTCGCAGTCGGCCTCCTTGCCCTGGCCTGGGTCGGCGGCGGCACCGGCGTCGACCAGGCGGACGAGGGCGGGTGGGTGCTCGCCGGCCACGCGGTGCTGATCCTCGCGGCGTTCGCCTGCTTCACGGTGGCCGCGGGCGCCGCGCTGCTCTACCTCTACGAGGAGCGACGGCTGAAGCGCCGCGACACCGGCGTCCTCCGGCTGCGACTTCCGTCGCTCGAGGCGCTCGACCGGCTCGCGGGCCGCGTCATGCTCGTCGGTCTCGCGCTCCTCTCCGTCGGGATCGTCGCCGGCCTGACGCAGCTCGAGAGCGGTGACTACGACGCGACCATGTCCGTCACCGTCGTCGTCTGGGTCGTCAACACCGTCGCGCTCGTCCTCCGCCGGGAGGCGGGCCTCCGTGGACGTCGCTACGCCTGGGCGGTGCTGCTCGGCTTCGCGCTCGTCGCCGTCGTCCTCCCCGTGACCCATTTCGCATCGTGAAGCTCGCGCTCGCCGGCATCTCGCACCACCGCGCCCCGGTCGAGCTCCGCGAGCGGGTCGCGATCGACCTGGCCTCCGCGGGCACCCTTGCGCGCGAGCTCGCCGAGCGGGACGGCGAGGGGTGCGAGGCGGTCGTCCTCTCGACCTGCAACCGCACGGAGCTCTACCTCGCCCGGCCCGACGACGAGGCGCTCCCCGAGCGGGCGGACCGCGCCCTGCTCGCACTCGCGGGGGACGAGGGCGCGGCGCTCGCGCCCGTCACGTACCGCCTCGCCGACGAGTCGGCCGCGCTCCATCTCTTCCGCGTCGCAGCAGGGCTCGACTCGATGGTTCCCGGCGAGGGCGAGATCCTCGGGCAGGTGCGGGACGCGTTCGAGGCGGGCGCGCCCGGCCCGCTGCTCGACCGCACGTTCCGGATGGCGCTGCACGCCGGGCGCAGGGCACGGGTCGAGACGGCGATCGGCGAGAGCCCGTCGTCCGTCCCGGCGGCCGCCGCGGCGCTCGCGGAGCAGGTGTTCGACGGTCTTGCGGGCCGTCGTGTCGTGCTCGTCGGCGCCGGCCGGACGAGCGAGCTGACGGCCCGCAACCTTCGCTCGCGCGGTGCCGTCGTCTCGGCGATCGTCAACCGGTCGGTCGAGCGGGCGGAGCGGCTCGCCGAGTCGCTCGGCGCCACGGTGCTCTCGCTCGACGAGATCGCCGCCGCGGTGGCGGAGGCAGACGTGGTCGTCGCGTCCACGAGCGCCCCGGGGTTCGTGCTCCGCAGCGACGAGCTCGTTGCGACGCTTCGGGCGCGCCGTGGCCGGCCGCTCCTCTTCGTCGACCTCGCCGTCCCGCGCGACGTCGATCCGGCGCTGGCCTCGATCGACGGCTGCTTCGTCTACGACGTCGACGACCTCGAGGCCGTCGTCGCAGCGTCTCTCGAGGGGCGCCGCTCCGAAGCCGTCCACGCCGAGCGGATCGTCGCGGCGGAGGCCGAGCGCTTCGCCGCCTGGCAGGCGTCCCTGGCGGTCGTGCCGGCGATCGCCTCGCTCCGGGCGAGGGCCGAGGAGATCCGCGCGGCCGAGCTCGAGCGCCTCGAGCCGCGCCTCGAGCGGCTCTCCGAGGGCGAGCGCGCCGCCGTCGAGACCGTGACCGCGCAGATCGTCAACAAGCTCCTGCACCTGCCCACGGTGCGGCTCAAGGAGGCCGCCATCACTCCGGACGGGCTGATCTATGCTGATGCCGTGCGGCACCTATTCGGGCTGGAAGAGGAGGGCGAGGGCGCGTGACGGCGAGACGCGAGCTGGTTCGCGGACGGCCTCTCCCGCTCGTCGTCCCGACGGCGTTCGTCCGCATCCGTCCGCGGGGAGGCCGCGCGTGCGGGCTGCCGGCGACGCAACCCATCCGGCCCTGCCGTGCTGCTGCGCGTCGGCTCGCGCGGAAGTAGGCTCGCGCTCACCCAGGCCGAGCGCGCCGCGGACGCGCTCCGTCGGCCCGGGGTCGAGATCGCGCTCGTGCCGATCACCACGGCGGGCGACCGCGACCGGACGCGTCCCTTCGGCGAGATCGGGAGCCGCGGCGTCTTCGTCAAGGAGCTCGAGGAGGCGCTGCTCGCGGGGCGGATCGACGTCGCCGTCCACTCGGCCAAGGACATGACCTCGACGGATACGGACGGGCTCGTCGTCGGCGCCTATCCACCGAGGGAGGACCCGCGCGACGCGCTCTGCGGCGTCGCCGCCCTTCGCCCGGGCCTCCGCATCGGGACGGCCTCCGCACGCCGGCGGGCCCAGCTCCTCGCGGTCGAGCCGACGCTCTCGGTCGAGCCTCTCCGCGGGAACATCGACACTCGCCTCCGGAAGCGCGGCGAGCGTGGCCTCGATGCGGTCGTGCTCGCGGCCTGCGGGCTCGACCGGTTGGGGCTGGGCGCCCAGATCGATGCGCGTCTCGAGCCCGAGCAGATGCTGCCCGAGGCGGGCCAGGGCGCCCTCGCGCTGCAGGTGCGCGCGGGCGAGGAGCACCTGGTCGCGGTCGCGGACGACGATGAGACACGCCGTCGCGTGGAGGCCGAGCGGCGGTGCGTCGCCGTCGTCGGCGGCGGCTGCCTCGCGCCCGTGGCCGCGCACCACGACGGCGTCGTCCTGACCGGGCTCATCGCCGGCGAGGACGGGACGTGGCTCGAGCGGCGGCAGGGGGACGACCCCGACGCGCTGGGCCGCGAGCTCGTGGCCCTCGTGCCGTGACCGGCCGCCCGGGCGACGCGCCCCGCGGTCATGCGGCAGACCGGCCGGAGCGGGGACGACCCACCGCATGTGTCACACGATCGGCACACAGACGGCACGGACGCGTCACGCGCGCGCCCATACCGTTCCTCTCCCCGTGGGCGGGCGGGGGCTAGGGATGGGACCGCACGCGCGCCCCGCCACGATCGTCGTGACGCGGCCCGCGGGGCGCGAGGTGGAGCTGGTCGAGCGGCTCCGGGCGCGCGGGCACACCGTGCACCACGTCCCGCTCGTCGCGATCGAGCCGCTCGGCGACGACCCGGTGCCGGTGGACGGGTACGACTGGGTCGTGCTGACGAGCGCCGTCGGCGCCCGCGAGCTGCGACGGCGGATGACCGGGACGCCCGGTCGGGTGGCCGCGATCGGGCGCGCCACGGCCGACGCCTTCGGCGAGGTCGACGTCGTTGCGACGACCTCGACGCAGGAAGGGCTCCTCGCCGCGCTCCCGGCCGACCCGGGCCGCGTGCTCTTCGCGGCCGCCGAGGGTGCGCGGCGGCTCCTCCCGGACGCCCTCGGCGCCGACGTCGTCTCGCTCTACCGCACCGTGCCCCTCCGGCCGGAGCGGTGGCCGGCGTGCGACCTGGTCGTCCTCGCCTCGCCGTCGGCCGCCGCGGCGTACGCCTCGCTCGCCGAGGCGGCGCCTGCGGTCTCGATCGGGCCGGAGACGACGCGTGCCGCGCGCGCGGCCGGCGTCGAGGTGGTCGCCGAGGCGGTCACGAGCGACGTCGACGGTCTCGTCGACGCGGTCGGAACGGCGCTCGCGGCGCCGTAGACTCGGCCCGGATGGTGATCTGCTTCCTGACCGACTTCGGGCTCCAGGACGACTTCGTCGGCACCTGCCACGGCGTCATCGCCAAGATCGCGCCCGAGGCGCGGGTGATCGACGTGACGCACGGGATCCCGCCGACCCATGTGCTGCAGGGCGCGCTCGTGCTCGCGAGCACCCTCCCGTACATGCCGGCCGGCGTGCACCTCGCGGTCGTCGACCCCGGCGTCGGCGGCTCCCGTCGTCCACTCGCCCTGTCCGACCGCGATGGGCGGCTCTTCGTCGGTCCCGACAACGGGCTGCTACTCCCTGCGGCGGAGCGGGCGGGGATCGCGGACGTGCGCGAGCTCGCCAACCCCGCGTACGCGCTCGAGACGATCTCGCGGACGTTCCACGGCCGCGATCTCTTTGCGCCGGCGGCCGCCCACCTCGCGAACGGCGTGCCGCTGACCGAGCTCGGGCCGCCGCTCGACCCCGACGCGCTCGTCCGGCTCGACCTGCCCGAGCCGACCTTTGCGGACGAGCGGATCGACGCGACCACGCTCTACGTCGACAGCTTCGGCAACATCGCGCTCAACCTGACGCGCGACGACGTGGAGCGGGTCGGCCTCGTGCCCGGGTCGCGGGTGGAGCTCGAGCTCGCCGGCGAGCGGTACTACGCGATCATGGCCCGCACGTTCGCGGACGCGCGCCCCGGCGACGTGATCCTCTACGAGGACAGCTACCGGAACATGTCCGTCGCGATCAATCGTGGGAACGCCGCCGCGATGCTGCACGCCCGGCCCGGTCGGCCGCTCGTGATCCGGGTGCTTGGCTCCGCCACCGGAGTGCGCTAGGGTCGGTGGCACCGAAGAGCGTTCGTGGCGCGGTCAGCCGGCCCGGACGCTCTTCCCTCGTGCAGACGCCGTGATCGAGCCGATCGAGATGCCGCCGGGCTCCCTGGGGTTCCGCGCCTCGGGCAGGCTCACGCGGGACGAGTACCACGACGAGCTGATGCGGCCGATCCTCGCAGCGCTCGACCGGGGAGAGTCGATCAACCTCCTCTTCGAGACCGCACCCGACTTCCACGGGCTCGACGTCGGCGCGCTCTGGGAGGACGTGAAGGCCGCGGGGACCGTCGGGCTCGCCCAGCGGTCGCGCTGGCGGCGGATGGCGCTCGTCACCGACAAGGACTGGATCCGGCACGGCGTGAGCGTGTTCGGCTGGCTCAGCCCCGGCGAGCTCCGGGTCTTCGAGCCGGGCGAGCGGGAGGCCGCCATCGCCTGGCTCACGACCGACGACGGCACGACGGCCGCCTGACCGCACCTCAGAGGATCGACTGGCCGAGCGCGCTCGCGGCGAGCTCGACCGCGATCGCCGCGCTCGCGTTCTCGCGGTCGAGGATCGGGTTCACCTCGACGAGCTCGAGCGAGCCGACGATTCCCGCCTCGGCGATGTCCTCGCATGCCAGGTGCGCCTCGCGGTAGGTCAGCCCGCCCTTCACGGGCGTCCCGACGCCCGGTGCGATCTCGGGGTCGAGCGCGTCGAGGTCGAGCGAGACGTGGACGAACCCCGGCCCCGACGCACGGTCGATCGCCTCCTGAGCTGCCCGCTCGATCCCGATCCGGTCGATCTCGGTCATCGTGATCGCGCGGATGCCACTGTCGCGGATCAGCGCCCGCTCGGCGGGATCCAGCGACCGGAGCCCGATGAGGACGACCCGCCGCGGATCGACCGCCGGGAGCGTCAGGCCGGGGTGCGCGAACGCGTCTCCCGCGAGGCCGAGCGCGGCGGCGAGCGGCATCCCGTGGACGTTTCCGGACGGGCTCGTCGCGGGCGCGTTGAGGTCGCCGTGGGCGTCGATCCAGATGACGCCGCCCGGCTCGCCGGCCGTTGCGCGCAACCCCGCGAGCGTGCCGAGCGCGACAGAGTGGTCGCCGCCCAGCACGAGCGGCAGCGCCCCCTCCGAGACGACGTCCCCGACGAGCGCCGCGAGCGCGGCGCACGCCTCGAGGATCTCGGGGAGGAAGCGCGCGCGCTCGTCGCGGACCGCGAGCGCCTCGGGCTCGGGCACGACGAGGTTGCCCCGGTCGACGACGCGGCAGCCGAACGACGTCAGCCGCTCCTCGAGGCCGGCATAGCGGATCGCGGACGGTCCCATGTCCACGCCGCGTCGACCCTGTCCGAGGTCGAGCGGCGCGCCGACGACGGTCACGGTCCGGGGCGTCGCGGCCACGGCACGGGAGGCTACCCGCCGGTCCGGTCGCGAGCGCATCCCGGGGCCGCGATCGGGTAGCGTCGGGCATCGTCGGCGACCGCGAGATCATGGAGTGGGCCGACCTGGGCCAGGCGGCGCGCGAGCTCGCTGACCAGGTCGTCGACGACGGCTACGACCCCGAGATGATCCTCGCGATCGCCCGCGGCGGTCTCCTCGTCGGCGCTGCGCTCGGCTACGCGCTCGCCGTCAAGAACGTCTACACGATGAACGTCGAGTACTACACCGGCGTCGACGAGCGCCTCGAGGTGCCGCGCATCCTGCCGCCGGCGCCCGACTTCGTCGACCTGCAGGACGCGCGGATCCTGATCGCGGACGACGTCGCCGACACCGGGCACACGCTCGAGAGCGTCCAGGCGTTCTGCGCCGGCAAGGTCGGGGAGGTCCGGGTCGCCGTCCTCTACGAGAAGCCCCACTCGGTCGTCCGCGGCGACTACGTGTGGCGTCGGACCGACCGCTGGATCGAGTTCCCGTGGTCGGCAGCCGGCCCCGTCGCCGACCGCGCCGGCGCGACCCGCGACGCCTGACCGGCAGCGCGAACTCGGTCAGCGCCCGGCTACACTGCCCGTCCCCGGGCGAGGTAGCTCAGTTGGTAGAGCACACGGCTGAAAACCGTGGTGTCGCCGGTTCAAGTCCGGCCCTCGCCATCCTCAAGCGCAGCCGTCCACGTGCTCAGCGGCGGACGGCAAGCGCCACCCGCGCAAGGCTCGGCACCGCGAGCGACCCGTCGGCGCCGACGTGGTCGGCGAGACGCCGCTCGGCGCCTGCGCGAATCTCCGCGGCGTCGTCGGGGCCGACGCGGGCGAGCACCTCGGAGAGCATTCGCGACGTGTCCATGACCGTCTCCCACCACTCGTCCAGGGAGGCCGCGCGCCACGTGAGGGGCAGGTCCTCCACGAGCTCGACCTCGAGCCCGCCGCCGCGGAGCACCGACTCGACCGCCCCGTGGGCGGAGAGGCGGAACGGACCGGGCGCGTTCGGGTCAGGACGCTCGAGCAGGCCGAGCGCCACCGCGCTGCGACCGGCGGCCGTGATCCAGTCGTTGTGCTCCGGCGCGGCCCAGACCGCGACCGCGGCGCGGCCGCCCGGGCGCAGGACGCGTGCGATCTCGGCGGTCGCGTGCTCCATCACCGGCGGGAACATGAGCCCCCAGCGGCAGAGGACGCCGTCGACGGAGGCGTCGCCGAGCGAGAGGGACGCCGCGTCCTCGACGCCGAACGTGAGCTCCGGGCCTTCCTCGAGCCCGAGCTGACCCGCCCGGCGCCGCGCGGTCTCGACCATCTCGGGCACGACGTCGGTCGAGATCAGGCGCCCGCCGGGGCGCAGCCGCGGCACGGCGAGGAAGCCCGTGTCGCCCGGCCCCGACGCGAGGTCGAGGATCGTCTGCCCGGGAGCGGGGTCGAGGAGCTCGACCAGGCGCTCCGAGACGACCTGCGTCGAGTCCCAGAAGAGCGTCCGCCGGCGCTCCCAGCCGGCCGCGACCGCGCTCCAGTCGGCCGGGGCGTCGTGCGAGGCACCCACGTCCGGCTAGACCGCCGCGCCGCGGAACTGCGGGATGACGTCCTTCCCGTAGGCCTCGAGGGTCTGCTCCTGGCTGTGCGTCATCAGGTAGATCGAGAAGTGGTCGACCCCGATCGACTCCAGCTCGCGGAGCTTCGTCGTGATCTCGCCCACGTCGCCGAGGACGGAGAAGCGGTCGCAGATCTCGTCGGTCACGAACTCGCCGTGCTTCGCGCCGACGCGCGAGTGCTCGGAGTAGTCGTAGAACTTCCGCGCCTGGACGTAGTCGGTCAGGGCGTGCGGGATCACGGACCCGTCCGCGCCGTACCGCTCGATCAGGTCCTTCACGTGGTTGGAGACCATCGCGGGGAACCAGCGCGTCTGCTCGCGCCCGTCCTCGATCGGCCCCACGTGGCTCGGCGCGCACACGATGCACTTGAGCGCGGCGGGGTCGCGTCCGGCCTCCTCGGCCGCAGCGCGGGCCGTACCCATGATCCACTGGATGATCTCGGGGTCGGCGAGCTGGATGATCACCCCGTCCCCGACCCGCCCCGCGACGGCGAGCGCCTTCGGCCCGTAGCCGGCGACCCACATCGGGATCTCCGGCAGCTCCGGCCGCACCCACGGGAACTTCAGCTCCGTGTCGTTCCACGCGACCTCGCGGCCGTTCATCAGGTCCTTGATCATCCGGAGGCTCCGCTCGAACTCCGCGACCCGCACCGGCTGCTGGCCGATCGTGCGTCTCGCCGAGTCGCCGCGGCCGATCCCCATCACCATCCGGCCGTCCGAGATGTCGTGCATCGTCGCGTAGAGGCTCGCGAGGACGGTGGGCTCGCGCGTGCCCGGGTTCGTCACGAGGTGCCCGAACTTCATCGTCGAGGTCGCCTGGATCGCGAGGGTGAGCAGCGGGAACGACTCCTGCCACAGGTAGTGCGAGTCGTACGTCCAGCCGATCTCGAAGCCGTTCTGCTCGCCGAGCGCCATGAGCTCCACGAGCCGGCTCGCGGGCGGGTCGGGCAGGACGGTGACGCCGAAGCTGAGTGCCATCAGGGTCTCCTGGTCGCGTGGAGGGCTCAGTATCCGTCCGTGGCGACGCGGCCGCCACCGACAGGCGCTAGCCCGCGCCGACGACGCGCGCGAGCGTCTTGGACGCGAGCCGGTCGAGCGCCGCGACGGACAGCTCGAGGTGCTCGGGCTTCGTGTCCTCCAGCTTCGTGTGCGAGAGGCCGCGGAGGCTCTGGACGAAGACCATCACGGTCGGGACGCCGGCGCGCGAGACCTCGGCTGCGTCGTGCAGCGGGCCGGAGGGGAGGCGGTGCGTCGTGCCGCTGACCTCCGCGATCGCCTCGTCGGCCAGCCCGATCAGGGCTTCGTCGAAGAGGATGGGCTCGATCGACCAGATCCGCTCCCATGCGACGTCGAGTCGCTCCTCGCGGGCGAAGCGGCGCGAGAGCTCCTCCGCGCGGGCGTGCATCGACGCGAGCTTCGCGGCGTCGAGATGCCGCTGGTCGAGCAGCTGCTCGGCCGTCTCGACGACCGACGTGACGATGCCCGGCCGGCACGTGACGTCGCCGGAGGTGCAGACGGCGCCGTCGCCCGTGCTCTCCGCGATCTCGCGGATCGCGAGGGCGAGCTTCGCGGCCCCGGCGAGGGCGTCGCGTCGCTCGGCCATCGGCGTCGACCCGGCGTGCGCGGCCTGGCCGGTCCACGTGATGCGCGATCGCTCGACGCCGAACGTCCCGAGCACGGTTCCGAGCGGCAGCCCGAGCGACTCGAGCACCGGGCCCTGCTCGATGTGGAGCTCGAGGTACGCGACCGCGCCCTCGAGCTGCGCGTGCGCTTCGACGATCCGGTCGAGGTCGACGCCGAACGCCCCGACGGCGTCGGGGAGTGGGACGCCGTCGCGGTCGACGAGCCGGCGCAGCTCCTCCTGGTCGCGCATCGAGCCCGACGCCGCGGAGGAGCCGAAGAGCGAGCGACCGAAGCGCGCGCCCTCCTCGTCGGCCCAGTCGACGAGTCGCACGGTGACCGGTGGCGTCCCGTCCTCGGCGATCCGGCGCAGCACCTCGGCGCCGGCGAGCACGTTGAGGCAGCCGTCGAGCCAGCCGCCGTTCGGCACGGAGTCGAGGTGGCCGCCGATCAGGACGGCCCGCGCGTCGTCGCCGCGGAGGGTGTACCAGTCGTTCCCGGCGGCGTCGCGCTCGACCTCGAGCGGAAGGTCCGCGAGCGACTCGGCGAGCCAGGCCCGCGCGGTCGCCCAGGTCTCCGTCCAGGCGACGCGCTGCGCGCCGTTCTCGTCCCCCGTGAGGGCGCGAAGCTCCTCCAGTCGGGCGACGACGCGGGCAGGGTCGAGCGGCACGGGGCGAGCCTACCCCGGCGGGCGCGTGCGTCCTAGGGCATGACGACGAGCTTCGTGCCGGCGCCCTCGGCCTGGCGCCGCCAGGCGTCCGCGACGTCCTCGAGGGGCACGCGCTCCACGTCCAGCACGATCTCGCCCGCGGTCGCATGGCCGACGAGCCGGGCGTAGTGCTCGACGAGCTCGTCGTGGGGGACGGCGAAGTTCGTGTGGCCGATGATGGAGAGGCACTTGAACCGCACCGGGCCGGACGCGAGCTCGGCGGTCGCGCCGGCGGACTGGCCGAGGTTCACGATCGTCGCGAACGGGACGGCGGCCTGGACGGCCGCTTCGACGGGCGGCCCCCAGAGCGGGTCGAAGACGTAGCTCGGACCGTCCCCGCCGAACGCGTCCTTGAACGCCGTGACGAGGTCGTCGTGCTCGTCGAGGCGGATCGTGGCGTCCGCGCCGAGCGCCGCGGCCCGCTCGAGCCCCGCCGCGCTGCGGCCCGCCGCGACCACCCGCCCGGCGCCGAGGAGCTTTGCGGCCTGGACGGCGACGATGCCCACCGAGCCGCTCGCGCCGAGGACGAGCACCGCCTCGCCGCCCTCGAGGGGCGCACGCCAGGCGAACGGGAGCCAGCCGGCGAGGCCCGCGATCCCGAGCGCGCCGGCGAGAGCCGGGTCGGCGCCGTCGGGGATCTCGATCGCGTGTGCGTCCCCGATTGCCACGCTCTCCGCCATCGCGCCGTTCGTCGTCCGCCCGAGCGCCCCGCCGAAGACCCAGACGAGCCGGCCGTCGGCGGTCCTCCCGACGCCCTCGCAGCCGGGGACGTAGGGGAGCGGCGGATGACCTGTCGCGAGCACGCCGCGCGAGACCGCGAGGTCGATCGGGTTGAGCGGCGCGGCCACGACCTCCACGACGTCGGGGCCGGCCGGGTGCGTCGACCTCGGCCGCCGAGGGCAGTCCCTGGAGCTCCGTGATCAGGGCCGCGCGCACCGTTCGAGCCTAACGATCCGGACCGGCGCGGGGAGCCGTGAGGCGCGCCGCGCGCGGAGAAGCCCGATCGTCCGCTGCCGTCGAGCGGCACAAGCCCCGTGGGTCGCGGCGGCGCGGGATACGATCGAGTCGAACGACGCGAAGGAGCGTGGAGATGGCCATCGTCGAGGCGAACCCGAACCTCGGAGCAGAGATCGTCGCGGACGCGAAGGAGTTCGTCCTCTACTCGTGGTCGGTGCAGGACCAGATCAACCCGATCGCGGTCGCGGGCGCGGAGGGACGGCACTTCTGGGACTACGACGGGAACCGCTACCTCGACTTCGCGTCGCAGCTCGTCAACGTCAACATCGGCCACCAGCACCCGCGGATCATCCAGGCGATCAAGGACCAGGCCGACCTGCTCTGCACGATCGGCCCGCCCATGGCGAACGAGTCGCGCTCGCGGCTCGGCCGGATGCTCGCCGAGGTGACGCCCGGCGACCTCTCGGTGTCCTTCTTCACGAACGGCGGCGCCGAGGCGAACGAGAACGCGGTGAAGCTCGCCCGGCTCGTCACGGGGCGCCACAAGATCATCGCGCGCTACCGGTCGTACCACGGCGCGACGAACGGCGCGGTGACGCTGACCGGCGACCCCCGCCGCTGGGCCGTCGAGCCCGGCATGCCCGGGGTCGTCCGGATGTTCGATCCCTACACGTACCGCTGCCCAGCAGGGCACCCCGATCCCTGCCCCGTCTGCACCGGCGCGCCGCACCTCGAGGAGATCCTCGAGTACGAGGGGGCACACACGGTCGCCGCCGTGATCCTCGAGACGGTGACCGGGACGAACGGGATCATCCCGCCGCCGGACGGCTACCTCCAGGCGATCCGCGAGGTCTGCGACCGGCACGGGATCCTGCTGATCCTCGACGAGGTGATGGCCGGGTTCGGCCGCACCGGACGGTGGTTCGCCTGCGAGCACTGGGACGTCGTGCCGGACATCCTCTGCGTCGCGAAGGGGATCAACTCGGGCTACGTGCCGCTCGGCGCGATGATCGCCCGCGGCGAGCTCGTCGACCGCGTGCGCGACCGCTTCTTCCCGGGCGGCCTGACGTACGCCGGCCACCCGCTCGCCTGCGCCTCGGCGATTGCCTCGATCGAGGCGTTCCAGGACGAGGGCGTCGTCGAGAACGCGGCGGCCATGGGCGAGTGGTTCGGCGAGGCGCTCGGCGGGCTCGCAGAGCGGCACCCGTCGGTCGGGGACGTCCGCGGCCTCGGCTGCTTCTGGGGGCTCGAGCTCGTCAAGGATCGAGCGACGAAGGAGATGCTCGTGCCCTTCAACGCCTCGGGCGAGGCCGCGGCGCCGGTCGCGCGGGTCGCCAAGGCGGCGCTCGAGCGCGGCCTCTACCTGATGACCCACTGGAACGTCGTGATGGTGGTGCCGCCCCTGACGATCACTCGTGCCGAGGCGGAGGAGGGCGTCGCGATCCTCGACGACGTCCTCTCGCTCGCGGACGAGTACGTCGCCGGCTAGCGGCGGACGAAGGCGGCGACGGCCGCCGTCGTCTCGTCGAGCGCATCCCAGAGGACCGTGTGCCCGCCCGCCACGGTCACGACCTCGAGCAGGTCGCCGAGCGCGGCCCGGTGCCCCTCGGCGTGCAGGTCGTACGGGAGGTACGAGTCGGCGCCGTGGACGACGAGAGTCGGCACGCGGGTCCCGCCGAAGTCGGGAGCGGGCGCCGCGAGCTCGCCGTGCGCGGTGACGACCGCCGCCTGGGCGTAGCGGTAGCGCCAGCCCGCGTCGTCCTCGACGAGGTGGCCGCGGAGCTCCTCCTCGACCAGCGCGCGTGGCGCGTCGTGCAGCTGGCTCTCTGTGAACCGGCGCTGGATCGCGTCGTCGAAGCTCGCGTAGCGCCGCTCCGCCCGCGCGTTCTCCGCCGCCCAGAGCGCGACGTGCGGAGGGACGACGATCGCGGGGTCGAGCAGCACGAGCCGCTCGACCGACCCCGGACGGCGCGCGGCCTGCTCGAGGGAGAGGCGCGCGCCGAACGAGTGCCCGATCCAGGTCGCCGGCTCGTCGCCCAGCGTCGCCTCGATCGCGTCGAGGTGGTCGGCGATGCGCCACGGCGGCTCCCACGGCGATGCGCCGTGTCCGAGGAGGTCGGGCGCGACGACGCGGTGGGTCGCCGTGAGCGCGGTCGCGAGGCGCGCGAAGTGCCCACCCCACGCCGTGACGCCGTGCAGGCAGACGACGGTCGGCGCTCCCTCCGCGCCCCAGGCGTGGACGTGCAGCGTCCGCGTCACCGGCGGGTGCGGCGGGCCGTTGGTCCACGGCCCCCCAGGGGGGCGCTGGCACCCCTGGAGTCACGGTAGCCCGGAACCGGTGACGTGTCCGTGCCGGCTTCGCGCCGGCTTCGTGACGCCGGCGGCCGGCTCACGCGCCGTCGCGGAGCGTGCCGAGCGAGCCGGGCACCATCTCCGTCCGGCGCCTGCCCGGGTCGCCCACGAGCGACCAGATGACGACGCCATCGCGGTCGATCAGGAACGTGCCGCGGTGGGGGGCGCCCGTCTCCTCGTTGAAGACGCCGTAGTCCTTGGCCGCGGTCCCGTGCGACCAGAAGTCCGACGCGAAGGTGTACTCCGCGCCGAGCTCTGCCTTCCAGGCCTGGCGCGCGGCGGACGTGTCGCACGAGACGAACACGATCTCGGTGTTCGCGTTGCGGAAGGAGGCGAGATTCTCCTGGAGGTCCTGCGCCTCCTCGCTGCACACCGGCGTGAACGCGAACGGGTGGAAGACGAGCAGGACGTTCGCGCGGCCGCGGTAGTCGGAGAGCCGCACGCGCGGGCTGTCGACCGTCTCCTCGAGATCGAACTCCGGCGCCCTGTCACCCGTCGCGATCGCCACTGCCACCCTCCTCGCCGTTGCCGGAGGGGACATAGTACGCGCGTCCTCGCAGGCTCTCGGGGAGGTAATCCGCACCGCTCCGGGACGGGTCGTCGTGGGGCGAGACGTACCCGACGCCGTGACCGCGGGAGGCCGCCGCGCGGTAGTGGGCGTCGCGCAGCATGGCGGGAGGCTCGGCGATTCCGTCGCGCCGCACGTCCGCGCGCGCGTCCCAGATCGCACGGGCGGACGCGTTCGACTTGGGTGCCCGCGCGACGTAGATCGCGGCCTGGGCGAGGTTCAGCTGCGCCTCCGGGAGGCCGACGTGCTCGAGCGCCTGGGCGGCCGCGACGGCGACCACGAGGGCCTGCGGGTCGGCGTTGCCGACGTCCTCGCTCGCGGCGATCACGATCCGGCGGGCGAGGAACCGTGGGTCCTCGCCGCCCTCGAGCATCGCCGCGAGGTAGTAGACGGCGGCGTCGGGATCGCCGCCGCGCATCGACTTGATGAACGCCGAGACGAGGTCGTAGTGGCGGTCGCCGGCGCGGTCGTAGCGGAGCGGCCGCTTCCGCGCGACGTCGTCGACGAGCTCGACTGTGAGGGGCGCGCCGCCGGCGCGGGCGGTCTCCCACGCGAGCTCGAGCGTCTGGAGGGCGGTGCGGGCGTCGCCCCCGGCCCGCCGCGCGATCGCCGCGGCGACGTCGGCCGGGACCTCCGTGCCGAGTGCCTGCGCGCCGCGCGCGAGGACGACGCCGAGCTCGTCCTCCGTCAGCGACTCGAGCTCGATCACCGTGCAGCGGGAGAGGAGCGCCTGGTTGACCTCGAAGTACGGGTTCTCGGTCGTCGCGCCGATCAGCGTCACGAGACCCTCCTCGACGGCGTGCAGGACGGAGTCCTGCTGGCGCTTGTCGAACCGGTGGATCTCGTCGATGAAGAGAAGCGTCCGCAGCCCGTTCCCGCCGAGCCGGTCGCGCGCGCGGGCGAGCACGGCGCGGACGTCGTCCACGCGGGCGGACACGGCGGAGAGCTCCTCGAACGTCGCCGACGACGCCACGGCCACGATCCGCGCGATGGTCGTCTTCCCCACCCCCGGCGGCCCGTGAAGGATCATCGACGGCGCCCGACCCTCGTCGATCGCCCGGCGCAGGGCGCTGCCCGGGCCGAGCACGCCGGTCTGGCCCACGAGCTCGTCGAGCGAGCGTGGCCGGAGGCGCTGCGGAAGCGGCGCGACGGCGTCGGCGCGCTCGGCCGCGGCGTCGCTGAAGAGGTCGCTCACGCGGGCAGTATGCTCACCGCGATGTCCGCCGCCGGCGAGGATTTCGACACGCCGATCCTGCCGGGCGAGGCGCCGAGCGACTACGAGCGGTACCTCAACACCGCGGAGCTGCTCGCCCTCCAGAAGGGCCCCGACGAGTGGGTGCACCGCGACGAGCTGCTCTTCCAGGTCGTGCACCAGTCGGCAGAGCTCTGGCTGAAGCTCGCGACGAGCGACGTCGAGGAGGCCGCCCGGCTCGCGGACGAGGGCGACGTCGCCGAGGCCGCCCGCCAGCTACGCCGGCCGCTCCGCTGCCTGCGGTTCTCCGTCGACCAGCTCGACATGCTGGAGGAGCTGTCGCCCTGGGAGTACCAGGAGATCCGCAAAGTGCTCGGGCACGGGAGCGGCTTCGACTCGCCCGGCTGGCGCACGCTGCGGGCCGCGATGCCGCGCCTCGGCGCGGCGTTCCACGCGCGCCGCCGCGACGCGGGCCTCTCGCTCGTCGACGTCTACGTCGAGCGCCGCGACCACGACGCCCTGTATCGGCTCGCCGAGTCGCTCGTCGAGCTCGACGAGTGGTGCCAGATGTGGCGCGTCCGCCACTACCGGGTGGTCGCTCGCGTGATCGGGGACAGCGTCGTCGGCACGCAGGGGACGCCCGTCGAGGTGCTCGGCCGGCTCGTCCAGACCGTCTTCTTCCCGGAGCTCTGGCAGGTCCGGAACGAGCTCACGGCGCGGTCGCAGGCAGAAGCGGAGTGACGCTCCGCGAGGAGGTGACCGGGCTCCTCCAGGAGCTCCTGCGCCTCGACACGGTCAACCCGCCCGGCAACGAGACGCGCGCCGCCGAGCTCCTGACCGCGTACCTCGCCCGGAACGGCATCCGGAGCGAGCTGGTGGCCAAGACGCCCGAGCGGGCGAACGTCGTCGCGCGCCTGCCCGGCGGCGACGGGCCGAGCCTGCTCCTGATGGCCCATACCGACACCGTGCTTGCCGAGCCTGCCGAGTGGTCGCGCGATCCCTGGTCGGGCGACCACGTCGACGGAGAGGTGTGGGGGCGGGGCGCGCTCGACATGAAGGGCAACGTCGCGGCGGCGGCCGTCGCCTTTGCGTCGCTCGCCCGCGAGGGCGCCCGGCTCCCGGGCGACCTGCTGCTGGCGCTCACCGCCGACGAGGAGGTCGGGGTCGACTTCGGCACGTCGTGGCTGGCGCGCGAGCACCCCGAGACCGTGCGCGCCGACTTCGGCCTCAACGAGGGCGGCGGCGAGCGCTGCGTGCTGGGCGGGCGCGTGTACTACCTCTGCGCCGTCGGCGAGAAGATGACGGCGCCGTTCAAGCTGAGGGTGCGGGGCCGGAGCGGCCATGCGTCCGATCCGCACGCCGCCGACAACGCGCTGCTCAGGGCCGCGCCGCTCCTCGAGGCGCTCGCGCGGCTCGAGCCGCCGCGCACTCCTCGTCCCCGAGGTGGCGGCGTTCCTGGAGCTGATCCTCGGCGAGGTGCCGCCGGTCGAGGAGGCCCTCGCCCGGGCGCAGGCGCTCGACCCGCTCGCGGCGCAGCTGGTCGCGCCGCTCCTCGCGGCGACGCTCTCGCCGACGATGATCGAGGCGTCCGCGAAGCGCAACGTGATCCCGGGCACGTGTGTCGTCGAGGTGGACTGCCGCCTGCTGCCCGGGCAGCCGCCCGCGGAGCTCGAGGCGCTGCTGCGGGCGGCGCTGCCGGGGGACTGGGAGCTCGAGTGGATCGAAGCGGAGCTCGTCGGCGGGACCCGCTCGCCGATGGCGACGCCGCTCTGGGACGCGCTGCAGGGCTGGGTCGACCGGATCGAGCCGGGCGCGAGGCTCGCGCCGCTCGTGACGGCCGGCTTCACCGACAGCCATTACGTCCGCGACCGCCTCGGGACGACCGTCTACGGCTTCTTCCCTCTCAAGGCGATGGACACGGAGCTCGCCGCGCGGCTCATCCACTCCGCCGACGAGCGCATCGCGGTCGACGACCTCGAGCTCGGGGTCGACCTCTTCCGGCAGATCGCGACCACCTGGCTCGGGTGACGGGCCGGGCGCGCGCGGCGGCCGGGAGCCTCGTCTTCCTCGGCGTCGCGCCGGGCGTCGTCGCCGGTCTCGTCCCGTGGCTCCTCACCGGCTGGGATGCGAACGAGGCCTCGCGCGCCGCCGTCGTGGTCGGCTGGCTCCTGATCGGCAGCGGGACGGCCGTCCTGCTGAGCGCCTTCGCGCGCTTCGTCTTCGAGGGGCTCGGCACGCCTGCGCCGGTCGCACCGACGGAGCGGCTCGTCGTCGGAGGCCTCTACCGCTACGTGCGCAACCCGATGTACCTCGCGGTCGCCGCCGTGATCGTCGGGCAGGCGCTCGTCCTGGGACGGCCCGTCCTGATCGCCTACGCGGCGCTCTTCGGCGCCGCCGTCTGGGCCTTCGTCCGCTGGTACGAGGAGCCGACGCTCGCGCGCCGCTTCGGCGCGGACTACGAGGCGTACCGCCGAGCCGTGCCCGGGTGGCGGCCGCGGCTGCGGCCCTGGCAACCGGGCTCTCGCGATTGACCGAGCGGGCGCCCGCCGCGAGGATCGACGCGATGAGCGCCTACCGGGACGTCCAGAACGAGATCTACCTCGCGGGCCTGGGCGGCGCCGTGCCCGACCTGCCGACCGACCTGACCCGTCTCGAGGCGCTCGCCGAGGCCGCGATGCCGTCCGCCGCGTACGGGTACATCGCGGGCGGCGCGGGGACGGAGGCGACCGTCCGCGCCAACCGAGCGGCATTCGACGCGTGGCGGATCGTGCCGCGGATGCTGTCAGGGGCGGCCGTCCCGGACCTCGGCGTGACCGTCCTCGGCACCTCGCTTCCCGCGCCGGTCCTGCTCGCGCCCGTCGGGGTGCTCTCGGTCGCCCATCCGGACGCGGAGCCCGCGGTCGCGCGGGCCGCGGCGTCCCTGGGCCTGCCGCTCGTCGCGAGCACCGCCGCCTCGACGACCCTCGAGGAGATCGCGGACGCGGGCGGGGACGCGCCGCGCTGGTTCCAGCTCTACTGGTCGAAGGACCGCGACGTCGTGGCGAGCTTTCTCGCACGGGCCGCCGCGGCGGGGTACGAGACCCTCGTCGTCACGCTCGACACGCCCGGCATGGGCTGGCGGCCGCGCGACCTCGACCGCGCGTTCCTGCCGTTCCTCCGGGGCGAGGGCAACCAGAACTACCTCGCCGACGAGGTCTTCCGGCGCGCCGTCGGCGACGACGACAGGACACGGGCGATCCTGCACTGGGCGGCGACGTTCGGCGATCACACGCTCACGTGGGACGACCTGCCCTTCCTCCGCGACCACTGGCGCGGGCCGATCGTGCTGAAGGGCATCCAGCATCCCGACGACGCACGGCTCGCGTCCGAGGCGGGCGTCGACGGCGTCGTCGTCTCGAACCACGGCGGCCGTCAGGTGGACGGCGCGGTCGCCTCGCTCGACGCCCTCCCCGATGTCGTCGCGGCGGTCGGCGACCGGCTCACCGTCCTGTTCGACAGCGGCATCCGCACGGGCGCCGACGTCGTCAAGGCGCTTGCGCTCGGTGCCGAGGCGGTGCTCCTCGGACGCCCGTACGCCTACGGGCTCGCCCTCGGCGGCGAGGCGGGCGTCCGCCACGTGCTCCGCTGCCTCCTCGCCGAGCTCGAGCTGACGATGATGCTGTCGGGCGCGAGCCGCCCCGCGGAGCTGACGCCCGACCTGCTCGTGCGCGCCCGCGGGACCATGCCGCCTTCGACCCTCTAGAGTCACTCTCGAGTCCGCGCCGCCGACCCGCGCGGCGCCGAGCTTCCCGTGACCGACCCGACCGACACTCCCGCCTGGCAGGCGCTCGACCGGCACCACGCGGAGGTCCGCGACCTCCACCTCCGCGATCTCTTCGCCTCGGATCCGGGGCGCGCCGAGCGGCTCGCCTTCGAGGCGGCCGGGATCCACGCCGACCTCTCCAAGCACCGGGTCACGGAGGAGACGATGCGGCTGCTCCTCGAGCTCGCGGCGGCCTGCGCGCTCGAGGCGCGACGGGATGCGATGTACCGCGGCGAGCACGTCAACCCGACCGAGGACCGGCCGGCCCTCCACGTCGCGCTGCGGTTGCCGCGCGACCGCTCGCTGGTCGTCGACGGCGCGGACGTCGTCCGCGAGGTGCACGACGTGCTCGACCGGATGGGCGCGCTCGCCGACGCGATCCGCTCCGGCGCGTGGCGCGGCCACACGGGCGAGCGGATCCGCGGCGTGCTCAACATCGGGATCGGCGGCTCGCACCTCGGGCCGGCGATGGCGTGCCAGGCGCTCGGCGCCTACCGCGCACCGGAGCTCGACGTCCGCTTCGTCTCGAACGTCGACGCCACCGACCTCGTCGAGTCGCTCCGCGGCCTCGAGCCCGCGACGACGCTCGTGATCGTGTCGTCGAAGACGTTCACGACCGTCGAGACGATGACGAACGCGCGCGACCTCCGGCAGTGGCTCCTCGACGGGCTCGGCGGCGACGAGTCCGCGATCGCCAAGCACGTCGTGGCGGTGTCGACGAACCTCGAGGCGGTCGCGGCGTTCGGGATCGATCCCGCCAACGCGCTCGGCTTCTGGGACTGGGTCGGCGGCCGGTACTCGGTCGACTCGGCGATCGGGCTCGCGACGATGATCGCGGTCGGGCCGGAGCGGTTCCACGAGTTCCTCGCAGGGTTCCACGCCGTCGACCGACACTTCGCGGAGACGCCGCTCGAGCGCAACCTGCCCGCGCTGATGGGGTTGCTCGGGGTCTGGTACCGCAACTTCTTCGGCGTCCAGACCCAGGCCGTCCTGCCCTACGAGCAGTACCTCGCGCGCTTCCCTGCCTACCTGCAGCAGCTCGTGATGGAGTCGAACGGCAAGCGCGTCACGCTCGGCGGCGACCCGGTCGCGGTCGCCACCTCCCCGGTCGTCTGGGGTGAGCCCGGGACGAACGGCCAGCACAGCTTCCACCAGATGCTGCACCAGGGCACGACGCTCGTCCCGGCGGACGTCATCGCGTTCGCGGTGGCGTCGAACCCGCTCGGCCGGCACCAGGATCTTCTGCTCGCGAACGCCCTCGCGCAGACCAAGGCACTCGCGTTCGGCCGAACCGCAGACGAGCTCCGGGCAGCGGACGTGCCCGAGGCGCTCGTGCCCCACAAGGAGATGCCGGGCAACCGGCCCTCGACGTTCCTCCTCCTCGAGAAGCTGACGCCGTTCGCGCTCGGTTCGCTCATCGCCCTCTACGAGCATGTCGTCTTCACCCAGGGCGTCGTCTGGGGGATCGACTCGTTCGACCAGTGGGGCGTCGAGCTCGGCAAGGAGCTGGCCGTGCAGCTCGAGCCGGTGGTGGCGGGGGAGGCCGACACGACCGGGCAGGACGCGTCGACCTCGGCGCTCGTGGCCCGGATCCGTGCCCTGCGCGACGGCGGTTGACCGTGCTCGAGCTCCACGAGCCGGACGGAGCCTTCGAGCGCCTCGAGGAGTGGCTGCGCGCGCAGGGCTTCTTCGCGCCCGGCGGGGAGGCGCTCGTCGCCGACCTGTACCTCGGCTACGGGCTGTCGTCGGCCATCCGGCGAACCACCGCCCCGGCTCCGCCGGAGCCCTGCCCGCTGCCGCTGCTCGCCTGCGCCGTCCGGCCGGAGCCCCATGATGTCAAGAATGACAACGTGCACGATCGAGCTCGCGCCGGGAGCGCCGTCCCTGGCGAGCTCGAGATCGGCGCGTGGCGACGCACCTGGCCCGCCGCGCAGCACCGCGCGGCGATCGAGGCCGTTCGGCGCGCGATCGCGCGCGGCGACGTGTACCAGGTCAACCTCGTGCAGCACCTCTCCGCGCCGTTCGCCGGCTCGCCGCACGCGCTCGCCGCCCGGCTCGCCCCACTGACACAACCGAACGACGCCCCGCTCGGCGACGGCGCCTGGCGCGTGCTCGAGGGCAACGGCTGGGCGATCGTCTCCGCCTCGCCCGAGCTCCTCGTCTCGCGGCGCGGATCGCTCCTCCGGACCCGACCGATCAAGGGGACGCGGCCCCTGGGCGGTCGCGACGACCTGCTCGCCTCCCCGAAGGACGCTGCCGAGCACCTGATGATCGTCGACCTCGAGCGCAACGACCTCTCGCGCGTCTGCCGCCACGGGACGGTGCGGTGGCCGGAGCTCCTCCACGCGGAGACGCTCGCGGGCGTCGAGCACCTCGTCTCCACCGTCGAGGGCGAGCTCCGGCCCGGCGTCGGGTTGGCCGAGATCCTCGCGGCCGTCTTCCCGGGAGGCTCGGTCACGGGCGCCCCGAAGATCGCGGCGGTCGATCTGATCGCGGCGCTCGAGCCGGTCGGGCGCGGGGCCTCGATGGGGGCGCTCGGGCGCGTCCACGGGACGGGCGACCTCGACCTCGCGCTCACGATCCGGACGTTCGCCGTCGCGGAGGGCCGCCTGCACCTGTGGGTCGGAGGCGGCATCGTCTGGGACTCGCAGCCCGAGGCGGAGGTGGCCGAGTCGCTCGCCAAGGCCGACCCATTGCTCGCCGCGATCGGCGCGCCGCTCCACCGTGCCACCGCGCCCACGTCGCGCCGGCACGCCGTCTCGGGCGGCCGCCGGTGAGCGCGAGGCCGGCGGCAGCGGCGGTCGTCGGGCGCGGGCTCGTGGACCCGACGGCGCCGCTCGTCGCGGCGGACGACGAGGGGTTCGCACGCGGCCGCGCAGCCTTCGAGACCCTGCGCGTCTACGACGGACGGCCGTTTCGCCTGGCCGAGCACCTCGACCGGCTCGTGGCGTCCGCGCGACTGCTCGACCTGCCCGAGCCCGACCGCGCGGCCGTGCGGACGGCGGCCGAGGAGGCGCTCGCCGAGGCGGGGCTCGTCGACGCGGTGCTGCGGCTCTACTGGACGCCCGGCCCGGACGGGGACCCCACGGGCATCGCGCTCGTCTCGGCGATCCCGGAGTGGATCGACGGCGCCCGCGCCCGTGGCCAGCGGCTCGTCTCGCTCGCCTATCCGCGCCGCGCGGCGCCGTGGCTCCTGCCCGGCACGAAGTCGGTGAGCTACGCCACGCACATCGCGGCCGAGGCGGAGGCGAAGCGGCGGGGTGCGGACGACGCGCTCCTGGTCGACCTCGACGGAACCGTCCTCGAGGGACCCGTGACGAACGTCTGGTGGCGCGAGGGACGCACGCTCCTCACGCCGTCGCTCGAGCTCGGGATCCTCGCCGGCGAGACGCGGGCGGCCCTGCTGGCGCTGGCCGGGGACGCGGGCTACGAGGTCGAGACCGGCGCGTACCCGTTGCAGCGTCTGCTGGACGCGGACGAGGTGTTCACCTCCTCCTCGGTTCGCGAGGTGATGCCGGTCGTCGAGCTCGACGGCGTGGCGCTGCCCGGCCGCGAGGCGGCCGACCGGCTCCAGGCAGCGCTGCGGCGGCTTGCAGGCGGCTGAGCGGCACCCCGCGGGGGTACCCTCAGGGCATGGAGAAGCTCCGTCTCGGGGGCATGGCGCTCCAGAACGGCGTGCTCGTGCACGGGCCGACCTCGTGGGGTGCGGCCGTCCGCCTGCCCGACGGCTCGATCGAGGCGGCGTCCGGCCCGAAGCCCCGGATCGGGAGCCGCGTCTCGCTGCCGTTCGTGCGCGGGCCGCTCCGCCTCGCCGAGGCGTTTGCCGTCCTGCCGGCCGTGAAGCGCGGGCTGCCCGCCGCGCGGCTGCCGTTCGAGCGGCCGGCGGTCGTCGTCTCGCTCGTCGTCGCCTCGACGAGCGCGGGCTTCGCCCGGCGCTCGTCGCTCCCCGCGGTCCCGCGCGAGGCCGCGGTCCTGCTCGCCTCGCTCGTCCCGGCGCTCGTCGCGCTCCGCGGCGAGGAGCTGACCTCGTACCACGGCGCCGAGCACGTCTCGATCGGCACGTACGAGACCGGCGAGACGGCGGGCAAGGAGCACGACCGCTGCGGCTCGCACCTGATCGGCCCCCTGCTGCTCGCGAGCGCCGTCGCCGGTGCGACCGCCGAGCTCGTCCCGAAACGTCACCGGACGGCCGCGCGCGCGGTCGGAGCACTGGGCGCCGTCGGCGCCGCGGTCGAGGTCTTCGGCTGGATGGGTCGCAACGCCGACAAGCCGCTCTCCCGCATGCTGGCCCGTCCCGGCACGGAGCTGCAGCGCCGGCTCTCGACCAGCGAGCCGAGCCCGGCGCAGCTCGAGGTCGCGAACGCCGCGCTCGAGGCGTGCCTCGCCGCCGAGCGAGCCGCGGCATGAGCGTCACGCCGGACCGGACGGCGCGCGAGCGCCTCGATCCGTCGATCTTCGACCTCCCCGTCGAGAAGATGCGCGACGGCTACTACAGCGACGCGTACTTCAACCACGCCCGCTCGGCGCTCCTGCACGACGGGCGCCGGCCGCGGGTCGTCAGCCAGGTCTTCCAGCGGAAGCACTCGATGCTCGGCGGCATGGACGAGGCGATCGCGATCCTCAAGCTCTGCTCGGACGAGTGGGAGGGCCTGACCGTCCACGCGCTCCACGACGGCGACCGCGTGGAGCCGTGGGAGACGGTGATGACGGTCGAGGGCGACTACACCGCCTTCGCCCACCTCGAGACCGTCGTGCTCGGGACGCTCGCGCGGCGGACGCTGATCGCGACGAACACCGCCCGCGTCCTCGAGGCTGCGAACGGCAAGCCCGTGATCTTCATGCCCGCGCGCCACGACCACCACCGCGTGCAGACGGGCGACGGCTATGCGGCCTACGTCGCCGGCGCCGTCATCGGCGCGCCGATCGGCGTCACGTCGGATGCGCAGGCGTCGTGGTGGGGCGGCCGCGGCGTCGGCACGGTGCCGCACTCGCTTGATCGCGGCGTACGGCGGCAACACGGTGCTCGCGGCGACGAAGTTCGCCGAGTGGGCGCCCGAGGACTTCCGGATCACCGTTCTCGTCGACTTCGACAACGACTCGGTGCGGACGGCGCTCGACGTCGCCCGCGCGCTCGGCCCGCGCCTCTGGGGCGTGCGGCTCGACACGTCGGGCCAGCTCGTCGACCGGGCGCTCTGGGGCGAGATGGGCGACTTCGACCCGCGGGGCGTCAACGAGCGCCTCGTGCGCAAGGTGCGCGTCGCGCTCGACGAGGACGGGTTCGAACGGGTGCGCATCGTCGCCTCGGGCGGCTTCACGGTCGAGAAGATCGAGGCCTTCGAGCGGCGCGGGGTGCCGGTCGACGCCTACGGCGTCGGCTCGTCGCTGATCCGCGGAGAGAACGACTTCACCGCCGACATCGTGATGGTCGACGGCCGGCCCTCGGCCAAGGTCGGACGGGGGTTCCGCCCCAGCAGGCGGATGGAGCTCGTCGAGTGAGCCGGCTCGCCGGCCGGCCCGCGTCCGCGTTGCAGAGCCGGCACGGAGTCGACACGAACCCGTGCGTGCTTCGCGGATAGCCTGGCATCAGGGCACCGGGGGTGCCCCTGGGGGTGGTTCCCCTCGGGGTGGCGGCGCGAGCCGCGGCCCGGTGGAGGGGCGCGCGTGAGCCGGCCGCTGCTCTGGGACGTCGACACGCAGGTCGACTTCGTCCACGCCGACGGGAAGCTGCCCGTCCCGGACGCGGAGGCGGCGATCCCGGCGATGGGGCGGCTCGTCCGCTGGGCGGAGGCAAACGGGGTGCCGCACCTCGCGACCGCCGACGACCACGAGCTGACCGACCCCGAGCTCTCGGACGAGCCCGACTACGCGTCGACGTTCCCGCCGCACTGCCTGCGCGGGACGCACGGCGCGTCGAAGATCGACGCGACGCGCCAGCGCGACCCGCTCCCGCTTTCCCTGACGCCCTACCCGCCGGGCCGCATCCCCGCGCTCGCCGACGGCTGCGCGCGAGATCCTGCTCCTCAAGAAGACCTACAGCGCGTTCTCGAACCCGAACCTCGAGCCGCTGCTCGAGGTGCTCGACCCGTCCGAGGTGCTCCTCTTCGGCGTCGCGACGGACGTGTGCAACCACGCAGCGGTGCAGGGGCTGCTCGCCCGCGGCTACCGCGTCGCGTTCGTGGAGGACGCGTCGCGCGGGCTCTCCCAGGAGCGTGTCGCCGCGGTGCTCGACGAGTGGCGGCGCGGCGGCGTCCGGTTCACGACGAGCGACGAGGTGACGGCGTCGACCCCGTAGTCCCGCCGCTCGTCACGCGGTCGCGGGCGGAGGCGCGGCGTCTCGACTTCGACCGGTGCTCGACCGACGAGGTGGGGCGGCTGCTGCACGTCCTCGCCGGCCGCCGCGGCGTCGAGCGGGTCGCGGAGATCGGCACGGGCGTCGGCACCGGCACGGCCTGGCTCGCCGCTGCCCTCGCGCCCGGGACGCCGCTCTACACGGCCGAGGCCGACGACGCGCTGGCGGACGCCGCCGAGGCGCTCTTCGCCGGCGATCCGGACGTCCACGTGCTGCGCGGCGACTGGCGCGCCGTCCTCCCGACGCATGCCCCGTACGACCTGGTCTTCGCCGACGGCGGACGCGCGAAGGACGATCCGGACGCCGTGCTCGGCCTCGCCGCGCCCGGCGCCACCGTCGTGCTCGACGACTTCTCGGCGGACTGGCCTCGCCCGGACGAGCGCCGCGAGCGGTGGCTCGCGCATCCGCGCGTGACCGCCGTGGAGCTCGGGACGGGACCAGGGCCGGACGGCGATCGTGGCCGTCGTCCGCCGCTGACTCAGGCCTGGCGACGCTCGACGTGCTGCGCGAGGGCCGCGAGGCGCGCGTCCCACTGCGCGCCGACGACCTCGAGCCAGCGGGCCGCCTCCCGCAGCGGCCGCGGGTCGGGACGGTAGACCGTGTTCCGCCCTTCCCGCGTGCCGGAGACGAGCCCTGCCTGCTCGAGGGTCGCGAGGTGCTTCGTGACGGCCTGTCGGGTGATCGGCAGCTCGTCGGCGAGCTCGGTCGGCGTCGCCGTGCCGAGCACGGCCAGCCGCTCGACCAGGTACAGCCGGCTCGGGTCGGCGAGCGCCCCGAAGACCGCGTCTACGCGAGCGTCCACGCGGCGCTGGCGCGGAGCTCGAGCGCGATGCCCCACTCCGGTGCGGTCTCGCGGACGTGCACCCGCGTCCCGTCGGGGTGCTCGTCGAGGCGGAGCTCGACGACGCCGTCGTCGTCCCAGCGGAGGACGAGGCGCTCGGCCTCCTCGACCGTCTCGACGACCGCGCGCCGGACCTCGCCGTCGTCCCAGCGGAAGACGCCGCGCCCCCCGGGCCGCGCGTCGAGCTCGACGTCGTTCGCGAACCACTCCTCGAGCTGCTCCGGCTCCGTCAGCGCCTCCCAGGCCTCGTCCGGTGGGACGGGGAGGACGATCTCCCGCTCGATCTCCATGCGCAACCTCCGAGTTGCGTGTACGATGGGCAACCTGACGGTTGCACGATAGCGACGAGGAGGGGTCCCATGCCGCTCATCCCGACGGTGCTCGAGGCAGACGGCCGCGCCGAGCGCGCGTTCGACCTCTACTCGCGGCTCCTCCGCGACCGCATCGTCTTCCTCGGCAGGCCCGTGGACGACGAGATCGCGAACCTCATCGTCGGCCAGCTCCTCTACCTCGAGGCCGAGGATCCCGAGAAGGACATCGCGCTCTACGTCAACTCGCCGGGAGGCGAGGTGTACGCGGGCCTCGCGATCTACGACGCGATGCAGCACGTGCGGCCCGACGTCTCGACGATCTGCTTCGGGATGGGGATGTCGGCGGCGGCGATGATCGTCTGCGCGGGCGCGTCCGGGAAGCGGTTCGCCCTGCCGAACGCGAAGCTGATGATCCATCAGGGCTCCGCCGGCTTTCGCGGTGCGCCGAGCGACATCTCGATCGCGGCGCGGGAGGTCGAGGCCACGACGCGGCAGATGGCGGAGCTCATCGCGCGGCACAGCGGGCGCCCCGTCGAGCGCGTCATGGAGGACATCGACCGGGACCGCTTCATGACACCGGCCGAGGCGGTCGAGTACGGCCTCGTCGACGACGTCCTCGTTCCGCCGCGGGACCGGCCGACTACGATCGCGGCGTGAGCCTTCGCGGCGTCCACCACCTCGGCTTCGCCGTACAGGACCTCGACGAGGCCATCGCGACGTACGACAGGCTCTTCGGCGCGGCGCTCGAGCATCGCGACCTGGTCGTCGACCAGGGCGTCGAGGCCGCCTCCGTGCTCGTCGGCTCCTCGCGCATCGAGCTGCTCTCCCCGACCGGTGACGACACGCCCGTGGGCCGCTTCCTGGCCAACCGCGGTCCGGGCATGCACCACGTCGCGTACGAGGTCGACGACGTCGGCGCCACGCTCGCCGGGCTTGCCCGGGACGGGGCGCAGCTGATCGACGAGAAGCCCCGCCGCGGCCTCTTCGGGCTCGAGGTCGCCTTCGTCCATCCCGACGCCGTCCACGGCGTCCTGACCGAGGTGGTATCCCCTGCCTGACGAATCGATCCGCATCGAGCTCGCCTTCGACGGCGGGCAGATCATCGCCGCCCTCGTGGCGCCCGACACCGCCGACGCGCTCGAGCGGGCCGTCAACGCCGGTGCCGGCGGCATGCTGGAGCTGGCGACGACCGACGGGCGGCTGACCGTCTCCGTCCCCCGAGTCGTCTACGTCAAGCGCTACACGAAGGGCGCCCAGCCCGGCTTCCTCACCGCCTAGATGGTCCCCGAGGCGCCGCTCGTCCCGACGGAGGAAGGCGGGCTCGTCCCGGGAGGGGACGGCTGGTTCGTGCTGAACGCCGAGGAGGCGCGCTGGCGCGACCGGCCCGGCCGCGGCAGGTCGCTGCCCTTCGAGGGGCCGACCGAGTTCCCCCAGACCGCGGTCGTCCTCTACGTGCTCGGCCCGGGCGAGCCGATCGGCATGTACCACTGGGAGGTCGACCAGGAGGACTTCCTCGTCCTCGCGGGGACCGGAGTGCTGCTGATCGAGGGCGAGGAGCGCCCGCTCCGGCGGTGGGACTTCGTCCACTGCCCGCCCGGCGTCGCGCACATGGTCATCGGCGGCGAGGAGACCGGCTGCACCGTCCTCGCGCTCGGCGCCCGCGAGCGAAGCAGGACCGAGGAGTGGGGCCGCTACGCGGTCGACGCGACTGCGCAGCGCCACGGCGTCGGCGTCGAGCGCGAGACGTCGGACGTCGACGAGGCCTACGAGCGCTTCGCCGAGCCGACGCCGACCCGCTACGGGGGCTGGCTGCCCGGCTAGCGCATCGGCCGGGTGGCGCGGAGCCCTTCGACTAGCCTGGCCCGGTCATGGCACTCGAGGTCGGCATCGTGGGGCTCCCGAACAGCGGCAAGACGACCCTGTTCAACGCCCTCACGCGCGCCGGCGCCGAGATCACGGCCTACGCGTCGGTGACCGAGAAGCCGAACGTCGGCATGGCCGCGATCGCCGACGACCGCCTCCCGCGGCTTGCGGAGCTCGTCTCCGCCCGGAAGGTGACGCCGGCGGCGGTCCGCGTCGTCGACGTTCCGGGCACCGGCCCGGCGCTGCTCGGCAACCTGCGCCAGGTCGACGCGATCCTGGCGGTCCTGGACGGCTTCTCGCCGGACGCGACGCCGGCCGACGACCTCGAGACGCTGCAGCTCGAGCTGCTCGTCGCCGACCGCGATCACGTCGAGCGGCGGCTGGAGCGAGTCGCCAAGGAGGCGAAGTCGGGCGACGCGGGCAAGCGGTCCGAGGTCGACGTGCTCGAGTCGCTCATCGCGCACGTCGATGCCGGCAGGACGCTCGCCGACTGGCCGGGCGAGCTGCCGGGAGAGCTCGACCCGCTCACCACGAAGCCGCTCATCAGCCTCGAGAACGGGCCGGGTGGGATCGACTCCAAGCTGGAGGCGGAGCTCGCCGAGCTGCCGGACGAGGAGGCGGCGGAGTTCCGCGACGGCCCGTCGGCGCTCGACGAGGTGGTACGGCGCCTGAAGGACGCGCTCGGCCTGATCACGTTCTTCACCGTCGGCGACAAGGAGACCCGCGCGTGGACGCTCCGCGAGGGCCAGACCGCGCTCGACGCCGCGGCCACGATCCACACGGACATCGCGCGCGGCTTCATCCGCTGCGAGGTGATCTCGACGGAGGACCTGCTCGACGCGGGCTCGCACGCCGAGGCTGCGCGGCGCGGGACGCAGCGGCTCGAGGGCAAGACCTACGTCGTCGCCGACGGCGACGTCCTCAACGTCCGCTTCAACGTGTGAGACGGGGCCCGGCCGCGGCCGGGCCCCGGTGCTGCGCCCGCTACGCCCGCTTCAGGCGCCAGTGCGCGAACTGCTTCTGCATCCGCGCCGTCTGGTCGGCGGTGAACTGCGTGTAGCACGCGTCGTAGGAGTAGTCCATGTAGTTGTGGATCGGGTCGAGGCCGGTGCCGCGGGTGCACGTGTCCTTGCCCGCCGGGCACCCGGACGTCGGCACCGACATGTACGGGGTGTCGTCCACGTAGTCGCCGTGGCCGATGCAGCCCTGCTCGAACGTGTGCGGCAGCCCGAGGTAGTGGCCTACCTCGTGCGTCGCCGTGTAGCCGAGGTTGTAGTTCGGGATGTATCCGCCCGGCAGCGACCCGTAGTGGACCACGACGCCGTCGAGGACGCCGTACTGGTTCGAGGTGGTGATGCTCGGGTAGTAGGCGAACCCGAGGTACCCGCCACCGCTGTTCGAGTAGATGTTGAGGTCGGCGGCGTCACCCTCCTTGAGCGCCGACTTCATCGCATACTCGCGGGTGATCGTGTTGTCGCGATCCCCCTCGTACCACGCGTCGTTCGCGGTGCGGGTGACGCCTGCGAGCCGGAAGGTGAAGCCCGTGTCGTCCCCGCCGTACCAGCCGGCGAACGTCTGGTTGAGCACCGTGATCTGTGCGGCGATGGTCGCGTCGCTCACCGCCCCGGTGCCGTCCATCTTCGTGATCACGTGGAAGTACACGTCGATCACGCCGGCGGTCGGCTTGCCCGGGGTCTTCTGACCGACCTCGGTCCCGCCCGAGTACTTCTGGGTGTCCTTCTCGGCACGGGTCGTCGGATCGGCCGCCCCGCGGGCGGTGCCCGTCTGCTGGAGCGCGGCGAGGAAGTCGAACGTCGTGTCCTCGCAGACGCCGAGGCTCGCGTGTCCGGAGCCCGCCGTCGCGGGCGTCGCCGTGAGCGCCACCGCAGCGAGTGCGGCGAGCGCGGCGAACGCCGGCAGCATGCGTTTCCTGATCGTCATCTCTCCCCTTCGATTCGATGACTGACTGACAGCGGCGCAGACCCTAGCAAGGGTCTCCCGGGGTCGCCGCTAGCCGGCCGCGACCACCGCCGCGCCCCCGAGTGCGAGCCCGGCGCCGAGCCGGCGCGCGCCGTCGAGCCGCTCGCCGAGGACGAGGCGTGCGAGGAGGATCGTCGTCACGGGGTAGAGCGCGCTGAGCACGGCGACGACCCCGGCCGAGCCGAGCGTCACCGCGTACGCGACGAGCACGTTGGCCACCGTGTCGAAGACTCCCACCGCCACGATCAGCGGGAGGAGCCGGGCCGGGGGGCGCAGCGTGGCCCGCGCCACGAGTGCGAGCACCAGCGCGAAGGACGTCGACGCGGTCCGGACGGCGACGATCGTCCACGGGACGCTTGCGTCGGCCGCGGCGTCGAGCCCCACGACGAAGAGGCCGAACGCGAGGGCCGCGACGAGCGCGAGCGTGACGCCCGTCGCGAGCCGGGACGACCCCGCGGCCCCGCCCGGCTCGCGTGCGAGGAGGACGATCCCCCCCAGCACGACGGCGATGCCGAGCCACTGCAACGCGGCGGGCCGAACGCCACGGCCCAGGTCGACGAGCAGTGGGACGACCGGGCTCGCCGCGGAGATCGGGGCGACGATCCCCATGGCGCCGACCGCCATCCCGCGGTACAGCGCGGCGAGCCCGACGGCGCCGCAGAGGCCCGCCCCGAGCGCGGGCAGGAGGTCGGCCGCGGCCGGGAGCGGGTCCGCGCTCGCGAGCACCCAGATCGCTGCCCCGGCGAGACCGACGGCCTGCGAGACGACGAGGACGGTGAGGACGTGGGCTCGGCGCGCGGCGACGCCGCCGAAGAAGTCGCCGACCCCCCACGAAGCAGCCCCGAGCAGGGCGAGGACGGCGAACCCCATGCGGGCGTCAGTCGTCCCCGACCGAGCGGGTCGCCGCCTGCGCGTCGAGCTGGTTCGCGTGGTAGAGCACCGCGGCCTCGGCCGTACGCGCGGCCCCGCGGTCGTGGTGCGCGGCGATCGCGTGGAGGAGCTCCGCACGCAGCGTCGGCTCGACGGCCGCGGCGTGCTCGTCGACGAGCCGGACGCCGAGCTGGACGTGCCCGAGGAGCGCGCCCTCCTTCGTCGGGCGGAACGCGGGGCCTCGCTCGAGCTCGCGCACACGCCCGACGTCGTGGAGCAGGGCCGCCCCGAGCAGCAGGTCGGAACGGAGCCTCGGGTGGAGCTGCGCCGTCTCGCGGCAGAGCGTCGCGACGCCGACGGTGTGCTCGAGCAGGCCGCCCGCGTAGCCGTGGTGCCCGTCCGCGCCCGCGGCCGGCAGCAGCCGCATCCCCTCGCGTACCCCGGTGGCGCCGAGCACGCCCGAGACGACGGAGGCGAGCTCGGGATGCGCGATCTCCGCGGCCAGGAAGTCGAGGAACCCGTCGAGCTCGTCCGCGTCCCGGCGCATCGCGGGCGTCAGCGCCGCTGGGTCGACGTCGGCTGCCTCGACGGCGCGCACCTGCACCTGGAGCCGGCCGCCGAAGCGCTCGACCCGCCCGAGGATGCGGACGGCGTCGCCCTCGACGAAGCGACGGTCGAGCAGCTCGACGTCCTCCCAGACGCGACCCTCGATCCGGCCGCTGGGGTCGACGAGCTCGACCGCGAGGTACGGCTTGCCGGCGCGCGTCGAGAGCCGGCGCTTGCGGGCGACCGCGAAGACGCCGTCGACCGTGCGGTCCTCGGCGAGCTCCGCGATCGTGGTCACGGAGCGAGTCTAGGGGTCGGGTAGGCTCGAGCGGTGGCCGACGTCCGCCCGTTCCGCGCCGTCCGCTACGCCCGGCCGTCGCCCTCGCAGACCGCCCCGCCGTACGACGTGATCGACGACGACGCGCTCGCGGAGCTCCGTGCCCGCGACCCGCACAACGTCGTCCACCTGACGCTCGAGACGGACGAGCGGCTCGCCGGCGCTCCGGTACCGCGAGTGGCTCGACGAGGGCGTCCTCGTCCGCGACGACGAGCCGGCGGTCTGGGCGCTGGAGCAGTCGTACGTCGGCCCGGACGGCGTCGAGCGCCGTCGCGCGGGCATCGTCGCGTCCCTCCGCGTCGAGCCGTATGCGACGGGCACGGTGCTCCCGCACGAGCGGACGCACGCTGGTCCGAAGGAGGGGCGCCTCAGGCTGCTGCAGGAGACACGCGCGCAGCTCGAGCCCATCTTCCTGCTCTACGACGGGACGCCGCTCGCCCTCCCGGAGACCGCACCCGATCTCGAGGTCGACGACACGCGGCTCTGGCGCGTGCCCGACGCGGACGGCGTCGCGGCCACGTTCGCGGGCAGCCAGCTCCTGATCGCGGACGGCCACCACCGCTACGAGACCGCGGTCGAGTTCGCGGCCCGTGACGGCGCCGACCGGATGATGGTCGTCCTCGTCTCGACGAGCGACCCGGGGCTCGAGATCTTCCCGACGCATCGGGTCTTCGCGGGACGGCCCGACATCGACCTGGCGGGCGAGGAGTACCCGACCGTCGAGGAGGCGCACGCCGCGCTCGCCGAGGAGCCGTACGCGCGCTCCGCCGCAATCCTCGTCCGCCCCGAGTCGATCCGGCTCGTGCACGGCGCGCCGGGCGAGCTCGACGTCGAGCTCGTCGACCGGCTCGGGCACGACGGCATCTCGTACACCCCCGACCGCGTCGAGGCCGTCCGCAGGGTCGAGTCGGGCGACGCCGACTGCGCGCTCCTCCTCCGGCCGGCGCGCATCGAGGACGTCTTCGAGCGGGCGCGGAGCGGCGAGGTGATGCCGCAGAAGACGACGTACTTCTTCCCGAAGCTCGTCTCGGGGCTCCTGATCCACCCGGTCGACGCGTGAGCGAGTGGCTCGAGTTCTGCCGCGCGTGCGTCGCCGACCTCGACGCCGTGCTCGCCGACCTCCCGACCCGTGCCGAGCGCGAGCCCGTGCTCCGCGCGGGCGAGGGCGGGGACGACACGACCGCGATCGACGCTGCCGCCGAGGACGTCGTCGTCCGGCGGCTCGAGGCGCTCGGCCGCGATCTGACGCTCGTCTCGGAGGAGCTCGGCGTCCGCGCCTTCGGCGCCGGCGGCGCCGTGCGGGTCGTCGTCGACCCGATCGACGGCTCCGTCAACGCGAAGCGTGCGATCCCGTTCTTCTCGCTCTCGGTCGCGGTCGCCGACGGCCCGACCATGGACGACGTCCATTTCGGCTACGTCTACGACTTCGGCGCCCGCGAGGAGTGGGTCGGCGACCGCGGCCGGGGCGCGTTCCTGAACGACGCGGCCATCGACGCGCCCGGCCCGAAGGAGCGGATCGAGATCCTCTCGCTCGAGGGGACGACGACGGACGCGATCGCGTCCGCGGCGCCCGCGATGCGCGGCGTCGCCGACCGGCTGCGCGTGATGGGCTCCCTCGCCCTCTCGCTCTGCCACCTGGCGGCGGGGCGCGTCGACGCCGTCTGCTGCCTCAAGCCCGCACGGTCGATCGACATCGCGGCGGCCCAGCTCCTCGTCCGCGAGCGAGGTCTCGCGATCGAGCTCTTCGAGGCTCCCCCGTTCGGGGCTGCGCCGCTCGACCTCGACGGGCGGTCGCGGATCGTGGCGGCCGCCACGCCGGAGCTGTGCGAGCGCGTCGCGGCGGCGCTCGCCCGAGCCTGAGGGCTACGCTGGCCTCGATGACGCCCGACCGCGACGCCGTCCTCCGTGCTCTCGAGCAGGTGATCGATCCGGAGCTGAAGCGCCCGGTGACGGAGCTCGACATGGTGCGCGACGTCGTCGTCGAGTCGGACGGGGCCGTCGCCGTCACGATCGCGCTGACGGTCGCCGGGTGCCCGCTGCGGTCGAGCTTCGAGGACCAGGTCGCGCTCCATGTCGGCGCTGTCGCCGGCGTCACGTCGACGGCGGTGGGCTTCGACGTGATGACACCGGAGGAGAAGGCGGCGCTCGCGACGCGCCTCCGCGGAGGCAGGCCCGAGCGCGAGATCCGGCTCGACCCGGCGACGCGCGTCGTCGCCGTCGCGTCGGGCAAGGGAGGCGTCGGCAAGTCGACGCTGACCGCGAACCTCGCGGCCGCGCTCGCGGAGCGGGGCGAGCGGGTCGGCGTCCTCGACGCAGACGTGTACGGCTACTCGATCCCGCACGTCCTCGGCATCGACCAGCGGCCGATCGTCGTCGACTCCCTGATCGTGCCGCCCGTGCGCGGCGAGCTGAAGGTGATGTCGATCGGCCTGTTTGCCGAGGACAACGGGCCGATCATGTGGCGAGGGCCGATGCTCCACAAGGCGCTGGAGCAGTTCCTCTCCGACGTCCACTGGGGCGAGATCGACACGCTCGTCGTCGACATGCCGCCGGGAACCGGGGACGTCGCGATCTCGATCGGCCAGCTCCTCCCGCGCGCGGAGGCGATCGTCGTCACGACGCCCCAGCCCGCCGCGCAGCTGGTCGCCGTGCGGGCGGCGGTGATGGCGCAGAAGACGGGCATGCGCGTCCTGGGCGTCGTCGAGAACATGTCGTGGCTCGTCGGCACCGGCCAGGAGCTCTTCGGGAGCGGCGGCGGCGACGCGCTCGCGGCGGAGATCGAGGCGCCCGTGCTCGCCCGGATCCCGTTCGACCCGGCCCTGCGCGAGGCGTCCGACGCGGGCTGCCCGGTGCTCGAGGCGGCGCCCGACGCCGAGGCGAGCATTGCGATCCGGAGCCTCGCCGAGACGGTGCAGGCCCGGCGGCCGGGCGGCATCCGCAAGGCCCTGACGGTTCTCTGACCTCGTCCAGAGAAAGGCGGTGGGGGAACCCGGAGGCTCCCCCACCGGTGACGACACGCCCAGCGGCGGTGGGCTCTGTGCCGTCCTGCACGCCCGCGCCGGGGGGAGGCGCGGCCATCCAGTCAAATCCTCACAGGGTCCTGTGAGGATCGTGTAAGGCTACCCCGGGTGCGCGTGGTCGAAACCCCCGGGCGGGTGTCCCTCTGACCGGCGACGAGGCGCTCGCCCGGCTGGTCGCGGCGGGGCTCTCGGAGGCCGACGCAGCGGTCGTGGTCGCACACCTCGTCGCGGCGGACGCGGCCGGCAAGCAGGGCCACGGCCTCGCCCGCGTCCCCTGGCTCGAAGGTCTGCTCGACGGCGAGCGGGACCCGTGTGGTGCGCCCGTGCGTCTCGAGCGGGGCGAAGGCTTCGAGCGCTGGGACGGCGGCCGCAGCCTCGGCTATCTGACGCTCGACGCCGTCTGCTCCGGCCTGGAGCGAGACCCGCCGGAGCACGTGCGGCTCGTCGTCTGCGCGTCGTGCTTCCCGACTGGGATGCTCGGAGGCTGGGCGCGCCGGATCGCCGAGGCGGGGCTGGTGGCGGTCGTCACGGCGACGTCGCCGCGGCGCCTCCCGCACCCGGCCGGCGGGCCGCCGCTGACCGGGACGAACCCGATCGCGGTCGCCGTCCCCGCCTCGGACGGGCGGCCCCTCGTCGCGGACGTGTCGATGGGGGCCGTCACCCACGGCGACGTCCTTGCGGGCCGTGCGCGGCCGGAGGAGCTCGTGCCCTTCGGCGGGGCGCTCGCGCACAAGGCATTCGCGCTGGCGGTCGGCGTCGAGCTGCTCGTCGGCGCGCTCGCCGGGCCTGAGCATGGAGCTGTCGTCCTCGCCGCTCGGCCGGAGCACGACCCCGTGCCGGCCTTCCGCGAGCTCGCGGAAGGCTTCCGCCTCCCCGGCGACCGCTGACCTCAGCCCGCGAACGGCGGGCAGACCGGCGAGAGCCAGCGCGAGCTCGCCCTCGTCGTACTCGAGGTCCTCGAGGCGCCCTGCGAAGTGGTCGATGTAGGCCTGCATGTCGAAGTGACCGTGCCCGCAGAGATTGAAGAGGATCGTCTCCGTCGACCCCTCCTCGCGGCACCGGACGGCCTCGTCGATCACCGCACGCACGGCATGGTTCGCCTCGGGGGCGGGCAGGATGCCCTCGGCGCGCGCGAAGCGGACGCCCGCCTCGAAGACCGCGGTCTGGTGGTAGGCGCGCGCCTCGATCAGCCCGAGGTCGTGCAGGTGGCTCACGAGCGGCGCCATCCCGTGGTAGCGGAGGCCGCCCGCGTGGAAGCCGGGCGGAACGAACGTCGAGCCCAGGGTGTGCATCTTCACGAGCGGCGTCAGGTGCCCGGTGTCGCCGAAGTCGTAGGCGAACTCGCCCCGCGTGAGGGTCGGGCACGCCGCGGGCTCGACCGCGATCACGCGCAGGTCGGCGCCGCCGCGGAGCATCTGGCCGAGGAACGGGAAGACGAGCCCCGAGAAGTTCGACCCTCCCCCCGTGCAGCCGACGAGGACGTCGGGGTACGCCTCGGCGAGGTCCATCTGCGCGATCGCCTCCTCGCCGATCACGGTCTGGTGGAGGAGGACGTGGTTGAGCACCGAGCCGAGCGCGTACTTCGTGTCGTCGCGCTGCGCGGCCTGCTCGACCGCCTCGGAGATCGCGATCCCGAGGCTGCCGGTCGAGTCCGGGTGCTCGGCGAGGACGGCGCGACCCGAGGCCGTCTCCTCCGACGGGCTCGGCACGCAGCGCGCCCCGAACGCCTCCATGAGGGCGCGGCGATACGGCTTCTGGTCGTACGAGACCCGCACCATGTAGACGTCGATCTCGAGCCCGAAGAGCGCGCCGGCGAACGCCAGCGACGAGCCCCACTGCCCGGCGCCGGTCTCGGTCGCGATCCGCTTGACGCCCTCGCGCGCGTTGTAGAACGCCTGCGCGACCGCCGTGTTCGGCTTGTGGCTCCCCGTCGGTGAGACGCCCTCGTACTTGTAGAAGATGCGCGCGGGGGTGTCGAGCTCGCGCTCGAGCCGGCGGGCGCGGTACAGCGGCGTCGGCCGCCACTGGCGGTAGACGTCCCGTACCTCCTCGGGAATCGGGATCCGCTGCTCCGTCGAGACCTCCTGGAGGATCACCTCCATCGGGAAGAGCGGCGCCAGGTCGTCGGGCCCGATCGGCTGGCCCGTGCCCGGGTGCAGGACCGGCGCGAGCGGCTCCGGGAGGTCGGACGCGAGGTTGTACCAGGCGTCCGGCAGGCGGCTCTCGTCGAGGGTGTACTTCACGGTCTCGCCCATCTCAGCTCCTCCCGGTGGCCTGCGGAAAGCGCGGATCCTCGCGGAGCGAGACCAGGTCGTCGTCCGCGACGGCGTACTCGGCGAAGCGATCCTCGAGCTCGACTGCCCGGGTGAGGTGGTCGAGCGCCACGTCGGACCGGCCCGCCCGCGCATGGGCGCAGGCGAGGTTGTAGTGCGTGGCGCCGTTGTCCGGTGTCTCGGAGAGGTGCCGCTCGAGCACCTCGACCGCCCCGTCCCAGTCCTCCGCCGGCCAGAACTGCAGCGCCTCGGCCGAGCGCTCCCAGCCCGACGGCGTGAAGGCCTCGCCGGGCTTCGCGCCGATCGCGAGGATCGTCGTCCCCTTCGCGCCCGTCGCGCCGCGCTTCACCGCGGGATCCGGCACGTGGACGATCGTGCCCTTCGGCGCTTCGACCTCCTCGCCGTCGAGCGTGAACGTGGCGGCGCCGTCGAGCACCAGGTAGAGCTCCTCGTGGCCCGTCGCGCCCTCCTCGGCCTCGTCGTGCTCACCGATGATCCGCTGGCCGTCCTCGGTCGCCGTCCACGCGTTGATCCCGAACGACTCGACGCCGAGCGTCGAGCGGATGGTGTGCCAGTGGGACTGGGTCTGGACGATCGTCGTTCCGAGGTCGCCGAGCGCGACGACCCGGTACCGCGTCGCTCATGTCGCCTCCCGTAGTCGTTCGAGGACGACCGGGTCGATCGCCTCCTCTCCGTCTACCCGCTCCTCGAGGTTCTCGACTCCTGCCCACGACGCGAGGGAGTCGTGGCCCGCCCTGGCGAGCCGCTCGCGCAGCTCCGTCCGCAGCGCGTCGTCGACGGTCAGCCAGCGGTCGCGCGGCGTGCGGCCGAACAGCGCGTCGTGCAGCCGGTGGAGCCGGCGGAGCTCCCCCAGCGGGTCTGCGTGGTCGTCGACGCGGAGGTCGACCAACGTGTCCGAGAGCCCCGCGTAGCCGCCGTCGCGCTCGACGACGAGGAGCGCCGCCGACTGTCGCCCGCGGCTGTCGCCGCCCGCGGCCTCGGCGGCGTCGAGGCAGTCGAGCAGCCGCTCCGCGAGCGGCGCCCCCGTCGTCGCCTCGAAGGTCGCCGCAAGCGCGTCGACGGTCGCGCCCGAGACGAGGATGTTTCCCTGCGCCGCGTAGCCGTCGCCCGTGCGGCCGCCCGCCCAGGCATGGCAGTCCGCGCCGGTGAACGACGCCGCGCGCCCCTGGCCGTCGACGACGCCGAGCTGCCGGAGCGCCCGCTCGTCGTCCGCGCCGGTCAGGCGCGCCACGACCTCCTCGGCCGACAGCCCCTCCCCGAGCAGGGCGAGCCCGTCCGGGCCGTAGCGCGGGTTCGCGTACGACTGGGTCGCGATGGCGCCGACGTGCGGCGCGGCCCACGGCACCACGCTCCCCACGGCGAGGAACTTCGACTGGGTGGCGACGCCCCAGTGCCCTGCGGCGAGGTCGCACGCGCAGATGGAGTACGTCGCGACCGGGTCAGCCATACGTGAGCTCGGGGAGATCGAGCTCGAGCAGCGTCGGATCCTGGACGAGGACGCACGAGATCTCGGGCCGCGCGAGGGCGCGCGCGACCGCGTCGGCGTCCCCGGCGCGCGTGACGACCGGCTGCCCGAGCGCGTGCGCGACGCGCAGCTCCTCGAGGTCCTCGAGCGAGTCGACCACGAGCGCGTCGGCCACGTCGACCGTCCCCTCCAGTGCGATCGCCGGCACGCGCCTCCCGGTCGCGCCGAACCAGCGCTCTCTCACAGCTCCACCGTCTCGCCCGGCGCGGGCACGAGCAGCTCGATCCCGTCCGGGAGCAGGGGCCGCAAGGCGTCCGGGGTGCCCGTGAGCAACGGGAACGTGCCGTAGTGCGACGGGACGACGCGCGGGGCGCCGACGAGCTCGGCGGCCACGGCCGCCTCGTGCGGGCCCATGGTGTAGTGGTCGCCGATCGGGAGCACCGCGACGTCCGGCTCGTAGAGGCGGTTGATCAGCGCCATGTCGCCGAAGACGTTCGTGTCGCCGGCGACGTAGATCGTCGGGCCTCCCTCCGGCCGGAGCACGAGGCCGCACGGCTCGCCGAGATAGACGTTGCCCTCCCCGCTCGAGGAGTGGTTGGCGTCGGTCAGCGTGATCCGGACGCCGGCGAACTCGACCGTGCCGCCCTTGTTCGCCGCCTGGGCGGGGTCGTCGCTGAGCCCTTTCCCGACAAGCCAGCCGCGCAGCTCGACCGGGGCGACGACCGGGCAGTCGAACCGCGCCGCGAGGGCGACGGTGTCCCCGACGTGGTCGCCGTGGCCGTGGGTCAGGACGACCAGGTCACACCGCTCGGGGTCGCGCTCGGCGTCCGGGCACGACGGGTTCCCGGTGAGGAACGGATCCACGTAGACGCGGCTCCCGGCCTCCGTGTCGAGCCGGAAGGTGGCGTGGCCGAGCCAGGTCAGCGTCGTCGGCACGCGCGCGAGCCTACTACTCGGGACCGTCTCGGGGCCATCCCCAGAGACCACCTCGTAACCGGTCCGATGCACCGTCGCCGGGGAGAAGTCGACGACCGCAAGACCGATCAAGCGCCGCGCGGGCCCGGCGGGCAGGGTTGGGGCCGTGAGCACCGCAGCCGACACCTTCGCGACGTTCCTCGACGTCCTCTCGGGCAGCCTGGACGAGCGGGCGGCGCGGGGCGACGACCTCGCCGCGCGCGCACACCTCTCGCGCTTCCACTTCGACCGCGTCGTGAAGGCCGTCGGCGGGGAGACGCCCGCACGCCTCCGGCGCAGGATCCTGCTCGAGCGGGCTGCGTTCCGGCTCGTGACGACGGGCGACGGCGTCCTCGAGATCGCGCTCGAGGCCGGCTACTCGTCCAACGAGGCGTTCACGCGCGCCTTCCGTCGCGCCTACGGGGCCGGCCCGTCCGAGTGGCGCGCGGCGCCGGGCCGCATCCGGCTCGACGCCCCGAACGGCGTGCACTTCCATCCACCCGGCGGCCTCCGGCTGCCCGCACGAGACGAGGTGAGCTCCATGGATCTGACGACGAGGCTGCTCGAGCACCACGTGTGGTTGACGGGCGAGATCGTCGCGCGCGCGGAGCGGGTCGACGAGGCGGTGCTGGACGCGCCGATCGAGCTCTCGGTCGAGGGGCTCGACGACGACGTCACGCTCCGCTCGCTCCTCTCACGGCTCGTGGGGCAGCTCGACATGTGGACCGCCGCGGTCGAGCAGCGCGCGTACGACTTCGACGTCGAGCGGGGTGAGAGCCTGACGTCGATCCGTCGTCGGCTCGACACGGCCGGCCCGGCCTTTCTCGGCCACGCCCGCGAGGTGATCGCCGAGCGCCGCCTCGACGAGACCTTCGTCGACGGCACGTGCGACCCGCCCGAGGTGTTCACGTACGGCGGCATGCTCGCCCACGTGCTCACGTTCGCGGCGCACCGGCGGACGCTGGCGCTCGGCGCCCTCTACAGCGCCGGCAGCCGCGACCTCGCGCCCGGCGACCCGATGCGCTGGGTCGCGAACGGGGCCTGATGGCCCTCCAGGGGCTAGAACGGCAGGGAGGCGGCGGCGTCGCTGGCGAGGTCGACGATCGGCTGGACGGCGAAGAAGGAGCCGATCGTGACGACGAGCGCGAGCGTGACGCCGGTGTTGAGGAGCCAGTCGCGCGGGGGCGACCCGCCGGCCGCGACGACCGTGCCGGTCACCTGGCTCTGGCGCATGTACAGCGCTCGCACGATTGCGAGGTAGTAGGCGAGGCTCAGCGCGGTCGCGACGACCCCGATGACGACGAGCCACCACCAGCCGGCCTCGTACGCGGCCGAGAAGACGAAGAGCTTGCCGAGGAAGCCGCCGGTGAGGGGGAACCCGGCCATGCTCAGCACGAAGGCCCACATCGAGACGCCGAGGAACGGCCGCTCCCAGCCGAGCCCCTCGAGCGCGGCGAGCGAGACCGGGCGCTGCAGCTCGCGCTCGCGTGAGGCGACGACGGCGAAGAGCCCGACCGTCGCGGCCGCGTACGGGACGAGGTAGTAGAGGAGCGCGGTCGCGCCCTCCTCGCTGTTCGCGACGATCGCGATCAGCAGGAAGCCGGCGTGCGAGACGGAGGAGTACGCGAGCATGCGCTTCACGTCGCGCTGGGCGATCGCCGCGAAGTTGCCGATCGCGAGCGACGCCACCGCGAGCACCGCGACGGCGGTCGTCCAGATCTCGCTCTGCTCCGGGAACGCCGTGACGAGGATCCGCAGCATGACGACGAGCCCGGCGATCTTCGTCGCGCCCGCCATGAACGCGGTGACGCTCGTCGGGGCGCCCTGGTACACGTCGGGCGTCCACATGTGGAAGGGCGCGGCCGAGACCTTGAACGCGAGCCCGGCGAGGATCATCGCCATCCCGGTGACGAAGAGCGGGTCGTCCGCGCCGGTCGCCTCCTGGATCGCCGAGAACCCGAGCTCGCCGGTCGCGCCGTAGACGAGGGCGCAGCCGAAGAGCAGGATCCCCGACCCGAAGCTCCCGACGATGAGGTACTTGAGCCCGGACTCGAGCGACTCGCGCCGGTGCGTGTCGAGCGCGCAGAGGATGTAGAGCGAGATCGAGAACCACTCGAGCGCGAGGAAGAGGGTCATCAGGTTCGCGGCGGTGACGAAGAAGACCATCCCGGCCGAGGCGGTTGCGAGCAGCGCGTAGTACTCGCCGACGTGCCCGCGCCGGCCGTCCCCGGCCGAGAGGAGCACGACCGCGAGCCCGACGAGCGCGATGAGGAGCGCGGCGAAGGCGCCGAGCCGGTCGCGCGTCATCGACTCGGCGATGAGCGACTCGGGCTGCGCGGAGCGGTCGAAGACGATCGCGGCGAAGACGGCGCTCGTCGCGAACCCGACGAGCGAGACGGCGACCGAGAACACGCGCACGCGGGCGCGCGGGACGAGCACCGCCCCGAGGAGCGTCACCGCGGCGACGCCCAGCAGCGCCAGCGTCGGCGAGAGCGCGAGCCAGTCGACCTTCGGGGTCGGGATCACGGCAGCAGCCCCTCGCCCGACTGGGAGCCGATGAACGCGGAGGGCGCATCCGCCGGGAACGAGCGCTCGCTGATCGCCGCCGGCCAGGCCGAGAGGACGGCGAGGATCGCGACGAGCGGCACGACGAGCATGAGCTCGGCGCTGACGAGGTCGTCCGGCTCCTCGCGCACGGACGCGCCGCGCCGCTCGTGGAGGATCGCGGAGATGAGCCGGAGGGCGTAGAGCGCCGCGAGCACGATCGCCGCGGCTCCGACCGCCGCGTACCCCCAGCCGTGCTGGAAGACCCCCGCCAGGATCGCGAACTCGCCGGCGAAGTTCGACGAGCCCGGCACCGCGAGCGTGTACATCCCGAGCACGAGCACGAGCGTGGCGAGGATCGGTCGTCCCTTCGCGAGACCGCCGAGCTGCGAGAAGGCCCCCGTCCCCGTGCGGGTCTCGATCATCCCCGCGAGCAGGAAGAGCCCGGCGGAGACGAGCCCGTGGTTGACGGAGTGCAGGACGGCGCCGTCGAGCCCGAGGTCGTTGACCGCGAAGATCCCGAGCACGATCAGCCCCATCTGGCCCATCGAGGAGTAGGCGACGACCCCGCGGATGTCGGGCTGGCGGAAGGCGAGCACGGAGCCGTAGACGAGCGTCGCAGCGGCGAGCACGAGGACGAGCCCGCGGAAGTTGTCGACGGGCTCGGGGAAGTGCGGGAGCACGATCCAGACGAGGCCGAAGACCGCCGCCTTCGAGACGACGCCGGAGAGGAGCGCGGCCACCTCGGGCGGCGCCTCCGTGTACGCGGAGCGCAGCCAGCCGTGGAAGGGCAGGAGCGGCGCCTTGACGGCGAAGGCGGCCATGAACCCGAGGAAGATCAGGTCGTTCGAGCTCGTCCCGATCTCCGAGAGCAGGAAGGTGCCCTGCGAGATGCCGAACGCGATGATCGAGGCGAGCATCAGCAGCGAGCCGGCCATCGTGTAGAGGACGAAGGTGACGGTCGCCTTCACCCGGCCCGGCCCGCCCCAGACCCCCACGAGCACGTAGATCGGGATCAGCATCGCCTCGAAGAAGACGTAGAAGAGGACGAGGTCCTGCGACGCGAAGACGCCGACGAGCGAGCCGACGAGGAAGAGCATCAGGCCGAAGTAGGCACGGGCGCGATCGCGGTTGGCCCAGGCGCCGTAGCCGATCGCGCACGCCCCGACGACCACGGTCAGGCCGACGAGCCAGAACTGGAAGCCGTAGAGACCGACGGCGTACGAGATCCCGAGCTCCTCGAACCACTCCTGGCTCGCGGAGTACTGCTGCACGTCGCTCCCGAAGTCGAAGTTCCGCGTGCTCCCGAGCCAGAGGCCGACCTCGGCGAGCGCGACGAGGAGCGCGAGGCCCGCGGTGGAGTCGCGGGAGACCGGCGCGATCCAGACGAGCAGCGCGCCGGCGAGCGGGACGACGATGAGCAGGGTGGTCAGCATCAGCGCACGACCAGGAAGACGAGGGCGAGGACGGCGACCGAGATCGTGATCGCGAGGGCGTAGGTCCGCAGGAGGCCGCTCTGCGCCGCGGACGTGGCGGCGGCGCCGCGCAGCGTCCCCTCCGCCACCTCGTCGAGGCCGCCCTGGACGACGGGGCCCTCGAAGCGGTCGCGCAGCCCGACGGCGATCGCCTGCGCCGGCCGCGAGAAGACGGCGTCGTAGAGCTCGTCGAACCAGAGCTTGTGCTCGAGCGCGGTGCGGACACCGCCCGCGCGGACGAGCTCGCGGCCCGCGGTGAACGCCCGCCAGGCGAGGTAGATGCCGATCGTGCCGAGCGTCACCGCGAAGAGGCTCGTCAGGTAGTCCTCCGCGACGGAGGGATGCACGAGCGGCTCGGCGACGGGGTCGATCCACGTGTCGAAGGGCTCCCAGACGCCGGGGATCTGGAGGAGCCCGGCGATCGCCGAGCCGACCGCGAGGACGGCGACCGGGATCTTCATCGACTGCGGGCCTTCGCCGTGGTGCCCGTGCTCGGCCGCGGCGGGCGCCGCGCCCGCCGCGGGCTCACCGCGGAAGACGTAGAAGTAGAGGCGCATCGCGTAGAGCCCCGTGAGCAGCGCGCCGACGAGGCAGCCGACGTAGAGCGTCCAGCCGAGGACGCCGCCCATCGCGCCGGCCGAGGAGACGATGGCGTCCTTCGACCAGAACCCCGAGAGCGGCGGGATCCCGATCAGCGCGAGCGTGCCGACGAGGAAGGTCGCGTGGGTGAACGGCATCGAGCTCTTGAGGCCGCCCATCTTCCGGATGTCCTGCTCGCCGTGGAGGTGGTGGATCACCATGCCCGCGGCGAGGAAGAGCAGCGCCTTGAAGAACGCGTGCGTGAAGAGGTGGAACATCGCGAACCCGTAGGCCCCGACCCCCGCGCCCACGAACATGTAGCCGATCTGGCTCATCGTCGAGTACGCGATCACGCGCTTGATGTCCCACTGGACGAGCGCGACGACGCCCGCGACGAGGAGCGTCACCATCCCGATGATCGCGGCGAGGTGCTGCACGTCGGGCGCCGCCTCGAAGACCGGGTGCGTGCGGCAGATGAGGTAGACGCCTGCGGTCACCATCGTCGCGGCGTGGATCAGCGCGGAGACCGGGGTCGGGCCCTCCATCGCGTCCGGGAGCCACGTGTGGAACGGGATCTGGGCGGACTTGGCGACGGCGCCGCCGAGGAGGGCGAGCGCGGCGAGCGTCACCACGGTGTCGGAGAGCTCTCCCGACTCCGCGGCGTCGAAGACGACGCCGAAGTCGAGGCTCCCGAGCTTCGCGACCAGGAGGAAGAAGCCGAGCGCCATGATCGCGTCGCCGAGCGCGTTGATCACGAAGGCCTTCTTCGCGGCCGCCACCGCGGACGTGCGGTCGTGGTAGTAGCCGATCAGGAGGTAGGAGGCGAGCCCGACGAGGCCCCAGCCGACGAGCAGCAGCAGGAGGTTGCCGCCCATCACGAGCATGAGCATCGAGAAGACGAAGAACGCCATGTAGGCGAAGTAGCGGCGCTCCTCGTCCTCCCCGGCCATGTAGCCGTTGGAGTAGAGGACGATCAGGCCGCCGACCCCGGTGACGATCAGCATCATCACGAGGGAGAGGGGGTCGACCAGCAGCTGGAGGCCCACCTCGAACTCGCCTGCCTTGAGCCAGGTCCAGGCGGTCGTCAGCTCGGTGCGGTCGTCGGGGTCGCGGCTCCAGGCGTCGAGGAACGCCACGAGCGCGCCGGCGAAGCCGACGAAGACGGACGCGGTCGAGACGATCCCGGCCTGCCGGCGGGTGATCCGCGTCCCCGCGAGGAGGATCGCGAGGAAGCCGGCCAGCGGCGCGAGCAGGCAGACCCAGGCGCCGGTGATCATCCGCGCAGCTCCGTGAAGCTGTCGACGTCGAGGGCGAGGTTCCGGCGCGCCATCGCGACGATCAGCCCGAGGCCGACGCAGACCTCCGCGGCCGCGACGGCCATCACGGCGAGCGCGAACACCTGGCCGTCCATCTCGCCGAAGAGGCGCGAGAAACCGACGAAGGCCAGGTTCGACGCGTTGAGCATGATCTCGAGCGAGAGCAGGACGATCAGCGGGCTCCGGCGGAGCAGCACGCCGGCGACGCCGATCGAGAAGAGCATCGCGGAGATCGCGAGGTACCAGGGGATCCCGGGGCCGCTCACGCGGTCTCCTCGGCGTCGGCGAGCGCCTCCGCCTCCGACCGCATCCCGAGCACGACCCCGCCGACCGCGGCGACGAGCAGCACGATCGAGGTGATCTCGAACGCGAGCAGCTGGTCGGTGAGGAAGTACCGGCCCATCTCGGCGGGGGAGCCGAAGGCGCGGTCGACGTCGGCCTCGTCCGAGAGCCGCCCGCCCGCGTCGAGCATCAGGGCCACGAGCGTCACCGCGAGGAGCGCGGCAGCAGTCACGACCGACGCGATCTGGATCGTGCGGGTCCCGCCGGCCCACGGCGCGTCGGCGCGGCCGCCGAGGTACGCGATGACGAAGAGGAACATGACCATCACCGCGCCCGCGTAGACGAGCACCTGCGCCGCGGCGACGAACTCGCCCGACGCCAGCAGGTAGAGCACCGCGAGCGAGGCGAGGTTCCCGATCAGCGAGAGTGCCGACGAGAACGGGTTCGAGGCGGTCACGACGCGCAGGCCGGTCACGAGGCACGCGCCGGCGGCGACGAGCCAGATCACCCAGACGAGGAAGTTCTCCATCGCCTAGGAGTCGCGCTTGTACGCGGGGATCGGCGTGTCATAGAGGTCGGGGTCCTGCACCGGGATCCGCTTGATCGGCTCCGCGAGGAGCATGTCCTTCGTGTAGATCAGGTCGTCGCGCGAGTACTCGGAGAGCTCGAACTCGTTCCCGAGGGTGATCGCGTCGAACGGGCACGCCAGCTCGCAGTAGCCGCAGAAGATGCAGCGCGAGAGGTTGATCTCGTAGATGCGCGCGTAGCGCTCGCCCGCCGAGACGCGGTTCTCGGGGGTGTTCTCCGCCGCGACGACGCGGATGCAGTCCGACGGGCACGCGGCCGCGCAGAGCGAGCAGCCGACGCACTTCTCCAGCCCGTTGGCGTGCAGGTGGAGGCGGTGGCGGCCCCGGAAGCGCGGGTAGACCGGGCGCTTGTACTCCGGGTACTGCTGCGTGATCGGCTTCTTGAAGATGTGCTTGAAGGTGACGCCGAAGCCCTTGAGTGTCCCGAACGGCTGCATCTCAGCGCGCCAGCCTAGATCCACACGACGAGGAGGGCGGTGATGACCGCGTTGACGGTGGCGACGGGCAGCAGCACCTTCCAGCCGAAGCGCATCAGCTGGTCGTAGCGGAGCCGCGGCAGCGTCGTGCGCATCCAGATGAAGACGAAGAGCAGCACGAAGACCTTGAGCACGAACCAGACCGGCCCCGGGAGCCACGGGCCGTGCCAGCCGCCGAGGAAGAGCGTCACGGCGAGCCCCGAGAGCGTGATCAGGTTGATGTACTCCGACATCGAGTAGAGCCCGAACCGCATGCCGCCGTACTCGGTGTGGTAGCCGGCGACGAGCTCCTGCTCGGCCTCGGGCAGGTCGAACGGCGCGCGCGCGGTCTCCGCGGTCCCCGCGAGGATGAAGACGAGGAAGCCGACGATCTGCGGGATGACGTACCAGACCTCGGACTCCTGGGCGGCGACGATGTCGACGAGCGAGAGCGAGCCGGCCATCAGCACGACGCCCAGCACCGAGAGGGCGAGCGCGACCTCGTACGAGACGAGCTGCGCGCACGTGCGCATCGAGCCGAGGAGGGCGAACTTCGAGTCGGAGGCCCAGCCGCCGATGATGAACCCGTAGATCCCGAGCGAGCCGATCGCGAAGATCAGGATCAGCGCGATCGGCAGGTCGGCGACGTAGCCGTTCACCTGGTAGCCGCCGATCACCCAGCCGGGCCCCCACGGGATCACCGAGAACGTCGTCAGCGCCGTGAAGGCCGCGAGGAACGGGGCGATGATGTAGAGGCTGTCGACCGCTGCGGCCGGGAAGAAGCTCTCCTTGCGGATGAGCTTCACGAGGTCGGCGATCGGCTGCATGAGGCCGTACGGGCCGGCGCGGTTCGGCCCGTAGCGGAGCTGCATGCGGCCCATCACCTTCCGCTCGATCAGCGTCAGGTACGCGAAGCCGAAGAGCACGAGGTTGATCACGATCACCGACTTGATCAGCGAGATCCACCAGGTCTCGCCGTTCGCGCCCGCTGCGAGAAGGCCCGTCACGCCTTCACGACCTCGACGTCGAGGTGGAGGTCGGTGGCGTGCTCCTCGGCAACCCTGGCGACGCCTTCGACGAGCTTGCGGTCGACGCGGGCACGCAGCTCGACGGTCGTGCCGTTCGAGCGGAGCGACACCGTGTCGCCGGTCGCGATCCCGCGCCGGTCGGCGTCGGGCGCCGACAGCGTGACCTCGCCGTCCGGCCGCTGGAACTGGAGCTCGGCGACGCGCTCGACCTGCGGCCCCGAGAAGAGCGGCCGGTAGCGCAGCAGCCGGAGCGTCCCGACGAAGTGCTCGCCTTCGGCCGCGGGCGGCTGCGCGGGGCTCGGCGTCGTCCCCGGCTCCGGGGCCGCGTACGGCGTCCGCGGCGGCAGCGGCGCTCGCTCGCCGAGGGCCCCGAGGTCGAGGCCGCGGTAGATGTGATCGGCGAGGTCGTCGAAGACGACCGACGCATGCGGCGACAGGTCGACGCCGAACCGCTCGGCGAGGCGGGCGAGCCAGGCGAGCTCGTCCGGGACCGGCGGGGTCACCGCCCGGCGGAGCCGCTGGACGCGCCCCTCGAGGTTCATCGTCGTGCCCTCGCGCTCGAGCGCGGCCGTCCCCGGGAGCACCAGGTCGGCCCAGCCGACGGCGAGCGAGTGGAACATCGTGATCGCGATCACGGCGTCGGCGCGCTCGGCGAGGTCGCGGACGGCGGGGTCCGAGGCCGCCTCGTCGCCGGAGACGACGAGCAGCCCGATCGACTCGTGCGCGACGTCGTCCTCGTCCGCGGCGCAGGCCCACGCGTCGGCCACCCCCCGCGCGTTCGGCGTGGCGGGGAGGTGGAACGCGGCGCAGTCGGGCTTGGACTCGAAGCCGAGCGCGTGGGCTGCCTCGGCGAGGCGGGCGCCGCCGCCGCCGCCCGGGCCCGACCAGATCAGTACGGCCCGCTCGGATGCGCGCAGCCGCTGGCCGAGCGCGCTCCGGGACGAGACGAGCGCGGCGAGCGCGTCGGCGGCCGCGCCCGGCACCGCAGGCGTGTCGCCGTGGGCGCCGATCGAGACGATCTCCGCGCCGTCCCGGCGCGCCTTGCGCAGCCAGAGGTCGACGACGGGGGCGCGGTCGACGACCTGGTCGTCGCCGACGACGACCACGAGCTCGGCGTCGCCGATCGTCGCGAGCGGCGCCCGGAAGGCGTCGAGGGCAGTGGAGGTCGACTCGGGGAGGACGGCCGAGTGCGCGCCCACCCCCTGGCGCAGCAGCGTGGCGAGGCCGTACGCGATCTCGGTCGTCTCCGAGCCGGAGAGGGCGGTGACGACGCTGCCGCCGGCGCCCCGGAGGAGCTCCTCGGCCCGGTCGAGCGCCGCGTCCCAGGCGATCGGCGCCAGCCCCAGCGGGCCGCGCGCGAGCGGCTCGCGGATCCGGTCCTCGGCGCGGAGGTGAGGGAACGCGAAGCGCCCCTTGTCGCAGAGCCAGCCGCCGTCGACCTCCGGGTGGTTCCGCGACTGCACGCGCTTGACCGCGCCCTCCCGCGTCGTCGCGCGGATGTTGCAGCCGGCGGGGCAGAGGCCGCAGACCGTCGGCACGTCCTGGATCTCCCAGGGCCGCGCCTCGAAGCGGTACTGCGTGGAGGTCAGCGCGCCGACCGGGCAGAGCTCGATCACGTTTCCCGAGAAGGGCGCGCGGTACGGGTCCTCCGAGAAGGTCGTGATCTCCGAGTGCGCGCCGCGGTTGCGGGCGATCAGCTGGTGGTCCTCGGCGACGTCGCTCGAGAAGCGCGTGCAGCGGTAGCAGAGGATGCAGCGCTCGCGGTCGAGCGCGATCAGCGGCGAGACCGGGATCGGCTTGTCGAAGGTCATCTTCGGGAACGTCATCCGCGTCGAGCCCGGCCCGTAGCGGAACGTCAGGTCCTGCAGCGGGCACTCGCCGCCCTTGTCGCAGACGGGGCAGTCGAGCGGGTGGTTGACGAGGATGAACTCGAGCGTCCCGCGCTGGCCGGAGGCGGCGCGCTCGGACGTCGCCGCCGTGCGGACGACCATCCCGTCCTGGGCGACGAGCGTGCAGCCCGCCTGGAGCTTCGGCAGCCCTTCCACCTCGACCAGGCACATGCGGCACGCGCCGACCGGCGGCCCGAGCCGCGGCTCGTAGCAGAAGACCGGGATCTCGATGCCCGCCGCCTCCGCCGTCTCGACGAGCCCCATCCCCTTCGGGACCTCGAGCTCGCGATCGTCGATCGTGACCTTCACGACCTCCGTCATGCCACCACCTCGAGCGGGCGGTCGATCGCGGCGGGGCCGTGGTGGGCCGCGTGGACGTCCGTGGGCGCGACGATGCCCTCGAGCGACGAGGTGCCGTGGAACGGGCAGCCGCCCTCCTCGACGTGGGCGAGGAACTCCTCGCGGAACTTCGCGACGTAGCTCGCGATCGCGATCATCGCGGTGTCGCCGAGCGGGCAGAGGCACGTCCCGTTCACCTTCTCGCCGACGTCGAGGAGCAGGTCGAGGTCGGCGTGCGAGCCCTCGCCCGCCTCGATCTTCTTCAGGATCTGCGTCGTCCAGCGCGTCCCGACGCGGCACGGGGTGCACTTCCCGCACGACTCGTGCTCGTAGAACTGCGAGATGCGGACGCCGAGCTGGACGATGCAGCAGCGGTCGTCGATCGCGACGACCGCCGCCGAGCCGATCGCCGTCCCGGCCTGCGCGAGGGAGTCGTAGTCGAGCGTGAGCCCGTCGATCTCCGACGCGGTGAGGATCGCGGTCGACGAGCCGCCGGGGATGACCGCCTTCAGCGACCGGCCGTCCGCGATCCCGCCCCCGACCTCGTAGATCAGGTCCTTGAGCGGGAACCCGTGCGGGAGCTCGTAGTTGCCCGGCCGGACGACGTTGCCCGAGAGCGAGAAGACGCGGGTGCCGGTCGACGACTCCGGCCCGACCTTCGCGTACTCGGCGCCGCCCATCTCGATGATCGGGGGCACCGTCGTGATCGACTCGACGTTGTTGACCGCCGTGGGCGAGGCATAGAGGCCGGCGATCGCGGGGAACGGCGGCTTCGTGCGCGGCTGGCCGCGCTTGCCCTCGAGCGACTCGAGGAGCGCCGTCTCCTCTCCGCAGATGTAGGCGCCCGCGCCACGGTGGACGACGATCGTCGTGCCGCCGAGGTGCTTGCCCTTCCGGAGCTGCTCGAGCGCGGCGACGAGGATCTCGTACTCGCGCTCGTACTCGCCCCGGATGTAGACGAACACGTGCGTCGACTCGATCGCCCGGGCCGCGATCAGGCAGCCCTCGAGGAACCGGAGGGGGACGCGGAGCATGATCTCCCGGTCCTTGAACGTCCCGGGCTCCGACTCGTCGGCGTTGACGACCAGGTAGTGCGGCTTCGGCACCTGGTCCGGCTTCGGGACGAAGCTCCACTTGCGCCCGGTCGGGAAGAAGGCGCCGCCGCGGCCGCGGAGGTTCGAGGCGTTGAGCTCGGCGATGATCTCGTCCGGCGTCATCCCGAGCGCGCGGCGCAGCGCGCTCAGGCCGCCGACGGCCTCGTAGTCTGCGAGCTCGGTCAGCGCGCCACCCTGGGTGCCGGCGAAGACGATCTCGGGCGTGGTGCTCACTCGGCGAGCTCCTTGACGATCCCGGCGACGTCGGGGGCGCGGACGTGGAGCTTGTGGCGGTTGTCGACCGCGACGACGGTCGCCCAGCCGCAGCCGCCGAGGCACTCGACCGTCCGCAGCGTGACGGAGCCGTCCTCGGTCGTCTCGCCGACCGTGATCCCGAGCGACCGCTCGAATGCCTCGACGACGTCCTGCGCGCCCGAGAGCGCGCACGAGACGTTCGTGCACACCTCGACGAGGTGCGTGCCGACGGGCTCGGTGTGGAACATGTCGTAGAACGACGCGATCGACAGGCAGTACGCCGGGGTGAGGTCGAGCGCGTCGGCCGCCTCGCGCAGCGTCGCCTCGGAGAGCCATCCGCCGTTCCGCTCCTGCGCGAGCTGGAGCGCGGGCAGCACCGCCGAGAGCGGGTTCGGGTAGCGCCGGCGGAGCTGCTGCACCTCGTCGTAGAACGTCGCGCTCACCGGTCGACGTCCCCCATGACCGGGTCGAGCGAGGCCGCGACCGCGACGAGGTCGGCGATCGCCGTGCCGCGCACGCACGTGGCCGTCGCCTGGAGCGCGGCGAAGCTCGGCGCCCGGAACTTGACGCGCCAGGGCTTCGCGCCGCCGTCGGAGACGAGGTAGCACCCGCACTCGCCGCGGGCCGACTCGATCGCGACGTACGCCTCGCCCTCGGGGACGAGGTAGCCCTCGGTGACGATCTTGAAGTGGTGGATCAGGGACTCCATCGAGGTGTGGAGCTCCTCGCGCGGCGGCAGGACGACCTTGCGGTCGTCGGCGATCCACGGCTCGCCGCGCATCTCCTCGAGACGCGTGACGCACTGGGCGACGATGCGCGCCGAGGTGCGCATCTCGTCCATGTGCACCTTGTAGCGGTCGTAGACGTCGCCGTTCGGGTAGACGGGCACGTCGAAGTCGACCTCGTCGTACGCGAGGTAGGGCGCCGCCTTGCGGAGGTCCCAGTCGACCCCGGAGGCGCGCAGCATCGGGCCCGACTGTGCGAGCGCGAGGGCGTCCTCCGCGGAGAGGAGGCCGATCCCCTTCGTGCGCTCGAGCCAGATCTTGTTGCGGTCGAGCAGCCCCTCGTAGTCGTCGACGGCATGCGGCATGTGCCGCGCGAGCGCGCGGGTCTGGGCGTAGAAGCCCTCGGGGATGTCCTCCGCGAGCCCGCCGACCTGGAAGTAGCGGGTGTGCATGCGAACGCCCGTGACCATCTCGAAGAGGTCGAGCACCATGTCCCGCTCGCGGAACGCGTACCAGAACATCGAGATCGCGCCGATCTCGAGAGCCGACGTGCCGAGCCAGACGAGGTGGGAGTGGATCCGGTTGAGCTCGGCGAGGCACATGCGCATCCACGTCGCCTTCTCGGGCGTCTCGAGGCCGAGGAGCTTCTCGATCGCGAGGACGAAGACGAGCTCGTTCGCCTGGAAGGAGAGGTAGTCGATCCGCTCGGGGTAGGTGATCCCCTTCCAGTACGTCTTGGCCTCCATGTTCTTCTCGAAGCCGGTGTGGAGGTAGCCGATCACGGCGCGGATCCCCGCGACGCGCTCCCCGTCGAGGTCGACGATGAGCCGGAGCACGCCGTGCGTCGACGGGTGGTTCGGCCCGAAGTTGATCGTGAGGATGTCCTCGAGGTTGTGCTGGGCCGGGTCGATCTCGAGGATCGTCGGGCACGGCGAGGGGATCCGCGTGCCCTCGTAGATCCGCGTGGCCGGGACGACCGCCACTACTCGGCCCCCGAGAAGCGCACCGGCTCGCCGCCGAGCGGGTAGTCCTTGCGGAGCGGGTGCCCCTCCCAGTCGTCGGGCATCAGGATCCGGACGAGGTTCGGGTGGCCGCGGAAGGTGATCCCGACGAGGTCGAACGTCTCGCGCTCGTTCCAGTCGGCCGCCGGCCAGACGCCGACCACGGAGTCGATCTCCTCGTCCTCGTCGAGCCACGCCTTGACGCGGACCCGGGCGGGCTCGTCGGAGACGCGGAGGAGGTGGTAGACGACCGCGAAGCGCTTCGGCTGCGGCGCGGGCGTCCGCTGGAAGCCCTGCGAGCCCGCGGCGTTGAGGTCGCGGCCCGCGGGGGTGCCGATGTAGCCGGCGACCTCCTTGGTGCCCCAGCCGAGGTAGTCGACGCCGCAGAGGTCGGCGAGCACGTTGAACCCCTCGGCGTCGCGCAGGTGCGTGCACGCCTCGACGATCCGGGCCGGGTCGACGACCAGCGTCGTCTCCCCGTTCGCCTCGAGCGTCTCGACGACCCCGGGTACGCCGGCGGGGGTCATTCCGCGACCCCGCGGATCTCGTAGGCCGGCGGGACGCCGGCGCGGATCTTCTCGTGGAGGCGCACGATGCCCTCCATCAGCGCCTCGGGGCGCGGCGGGCAGCCGGGCACGTGGATGTCGACGGGCACGATCTTGTCCACGCCCTGGAGGATCGTGTAGTTGTTGAACATCCCGCCCGACGAGGCGCATGCGCCCATCGCGATCACCCACTTGGGCTCGAGCATCTGGTCGTACACCTGGCGGAGCGGGGCCGCCATCTTGTGCGTCACGCGGCCCGAGACGATCAGCAGGTCGGCCTGGCGCGGCGACGAGCTGAACCGCTCCATCCCGAAGCGCGCGATGTCGTAGCGCGACGAGACGATCGACATCATCTCGATCGCGCAGCAGGCGAGGCCGAACGTGTCGGGCCAGACCGAGTTGGACTGCGCCCAGGCGACGGCCTTCTCGACCGTCGTGATTCCGAGCGCGTCCTCGATCTGCTCGAGCTCCTGCTCGAAGACGCCCGGGCCGCGGTCGGGCCAGAGCGTCCGCTCCGTGCGGAGCCCGGCCTTCGCCGCCGGGCGGTCGGAGACGAGCGGGAGCTTGCGGGCTAGTGCCACTCGAGGGCCCCCTTGCGCCAGATGTAGACGTAGGCGACGGCCAGGATCGCGACGAAGACGAGGAACTCGACGAAGCCGAACCAGGCGAGGGCGTCGAGCTGGACCGCGAGCGGGTACAGGAAGACGATCTCGATGTCGAAGAGGATGAAGAGCATCGCCGTGAGGTAGAAGCTCACGGTGAAGCGGCGCTGCTGGCCCGGCGCCTCCTGCGAGACGCCCGACTCGAAGGGGAGCATCCGCTGCTTCGTCCGCGATCGCGGCCGCGTCGCGAAGACGAACGAGCCGAAGATCATCGTCGCCGGGATGAGCGCCGCGAAGATGGCGTAGATGAGAAACGGGAGCCAGTCGGCGAGCACGTGTCCTCTGATCCCGAGGCCGGGGTCGGGAGCGAACGCTACCACTCCCGTCCACACGCACGAGCAGCGAGCGAATCCCGCTCTGGACGGTCGATTCGCATGTCACAAAGTCGGCCGTCTGCGTGCCCTCGGGCCGGTCGGCTACCATCGAGTCGTATGGAGATCGCCGAGCGCCCCACCGAGACGCTGCTCGACCTGACGCCCTTCGCCGCGCAGAAGGTGAAGGAGCTGATGGCCGAGGAGCCCGATGGTGACACGCTGGTCCTGCGCGTCGCGATCCAGGGCGGCGGGTGCTCGGGCTTCCAGTACGGGCTCGGCTTCGACACCGGCGTCGCCGAGGGCGACCACGAGCTCCAGCTCGAGGGCGTGCACATCGTCGTCGACCAGTTCAGCGCCCCGTACCTGCAGGGCGCCCGGATCGACTACCTGACGGGCCTCCAGGAGTCCGGGTTCAAGATCGACAACCCGAACGCGGTCTCGTCGTGCGGCTGCGGCCACTCGTTCCAGGTCGAGGAGGGCGAGGAGCTCCCCGAGGGAACGCAGGTCGGCGGCTGCGGCTCCGGCTGCTCGCACTGACCCTCGGCGAGGGCGCGTCGCCGAAGGCGCCCGCTTCGCGGTTGCAACTGCCTCTTTGCGGCTGAGCGCCTCGTAGGATCGCCCGATGAACGATCCGCTCCGTGTCGCCGTGGTCGGCTCCGGCCCCGCCGGGTTCTACGCCGCGGGGGCGCTGCTTGCGAGCGACGACCCGTCCGTCGCGGTCGACCTGATCGACCGGCTCCCGACGCCGTGGGGGCTCGTGCGGCTCGGCGTCGCCCCCGACCATCCGAACATCAAGGCGGTCTCGCGCGCGTTCGAGAAGATCGCCGGCCACGAGCGGTTCAGGTTCTTCGGGAACGTCGAGGTCGGGCGCGACGTCACGCAGGAGGAGCTCGCCGAGCGCTACGACGCGGTCGTCCACGCGTTCGGTGCGCAGACCGATCGGCAGCTCGGGATCCCGGGCGAGGACCTCGCCGGCTCCTGGCCCGCGACCGCGTTCGTCGCCTGGTACAACGGCCACCCCGACTTCCAGGACCTCTCGTTCGACCTCTCGCACGAGCGCGCCGTCGTGATCGGCAACGGGAACGTCGCCCTCGACGTCGCGCGGATGCTGGCGCTGACCCCGGAGGAGCTCGCGCCGACGGACACGACCGACGCCGCGATCGCTGCGATCAACGCGGCCGGGATCCACGAGATCGTCGTCGTGGGAAGGCGCGGCCCGGTGCAGGCGGCGTGGACGCCCGTCGAGGTCGGCGAGCTGGGCGAGCTCGCCGGGGCGGACATCCTCGTCGAGCCGGCCGACCTCGAGCTGGACCCGGCGAGCGCCGCGGAGCTCGAGGCGGCGCCCCCGACGGTGCGCCGCAACGTCGAGCACCTCCGCGAGTACGCCGAGCGCCCACCCGCCGGCCACCCGCGCGCGATCCGGCTCCGCTTCCTGCGCTCGCCCGTCGCGATCCACGGCGACGGGCGCGTCGAGTCGATCGAGCTCGTCCGCAACGAGCTCGTCGGCGGGCGCGCGGTGCCGACGGGCGAGACCGAGACGATCGAGTGCGGCGTGGTCTTCCGCAGCGTCGGCTACCACGGCGTCGCGCTCCCGGGCGTGCCGTTCGACGCGTCGACGGGCACCGTCCCCAATAGCCGGTGGCCGCGTGCTCGGCTCGGACGGTGGCCCGGTCCCGGGCCTCTACTGCGCCGGCTGGATCAAGCGCGGCCCGAGCGGCGTCATCGGGACGAACAAGAAGGACGCGACCGAGACGATCGACCTCCTCCTCGAGGATGCCCGCGCGGGGCGGCTGCCCGAGGGCTCGGGCGAGGATCTCGAGGTGCTCCTCGCCGAGCGCGGTGTCGCACACGTGCTGTACGCGGGGTGGGAGGCGATCGACGCGCACGAGCGCGGGCTCGGCGAGCCGCTCGGCCGGCCGCGGGTCAAGCTCGCGACGTGGGACGAGCTGCTCTCGGCCGCGCGTCCCGGCACGGGCGACTGACCGGCGCGCCGCCGGGCCGTGGCTAGACTCGGCGCCGTGAGCGCGACGGGCGAGCGGCGGGAGCTCTGGGGCGGGGAGACGACCAAGGCGGTCGCCAACTTCCCGGTCTCCGGCGAGCCGATCCCGATCGCGGTCGCGCACTGGCTGGGGCGGATCAAGGCCGCCGCCGCGCGCGTCAACGCCGACCTCGGCCTGCTCGACGCCGACGTCGCGCAGCGCATCGCCGCGGCGGGCGACCGGATCGCGGCCGGCGAGTTCGACGACCAGTTCCCGATCGACGTCTTCCAGACCGGCTCCGGCACGAGCTCGAACATGAACGCCAACGAGGTGATCGCGACCCTCGCCGGCGAGGACGTCCACGCGAACGACCACGTGAACATGGGGCAGTCGTCGAACGACGTCTTCCCGTCCGCGGTGCACCTCGCCGCGCTCGACCGCACGGTGGCGGAGCTCCTGCCGGCCCTCGAGCAGCTCGCGTACGCACTCGAGCAGAAGGCGGAGGAGTTCGACGACGTCGTCAAGTCGGGGCGGACGCACCTGATGGACGCCGTGCCGGTCACGCTCGGCCAGGAGTTCTCGGGGTACGCGGCCCAGGTGCGCCAGGGCGTCGCGCGGGTCTCGGACGCGCTGCCGCGCCTCGGCCAGATCCCGCTCGGCGGCACGGCGACGGGCTCGGGCCTCAACACCCATGCCGAGTTCGCGGCCAGGGTCCGCGAGCTCCTGCACGAGGCGACCGGGCTCCCGATCTCGGCGCCCGCCGACCCGTTCGAGTCGCAGGCCGCGCGGGACGGCCTCGTCGAGCTCTCGGGCGCGCTCAAGGTCGTCGCCGTCTCGCTGACGAAGATCGCGAACGACCTGCGGCTGATGGGCTCCGGCCCGCGCGCCGGGCTCTCGGAGCTCTTCCTCCCCGAGCTGCAGAAGGGCTCGTCGATCATGCCGGGCAAGGTCAACCCGGTGATCCCGGAGGTCGTGACGCAGGTCGCGGCGCAGGTGATCGGGAACGACACGGCGATCACGATCGGCGGGATGAACGGCCACTTCGAGCTGAACGTCTACGTCCCGCTGATCGCGCGGAACCTGCTCGGGTCGATCGGCCTCCTGACGAGCGCGGCGACGCTCCTCGAGGAGAAGTGCGTCACCGGAATCGAGGCGAACCGCCCGCGGAACGCGGAGTACGCCGAGGGCACGCTCAGCGCCGCGACGGCGCTCAACCCGTACATCGGCTACGACAAGGCGTCCGAGATCGTCAAGGCCGCGGTCTCGTCGGGCCGCTCGCTGCGCGAGGTCGCGCGCGAGGCAGGCGTGGAGGAGAGCGTGCTCGACGAGGCGCTCGACTTCCACAAGATGGCCAAGCCGCACGGCTGAGCCGCCGCCCGGCGGAGCGCTACGACGTCTCGATCCCGGGCTGTATCGGCGGCGGCGGCATGCAGTCGCGTGCGAACCACGCAACGGGGACGCGCGCCGTCGCGCCGTTCGCCGCACGTGCGACGACGACGGTCGGCTCGCAACGCTCGAGTGCCGGGAGCCGCAGCGTGAAGCCCCCGCGGATGCCCGTCCGCACCGCCGAAGTCCTGTCCGTACCCGTCGTGACGATCCGCACCGTGACGACGGTCCTCGGGCGGAACCCCGCGCCGACGACGGAGAGCGTGGACGACTGTCCGATGCGGAGCGTCGGCGTCGTCGCCGCGGATGCGGGGCCGGCGGCTGTGACGGCCACCGCGGCGAGAGCTGCGACCAGCGCGAGAACTCTCATCTCGCCTCGAGTATGCCCCCTCCACGCCGTCCCGTTCACGCCCGCACACCTTTCTTACATTCGCCCGCCGCGGCGATATCAGGCTCGACCGACGCCCCATTGCCCTTCGCTGATATCACCCTCGAACGAGCACTTGTCATGGGGCACGCGCCGTACTAGGGTTCCGGCCGCGTGTCAGGGGAGAGATATCGTTTCTTGCTCCGCATGCCCGAGGAGCTTCGGCGACGCCTCGTCGAAGCCACGCAGCGTTCGGGCAAGAGCATCAACGCGGAGATCGTGTCGCGGCTCGAGGAGAGCCTGGACGCGGACGCTGCACCCCGGCGCGAGCCTGCACGAACCACTCCGAGACGGGGGATTCAGATGCGACAGCGACGCATGCGCCGCCGGATGGCGGTCGTCGGCGTGCTCGTACTCCTGCTGGCGGCCGTTGCCGTCGGTGGGCTGTTGAGCGGTGGCGGCGGTTCGACCGCAGCCGGCACCGCCTTCGAGACGGAGGAGCTCGCGCCCGCACTCGCGGCGAAGCTCGCCGCGAACGCCAGCTTCGTGCCACAGGGAACCCTGACGCGCCAGGAGGGCGACCGCGGTGCAGACGACGAGTTCGTCAAGCACGCCGCGCCGGGCGATTCGGTGCCTGCGGCGGCGATCCAGCAGGCGCTCGCAGACTGGAAGAAGGTGAAGGGGCGCGCCACGGGCGGCAAGAGCGACTGGAGTCCTCTGGGGCCGTCGCACGCCCAGGGGCTCGACAACCAGTACCGCGACCGCTCCGTCTACAACGCCGGTACCCCCGACTTCAGCGGACGGATCGCGCACGTCGCGATCGATCCGAACTGTCGCGCGAACGGGCAGTGCACGCTCTGGATCGCGAACGCGAACGGCGGTGTCTGGCGCACGAACAACGCGCTCGACGCGTCGCCGAAGTGGCAGTACGTCTCGAACGGCTTCGAGCACAACAACACGGCGTCGATCGAGCTCGACCCGAACGACAAGCAGGCCCGGACGCTCCTCGTCGGGACCGGCGAGCCCAACGCCTGCGGCTCGGGCTGCGAGGCGGGCGTCGGGATCTACAAGTCCACGAACGCAGGCAACACCTGGGTCGGCCCCTTCGGCCGACGACCGGGCCGCATGTGGCACAGGGACATCGCCGTGTCGCGCGTTCAACAACCGGGCCGTCGGCTCGATCGCGGTGAAGCCCGGCGACTCGAACACCATCTTCGCCGCCTCCGGCCGCGCCGTTCGCGGCGTCTCGAACGTCTGCTGCGGCGGCGCGGACGCGCTGATCCCGGGCGCGCCGCACTTCGGCCTCTACCGGTCGACGAACGGTGGCGAGACGCTGGGATCTCGTGCATCAGGGCGCACCCGCCCTCTGCACCGCGTCGACGCCCGACGCCGTCTCGCTCAGCACCACGCCGTGCTCGCCGCGCGGCGCACGCCGCGTGATGGTCGATCCGGTCGATCCGAACACCGTCTACGTGGCCTTCTTCGGCCGCGGCATCTGGCGGTCGACAGTCGAGCGGCGCCCCTGGCTCGTTCGAGCAGATCATGGCGCCGGTCACGCCGGCGCCGCTGACCGCCGCGGCGGCACCGAGCGTCCCGAGTTCGACGTCGTTCGTCTACCGAACGGCGAGACGCGAATGTACGTCGGCGTCGGCGGCGGCCGGCGTGTACGCCCGCTTCCGCCGGAACGACAACGTGCAGCTCGGCCGCCGGCCGCGACGGCGCTGCGACCGCCTGGACGCGACCTCACGACAACCCGGTGCCCGACACGCCCGGCTACTCGAGCTTCGGCTACTGCGACGCGCAGTGCTCGCTACGACAACTACGTCTACGTCCCACCGGGAGCGGATGCCGACACCGTCTACCTCTCGGGTGACAACGAGTACAACGAGAACAACTTCGGCCCGGGCGGCCCCGGGCGCTCGAACGGCCGCGGCGTGCTCCTCTCGACGAACGCGGGCGTGCACTTCACGGACATGACGGACGACAACTCCGACCAGCTCTATCCGGTCGAGCTCCATCCCGACCACCACGCGCTCGTCACGAATCCCGCAGAACTGGCGGCAGTTCTTCGACGTCGGAGACGGCGGGATCGTTCGCTCGAACGGCACGTTCATCGACGACTCGGGCGACTGCGTCAACCCGAAGGGCTACGTCGGCTCGCAGCTCACGTTCTGCCGGCTCGTGCTCGCGCGCATCCCCGAGCGGCTCCAGACGCTGAACGAGGGTCTCCGGACGCTCCACTTCTACGAGATCGCCGTCAGCCCGCACAACCCGGACGTCGTGGTCGGCGGCACGCAGGACAACGGCTCGTGGGAGCGGTCGTCGGGCGACACGTGGGTCAATACGAACATCGCCGACGGTGGCCACAACAACTTCGACATCGGCAATCCGAACTTCCGCCAGTCGTCGTGGCAGCAGGGCCAGCTCATGGTCGGCTACACGCCACGCGACCAGGTCGACCAGAACTGGATCGCCGACACCCTCTGGGAGGACTACGCAGCGGAGCCGGTCGCCTTCATCGCCCCGGCGACCAACGACCCGCGCACGGCGGGCTGGCTCTGGACCGCACGCCAGCACGTCTTCCGCTCGACGAACTACGGGCAGAACCCGGCGATCCCCGACGTGGCAGGCACTCAGGGAGAACTGCAACGTCTGGTACGGCGACTTCGACGTCAACGAGGACGGCGTCTACACCGTGGGCGTCGACCGCTGCGACGACTGGAAGCCGCTCGGGGAACCCGGGAGCCGCCGGGCAGCTGACGGGCACGGCGTACGGCGTCGGCGACCGACAAGGTGCTCGCCGGAGCCAACAACTACACGGCGGTCGTCGAGCGGGCCCCGTCGAACACGCTCGACGCTCTGGGCGGCGACGAGCGGTGGCCGCGTGTTCGTCTCGACGAACGCGAACGCCGCGAACCCGGCGACGGTCGTCTTCGACCGGATCGACAACGACCCCACGGCCGGCGCCACGCCGGCCCGGTACCCGACTGCGATCTACGTCGACCCGCAGGACGCGAACCACGCCTGGATCACGTTCAGCGGCTTCAACGCGAAGACGCCGACCACCCCAGGGCATGTCTTCGAGGTGCGCTACTCGCCGAACGCCTCGACCTTCGAGGTGCTCGACGGGACGACCTTCGGGGACATCCCGGCGAACTCGATCGCCGTCACGAACGACGGGCCTGATCGTGGTCGGCACCGACTACGGCGCTGTCTCGAGCAGCGGCGACGGCAACTGGACGGAGGCGGGCAAGGGCCTCCCGGCCGTCGTCGTCGCGGATCTCGTCTACGTCCCGTCGCGCGACGCGGTCTACGCCGCGACGCACGGGCAGGGCGCCTGGGCGTTGCGCGTGAAGTAATCGCGACAACTGGAGGCGAGGCGAAGGGCCGCTCCGGCGGCCCTTCGCTGTTCCTCACCGCGTGATATCCCGCACGTTCGCGTGCCGAGCACTCGCGTGATATCGCCGCAAGCGGCTTGAACACAGGAAAAATCGGCCCTTGACACGGGCCAGGGCGGGCGACTTCAATCCTGGCGCCGTGCGTCACCTCAGCCGTCTCGCTGGTGCCGCCCTCGCCGCCACCACCGTCGCCCTCGCGCTCGCTGCCGCGGGGTGCGGTGGCTCGGAGAGCCCGTCGGGCTCGATCCGCCTCCTCGTCTTCGGCGACCCGCCGGAGATCAACGCCTACAAGACGATGATCGAGGCCTTCTCGGAGCAGGAGCCGGACATCGACGTGCAGCTGATCGAGGCGTCGCGACCGAGACGACCTGATCGCACGCCTCTCCACGTCGCTCGCCGGCGGCTCGCCGCCCGACCTCTTCCTGATGAACTACCGCTTCTACGGGCAGTACGCCGCGCGCGACGTGCTCGAGCCGCTCGAGGGCTACGTGGAGGACTCGGACGAGTTCTCCGCCGAGGACTTCTATCCCGAGTCGCTCGACGCGTTCCGGTGGAACGGGACGATCACGTGTCTGCCGCAGAACATCTCGAGCCTCGTCGTCTACTACAACCGCGACCTCTTCGAGCGCTTCGGGGTCCCGGAGCCGACGGACGACATGTCGTGGAGCCAGTTCGTCTATCGCGCGCAGCAGATGACCCGCGACGCGCAGGGCGCGGTCGTCCGGGGCGCCGACCCGGACCTCCCACAGGCGAACACGGCCCCCGCGGCGATCTACGGGCTGGGCGTGGAGCCGACGATCATCCGCTTCGCGCCATTCGTCTGGTCGAACCGTGGCGAGCTCGTCGACGACGACGAGCACCCCACGCGCTTCACGCTCGACACCGAGGCGTCGAAGTCGGCGCTCCAGCAGTTCTTCGAGCTGCGGACCGTGCACGGCGTGGTGCCGCCCGACGTCGAGGTCGAGGCCGAGGACGACGAGACCCGGTTCCTCAACGGGCGCATGGCGATGTTCCTCGAGTCCCGTCGCCTGGTCCCGGCGCTCCGCGAGGCGGCCGAGTTCGACTGGGACGTCGCCGCGCTCCCGACCCTGCAGGACGAGGCGAGCATCCTCCACTCGGACGCGTACTGCATGACGAAGGCGTCGAAGGAGAAGGACGCGGCGTGGCGCTTCGTCGAGTACGCCCTTGGCCCCGAGGGGGCGACCGTGATCGCGGAGACGGGACGTACGGTTCCGTCTCTGCGGGAGGTGGCAGAGTCCGACGCGTTCCTCGACCCGTCGCAGAAGCCTGCGAACTCCCGCGTCTGGCTCGACGCGATCCCGACCATCCAGCACGTTCCCACGGTCTCCACCTGGCCGGAGATCGAGGATGCCGCCGAGCCGATCATCGAGAACGGGATGTACCGCGCCCAGCCGGTCGACGAGGTCGTCGAGGAGGTCGACGAGGCCACCCGACCCCTCTTCGCCCGGGCCGAAGCCGGCTAGAGCCCGGGCCCTAGACTCCGACGGTGCGCGCCGGTGAGACGAGGTGGGGCGGCTGGCGCCAGCCCGTCGCGATCTGCGTCACCGTCCTCTTCCTGCTGCCGCTCTGGTTCATGATCGCCGGCTCGCTGCGCGAGCCGGGCACCGTGCCGCCGCGGACCCCGGAGCTGCTCCCGCGCCCGCCGTCGCTCGACTCGTACGAGCGGGCCTTCGAGCTCGTCGATCTCGGCCGCTACGCCCTCAACTCGCTCGCGGTCGCCGCACTGACCGTCCCGCTCGCGGTGCTCATCGCGTCGTGGGCCGGCTTCGCGCTGCTCCTCGTCGGCCCCCGGCTGCGGCATGCCCTGCTCGTCGGCTCGTTCGTCGGACTGATGGTCCCGGTGACGGCGCTCCTCGTCCCCCGGTTCACGCTCTATCGCTGGCTCGGCGTGATCGACACCTGGGTGCCGCTCATCGCACCGGCGCTCATGGGTCTGACGCCGTTCTACGTGCTCCTCTTCTACTGGAGCTTCCGCCGCCTGCCGCCGCACGTCTTCGACGCCGCGCGGCTCGAGGACGCAGGCCCGTTCGCGATGTGGCGCCGGGTCGCGATGCCGCTCGTCCGCCCCGTGACGGCAGCCGTCGCGCTGCTCGCGTTCATCGCCTGCTGGGGCAACTTCCTCGACCCGCTCGTCTACCTCTTCGACTCCGATCTCTTCACGTTGCCGCTCGGATTGCGCTCCCTCTCGGTGCTCGACCGCACGAACTACCCGGTGCTTCTCGCAGCCGCGGTCGTCACGACGGTGCCGGTGGTCATCGTGTTCGCGATCGCCCAGCGGTTCTTCCTGCACGAGGATCGGGGCGCCGGGTGGCTCGGCCGATGAACGGCGTGCAGGTGGCCGGGGTCGTGAAGCGATTCGGCGAGGTGACCGCGCTCGCCGACGTGTCGCTGGCGGCCGCGGAGGGCGAGCTGCTCGTGATCGTCGGCCCCTCCGGATGTGGCAAGAGCACGCTGCTGCGATGCATCGCCGGGCTCGAGGCCGTGGATGCCGGGACGATCTCGATCGCCGGGCGGGACGTGACGCGCGTTCGGCCCGGCCTGCGCAACGTCTCGATGGTGTTCCAGAGCTACGCGCTCTTCCCGCACATGACGGTCGCGGAGAACATCGGCTTCGGGCTCGCGGTCCGCGAGGAGCCCAAGCGCGAGGTCCAGGCCCGTGTCGCGGAGGCGAGCAGGCTCGTGGGCGTCGCGCACCTGCTCGAGCGGCGGCCCTACCAGCTGTCCGGCGGCGAGCGTCAGCGAGTCGCGCTCGCGCGGGCGATCGTGCGCGAGCCGGACGCGTACCTCCTCGACGAACCGCTCTCGAACCTCGACGCAGGCGCCCGCATGGAGATGCGGACGGAGCTGCGGCGCCTGCACGGCACCGTCGGCGCGACGACGATCCACGTCACCCACGATCAGGTCGAGGCGCTGACGCTCGGCGACCGCGTGGCGGTGCTGGACGCAGGCACGCTCCAGCAGGTCGGGACGCCCGACGAGGTCTACCGTCGCCCGCGCAACCGCTTCGTCGCCGGCTTCCTCGGCGTCCCGCGCATGAACTTCCTCGAGCCCGACCAGGCGCGGATGCATGCCCCCGGCGTCACGGGTGTGACGGTCGGCGTCCGCGCCGAGCACATCCGCCTCGACGGCGACGTCGTCGACCGGGTCGAGCTCGTCGAGGTCGCGGGAGCCGATGCCTACGTCCACCTGGCGAGCGGCCTCGTCGCCACGACCGACGCCGAGGCTCGGCCGGCCCCGGGCGACGACGTGCGCGTCGGCATCCGGCCGGAGGACGTCCATCTCTTCGACGAGGCGACCGGCGAGCGGGTGGGGCCGGCATGAGCGAGCGCCGTCAGCTCGCCGTGCTCCTCGCGCCGTACGTCCTGGGGCTCTCGCTCCTCGTCGCCGCGCCCGCGCTCGTGACGTTCGCGCTGTCCGTCACCGAGTACGACCTCGTCGGCGCGCCGAGCTTCGTCGGGCTCGACAACTACCGCGAGCTGCTCGAGGACGACGTCTTCCGGATCGCCGTGACGAACTCGCTCGTCTTCGCCGCGATCGCGGTGCCGCTTCGTCTGGCGGCGGCCCTCGGGCTCGCGCTCCTTCTCCATCGCCGCATGGTCGGCGTCGGCGTCTACCGGGCCGGGGTGGTCGTCCCGACGGTGATTCCGGAGATCGCCTACGGACTCCTCTGGCTCTGGCTCCTCAACCCGCTCTACGGGCCGATCAACACGTTCCTCGGCTGGGGCGGCGCACCCAGCTCCACGTGGATCGGGTATCCGCTGCCGCAGTGGCTGACCCACCCGAACGACGCGCGCGCCGCGATCGTCATCCTGAGCCTCTTCACGATCGGCGAGGGGTTCGTCATCCTGCTCGTCACCCGCCAGGGGCTGCCCGCCGAGCTCTACGACCTCGCGGCCGTCGAGGACGTGACGGCCTGGGGCCTCTTCCGGCGGGTGACGTTGCCGCTCATGGCGCCCGTGCTCGTGCTCCTGCTGATCCGGGACACGATCTTCAGCCTGCAATCCACCTTCGTCCCGGCGCTCGTGGTCACGGACGGGGGGCCGCCGTTGTACTCGACGACGTATGTCCCCCTGTTCGTCTACCGCAATGCGTTCGAGTACCTCCGCTACGGGTACGCCTCTGCCGCGATCGTCCTCATGCTGCTGCTGACGGCCGCAGCGGTCGCCGTCCAGCTCTGGATTCTGCGCCGCTGGACGCGTACCGGACGGGTGCTCGGGTGATATCACTTCCCGGCTCGTCACCCGTTCAAGGGAATCTGAGGTTCTCATTTGCCCTTTGATCGGGGCGCGGCTAGGGTCAGGCCGCTCCGAGTCGCCTACTCGGAGGCAAGGGGAGACAACTTCAGAAGGGGAGACACATGAGGAAGCAGTTCCTCGCGCTCCTGAGCGGAGCGCTCGTCCTCGCCCTGGCCGTGGGCGTGGGCATCTCCATCGCGGCCGGTCCGCCGGCGTCGGCGACGGCATCTCTCGGCGAGCCGGTCGTCCGCCGGCGTGTCCGACAACCTCGAGAGCCCCGCTCGCGAAGGAGCAGTCCGCGCGCCGCGCCAAGGCGCTCGAGCTTCTCGCCAAGGGGAAGATCCCGGCGGGCACGAAGGTCGCCCAGATCGGCAAGGGTCGCTACGTCCAGCTCGCCCGGGAGGACACCGACAAGATCTTCGTCGTCCTCGTCGAGTTCGGGAACGAGCGGTATCCGAACTGCCGCATGTTCCAGGACAAGAACGCGGCCGGCCAGCCGGCGAGCAACGCGCAGCGCTTCGACGGGCCGCTGCACAACGAGATCCCGCAGCCCGACCGCAAGGTCGACAACTCGACGCTGTGGCAGGCGGACTACGACCAGGCCCACTTACGTCGACATGTACTTCGACCGCATGGCGGAGTACTACGAGACGCAGTCCTCGGGCCGCTACTCCGTCGAGGGCGACGTCACCGAGTGGGTGAAGGTGCCCTTCAACGAGGCGCTCTACGGCCGCAACTACTGCGGCGGCATCGTCTGCAACACCACGAAGGCGCTCGTTCGCGACGCGCTCGCCGTCTGGGTGAAGAACCGGCTCGACGCCGGCCAGACGATGGCACAGATCCAGAGCTACCTCCGCTCGTTCGACGAGTGGGATCGCTACGACCTCGACGGCGACGGGAACTTCGACGAGCCGGACGGGTTCATCGACCACTTCCAGATCGTCCACGCCGGCGGCGACGAGGCCGCGGGCGATCCCGATCTACGGGACGGACGCGATCTGGAGCCACCGCTGGTACTCGAACCTCCAGCTGCCATCCGAGCGGCCTCATCGCCGGCGTGAACGTCGGCTCGAACGGCGGCGTCTCGTCACGAGCCCGCTCGTGCCGAACAACCCGACCGGCGTCTGGGTCGGCGACTACACGGTCCAGCCGGAGAACGGCGGGCTCGGCGTCTTCGCGCACGAGTTCGGCCACGACCTCGGCCTGCCGGATCTCTACGACACGTCGGGCAACACCGGCGGCGCCGAGAACTCGACGGCGTTCTGGACGCTGATGTCCTCGGGCGCGAACATCGGCGACGGCGGCCCCGACGGGATCGGCGACAACCCGACCGACCTCGGCGCGTGGGAGAAGCTCCAGCTCGGCTGGCTCGACTACGACGTCGCCGAGGCGGGCAAGCCCTCCTCCCACCGGCTCGGCCCGGCGGAGGGCACGACGCGGAACGGCAAGCAGGGCCTCGTCGTCGTCCTGCCCGACAAGTCGGTGTCGACTCCGGTCGTCGCTCCCAAGACGGGCGACTGGTCGTACTGGAGCGGCATGGGCGACCTGCTCGACAACACGATGACGAAGCCGATGACGCTGCCCGCCGGCGCGACGATCTCCGCCGACGTGTGGCTACGACACCGAGGCGCACTTCGACTACGCGTTCCTCGAGGTCTCGACCGACAACGGGGCCAACTGGACGCCGATCAAGACGAGCCTCTCGCTGCCCGCGTCGGACGACCAGGGGCAGTTCAACTCGAGCGGCACGGGGATCGCCGGCTCCAGCGGCGGCGCCTACCTGCCGATGGTGACCAACGTCCCGCTGCCGACCGGCACGTGCTGGTCCGGTTCCGGTACCGGACGGACCAGAACACCGGCGGCAAGGGCGTCGTGTTCGACAACATCGCAGGTCACCGGTCAGCCGCTCGACGGCGCCGAGACCGTCGTCGGCTGGGAGTTCGACGGCTTCAGCCGGATGGAGAACGGCGTCGGCGTGACGCAGAAGTTCAACGCGTACGTCGCCGAGAACCGCGGGTACCGCGGGCTACGACACGTCGCTCAAGACGGCCTACAACTTCGGCTTCCTCGACTCGAGGCCGGACTGGGTCGAGTCGTACCCGTACCAGGACGGGCTCCTGATCAGCTACTGGGACTCGTCCTTCACGAACAACAACGTCGGCGACCACCCGGGGCAGGGGCCTGATCCTCCCGGTGGACGCGCACCCGACGTTCCACCACGCGCAGGACGGCACGCTGCTCCGGCCGCGGATCCTGAGCTTCGACTCGACGTTCTCGAAGCAGGACACCAAGGCGATCACGGTCAACATCAACAGCAAGCCGACCACGATCCCGGCGCAGAAGGGCGTGGACACCTTCGACGACACGAAGGACTACTGGTTCGCCACGGAGAACGGCCACGCGACCCCGCACCCCGGGCGGTACCAGCCGGGCTGGAACAGCGTGAAGGTGCCGAAGACCGGCACGACCATCTCGATCAAGAGCGGTGGCCCGCAGAGCGCCACCATGGAGGTCGAGGTCGGTACGTCGAAGTAGGCGCGTACCGCGTCGCGTGAGACCGATCGGGCGGGGGCGACCCCGCCCGATCCGGTTCTCAGGCGGTGCGCCTGCTCAGTCGATCGGAGGCGGGATGCACGGGACGATCGCCAGCCGCAGCGTCGCACGGCTCCCGCGGGTTCCCGTGGCGAGGATCGTGAACGCGCGTCCGCACGGCCGCCCGACGAGGTTGAGCGAGGCGCGGAACGCGCCGCCCGCGCCTGCCTTCGTGACGACCCGCTTCGGGCCGAGCAAGGTCAGCGCGGTGACGGTCACCCGCTCGCCCGGCGCGAACGCCGCGCCGCGGACGACGAGCGGCTCGTCGTCGACGAGCGCGAGCCGCGGCTGCGAGGCCGCCGTCGCCGAGGCCGCCATGACGGCCGACGCGACCGCCGCCGAGAGCAGGGCGAGCGAGCGTCTCATCGGGCCGAGGCTACGCCCGGCCTGTGAGGAAAGAGTGAGCGACGGGGCCGGCCGTGCACGCGGCCGGGCTACCCGCTTCCGCCGGCGTCCATGCACGGCCGGCGGTTGCCCGGCCGGTCGCCGGGGTACGGCTCACCGCGTGAGGAAACCAGGCCCGCGCCAGGTCGGCGGGGGCCACGGACGAGAGGGGCAAGCGTGAAGCGAGCATTCGCGGCACTCGCCGCAGTCGTGGCGGTCGGCGTCCTGGCGACGTCGGCCTTCGCGATCACCGACGGCGAGCTGGACGGCAATGGGCATCCCTACGTCGGGCTCATGGTCGCCCAGGGCGCCGACGGGAACCCGCTCTGGCGGTGCAGCGGCACCCTGATGTCGCCGACGGTCTTCCTGACCGCCGGTCACTGCACCGAGGCGCCTGCGGCGCACGTCGAGATCTGGTTCGCGGCGGGTCCGATCGACAACGATCCCGACTACGTCTCCGTCGCGACGGGCGGCACCGGCTGCGCCAACCCGGCGGTCGACGGATACCCGTGCGACGGCGACGTCGGTGGGACGCCGTACGGGCATCCGGAGTACGACCCGGACGCGTTCTACCTCCACGATCTCGGTGTCGTCACGCTCGACGCGTCGGTCGCCAAGGCGACCTACGGCGCCCTCCCGACGGAGAACGTGCTCGACGGGCTGAAGACGAAGCGCGGCCAGAAGGACCTGACCTTCACGGCCGTCGGCTACGGGCTCCAGAAGAGCTTCCCGGACGCGGCGGCCTGGAAGGACCAGGCCATCCGCGTGCGGATGGTCTCGCATCCGAAGCTGATCCAGATCAACAACGGGTACGTCGGGGACTTCTCGATCCTGCTGTCCAACAACGCCAACACGGGCGGGACGTGCTTCGGCGACTCGGGTGGCCCGAACTTCATCGGCGACTCGAACGTCGTCGGCGGCGTCACGTCGTTCGGCAAGAACGGCACGTGTGGCGGTACCGGTGGGGTCTACCGCGTCGACAAGGCGGACGATCTCGCCTGGCTCGCGACGTTCGGGCTCCGGCCCGCCTAGCGGGCACGACGGGCGTGGCGGGGTCGTGGGACCCCGTCACGCCGGCCCGTCGTGGTCAGTGCCTGTCCGGTCCTTCCTGGTCCGACTCGAACTCGCCGGGCGTGCCGAGCCCCCGGGACTGCGCCCCCATGTCGCCACGGTAGCTCCCCGTACTCTTCAGACTTCTCGTCGATCGCGGCGTCGCGCAGCTCGTCGCTCTTGTCCGGGGTCTGGCCGAGCCAGCCGAGGATGGTCTCCTTGATTCCCATGCGTCGAGCGTAGCGCTCTGCCGAGTCCGCGTCGACCGCGGCGCTCAGTAGGCGACGGCGCCGCGGCCGGTCTCGGCCGCATGCCGCTGCTCGTCGGCGCGGTAGCTCGAGCGCACGAGCGGCCCCGCGAACACGGAGCCGAACCCGAGCGCCTCGCCCTGCTCGCGCAGCCACCGGAACTCGTCCGGGTGGACCCAGCGGTCGATCTGCGCGTGCTTCGACGACGGCTGCAGGTACTGGCCGATCGTCACGACGTCGACGTCGTTGGCACGCAGGTCGCGCATGGTCTCGACGACCTCGTCGTTCGTCTCGCCGAGCCCGACGATGATCCCCGACTTCGTCAGCACCGGATAGTCCGCGCGCTCCTTGGCGCGGCGCAGCAGGTGGAGCGCGCCGTCGTAGGTCGCCCGGGCGCCGCGCATGCGCCGGTGGAGTCGCCGCACGGTCTCGATGTTGTGGTTGAAGACCTCGGGGCGCGCGGCGAGCACGGTCGCCAGCGCCTCCTCCTCGACGCCCAGGAAGTCGGGCGTCAGCACCTCGACCGAGGACGCCGGCAGCTTGCGCTTGAGGGCGCGGATCGTCGCCGCGAAGTGCCCTGCGCCGCGGTCGGGCAGGTCGTCCCGGTCGACGGACGTGACGACGACGTGGGCGAGCCCCATCGTCGCGGCGGCCTGGGCGAGGCGGAGCGGCTCGAGCGGGTCGGGCGGCGCCTCCGGCCTGCCGGAGTTGACGTAGCAGTACCGGCATGCGCGCGTGCACGTGTCGCCGAGGATCTGGAACGTCGCGGTGCCGCGTCCCCAGCACTCGCCGATGTTGGGGCAGCGCGCCTCCTCGCACACGGTGACGAGGCTCGCTCCGTGGAGCAGCTTGCGGACGTCGTAGTAGCGGCCGTCGGCGCTCGGCGCCCGCACCTTCATCCACTCGGGGCGGCGCGGCCGCTCGGCGACTGGCAGGGACGTCTGCATCGACGCCAGTGTACGGGCGGGGCACCCGGGCGCCGTGCGCTGGCCGGGCCGCCTCAGCGGTGCGCGATCGCGGCGCCGGCGAGCCGCGAGAGGGCCTTCGCGCCTCCCGCGGGCGGATCCTTGACGCGCCACTCGTAGACGACGTCCCCGACGACGAAGGTCAGCGTGGCAGGGCCGCACGAGGCACCGCAGCGCGGTGGGACGTAACGCGCCGGCTGCCCGCCCGGCAGCCGGACGTTCGACCGCGCGACGAGCACGCCGCGCCGCCCCTCGAACGAGGCGACGAAGCAGGCGGTCGACGTGCCGCAGCGCGGGGCGGCGGCGATCGTCAGCGACCAGCGGTCCGGATGGTGGAAGCCGGTGAGGTAGAGGCGGCGCACCGTCTCGTCGGCGGGGAGGGCGCGGGGGAGCAGGACGCGGATCTTCGTGCCGCGGTCGACGGCGGCGACCTCCTTCGAGAAGCGCGCGCGCACGTCCAGGGTGGTCGCCGTCGCGCCGTCGGCGGCGACGCCGGGTGACGCGAGGAGGAGCGCGCCGAGCGGGACGGCCGCGGCGCGCGCGAGCCGGGCGGTGCGCGTCACCCCGCCGCCACCGGGCGGGGCGGCTCGGCCGCCTCCGCGTCGAGCTCCTCGAGCGCGAGCGAGAACACCTCCGAGACGGCCTCCGCCGCGGCGCCGCGGACGTCGTCCACCGCGAGCGGACGGCCGAGCTCGGCGGCCATCGTCGTGAACGAGGCGTCCTCGAGGCCGCAGGCGGTGATCCACTCGGTGAAGGGCGTCGGGTCCAGGTCGACGTTCAGCGCGTACCCGTGTGTCGTCACCCAGCGGGACGCGTGGACTCCGATCGACGCGATCTTCCGCGGCGGGCCGGTGAGCCAGACGCCGGTGAGGCCGTCGATGCGACGTCCGGCGAGGTCGAACCGCGCGAGCGTTCGGATGATCGCCTCCTCGAGCTCCCGAACGTACCGGTGCAGGTCGCGCCCGTGGCGGTTCAGGTCGACGATCGGGTAGCAGACGAGCTGGCCCGGCCCGTGGTAGGTCGACTTGCCGCCGCGGTCGGTCTCGACGACGTCGACCTCGACGCCGGCCGGGACGTGCAGCTCGGCCTCCTGCGTCCGGCGCCCGAGCGTGACGACGGGCTCGTGCTCGAGCAGCAGCACGGTGTCGGGGCGCTCCCCCGCCTTGACCGCCTCGGCGAGCGAGCGCTGGAGCGCCAGCGCATCGGCGTACGGCACGAGGCCGGGCAGGTTCAGGAGGTGCGCGTGCAACACGCCCGGAGGCTACCCCGCGGTCTCAGACGTTGGAGTCGGACGCGAACGGCTGCCCGAACATCCAGCGGTGCCCCTCGCAGTCCTCGGCCGTGTAGAGCCGCATCCCGGCGTCCGGGGAGTCTTCGAGAGGGCGGATGACGTTCGCGCCCGCAGCGGCCGCCCGAGCATGGTGGGCGTCGACGTCGTCCACGGTGACGAACAGACCGTCGACGACCCAGGGGTTGTCCTGCCAGCGGCGTGCGATCTCGCACGTCTCGCGGTGCCGTCTCGGTCCCTCGTAGTGCTCGTTCGGGGTCGCAAGCATGACGACCTCCCCGGCCCACTCCACCTCGGCGTGGACGACGGTGCCGTGCTCGTCGGTATAGCGCTGCTCCGCGCGCTCGCGGAAGCCGAACGCCTCGGTGAGCCAGTCGATCGCGGCAGCTGCGTCGGCGTAGGCCACCATGGGCACGATCCGCTGCCCCACGACCTAGCCCTCGGACCAGTTCTCCAGACGCTCGCGCAGATCGCGGAGGAACGACCCCGCGTAGGCGCCGTCGATCAGCCGGTGGTCGTAGGTGAGGGTGATGTTCATCATCGGCCGGATCGCGATCACGTCCTGGCCGAGCTCGTCCTGGACGACCCACGGCCGCTTGACGAGGGCGTAGGTGCCGAGGATCGCCGCCTGTGGCTGGCTGATGATCGGCGTCCCGTGGAAGGTGCCGTAGCCGCCCGGGTTCGTGACCGTGATCGTGCCGCCCTGGACGTCGTCGGGCAGGAGCTTCTTCGTCCGCGCCTTCTCGGCGAGCTCCGCGATCGCCCGCGCGATCCCGAGGAGGTTGAGGTCCTGGGCGTTGCGGATCACGGGGACGATGAGGCCCTTGCCGTCCTCGAGCGAGACGGCCATCCCGACGTGCACGTGGGAGCGCGTCACGATCTTCTCGCCGCGCATCTCGCCGTTGATCCACGGCCAGTCCTTGAGCGTCTCGATCGCCGCCTGCGTCACGAACGAGAGGTACGTGGGGTTGACGCCGTAGCTCGCCTGGTACTCCTTCTTGAGGCGCTCGCGCGCGGCCACGACCCGCGACATGTCGACCTCGATCGCGCTCGTGACGTGCGCCGAGGTGTCGAGCGAGCGGCGCATGTGCTCGGCGATGCCCCGGCGCATCGCGTTCATCGGCTCCTCGTGCTCGACGCCGACGGGTATCGCAGCGGCCGCGGCGGGCGCTGCCGCGGGGGCAGGTGCCGACGCGGGTGCGGGTGCCGGAGCGGGCGCGGCGGGCGCCTCGGGCTGCGGCGCGGCCGGGGCCTCGGGTGCGGCGGGCGCGGCGGCGGCAGCGGCGGGCGTCTCCTCGGCCGGGGCCGCGGAGGCCGCGCCCGACTCGATGTACGCGAGGATGTCCTTCTTCGTCACCCGGCCGCCCTGGCCGGTGCCCGCGACGGCGGAGGGGTCGACGCCGTGCTCGGCGGCGATGCGCGCGACGACGGGCGAGACGAACGTGCGTCCATTGCCTGTCGGCGCGCCGGCGGGCTCGGGTGCCGGGGGCGCGGGCTCGGCGGTCGCCGGTGCCTCGGTGGGCGGTGCCGGAGCGGCCTCTGCGACGGGCGCGACGGGAACCTCCTCTGCGGGCGCCTCGTCGGCGGGAGCCTCGGGCTCGGCCTCGGGCGCCTCGACAGTCGCGGTGCCCTCGGGCGCGATGACCGCGAGCACGGTGCCGACCTCGACGGTCTCGCCCTCCTGGACGCGGATCTCGGCGACGACGCCCGCACCGGGGCTCGGAACCTCGGTGTCGACCTTGTCGGTCGAGATCTCGAGCAGGGTCTCGTCGAGCTCCACCGTGTCGCCCGGCTGCTTCAGCCAGCGTCGTGACCGTCCCCTCGGAGACGGAGACGCCCATCTGGGGCATCACGACCTCGACCTGGGTTCCGGTGCTCACGTCTGCCTCCTAGTACGCGGCGAGGTCGCGGATCGCCGCCGCGACGTCGTCCACCTGCGGGATGTACGCCTTCTCGAGCGAGGGCGCGAACGGGACGGGGCTATCGGGTGCGGCGATGCGCCGGACGGGGGCGTCGAGCTGCTCGAACGCCTCCTCCGCGATCGTGGCCGCGATCTCCGCGCCGAAGCCGCCCGTCTTCGTGTCCTCGTGGAGGACGAGCGCCTTGGAGCAGCGGGCGACGCTCTCGAGCACCGCGTCGCGGTCCCAGGGGATCAGCGTCCGGAGGTCGAGCACCTGCACGGAGATGTCCTCGTCGGCGAGCTTCGCGGCCGCCTCGTCGGCGGTGAAGACCATCGCGCCCCACGTGATGACCGTCACGTCGTCGCCGTCGCGGTGCACGCGCGCCTTGCCGAACGGGGTCGTGTAGCGGTCGTCCGGCACCTCGCCCTTGATCCGGCGGTAGAGGTGCTTGTGCTCGAAGTAGAGGACGGGGTTCGGGTCCTCGATCGACGTGGCGAGCAGCCCCTTCGCGTCCTCGGGCGTCGCCGGGCAGACGACCTTGAGGCCGGGGATGTGCGCGAAGCTCGACTCGGGGTTCTGCGAGTGGAACGGGCCGCCCGAGAAGCCGCCGCCGGACGGCAGCCGCAGCACGATCGGGACAGGCGTCCCGGCGCGGAAGCGCTGCTTCGCGGCCACGGTGACGAGGTGGTCCCAGGCGCACGAGACGAAGTCGGCGAACTGCATCTCGGCCACGGGCCGCATGCCCATCAGGGCGGCGCCCGTGGCGCCCGCGACGATCGCGGTCTCCGAGAGCGGCATGTCGAGCACGCGGCTCGCGCCGAACTCCTCCTGGAAGCCCTGCGTCACCTTGAAGGCGCCGCCGTAGACGCCGACGTCCTCGCCGAGCACGAAGACCCGCTGGTCGCGGCGCATCTCCTGCCGGAGGCCGTCCGAGATCGCCTGGAGGTACGTCTTCTCCGCCATCGTCGGCCTCCTACTTGTGGTGCGGCGTCTCGAGCTCCTCGGGCGTCGCGAAGACGCCGTCGAGCACGGATGCGGGATCGGGGATCGGCGACTCCTCGGCGCGCTGGAGCGCGTCGTTGAGGAGGCGCTTGACGCCGGCGGTGATCTCGTCCTCCTCGTCGTCGGTCATCGACGCGTGGTCGCGGAGCCAGCCGCGGAACCGCTCGATCGGGTCGCGCTGCGCCCACTCCTCGAAGAGCTCCTTGGGGACGTAGAACGCGTCGTCGTGGACGGCGTGGCCCTCCATCCTGAGGGTCACGGACTCGATCAGCGTCGGGCCGCCGCCCTCGCGCGCCTTCTCGATCGCGCGCTTCGCCTCGCGGTAGACCGCGAGCACGTCGGTGCCGTCGACCACGACGCCCTCGAAGCCGTACGCGGCGGCGCGGTCGGCGAGGTGGTCGATCGCGAACTCGAGGTGCGCCGGCGTCGAGTACGCCCACTGGTTGTTGTCGATCACGAAGACGACCGGCAGGCGGCGGACGCCGGCGAGGTTCATCCCCTCGTGCGCGTCCCCGCGCGCGGCGGCGCCCTCGCCGCACCACGCGACCGCGACGCGCTTCTCGTCCCGGATCTTGAACGCGAGGGCCATGCCGACGGCGACCGGGAGCATCGCCGGGAGGTGGCTCACCATCGTGTGGAGCCCGAGCCGCGCGTCGCCCATGTGGACGTTGCCGTCGCGGCCCTTGGTCGGCCCGTCGACGCGCCCCATGTACTGGGCGAAGATGCGCCAGGGCTCGAGCCCGCGCGTGATGTGGACGCCCATGTCGCGCTGGAGCGGCGTGCCGACGTCGTTCGCGCCCATCGCGGTCGCGACGCCGACGGCGGAGCCCTCGTTGCCCCGGCCCGTGTAGAACGACCCCGGGATCTTCCCCTGCTTGTAGAGGATGTGGCCGCGCTCCTCGATCCCGCGCGTGACGAGCATGTTGCGGTAGATGCCCAGCAGGTCCTCGCGGTCGAGGCCCACGTCCTTCACCTCTTGCAGCGTTCCGACCGGCTCGGCCTCACGGACTGCCATCTTCGCGCGCTCCCCTTTCCTGGGCGTCGATCGGCAGGGACTCTAGCGGGTCGGGTGGCGGGCGGATCGGTCCCCGGCGGAGCCCGCTGAGTGGGGTTCTCCGCAGGTCGGGACGGCGGCTCGTGGGAGCCGGCGACGGGCTGCTCACCGTCCTCCGCCCGACCGCCCGACGCCTAGAGTCCGGGCATGGCGAAGCGGAACTGGATCCAGGAGGAGCGCCGCCGGACGCTGGGCGACTGGGTCGCGTTCTGCCCGTCGTGCGGGCACGTCGCCCGCTACTTCGAGGAGCACGAGACGGAGCGCCCGACCGTCTGCCCGCAGTGCGCGACGACCCTCGTCGCGCGGTGCCCCGCGTGCGACGCGCGGCTCCCGTCCGCGTTCGGGATCGCGTGCGAGGAGTGCGGCGCCGAGCTCCGCCCGAACGAGCTCTTCGGCAGCGCGATCCGGCGGCCCGGGCGCTAGAGCAGAGCGACGAAGGCGACGCCGGCCACGATGACGGCCGCTCCGGCGACGCGGGCGGCGGTGACCCGCTCGCGGAGCACGATCGCGCCGAGCGCGACGGCGAACGAGGATGCTCGTCTCGCGCACCGCGGCGACGGCGGGCGCGGGCGCCTCTCGCAGCGCCAGCAGGGCGAGCGCGTACGCGGCGAACGTCAGCGTCCCGGCAGCCGCTGTTCGCACGCCGACCTCCGCGCGGAGCGCCCCCAGACGTCCCGTGACCGCGTACGCGAGCACCCCGACGACGGCGACGGGGAGCAGCGCGAGCTCGAGGTATGGAAGCGCCGCCGCGTGCTCGATCCCGCGCTTGTCCACGAGCGTGTAGCCCGCGATCGTGCCCGCGATGACGAGGGCCAGGAGGACGCCGCCGATGTCGCCCGGCGCCCCGAGGCCGCGGACGAGCACGACGCCGACGCCCACGAGCACGACGCCCACCGCCTGTCCCGCCCCGATCGCCGTACCCGCGGCGGTCGCGCCCAGCAGGACGAGCACCGGCGCCGCCCCGCGTGCGATCGGGTACACGAGGCTCAGGTCCGACCGCCGGTACGCCGCCGTGAGGAGGAAGAAGTAGAGCGTCTCGAAGCCGGCCGACGCCGCGAGCCAGGGCGCGGCCGCCGCCTCGACCTCCCACGTTGCGAGGGCGACCGGCGCGAAGACGACCACCCCGATCGCGAGCGCGACCACCGTCGCCGCCCGGACGTCGCGCGCGCCGGCGAGCAGGACGTTCCAGACCGCGTGGAGCGCGGCGGCAGCCGACGGCCAGCGCGAACGCCGTCGCCGACACTAGGCGTCGTCGCCGTGACGCGGTGGGCGGGTGCGGGCCGTGGGACGCGCCCGGCGGGCTAGAACATCGTCCCGACGATCTGCGAGAACCGGATCACGGTGATCGTGTCCTCGGGCGAGACCGGGCGGTTGTAGAGGCGCCCCAGCCACTCGCTGAACTCGTCGAGACGGCGCAGCTCCGGGTTGTCGTGCTCGATCTCCCGCGGCGAGAGGTCGCCGAGCGGCTTCACCTCGACCTTGTCGATGACCGCGTCGAAGACCTTCTCGCGCTGCCCGTAGCGGGCGCCGACGAGGACGGTGACGATCATCCCCTTCCGGTACTTCGCCGACTTGTCGCCGAGCCGGATCGTCGCGGTCTTGCGTCCCGTGCGGAGCTGGTCGGCGACGACGGGCGAGTAGAAGTTGAGCGCGAAGGTCGGCACGCCCGGCGAGCGTAACCGCTACGGCGTCGGCGCGGAACCCTCGGCGAGCTCCTCGACCGCCTTCCGCGCCATCTGCCGCTCGCCGCCGTAGGAGAGGAGCGCCGGCGCGTCCTCGAGCCGCACCCACCGCGCCTCCGCGACCTCGATCTCCATGCCCGGCGGAAGGTCGCCGATGCGTCCGCCCGCCGCCCGCAGGAGAAAGAAGGAGACGATCTTGAAGACCCGCTCGCCCTCCCACGTGTAGACGTAGCGCACGTCGCCGAGCTTCCGGTCGCCGGTCGCACGCACGCCCGTCTCCTCGGCGACCTCGCGCACCGCCGCCTCGAGCGGGGTCTCCCCGGGGTCGACGAGCCCCTTCGGGAGCGCCCAGACGACGCGCCGGCCCGCCTCGCGGCGCGGCCTCACGACCGCGACCCACGCGCGGCCTCGCATCCGGCGCACGACCACGCCGCCGGCCGAGAACTCCCGTCTCATGCCCTGGATTCTGCTCCTCGAGGCGGACTCGTGGATCTGAGTCTCTGTGACTGAGATCTTCCCTTCCGGCCGCTCCGCGAACGTGCTATAACCCAGGACGTCGGCACTCTCGTAGCGGGAGTGCCAGTGAACCGAGTCAACAGTCTCTTAGGGAGGCACATCGAATGAACCTGCAGCCCCTGGGCGACCGCCTCATCGTGGAGGTCCTCGACGAGGAGTCCACCACGGCGAGCGGCATCGTGCTGCCGGACACGGCACAGGAAAAGCCGCAGCGCGGCAAGGTCCTCGCCGTCGGCCCCGGCCCGCGCGACGAGGACGGCGAGTACATCAGCATGGATCTGGAGGAGGGTGACGAGATCATCTTCTCCAAGTACGGCGGCACCGAGATCAAGATCGGCGCCGACGAGGTCCTGATCCTGCGCGAGTCGGACGTCCTGGCGAAGGTCGTCGGCGACCGCGCCGGCGTCTAAGGCATCACGAGGGAGGAACGAGAAACCAATGGCTCACAAGGAGCTCAAGTTCAATGAGGACGCGCGCCGCGCGCTGGAGCGGGGGGTCAATACCCTTGCCGACGCGGTCAAGGTGACGCTTGGCCCGAAGGGCCGCTATGTCGTTCTCGACAAGAAGTTCGGGGCGCCGACGATCACGAATGACGGTGTCACGATCGCCCGCGAGATCGAGGTCGAGGACCCGTTCGAGAACCAGGGCGCGCAGCTTGTCCGCGAGGTCGCGACGGCGACCAACGACGTCGCCGGTGACGGGACGACGACCGCGACCGTGCTGGCCCAGGCGATCGTCCGGGAGGGCCTCAAGAACGTCGCCGCCGGCGCCAACCCGATGGGTCTCAAGCGGGGCATCGAGCAGGCCGTCGAGAGCGTCGTCGCGGACCTGAAGAAGCAGTCGGTCGAGGTGTCCGGCAAGGAGGACATCGCGCGGGTCGCGACGATCTCGTCGCGCGAGCGTGAGATCGGTGATGTGATCGCGGACGCGATCGAGAAGGTCGGCAAGGACGGCGTGGTGAACGTCGAGGAGGGGCAGACCTTCGGGCTCGAGCTCGAGTTCACCGAGGGGATGCAGTTCGACAAGGGCTATCTGTCGCCGTACATGATCACCGACGCCGAGCGGATGGAGGCCGTGCTCGACGACCCGTACGTGCTGATCGCCAACCAGAAGATCGGGGCGGTCAAGGACCTGCTGCCGGTGCTCGAGCAGGTCATCCAGGCAGGTCGGCCGCTGCTGATCGTGGCCGAGGACGTCGAGGGCGAGGCGCTCGCGACGGTCGTCGTCAACAAGCTCCGTGGCGTCTTCACCGCCGTCGCGGTCAAGGCACCCGGCTTCGGTGATCGCCGCAAGCGGATGCTCGAGGACATCGCGATCCTCACGGGCGGCGAGGTGATCACCGAGGAGATGGGCCTGAAGCTCGAGAACACGAAGCTCGCCTCGCTCGGCAAGGCCCGCAAGATCGTGATCGACAAGGACTCGACCACGATCGTGGACGGGGCCGGCGACTCGGAGGCGATCAAGGGCCGGATCAAGCAGATCAAGGCCGAGGTCGAGAACACCGACTCGGACTTCGATCGCGAGAAGCTGCAGGAGCGCCTCGCGAAGCTGTCGGGCGGCGTCGCGGTCGTCAAGGTCGGTGCCGCGACCGAGACCGAGATGAAGGAGAAGAAGCACCGCGTCGAGGACGCGCTGCAGGCGACCCGGGCGGCCCTCGAGGAGGGCATCGTCGCGGGCGGTGGCGTTGCTCTCCTGAACGCGGCCGACACGGCGAAGAAGAGCTTCGCGACGCTCGAGGGCGACGAGAAGACCGGTTCGCTGATCATCCTCCGCTCGCTGGAGGAGCCGGTCCGTCAGCTCGCGCAGAACGCCGGGCTCGAGGGCTCGGTCGTCGTCAACCAGGTGCGCTCGGCGAAGAAGGGCTTCGGCCTCAACGTCGACACCGGTGAGGTCGAGGATCTCGTCAAGGCGGGGATCATCGACCCGACGATGGTGACGCGCTCGGCGCTGCAGAACGCCGCGTCGATCGCGAAGAACATCC
>CAVVIL010000006.1:0-67349 GCA_963748255.1 uncultured Actinomycetes bacterium | reverse complement strand
CTCACGACCGAGGCGATCGTCGCCGAGGCCCCCGAGAAGGCATCGGCCGGCGCCGGCATGCCCGACATGGGCGGCATGGGCGGGATGATGTAACCAGCCTCCGGGCTGGTGGCACCACCGAGGGGCCGGCGCGAGCCGGCCCCTCGTCGTTCCGCGCTACCGACCTCGCTTGCGGGAGGCCGCCCTCTGGACGGGGATTCGGACCCGACGCCGCAGCGAAGCCGCGGACGAGCGTGGTCAGCCCGTTCCGCCAGGCACGTTCCTCGCTCCCCTCCGGCAGGAGCCGCAGGACGGCGCCTCGCAACTCCGCGTTGCCGAGGCCCTCGAGCATCGCGATGAACTCGACGGCCGCCTCGGTCACCGGCTTCTCGCCCAGGAGCCCGGCCTCCTCGAGGCGGGTCACCTTCGCCACGAGCTGATCCCACGCCTTCTGCCGGGTCGCGACCAGCTCCGGCCCCCCGTCGAGCTCCGGCACGACGCGCTGGAAGGCGATGCGGTACAGCGCGGGGTGCTCCAGCACGAGCCGGCGGAACGCGACGGCGCCGACGTCGACGAGGTCGGCGACCGGATCGTCCGTCTCGACGAGCTTCCCGATCTCGGTGAAGAGAAAGACGAAGGCCTCCTGCGCGAGCGCGTCGACGAGGAGGCCCTCCTTCGATCCGAAGAGGCTGTAGACCGCGCGGGTCGAGGTCCCGGCCGCGTCTGCCACGGCGCGGACGGAGAGCGCTGCCGGCCCACCCTCGGCCACGAGGCGCTCCGCGGCCGCCCTCAGCGCCGCGCGGGTCTGCTCGTCGTGCTCACGTGGTCGCCCCATGCATTGACACCTATAGCGGAACCTGTTACGTTACACGTAACGTTACATGTACCGAAAGGAGGCGGACATGTACGTCGTCGTACAGCACGAGCTCACCGATCCGCCCGAGGCACTCGCTCGCGGCGAGCGGCTCAAGCGGGGCGAAGGCGCCCCGGCCGGCGCTCGGGCGCTGCAGTTCTACCCGAGCCAGGACGGCAGCGCCGTCACCTGCCTCTGGGAGGCGGACTCGGTGGCGGAGGTCCAGGAGTTCGTCGATGCGACCCTCGGCGACTCGAGCGTCAACCGGTGCTACGGCGTCGAGGCCGCCGCTGCGTTCGCCGACGCACCCAGCGGGCTCCCGCGGCGCCCGGTCGTCGCCGCGTAGCCGCCCGCGCGCACCCGCCGCCGGTCTCGAAGGCCCGGCGGCGGTCGCGCGGCGGAAGGGCCGTCGAGACCTGACAGAATCGCGGCGTGACGCTCTGGTCAGCCCGCGTCGGCGGCTCCCTCGACCCAGCCGTCTGGGAGCTCCTCCGCGCGAGCGACGCGGAGCTCCTGCCGTACGACTGCGAGGCGACGGCGGAGCACGCCGCGCGCCTGCACGGCGCGGGGCTCCTCGCGACCGAGGAGCTCGTCGAGGTCGAGGGCCGCCTCGCCGAGATCGCCCTCGATCCGTCCGCGGTCCTCGACGCCGACGAGGACGTCCACTCGGCGATCGAGCGCCTGCTCGGGCCGCTGGGCCGGAAGATCCACGCCGGCCGCTCGCGCAACGACCAGGTCGCCGCCGCCTTCCGGCTCTACGTCGGCGACGCGTGCGCCGAGGCGCTCGAGGAGATCGACGCGCTCGCGCTCGTGACGTTGTCGTTCGCCGAGACGGAGGCGGAGACCGTGATGCCGGGATACACGCACCTGCAGCGCGGTCAGCCGGTGACGCTCGGGCACCACCTCCTCGCCTGGGTCGAGATGCTCGACCGCGACCGGTCGCGATTCGCAGCGGCGCGCGAGGCGGCCCGGCCGAGCCCGCTCGGGGCGGGCGCCCTCGCCGGGTCGACGCTCGGCATCGACCCGCCGGCCGGTCAGATGGCGAACTCGATCGACGCGGTCGCCGACCGGGACTTCGCCCTCGACTACCTCTACGCCGCCGCCATGCTCCACCAGCACCTCTCGCGGATGGGAGAGGAGATCGTCCTCTGGGCCAGCTCCGAGTTCGGCTTCGTGAAGCTCCCCGAGAACGCGTCGACGGGCTCGTCGATGATGCCCCAGAAGCTCAACCCGGACGTCGCGGAGCTCGTGCGCGGCAAGGCGGGGACGGCGCTCGGCCGGCTCGCCGGCCTGCTGGCGACGGTCAAGGGGCTGCCGCTCGCGTACGACCGCGACCTGCAGGAGGACAAGCCGCCCGTCTTCGCCGCACGGCGCGACGTGCAGCTCTCGCTCCAGGGCATGACGGTGCTCGTCAGCGGCCTCGAGGCGAATCGCGACCGGCTGGCCGAGGCGGCCGCCGACCCGATCCTCCTCGCGACGGACGTCGCCGAGGAGCTCGTCCGCGGCGGGATCCCGTTCCGGGAGGCGCACGAGCAGGTCGCCGCCTCCGTGCGGGACGGCTCCTTCCGCCCGGTGGGGTCGGCGGCGGAGAGCGTCGCGGCGCGGCCGTCGCCCGGTCCCGGCGACGTCGCGGCGGCGATCGCGCTCGCGAGGAGGCGATTCGGCGGGAATCGGTGACGTCGGACGCCTCCGGCGGCGTACAGCGGGTGCAAACCCGAACCGGAGGAGACGTCAACCGATGAAGCGCATCGCACTCGCAGCAGTTCTCGTGCTCGCCATCGCCGCCCTGGCCGGCGTCCTGCGCCCCGAGGGCGCCCAGGCCGTCGATCCCGTCGCGACCGGCGACACCGTGACCGTGACGGGCACCGGCAGCGTCACCGCCGTCCCCGACCGCGCGGTCGTCTCGGCCGGAGTCGAGTCACGGGCGCCGACCGCCCGGGCGGCCCTCGCGGCCAACGCAGCCGCGATGCGCAAGGTGCTCGACGCCCTTCGGGCGCGCGGCGGCAAGGACGTGACGACGCAGGTCGTCTCGCTCTCGACGGCGTTCGATCCGAACGGGCGGCCGGACGGGTTCGTCGCGTCGAACCTCGCCTCGGCGGAGACGACCCTCGACGGCGCGGGCGCGCTGATCGACGCCGCGGTCGACGCGGGCGCGACGACGATCTCCGGGCCGGCGCTCTCGCGCTCCGACGCGGAGGCGCTCGGCGACCGGGCGCTCGAGCGCGCAGTCGGCGACGCACGCGATCGAGCGGCGCTCCTCGCGAAGGCCGCCGGCCGGGAGCTCGGCCGCGTCACCGCGATCACGGAGACCGGGGCGGTCGCGATCCCCTTCGCCGCCGAGAAGGCAGTGGCGGCCGACTCGACGCCCGTCGTCTCGGGGCCGCAGGAGACGACCGCGACGGTGAGCGTCACCTACGAGCTGCGGTAGGCGGAACCCCGCGACGCGCGACCGGTTGCGGGGCGGGCAGCCGGTCGCGCGCCGTCGGACTCGCGCCCGGTGCGGGGCCGCCGAACGCGGCCCCGCGACCGAGCGGCTCTCTCAGCCGGCGGCGGGCGCCGGCGCGGAGCTCGGTGTCTCGTCCCCGCGCGGCGGGGGCTGCACCTGGTGGTGGACCGTGTGCTCCGTCCCGTATCCGCCGGGCACCGGGATGTAGAACTCGGGGTAGCCCCACATGCCGTGCTCCGACACGTCGAGACCTGCGGCCTCGACCTCGGGCTCCGCCCGGATCCCGACGGTCACCTTCATCACCCAGAGGATCCCGAACGACAGGGTGAACGTAAACGCGCCGACCGTGACCAGGCCGAGCGCCTGGATCCCGAGCTGGTGGAGGCCGCCGCCGTAGAACAGGCCGCCCTGGCCCCAGTCGAGCGACTCGGCGAGCTTCGGGACGGTCAGGAACCCGAGCGCGAGGGTGCCCCAGACGCCGGCCATCCCATGCGCGGCCAGCGCGCCGACCGGGTCGTCGATCCCGACCTTCTCCACGAGCAGGACGCCGAGCACGACGATCGCGCCGGCGACGAGCCCGATGATGATCGCCGCCCACGGGGCGACGAACGCGCACGCCGCGGTGATCGCGACGAGGGCGCCGATCGCGCCGTTGAGCATCATCGACAGGTCGGGCTTCCGGATCACGATCCAGGCCGTGACCATCGCCCCGATCACGCCGGCCGCCGCCGCGAGGTTCGTGTTGAGCGCGACGTACGCGAAGAACCCGACGCCGCCGTAGTCGACGCTGAGCGTCGAGCCCGGGTTGAACCCGAACCAGCCGAACCAGAGGATGAAGACGCCGAGCGTGGTGTAGGCCATGTTGTGGCCGGGGATCGCCTGCGGCTTGCCGCCGACGAACTTGCCGATCCGTGGGCCGAGCAGCAGGGCACCAGCGAGGCCGGCGAGCGCGCCCTGGTAGTGGACGACCGTCGAGCCGGCGAAGTCCTGCATGCCCTTGGCGAAGAGCCAGCCGTCGCCGCTCCAGACCCAGTGCGAGACGATCGAGTAGATCAGCGTGTAGGCGACGCCGAACACGATGTAGACCCAGAGGCGCGTACGCTCGGCCATCGCGCCCCAGACGATCGCGAGCGAGACGGCCGCGAACGCGGTCTGGAAGAGGAGCGCCGCACCGGCCGGGATGGCGCCGAACCACGAGAACGGGGCCTGCCCGACGGCGAGGAGCTCGTCCGCGGTCGGCAGGAAGCCGGAGCCACCCACGAAGCCGCTGCCGTCGTCGCCGAACGCGAGCCCGAAGCCCACGAGGTAGTAGACGATCGCGGCGATCCCGAGCACGAGCGCGTTCTTCGCGGCGATGTGCCCGACGTTCTTCATCCGGGTCAGGCCGGCCTCGAGGAAGGCGAAGCCCGCCTGCATGAACAGGACGAGCACCGCGGCGATCACCACCCAGAGGGTGCTCGCGGCCAAGCCGAGCTCTTCCGTCGTCATACGACCTCCACCTCCTCCAGCTTCTGACCCGTCCGGTTGTGGGTCACGTTGGTGACCGGCGACATCCAGCAGATCCCGTCGCCGTTGACATGTCCGGTCTTGGCCGCGTCCGTGATCGCGTGCATCACGTCCTCGGCGACCTCGTCCCGGACGATGAAGGTCATCAACGCCTTGGGCAGGAAGCGCGACTCGAAGACGCGCCCGCGGTACTCGTGGGTGATGCCCTTCTCGCGACCGTGGCCGACCGCCTCGACGACGGTCACGCCGACGTGACCCGTCTCCGCCTCGACGGCCTCCATGACGGTCTCGACGCGGTCGCGTACGACGACTGCCTCGACCTTGATCACGACGATGCCCCCTTCCTCGTTCGCGTGTCCGTGGAGGTGGGCGTCCGGCCCACCACGGACACCCGGCCGCCCGGCCGGAAGTGACGCGCGCTGCGGCGTGCCGCGGCCGACGCGCCGACGGATGCCGCCTTCGTCTCAGTCCGTGTCACCGCCGCCCTCTCCTCTCGGTCGGACCAACAAAAAAAGCCCCACTTCTCCCACGGGAGAAATGAGGCACCATTGCCGACGGCGAGACCTGCGTCGTCCCCGCCGCCGACCACCATAGAGGCCGCGGCGGCCGCCGCGCAAGTCCGAAGCGGCGCGGCGCCGGCGCGGGAGGGTGTGGTTTTCCGTACTGGCGGGCGTTTTTTGCCGGTGTTACGCTCGGCCCATGCAGGTCCTCGGTCGTATCTAGGACACCCGTTGCCGAGGCCCGCCCGGCGCGGTGCCTCCTTTGCACGTCCTGATACCGCCGATCGAAGGGAGAGCAGCACCGTGAAAGACCTGTCGCCCGTCCCGCCCGACGCGCTCGCCGTCGAGGCGCGCGAGCTCCGCAAGGAGTTCGTCCGCAAGGACCGCCGCCGCGGCTCGCGCCGCGTCGCGGCGCTCGCGGACGTCTCGCTCGAGCTCACGCGTGGCGAGTGCGTCGCGATCCTCGGCCAGAACGGCTCCGGCAAGTCGACGCTCGTCCGGCTCCTCTCGACCCTGCTCCTGCCGGACGGCGGCTCCGCCGCGGTCTTCGGCTACGACGTCGTGCGCGACGGCAAGGCCGTCCGCCGGCTCGTCAACCGCGTCTCGGTCGAGGCGAGCTTCTTCAAGAAGATGTCGCCCGCGGAGAACCTGCACTACGCGGCGCGCTTCTACGGGATGACCGTCTCGGAGACGAGGGACCGGATCCCCGACATCCTCGGACGGGTCGGGTTCCCGCCCGACCGCCGCGGCGAGCCCATGGAGAACCTCTCGCGCGGGATGCAGCAGAAGGTCGCACTCGCCCGGGCGCTGCTCACCTCGCCGGTGCTCCTTCTGCTCGACGAGCCGACGACCGGGCTCGACCCCCGGTCGAAGGTCGAGGTGCAGGACTTCATCCGCGAGATGCGGGAGCTCCACGACTCGACGATCCTGCTCTGCACCCACGACCTGGCCGAGGCCGAGTCGCTCTCGGAGCGCGTCGGGATCCTCGACCGCGGCCGGCTGCTCGCGCTCGAGACGGCCTCCGAGCTGAAGGCGCGGTTCGCCGCCGAGACGCTCGAGGAGGCGTTCTTCGCCGCCACCGGTCGCGGGTTCGAGGACGAGCAGGACGAGATGGACGCGGAGGAGAGGAAGGTGCTCGCATGAGAGCCGTCGCCCTCGGTCTCAAGCACGAGCTGATCGGCCTCGCCGGCGTCGTCGAGCGCAACGTCTACCTGACGCGGCGCTACATCTACTGGGACGTCGCGTTCTTCGTCTGGACCGTCGCGAACACGCTGACGATCGTCTTCATCGCGGAGGGGATCGAGGCGACCGGCGGCGAGATCGACGTCGACCGCGTCACCTCGACGCTGCTGATCGGGGCCGTCGTCTGGGCGTACCTCGGGATCATCTTCGAGTTCCTCACGGAGACGGTCGCGTGGGAGCGCTGGGAGGGGACGATCGAGTACACGTTCATGGCGCCGCTCTCACGGGCGATGCACCTCGGCGGCTCGGGCGTCTTCGCCGTGCTCTACGGGCTCGTCCGCGCGATCCTGCTCTTCGGGGTCGTGGCGGCGTTCTTCGGCCTGCAGTTCGAGGACGCGAACTTCGCGGCGGCCCTCGTGATCCTCGTCGTGGCATCCGTGTCGTTCTTCGGGATCGGGATGATGACAGCGGTGCTGCCGCTGATCTCGCCGGAGAAGGGCGCGCAGCTCGGGTTCGTCGCGCAGGGCATGCTGCTCGTCGTGTCCGGCGTCTACTACCCGGTCGAGGTCCTGCCCGAGTGGATGCAGTGGCTCTCGAAGATCTCGCCCGCGACGTACGCGCTCGACGGGATCCGCGCGGCGATCCTGGACGGCGCGTCGCTCTCCTCGCTGTGGGACGACATCTGGCCGCTGCTCGTGATCGGCGCCGCCTGCATCCCGCTCGGCCTGGCGATCTTCAACCGGGGCGAGGTGTACGCGAAGCGGCACGGCAAGCTGAAGCGGTCGGGGTGATGGAAGGCGAGCGCGAGATCACGGAGCTGCCCCTCGGCGATCGCGCGGGGCACGAGGCCTACGCGGCCGTCTGGAGCGCCGTGCTCCCGCGGTACCCCATCACCCCAGCTGAGCTGGAGCGGAGCCGCCGCCGGCGGCCCGACGACGTGCGTCTGGTCGCGCGGATCGAGTGGGCGGTCGCCGGCTGCGGCGCCGCGATCCGCTCGGACCTCCCGGGCCGCACCTACATGGGCGTCGTCGTCCTGCCCGAGCACCGCCGGCGCGGGCTCGGCCGCGGCCTGCTCGAGCGGATCGCCGCGGCGGCCCGTGACCACGGCAGCGAGATCCTCGCGGCGGGCGTCGAGGAGGGCGACGCCGACGGCGAGGCCTTCGCCGCCCGCTTCGGCCTCCGCGAGGTGCTGCGCGAGGTCGAGGTCGTGCGGGCGCTCGGGCAGGACGAGGCCGACCCGGAGCCCGTCGAGGGCATCGAGGTCGTCGCGCTCGAGCGGCGGCCCGACCTGCTCGAGGAGACGTACGCCCTCGCGAGCTCGACCATGCCGGAGATGCCGCTCCATGCCCCGTTCACGATGCCGGACTACGAGCGCTGGCTGGAGGAGGACGCGGCGGGCGAGGACGTCGTCACGGGCGGCACGCTGGTGGCCCTCGACGATGGTCGCGTGGTCGCCTTCGCCGGGCTCGTGCGCCGGGCTGCCGACCCGCTCCTCGCGGAGCACGGCTTCACCGGCGTCGCCGCGAGCCACCGCGGACGCGGGATCGCGACGCTCCTGAAGAGGTCGCAGATCGCGTGGGCCTCGCGGAACGGCTTTCGCGAGCTGATGACGGCGACCCAGTGGGGGAACGCGCCGATGCGCGCGATCAACGACCGCCTCGGCTACGAGGCGCGGCCGGCGTGGATCCGGGTCGAGGCACCCCTCGACGAGGTCGAGGCCGGGCTCCGCTAGGGGCCTGTCAGCGCCGCAGCTCGCGCGCGGACTGCGCCCGCTGGGGGACGAGCTGCAGCTCGCGCTCGCGCGGCAGCGGCAGGAGGCCCTTGCGAAGGGCGAGCGCGACGGCGTGCGTCCCGTTCCGTGCGCCGAGCTTCGCGATGATCCGCTTCCGGTAGCTGCGGACGGTCTCCGAGGAGAGGTGCAGGCGGGCGCCGGTCTCCGCCGCCGTGTCGCCGTTGGCCGCCGCGGCGAGCACCTCCGCCTCCCGCTCGGTGAGCGGCTCGCCCTCGAGGATCTCGCCGAGGAGCGTCATGCCGCGCGGCGCCGGAGCCGGCGCGAGCCTGTGTGGACGAGGGTGTAGACGCGGTCGGAGCTGACGCCGAGATCGCTCGCGACCTCGGCGGCGGTCTCTCCCTCGACGAGCGTCCGCACGAGCGCGATGCGCTCGCGGTCGGGCAGCGTCCCGACGATCCGCAGCGTCTCCAGGCTCTCGACGGTCTCGTCGGGACCCGGCCCCGGATCCGGCGGCTCGTAGACGCTCCCGTCCTCCGGCCGGTCGCCGAGCCCGACGTCCGAGAAGCCGACGACGCGGGCGAAGGTCCCGTCGCCGAGGTGGTCGCGCCGCGCGCAGGCGCGCACCGCGTCGGTGATCGCGCCGCGGACGCAGTGGGTGGCGAACGCGGCGAAGGGGACGCCCAGCGACGGGTCGTACCGACGTGCGGCCTTCACGAGCGCGAGGTTGCCGTCCGCGACGAGATCCTCCTGGTCGATCGGCGTGTGGCGCCAGCGCGACGCCTCGCGCTTGGGCACGTGGAGCGCCTCCTCGAGCATCCGCTGACGCATCAGCCGACGCTTCCTGGAGGAACGCCGACGCGTGTGCGCAGCGTGCCGCAGCGGTTGTTGAATCCTGATCTTCGTGCCATTGCCGGTGACGCGGCTCGGGCCGTGGTGCTTGGGGGAGGCAGGAGCATACCCCGTTCGGGTGGTCAACTCGAACGGGAAGGCGCACATCCGTCACGGAATCGACACACGGCCGCCCACCCGGCGCTCGAGGAGCCGGGTGGGCGGCGGGTCGTCACGACTAGGGGGTCGGCTGCGCGACCGCCGCCACGCGGTCGGAGACCGACGTGAGGACGACGCCGTTCCCGTTCGCCCGCGCTGCGGGCTCGGGCACGAGCTGGATCGTCTGCAGGATGCGACCGGCGATCCTGTACGGATCGCCCTGCGAGTTCGGCCGCCGGTCCTCGAGGTACCCGCGGTAGCCGTCCTGCACGAAGGCGTGCGGCACCCGGATCGAGGCGCCCCGGTCGGCGACGCCGTAGCTGAACTTGTCGATCGACTGCGTCTCGTGCAACCCCGTGAGGCGCAGGTGGTTGTCGGCGCCGTACACGGCGATGTGCGCGTCCTTCTGCTCGTCGAACGTCGTCATCAGCGCCTCGAAGTACCCCGTGCCGCCGACCTCCCGCATGTACTCGGTCGAGAAGTTGGTGTGGAGGCCCGAGCCGTTCCAGTCGACCTCGGCCCCGAGGGGCTTGGGATGGAAGTTGACGTCGACGCCGTACCGCTCGCAGAGCCGCAGGAGCAGGTAGCGCGCGACCCACAGCTCGTCGGCGGCCCGCCTCGAGCCCTTGCCGAAGATCTGGAACTCCCACTGGCCCTTCGCCACCTCGGCGTTGATCCCCATGTGAGAGATGCCGGCCTCGAGGCAGAGGTCGAGATGCTCGTCGACGATCGCGCGGGCCGCGTCGCCGACGTTCCGGTACCCGACGCCGGTGTAGTACTCGCCCTGCGGGGGCGGGAAGCCGCCGCCCGCCGGGAAGCCGAGCGGCGCCCCGTCCTTGTAGAGGAAGTACTCCTGCTCGAAGCCGAACCACGTCCCGGGATCGTCCGGGATCGTCGCGCGGCTGTTCGACGGATGCGGCGTCCCGTCCGGGAGCCTGACCTCGCACATCACGAGGGCGCCGTTCTCGCGGGCGGGGTCCGGGAAGAGCGCGACCGGGTGGAGCATGCAGTCCGAGTCGCTCCCGTCGGCCTGGCGGGTCGAGCTGCCGTCGAAGCCCCAGATCGGGAGCTCGTCGAGGGTCGGGAACTCGTCGAACTCGACGACCTTCGTCTTCCCGCGGATGTTCGGCACGGGCTCGTAGCCGTCGAGCCACAGGTACTCGAGCTTGTACTTCGGCATCAGGCGCCACCGCCTTCCGGGCGCCCCCACTCGTTCGGTTCGTCCATCCTGCACGCTCCTTCGCGTCCACAAACGACAAAAGCCCCAGGACTCGACGAGTCCTGAGGCTCCATTGCCTCGCCGGGCCGGTGGCCGCGGCTTCCCTGTGTATAGCCGCCGTCCGCCCACCGCGTCAAGCACCGACGTGCGCGCCCGGGAGGCTGCTATAGCATCGGCGCCTCCCCGGTCGCTCGGAGTCGGCCGGGCTCGAGATCCGTTCCGACCGGGAAGGAGCGCACGCGATGGCGAGACCGCGGACGGCAGCGTCGACGCGCGGTACGACGATGGTGAAGAGCAAGGACCGCGCGACCTCGAGCGTCGCCTCGCGGCGCGCGGTGCTGAAGCGCCTGAAGGACGAGCAGGTCGAGCACGTGCTCTTCTGGTTCACGGACCTCGAGGGGCATCTCAAGTCGTTCGCGGTGACGCCCGCCGAGATGGAGGGCGCGCTGAACGACGGGATGGGCTTCGACGGGTCGTCGATCACGGGCTTCAACGCGATCGAGGAGTCGGACATGGTCGCGATCCCCGATCCCGGCACGTTCCAGCTGATGCCACGGCCCGTCGACGAGCACGGGCACGAGCTCGGCGCCAAGGTCGCGCGGCTCATCTGCGACGTCGTCAAGCCGGACGGGGTCCCCTACGAGGGCGACCCGCGCTACGTGCTCCGGGCCGCGCTCGAGCGGATGCAGAAGCTCGGCTTCGACACGTTCGCCGTCGGCCCGGAGCTCGAGTACTTCCTCTTCGAGGACGACCAGGACACGAAGACGCTCGACGAGGGCGGCTACTTCGCGATGACGGCGCAGGACGCCGCGACCGAGGTGCGCAACGACACGATCCACGCGCTCGAGTCGGTCGGCATCCCGATCGAGTACCACCACCACGAGGTGGCGCCGTCGCAGCACGAGATCGACATGCGCTACGCGGACGCGCTCGCGATGGCCGATCACTGCATGACCTACCGCCTCATCGTGAAGGAGGTCGCCGCGTGGCACGGGTACTACGCGACCTTCATGCCGAAGCCGCTCTTCGGCGAGAACGGGTCGGGCATGCACACGCACATGTCGCTCTTCCGGCGAGGCCGGAACCAGTTCTTCGACGCGAAGGACCCGCACCACCTCTCCGCGACGGCGAAGGCGTTCATCGCCGGGCTCCTCGTCCACGCGCGCGAGATGTCCGCGGTGCTCGCGCAGTGGGTCAACTCGTACAAGCGGCTCGTGCCCGGCTACGAGGCCCCGGTCTACGTCGCCTGGTCGCAGCGGAACCGCTCCGCGCTGATCCGCATCCCGCTCTACAAGCCGGGCGCGGAGCAGGCGACCCGCGCCGAGATCCGGTGCCCCGACCCGGCCTGCAACCCCTACCTCGCGTTCGCCGCGCTGCTCCAGGCGGGGCTCGAGGGGATCGAGCAGGGCTACGAGCTGCCCGACGAGATGACGACGAACCTCTATCGGCTCACGGAGTCGGAGCGCGAGGAGCGCGGCATCGTCGCCCTCCCCGGCTCGCTCGGCGAGGCCGTGGAGGCGCTCGCCGCGTCGCCGCTCATGCAGAAGGCGCTCGGCGAGCACATCTTCCCCCGCTACGTGGAGCTCAAGCGGCGCGAGTGGAACGAGTACCGCGTCCAGGTCACCGAGTGGGAGAAGCAGCGCTACCTCAGCAGCCTCTAGAGCTCGTCCGCCAGCGGGATTCGGCAGAACGCCGAATCCCGCGGCTCGGATCCCCGCCCTGCGGGCGGGGCACACCCCTGAAGGCGTCGGCTTCGCCGCCGCAACTGACTCGTTTCCATGGCCCGGGCCGGCAGTTCGGTCGATGTCGCGCAGGGCTGGACATCGACCGGCGGATGGCGCAGAATCACGACTGCAGGCGGCTGCCGCAAGGCGAGCGGCGCCACCTGTGTCTGACGGCCGATCGCGGGTCCCCGGTGGGGGCCCGTGGTCGTTCTGCGCCGGGTTGCCGGCCGGGAGCCCGTAGCCTCTGACCGCGTGCTGACGACGCTCCGGATCCTCCACGTGCTCTCCGCCTGCGTGTGGGTCGGCGGGACGATCGCGCTGGTCTTCGTCGGCGTGCCCGCGATCCGTCGACTCGAGGGCGAGGCGCGTGCCACGGCGATGCGCGCGCTCGGTCGCCGCTGGCGACCGCTCGGCTGGGGCGCGATGGCCGTCGCGATCCTCTCCGGGCTCTGGCTGACCGAGCTGCACGGCGGCTTCAACCGCGCCGCGCTGGACACGGACTTCGACCGGACGCTCATCCTCAAGTCCGTGCTCGTCGCCCTGCTCGTGGTGGGGGCGCTGATCCACGACTACGGGCTCGGGCCGCGCCTCCAGCGCGAGCTGAGGGCCGCCGACCCGGCGGCGCCCGCGACGCGACGCCGTCTCGTCGTCGTCGGCTGGTTCAACTTCGCGCTCACCCTCGCCGTGCCGATCCTCGGCGCCGTCGTCCTCTCGACGCTCGACTGAGCGGCGGCGGCACCCGTTACAACTCGTCACGTGCCGACCGACGCCGCCGCACGCCACCTCGCACTGCTGACCCGGACGACCGAGGTCCGACGTGGGGGAACCCATGGTTCCCCCACGAGCCCCCTCCTTCAGCGGCGCTCATGGGTGACCCGCGGCTGGCCTCCCGGCCGGCAGAGCCGTCCTCCGGCCGCGAATCCGAGGCTCACGCAGACTCGGGAGACGGAAGCGCGATGAGCGACGCCGTTCGCCACCTCGCACTGCTGACCCGGACGACCGAGGTCGTCAACTCGTCGCTCGACCTCCAGGAGGTGCTCGAGGCGATCGCGCACGAGGTCGCGGCGGCGCTCGCGACGGACGCCTGCTTCGTCTACCTCTACGACGAGCGCACCGACGAGCTCGTGCTGCGCGCGACGCACGGGACGCTGATCGAGGACGCGACGAGCACGCCGCGCATGCGCCGCGGCGAGGGGATCACCGGCGTCGCGGCCGGCGACCGCGCCGCGGTGATGATCCCGTCCGGCGCCCACCTCGACCCGCGGTTCAAGGCGTTCCCGAACCTCCGGGAGGACGAGTACCAGTCGATCCTCGCCGTCCCGATCCTCGCCCGCGACGTGCTCGAGGGCGCGCTCAACGTCCGGACGCGCGAGCCGCGGGCCTTCACCGACGCGGAGATCGAGCTCCTCACGGCGATCGCCTCGCAGGTCGGGCAGTCGATCGAGCACGCCAAGCTCTACGCGAGCGCGCGGCGCCGGGTCGAGGAGCTCGAGGCGCTCGCGAGCATCTCCGAGGCGGTGTCGGAGTCGCTCTACCTCGAGGAGTCGCTCGAGGCGATCGTCGGCACGACGGTCCGCTCCCTGCGGGCGACGGGGGCGGCGGTGGTGCTCGAGGACGATCGCGTGGCGTGGCCCGAGGGCCGGGCCGGCACGTACGCCGAGCGGCTGCCGCTCCGCTGGCGGGGGCGCCAGATCGGCGAGCTCGTCGTCGACCGCGACACGCCGTTCACCGACGACGACCGCCAGCTCCTCGACGCGATCGCGAACCAGGCGGCCGTCGCGCTCGAGCACGGCCGGATGGCGCTCCGCGGCGTCCTCGCCCAGGAGATCCACCACCGGGTCAAGAACAACCTGCAGACCGTCGCATCGCTGCTCCGCCTCCAGGCCCGCGCGGAGAGCGTCGACCCGGCGAAAGCGCTGGGCGACTCCGTCAACCGGATCCTCGCGATCGCGGCCGTCCACGAGGTGCTGACCGAGCACCGCGAGGACGTCGTCGAGCTCGCGGAGCTCGTCGACCGGCTCCGCGCGATGCTCGTCCAGGGGCTCGTCGCCGAGAAGGTCGTGACCGCCGACCTCGCCCCCGTCGAGCTCGCGGGGCAGCGGGCCACCGCGCTCGCGCTCGTCTTCAGCGAGCTGCTCTCGAACGCGCTCGAGCACGGAGGCGAGCACGTCTCGCTCTCGCTCGCCCTGCACGACGGCGACGTCGTCCTCGTCGTGGCCGACGACGGTCGCGGGCTCGCAGGCTCCGGCGACGGCACGGGGATGTCGATCGTCCGGGCGCTCGTCCGCGACGAGCTGCGCGGCTCGCTCGAGCTCGAGGACCGGAGCGGCCTGCACGCCGAGGTCCGCTTCCCCGCGTAGCGGCCCGCGGGTGCCGCTCCGGCCTCCCGTGCGCGGGCCGCTATCCTGGCGGGCCTGGGCGACGTCGCCCGTGCCCCGCCGATGCAGGCGGCACGCCGCGCGCTCGCGCGGCGCTCGAGTCCCGAGGTGAGGAGACGACGTGCCGACCGAATCCCTGCGCATCCTGATCGCCGAAGACGAGACCATCATCCGCCTCGACCTGCGCGAGCTGCTCGAGGGCGCCGGGTTCGACGTGGTCGCGGAGGCCCGCGACGGGGAGGAGGCCGTCGAGCTCGCCCGCACCCAGGCGCCGGAGCTCGCGTTGCTCGACGTGAAGATGCCGAAGCTCGACGGGATCGACGCGGCGCGGCGGATCCTCGAGGAGCGGCCGATCCCGATCGTGATGGTGACCGCGTACGGCGAGCAGGAGCTCGTCGAGCGCGCGGTCGAGGCCGGCGTCTTCGGCTACCTCGTGAAGCCGTTCCGCGAGTCGGACCTGCTGCCGGCGATCACCACCGCCCGGGCGCGGCACGACGAGCTGACCGCGCTGCGCGAGGAGGCCGACTCGCTCGCCGAGGCGCTCGCCGCGCGCAAGGCGATCGAGCGGGCGAAGGGGCTCCTGATGGAGCGCGAGGGCCTCACCGAGCAGGACGCGTTCGCGCGTCTGCGGAAGGCGAGCCAGATCTCGGGCCGGCCCCTCAAGGTCGTCGCCGAGGCGCTGATCGCGACGCTCGACTCGAAGACGCGCTGATCGAGGTCAGGCGGCGGGGGCCGGTGCGGTCGAGCCCCGCACGACGAGCCGCGTCGCGAGCTCGATGCGCAGCGTCTCGACCCGCTGGCCGTCGACGAGGCGCGAGAGGAGGCTGACGGCCATGCGGCCCATCTCCTCGAGCGGCTGGCGGACGGTCGTGAGCCCCGGGGTGACGACCTCCGCGAGGCCCGAGTCGTCGAAGCCGACGACGGAGAGGTCGTTCGGCACGTCGACCCCCCGCTCGGCCGCCGCACGGAGCACGCCGATCGCCATGTTGTCGTTCAGCGCGAAGATCGCGGTCGGCCGCTCGTCGCGGTCGAGGAGGCGGCAGCCGGCGCGGTAGCCGCCGTCGATCTCGAACTCCCCGCTCTCGACGAGCGTCGACGAGGGCAGGACGCCGGCGCCGGCGAGCGCCGCGCGGTAGCCGTTCGCCCGGTCCTCGGTGGCGACCCAGCCCTCGCGGCCCTCGACGATCGCGATGCGGCGGTGGCCGAGCTCGAGGAGATGCTCGGTCGCAGCGCGGGCGCCCGACCAGTGAGTGGCGGAGACGACCGGCACGCGCTCGGGGAGCGGCATCGGGGCGTCGACGACGACGAAGGGGAACCCCTGCGCCTCCAGGTCGCCGAGCTCCTCCGCCGACTCGGACGGCATCACGAGGATCGCGCCGTCGGTCGTGCCGCGGAGCAGCCGCTCGACGAGCGCGGCCTCGCGCTCGTGCTCGTGGCGCGTCGGGCAGAGGACGGCGTGCATCTCCTGCTCGTGGAGCGCCTCGGTCGCGCCCGAGAGGATGGACGAGTAGTAGTCCCCGAGGACGTAGGGGATCGTGAGGCCGATCAGGCCGGTGCGGCCCTTCGAGAGCCCACGCGCGGTGCGGTTGGTCGAGAAGCTCAGCGCGCGGACGTGCTCCATCACCGCCTCACGCGTCTCGGGCGAGACGTCGGGGCGGTCGTTGACGACGCGGGAGACCGTCGCGACGGAGACGCCGGCGCGGCGCGCCACGTCGCGGATCGTCGCCCGGCCCGGCCCGTTCCCCGTTCTCGTCGGCGCCTCGCTCACTGCGTGCTCCCGCTGTAACCGTTTCCGAATCTCGGGCGACTATACACCCAGGCTCGGCCGCCTCGTCAACTGCAGTTCTCGATAAACGCTGCTTGACAAGTGCGTCAAACCTGTTAAACGTTCCCGGAACGTTACGGAACAGCCGCTGGGCGACGGTGCCCTCGGCGCGAGGCAGGAGCCCCGAATGGTCCGGGAGCGAGAGAGTCGACGGAGGCTCGGCCAGGCGTGACCCACGAGGCGCGCACCCCGGCGGGCTGGCTCGGCGTCAACTTCTGGTCGCGGGCGGGCGGGCCGCGCATGTGGGCCCGCTACGACGCGGCTGTCGTGCGCGAGGAGCTCGCGACGCTGGCGCGACATGGGCTCGACACGACGCGCTCGTTCTGCTTCTGGCCCGACTTCGTCCCCGAGCCGGGCCGCATCGACGAGGCCGTCGCCGGCCGGTTCGCGGACTTCCTCGACGTCCACCACGAGCTGGGGCTGGGCACGATCCCGACGGTCCTCGTCGGCCACATGTCCGGCGAGAACTGGGACCCCCCGTGGCGCGGGGGCCGTGACCTGTACCGCGACGTGTGGCTCGTCGCGCAGCAGGCGTGGCTCGCCGAGGAGCTCGCGTCCCGCTACGCCCGCCACCCGGCGGTCGTCGGCTGGCTCGTCTCGAACGAGATGCCGCTCTACGGCGGCCCGGCGGCGTCGGACGAGATCACGGCGTGGGCGCGACTCATCGTGCAGGCGCTGCGTGCCGGCGGTGCGACCCAGCCCGTCTCGCTCGGCGACGGCGCCTGGGGGATCGAGACGACGGGCGGCGACAACGGCTACTCGCTGCGCGAGCTCGCGCCGCTCGTGGACTTCCTCGGGCCGCACTCGTACCCGATGGAGGACGACGAGGCGCGCCAGGCGCTCGCGCCCGCGTTCGCCTGCGAGCTCGCCGGTGGGTTCGGGAAGCCCGTCGTCCTCGAGGAGTTCGGCGTGACCTCCGACTTCGCGGCCGACGACCACGCCGCCGGCACCTATCGGCAGGTCCTGCACACGACGCTCCTCGCCGGGGCGACCGGGTGGCTCGCCTGGTCGAACACGGACTACGACGACCTCAGCGGTGAGGACCCGTACCGGCACCACCCCTTCGAGATGCATTTCGGCGTCACCGACCGGCACGGACGGCCGAAGCCCCAGCTCGACGAGCTGCGGCGGTTCTCGCACCTCGTCCGCGGGCTCGGGGAGGACGGCTGGGAGCCGGTCCGGGGCGACGTCGCGCTCGTCGTCCCCGAGCACTTCGAGCACGCGCTGCCGTTCACGACGGAGGCGTATCGCGCCGACATCCGGCGCGACCTGCTCCAGTCGTATGTGGCGGCGCGGTCGGCGGACCTGCCCGTCGCGATCGCGCGGGAGCGGGACGGGCTCGCGTCCGGGGCGAGCCTCTACCTCCTGCCGGCGGCGAAGCTCCTCACCGCCCCCGGCCTCGACCGGCTGCGCGAGCTCGCAACGGCCGGCGCGACGGTGTACCTCTCCTACTTCGCCGGCAGCACGGCGAACCAGCGCGGCCCGTGGGTGACCTGGCTCGACGAGCTCTTCGGCGTGGAGCACCGCCTCCGGTACGGCCTCGTCGACCCGATCGACGGCGACAGCGTCACGTTCGAGCTCGTCGCGCCGCTCGGCGACCTGTAGGCCGGCAACAGGCTGACCTTCGCCGTCGCGGGCGAGCCCGGCGCGCGGAGCTATCTCCCCGTCGAGCCGGCGGGCGCGGAGGTCGTCGCCGTCGACGGCGAGGGCCGCCCGGCGCTCCTCCGCCATCGCCTCGGCTCGGGCCAGACGATCCTCTGCACGTATCCGATCGAGCACATGGCCGCGCGGACGCCGCGCGTCAATCCCGAGGCGACGTCGCGGCTCTACGCCGCCCTCGCCGAGAGCGCAGGGGTCGTGCGACCGGTGGTCGTCTCCGATCCGCGCGTGGTCGCGGGCACGATCCGCCACGGCGCCGCCCGCACCGCCATCCTCGTCAACTGCACCTCCGAGCCGGTCGTCGCCGAGCCGGTGCTCTCCACGGAGGCGGGTGCGCCGCGCGCCCTCGCCCCCGTCGTGCTCCCGCCGCTCGGCGCGGCCGTCATCCCTCGCGTCGACGACGCGCCGTCCGACCTTCAGCCGGCCACGGCGTCTCACGAAGGGAGTGATGCGCTCGGGGCTCGATGAGAACGCGTAGCGGGGACGCCGCATCGCGCGTCCCGTGCCAGGACTGGGTTGCCACGACGCACCAGAGGAGGAAGGGAAGACCCATGACGATCCGCACGAACAGGACCAGGGCGAGCGTCCTCGTGCTCGCCGTCGCGATCGCGATCGGCGCGTTCCTCGCAGCGGGCACGACGGCCACCGCGAAGGACACCGCGCTTCCGCGCAACGGGACGCTCTACACCTCGGGCACCGCCTGGGGGCCGTTCACCAACTTCAACCCGCTTCGCTCGGGCTACGCGACGGGCGTGCTCGGGCTGCTCTACGAGACGCTGTTCCGCTACGACCCGCTCAAGGACAAGTTCATCCCGTGGCTCGCGACGAGCGGCCGCTGGGCGGGGAAGACGTACGTCCTCAACGTTCGGCCCGGCGTCACGTGGAACGACGGCAAGCCGTTCACGGCGGCCGACGTGAAGTACACGTTCGAGACCGGCAAGCTCGAGGGCTCCGAGATCTCGACGATGTGGAAGACCGGCCTCCAGCGCGTCACGACGGCGGGCAACACCGTCCGCTTCGTCTTCAAGGGGACGCCGGACTACCAGGACTGGGACTTCCGGATGTACTCGGTGCCCATCGTCCCGCGCCACATCTGGTCGGGCTACAGCGCGACCGAGATCACGACCGGCAACGCGGACGAGGTCTCGAAGATGGTCGGCACGGGGCCGTTCAAGTACGCGGCCGGCAAGGGCTCGTCCCAGACCCTCCAGTGGGACCGCCGAAACGGCTGGTGGGCGACGAAGGCCCTCGGGATGAAGATGCCGATGGCGCACATCGTGGACATCCACAACACGCAGAACACCGCGTCGCTGCAGAACTTCCTGCAGGACAAGATCGACCTCTCGAACAACTTCTTCCCCGGCGTCGACAAGGTGATCGGCGGGAAGGTCGGCACGTACTACAAGAAGGCGCCGTACATGCTGGCCGCGAACACGGCCTGGCTCGTCCCGAACACGACGAAGAAGCCGCTCGACGACCGGGTCTTCCGGCGGGCGCTCGCCACGTCGATCAACATCGACCGGATCGTCAAGGACGACTACGGGAACATCGTCTCGCGGGCGAACCCGACCGGCCTCCTGCCCACGTGGAGCAAGTGGATCGACCAGGCGCAGGCCAAGCGGCTCGGCTTCACCTACAGCACGGCACGTGCGAAGCAGCTCCTCGCGCAGGCCGGCTACCGCGACACGAACGGCGACGGGTTCGTCGAGAACAAGGACGGGTCCAGGATCGACCTGCGGATCATCGTCCCGAACGGCTGGTCGGACTGGATGACCGCGATCCAGATGATCGCCGACAGCGCCAAGGACGCCGGGATCCGGGTCACGCCGGCCTACCCCGACTTCAACGGCCTCGTCGACGAGCGGAACTCCGGCAAGTTCGACCTCGTCATCAACAACGAGAAGCAGATCGGGAACACGGCCTTCACCTACTACGACTACCTCTTCCACCTGCCGATCGCGGAGAAGCAGACGTTCGCGAACTTCTCGCGGTTCACGCAGGCGGGGGCGAAGCCGTGGGCGCTGACCCTCAAGCTCAACAAGACGAAGTCCACGGAGGTCGCGAAGGCAAGGAAGATCCACTCGCAGATCCAGAAGGTGATCCTCGAGGATCTGCCTGCGATCCCGCTCTGGTACAACGGCATGTGGTCGCAGTACAACACCAGCGTGTGGACGAGCTTCCCCGCGGCCGGCACCAAGGCCCAGTTCACGCCCACCGTCTGGAACGGCTACCTCAACATGACGGGCATCGACGCCCTGGCCAGCCTCAGGCTGAAGAAGAGCTAGCGCGCACGCGCTCGCCTCACGCCCCGGGTCGGGCGGCGCTCGCACGCGAGCGCCGCCTCGGCCCCGGGCACCCCTGACCTCGCCACCACGACACGCCCGGAGACCGCGTGACCCGCTACCTCGCCCGCAAGTTCGTCCTCTACCTCACGACCTTCTTCCTGGCCGTGACGATCAACTGGGCGATCCCCCGGCTCATGCCCGGCGACCCGGTGCAGGGCCTCATCGCGCGGCTCCGGGCCGACTCCACCGCCTCGCAGGAGCTCGAGGGCTACTTCACGAAGTCGTTCGGGCTCGACCGGCCGCTCTGGCAGCAGTACCTCGACTTCTGGCGCGGCCTCCTCCACGGCGACCTCGGACTCAGCATCACGTACGTCGGCTCGTCGGTCAGCGACCTCATCTGGGCCGCGGTCCCGTACTCGCTCGCGCTGCTCGTCCCGGCGATCGTCCTCAGCTACATCGCGGGCAACCGGGTCGGCGCGCTCGCCGCCCGCCGCAAGGTGCTCGACAACACCGCCCTGCCGATCGCCTACATCCTCACGGCGACGCCCTACATGTGGCTCGCGATCATGCTCGCGTACATCCTCGCGTTCAAGTGGGGCCTCTTCCCCGTCTCCGGGGCGTACGACTTCTCCCTCCAGCCCGAGTGGTCGTGGGAGTTCGTCAGGAGCTTCCTCGCCCACTGGTTCCTCCCGTTCCTCTCGCTCTTCCTCGTCTCGTTCGGCGGGTGGGCGATCGGGATGCGGAACCTGATCATCTACGAGCTCGAGGCCGACTACGCGAACTACATGCAGTCGCTCGGGGCGCCGCAGGGGCTCGTCCGGCGGTACGCCTACCGAAACGCCGTGCTCCCGCAGCTCTCCGGCCTCGCGCTCGCGCTCGGAGCGATCGTCGGCGGCGCACTCGTGACCGAGATCGTCTTCAGCTACCCGGGGCTCGGCACCCTGATCATCACGGCGCTGCAGAACCGCGACTACTTCCTGCTGCAGGGCCTCTTCCTCTTCATCGTGATCGGCGTCCTGATCGCGAACTTCCTCGTCGACATCGCCTACGTGATCGTCGATCCCCGCACGCGCACCGGGATCCAGGGCTCGTGACGACGACCGAGCATGCGATCGAGGCGCTCGATCCCCAGCACGGGGTCACGACTCCCGTCGCGACGCCGCCGCGGGGACGGAACGAGACGCTCTACTTCGCGCTCCGCAACCGCAAGCTCCTCATCGGGCTCGCGGTCGTGACGGCGTTCCTCGTCCTCGCGATCGTGGGGCCCTGGCTGACCGACGCCGAGCCGTTCGAGTTCGGGTTCCCGACGGGCGAGCCGCCGTCGCGGGCGCACTGGCTCGGCACGACGGCCTCCGGCCAGGACGTCTTCTCCCAGTTCGTCTACGGGCTGCGCTCGAGCTTCATCGTGGGCGCGCTCGGCGGTTGCGTCGCGGCGCTCATCGGGATGGCGGTCGGGTTCGCCGCCGGCTATCGCGGCGGCGTGGTCGACGAGCTCCTGAGCATGCTCACGAACGTCGTCCTCGTGATCCCGACGCTTGCGGTGCTGATCATCGTCGCCGCCTACCTGACCGTCCGCGGGCTCGTCGCCGAGGCGCTCCTGATCGGGCTCACGTCCTGGCCGTGGGCGGCGCGGGCGATCCGCGCCCAGACGTTCTCGCTCGCCTCTCGCGACTTCGTCAGCCTCGCGCGGCTCTCCGGGTCGAGGGGCTGGCAGGTGATCGTGCGCGAGATCGCGCCGAACATGAGCTCCTACCTGTTCCTCACCTTCATCCTGCTCTTCGGCGGCGCGATCCTGACGGCCGCGACGCTCGACTTCCTCGGGCTCGGGCCGTCGAACACGATGTCGCTCGGGCTGATGATGAACACGGCCGTGATCTCGAGCGCGCTGCAGCTCGGGATGTGGTGGTGGTTCGTCCCGCCGGGTCTCGGGATCACCGCGATCGTCGGCGGGCTCTACGTGATGAACGTCGGGCTCGACGAGGTCTTCAACCCGAAGCTGAGGCGCACGTGAGCCTGGTCGTCGACGACCTGCGTGTCTACTACCGCACCCTGCGCGGCGACGTGAAGGCGCTCGACGGCGTCAGCTTCACGGTCGCCGACGGGGAGATCATGGGGCTCGCGGGCGAGTCGGGATGCGGGAAGACCACGCTCGGGAAGAGCCTCATCCGGCTCGAGGGCCGCATGAAGCACATGGGCGGCACGGTCTCGCTCGAGGGCGAGCCGCTGCCCATCGAGGACGACCGGGCGATGGCCAAGTACCGGTTCCGGCAGGTCTCGATCGTGCCGCAGTACGCGATGAGCGCCCTCAGCCCGACGCGGCGCGTCGGACGGCTGATCGCCGACCTCCTCGAGGCGCGCGGTGCGCGCTTCGAGACGATGCGGCCCGAGCTCGTGCGCCGGCTCTCGGTCGTGGGGCTCTCCGAGGACGTGCTCGAGCGCTACCCGATCGAGCTCTCCGGCGGCATGAAGCAGCGGGTCGTGATGGTGCTCTCGACGCTCCTCGACCCGGCGCTCCTGATCGCCGACGAGCTGACCTCCGCGCTCGACGTCTCGACGCAGAAGGCGGTCGCCGAGCTGCTCGTCGAGTTCCGTGACCGCGGCTTCGTGAAGAGCACGATCGTGATCACGCACGACCTCTCGATCCTCTACCAGATGGCCGACACGATCCTCGTGATGTACGCCGGCAAGCTCGTCGAGAAGGCGCCGGCCGACGCGATCGTCGAGAGCCCCCGGCACCCGTACACGCAGCTCCTGCTCGCGTCGCTCCCGGAGTCCGGCGTCCGCTACGAGGAGGAGCGGCTGACCGGCATCCCGGGTCGGCCGCCGTCGCTCCTCTCGCCGCCGAAGGGGTGCCGCTTTCGCGACCGCTGCCCGCTCGCGTTCGAGCGCTGCGAAGAGGAGCCGCCGTTCGTCGAGCTCGAGCCCGGGCGGCACGTCGCCTGCTGGAAGGCGGCCTAGGTGCTGACCCTCGACACCGTCTCCAAGACCTACCGCGTCGGCACGTTCGGCGGCAAGGCGATCGAGGCCGTCTCGCGCGTCTCCTTCGACGTGCGGCCCGGCGAGGTCGTCTCGCTGATCGGCGAGAGCGGCAGCGGCAAGACGACGGTCGGCCGCATGATCCTGCGACTGACGCCCGTCACCTCGGGGGCGATCACGCTCGACGGGAAGGACGTCTCAGGGCTCGGCGGCGGCGCCCTGCGCGGCTACTACACCCACGTCCAGGGCGTCTTCCAGGACCCGTTCAGCTCCTACAACCCCGTCTTCAAGGCCGACCGCGTCTTCGAGCTCGTCCGCCGCGCGTACCTCTCGGGCCTGAGCAAGTCGGAGTGGGACGACAAGGTGCGCGCCTCGCTCGAGGCGGTCGGACTCGAGCCCGGCGACTGCCTCGGGAAGTACCCGCACCAGCTGAGCGGCGGACAGCTGCAGCGGATCCTGATCGCGCGCGCCCTGATGCTCGAGCTGCGCTACCTCGTCGCGGACGAGATCATCAGCATGCTCGACGCGTCGACGCGCATCGACGTGCTCAACCTGCTCGGCGACCTCAAGGCGCGCGGCCTCGGGATCCTCTTCGTCACGCACGACCTCTCGCTCGGGAACTACATCAGCGACCGCACGGTGATCCTCCGGCGCGGCCGGGTCGTCGAGCAGGGGCCGACCGCGAAGGTCTTCGCCGCTCCGCGGCACTCGTACACCCGCATGCTCCTCGCGTGCGTGCCGCAGCTCCACCGGAAGTGGGAGGAGCTGCCCGCCGGCTCGTTCGGACCGCGTCCGGTCGGCGAGCTCGACGCAACGGGCCTCGTCGCCGTCGACGGCGAAGGCGACCACCTGGCCGCTCCGGAGGAATGGGGGGACGACGCGTGAGCCGGCTCGCCCTCCAGCTCTACACCGTGCGGGACGAGTGCGCCGCCGACTTCCCCGGAGCGCTCGCGCGGACGGCGTCGCTCGGCTTCGAGGGGGTCGAGCTCCACGACCTGCACGGCCGGGCGCCGGACGAGGTTCGCGGGCTGCTCGACCGGCACGGCCTCGAGGCGTGCGCGCGTCACAGCCTGCTCGAGGCTGTCGAGACCGATCCCGAGGGGCTCGCGCGCGAGCTCGAGGCACTCGGCACCGACCGGCTCGTCGTCGCCTGGATCCCGCCGCCGCAGCACCGCGCGGGAGGCGGACGCCGTCGTCGCGCGCCTGGTCGCCGCGGCCGAGCGCGTCGCGCGGCTGGGCGTCCGCCTCGGCTTCCACAACCATGACGGCGAGCTCGCGCTGCTGGACGACGGCAGCCGGATGCTCGATCGGCTCCTGACCGACGACGCGCCGCTCTTCCTCGAGCTCGACCTCGGCTGGGCCTGGTACGCGGGCGTCGACCCGTTCGAGCTCGTCGAGCGGGCCGCCGGCCGCGTGCCGCTCGTCCACGTGAAGGACCTGCGCCGCGCGGACGGGCCGACGCACGTCGCGCTCGGCGACGGCGAGATCGACTACGAGGCGCTCGGCGCCTCGGCAGCGGCCGCGGGCGTGGAGTGGCTCGTGGTCGAGCAGGACGAGACCGACGGTCACGGGTTCGAGGCGGTTGCTCGATCCGTGTCCCACCTCCTCACCCTCCTGGAGGTGCCGGCATGAACGCGCCCGCCCGGGTCGGTCTCGTCGGCTGCGGTGTCATCAGCCACGACTACGCGAAGAACGCCGCCGCGTTCGACAGCTTCGAGATCGTCGCGTGCGCCGATCGCGACGAGGCGCGCAGCACGGCGCTCGCGGCCGAGCACGGCCTCGACGCGGTGGACGTCGAGGCGCTGCTCGCGGACGCGCAGGTCGACGTCGTGCTGAACCTCACCCCGCCCGCGGCCCACGCCGCCGTCACGCTCGCCGCGCTCGAGGCGGGGAAGCACGTCTACTCGGAGAAGCCGCTCGCGATGACGGCGCCGGACGCCGCGGAGCTGCTCGCGCTCGCCGACGCCCGCGGCCTGCGCGTGGCGTGCGCGCCGGACATCTTCCTCGGCGGCACGCTCCAGGAGGCGCGGACGCTGATCGACCGCGGGGACATCGGGAGGCCGCTCGCGGTCTCCGCCACGATGCTCGCCGGGGGCCAGGAGGCCTGGCACCCGGACCCGGACATCTTCTTCCGCGACGGCGCCGGCCCGCTGCTGGACATGGGCCCGTACTACCTCTCCGCGCTCGTCGCGCTGCTCGGCCCGGTCGCGCGTGTCGCGGGGCTCGCGTCGACCATCGTCACGGACCGGACGATCGAGATCGGGCCGCGCCGCGGCGAGCCGTTCCGCGCGGAGACGCCGACGCACACCACGGCCGTGCTCGAGCTCGCGGGCGGCGCCACGGCGACGCTGCTCGCCACGTTCGAGGCGCCCCACCACTACTCGTCCACGTTCCTCGTCCTCGGGTCCGAGGGGTCGCTCGCGCTCCCCGACCCGAACATGTTCGACGAGCCGCTCCGGGCACGGCTCGGCCGCGGTGGCTGGCAGGACGTCCCGCACCGCTCGCGCGGGAGCCGCGAGGTGCGCGGGCTCGGGCTGGACGACCTCGTCGACGCGATCGCGACCGGGCGGGAGCCGCGGGCTTCCGGCCGCCTGGCCCTCCACGTGATCGACATCGCCCGGTCGGTCCTCGTCGCCGCCGAGAGCGGCCGCACGGTCGAGCTCGGGACGACGGTCGCGCGTCCCGACGCGCTGCCCGTCGCGGCCGGGGCGGCGGTCCCGCGCGCGACCTAGGCCTCAGGACGAGAGGAGCCGCTCGTCCTCGAGCCGGCGTCGCGTCCTGCGCGTCGCCCAGACCGCGGCGACCACAAGGGCGAGGGGCGCGGCGGCGACCGCGAACGCGAGCACGACGACGGCCTCCCAGGCGAGGACGTCGAGCGCCCGGTCGAGCGCCCGGTCGATCCGCGACGCGGGCAGCGGGACGGCGGCGCCCTCCTCGGTGCGGAGCTCGAGCTGGATCGTCGCGGTGCGGGCCTCGGCCGTCGTCGCGGCCCGGCTCGCGCGGAGCTGCTGCAGCTGAGCTCGGAGCTCCGCGCGGCGCGCGGTGAGGCGCGCGCGCTCGGCTGCGGTCTCGGCCTGCCCGAGCTGGACGGTGACGGCGGCGAGCTGGGCCTGGACCCGCCGCAGCTCGCGGTCGATCCCGTCGAGCGGCTCCTGGAGGTCCTGGATCTGGACGTCCTGGGCGAGGATCGTGCCGAGCGTCGAGAGGCGTGCGACGGCGTCCGCGGCGCGCGCGGACGGGACGCGCAGCGTGAGCGAGGACGTGCCCTCGGTGCCGGTCGCGTACCGCGCGGAGACGACGAAGCCCCCGAGGTCGCGGACGATGCCGAGCGCGCGCTGGGTCGCGTCGGAGAGGGCGTCCGTATCGTCGACGCCGAGCGCGAGCGTCGCGCTGTAGCGCTGGGCGCGGCCGGTCGTCGGGGCCGGCGCGGCCTTCATCGCGCCCGCCGACGCGTCCGCGCTCGGGCCGGCGTAGGCCTCCGACGAGGTGCCGGCCAGCCGCTCGACTGTCGTCGCGGGAGCGGCTGCCTCGCGCCCTGCGGGCTCCGGGCGCGTCACGCCGACCGCGATCGCGGCGGCGACGGCGAGGCCCGCGGCGACGGGCAGCGCCAGCACGAGCCGGCGAGGCCCGCGGAACCGGTCGAGGAGGGACGGTCGCGGCGCGGCCGGCTGCGAGGCGACCGCGAGCACCTGGAGGCGGAGCGCGTCGCTCGCACGGGGCCGCGAGGCGCGGAGCTCGTCGACGATCTCGTTCACGGTCATCCCTCGTTCACCCTCTCCTCGAGTCGTTTCAGCGCCCGGCTGAGCCGGGTCGAGACTGCGGTGGGGCTGATGCCGAGCACGCGGGCGGTGGCGTCGCCGTCGAGCTCGAGCACGATGCGGAGCGCGAGCACCTCGCGCTCCCCGGCGCTCAGCGTCTCGAGCGCCTCCTCGAGCTCGGGCGACAGACCCTCGACGAAGGCCTCGTCGACGCGCTCGGGACGGGCGGCAGCCTCCTCGCGCCTCCGCCGGCGGGACTCCGACCGGAACCAGTCGAGCGCCGTCGTCCGGGCGATCCCGAGCAGCCAGGTTCGGGCGGTCCCGCGCGCGGGGTCGAACCGGCCCCAGAGGCGCAGCGCCTTCTCGAAGGTCGAGCCCGTCAGGTCCTCGGCCGTCTCGCGGTCGCGCGTCAGGTAGAGCAGGTAGCCGTAGACCTCGTCGAGGTGGGCCTCGGCGGCGTCCGCCAGCGTGCGCGGCGGCGCGGTCTCGAGCGGCTGCTCCAGCGTCATCAGCTGCACGCCCCCTCTACGCCGCCGGTCGCCGCTCGTGTCACACGGGCATTGTCGGCAGCCGCGCGCCCCCGTGTGACCCGGAGCGGGGGGTGGGACGCGGCGCGCGCCCCACCCCGACCCGTGCTAGAGCCCGTGCTCCGAGAGGAACGCGCGCGCCGACGGGCTGTCCGTCCGCGCCGAGACGTTCGTCGAGTAGCACGGGATGTCGCCGGTGCTCGTCACCGCGACGACGATGTCGCTCTCGTCCTGCGCCGGCGCCGACGAACGTCGGCCCGCCGGAGTCGCCGTAGCAGGCTCCGCCGTCCCCGTGCGCCTGGTTCTGGCCCATCTTGAGCCACTCCTTCGTGAGCGAGTTGAACGAGCCGACCGCGTACCAGCGGTCGCCCGCGAACGGGAACGTCGGCCCCTCGCCCTTCACGACCTCCTGCTCGCTCGTGCCGTAGCCGACCGTCGTGAGCTGCGTCTGCTGCGTCAGCCCGAGCGTGTCGAGGTAGCCGAGCGGGGGCAGCTCCGCCGGCTCGATTCCCGTCACCGGGGTCGCGAGGCGGAGGAGCGAGACGTCGTCGCGGTACCCGCTGCCCTTGTAGGCGGGGTTCGTGAGCGCCGTCGCGGGGATGAGCCCGGTCGGCGCGCCCTGGACGTCCGTCTCGTCGAACGTCACGTACTCGGGCCGCGGGTCGGCCGCGAGGAACGCCGTGCAGTGGCTCGCGGTGAGGAAGTAGCTCGGCGCGACGAGCGTCCCCGAGCACACGAGCCCGTAACCCGTGCCGTCGCGCGTCGGGACGAGGATCGCGCCCACCGCGGGATGGCGGCCCTCGTCGGCGAAGCCGTTCGTCGTGATGGCGCTCGCAGCGGCGGCGAGCACCGCGGCTCCTGCGAGCGCGAGGAGCACTGCCTTGCGCATGCGTCTCCCCTCGTCGTTTGGCGGTCCGAGGCTACCGATTGCGACACACGCGTCTCGGTCGTGACGTCAAGGGTGCGCTTCCCGGAACCGCGGGCGACTACCCCGCCGGCGGTGCCGCGGCCTCGTCGGCCGCCTCCTGGGCCTCGGCGAAGAGCACCTCCCAGCGCGCGAGCAACCCGTCGAGCTCCTCCCGCCCCGCCGTGTAGGACGCGAGGAGATCCATGTCCGTCCAGTTCTCCGCGAGCCGGCCCTCGAGCTCCGCGACCTGCTGCTCGAGCACGCCGATTCGCTTCTCGACGTCGTCCAGCTCCCGCGGACGGCGCCGCTCGGGCCGCGGCCTGGGCTGCTTCGGCACGGCCGGCGCCTCGGCGGGGCCCTGCGCTGCCTCCCGCTCCCCCCGCTCCCGCACGAGGTCGGCCCAGCCGCCGTCGGTCGAACGGAGCCCGAGGTCCTCGACCGAGACGATCCGGTCGGGCACCGCGTCGAGCACGGCGCGGTCGTGTGAGACGAGCAGGACGGTGCCCGGAAAGGCCTCGAGCGCCGCCTCGAGGGCCTCGCGGCTCTCGAGGTCGAGGTGGTTCGTGGGCTCGTCGAGCACCAGCAGGTTCGCACCCGACGCGACGACGAGCGCCAGCGCGAGCCGCCGCCGCTCGCCGCCCGAGAGCACGCTGACGGACTTCTCGTGCGTCTCCCAGCCGGAGAAGAGGAACCGGCCGAGCAGGTTCTGCGCCTGTGGGCGCGGGAGGCCCGTCGCCGCGGCGGTCACGTCGAGGATCGAGCCGCGGTCGGGCAGCTCCGCCTCGTGCTGTGAGAAGTACGCAGGCACCACGCCGTGGCCGAGCTTCACCCTGCCCTCCTCCGGCTCCCGCTGACCGAGCAGCGTCTCGAGGAGCGTCGTCTTGCCCGACCCGTTCGGGCCGACGAGCGCGACGTGCTCGCCGCGCTCGAGGACGAGCGAGGCGCCGTCGAGCAGGAGCTTGTCCCCGGCCGAGACGACGAGGTCGTCCGCCTCGAGGACGATGCGACCGGAGCGGGCGGGGCGGAGGAACTCGAAGCCGAGCGTGCGCCGCTTGCGCGTCAGCGCCTCGAGCTCCCGCGCCGCGGCCTTGCGCTCCTGCTCCAGCCTGCCGATCTGGCTCAGCTTGGCCTGCGCCTGCTTCGCCTTCGACTTCTTGTAGCGAAACCGCGCCACGAAGCGCTCGAGGCGCTCGATGTCGTCACCGACCCGGTCGAGCTGCGTCGCCGCCGCCGAGGCGCGCGCGGCCTTCTCGCGGCGCCACTCGTGCCAGGGGCCGTCGAAGAAGAGCGGCTTGGGGCCGCCGAGCTCGAGCACGGCCGTCGTCACGGCCTCGAGGAACCAGCGGTCGTGGGCGACGAGGATGACGGCGGCGTCGAGTGAGGTCAGCTCCCGCTCGAGCCACTCGAGGCTCTCGACGTCGAGGTGGTTGGTCGGCTCGTCGAGGAGGAGCAGGTCGGGGTCTGCCGAGAGGGCGCGCGCGAGAGAGGCCCGGGTCAGCTCTCCCCCGGAGAACGTGTCGAGCGGCCGGTCGAGGTCGGCGTCGCGGAAGCCGAGCCCGCGGAGCACCGATGCTGCCCGGTCGCGCCATGCCCAGCCGCCCGCGTGCTCGAGGCGGCCCTGCGCCTCGCTGTAGCGGCGCAGCGTCGCCGGCGCGTGGTCGCCCGTCGCCATCGCCTGCTCGAGGCGGGTGAGCTCCTCCTCGATCGCGACGAGGTCGCTCGCGCCCGAGAGCGAGTACTCGCGCAGCGTCAGCCCCTGGCCGCGCGGCGGGCGCTGGTCGTGGAGGGCGACTCGGGTGTCCTTGGCGAACGCCAGCTCGCCGCCCTGCAGGGAGGTCTCGCCGACGAGCGCGCGGAGCAGGGTGGTCTTGCCCGCCCCGTTCGCCCCGGCGAGCGCCAGCCGGTCGCCCCGGCGCACGCGGAACGAGACCCCGTCGAAGAGGGGGTCGCCCGAGAGCTCCTTCCGGAGGCCGGAGGCGATCAGGACGGCCACGACCCGAAGGATCGCGGAGATCGCGCGGCCCGGTGCGGTCGAACTCATCCCCGGGCGCCTTCCGGCCGATGAGAGGGGTGTGAGGGTCGTCATCGGCCGGTCGCTCGGCGCTGCCGTGGTGGCGCTCGGATGCGCCACGCTCGTCGGGTGGGCGATCGAGAGCCGTGCGCTGACGGAGGTCTTCGAGGGGCAGGACGCGTCGCTCAAGGCCAACACGGCGATCTGCCTCGTGCTGCTCGGCCTCGCGGTGGTGCTGCGCGAGACGCCACATCAGCGGCCGCGCACGATCCTCGAGGTGACGGCCGGCGTCATCGCGTTCGCGACCGCCTTCGAGTACCTGCGCGACCTGCCGTTCGGGATCGACGAGCTCGTCTTCGACGATCCGTTCACGCTGGCGGAGCCGGCCGGGCGGATGTCCCTCGGCTCCTCGTTCGCCCTGACGCTCGCCGCCGTCGGTCTGCTGGGCCTCGACAGCCTGCAGCACCGGATCCGCGTCGCGGCGCACGCGCCGCTCCTCCTGGCCGGCGCGATCGGGTTCGTGGCGCTCGTCGGCTACGGCTCGGGGCTCGACGAGCTCTACTGGCACACGGAGTTCACGGCGATGGCGATCCAGTCGGCCGTCGGGATCGTCGTGCTCGTGAGCGGCGCCCTCGTCCTGGCGCCCGTCGAGGGCGTCATCGCCGCGCTGCTGCGTCCGACGTCCGGCGGCCGCCTGCTCCGGCGGATGGTGCCCGCCGCGGTGCTCGTCCCGGCCGCCTTCGTGATCCCGATCGGGCGCGGCGCGAACGAGGGCTACTACGGCTTCGACGTCGGGATGCTGCTGTTCCTGATCGCGACGGTGAGCGTCTCGCTCCCCGTGCTCTTCTGGACGGCGCGCTCGCTCGACGCGAGCGAGGCGCACGCGAAGGCGGAGTCCGAGCGATTCTCGAGCGTCCTGCGCGCGGCGACCGAGCACTCCATCGTCGGCACCGACGTCGACGGCCTGATCACGGTGTTCAACGAGGGCGCGGAGCGGCTCCTCGGGTACTCCGCGAAGGAGGTCGTCGGTCGCGAGATGACGGTGCTCCACGACCCCGCCGAGGTCGCGGCGCGGGCCGCGGAGCTGGGCGTCGAGCCGGGCTTCCGGGTCCTCGTCGCCGCGGCGAAGCGAAACCGGGCGGAGACGCGCGAGTGGACCTACGTCAGGCAGGACGGCGGCCGCGTGCCCGTCGCGCTGACGGTGACTGCGACACGCCGCGAGGACGGGACGCAGTCGGGCTACATGGGCATGGGCTTCGACCTCAGCGCTCGCAAGGAGCTCGAGCGGGAGGTCCAGCGCCAGGCGGAGTTCACCGGGACACTCGTCGCGAGCGCCCCCGTCGGCATCTATGCGACCGACGCGGACGGCAGGTGCGTCTTCGTCAACGACAAGTGGCAGGAGTTGAGCGGCCTGAGGCGCGACGAGGCGCTCGGGGACGGGTGGGGCGAGGCGATCCACCCCGACGACGCCGGCTACGTCGCGAATGCGTGGTCGGCGTTCGCGCTCGGCGGCGTCCAGTTCGCGGTCGAGTTCCGCTTCCTGCGGCGGAACGAGTCGGTCGCGTGGGTCGCGAGCCGCGCCGTCGCGCTCCACGCCGAGGACGGCGCGGTCTCCGGCTACCTCGGCACGATCGTCGACGTTACCGAGCGGCACGCGGCGGAGGCGCAGCGCGAGCGGCTGCTGGCCCAGAGCCAGGCCGTCCTCGATGCGACGACCGACGGGATCCTGATGACGGACGTGCACGGCGAGGTGCTCTTCTCGAACACCGCGATGCACGCGTTCTGGAAGGACGTCGGGCTCGTCGGCGAGGGCAGCATCTGGGACCGGATCGCGTCGCTCGCCGAGCTCATCACGTCGCCGGCCGAGTACCACCGGCTCCTGCAGTCCGTTGCGCTCGATCCGGAGGGCGAGCACATCGGCGAGTTCACCGTCGTCGACACCGGCCGCTCGTTCGTGGGGCGCACGGCGCCCGTTCCGGCGAGCGACGGCTCGCTCATGGGCCGGATCTTCTCGCTGCGCGAGACGACGACGGAGCAGGCCGCCGCGCGGGCCAAGGAGGAGTTCGTCGCAACCGTCTCCCACGAGCTGCGGACGCCACTCGCGGCGATCAAGGGGTACGCGGAGCTGCTCGAGGACGACGTCTCGTCGCTCGGCGAGGAGACCGTGCAGTTCCTGTCGGTCGTGCAGAGGAACGCCGAGCGGCTGACGCGGCTCGTCGACGACCTCCTGCTCCTCCAGCGCTCCGAGACCGAGGGCGTCGAGCTCGAGTGGACCTCGGTCGAGCTGGACGAGATCGTGCGGCACAGCATCGAGCGCGTCGAGCCCGCGGCGACGCGCAAGTCGATCGCGATCGGGCTGGAGGCCAGCGGTGCGCACGTCGTCCCCGGCGACGCGATGCGCCTCGGCCAGGTCCTCGACAACCTCCTCTCGAACGCGGTCAAGTTCACCCCCGACCATGGCTCGGTCACGGTGCGGCTCGAGCGCGCGAACGGGGTGTGCACGGTCGAGGTGGAGGACACGGGCCTCGGAATCCCGGAGGACGAGCGCGGCCGCGTGTTCGAGCGCTTCTTCCGGAGCCGGGACGCCGTCGCGCGCTCCATCCCCGGCACCGGCCTGGGCCTCGTCGTCTCGCGACGGATCGCCGAGGCGCACGGCGGCGGCCTCGAGCTCGTCGAGGGCAACGGCAACGGCACGACGTTCCGGCTGCTGCTCCCCGCCGGGAGCCCGGCGGCCGAAGCTCAAGTCGCCTCGGCGCAGCGCCGATAGCCGACTGGAGTGAGTGCGACCGCCGAAAGCCCGCTGGTCCTCGTCGCCGACGATGACCCCGACATCCTCGACCTCGTGCGCTACAGGCTCGAGCGGTCGGGGTATGCCGTCGCCACCGCGGCGGACGGGAGCGAGGCGGTGCGGCTCGCCGGAGAGCTCGCCCCGGCCCTCGCCGTCCTCGACGTGATGATGCCCGGGCTGACGGGCTTCGAGGTGACGCGGAAGCTGCGCGAAGACCCGCGGACGGCGCGGATCCCGGTCATCCTCCTCACCGCGCGGGCACAGGAGGCCGATGTGCAGGAGGGCTTCGCCGCCGGCGCCGACGACTACCTCCGCAAGCCGTTCAGCCCGCGCGAGCTCTCGGCGCGCGTCCAGGCCGTCCTCGGGAGGCGCTAATGCTCGAGGCACTGGGCATCGCCGCCCTCGTCCTCGGCGCGCTCAGCGCGATCTTTCTCCTCGGGCTCGTCTTCCGGCGCATCACGCTCGCGCGTGAGGAGCAGCGCCGCGAGGAGCTCGAGGCGCGCCTCCGGCCGCTCGCCCTCGCGCTCGTGGGCGACGACGACGTCGAGCTGCCGGAGCTGCCGCCCGACGAGCTCGCGTTCCTCGCCGAGGTGATCGGCCGGTACTCGCGGCGCGTGGCGGGCGAGTCGCGCGCGCGGATCGCGCGGTACTTCGCCGACACCGAGGCATACCGGACGGAAATCCGTTCCCTGGGCGACCGGCGCGCCTGGCGCAGGGCGACCGCCGCGTACCGGCTCGGCGACATGGCCTGCCGCGACGCGGGGCCTGCTCTCGTCGACCGCCTCCGCGACGACGACGGCGACGTCCGCGCCGCCACGGCCCGCAGCCTCGGCCGGCTCGGCTACGAGGAGGCGGCGCGGCCGCTCGTGCTGGCGCTCGTCCACGGCTCGGTGCCGCGGGCAATCGCGTTCCGCGCCGTGCTCGACCTCGGACCGGCGGCCCTGCCGTATCTCCGCGTCCTCGCGAACGACGAGGACGACGCGCTCCGCGCGGGCGCCGTCGAGCTGATCGGCTGGTCGGGCGACGCCGCGGACGCCGACCTGCTCGTCGCCGCGGTCGGCGACCCGTCGGCCGAGGTCCGCGCCCGGGCCGCCGCCTCGCTCGGCCGGCTGGCGGAGACCGAGGGCGCAGCCGCGCTGACCGAGGCGCTCGACGACCGCATCTACTTCGTGCGCCTCCAGGCCGCCCGCGCGCTCGGGCAGGTCGGTGAGCGCGCCGCGGTCGACCGCCTGCTGCTCCAGGCCCGCGACGACCGCTTCGAGGCGGCCCGCGCGGCCGCCGAGGCGCTGTCGCTGATCGCCCCGGAGCTGCTCCTCGTCGCCGCCGAGCAGCCCGGCGCCGGCCCACATCTGCACGAGGCCGCGGACCTCCTCCGGGTATGAGCGTGCTGCACGATCTCGCGGTCGCCCTGGCGGCCCTGACGCTCGTGTACTTCGCGGCGCTCAACCTCGTCTACCTCGCGTTCACCGGCATCGCGTGGCGCGACCTGGTGCGGCACCTCCGGGCCCGCGGGCACGCCCCGGACGACGAGGTCTTCGCGTCGCCGGTCACGCCTCCCGTCTCCGTGCTCGTCCCCGCGTACGACGAGGCCCCGACGATCGTCGAGAGCGTGCGGTCGCTGCTCGCTCTGCGGTACCCGCTGCACGAGGTGATCGTCGTCAACGACGGCTCGCAGGACGAGACCGTTCGAGCGGCTGCAGGAGGCGTTCGACCTCGTCCCCGTGCGCAAGGCGCTGCGCTACGCTCCTGCCGACCGCGCCGATCCGCGGCGTCTACGTCTCGCGCCGCCACCGCAACCTCTGGGTCGTCGACAAGGAGAACGGCGGCAAGGCCGACGCCCTCAACGCTGCGGTCAACGCGTCGCGGTACCCGTACGTGTGCGCGATCGACGCGGACGCGATCCTCGAGGAGGACTCCCTTCTTCGCGTCGCTCGGCCGATCATCGAGGAGCCCGAGGTCGTCGTCGCGACGGGCGGGATCGTCCGCATCGCGAACGGCTGCACGATCGACGGCGGCCGCGTGCTCGACGTCCGGCTGCCGCGCAGCCGGCTGGCGACGATGCAGGTGCTCGAGTACTTCCGCGCGTTTCTGATCGGGCGCGTCGGCTGGAGCCGGATGAACGCTCTGCTGATCATCTCGGGCGCGTTCGGCCTCTTCCGGCGGTCGCTCGTCGAGACCGTCGGCGGGTACTCGCGCGAGACGGTCGGCGAGGACATGGAGCTGGTCGTCCGGCTGCACCGCCACCTCCGCGAGCGTGACGAGCGCTACCGGATCGAGTTCGTCCCCGACCCCGTGTGCTGGACGGAGGCGCCGGAGACGATGCGGCAGCTCTCGCGGCAGCGGCGGCGCTGGCAGCGCGGCCTGGGCGAGACCCTCTGGCGGCACCGCGCCGTCGCCGGCAACGGCCGGTACGGCGCGCTCGGCACGGCGGCGGTCCCGTACTTCCTCCTCTTCGAGTTCCTCGGCCCGCTGATCGAGCTCTTCGGCCTGCCGCTGATCCTCGTCTGGTGGCTCGCGGGCGACCTCTCGCCCGTCTTCCTCGTCGGGTTCTTCGTGGTCGCGATGCTCCTCGGCGTCCTGCTGAGCCTCGCGGCGCTCCTGCTCGAGGAGCACAGCTTCCGGCGCCACCGCTCGGGCCGCGAGATCGCCCGGCTCGTCGGCTTCTCGCTCGTCGAGAACCTCGGCTACCGCCAGCTCCTCGCGTTCTGGCGCTTCCGCGCGTTCTGGGACCTGCTGCGCGGGCATCGCGACTGGGGCGACATGCGTCGCAAGGGCTTCACGACGACCGTCGAGGCACCCCTGCCGCCGAGCTGACCGGTGCGTCGACCCGGGGCTGCGGGGGTATACCTCCCCACATGGCCCCCAAGCAGATCGTCGTCGTGGGAGGCGGCCTCGCGGCCGGTCGCTTCGCCTCCGAGTACCGTGCCGCAGGCGGCGAGCAGGACGTCACGATCGTCGGCGCCGAGCCCGATCCGCCGTACAACCGGCCCCCGCTGACGAAGGGCTACCTGCGCGGCGAGCTCGAGCGCGAAGGCACCCTCGTCCGTCCGCCCGAGGAGTGGGAGGAGGCCGTCGTCGAGCTGCGCCTCGACACGACGGTCGAGGCGATCCACCCGGACGAGCACGAGGTCGAGCTCGCGGGCGGCGAGCGGCTCGCCTACGGGACGCTCGTCCTCGCGACCGGCGCGCGGCCGCGCACGCTGCCGCTGCCCGGCGCCGACCTCGTCGGCGTCCACACCTACCGGACGCTCGCCGACGCCGACGCCGTGCGCGCCGCCCTCGACGACGCGCACTCGGCGATCGTGATCGGCGGGAGCTTCATCGGCGCGGAGGCGGCCGCTTCGCTCCGCCGGCGCGGGCTGGACGTGACGCTCGTCGAGCGCGGCCCGATGCTCATGCCGCAGCTCGCGTGCCCGGACGTCTCCGCGGAGCTGGCGGAGCTCTATCGCGGCGAGGGAGTCGAGCTCCTGCTCGAGACGCAGCTCGAGGAGCTCACCGGCAACGGCAAGCTCCTGACCGGCGCCAGGCTGGCCGACGGCACCACGGTGGAGGGCTACCTCGCGATCGTCGGCATCGGCGTGCAGCCGAACGTCGAGCTGGCCGAGGCGGCCGGCGCGACCGTCGACGACGGCGTGGTCGTCGACGAGCGGTTCCGGACCTCGCTCCCCGACGTCTACGCGATCGGCGACATCGCGCGCTTCCCCGACCCCACCTCGGGCCGCTCGCGCCGGATCGAGCACTGGTCGAACTCCTCGGCGCAGGGCGGCCACCTCGGTCGCCAGCTCGCGGGGAACCGGGCCGCGTACGACGAGCTGCCCGTCTTCTTCACGCAGCTCTTCGAGACGAAGCTCCAGCTGCTCGGTGACGTCGAGCCGGCCGTCGAGTGCGTCGTCCGCGGCTCGCTCGCCGACGGCCGGCTCATCGGGTTCCACCTCACGGAGGAGCGCGAGCTCGTCGGCGCCGTCGTCCACGGGCAGGCGGCCGACCTCGTCGCCGAGCTCGGCCAGCTCATCCGCGACCGCCCGACGGTCGACGACCCCGCACGGCTGCTCGACGAGAACCTGAGGCCCGCCGAGGCGATCGCCGGCTGAGGCTCAGCCGGGGACGGCCGCCCGGGCCGCAGCCCGTGCGGCCTCGGCGATGTGCTCCGCGTCGATCCCCGCCTCCGCGAGGAGCGCGGCGGGAGGCCCCGACTGCGGGAGCGCACGCACTGCGAGCACCGTGACCGGGAGGGAGGCGCCGCGCTCCGCGAGCGCGGACAGCACGGCCTCGCCGAGCCCGCCCTCGGCCCGGTGGTCCTCGACGGTGACGATCGGCATCCCGAGGCCGGCGAGGGTGTCGCCGTCGATGGGCTTGACCGAGTAGCAGTCGATCACCCGTGCGGAGACGCCCTCCTCGGCGAGCGCGTCGGCGGCGCGGAGCGCCTCGTGGAGCGTGATCCCGGCGGCGACGATCGCGACGTCGTCCCCGTCGCGGAGCGTCTTCGAGCCGCCCACGGGGAACGTCTCGTCGCTCGCGTACAGGATCCCCAGATCGGCGCGCGTGGTGCGCAGGTAGGCGATCCCGTCGAGGTCCGCCATCGCCCGGACGAGCGCGACCGTCTGGTTGCCGTCGCTCGGATAGAGGACGGTCGAGCCGTTGAGCGCGCGGAACTCGGCGAGGTCTTCGAGGCCCATCTGGGAGGGGCCGTCCTCGCCGATCGAGACGCCGGCATGCGAGCCGCACAGCTTCAGCGTCGCCTGGCTCACCGCGGCCATCCGGGCGAAGTCGTACGCCCGCGAGAGGAACGCGGCGAACGTGGACGCGTACGTCTTCCAGCCGAGCACCTGGATCCCGACCGCGGCCGCGACCATCTGCTGCTCGGCGATGAACATCTCGACGAAGCGGTCGGGGTGCGCGTTCTTGAAGAGCTCGGCGTACGTCGAGTTCGAGACCTCGCCGTCGAGCACGACGACGTCGCCCCGCTCCGTGCCGAGCGCGGCGAGCGCCTCGCCGTACGCCTTGCGGGTCGAGACCTTCTCGTCGGACCCCCAGGCCGGCCACTCGGGCGAGCCCGTCTCGAAGCGGTGGGACTTCCCCTTCTCCGGCCGGGCGACGTCGACCCGGATGTTGCGGATGCCGCCGAGCTCCTCGATCGCCTCCTCGGAGACGGGCTTGCCGTGCCAGCCGTTCTGGTCCTCGACCTTCGAGTAGCCCTTGCCCTTGACGGTGCGCGCGACGATCGCGGTCGGCCGACCGGTCGTGGCCTCCGCCTCGCGGTAGGCCGCGTCGATCGCCTCGACGTCGTGCCCGTCGATCTCGATCGCATGCCAGCCGAACGCCTCGAACCGCCGCGTGTACGAGGTGAGGTCCCAGCCGTGCATCGTCTCGCCGCGCTGGCCGAGGCGGTTCACGTCGACGATCGCGGCGAGGTGGTCGAGCTCGTAGTACGCGGCGTGCTCGGCCGCCTCCCACATCGAGCCCTCCGCCATCTCGCTGTCGCCGCAGATCACCCACGTCCGGAAGGGGAGGCGGTTCAGGTTCTTCCCGGCATACGCCATGCCGACCCCGATCGGGAGCCCCTGGCCCAGCGACCCGGTCGCGACGTCGACCCAGGGGAGCACGGGCGTCGGGTGCCCCTGCAGCCGTGACCCGAAGCGGCGGTAGGTCATGAACTCGTCCTCGGAGATCGCGCCCGCGGCGCGGAAGAGCCCGTAGACGAGCGGCGAGGCGTGACCCTTCGAGAAGACGAGCCGGTCGTTCGCCGGGTCGTGGGGGTTGTCGTAGTCGAAGCGCAGGTGCGCCGCGAGGAGCACCGCGGCCAGGTCGGCGGCCGACATCGACGAGGTCGGGTGCCCGGACCCCGCCTTCGCGCTCGCCCGTACCGCGTCGACCCGCAGTTGCTGGCCCAGCTCCCGCCACAGCTCGCGCTCGTCCATCACGACTCCCTCGTCGTCTGTCGAATGTCGATTGCGTAACGTAGCGAGGCATGAGGGTTGCGGTCGCGTTCGACCACCGGGGCGTGAAGCTTCGCGAGACGGTCGTCGCCGCGGTCGAGGCCGCCGGCCACGACGTCGTCGACCTCGGCGTCGACACCGACGCCGTCCGCGTCGACTACCCCGACCTCGCCCGCGCCGTGGGCGAGGCGATCCGGGGCGGCCGGGCCGAGCGCGGGGTCTTCGTCTGCGGGTCGGGGGTCGGGGCGTCGGTCGCGGCGTGCAAGCTCGCCGGCATCCGTGCGGCGATCTGCCACGACACGTACTCCGCGCACCAGGGCGTCGAGCACGACGACATGAACGTGCTCTGCCTCGGCTCGGGGATCGTCGGCCCCTCGCTCGCGACCGAGCTCGTGCAGGCGTTCCTGGGTGCGACTTTCGCCGCGGAGGGTCGTTATCTGTCACGTTTGGAGAAGGTCGAGGAGCTCGAGAAGCTCGTCGACGCCTGACCCCGGAGGAATCCCATGAGCAGATCGAGGCTCCACGAGCTGAGCGACCACGGCGTGAGCGTCTGGATCGACTCGCTCTCGCGCGAGATGCTGGAGACGGGCGAGCTCGCCCGCCTGATGGAGGAGGACGCCGTCGTCGGTGTCACCTCGAACCCGACGATCTTCCAGAAGGCCCTCTCCGAGGGCGACTGGTACGACGCGCAGCTCCGGGACGCGGTCGCGGCAGACGGACGACACGACCGAGCTCTTCATCGCCCTTGCGCAGGAGGACATCCGCGACGCGTGCGACCTGCTCGCGCCGGTCTGGGAGCGGACGCGGGGGATCGACGGCTGGGTCTCGCTCGAGGTCGACCCCACGCTCGCCTACGACCGCGACGCGACCTTCGCGCAGGCGACGCGCTTCCACGCCGAGGTCGCGCGCCCGAACCTCTACGTGAAGATCCCCGGCACCGAGCCGGGGCTGGGCGCGATCGAGGACTCGATCGCCGCGGCGCGCTCGATCAACGTCACCCTGATCTTCGGGCTCGAGCGGTATGCCGCCGTCGTCGAGGCGTACCTCCGTGGCCTGGAGCGGCTCGTCGAGGCGGGCGGCGACCCCGGCTCGGTGCTCTCCGTCGCGAGCTTCTTCGTCTCCCGGGTCGACACCGAGGCCGACCGGCGGCTCGACGAGGTCGGACGGCCCGACCTGAAGGGCAAGCTCGCGGTCGCGAACGCGAAGCTCGCCTACCGTCACTGGCAGGAGGCGTTCTCGGGCGACCGGTGGGCGGCGCTCGCGTCGGCCGGCGCGCGGCCGCAGCGCTGCCTCTGGGCCTCGACCTCCACGAAGAACCCGGACTACCGCGACGTCCTCTACGTCGAGGAGCTCGTCGGGCCCGACGTCGTCAACACCATGCCGCTCGAGACGGTTCTTGCCTTCCAGGACCACGGCGAGGTCCATGACACGCTCGGGCAGGGCGTCGACGAGGCCGAGAAGCTGCTCGACGACCTCGCGGCCGCCGGCGTCGACTACGACGACGTGATCGAGACGCTCGAGCGCGAGGGCGTGCAGAAGTTCGCCGACTCCTTCGCGGGGCTGCTCGACGGCATCGCGGGCAAGGTGCGCGTGGTCGCCGCCGGCTCGGCTTGAGCGCCAACCCGCTCGAGGAAGGCCTCGGGCTCCGCCGGAAGCCGGATCCCTGCGCGCTGATCATCTTCGGCGCCTCCGGCGACCTCACGCACCGCAAGCTCTTCCCCGCGCTCTACGCGCTCGCCTATCGGCGTCTCCTGCCCGAGCGCTTCGCGGTCGTCGGGGTCGCGCGGACGGAGCAGACCACGGAGCAGTTCGAGCGCGAGATGCGGGAGGCCGTCCAGCGGCACGGCCGCGATCCCTTCAGCAAGGCCGTCTGGAACCGGCTCGCCGACGGGCTCCGCTACGTGGCGGCCGACTTCGCCGACGAGGCGGCGGAGGACGACCTCGCCGCGGTGATCTCGGAGCTGGAGGCGAAGAAGGGCCTCGGCGGCAACCGCGTCTACTACCTCGCGATCCCCCCGCAGGCGTTCGAGACGAGCGTGCGCGAGATCGGCGAGCGGCAGGACCACGACGGCTGGACGCGGGTCATCGTCGAGAAGCCCTTCGGGCACGACGCCGCGTCCGCCCGCCGGCTGAGCGATCTCCTGCACCGCTGGTTCGGCGAGGACGAGATCTTCCGGATCGACCACTACCTCGGCAAGGAGACGGTGCAGAACATGCTCGCGCTGCGGTTCGCGAACGGGATCTTCGAGCCCGTCTGGAACCGCCAGTTCATCGACCACGTGCAGATCACGGTGGCGGAGTCGATGGGGATCGAGGGTCGCGCAGGCTTCTACGAGCGCTCGGGCGCGATCCGCGACGTCTTCCAGAACCACCTGCTCCAGCTGCTCGCGCTGACCGCGATGGAGCCGCCGATCGACTTCACCGCCGACGCGGTGCGCACCGAGAAGGTCAAGGCGCTCCGCTCGCTCCACACGCCCGGCCCGAAGTCGGTCGTCCGCGGGCAGTACGGCCGCGGCTGGATCGAGGGCGCCGAGGTGCAGGCGTACCGGGAGGAGGACGGCGTCCGGCACGACTCGATGACCGAGACGTTCGTCGCGGCGAAGCTCTACGTCGACAACTGGCGCTGGGCGGACACGCCGTTCTACGTGCGCGCCGGCAAGCGCCTGGCGCGGCGCGAGACGACGATCGCGATCCAGTTCCAGCGGGCGCCGCACCCGCCGTTCGAGGAGATCGCCGGCGACGGCCTCCGCCCGAACGTGCTCCTGATCCACGTCCAGCCCGACGAGGGGGTCTCGCTCGCGATCGGGGCGAAGGTGCCCGGCGCCGGCATGTCCATCCGGACCGTCCACATGGACTTCGTCTACGGCGGCGCGTTCCGCGAGGGCCTCCCGGAGGCGTACGAGCGGCTCATCCTCGACGCCATGCTCGGCGACGCGACGCTCTTCACGCGCGAGGACGAGGTCGACGAGCAGTGGAAGCTCGTGGACGCGGTCGTCGGCGCCTGGGAGCGCGACCGCCCGACGTTCCCGAACTACGCAGCCGGGTCGTGGGGCCCCCATGCCGCCGACGAGCTGCTCCACCGCGACGGCCGCTCCTGGCGGCGGCACTGAGGCGCGATGGGCGTCGTCGACGACGTTCAGCGGAAGCTCTTCGAGGCACGCTGCCGCGAGCAGGGCGACGGCCCGCAGCTCCGTGCGAGCACGATGACGCACGTCGCCTGGGTCCCTCCCGTGTGGCTCGAGCGCGGTCGTCGCGTGCTCGCGGCGCTCGAGGAGCGGCACCCCGCCAGGACGATCATCCTCGTCCCCGAGCCGCGCGGCACGACCAGGGTCGACGCGCGCGTGCTCGTGCGCGACTTCGACACGCCCGACGGGCGGGAGGTGCTCTCGGAGGTCGTCGAGGTCCGGCTGCACGGCGCCTCGGCCCGACATCCGGGCTCGCTCGTCCTGCCCCTCCTCATCTCGGACCTGCCGGCGTTCTGCCGCTGGCGGGGCGAGCCGGGGTGGGACGGGACGGCGCTCGCCGAGCTCGTCTCGGCGTGCGACAGGCTCGTGGTCGACTCGTCGGAGTGGCCCGCGCCGGCGCGCCGCTACACGCGCCTCGAGAAGCTCTTCGACTCGATCGCCGTCTCCGACCTCGCCTGGCGGCGCAGCCTCCGCTGGCGGGCGGCTCTGGCCGAGCATTGGCCGGGGATCCGGCGCATGCAGCGGCTCACGGTGGAAGGCCCGACCGCCGACGCCGAGCTCCTCGCGGGGTGGCTCCGGTCGCGCCTTCGCCGTCCGATCGCGCTCACGCACCGGCCCGCGACGTCGCTCGTCGCCGTGGAGGTCGACGGCGAGCGCGTGCCGCGCCCGGCCGTGCCGCGGCTGCGGGCGAGCGAGCAGCTCTCGGCCGAGCTCGACACGCTCACGCGCGACCCGGTCTACGAGGCGGCGGTCCGAGCGGTCAGCCGAGCGACGCGAGCAGCGTCTCGTGGAGGAGGCCGTTCGACGAGACCGCCGTCCCCGCGTCGAACCGCGGCTCGCCGGCGAAGTCGCTGAAGCGCCCGCCCGCCTCCTCGACGATCACCTGGATCGCGGCCAGGTCCCAGACCGAGACGCCCACGGCGTCGATCGCCCCGTCCACCGCGCCCTCGGCGACGAGCATGTGGCTCCAGAAGTCGCCGTAGCCGCGGGCATGCCAGGCGTTCGCGGCGAGCGACGGGAGCGGCTGCTCGAGCGCGAAGCTGAGCACCGCGTCCTCGATCCGGCGCACGGCCGAGACGTGGACGCGATCGCCGTTCGCATGCGCGCCGCCGCCGCGCTCGGCCCACCAGCGACGGTGCAGTGCGGGGGCGGAGACGACGCCGACGACGACGACGCCCTCCTCCTCGAGCGCGATCAGGGTCGCCCAGACGGGTACGCCGCGCGAGTAGTTCCGCGTGCCGTCGATCGGGTCGACGATCCAGCGCCGCGGCCCCGAGCCGACCTCGCCCTCCTCCTCGCCGAGGATCGCGTCGCCCGGCCGCTCCCGCGCGAGCGTCGCGCGCAGCTCGGCCTCGACGGCGCGGTCGGCCTCCGTCACCGGCGTCCGGTCGGGCTTGGTCTCGACGAGGAGGTCGCGCGCGCGGAAGCGCCCGAGCGAGAGCGCGTCGGCGGCGTCGGCGAGCCGGAGCGCGAGCGCGAGGTCCGGCCCGGGCGGTGCGGCCATCGCCGTCAGTCGACCTGCAGGTACAGCAGGGCGATCAGGCAGGCGCCGACGAAGATCAGGACGAACACGGCGAAGAGCGCGAGGCCCAGCCGCATGTTCTTCCGCTCGACCTCGGGCGTCAGCATCAGAGGAGCACCGGGTCGAGCGCCGCCGCGACAAAGAGCAGCGCGAGGTAGCCGAGGGAGTAGTGGAAGAGGACGACCGCGTTCCGCCTGCTCGCGTCGACGCGGAGGCGGTGCGCGAGGAAGACGAGGTAGCCGCCGAGGAGCGCGGCGGCGACCGTGTACAGCGCGCCCAGCCAGAGCCCGACCACGAGCGTGAACGCGACGAGCGCGACGGAGTAGAGCTGGATCTGCCGCGTCGTCTCGGCGTCCCCGCGCGTGCCCGGGAGCATCGGCACGTTCGCCGCGCGGTAGTGGTCCTTGAGCATGAGCGCGAGCGCCCAGAAGTGCGGCGGCGTCCAGAGGAAGACGATCAGGAAGAGCCACAGCGCGGGGAGCGCGAGGTCGCCCGTCGCGGCCGCGTAGCCGACGAGCGGCGGCACGGCCCCGGCGGCGCCGCCGATCACGATGTTCTGGTCGGTCGACCGCTTGAGGTAGCCCGTGTAGACGACGACGTAGAAGAGGTTGCCGACGAGGGCGAGGACGGCCGTGAGCACGTTCACCGTCGTGGCGAGGAGCGCGAACGAGAGCGCCGAGAGGACGAGGCCGAACTCGAGTGCGCGCGGGGCGGGCACGCGGCCCGAGGCGACCGGCCGCGACGCCGTGCGCTCTCCCATGAGCCGGTCGATGTCGCGGTCGAGCACGTGGTTGAGCGCGCTCGCCCCGCCGCAGGCGAGCGCGAGCCCGAGCAGCATCGCCGCGAGCTCCGGCCCGCCCGGCCAGCCGCCCGCGCCGACGAACATCCCGGCGGCGCCGGTGAGGAGCAGGAGCGACATGATCCGCGGCTTCGTCAGCGTCAGGTAGTCCCGCCAGGGGCCGAAGGGCAGCGGCTCGCCCCGGAAGGAGACCGCGAGCACGACGAGGGACGCGGCGAGCGCGACGCCGCCGGCCGCCACGTGGACCGCGAGGGACCAGTCGGCGTCGGCCCACGCGACCAGGCCGCCGGTCGCGATCGCGAGCAGCATCGCGAGCACGGCTGCGGCCGCGGGCCAGACGAGCCGTGGGTAGGCGACGACCGCGGCGACGAGGACAGCCACGAGGAGCGGCAGCGCGACGAGCGCGGCGCCCCAGTGGGCACGACCGAGCTCCAGGGCGGCGCTCAGGACGACGAAGCCGGACGCCGCGGCGGCGCCGACGACGGTCAGCCGCAGGAGCGGGCCGGGAGCGCCGTCGGTTCTCATGTCGTCGCTCCCTCGCGGCGCTTGCGGCGCCGCAGGTCGTAGAGCGGGCGCGCGCTCGTCACGTACGGCACCTCGTCGAAGTTGTGCGGCGGGGGCGGCGAGGTCGTGTACCACTCGAGCGTGTCCCCGTGCCAGGGGTCGTTCCCCGCGCGGCGGCCGTGCCGGCTCTTGACGATCGCCACGAGGAAGATGATGAACCCGAGGCCGAGCATGTACGAGCCGATCGTCGAGATCAGGTTGTACGCCTCCCAGAGCCCGTCGTCGCGGTACGTGTAGACGCGGCGCGGCATGCCGAGGAGCCCGAGCAGGTGCTGTGGGAAGAACGTCACGTTGAAGCCGATGAAGATGAAGGCGAACGCCCACTTGCCGAGCCGCTCCGAGAGGAAGCGCCCGAAGAGCTTCGGCCACCAGTAGTAGAGCCCGCCGAGGATCGCGAAGATCGAGCCGCCGAAGAGCACGTAGTGGAAGTGCGCGACGACGAAGTACGTGTCGTGCACCTGCCAGTCGATCGGGAACGCGGCGAGATAGATCCCCGAGAGGCCGCCGATCGTGAAGATGCTGACGAAGCCGAGCGCGTAGAGCATCGCCGTGTCGAGCGAGATGTTCCCGTGCCAGAGCGTCGCGAGCCAGTTGAAGATCTTGATCCCGGTCGGCACCGCGATCACCATCGAGGCGAGCATGAACCAGATGTTCAGGTAGGTCGGCAGCCCCACCGTGAACATGTGGTGCGCCCAGACGAGCAGCGAGAAGAACCCGATCGCGACCGTCGAGAGGGCGATCGCCTTGTAGCCGAAGATCGGCTTGCGCGCGAAGACGGGGAGGATCTCGGAGATGATCCCCATCGCGGGCAGGATCATGATGTACACCTCGGGGTGCCCGAAGAACCAGAAGACGTGCTGGTAGAGGATCGGTGAGCCGCCGTCCTCGGGCCGGAAGAAGCTGAAGTCCTCGGGGAACTGGCGCTCGAGCAGGAGCAGCGTGAGGCCCGCCGAGAGCACGGGCAGCACGATGAGCAGCATCGCCGCGTAGATCTCGATCGACCAGACGAAGAGCGGCAGGCGCATCCACGACATGCCGCGGGCCCGCATGTTGTGGATCGTGACGATGAAGTTGATCGCCCCGGCCGCGGAGGAGAGCGTGAGGATGTGCAGCGAGAGGATCCAGAGGTCCTGGCCGTTGCCCTGGGCGATCACCGAGAGGGGCGGGTAGGCCGTCCACCCGGTGTTCGCGGCTCCGCCGGCGGCGAAGAACGAGGCGCAGAAGACGATCCCGCCGAACGCGTAGAGCCAGTACGAGAGGGCGTTCAGGCGCGGGAACGCCATGTCGCGCGCGCCGATCATCAGCGGCACGAGGTAGTTGCCGAGCCCTGCGAGGATCGGGACGACGACGAAGAACACCATCCCGGTGCCGTGCATCGTCACGACCTCGTTGTACGAGTCGCCGGTCACGACGCCGCCGTCCGCCGTCGCGAGCTGCGAGCGGATCAGCAGCGCGAGAAAGCCGGAGAGGGCGAAGAAGAGCCCCGCGGTCGCGATGTAGAGGATCCCGATCCGCTTGTGGTCGACGGTGACGAGCCAGCCTGCGACGCGGCCGCGCTGCCAGGACGGGACCCGGGGCTGCTGGACGTCAACCGCCAAGGTCCTGCTCCAGGTAGTCGTTGATCGCCGAAAGCTGCGCGTCGTCCCAGTCGCGGCCGACGGGCGGCATGTCCCCGCGGCCGTTCCGAAGGAGCTGGTTCACGGCCTCCGGGTCCTCGATCAGCTCCGTGCCCGCGATCCGCGGGCCGTAGCCGCCCTCGCCGTCGAGCCCGTGGCACTTCGCGCAGGAGCCCTCCCACGTCTCCTCGCCGAGGGGCGAGGTGCCCGCGTCCTGCTGTGTGCGGCGCTCCTCGAGCCACGCGTCGAACTCCGAGGCCGGCATCACCTCGGCCGCCGCGGTCATCTTCGAGTGGTAGATGCCGCAGAGCTCCGCGCACTGCCCGTCGAAGACTCCGCTCCGGTCGGCCCGGAACCACGTGTCGATTGACCCTGCCCGGGATCGCGTCGATCTTGCCGCCGAGCGCCGGGATCCACCACGAGTGGATCACGTCCCACTCGGGCGCCGTCACGTGCAGCTCGACCGTCCTTCCCTCCGGGACGCGGAGGCGGTCGACCGCGATGACGCCGTTCGGGTAGCGGTACTCCCACGTGAACTGCGAGCCGGTCACCTCGATCTCGAGGTTCTCCTGGCCGGCGCTCGCCGCCGGGACGTCCTGGATCCCGGGGAGCTTGACGAAGACGAAGGTGGCGATGACCACGAGCAGGAGGACGGGGAACGCCGTCCAGGCGAGCTCGAGCGCGCTCGACCCGTGGATCTGCGCGCCGTCCGCGTCGCGCGGCCGGTTGCGGCGCCGGTAGCGGATGATGAAGGCGATCAGGAGCCCTTCGACGAGCAGGAAGATCCCGAGGCAGATGAGCGAGACGAGCCAGAAGCTCTCCGTGATCCCCTCGGCGTTCGGCGACTCGGGCGGCACCGGCGCGAAGCCGCCGTTGCCCGCACCCGCGGGTGCGGCCGCTGCGAGCAGCGCGATGAGCGCGCCGGCCGGGACGACGGGCTTGGGGTTGAACCGCACGCTGCGGGCATTCTATGAACGTGGCTGAGCACTCGCGCCGCACCACGCGCGTCGTCCTGCCGGCCGACGTCCACCGCCCGTTCGAGGTCTACCTCAACGGCGTGCAACAGCAGGAGGGGACGGACTTCGTCGTCCGCGACGGCGCCCTGCACTTCGAGCGCGAGCTGGCGAAGGAGAAGGTCGGGATCGGCCGGTGGACGTCGATGGTGCTCGGGATCGCGGGCTCGTACGGCAAGAACGACTCGGTCGACGTCCTCTACGAGCGAAACGGCAAGCCTGTCGTCGCCGCGAAGCTGCGGTTCGAACCTGTTCGCGAGCAGGATCCCGCCGAGCGGGATCCTGCCGCTTGATCCCCGCTTGCGGCGGGGCAGATCCCTGAAGGCGAGCGTCGGCTTCGGCGCCGGACACCCACGGCGGGCGCGCCCACTCGCCGCCGTCGCAACGAGACCGCAACCTCACCGGAACCTCGCGCTAACGGTGCGTGAAGGTCTCCTCACATCTCGCGCGTTCTCTCTTGGTGATGACGACGAACACACTCACACTCACCGCACCGAGCCGCACCGAGTCCGAGCGGGACAGCGTCACCTCGTGGCGGGTCGAGCGGTTGCTGGCCGCCGGGTACGACGCCGAGGCGTCGCTCGTGCTCGCCCTCGACCGCGACGTCGACCTCCACCTGGCCGTCTCCCTGCTCGAGCGGGGCTGCCCCGCCGACACGGCGCTGCAGATCCTGTTCTGAGTCGTTTCGCCAAGCGGGATTCGGCAGGAGCCGAATCCCGCGGCTTGGATCCCCGCCTGCGGCGGGGCACACCCCTGAAGGCGCCCGCTTCGCGGTCGCACGGCCTCTTTGCCATGGCTGGGCGGCCCGGGCGGGAGCCCGGCGAGACTCCTGGCTCAGGCTGGTCGGGCGCGCCCGCTGGCCGCCGCCGCGGCGCGGAGACGCGCGGCATGCTCCTCGGTCAGCTGGCCCGGCTCGAGGCGCCACGCCCAGTTGCCGCCGATCACGCCCGGGCGGTTCATGCGGGCCTCGCTGCCGAGCCCGAGGACGTCCTGGGCGGGCACGATCGCCAGGGCGCAGCGGGAGGAGAGCGCGAGCTCGATCAGCGGCCAGGGATCCTCCACGCCCGTCGCGCCGACGAGCGTGTCGGTGTCGTGGATCGACGTGTAGACGACCTGGTTCTCACGGTGGCTCTCGAGCCGGTGGGGGTTGTCCGGCGCGCCCGAGAAGGCCCACAGGAGGACGGCCATGCCCGGGAAGCCCAGCGCGTCGCGGAGCGCGTGGACGTCCGGGGTGATCACGCCGAGGTCCTCCGCGATCACCGGCAGCGGGCCGAGCTCCGCCCGGGCGGCGTCGAAGAGGGCGACGCCGGGGCCCGGCGACCACCAGCCGCCGCGTGCGTTGTCGGCTCCCGACGGCACCGTCCAGTACGCGGCGAAGCCCCGGAAGTGGTCGATCCGGAAGCGGTCGACGAGCGCGAGCACGCTGCGCATCCGCTCGATCCACCACCGGTAGCCGGCCGCGGCGACCGCCTCCCAGTCGTAGAGCGGGTTGCCCCAGAGCTGGCCGCCGGGGTTGAGGTCGTCGGGCGGGGCTCCCGCGACGCCCTCGGCGACGGGGAGGAAGAGCTCGGGATGGGCGAGGTGGTCGGAGCCGCCGGGTGCGACGTAGATCGGCACGTCGCCGACGATCGACACGCCGCGTGCGCGCGCGTGGGCGCGTAGGGCCGACCACTCGCGCTCGAACCGCACCTGCTCCTCGACCGCGCCGCCGCCGGCGAACGCCTCCCAGTCGCCGATCCACGCCGCCTCCCGGTCACGGAACGCGCGAGCCTCGCTCGGTCCGACCGGTGCGCCCGGATCCGCGAGCAGCCCTCCCCAGGCCGCGAACGCCGAAGCGGACGTGTAGGGCGACCCGACGGCGTCGGGCGGATTGAGCGGGAGCACCTGCCACCACGTGGCGCCCGCCGCCGCGAGCCAGTCGACGAAGGCGTACGCCTCCGGGCCGAGCCGGCCCCCCGGGAGCGACGTCGGATGCAGCTGCACCCCGAGTGAGCGGTCGAGCCGCATCGCGGGACTGTTTACCGTGTGGGTCACGTGCCTGCCGACAGGATCATCGTCAGCGAGGTGACGCCTCAGGTCGACTGCGGCCGCTGGCCGGCCAAGGCCTGCGTCGGCGACGAGGTCCAGGTCGCGGCGACCGTCGCGCGGGACGGCCACGAGATCCTGCGCGCGGTCGTCCGGCATCGCCGCGGCCGCAGCCGCTGGCGCGAGGAGCCTCTCGTCGCGCTCGGCTCCGACCGCTACGCGGGCGCGTTCACCGTCGAGGAGACAGGCCGCCACCGCTTCGAGGTCGTGGCCTGGGTCGACCGGTACGCCGGGTGGCTCGACGAGTACGACCGGAAGCTCGCGGCGGGGCAGGAGGACCTCTCGGGCGAGCTCTCCGAGGGCGCGATCCTCTTCGGCGAGGGCTCGGTCGAGGAGTGGCGCGCGGCGGCCGCCGAGCTCGGCTCCGGCGACCGGCACGGCGCGGGCCGGAGCGCGCCGCTCGAGGTCGAGGTCGAGCGGGAGCGCGCGCGGGCGAGCGCCTGGTACGAGATGTTCCCGCGGTCCTGGGGCGGCTTCGCCGGCGTGACGGCGGTCGTCCCCGAGCTCGCCGAGCTCGGCTTCGACGTCGTCTACCTCCCGCCGATCCACCCGATCGGGCGGACGAACCGGAAGGGGCCGAACAACGCCGAGCGGGCGGAGCCGGGCGACCCCGGCAGCCCGTGGGCGATCGGGGCCGTCGAGGGCGGGCACGACGCGATCCATCCGCAGCTCGGCTCGGAGGCGGAGCTCGTCGCCCTGGCCGCGGCGCTGCACGAGCACGGCATGGAGCTCGCGCTCGACCTCGCCCTCCAGTGCTCTCCCGACCATCCGTGGCTCCGCGACCACCCCGACTGGTTCCAGCGGCGCCCCGACGGGTCGATCAAGTTCGCCGAGAACCCGCCCAAGCGCTACCAGGACATCCACAACCTCGACTGGGACACGGACGACCGCGAGGCGCTCTGGCGGGCGGTGCTCGACGTCGTGCTGCACTGGTGCGGGCTGGGGGTCACGGTGTACCGCGTCGACAACCCGCACACGAAGCCCGTCCCGTTCTGGGAGTGGCTGATCGCCGAGGTGCGGCGCCGCTACCCCGAGACGGTCTTCCTCTCCGAGGCGTTCACGCGGCCCGCGATGATGACCCTGCTCGCGAAGGCCGGCTTCTCGCAGTCGTACACGTACTTCACCTGGAAGAACTCGAAGGCCGAGCTGGTGGAGTTCGTCGAGCAGCTGCGCTCCTGGTCGACGTACCTCCGCCCGAACCTCTGGCCGAACACCCCGGACATCCTCCATGCGCTCCTGCAGACGGGCGGCCGCCCCGCCTTCGAGAGCCGGCTCGTCCTCGCGGCGACGCTCTCGCCGAGCTACGGCCTCTACTCGGGCTACGAGAGCTTCGAGAACGTCCCGGTCCGCGCGGGGAGCGAGGAGTACCTCGACTCCGAGAAGTACGGGGTGCGGGAGCGCGCGCTCGACGGGCCGCTCCTCCCGCTCGTCCGGCGGCTGAACGAGCTCCGCCGCGCGCATCCCGCCCTCACCGGCGCGGGCGTCGAGCGGCTGACGTGGCTCGAGACGGAGAGCGAGCACCTGCTCGGCTACGCGCGCAGCCTCGACGGCGACGTCGTCCTCTGCGTCGTCAACCTCGACCCGTTCTCGGTGCACGACGGCGTCTGCCTGATCCCGCCCTCGCTCGGGCTGCCGGAGCACCTCGAGGTCGTCGACGCGCTGACCGGCGAGAGCTACGCGTGGGGCACCCGCAACTACGTCCGCCTCGGCCCCGGCAAGGCCCACGTGCTCGAGGTGCACCCGTGAGCATGACAAGCCGACGCACCGTCGAGCATCGTCATGGCAACGAGGCGGTTGCGACCGCGACAGCGGGCGCCTTCAGGGGTGTGCCCCGCCGCAGGCGGGGATCGAGCCGCAGGATCCGCTTCTGCGGATTCCCGCTTGGCGGGCAAGGCATGAGCGGAGAGCACTGGTTCGAAGCACAGCCGAACTGGTTCAAGACGGCGGTCTTCTACGAGCTGCACACCCGCGCGTTCTTCGACTCCTCGGACGACGGGATGGGCGACTTCCGCGGCCTCCGGTCGAAGCTCGACTACCTGCAGTGGCTGGGGATCGACTGCATCTGGCTGCTGCCGTTCTATCCCTCGCCGCTCCGCGACGGGGGCTACGACATCGCCGACTTCCTGACCGTGAGCCCCGAGTTCGGCACGGTCGACGAGTTCGCGGCGTTCGTCGAGGCGGCGCACGAGCGCGGGATGCGCGTGATCACCGACTTCGTGATGAACCACACCTCGAGCGAGCACCCCTGGTTCCAGGAGTCCCGTCTCGGCCCGGACTCCCCGAAGGCGGACTGGTACGTCTGGTCGGACACCGTGCACCGCTACGAGGACGCACGGATCATCTTCGTCGACAGCGAGCAGTCGAACTGGACGTGGGACCCGCAGCGCGAGGCCTACTACTGGCACCGCTTCTACCACCACCAGCCCGACCTCAACTACGAGAACCCGGCCGTCGGCGACGCAATCCTCGACGCGCTGCGGTTCTGGCTCGACCTCGGGCTCGACGGGTTCCGGCTCGACGCCGTCCCGTACCTCTTCGAGGAGGAGGGGACGAACTGCGAGAACCTGCCCGCGACCCACGAGTTCCTCCGGCGCGTTCGCGCAGAGGTGGACGCGGGGTACTCGGATCGTGTGCTGCTCGCGGAGGCGAACCAGTGGCCGGAGGACGTCGTCGACTACTTCGGCGACGGCGACGAGTGCCACATGGCGTTCCACTTCCCGGTGATGCCGCGGATGTTCATGGCGCTCCGGCGGGAGGAGGCGCGCCCGATCGTCGAGATCCTCGACCGCACGCCGCCGATCCCCGACAACTGCCAGTGGGGCCTCTTCCTGCGCAACCATGACGAGCTGACCCTCGAGATGGTCACGGACGAGGAGCGCGACTACATGTACTCCGAGTACGCCCGCGACCCGCGGATGAAGCTCAACCTCGGCATCCGCCGCCGCCTCGCGACGCTGCTCGACGGTGGGCGGGACGAGATCGAGCTGATGCACGCGATCCTCTTCTCGCTGCCCGGCTCGCCCGTCCTCTACTACGGCGACGAGATCGGGATGGGCGACAACGTCTACCTCGGCGACCGGGACGGGGTGCGGACGCCGATGCAGTGGACCGGCGACCGGAACGGGGGCTTCTCGCGCGCCGACTTCGCGCAGCTCTACCTCCCGCCGCTCATGGACCCCGTCTTCGGGTTCCAGGCGGTCAACGTCGAGGCGCAGCTCCGCTCGCCGACGTCGCTGCTCCGCTGGCTCCAGCGGTTCGTCGCGCTCCGCAAGGAGCACCCGGTCTTCGGGATCGGCAGCTACAAGGCGCTCGAGACGTCGAACCCGCGGGTCTTCGCGCACGTTCGGCAGTCGGAGCACGACACCGTGCTGTGCGTCCACAACCTCGCCCGGTCCGCGCAGGCCGTGGAGCTCGACCTCTCGCCGTTCCACGGCCGGACGCCGGTCGAGATGATCGGCAACACGCAGTTCCCGCGGATCGGCGACCTCCCGTACCTCCTCACGTTCGGGCCGCGTGGCTTCTTCTGGTTCCTCCTCCCCGAGGACGGCGACGATGCGTGATCCGAGGTCGCTCGGCAGCGACGAGCTCCTCGCGCTCGTCTCGGACGCCCGCTGGTTCGGGGCGAAGGGCCGCCTCGCCGAGGCCGCCGAGGTGGTGGACGTGCCGCTGGAGGACGACGCGGTCGCACTCGCGATCGTCGAGGTGCGCTTCCAGGCCGGCACGCACGAGCACTACCTCGTGGCGCTCGACGACGGCGACGAGCTCGTCGACGCCTTCGAGCGGCCGGAGGTCGCGACGCGGATCGCGACGTTGGCCGGCGTGCCGGCGGAGGGCGCGCGCGTGCGGCCCGTCGAGGTCGAGCAGTCGAACAGCTCCGTCGTCCTCGACGAGCTGCACATGCTGAAGCTCTACCGGCGGCTCGAGGCAGGGCCGAACCCCGAGCTGGAGCTCCTCCGCGCGCTCGCGGCGGAGCGCTTCGCGAACGCGCCCCGCCTCGAGGGCGTCCTCGACACGCCCGGCCCGCCGCTCGAGACGGCGCTCGCGTCCGTCACGGCGCTCGTCCCTGCGCTCGGCGACGGCTGGGCGCTGACGAGCGAATCGCTCGCCGACGACGCGTCGTGGCTGCCGGAGCGGGCGTGGCGGCTGGGGGAGGTGACCGCGGGCATGCACGGTGCGCTGGCCGCGCACGTCTCGGACCCGCACTTCGCACCCGAGGAGCCGAGCGGCGAGTCGCTCGGGCTCGTCGCGGCCGCGATCGACGAGGAGATCTCGGCGACGTTCGCGACCCTGCCGGACGACGACGCGCTCGGCGCGGTCGCCCACCGCGCCGAGGAGATCCGCGACCTCGTCCAGGAGCTCGTCGGCGTCGGGCCTGTCGGGCTCGCGATCCGGACGCACGGCGACTACCACCTCGGCCAGGTGCTCTGGTCGACGGACGGCGACTGGGTCGTGATCGACTTCGAGGGCGAGCCCGCGCGCTCGCTCCCCGAGCGCCGCCGCAAGCGCTCGCCGCTCCGCGACCTGGCGGGCATGACGCGCTCGTTCTCGTACGCCGCCGACGCCGCCCTGCTGCTGAAGGGCATCGAGGCGCCGGCGGGGTGGGTGGAGGCGTGCCGCGAGGCGTTCCTCGAGGGCTACCTCGCGAGCGCGGACGAGCGGATCCTGCCGCCGAGCCGCACGGGGTTCGACCGGCTCCTCTCCCTCTACGAGCTCGAGAAGCTCGTCTACGAGCTCCGCTACGAGGCGCGCAACCGGCCGGACTGGGCCTCGATCCCGGTCGTCGGGCTCGTGCGGATGATGGAGACGGCCCGGTGAGCCTGCCGGGTGAGCTCGACCTCCACCTGATCGGCGAAGGACGGCACGAGCGCCTCTGGGAGCAGCTCGGGGCGCACGTCGTGGACGACGACGCCGGCGTGCGCTTCGCCGTCTGGGCACCGAGCGCACGCGGCGCCTCCGTCGTCGGCGACTGGAACGGGTGGAACGCCGAGGCCGACCCGCTCGAGCCGCAGGGCTCGTCGGGCGTCTGGGCAGGAGTCGCCCCCCACGCCCGCGAGGGCCACGCGTACAAGCTCGCGATCGAGGGCTTCGACGGCGTGACCCGGCTCAAGGCCGATCCGATCGCGTTTCGAGCGGAGGTGCCGCCGAGCACCGCGTCGCTCGTCTACCGCTCGCGCCACCGCTGGTCCGACGACGCCTGGCTCGCCCGGCGCACCGCCACCGACCCGCTGACCGCGCCGCTCTCGATCTACGAGGTGCACGCCGGCTCGTGGCGCCAGGGGCTCGGGTGGCGCGACCTCGCCGACGAGCTGGGTGAGCACGTGACGCGGCTCGGCTTCACGCACGTCGAGCTGCTGCCCGTGATGCAGCACCCGTACGGGCCGTCCTGGGGCTACCAGGTGTCCGGCTTCTACGCCCCGCACGCGCCGCTCGGCGAGCCCGACGATCTGCGTGCGTTCGTCGACCACCTCCATGCCCTCGGGGTCGGGGTGATCCTCGACTGGGTCCCGGCCCACTTCGCCGTCGACGACTGGGCGCTGACGCGCTTCGACGGGACCGCGCTGTACGAGCACGCCGACCCGCGGCGCGGCGCCCACCCGGACTGGGGCACGCTCGTCTTCAACTACGGGCGCCACGAGGTGCGGAACTTCCTCGTCGCCAACGCGCTCTACTGGCTCGAGGAGTTCCACGCGGACGGCCTGCGCGTCGACGGCGTCGCCTCGATGCTCTACCTCGACTACTCCCGCGCGCCGGGCGAGTGGGTGCCCAACCGCTTCGGCGGCCGCGAGGACCTCGAGGCGGTCCACTTCCTCCAGGAGCTCAACGCGGTCGTGCACGCGACGCATCCGGGCGTCGCGATGATCGCCGAGGAGTCGACCGCCTGGCCCGGCGTCTCGCGGCCGACCGAGGGCGGCGGGCTCGGCTTCACCTTCAAGTGGAACATGGGCTGGATGCACGACACGCTCTCGTACGTCGCCCTGGAGCCGGTGCATCGGCGGTGGCACCACGACGAGCTGACGTTCTCGATGGTCTACGCCTGGGACGAGAACTTCGTCCTCCCGCTCTCGCACGACGAGGTCGTGCACGGGAAGGGCGCGCTGCTCCGCAAGCAGCCGGGGGACGAGTGGCAGCAGTTCGCAGGCCTGCGCGCGCTCTTCGGGCACATGTGGGCGCATCCCGGGAAGCAGCTCCTCTTCATGGGCGGCGAGCTCGGCCAGGGCACCGAGTGGTCGGAGGGCGCCTCGCTCGACTGGTACGTGCTCGACTACCCGCTCCACCGGGGGATGCAGCAGTGCGTCGCCGACCTCAACGCCGTCTACCGGGAGGAGCCGGCGCTCTGGGAGGTCGACTTCCGGGCGGAGGGCTTCGAGTGGCTCGTCGGCGACGCGCGGGAGGACAACACGCTGGCGTACCTGCGACGCTCGGCGGACGGCGGGCGCCTGCTCGCCTGTCTCGTCAACTTCTCGCCCGTCGTGCGGCACCACTGGCGCCTTCCTCTGCCGGTCGGCGGCGCGTGGCGCGAGGTGCTGAACACCGACGCCGAGGCGTACGGCGGCTCGGGGGTCGGCAACGGCGGCGGCGTGACGGCCGAGGCGGAGCCGCTGCACGGCCGGGCGTTCTCCGCCGGCGTGACGCTCCCGCCGCTCGCCGCGGTGTGGCTCGTGCCGGCGGGCGACGCGCCGCCCTCCCGCTAGCGTCCCGGGGTGAGCGCAGCGAACGGCATCGTCGTCGAGGGCTCTCGTGCGCGAGTTCAGGAAGGGGCCGCGCGCCGTGGACGGGATCGACCTCCGCGTCGAGCCCGGCGAGATCTACGGCTTCCTCGGCCCGAACGGGGCCGGCAAGTCGACCACCGTCCTGATGCTCACGACGCTCCTGCCCCCGACCTCCGGCACCGCCACGGTCGCGGGCTTCGACGTCGTGCGCGAGGGCCCGAAGGTGCGCGGCGTGATCGGCGCAGCGCTCCAGGAGGCGGCGCTCGACAGCCTCCTGACCGGCCGCGACCACCTGCGGCTCCAGACGATGCTCCAGGGCCTCCCGCGCCACGAGCGGAAGAGCCGCTCGGAGGAGCTCCTCGACCGCGTCGGGCTCACCGAGGCGGCCGACCGGAAGGTGGGCGGCTACTCGGGCGGCATGAAGCGCCGCCTCGACCTCGCGCTGGCGCTCGTGCACCGTCCGCGGGTCATCTTCCTCGACGAGCCGACGACGGGGCTCGACCCGCAGAGCCGCAGCGCCCTCTGGGACGAGGTGGCGCGCCTCGCCCGGGAGGACGGGGTCACGGTGTTCCTCACGACCCAGTACCTCGAGGAGGCCGACGTCCTCGCCGACCGCGTCGGGATCATCGACCACGGCCGCATCGTGGCCGAGGGGACGCCGACGGCCCTGAAGGCCGAGATCGGGCGGCCGAGCGTCCATGCGATCCCGGCCGTCGCCGACGACCGCGTGCGGATCCTCGCGCTGCTCGACCGCTTCGGCGAGCCGTTCGGGGACGGGGAGCTCGCGGTCCGGCTCGACGAGGGCGTCGGCCTCGCCGACGTCGTGCGCGGGATCGACGCCGAGGGCCTCGCGCTCCACGACGTCGAGCTCCGCTCGCCGACCCTCGACGACGTCTTTCTCGCGAAGACGGGCCGGACGCTGGAGGGGGCGGCCGAGGAGGACGAGGAGCCCGCCGCGCCGCGCCGGCGATGAGCACGGTCGAGGCACAGCGCCCCGGCTGGGCGCCCGGCACCACCCTCACGCAGGTCGCGGCGGTCGCGGGCCGCTCGATCCGGCGGACCGCCCGCCAGCCGGCGATGGCCATCCCGCCGCTCGTCTTCCCCGTCGCGCTGATGCTCGTGAACGCGGCGGGGCTCGAGCCGTCCACGCTGCTCCCCGGCTTCCCGACCGACTCGTTCCTCGCGTTCGCGCTCGCCGTCCCGTTCATCCAGGGCGCGCTCTTCGCGACCATGAACGCGGGCACCGACTTCGCGCGGGACATCCAGACCGGCTTCCTCAACCGGCTCTCGCTCACGTCGCTGCGCGGCTCGTCGCTCCTCGCGGGCCAGCTCGCCGGGATCGTCGTGCTCGGGCTCGTGCAGGCCGTCTTCTACGTCGTCGTCGGGCTCCTCGTGGGCGTCCGCTTCGCCTCCGGCCCGGCCGGCGTCCTCGTGATCCTCCTCTTCGCCGTGATCGTCTCGCTCGGGTTCGGCGCGCTGGGGTCGTTCCTCGCGCTGCGGACGGGGAGCGGCGAGGCCGTGCAGGGGATGTTCCCGCTGCTCTTCGTGTTCCTCTTCATCTCGTCGATGAACACGCCGCGCGACCTGATCGCGGTCGAGTGGTTCCGCATCGCGGCCTCCCTCAACCCCGTCTCGTACCTCATCGAGTGCGTGCGGAGCCTGATCATCACGGGCTGGGACCCGAAGGCGCTCGCTCTCGGCTTCGGAGTCGCGATCGCGATCGCGATCGTGTCGCTCGCGCTCGCCTCGTGGGCGATGACGCGGAGGCTGACGCGAACGTGAGGGGTCGCGTCTGGCCGGTCGCGAGCGGGGTCGCCTGGCGCACCCTGCACAACGTGCTCACCACCCCTGCGCTGCTGATCCCCGGGATCCTCTTCCCGCTCTTCTTCTTCACCGCCTTCGCGGGTGGGCTGTCGCAGGTGGAGGAGGTGCCCGGGTTCGACTACCCCGGCGACTACACGTCGTTCCAGTTCGTCTTCGTGCTGCTCCAGGCGGCCGCCTTCGGAGGGGTCTTCACGGGCTTCGGCATCGCGCGGGACTTCGAGGGGGGCTTCGGGAAGCGCCTGCTGCTCGCCTCGCCCAACCGGCTCGGCATCCTCGTGGGCTTCGGGCTCGCCGCCCTCGTCCGCTGGGTGATCACCGGCGGCCTCCTCACGGTCGTCGCGATCGTGATCGGGATGGACGTCGGCGGCAGCGGGGTCGACATCGTCGGCCTCTACACGCTCGCGCTGCTCGTCAACGTCTGCGGCCTCCTCTGGGCGGCCGGCATCGCCCTCCGCATCCGCTCGATCCAGGCCGCGCCGCTGATGCAGATGCCGGTCTTCCTGGCGCTCTTCTTCGCCCCCGTCTACGTGCCGCTCGACCTGCTCAGCGGCTGGATCGAGACCGTCGCGACCTTCAACCCCGTCACCTACTTCCTCGAGGCGGGCCGCAGCCTGATCGCGGGCGACCCGACGGAGGTCGCGCTGGCGTTCGGGGTCGCCCTCGCGCTGATGGCGGTGCTCGCCGTCTGGGGGATCCGCGGGCTCCACCGGGCCGAGGCGGCGGGCTGACGGGGTCGTCCGGGGGCCCCGGCTAGGGTGCTCCGGTGAGTCGCCCGGTCTGGCCCGGTGTGCCGTTCCCCCTCGGCCCCACCTGGGACGGGGGCGGCACGAACTTCTCGCTCTTCAGCGAGTGCGCGGACCGCGTCGAGCTCTGCCTCTACGACGAGCACGACGCGGAGGAACGGGTCGAGGTGCGGCAGCAGACGGCGCACAACTGGCACGTCTACCTCCCGGGGGTCGGGCCGGGGCAGCGTTACGCGTATCGCGTCCACGGCTCGTGGGACCCGGCGGCGGGGCACCGCTTCAACCCCGCGAAGCTCCTGATCGACCCCTACGCGAAGGCGATCGAGGGCCCGATCCGCTACGACCGCGCGCGCGTGCTCGCCTACACCGCGACCGACGAGGACGCCGCCGACGGGGAGGACTCGGCCGTCGCGATCCCGCGCTCGGTCGTCGTCGACGGGACGTTCGACTGGGAGGGCGACGTCCGGCTCAACCGGCCGTGGGCCGAGACGGTGATCTACGAGCTCCACGTGAAGGGCTTCACGAAGCTCTTGCCCGGCGTGCGGGACGACCTGCGGGGCACGTATGCGGGCCTCGCCTCGGACGCCGCGGTCGCGTACCTGCGCGACCTGGGCGTCACGGCCGTCGAGCTGCTGCCCGTCCACCACATCGCCGACGAGCACTTCCTCGTCGAGCGCGGCCTGACGAACTACTGGGGCTACTCGACGATCGGGTTCCTCGCCCCGCACGCCGGATACGCCGCGACGGGAACGCGCGGCGAGCAGGTCCGCGAGTTCAAGGGGATGGTGAAGGCCCTGCATCGGGCGGGCATCGAGGTGATCCTCGACGTCGTCTACAACCACACGGCCGAGGGGAACCACCTCGGGCCGACGCTCTCGTTCAAGGGCGTCGACAACGCGGCCTACTACCGGCTCGTCCCCGGCGACGAGCGCCACTACATGGACTTCACGGGGACGGGCAACTCGCTCAACCCCGCGAGCCCGTCGGTGCTCCGACTGATCATGGACTCGCTGCGCTACTTCGTGACCGAGTGCCACGTCGACGGGTTTCGGTTCGACCTCGCCTCGGCGCTCGCGCGGGAGTTCTACGACGTCGACCGCCTCTCCGCGTTCTTCGACATCATCCACCAGGATCCCGTGCTCTCGCAGGTCAAGCTGATCGCGGAGCCGTGGGACGTCGGCCCCGGCGGCTACCAGGTCGGCAACTTCCCGATCCTCTGGTCGGAGTGGAACGGGATGTACCGCGACACGATGCGCGACTTCTGGCGCGGCTCGACGGCCGTCGCCGAGTTCGCGCGCCGCTTCACCGGGTCGAGCGACCTCTACCAGGAGGACGGCCGTACCCCGTTCGCCTCGATCAACTTCGTCACCTGCCACGACGGCTTCGCGCTCCGTGACCTCGTCTCGTACGACGGCAAGCACAACGAGGCGAATCTCGAGGGCAACCGCGACGGGACGGACGACAACCGCTCGTGGAACTGCGGCGTCGAGGGCGAGACCGACGACCCGGCGGTGAACGCGCTCCGCGACCGCCAGACCCGGAACTTCATGGCGACCCTGCTGCTCTCGCAGGGCACCCCGATGCTCCTCGCCGGCGACGAGCTCCGCAACACGCAGCGCGGGAACAACAACACCTACTGCCAGGACAACGAGCTCTCGTGGCTGAGCTGGGACCTCGGGGAGCGCGAGACCGCGCTCCTCGAGTTCGCGAAGCGGCTCCTGCGGCTGCGCGCCGAGCACCCCGTCTTTCACCGCTCGGCCTTCCTCACCGGGGAGTCGCGCCTCGGGTCGGGCGCGCCGGACGTCTGGTGGTTCCGCCCGGACGGCAGGCGGATGACCCAGGCCGACTGGTCCCGGGGGGACGCCTTCGCGCTCGGCGCCTTCCTCAACGGCGCCGAGATCCCGACCCTCGCGCCGGACGGCGAGCCGGTCGCGGACGAGTCGTTCATCGTCCTCTTCAACGCCTGGCGCGAGCCCGTGACCTTCGTCCTCCCCCCGACGCGGTTCGGCCGCCGCTGGGCGCACGAGCTGTCGACCGCCGAGCCCGAGCTCCCGCCGAACGGCACGACCCTCCCGGCGCGCGCCTCGGTGCCGGTGGCCGACCGCGCGCTGACCGTGCTGCGCCGCGTCGGCTGAGTCAGCCGGCGGCGCCGTCGCGTGCGAGGACGCCGAGGAACGCCTCGACGACGCGCGGGTCGAACTGCGTTCCCGCGGCGTCGGCGATGCGGCGCATCGCCTCGGCGGTCGGCAGCGCCACCCGGTACGGGCGGTCGCTCGTCATCGCGTGGTACGCGTCGCAGGCGAAGATGATCCGAGCCTCGAGCGGGATGGCCTCGCCCGCGAGCCGGTCGGGGTAGCCCGTGCCGTCGTAGCACTCGTGGCAGGCGCGGATCACCGGCAGGACGTCCGCGAACTGCTCGAGCGGCGCGAGGATCCGCTCGCCGAGCTCGGGGTGGCGCTCGATCACGGCCCGCTCCTCGACGGTGAGCGGGCCGGGCTTCCGCAGGATGGCGGCAGGGACGCCGATCTTCCCGATGTCGTGGAAGAGCGCACCCAGCTCGAGGCGCTTCAGCTCGGCGGGTGTGAGGCCGAGCTCCTCGCCCACCCGGAGCGCCACGTCGCAGATCCACCGCGCGTGGAAGGAGGTGTACTCGTCGGTCGCCTCGAGCGCGTTCGCGAGCGCCTCGATCGTCGAGAGGAACGACCGCTCGAGGCCCTGGAACGAGTGCGCGTTCGACACCGCCAGCCGCGCCTGGGCGGCGATCCCGGCGAGAAGCTCGCGCCGCCGGTCGTCCAGCTCGCCGGGCGAGCCGAGCGCGACCGCGATCGCGCCGGTGCCGGCGCCCGCGGGAAAGGCGACCACGACGGCCGTTCCGCAGACCTGCTCGTCGGCGTCGACGAGGTGCTCCAGCAGGTCCTCGCGCGTCATCAGGAAAGGCGTGCTCGACGTGGCGAGGAGCCGCTCGAGGCTCTCCGGCAGGACGTCGCCCACCTGCCAGTACGGACGCGCGGGGTCGTGCTGCCACGCCGCGCAGCACGCGAGCACGCCGGTCTCGTGCTCGGGCAGCCAGACCGAGGCCCGCTCCGACCGCATGATCCGCGCCGCGCCGGCCGCGATCCGCGTCGCGACCGCCTCGAGCCCCGTGCTCGACGAGAGCTCCGAGGACAGCTCGAGCAGCGCCTTCGCGCTCTCCGCCTCGCGGCGCTGCTCCTCGTAGAGCCGCGCGTTGACGAGCGCGCTCGAGGCATGTCCCGCGAGGACCTCGAGCAGGCGTAGCTCGTCCTGGTCGAACTGGTCGAGGCCGAGCTTGGAGACGACGATGACGCCGACCGCCGACGCCCCGTACAGGAGCGGGACGGCGATCAGCGACTCCTCGATCCGCGCGGTGCCGGCGATCTGGACCCCGAGCTCCGACCGGGCCGCGTCGTTCGAGAGGAAGGGCCGTCCGGTCTCGGCGACGTGTCCGGTGATCCCCTCGCCGACCCGGGTCTGCAGCACCTCCATCGCCGAGCCGGCGGCGACGAGGTCGCCGCGGAACGCGATCGGCCGGAGGTCGTCGCCGTCGCGGACGAAGACGCGACAGTTGTGGTAGTCGATCAGGAGCCGCAGCTCCTCCGCGATCGTCGCGCCGATCTTGGCGACGTCGTTGAGCCGGCTCAGCTTCGACGAGACCCCGTGCAGCAGCTTCAGGTGCGCGATCGAGCGGATCTCGGCCCGGCGGTCGAGATGGTGCTCGGAGGGCCGCTCGGCCCGGCCGTCCTCGAAGACGACGACCTGGCCGCGGCCACGGGTCTTCGCAGTCATCATCGCGACCTCCGCGCAGGCGACGAGGCCGCGCGGGTTCGCTGCGTGCTCGGGGCCGGCGGCGATGCCGATCGAGAGGCTCACCGAGCCGACGGGGCCGAAGGCGACGCGCGCGACCTGCTCCTGCACGCGCACGGCGAGGCGGTGGGCCTCCGCGAGGCCGCTCGACGGCGCGATGATCGCGAACTCCTCGCCGCCGATCCGGCAGACGGAGTCGCCGGAGCGGATCGAGCGGAGCAGGATCTCGGCGACCTCGGCGAGGACCTCGTCCCCCGTCGCGTGGCTGTAGACGTCGTTGACGCGCTTGAAGTCGTCGAGGTCGAGCATCACGAGCGAGACGGGCGCCTGGCCGGCCGAGGCCTCGACGAGCTCGAGCCGGAGGCGCTCGTGGAACGCACGGTGGTTCCAGAGGCCGGTCAGCGGGTCGGTCTGCGCCTGGCGCTCCAGCGAGGCGCGGATATGTGCGTTGTCGAGCGCGAGCGCGGCGGCGTCCCCGAACCGGACGACGAGGCGGAACTCGTCCTCGGTGAACTCCTGGAAGCCCGAGCGGTAGATGTTGAGCGTCCCCTTGAGCTTGCTCCGCGCGACGAGCGGCACGACGATCAGGGACTCGGGGTCGGGCTGCGTGTCGGTGACGAAGCGGACGCGGGGATCGAGCTCGGCGCGGTTCGCGAGCACGGGCTCGCGGTGCTCGACGGCCCAGCCGGTGATCCCGACGCCGTACGGGAACGGCGGGTCTGCGAGCACCTCCACGGCGTCCTTGCCCAGGGCGTAGACGGCCTTCAGCTCGCGGGACGCCTCGTCCGCCTCGTAGAAGGTGATGTCGTCGTAGGGGATCAGCTCCCCGACCGTGTCGGCGATCCGGTGCAGAAGGTCGTCGAGGGACTGCTCCGAGAGCAGCTCGTGGAAGACGTCCGCGAGCTTGCGATACGACTCGACCAGCGGGTCGTACGCCCCCCCGGGGGCGGCGATTCGCTCGTCGTCGGCGGTGTCGGGTTGAGGAGTCACGACCTTCCGAATCAATCGGCCTCGGCGGCTTCCCCCTTGAGCCGGAAGGCGCCGCGCAGGCAGACTGGGAGACATGAGCGGGAGAGATCGTGGTCGGGATCGACGGGACCGACGACTCGACCCCGGCGCTCCGCTGGGCGGCCGCCGAGGGCGAGCTGCGCGGCGCCGAGGTCGAGGCCGTCCACGCGTGGGCCTACGTCCCGGTCGCGGCGCCCGCGGACGCGGGTCTCGTCCCGCTCGCCTGGTCGGAGTCGGGCGACATACTCGACGCGAGCGAGCACGCCGCGCAGGAGGTCGCGCGCGAGCAGCTCACGTCCGTGCTCGGGCCGGATCACGGCGTCACGGTCACGCTCGCGCAGGGCGAGCCCGCCGCGGCGCTGATCGCGGCTGCCGAGGGCGCCGACCTGCTCGTCGTGGGGAACCGCGGGCGAGGCAGCCTCGCGCAGGCGCTCCTCGGCTCGACCTCCGCGAAGGTGTCCGACCGGGCTCCGTGCCCGGTCGTCGTCGTCCGCAGCACGAGCGGCGACTGAGCGACGCGCCGGGGTCTCCCGGCGGCTCGGGACGGCCCTGCCGAGAGGCGCGGTGTCATGGCAGGAAACGCCGCCCGTGCCTGGAACTCCGGTCGCGTGAGGCCCGTTCTCGTCGCGCTGGCAGCGCTCGTGCTCGCGGCCCCCGCCACCGCCGCCGGCCCGCGCGAGGTCTGGTTCCTCCAGGAGGCGCAACCCGTCCCCGTCACGCGGACGGTGCCGGGCATGCCCGCTCTCGTCCGCTCGCTGCTCGCCGGCCCGACGCGCCGTGAGCGCGCACGCGGCCTGCGGAGCGCGATCCCGACCGGCACCGCGCTGCGCGACGTCCGCATCGCCCGGCAGATCGTCACCGTCGATCTCGCCGCACGCTTCGCCAGCGGCCGCGACGACGCGTCGCTCGGCTCGCGGGTCGGCCAGCTCGTGCGCACCCTGCGCGCCGTGCCGGGCGTCCGGGGCGTGCGCGTCCGGATCGAGGGCGGCGTCCCGATCGGCCTCTTCCCGGGCTACGACCTGCGCCGCGTGGTCCGCGAGCCGCTCGCCGACCGGCACGCGCCGAGCCTGCGGGAGACGCAGCAGCTCCTCGCCGACCTCGGCTTCATGGCCCCGAGCGGCGTCACGGGACGCCCGGGGGACGAGACGTCGACGGCCGTGCTCGCCTTCGAGAAGTGGCACGGGCTGCCCCGCGACGGCGTCCTCGACGACACGGTCACCGGCCTCCTCCTGCGCTCCGCGCGCCCGGAGCCGGCGCTCCGCCGCCCCGGGAGCCGCGTCGAGGTGCAGCTCGGCCGCCAGGTCGCGCTCGAGATCGTCGCGAACCGCGTCGTCCGCGTCTTCCACATCTCGTCCGGCGCCGGCGGCCGGACGCCGATGGGGTCGTTCCGCGTCTACCGCAAGGAGCGCATGTCGTGGTCCGTGCCGTTCTCCACGTGGATGCCGTGGGCGACGTACTTCACGGGCGGGATCGCGCTCCACGAGTACTGGCCCGTGCCGACGTACCCGGCCTCCCACGGCTGCATCCGGATGACCGCTCGCGACGCGCCGCAGATGTACGCGTTCGCCGTCCACGGCACGCCGGTCGACGTCCTGTGGGAGCGGCGCGCGTGATGCTCCGCGGCGCCGCGCTCGTCGTCGCCGTCGCGGGTGTCGCGATGCTCGCCGTCACGGCCGCGGTGTCGGCCGCCGACCCGCCTGCGGCTCCCCCGCCGGCAGGCCCGCCCGTCTCCGCGCCGCCGCGCCCGATCGTCGTCGCCCTGAGCCTCCGCGACCCCGTCCTCCAGGCGGGCGTCGTCAAGGGCCGGGAGGTCATCCTCGCCCGTGGCTTCGAGGCCGCGCTGGCGCGCGTGCTGGCCCGGCGGCTCGGCGTCGGGATCGACCGGTTCGTCTACGTCCCGTCGCGGACGCGGCTCCTCGCGGCGAGCGGCGCGTCCTGGGACGTCGCCCTGGACGCGATCGAGCGCCCTCGCGGCGGCCGTGCGGATCTGACCGCCTCGTACCTGACGAGCGACGTGGCCGTCGTCACCCGTCGCGGCCTCGCGCGGCCCCGGAGCGTCTCGGAGCTCCGCGGGGCGTACCTCTGCGCCGTGCGCGGGAGCACGGGCGCGTCCGCCGCCGCCGCGCTCCGTCCCCGCGTGCCGACGCTCGCCGTCGCCGGCCTCGACCGTCTCCGCAGCGTCCTGCGAACCGGCACCTGCGACGCCGCGCTCGTCCCGGCCGTCCAGGCCGGACGCCTGCTCGCGGGCCAGCGCGGCCTGCTCGGGCCCGTCGTGGGGCGGCTCCGACGGGGCGACGGGATCGGGGCGTCCGTGCCCGCCGGCTCGAGCCTCGACCGCCGCGCCGTCGACCGCGAGCTCGCGCGTCTCCGTCGCGACGGCACGCTGGGCCGCCTCGCGCGCCTGTGGCTGGGTCTCGACCCGGCCGCGCTCGCCGTGCTCCGCTAGACCGGCGGCTCGCCGTCCCCCGGCCGCGGGCGGCCGAGCCAGAGGATGACCGCGAGCGTCGCGAGCGGCAGCACGATCGCCGCGACGATCCAGCCGACCAGGCCCGCGGCGGCAAGGCCGACGATCACGAGCGGCAGGCCGACGACCAGCGCGACCACGGCGACGAGGGTCGTCCCGAACCCCATCGCCCTGAGGGTACGCCCGCAGTGCGGTGTGGCGCGCACCGGATGCGGGGAGAATGAGGCGATGACGGAGCGGATGGGGAACCGCCTCCTCGTCGGGGGCGCGCTCGGCGTCTTCGTCGTGGGGATGCTGCTCGCCGTCGCGTTCGGGGTCGGCGACGGGGACGAGGGCCGGACGGCCGCCCCGACGACCACGGCCGCCACGCGGCGGCCGGCGCCCCGTCCCACGCCGAGTCCGCGGCCGGCGCGGTTCGTGCGACTCGCACCCGCGGGGGCGTTCGATCCCGAGGGCGACGGCCGGGAGCGCGACGAGGAGGCGGGCCTCGCCGTCGACGGCCGCGCCGACACCGCGTGGCGGACGGAGCGCTACAGCAGCTTCTTCAAGGACGGCGTCGGGCTCGTCCTCGACGCAGGCCGAACGGTGCGCGTCGAGCAGGTCGTGGTCGACACGCCGACGCCCGGCTACCGGGCCGAGATCCGGCTCGGCGCCTCCCGCGACGGCCCGTTCGTCGTCGCCTCGCCCGCGCGGACGGTCACGGCGAGGACGCGCTTCCCGGTCGCGCGGCGCACGGGCCGGTACGTCGTCGTCTGGGTCGTCGAGCTGCCGCCCGACTCGGCCGGCGAGGTGGCGGAGGTGCGCGTCCGGGCGCGA
>CAVVIL010000005.1:0-11851 GCA_963748255.1 uncultured Actinomycetes bacterium | reverse complement strand
CGAACACGGCCTCGGCGACGGCGCCGTCCGCCGTGTAGCGATGGGGCGTCCCGGCCGGGACGACGAAGGCATCGCCGGGCGAGAGCGTCGCTTCGACGCCGCCCGCCTCGACCCGCAGTGCGCCGCGCGTCACGTAGACGAGCTCCTCGCCGTCGTGGCTCTCCTCCAGGCTCGTCTGTCCCGCGGCCACGGTGAGCGTGCCGACCGTGAGGTGCTCGGTGCTGACGAGCAGGCCGACGAGGACGCCGCGATCGAGCTGCCAGACGGCGTCGGCTCGGCGCAGGACGCGGAGCGAGCCGGGCTCGGGACGCGTGTCGCCGAGGGCGCCGACGACGCCGTCGACCGCGTATCGGCTCTGCTCGAGGTACGGACGGGTTCGCGCGTACGCACCGGACGTGCCCGTCGCGGGCGGCGGCGCGAAGAACTCGAGGACGCGCAGCGGCTCGTCCCCGTACGCGAAGCCGTGATGCCAGGTGTCACGCCGGAAGAAGACGCTCTCCCCTGGCCTCCGCCCGCACGACCTCGCCGGTCTCCGGGTTCGCGAGGACGAGCGTCCCCTGGAGCACGTGGAGCAGCTCGTCGGCGGCGAACACCGTCCGGAAGCTGTCCGAGTGCCGGAATGCGCCGCCGGGCGGGAGGGCGAAGACGATCGCGTGGATCAGCTGGGACGAGACGTAGATCCGGTCCTCGACGAATCCCGCCTCCTCGTCACCCCAGACGTGGTGCACGGCATCCCCTTCGCGGATCGCCGTGGGCGCATCGAAGGACGGTCGCGGCGACGGCCTATAGCCCATCGTGGCTCCGGCGGTCGTGGGCCCGTCGCTCCGTTTCGAGGCCGACCCACTCCGGGTCGTAGACCGGGTCGGGGAAGTCGCTCTCGATCGAGCGGGCGACCCCGTCGTGGCCGGCCGCCTGGGCGGCGAGCATCACCTCGAGGGCGTGGTACGCGTGCTGCGGCCGGGTCACGGTGGGCCGTCCCGCCTCGACGCATTCGACGAGGTGCCGCAGCCCCTCGGTCCACTGCCAGTGGGGATCCGACTCGGGAAAGATGCGCCAGGCGCCGTCTCCGTTCCGCCACAGCTCCCACCCCTCCGGCGCCCAGTCGTCGCCGAGGAGCTGGACGGTGCCCTCGCTGCCGTAGACCTCGATCGCGGGGGAGCGGTACCGCTGCATCGTGAACCCGGTCGTCACCACCGCGAAGCGCGCGTCCCCGAAGTCGAGGAGCACGTGCGCGTTGTCGTCGGCCTCCACCCGGACCCGGCGGCCGTTCACCTCGCGCTCCGGGATCGCGACGCCGACCATCGCCGTCACGCGCCGCGCGGGGCCGAACAGGGCGCACAGGCTCGTGACGTTGTAGACGCCGAGATCGAAGAGCGACCCGCCGCCGGGGGCGTAGAACCACTCGTTCCACCAGGGGCCCGCCCAGCCGTAGCGGGCGCGGGCCGTGAGGAGGTCTCCGACCTCGCCCGCCCGGACGGCGCCGTGGACGGCTCGGAAGGTCGGGCTGAGAAGCGTGTGCGGGGCGCAGACGAGGACGCCGGGACCGGTCTCCGCAAGCTCGAGGAGCTCGGCCGCCTCCTCCAGCGAGGTGGCCATGGGCTTCTCGACGAGCACGTGCCGTCCGGCCTCGAGCGCAGCCCTGGCGAGCGGCCCGTGCTCGTTCATGCTCGTCAGCACGAGCACGACGTCGGCGGCCTCGATGACGTCCTCGGGGCCGCGGAGGTCTCGCTCGACGTCGTAGTGTGCGGCCGCGCCGTGCCGCTTGGCCCGGTCGACGTCGTACACCGCGCTGACGTGGACGCGGCCGGCGGCGCGGAGCTGGCCGATCATGGCCCGGTACGGGCCCGCGAAGACGCTCCCGCAGCCGATCACGCCGAGCCCGAGGCTCATGCGGTGCGTCTCGCGACCCGGTAGTACGCCTCCGTCCACGGCGGCGTGTCGACGTCGAGCCCGCGCTCGATCCCGAGCCGGGTCGCGAGGGCGACGGCGGCGGGAAAGGTCGAGACCGCGGCGAGCCGCCGGTCGGCGGTCTCCGGGGGCGGCGTCCGGATCACGGTCGCCCCCTGTCCGGCGCAGATGTCCTCGGCCTCGGCGAGGAGCGGATCCTCGGTCCGCCCCGGTCAGGCTCAGCGCCAGAGCGCCGGGGCCGAGCGCCATCATCGCCGAGGTCGCCCCCTCCCTGGTCTCGACGCCTTCGGCCGGGAGCCCGGCGACCTCCTTGAGGAGCAGCGCGGCCTCGAGCGCGCCGGCCCACGCAGGGCCGCTGCCGAAGGCGACCGCCGTCCCGGGCTCCGTCCCGGCCAGGCTCGTCGACCCACGTCCTCGCGCGGGCGATCGCAATCTCGAGCTCCGCCGGGAGACGACGGAGCGCCGCATCGAGCGCCGCGTCGCCCGTCATCTCCGCCCATACGGAGAGCGCCGCGACGACCGCGCCGCAGAACGCCTGCGTGTGCGTGACGGCGCGCTGGTTCGGGACCGAGACGAGCGCGCGGGCTCCGGCCCGTGCGCCGAGCGTCGACTCCGCGTTCGCAGTCACGGCGGCGTACGGGGCGGGCGCGCCGGCGTCGACCGCCTCGACGAGGTCGCGGAACTCGCCCGACGACGAGATGACGAGCAGGACATCGCCGGGCCGCCACGCGAACGCCCCGCGCGCGAGCAGGCCGCTCGGCACGGCGACGACCTCGGGGCCCCGGCTCGCGTCTCGAGCGAGGCGAGCCAGAGGGCGACCGCGACGTAGTACGCCGCGCCGTTCCCGCTCGCGACGATGCGGCGGACGCCGGGCGCCCCGAGCAGCGTCGCGACATCGCTCTCGTCCGCGGTCACCGTCGAGCGTCTCCGCGAGGGTCGACGGGAGCTCCGTGACGTCGCGCCAGAGCCCCGTCTCGTCGAGCACGAGCGGAAGCCTAACCCTGGCCCGCCAGGGCAACGAGAGCCGCGCCGACGACGCCGCCTTCCGAGCCGAGCCGGCTCGGCACGACCGGAAGCGGCGGCGTCCGGGGGTACGCGAGCCTCGCGCGGCAGGCACGCTCGACGCGCACCTGGAACGCCGGCTCCGCGCCGAGCCCTCCCCCGAGGACGATCACGTGCGGGTCGAGCGCGTTCGCGAGGACGGCGAGCACGCCGCCGAGCGCCTCCGCCGCGGCGTCGACGAGAGGGGCGTGCGCCGGGTCCGCGAGCACGTCCTCCGCGCGCTCGAGCCCGGCCGCCCGGGCCAGCGCGGGACCGCTCGCGACCGCCTCGACGGGCGGCGCGCCGAGCGTGATCGCCTCGCCGTGCGCGCCGGCGTACGGGCTCCCGTCGAGGACGAGGCACGCGCTCGCACCGCTGCCGACGACGACGAAGAGGAACGGCGAGACGCCGACGCCCGCGCCGAAGCGCGCCTCCGCGAGCGCCGCCGCGCGCAGGTCGGACTCGACGACGACGCGTGGGGCGTGCGATCGCCGCAGCCGGGTCGAGGTCGCGCCAGTCGACCGTGTCGGCGCTCGTCGGGCGGCCCGCGAGATCGACGAGCTCGCACAGCCCGATCCCGACGGGCAGCGTGCCTCCGCCGAGCTCGGCCGCGAGGGCGGCGCAGTCGTCGAGCACCGCCTCTCCGCCGCGCTCGGGGCGGGTCGGCAGCAGGCGCCGCTCGTGAACCGTGCCCGTGTCGACGTCGACGACCCCCGCGGCGATCTTCGTCCCGCCGACGTCGATCCCGAGGGCGACGGTCACCTGCCGGCCTCCGCGCCGGCGCGGTCGCCGCGGTTTCGGTCCGGCGCGGACATCGCTCTATAGTCTCGTATCCGCCGCGCCGAGGGCGGCGGCCACCAGTCACAGGGAGGGAACTGTGAAGAGCCGCCTGTTGGGAGTGTTCGTCCTTTCCGCCGTCGTGCTGCTCGCGATCGCCGTGGGCGCATCGAACGCCGGCAAGAAGGCATCGCCCATCACCCTGACCATGTGGTCCTACGACAACCAGGACCCGGGGCTCCAGCCCGTGCTGCAGCAGCTCAGCAAGGACTTCGAGAGGAGCCACCCGGGCGTCAAGATCAACATCGTCTTCAAGGACTTCAACAGCCTCGTCGGCACCGTTCCGCGCGCACTCGCGTCGGGCAGTGGGCCCGACGTGACGGAGGGGAACCAGGGCTACCAGACGGACGCTCAGCTCGTGAAGGCCAAGCTGATCATCCCGCTCACGAAGTACGTCAAGAAGTACCGGTGGGACAGGCTCTACGCGCCGTCCACCTGGGGCATGTTCCGGTGGACGCCCGACGGCAAGTCGTTCGGGAAGGGCCCGGTCTGGGGCATCGCCCAGACCGGCCAGAACGTCGTCGCGTTCTACAACAAGAGGAAGCTGCGCCAGCTCGGCTTCAACCCGAACAGGATGCCGCAGACGTTCGCGGGGTTCGACCGGCTCCTCGCCCAGTTGCGGGCGAAGCTGCCCGACGACGAGCCGGTGATCGAGCACGGCAACAAGGAGGGATACGGGTTCATCCACCTCTTCGGTGGGATCCAGGGCGCCTACGTCAAGGCGCAGACGGTTCGCAACTGGATCTACCACGTGCCCGGCTCGCGCTACGACACGCCGGGGACGATCAGGGCGCTGGCCAAGCTCCAGCAGTGGGGCAAGGCCGGCTACTTCAACGACGACTACAACGCGCTCGGCTACGACGCCTCCGCAACGGAGTTCGCCAAGGGCAAGGGCGTCTTCTGGATCGGCGGGGACTGGGACTCGACGATCATCAAGACCGGCCTCGGCGCCGCGAACGTCGGCGTGATGCCGGTCCCGCCCGGGCCGGGGGGCTCGTGGACGTCCATCGGCGGCCTGTCCGGTCCGTGGCACATCTCGGCGAAGACGAAGTACCCGGACCTCGGCGCCGAGTGGCTCAACTACGTGATCACGTCCCAGCGCGCCAAGACGCTGATGTTCTCGCAGCAGCAGATCCCGGCCGACCGGCGCGCGAAGGCGCCCGCCGGTGACCCGTACCTGGCGCAGGTGAGCAAGGCGTTCCGGCTCGTCGCGGACGACGACGGCCTGCTCCTGTACACCGACTGGGCGTCCCCGTCGATGTACACGACCCTCCAGAACCAGTTCCAGCTCCTGCTGGCCGGCCGCCAGACGCCCGCCGGCATGGCGAAGGCCGTCCAGGACGACTGGGAGAAGTTCGACAAGACGCTTCGCTGAGCCGCCACGCGTGGCGGTCGACGAGCCAACAGCCCACGACGCGCGCCCGGACCCCGCCGGTCCGGGCGCGCGGCGGAGGCGTCGCCGTCGCGGCGGCGGCCGCGCCCCCGGCGACCCGCGCAACATCGGCTGGCTCTACGTCCTTCCGGGTCTCGCGTTCTACGTCCTCTTCACGCTCGCCCCGCTCCTCCACACGGTCTACTACTCGCTGTTCGACTGGGACGGCCTGACGGGGAAGACGTGGATCGGCCTCTCGAACTACGGCGAGGCGCTCCGCGACGAGGTGCTCCGCGACGCCTTCGTCCACTCGGCGATCCTGATCGTGTACTACGCGGTCTTCCCGGTGATCATCGGGCTGCTTCTCACGGCTGCGCTCACCCGCACCGTGATCCGCGGCTTCCGCTTCTTCCGGACGACGCTGTTCCTGCCGCAGCTGATCGCCGGCGTCGTCGTCGCCCAGGCGTGGACGTGGATCTACGCGGAGGACGGGCCCCTCAACCGGGCGCTCGAGCTCGTCGGCCTCGGATCGCTCGCGCGGCCGTGGCTCGGCGACTTCACCTGGGCGCTGCCGTCGATCGGCGCGATCGGCAGTTGGGTCACGTTCGGGCTGTGCATGGTGCTCTTCATCGCCGGCGTGCAGAAGATCCCCACGTCGCTCTACGACGCGGCCCGGGTCGACGGCGCCGGGCCGGTCCGCGAGTTCTTCGCGGTGACGCTGCCGGGGCTCCGGGACGAGATCCTCGTCGCGTTCGTGCTGACCACGATCAACGCGCTCCGGAGCTTCGACATCATCTACAACACGACGGCCGGCGGCCCGGGGGAGAGACGCTCGTCCCCTCGATGTACATGTACCAGAACGCCTTTCTGTACAACCGCGTCGGCTATGCGGCCGCGATCGCGACCGTCCTCGCGGTCACGATCTTCCTCCTCGCCGCCGTCGTGCTCCGGATCGGCTCCCGGGATGAGCGCACGTGACCGCAGGCCGGCTGGAACGGGTCGGAACCTACGTCGTGCTGTGCACGTTCTCGGTGCTCGCCCTCTATCCCGTCCTCTCGATCCTCTTCCTGGCGCTGCACCGGAAGACCGACCTGGTCAGCGGCTTCGCGTTCCCGACCCGCATCGATCTCTCGAGCTTCGAGGCCGCCTGGACCGAGGGCAACTTCGCGACGGGCTTCAAGTCGAGCTTCATCGTCGCGGCGACCGTCACCGTCGTCTCTGCCGTGCTCTCGATCGGGACGGGCTACGCGTTCGGGACGATGCGGTTCGCCGGCGACCGCATCGTGTTCCCGATCATCCTGCTCGGGATCATCTTCCCGTACGAGGCGACGGTGATCCCCCTCTACTACGACTTCCAGGATGTCCCCCTGCTGCACTGGAACCTGCTCAACACCTACTGGGCGCTGATCCTCCCGCAGATCGGCCAGTCCATCGCCTTCGGCACGTTCTGGATGCGCGCGTTCTTCCGCTCGACGCCGCGCTCGCTGATCGAGGCCGCGCGTATCGACGGCGCCACCAGCTTCGGCGTTCTCTGGCGCGTCCTCCTGCCGCAGGCCTGGCCCGCGGTGCTGACGATGTCGCTCCTCGTCTTCACCTACACGTGGAACGAGTTCCTGCTCGCGCTCGTGCTCGTGTCCGGCAGCGAGTCGCACCAGACGGCCCCGCTGGGCCTCAGCTTCTTCGCCGGCGCGGCGCGGGCCGGCGACCCCACGAAGGTCGCCGCCGCCGCAGTGCTCGTCGCGCTGCCGATCCTCGTCGTATATCTGTTCCTGCAACGGCACTTCGTGCGCGGAATGCTCGCCGGGGCACTCAAGGAGTGAGGTAGGTCGGTCGTGCCCCTTCAGGCAATGCCCTCCAGGTCCCTCGCGTGCGACGAGCGGCGCCATGCGTCGTCCTCGGTCGCCCCGATACCTTCTGGTATCGGGGCTCCCTGCGTCCTAGCCTGGCTTGCTCCTCGCACGCGAGGAACGAGGCAGCATCACCTGAAGGGGCACTGATGGCACGGATCAAGCTCGTCTACCTCGGCGGCGGCTCGACCCGGGCGGCCGGGACGATGGCGTCGCTGATCGCGAACGGCGCCGACTTCGAGGGCTCGGAGGTCGTTCTCGTCGACCTCGACGAGGACCGGCTGGCGCTCATCCGCACGCTCGCCCAGAAGATGGCGCGGGCGCGCGGGCACGACATCGTCGTCACGGCGACGACGGACCGTCGAGCCGCGCTCGCGGACTGCGACGCGGTGCTCTCGTCCTTCCGGCCCGGCGGGTTCGAGGCGCGCGTGCGAGACGAGCGCATCCCCCTCGACCACGGCCTCATCGGCCAGGAGACGCAGGGCGCGGGCGGCTTCTTCATGGCGCTGCGCGCGGTCGCGGTGCTGAAGGACGTCTGCGCCGAGATGGAGGAGCTCTGCCCGGACGCGTGGATCTTCAACTACACGAACCCGGTGAACATCGTCGCCGAGGCGATCACGCGCCACTCGCCGGTGAAGGTCGTCTCGCTCTGCGAAGGGCCGATCTACTTCGCGCACGAGATCGCGGACACCGCGGGCCTCGATCCGGAGCGGCTTCGCGTGACGATGGTCGGGCTGAACCACGGCTGCTGGGGCGTCGAGCACGACTACGACGGGCGGGACCCGCTGCCGCTTCTCGAGGAGGCGTGGGAGCGGCGGCGCGACGACCCGACACTCGAGCCACGCCGGCGGCGCCAGCTCCAGCTCGCCGTCGCCATGGGGTCGGTCCCGGCCGATTACTTCGAGTACTACTACTTCACCGACGACGTCCTGGCGGAGCTCCGCGCCAAGCCCACGACGAGGGCCGAGGACATCCTCGGCTGGTCGGGCGACTACTGGCGCCACTACGAAGAGCAGGCCCAGCGCGACGATCCGCAGCTCGACCCGGCTCGCTCGCGCGGCGGCATCCACGAGCTCGAGCTCGCGATCGACGTGATGGACGCGATCTTCAACGACAAGGACGAGGTCCATCCGGTCAACATGCCGAACGCCGGCGGCGCGCTTCCCGGCTTCCCGGACGACCTCGTCGTCGAGGTGCTCGGTCGCTGCACCCGCGACGGGATCGAGGTCCTGCCCGCCAAGCCGCTACCGCCTCATGTCCGGGGTCTCGTGGAGATGCTCGGCGAGTACCAGGCCCTCGCCGCGGAGACGGCCTGGGCCGGCACGCGGGCCGACGGCATCCGAGCGCTCAGCGCGAACCCGCTCGTCCGTCAGCTCGACGTCGCCGAACGCGTCTACGACGCCCTCGCCTCCGCGCATCGCACCCACCTGCCCGACCGACTCGTCCGGACGGCGGCGTGAGCGGGCTCCTGCTCGGCGTCGACGGCGGCAACACGAAGACGGTCGCGGTCGTCGTCGATCGCAGCGGCGCCGTGCTGGGAGCCGGGGGCGCGGACTGCGGCGACATCCACAACGCGGCGTCGCCCGAGCCCGCCCTGGTCGAGATCGTGCGGGCCACGGTCGCTGCGCTCGATGCCGCGGGCGCCACGCCGGCCGACCTGGGCGCGGCGGCGTTCAGCCTCGCAGGCGCCGACTGGCCGGAGGATTTCGAGCGTCTCCGCCGAGAGCTCACGGTGCGGCTCGAGCTCCGCGACGAGCCCGAGATCGTCAACGACGCGATCGGGGGGCTCCGGTGCGGCAGCGACGAGCTCGTCGGCGTCTCGGTCGTGATCGGGACCTATGCCGCGGTTGCAGGGCGGAGCGCCGACGGGAAGGTCTTCCACCTCGGGTTCTGGCCGGAGAAGACGGGAGCATTCGCGCTCGGCTCCCTGGCGCTCGCCGCCGTCTGGCGCCACATGCTCGGGCTCGGTCCCGACACATCGCTCCTGCCGCGTGCGCTCGAGCGCTGGGACTGCGCCGACGCGCAGGGGCTCCTGTACGCGTTCACGCGGATCGGAGGCCTCGACGAGTCGGAGCGCGGCCGCTTCGCCGACGCGGTGCTCGACGAGGCGGAGACGGGCGACGGCGTCGCGATCTCCATCGTCGAGACGGTCGCGGCCCGGATGGGCGACTACGCGAGAGTCTGCGCGGAGCGCACGGGCCAGCTCGGCGCGCCGTTCCCGCTCGTCCTGTGCGGCGGGGTCCTCCGGCACCCCTCGGCGCTCCTCCGCGACGTCGTCCGATCGCGCGTCCCGGACGGGAGCCCCGTCTACCCGGACGTCGATCCCGTCGCCGGGGCGGTCCTGATCGCGGCCGACCGCGTCGGCGCACGGCCCGACCTCGGGGAGCTCCGCTCGTGGCTGTCGAGCGCGTCGGGAGGGCGGGCCTGAGATGGCCGGCATCCGGCTGGAGCGGGCGACGAAGATCTACGCGAACGGCGTCACCGCGCTCGACGCCATGACCCTCGACATCCACGACGGCGAGTTCATGGTTCTCGTCGGGCCGTCCGGCTGCGGGAAGTCGACGCTGCTGCGGATGATCGCCGGCCTCGAGGAGGTGACGGAGGGCCGCATCCTGATCGGCGACCGGGACGTCACGAGTCTCCGACCGCGCGACCGAGACATCGCGATGGTCTTCCAGAACTACGCGCTCTATCCGCAGATGACGGTCGAGGAGAACCTCGGCTTCGGCCTCAAGCTCCGGCGCGTCCCGCGGCAGGAGCGGACGGGGCGGGTGCGGCAGGCGGCGTCGACGCTCGGGCTCGACGCACTGCTGGAGCGCCGTCCGGCGCTGCTCTCCGGCGGACAGCGGCAGCGCGTCGCCATGGGCCGGGCCATGGTGCGCGAGCCCACGGCGTTCCTCATGGACGAGCCGCTCTCGAACCTCGACGCCAAGCTGCGGGTCTCGATGCGCGCGGAGCTGGCGCGCCTGCACGACCGCCTGGGCGTGACGACCGTCTACGTGACCCACGACCAGGTGGAGGCGATGACGCTCGGTCAGCGCGTCGCGGTGCTCCGCGACGGCGTGCTGCAGCAGTGCGACACCCCGCAGGCGCTCTTCCACGAGCCGACGAACCTCTTCGTCGGCGCTTTCATCGGGTCGCCGTCGATGAACGTGGTGGAGGCGACGGTGACGGACGGCCACGTCGTGTTCGCGGGGATGCGGCTGCCGCTCCCGCCCGGGTCGGCGTTCTCGGGGGAGTCGCGCGACGTCATTCTCGGCATCCGCCCCACCGACCTCCGGCACGCGGCGGACGCACCCGCGGGACAGCCACGGATCACGGTACGACCGGACCTCGTCGAGGAGCTCGGCGGCGTCTCCAACGTCCTCTTCCCGATCGACGCCCCGCGCGTCCTGACAGATGCGACGCGCGCGGCGATCGAGGCCGCCTCCGACGATGACGCGACACTGCTCGCGGACGACCGCCGCGCCCGCTTCTGCGCCGCGATCGACGGCAGGCGCGGGATCACGCTCGGCGAGGCGGTCGAGCTTGCGGTCGACCACCGGCACCTGCACTTCTTCGACCCCGCGAGCGGGGAGTCGCTCAGCCGCCGGCCGAGGGCGGGGGAGTGAGCCCGCGGGCGGCCCCCTCGCCGAGCAGCGTCGCCTCGTCCACGGCGCCGCCCACACCGGTCGGCGTCGTCACGGCGAGCCCCGCGTAGAGCACGGCCCAGCGGAGCCTGTCCTCGGGCTCTGCGCCGTTCAAGTCCGCCCAGATGTAGGCCGCGGTGAGCAGGTCGCCGGCCCCGGTCGTGTCCGCCGGGTGCTCGACCCGCTCCGCCGGGACGGTGATCGTCGCGCCGTTGGAAACCGATATCGCCCCTTCGCCTGCGAGCGTGACGACGACCGTCTCCACCCGCTCGGCCAGCATCGCGCCTGCATCCGCGACCGTGTCCTTGCCGCTCAGCCCGAGCGCCTCCCGCTCGTTGACGACGAGCACGCGCGCGCCGTCGAGCGCCGCGGGTGGACGCCGCTGGTAAGCGCGAAGGTCGTCGTCGCCGCACGTGACGTAGGTCGGCGTGCCGTCAGGCACGGCGTAGAGCTGATCGAGGCTCGCGGCGACGGCGCGCGGAGCGGCGGCCGCGACGTCGGATGTGAGCGCACGCGCGCCGGGATCGATCGTGACCATCGCCCGGTCGCCGCCGAAGGGCATGACGACCGTCGTGGGCGTGCGCGGCGCCGGTCGGGACGCGATCCACTGGACGCCCTCCGCAGCGAGCATGTCCCGCACGATGTCGCCCGGCACGTCGTCGCCGAGCGGCGCGGCGACGGCCGCGCGGAGGCCCAGGCGGGCGGCGCTGACCGCCGTGATCGCGCCACCGCCGGGCGAGCGGAGGAGCTCCGCGGCGAACCGCTCCTCGCCGAGCGCGGGCAGCGACTCGAGCCCGACGAACGTCAGATCGAGGAAGACCGGGGTTGCGACGACGAGGTCGGTCATGGACGGTCGAGGATAACCGTGCCGCCGGTCACGCGACGAGCCTGCGGATGGCGTCGCCGCTGAGGTCGGCCTTCGTGAGGAACCCGCGCGCCCCGGACTCGTCCACGAGCGAGCCGAAGTCCGCACGATCCCTGCTGGATGCGAGCACGATCGCCGCGCGTGAGCCCGCCGCCCGCAGGCGCGCGGCGACCTCGAACCCGTCGATGTCCGGCAGCTCGACGTCGAGGAGCACGACGTCGGGCTCGAGCCGGAGCGTCCCCGCGACACCCGACTCGCCGTCCTCCTCGGTCCCGACGACGGCGAACCCGTCGGTCTCGAGCATCATCCGGGCCACGGCACGAAACGAGGGGTGGTCGTCGACGATCAAGAC
>CAVVIL010000004.1:0-63875 GCA_963748255.1 uncultured Actinomycetes bacterium | reverse complement strand
CGCCTGGGGCAGAGCCGCGCCCCACCTTAGGGGGAGCCCGCGCGGGCCAGCCCGTCAGCGACGGGGCAAGCCGCCGCAGCGTCGCGCGGCCGAACGGGTCGCCCTCCTCGAGCGGGTGGATCGCGACCTGCGTCGCGCCCGCGTCGAGATGCGCCTGCACGCGCGCGCGGATCGCGCGCTCGTCGCCCACTGCCACGAGGGCGTCGACCAGCGCGTCGGAGCCGCCGTCCTCGAAGTCGCCGTCGGCGAACCCGAGCCACCGGAGGTTGTCGAGGTAGTTCGGGGTGTCGAGGTACCAGGCGAGCGCCGCCCGGGCCCGTGAGCGGCCGAGCGATGCGTCGTCGGCCAGCACGACCTTCTGCTCGACGACGAGCAGCGCGTCCGGGCCGAGGAGCTCACGCGCGCGCCGCGTGTGCTCGACGGGGACGAGGAACGTGTGTGCCCCCAGCGCCTTCTCCGCCGCCAGCCGGAGCATCGGGGGCCGGAGGGCGGCGATCACGCGCGGCACGGGCGGCCGCGCGACCCCTGTGCCGTCCGGGCTGACGAACGGGTCCTCGTCGAGCGCGTCGAGGTACGCGCGCATGGTCGCGACCGGTCGCGCGTAGCGGTGTCCGCGCGGGTCGACCTGCACGGGGTGGCTCACGCCGAGGCCGAGCAGGAAGCGGTCGTCGAACGCGTCGGCGAGCACGCGCGCCGCGTTCGCGGCCGAGACGGCGTCGCGCGCCCAGATGTTCGCGATCCCCGACGCGACGCGAAGGCGCTCGGTCGCTCCTAGGAGGACGGCGCCGTTCGAGAACGACTCGCGTGTGCCGAGCCCCTCCGGGTACCAGAGCGTGTCGTAGCCGAGCTCTTCGATCTCGCGGGCGGCGGGACGGGCCTCGGCCGCGGGCGCGACGGTGAAGGCGCCGAGCCAGACGCCGATGCTCCCGAGCCGCACGGCGAGACGTTAGTCGGGGAGCCCAGCAACGCGACGTCGGAGCCGGTCGACGCGGTGACGCGCTCGACCGTCCTCGTCCACCGCGGATCGCGCGCCAGCGCGTCGAGCAGGCCGAGCGTCGCGGCCCGTTCGTCCTTCAACCGGCGTCGCCGGTCGCGCAGCTCGCCGGGCGGGAAGTCGAAGCGCGCCGCCGCCAGCGCCGCCTCCGCGGAGGCGAACGCCGAGAGCCAGAGCCCCAGGAGCCCCGTCGACCCTGCCGAGACGGATGCGCTGCGGTCTCCCGTGTGTGCCATGCGTCCACGATCGCCCTGCTCGAGGGCAGCGCCATCGGGGATTCCGGGTCGGCCGCCTGCGGCTTTCCCGCGCGCCCCGGCCGGGAGGCGGGAGCTGCTGGCCCCCACCTCCCGGCACCTCGTCAGAGCCCGAAGACGACGCGCGCCGGGACGCGGCCGGCCTCGACGTCCGCGATCGCCTCGTTGACCTCGGCGAGCGGCCGCACCTCGCGGATCACGCGGGTCTTCCCCGCCGCGTGCAGCTCGAAGACCTCGCGCAGGTCGAGGCGCGTGCCGACGATCGAGCCGACGACCGTGATGCCGTTCAGCACGGTCTCGAAGATCGGCAGCTCGATCGTGTTCTCCGCGGGCAGCCCGACGAAGACGAGCGTGCCGTTCCGGCGGAGCGAGCCGTACGCCTGCTCGAACGCGCGCGGCGTGACCGCGAGCGCGATCGCCTGGTCGGCGCCGCCGAGTCGCTTGATCGCCTCGGCGGGATCCTCCTTCGCGGCGTTGACCGTGAACTCCGCGCCGAGCTCGCGGGCGAGCTCGAGCTTCTCGTCGAGGACGTCGACGGCGATGACCCGCCCGCCGGCGATCGCGGCGTACTGCAGCGGCGAGATGCCCGAGCCCACCGACGCCGAAGATCGCGACGAGGTCGCTCGGTCGCGTCCCTGCGACCTTCACCGCCTTGTAGGTCGTGACGCCGGCGCACGTGAGCGGCGCGGCGTCGTACGGATCGATCCCGTCGGGCACCTTCACGACGTAGCGGCCGAACGCCTTCGTGTACTCGGCGAAGCCGCCGTCCATCGAGTAGCCCATGTTCCGCTGCTCGAGGCACAGCGTCTCCCAGCCGGAGACGCAGTAGTCGCAGACGCCGCACGCGTAGCCGAGCCACGGCATCGCGACCCGGTCGCCCGGTGCGACCTCGACGACGCCGGTGCCGATCGCTTCGACGATCCCGACGCCCTCGTGGCCGGGAGTGAACGGCGGGCTGGGCTTGACGGGCCAGTCGCCGTGGGCCGCGTGAATGTCCGTGTGACACAGCCCCGACGCCTCCACCCGGACGAGGATCTCCCCCGGCCCGGGCGCCGGCGTCGGCACCTCCTCGACGACAAGCGGCCCGCCCAGCTCGTGGACGACGGCGGCCGTCATCGTCCTGGGGGTCGGGCCGGTCCGCGTCCGCTCCTGGAGCGTTGCAGACATGACTCCTCCTCTCGTCGTTGTGCACCGAGCGTCGCCGCGGGCCTCCCTGCACGCATCGGCGACCGCACCGACTCCCCCTGCGGCCTTTCCGCAGCGGCCGCGGCCGGAGAGAATGTCCCGGCCGCCGCGACCGGCGGCCGACGAGATGAGCGGACAGCCGGGAACCGATCGACTTCGCATCCTCGTCGAGGCGGGGATCGCCCTGAGCTCCGAGCTCTCGCTCGACGCGCTCCTCCAGCGGATCGTCGAGACCGCCGCCGAGCTGACGGGCGCCCGTTACGCCGCGCTCGGCGTGATCGACCGGTCGGGACAGGCACTCGAGCGCTTCCTCACCACCGGGGTCGACGCCGAGACCCATGCGGCGATCGGCGACCTGCCGCGCGGCCGCGGGATCCTCGGCGTGCTGATCCGCGAGGCGCGGCCGCTGCGCCTCCACGACCTCACACGCGACCCGCGCTCGGTCGGCTTCCCTCGCGACCATCCGCCCATGACGACGTTCCTCGGCGTCCCGATCGTGCTCCGCGGCGTCGCCTACGGGAACCTGTACCTCACCGAGAAGGCGGGTGGCGTCGACTTCGAGCAGGAGGACGAGGAGCTGACCCAGCTGCTCGCGGCGCAGGCCGCGGTCGCGATCGAGAACGCGCGGCTCTACGAGTCGTCGACGCGGTGGCTGCGCCAGCTCGAGTCGGTCAACGAGCTCGGGAACGCCCTCGCCTCCGAGCTCGAGCTCCGGCCGCTGCTCGCGCTCGTCGCGCAGCGCCTCCGCGAGCTGGTCGACGCGCGGCTCGTCCTGATCGCGCTGCCCGCCGGCGACGGGCTGCAGGTCGAGGCGGCGGACGGCGACGGCGACGCCGGGGCGACCGGGATGACGCTCGACCTCGTCCGCTCGAAGGCGGGCCGCGTCCTCGAGCGGGGCCGCAGCGAGCGCGTCGACTCGGTCCTCGAAGACCCCGAGATCGACCAGGGCGCCGCCCGCGCGCTCGGCGTCAGCTCGGGGCTCTACGTGCCGCTCGTCGCACGCGGCCGAGTCGTCGGCGTCGTCATCGCCCACGATCGCGCCGGCCCGTTGCCCGCGTTCACGGACGACGACCTCCGGCTCGCCGAGACCCTCGCGGCGCGCGCCGCCGTGGCGGTCGACCTCTCCGAGCGCGTCAGCCGCGACGCGGTGCGGCGGGTGGTCGAGGCGCAGGAGCTCGAGCGCGCGCGGCTCGCGCGCGAGCTCCACGACGAGACGGGGCAGGCGCTCACGTCGATCCTCCTCGGCCTCAAGCCGCTCGAGCAGAGCGCGGCAACCGACGAGACCCGCGCCTCCGTCGCGGCCGTGCGCGAGCTCGTCGTCTCGACGCTGCAGGACGTCCGCCGCCTCGCGGTCGAGCTGCGCCCCTCGGCCCTCGACGACTTCGGGCTCGCGACGGCGATCGAGCGGCTCGCCGAGACGTTCCGAGAGCACTCGGGCCTCGAGGTCGACGTCGACACCCAGCTCGGAGACGAGCGGGTGCCGGGTGAGCTCGAGACGACGCTCTACCGGATCGTCCAGGAGGCGCTGACGAACATCGCCAAGCACGCCGGCGCGCGACGCGTCAGCATCCTGCTCGTGCAGCGCGGACGCTCACTCGCCGCCGTCGTCGAGGACGACGGCTCGGGCTTCGACCCGGATGCGGTCTCGGCCGACGGACTCGGGCTCGTCGGCATGCACGAGCGCGTTGCGCTCGTCGGCGGCCGGCTCCGCGTCGAGGCGAGCCCGGGGAAGGGCACGACCGTCGCGGCCGAGGTGCCGCTGCCGTGACGATCCGCGTCCTCGTCGTGGACGACCACGCCGTCGTCCGGAGCGGGCTCCGCCGCGTGCTCGACGCCGAGGCCGACATCGAGACCGTCGCCGAGGCGCCGACTGCCGACCGCGCGGTCTTCGAGGCGATCGAGCACAAGCCCGACGTCGTGCTCATGGACGTCGTGATGCCCGGCAAGAGCGGGATCGAAGGTCTCGCCGCGGTGCTCCAGGCGGCCCCCGACGCGCGTGTCCTGATGCTCTCCATGCAGGACGACCCGCGGTACGTGAGCGAGGCGTTCGAGGCGGGCGCGAGCGGCTACGTGCTCAAGGAGGCGGCCGACACGGAGGTGGTCGATGCGGTGCGTGCCGTCGCCGCCGGCGAGCGCTACGTCCATCCCGCGCTCGGCGCGCGGCTCGTCCAGGCGGCGGCCGACGAGCGCAGGCGCGCCGAGGAGGATCCTCTCTCCGACCGGGAGCGCGAGGTGCTCCGGCTCCTGGCGCTCGGCCACACGAACCAGGAGATCGCGAAGATGCTCTACATCTCCGTCCGCACGGCGGAGACGCACCGGGCGCACATCATGCAGAAGCTCCGGCTCTCGAGCCGCGCCGAGCTCGTCCGCTATGCCCTGTCGGAGGGCCTGCTCGAGGACTGAGCCGTGGTCCCACGGCCGCGACCCGCCTCATCCTCCCGCCGCGGCCTGGGCCGCCTCGACCCGGCTGTCGCGGTAGACGAGCACCGGCCGGTGCGCCTCGTGCAGCACGCCGAGCGAGGTGCTGCCGAGCAGCGCGCTCCCGACGGCCCGTGACCGCGCGAGCCGACGACGATCAGGTCGACGTCGACGAGTCGGCGTACGCGACGATCTCGTCGACCGTGTCGCCCGTGAGCAGCTTCCGTCCGCACGGGCACGCCGCGCGTCCTGGCCGTCGGCGCCTGCCTCCTCGAGCATGCTCGCGTCGCCCGGGTCGGCTCGTGCGCCTGAGCGCCGACCATGCCGAAGCCGCCGAGCACCGGCACGAAGTCCACGCGGGCACGACGTGAACGACGACCGCCGCCGCTCCGTGCCGACCGCCGAGATCCAGCCCGAAGGAGACAGCGTCATCCGCCGCCTGCGATCCGTCGGTCGCGATCAGGATCCTCTTCATCTCGGCCTCCTTCGCCTGCGTGGTGCCCCGAGCATGCGGTCGGCTCGATGCCGTGGCATCGGGTCGTTCGCCGAGCCGGTGCGCGGAGAACTACGGAGGCGCGGCTAGCCGGCGGCGAGGAGGTCTCCGCACCGCGCGCGCGATCACGAGGTCCTCGCGCACCGGCACGACCTCGACCCGCGCGCCGAGGAACGAGACGCCGTCCGCGACCGCGTTGCGGACGTCCTCGCGGTTCTCCCCCACGCCGCCCGAGAACGCGATCACGTCGACGCCGCCGAGCGGGACGGCCATCGCCGCCACGGCCTGGGCGACGCGGCGCGTGAACACGGCGAAGCCCAGCTCCGCGTCGAGGCCGCCGAGCGCTGCGAGCCCGGACTCGCGCTCCAGGGCGTCGTCGATCTCGTCCGGGCGCAGGCCCCGCGCTCGGAGCGCGTACAGCACGAGCCCGGGGTCGACCGTGCCCGAGCGGGTCGCCATCGGCACGCCCTCGAGCGGCGTGAACCCCATCGTCGTGTCCACCGAGCGGCCGTCGAGCACGGCCGTGACCGAGCAGCCTCCGCCGAGGTGGCAGACGACCAGGCGCCGCGCCTCGATCTGCTCCGCGACCCACTGCACGGCGATCCCGTGGAACCCGAAGCGCCGGACGCCCCACTCCTCGCGCCAGCGCAGCGGCACCGCGTACGTCGACGCGGCCGCGGGCAGCGTCGCATGGAAGGCGGTGTCGAAGACCGCGACGTGCGGCACCTCCGGCAGCGCGACCCGCGCCGACGCGAGGGCACGGAGCGCCGGCGCCTGGTGGAGCGGGGCGAGCGGCGCCAGCCCTTCGAGCGCGGCGACGACGTCGTCGTCGACGCGCACCGGGTCGAGGAACAGCCGGCCACCGTGGACGATCCGGTGCCCGACGGCGTCGACGTCGGCAGGAACCGCGTCGAGCGACGCCACGTCGTGCGCGTCGCCGGTCTCGTCGACGACCGCCAGCTTGAGGCTCGTCGACCCGGCGTTGACGACGAGGACGCGGGTCAGAAGGGCCAGGTCCAGTCGCGCACGTCGGGGTGGTCCTCGCCGTGCGCGCGCGTCCAGGCACGCGCCTCGAGCCGCCGCTCGTCCATCTCCTGCCGGAGGTGTGCGGCCCGCCCCGCGAGGCCGGGCACGCGGTCGATGACGTCCTTGACGAGGTGGAACCGGTCGAGGTCGTTCAGCATCACCATGTCGAACGGCGTCGTGGTCGTCCCCTCCTCCTTGTAGCCCCGTACGTGCAGGTTCCGGTGGTTCGTGCGCCGGTAGGTGAGGCGGTGCAGGAGCCACGGGTAGCCGTGGTAGGCGAAGACGATCGGCCTGTCGCTCGTGAAGAGCGCGTCGAACTCGGCGTCGGACGCGCCGTGCGGGTGCTCGCTCTCGGGCTGCAGGCGCATCAGGTCGACGACGTTCACGACCCGCACCTTCAGCTCGGGCAGGCGCTCGCGCAGGATCGCGGCCGCGGCGAGCGTCTCGAGCGTCGGCACGTCACCGCAGCAGCCGAGCACGACGTCGGGCTCGTCGCCCTCGTCGGTCGACGCCCAGTCCCAGATCCCGAGACCGCGCGTGCAGTGCGCGATCGCGTCCTCGACCGAGAGGTAGGTGAGCGCGGGCTGCTTGCCCGCGACGACGACGTTGACGTAGTTCCGGCTGCGCAGGCAGTGGTCGGCGACGGAGAGGAGCGTGTTGGCGTCCGGCGGCAGGTAGACGCGGATCACCTCGGCCTTCTTGTTCACGACGTGGTCGATGAACCCCGGGTCCTGGTGCGAGAAGCCGTTGTGGTCCTGGCGCCAGACGTGCGAGCTGAGGAGGTAGTTGAGCGACGCGATGGGCCGGCGCCACGGGATCTCCGGCGTCGTCTTCAACCACTTCGCGTGCTGGTTGAACATCGAGTCGACGACGTGGATGAACGCCTCGTAGCTCGAGAACAGCCCGTGCCGCCCGGTGAGCAGGTACCCCTCGAGCCAGCCCTGGCACAGGTGCTCGGAGAGGATCTCCATCACGCGGCCGTCCGGCGAAAGCCCCTCGTCGGTCGGCGCCGTCTCCGCGACCCAGGCCCGCCCGGTGACGCTGAAGACGTCGCCGAGCCTGTTCGAGGCGGTCTCGTCCGGCCCGAAGAGCCGGAACGTCTCCGGGTTCCGCTCGATCACGTCACGCAGGTAGCCGCCCAGGACGCGGGTCGCCTCGGCCGTCTCGGTGCCCGGCCGGGGCACGTCGACCGCGTAGTCGCGGAAGTCGGGCAGCACGAGGTCCCGGAGCAGCTCCCCGCCGTTGGCGTGCGGGTTGGCGCTCATCCGCAGACGGCCGCCCGGGGCGAGCTGCCGGAGCTCGGGCACGATGCGACCCTGCTCGTCGAAGAGCTCCTCGGGCCGGTAGCTCCGAAGCCACGCCTCGAGCTGCCGCAGGTGGTCGGGGTCGTCCCGGACGCCCGCGAGCGGGACCTGGTGCGAGCGCCAGGTCCCCTCCATGGGCTTGCCGTCGACCTCCCTCGGGCCGGTCCAGCCCTTGGGCGTCCGCAGGACGATCATCGGCCAGCGCGGACGCCCGGTCGCTGATCCCTCGCGAGCGTCCCGCTGGACGCGGGCGATCGTGTCGAGCGCACGGTCGAGCGCGACGGCGAACCGCTGGTGCACATGCCCCGCGTCCTCGCCGTCGAAGCCGCCGGTGACGAGGAGCGGCTCGTAGCCGTGCCCCTCGAAGAGCGCGACGAGCTCCGTCTCCGGGATCCGAGCGAGGACGGTCGGGTTCGCGATCTTGTAGCCGTTCAGGTGGAGGATCGGGAGGACGGCGCCGTCGCCTGCGCGGGTTGAGGAACTTGTTCGAGTGCCAGCTCGCCGCGAGCGGCCCCGTCTCCGCCTCGCCGTCGCCGACGACGCACGCCACGAGGAGGTCGGGGTTGTCGAAGGCCGCGCCGAACGCGTGGGCGAGGGCGTAGCCGAGCTCGCCGCCCTCGTGGATCGAGCCGGGCGTCTCGGGCGCCGCGTGGCTCGGGATGCCGCCGGGGAACGAGAACTGCCGGAACAGCTTCCGGAGCCCTTCCTCGTCCTCGGAGATCGCGGGGTAGAGCTCCGCGTACGTCCCCTCGAGGTACGCGTTCGCGACGTTCGCCGGCCCGCCGTGCCCGGGTCCCGTGACGAAGATCGCGTCGAGCTCCCGCGCCCGGATGGCGCGGTTCAGGTGCGCGTAGACGAGGTTGAGGCCCGGCGCCGTGCCGAAGTGGCCGAGCAGCCGCGGCTTCACGTGCTCCCGCGTCAGCGCCTCCCGGAGGAGCGGGTTGTCGAGCAGGTAGATCTGCCCGACCGAGAGGTAGTTCGCGGCGCGCCAGTAGGCGTCGAGCAGGCGCAGCTCGTCCGCGTCGAGGGGCTCGGCCGCGGAGGCAGGCGCGGCGGCGGTCGACTCGCTCATGGCGGAAGTCTGCCCTGCGGAGCTCGCCGTCACAGGAACGCACCCGCGGCGGCGGCGTCCGAGCTCATCGACTGCCGGCCAGCCGGCGGCCCGGCGTCGGATCCCGATGGCCGACGCGCGCCGTCACCGAGACGACGCCGGGCACCTTCTCGACGAGCGCCGTGAGCAGCTCGACCTGTCCCTCGCGTCTCCAGCTCGCCGGCGAGCTCGACCTCGCCGTGCTCCACCCGGACGGCGCACGACGCCGGATCGACCCAGAGGACGCGCTGCAGGATGTCATCCCGGATCTCCGCCGCGATCGCGTGGTCCGCGCGCCCGAACGCACGCACGAGGTCTGCGCGCGTGATGATCCCGAGCAGCTCGCCGTCGCGCTCCAACCACGGGCAGACGGTTGACGCCCCGGTCGAGCATCAGCCGCGCGGCCGCCGCCACGGTGCTCTCCGGCCCGACCGTGACGGCGGGTGCCGTCATCGCCTCGCCGACGGTGCGGGCGCCCACCTTGGCGTCCCTCGCCGCGCGGACGGAACCGGGCGAGCGCGCCCTTGCGCGGTGTCGGCCGCCCGCCCTGCTTGTGGAGCAGGTCGGCCTCCGAGACGACGCCGACGACGGTTCCGTCGGCACCGACGACGGGCATGCCCGAGATCCCGTGGTCGAAGAGGGTCTCCGCGAGCGCCTTCAGGGACTGCTCCTCGCGGGCCGTGACGACGTGCCGTTGCATCAAGTCGCTGACCTTCATCCTCGCTCCTCCTTCCGCGTGGTCGACTCGATCCTCGACGGCGCGGCGCGATGCCACATCGGAGCGGTCGCGGATCGGCTTCGCGGGAAACCCGAAGGCCGCGGCCCGCGCTACCAGGACTTCGCGCGGGAGGGGCGTGTCGGCGCCTGCACGCGCACGCGGGCGTCGACCACGACGCAGCGATCGGGGAGGGCGATGATCGGGTTCAGGTCGAGCTCGGCGACCTCGGGCCGCTCCTCGCCGAGGAGCGCGAGCCGCAGCACGAGATCGACGAGGGCGGCGGTGTTCGCGGGCGGCGCGCCCCGGAACCCGGCGACGAGCCGGCCCGCCTTGCCGCCGGTGACGAGCTCGAGCGCGTCGACGTCCGTCAGCGGGGACGTCCGGAACGACGCCTCCCCGATCAGCTCGGCGAGGACGCCGCCCGGCCCGAAGGCGACGAGCGGCCCGAAGACGGCGTCCTGCACGACACCGCCGAGCAGCTCGACGCCTCCCTCGACGAACGGCTGCACGACGACCGGGCAGCCGATCCGGTCCGCCGCGTCACGCACGGCGACCTCGTCCTCGAGCCCGAGCGCGACGCCGCCGGTCTCCGTCTTGTGGGCGCCCGGCTCGGCGGACTTGACGACGACGGGGAAGCCGAGCTCCGCAGCCGCGGTGGCCGCGTCGTCCGCCGTCGCGGCGACGCGCTCGGGGACGAGCGGGAGCCCGTACGCCTCGAGGAGCGCGCGCACCTCGTCCGGCCCCAGCCAGGCGTCGTCGGCCTCGGCCAGCGCGTCGGCCACCACCTGCTGCGCCGCCGCGCGGTCGACGCGGTCGAGCGCCGGCGCGACGCCGTGCGGCCGGCGGAGCCAGTCCGCCCGCTCCGCCGCCCGGCCGAGCGCGCGCGCGGCCGACTCCGGGTACGTGAAGCCGGCGACGTGCCCGCCCGGGCGTCGGAGCGGCTCCGGGAGCCCGTCCGACGAGAGGGCGACCGCGAGCGTCGGCTTGCCGGCGGAGGCGGCCCCGGCGGCGCGCTCGAGGGCGTCGGCCACCTCGTGCGCGGACGCCGTCACGGTCGGGACGAAGAGGACGATGACGGCGTCGACCTGGCCCGACTCGAGCAGGATCGGCAGCACGCGCTCGTACGTCTCCGCGGTCGCGCCGCCGAGCATGTCGACGGGGTTCGTGAGGCTCGCTTCCGGGGAGAGATGGGCGCCGATGCGCTCGCGCGTCGCGTCGTCGAGCTCCGGCAGCTCGAGACCGGCGGCATCGCACGCGTCCGCGCACAGGATCCCGAGGCCGCCCGCGTTGGTGAGGATCGCGACCCGCCGGCCCTTCGGCTCGGGCTGGCTCGAGAGCAGCGCGGCGACGTCGATCAGCTCCTCCAGGGAGCCTGCGCGGATCACGCCGGCCTGACGGAAGAGCGTGTCGACTGCTGCGTCCGAGCCCGCGAGCGCCGCCGTGTGCGAGCTCGCCGCGCGCTGCCCGGTCGTCGTGACGCCGCTCTTGAGCGCCAGCACCGGCTTGCGGCGGGCGACGCGCTGCGCGAGCCGCCCGAACCGGCGCGGGTTGCCGAACGACTCGACGTAGAGCAGCACGAGCGAGGTGGCCGGGTCGTCCTCCCACCACTCGAGCAGGTCGTTCGACGAGACGTCGGCCTTGTTCCCGATCGAGACGAACGCGGAGAGGCCGAGACCCCGGGGCTCCGCCGCCTCGAGCAGCGCGAGACCGAGGGCGCCGCTCTGCGACGAGAACCCGATCGAGCCCGGCGCCGCGCTCCGCGCGGCGAAGGTGGCATTCAGGCTCGGCGCCGCCGATGCGAGGCCCAGGCAGTTCGGGCCGATGAGCCGCGCCCCGTGCGCGCGCACGGCCGCCAGCAGCTGCTCCTGGCGCTCGAGGCCTGCCTGCCCGACCTCGGCGAAGCCGGCGGAGATGACGACGAGAGCGCGGACGCCCGCGCGCAGCGCCTCCTCGGCCGCCGGCACGACCGCCTCGGCCGCGACGGCGATCACGGCCAGGTCGACCGTGTCGGGGATCTCGGCCACGGACGTGTACGCCCTGACGCCCGCCACCGGCTCCGCGCCCCGGTTGACCGGGTAGGCGGCGCCGCGGAAGTCGCCCCCGAGGATGTTCCGGAAGAGCTCGCCGCCGATCGATCGGCGTCTCCGGGAGGCCCCGATCACGGCGACGGTGCGCGGCTCGAAGAACGGCCGGAGAGACGCGACGACGGCCGTGTGGTCCCGCTCGTCGACGTGTCGGCGGTAGCTCTCCGTCGATGCGATCGGGAACTGCACCTCGACGGCACCCTGCTCGAGCTCGCGGGTGAGCTCGAAGCCGGCGGCCTCGAAGACGCCCAGCATCTTGCGGTTGTCGGCCATCACTTCCGCGACGAACCGCTCGATGCCGACCTGCGCGGCGCGGGCGGCGAGGCGCTCGAGGAGCCGGGTGCCGATGCCCTTGCCCTGGAGGTCGTCCGCCACCGCGAAGGCCGCCTCGGCGAGTGCGGGATCGCGCAACCGCGCGTAGTTCGCGACCGCGACGATCCGCTCGCCGTCGTCCTGTCCGAGCGTGCCGACGAGGGCGCCTCGCTCCTCCCAGTCGGGGTCGAGCGTCGGCTCGACGAGCGCCCGGTTCAGCGCCGGCAGCCCGTGGAAGCGCGCGTAGCGGCTCGACGGGGAGAGGCCCTCGAAGAACTCGAGGACCGCCTCCCCGTCGGCTGCGACCGGCGGCCGGAGCCGGAGCGTGCTCCCGTCGCGGAGGATGACGTCGACGGGCGGCGCTCCGGCAGCGGTCATGCGCGAGATCGGCCGCGCTGGGTCAATGGCTCATCGTCCCGGCGACCTTGCCGACCTTGAGCAGCCCGACCTGGCCGAGGTCGACGTGCGCGAACGCGTGCGACACGAAGGGATAGAGGCCCGGCTTGTCGATCTTGACGTCGAACACCGCCCCGCCGCCGGCCGGGACGCCGACCGTCTGCACGCCGCGCTGGAACTGCGTCATGTCGCTGTTCACCCAGGCGCGGTCGAAGATCGTGCCGACGATGTGGAAGTTCGTGTCGAGGGTCGGGCCTGCGGCCACGACATAGAATCGCACGGTCTCCCCGGGATCGGCAACGAGGGGATGGGTGACGTACTGGTTGGCGTAGCCGTTGAACGTCGTCCAGTCCGGCTGCGTCGCGCGCGCCTTCGCCATGTCGAGCGAGGCGGGCTGCGCGATGCCGTCGCCGTTGAGGTACCACTCGCTCGCCACGAGCACGTACTCGCGGTCGGCCTTCGGGAGCGGCGTCGCCGGGTCGACGACGATCGCGCCGTACATGCCGTTCGCGATGTGGGCCAGCACGGGCTTGGTGCCGCAGTGGTACATGAAGACGCCCGGATCCGTCGCGACGAAGCGGAACGTGAACGACTCGCCCGGGTCGACGTCGCGGAACGCGACGTTCGGGGCGATCCGCGCGGCGTGGAAGTCGATCGAGTGCGGGATCGCACCGCCGTTCGTCAGCGTCATCTCGACCGTCTGCCCCTCACGGACGTGGACGATCGGCCCGGGAGCGCCGTGACCGTCGAAGGCCCAGGTGTTGTACTTCACGCCCGGCGCGATCTCGACGACCATGTCCTTCAGCGTCATGTGCACCTTGACGACGTCGCCCGCGGGCACGGCGGGCAGCCTGGCGTCGGTCGCCGCGTGCGCCTTCGCGAGGGCCTCGGCGTCCGCCGCGGTCTTCCCGGCGAAGCTCTCCAGCGGCAGGCTCACGTTCGAGCTCGTCGCGGAATGGCTCGAGTGGTCGGTCGTGGGGGCCGCGGCGTCGCCCGAGTGGTCGGTCGACGCGGCGGCGCGCGCGCGTCGTCGCGCGCGTCGTCGGCGATCTTCATCATCACGACCGCCGAGACCGACAGGACGCCCACCGCGATGCCGAGCAGCAGGGCGATGAACTTGAGGAACGGGCCGCCCGAGCCTCCGCTGCGCGTGCCGCGCTCGACGCGGGTGATCGTCGGTGCCCCGTAGCTGGTCATAGCAGACCTTTCTGGCTCGATTCTGGATACGCCTCGCACCGTAGGGCCGCCCGCTCGAGCGGCCGTCGGAGCGGACACCGAACCGTGCTGCGGCTTTCCCGCAGACGCAGGAAGAGGCGGCCGTGGCCGCCTCTTCCCGGACGTCAGGGAGGAGCCCGGTGGGGCTCCCGCCTGATCCCTCAGGCCGTCGCTGCCGGCGACGCCCGTGTGGCGAACTGCTGTGCAGCCTCGACGCGCGTCCCGAACACCGCGAACGCGAGGATCACGAGGCCGACGCCGGTGAGCAGCAGCGCGAATCCGACGACCATGCCGAACATCGAGAGCTGCTCGGCCATGTAGCTCATGTTGAGCGCCGTCGTCAGCGCCGTCTCGGTGACCCAGATGTTGCGGGCCCCGTTCGCGACGGGCTGGCCGCTCTCGTCCTTCGCTGCGGCGGCCTCGTCGCTCGTCCCGGCGGGATCGTCGGGCTTCGCGGCGGACTGGAACCGCCCCATCTCCGCGTACGTCAGGCCGCCCGAGCTCTCGAGCGTGTGCTCGCGCATGACCTTCGCGAACGCCCGTGCCTGCTCGCCGGTCTCGACCTGCTGGCCGGCCCACTGGTCGGCGTGCTTCGCGACGGCCGGATCGTCGGCCGTGCCGAACGTGATCCCCTCGTCGCGGATGGCGTCACGCGTGGTCGTGTAGCCGCTCACCCCGAGGAAGATCGCCACGGCGCCGAAGACGATCAGGATGCCGCCGGCGACGAATCCGCCGATCTCCCAGATCTTCCTGCGTGTCATCGTCGTACCTCCCTGACGTCGATTGATTCCTGGCCGCAGCCTGCGCCCTGCACGGGCCGTGGCCATCGGGGGTTGCGCGCCGTGTCGATGCGGGGAACTACCGATCGCCCGGCGCGCGCGTCCACGGCTCAGAACCCGAGCCCGATCCCCAACCGGGCGTCGGCCTCGTCCCCGTGTGCCTGCAGGTCGCGGAGCCCGACCTGGCCGACGGGGCGCTCCCCGTCGACGACCGGCAGGTGATGGATCCCGTGGGTCGTCATCAGGTAGGCGGCGGCCTCGAGTGACGTCGCCGGGGTGACGGTCAGGGGCTCGGCCGTCATCCACGCGCGGACGCGCGCCTCGCTCGAGTGGACGCGCCCGGCGAGCGCCGCGAGCAGATCGCGGGTCGTGACGATCCCGATCAGCCGGCCGTACTCGGCGACGAGCGCCGAGCCGACGTCCTCGCGCCGCAGCCGCTCGGCGACCTCGCCGAGCGTGTCCTCCGGGGCGACGACGACGGTGTCCGTCGTCATGACGTCGCCGACGCGTGGCGCGTCGTCGCGGTCGAGCGCGTCGTCCACCGCGGCAGCGACGAGCCTGTCGAGCGGCTCTGCGACAGCGGCGTCGAGCCGCTGCTCGACGACGATGCCCGCGGTCGCAGGAGGCGGCGCCTCGGTCTCGCCGGAGACCTCCGCGAGGTACGGGGCGAGGTGGCGGCCGACGATCTTCGCGGGAGGCCACCAGAGCGGCTCGACCGACTCGAACGACGGGTCGACGGCCTCCGAGGGCCCGCCGCCGTGGAGATACCGCGGCCCCGCCCCCGTGAGGAGGATCCCGCGCAGGACGGGCCGGAACGGCTCCGGCGCCACGTCGAGCCCCGCGTCGGCGGCGATCGCCTCCGCGGCGGCGTCGGCCTGCTGCGTGGCGATGCCTCCCTGCTTGACCTCGAAGGTCGTCATGTCGCCGGCCGCATAGACGTCCGGCAGGCCGGTGACGCGCCCGTGCTGGTCGACGGGCACGAACCCGTCGAACGTCTGCGGCACGCCGCCGATCCTCGGCCCGGTGAGCCGGGGCAGGGCGACGACGCGGTCGGCCGGCACGACGTCGCCGCCGACCAGCGAGCAGCTCGCCGGTGCGCGCCTCGGCGGGATAGGCGAGCGGCCGGAAGGCCACGCCCGCCTCGAGCAGGAGCGCGGCGACCGCGGCGCTCGCGGCCGAGCCGAAGAGCTCGAGCGGCTCCCGCTCGGGCGTCACGAGCTCGATCGTCACCCCGTAGATCCGTCGCGCGGCGAGATGGCTCGCGGTCAGCAGGGCGAGCTCGTACGCCGGGAGGCTCCAGACGGCGCCTGCCGGCACGGCGAACACGACGCGCCGCGTGACGCCTGCCTCGATCTCGCCCAGGAGCTGCTCGATCGCACGCGTGTCGGCCGGCCCGCGGAAGGTGACCGCGCCGCCGACCGCGGACCGCGGGCGCGTGCCGCAGGCGAGGAGCAGCCGGTCGTAGCCGATCGGGCCGGTGCTCGTCGTGTAGGCGAGGCGCCGGCTCGCGTCGACCGAGACGATCTCGCCGAGCGTGAGCGAGGCTCCGGCGCCCGAGACGAGCGTCGCGAGGTCGAAGTGCTTGACCTCGCCGCGCCCGAACGGCTCCGCAACCGCGAGCGGCCGGTACCAGAACTGCGTCTCCGGCGCGATCAGCTCGACCTGGAGACGGCCGTCCCCCAGTGCCTGCAGTGCGAGCGCCGCCTCGAGCGCGGCGACGCCGCCTCCTGCGATCAGAACGTGTGTCGGGTGCGTGTCCACGGTCGTCTCCTCTCTCGCGGCGTCCGCCGGCGGACCGTCGGACGCGGCGGCAGGTTCGTGTGAGACGAGCGTCGCGCGCCTGCCGCGGCGCGCCATCGGCACGGGTTCTGAACCGCCGTGCGGTGAACTACGGACTGGGCGTCCTCCGGAGCGGCGCCGAGATGCTCGCCGTCGGCCTGACGGCGGCGGCGGTCGCGTACGGCATCGGGGCGCTCGCCGCGACGCTGACCTGAGCCGGGCGGGAGAGGCCTATGCCTCAGGCGGGCGCGAAACGGTAGTGCGAGACGCCCCACTCGCGGCCGCCGCGGAAGCCCCAGAGCTCCGCGCAGGCCATGAAGAAGACGCGCCACATCTGGAGCCGGCGCCGCGCCTCGGCCCCGTAGCGGTCGGCGAGGACGCGCAGGACCTCTGCCTGACGTCCGTCCAGGCGCTCGAGCCAGGCCTCCGAGGTTCGCGCGTAGTGCTCGCCGCCGACGGCCCAGCGCCGCTCGAGCGCGAGCCCGTCGGCGAGCGACGGCAGGAGGTCGTGCGAGGGCATCGTCCCGGCCGTGAAGAAGTTCCGCGCCATCCACCCCGAGGTGAACGGATACGCGAACCGCCGGTGGGAGAAGACGTGCACGAAGAGCCGACCGTCGGGCTCGAGCCACCCGGCGACGCGTCGGAGGAGCGCGGGGTAGTTGCGGGCGTGCTCCAGCATCTCGACCGAGAGCACGCGGTCGAACCGGCGGCCCGGCTCGAAGACGTTGGCGTCGGCCGTCCGCACCTCGATCCGGTCGAGGCCGCGGCGGGCGGCCTCGGACTCGATCCACGCTCGCTGGAGCGTCGAGTTCGAGACGGCGAGCACGCGGGCCGACGGGTAGCGCTCGGCGAGCCAGAAGCTGAGGGAGCCCCAGCCGCACCCGAGGTCGAGGAGCTCCATCCCGTCCTCGACCCCGGCCCGCGCGCACGTCAGCGCGAGCATCGCGTCCTCCGCCTCTGCGAGCGTCGCGACCCCGGCCGGCCAGTGGCAGCACGAGTACTTGAGCCGCGGGCCGAGCACGAGCCGGAAGAGGTCGACGGGGACCTCGTAGTGCTGCTCGTTCGCCTTCTCGACGTCGAGCGCGATCGGCGCGGCCCGCAGCTGCCGCCGGAAGGCGCGCTGCCCGGCCTCTCCACGCACCCGCTCCCGGGCGAGGCGGCGGACGCAGTTGGCGCGGATCGCCCCTCGCAGCACCGGATCGGGGACGCGCTCGATCATGCCGACCGCTTAGGCAGGGGGACGAAGACGCTCGTTCGCCGCTGGTAGGCGCGGTAGGCATCGCCCCGGGTCGCGAGCATGCGCTCCTCCATCGGCGGCACGCCCGTGACGCGCAGGATCAGGTAGAGCATGAGGGCGGGCGAGAGGAGACCGACCCAGCCCCACGGCGCGGCGAGCCCGATCAAGCCGTAGCCGCACCAGGTGAGCCATTGACCGAAGTAGTTGGGGTGCCGCGAGTAGCGCCAGAGGCCGACGTCGATCACCGTGCCGCGGTTGGCCTCGTCGCGCCGGAACGCGGTCATCTGGTGGTCGGCGACCGCCTCCAGCGCGGCGCCGAGGAGCCAGACGCCGAGCCCCGCCCACTCGAGCGCCTCGAGGCCGTCGTGCTCGTTGTAGGCGGCCGCGAGGAGCGGCAGCGAGAGGAGGACGGCCACCGCCGCCTGGGCCTGGTAGAAGACGAAGAAGCGCAGCTGCTCGTTGCCGCGCTCGCGCCAGCGACGGCGCAGCTCCTGGTAGCGCGGGTCCTCCTCCCCGCCGACGCGCTGCGCGATCAGCCACGTCAGGCGCCCGAACGCGAGCCCGCCCGTGACACCGACGAGCAGGCGGTGCTCCGGCCCGCCCTGGCCGAGCAGCGCGTAGAGGACGGCCATCCCCGCGAGGGACGCGGCCCAGCCGGCGTCGACGGCCGTCGCCGTCCCGGTCCGCCGCTGCCAGAGCCAGAGACCGAGCTGGAGCGCGGCCGTCAGTGCCCACGCGAGCAGGAGGAGCGCCCACCAGCTCACCGGGTCAGCACCACCTGCGCGTCGCGGAGCCAGCGCGTGCGGAAGCCGGCCTCGCAGACCGCGAGGTAGAAGTCCCACGTCCGCACGAAGCGGTCGTCGTAGCCCAGCCGCCGCACCTCCCCGAGCCTGCCGAGGAAGCTCGAGCGCCAGCGACGGAGCGTCTCCGCGTAGCTCGGTCCGATCTCCTCGAGGCTCGCGACGGTGAGCCGCGAGCTCCTGGACATCGCCGACGTGAGTGCCGCGAGCGAGGGGATCAGGCAGCCCGGGAAGACGTGGCGCTCGATCCAGTCCGGCGTCGCCCGGTAGCGCGGCCAGCGCTCGTCCGGGACGAGGATCGTCTGCACGCAGGCGCGCCCGCCGGGCACGAGGAGGCGGTCGAGCGCTGCGAAGAAGACCGGGAACTGCTTCTCGCCGATGGCCTCGATCATCTCGATCGACGCAACCCGGTGGTAGCTCCCGTCGTGGACGCGGTAGTCCTCCTCGAGGATCCGCACGCGGTCGTCGAGCCCCGCCGCCGCAACGCGCGCCCGCGCGAGGCGCGCCTGCTCGGCCGACAGCGTCAGGCCGGTCACGTGGGCGCCGAACTCCCCGGCGGCGACGAGGGCGAACGAGCCCCAGCCGCAGCCGATCTCGAGCACCCGGTGGCCAGGCCCGAGCCCGAGCCTCGCGCAGACGCGCCGCAGCTTCCGCAGCTGCGCCTCCTCGAGCGACTCGTCGGCATGCTCGAAGAGCGCGCACGAGTAGGTCATCGTCGGGTCGAGCATCAGCTCGAAGAGCTCGTTGCCGAGGTCGTAGTGCGCGGCGATGTTGCGGCGCGCGGCGCGGAGCCCCTGCCGGCGGTTGGACCGCGGCCGCGCCTGGACGAGCCGCGTGAGCCGCGGGTGGCGCTCGCGGCCGCGCTCGGCGTTCGCCAGCAGGAGCTCCAGCAGGCGCACGAGGTCGTCCGAGCGCCACCAGCCCTCCTGGTACGCCTCGCCGAGCCCCACCGAGCCGTGCGTCGCGACGCGCGAGAGGAGCCGGAGGTCGAGGACGTCGAGTCGCACGACCGGGCCGCAGCCGAACCGTCGTACCGACCCGTCCGGCAGCGTCGCCTCGAGGGTGCCGCCCTCGAGCCCCTCGAAGGCGCGCTCGAGGAGCGGGAGCGCCACGCGCGCCAGAAGAGGGCGTCGCGGTGCGCCGCGCGCCAGGGCGTCGCCCGCCGTGCTCATTCCCGCACCGACCCGATGCCCGGGACGAAGGGCGGCTTGTGATGGAACGGCACGCGCTTCGCGTAGAGCTTCAGCGCCTGCCAGTGGATGAGCCCGATCACCTGCACCGGCATCAGCGGGTACCGGACGAGGAAGCCGGCGAGGCTGCGGTTCGTGAGCGGGACGCGGCGGCCGTGGAGCACCGCGGTCAGCGGCCGCCGCCCCTCCTCGCGCACGTGGATCCGCGCCCACACCTCGTCCTCCGGCTCGGAGAACGCGTACTCGTAGCTCTGGTCGAGGCCGAAGAACGGCGACACGTGGAGCCGCTTCGCCTGCTCGTAGCGATGGTCGCCCCCGTCGAGGAGCTCGGGCAGCCGCTCGCCGAAGGTGTTCGAGAGCTCGGCGACGATGCACGCGAGCCCGCCGTCCGGGCCGTAGCACCAGTGGAACGTGACGGGGTTGAAGACGTAGCCGAGCACGCGGAGCTGCGTCAGCGTCAGGACGCGCTCCACCGCCCGCCCCCGCTCCGCGCAGAAGCGCACGACCGCCTCCTTGAGCGGCGTCCCGTCGCCGTCGAGGTAGTCCTCGTCGTGGAACGAGACCGCGTTCGGCCGGTTGACGGAGAGGAACCGGAGCCGCCGGTCGAGCTCGGGCAGCTCGTCGAGGTCGAGCAGGAAGTAGGCGACCGGGTAGCGGAACGCGTTCCGCCGCGGCTCGCGACGGGCGTGGACGAGGGTCCCGGTGTAGAGGGCCGACCTCACCAGGGCACCCCCAGCGCGTCGGCCGCGCGGACGCCCGAGGCGAGGCCGTCCTCGTGGAAGCCGTTGCCGTGGTACGCGCCCGCGAACCACGTCCGCCGTGCGCCGGAGAGGCGCGGCAGCTCGCGCTGGGCACGAAGGCTCTCGACCGTGAAGAGCGGGTGCCGGAAGTTCGAGCGCGCCACGATCCTCTCCGGGTCGATCTCGTCGGTGCGGTTGAGCGTCACACACCAGTGATCGTCCGCCTCCAGCTGCTGGAGCGCGTTGAGGTAGTACGTCACGGTGGGCTTCACCGCGCCGCTCAGCTGGTAGTTCCACGAGGCCCGCGCCCCGTGCGCCCGTGGCAGGAAGCGCGGGTCGGTGTGCAGCACGACGTCGTTCGGCGTCGTGCGGAAGGCGCCCAGCACCCGGGTCTCCTCGTCGCTCGGGTCGGCGAGCAGGCGAAGCGCCTCGTCGCCGTGCGTCGCGACGACGACGGCGTCGAACCGCCGCGTCGCGTCGTCGTCGGTCCGCAGCTCGACGCCGTCCGCCATGCGGTGGACCGCCCGGACGCCGAGCCCGAGGTGCACGCGGCCCCCGAGCCGTTCGAGCACCGCGCGGACGTAGGTCTCGGCCCCGCCCGTCACCGTCCGCCAGCGGTGGCGACCGAACCCGAGCATCCGGTGGTGCTCGAAGAAGCGGATCGCCGACGCCGCCGGGAACTCGAGCGCCCGCTCGGGGGCGGTCGACCACAGGGCCGAGGTGAGCGGGACGAGGTAGTGCGTGCGGAACCGCCGCGAGTAGCGACGCTCCGTCACGTACTCGTCGAGCGTCCGCTCCTCGTAGTCCGCCTCGTCGAGCGACCGCCGCGCCGTCCGCAGCCACCGGACGACCTCGGCGAGCAGCGAGAGGAACCGCGGGTCGACCGTCCGCCGGGGCTGGGCGAACGGGCGCTTGCCGGACCACTCGAGGCCGCACGCGCCGCAGCTGACCGAGAACGACATCTCGGCCGCCTGTACCCCGACGCCGAGCTCGCGAAGGAGCCGCGTCAGGAACGGGTAGTTCGGCTCGTTGTGGACGATGAAGCCGGTGTCGAGCGCGAGGCCGCCGTGATGCACCGTGCGAACGTGCCCACCCGCGACGGGTGCGCGCTCATAGAGCTCGACGTCGTGCGCACGCGAGAGCAGGTACGCGGCGCCGAGGCCGCTGACGCCTGCTCCGATGACGGCGATGCGCATGCGGCTGGTTCGTCCGCGACGCCGATTTGGATGACTGCGTCGCCACCGCCGGTACCGTAGGGGCGTGCCTGCCGGTCATTCGATGAACCGCTCGTCCCGCGGGTACGAACCGTCTCCGGAGTGACAGACCTCGCCGGCCAGCCGAGCGCCGCCCCCGCGGTGGGCACGGTGCGACCGTCGACGAGCCGGATCAGCCGGATCGTGACGCTCGTCGCCGTGATCGTCCCGCCGCTCGGCCTGCTCGTCGGGATCGGCCTCCTCTGGGGCGTCGCCTTCCACTGGGTCGACCTCGCGCTCCTCGTCGGGATGTACGTGCTCTGCGCCTTCGGGACGACGATCGGCTTCCACCGCTTCTTCACGCACAAGGGCTTCGACACCGGCCCCGTGCTCACGACGACCTTCGCGGTCCTCGGCTGCATGACGATGCAGGGGCCGATCACGCAGTGGGTCACCGACCATCGCAAGCATCACGCGCTCTCCGACCAGGAGGGCGACCCGCACTCGCCGCACGGCCACGGCGAGGGCTACTGGGCGTCCATGAAGGGGTTCTTCCACGCCCACATCGGGTGGCTCTTCTCGAACCTGGGGATGGAGCAGGGGCGCGACTACGGCAAGGACCTGTACGAGAACCGGCTGATCCGGACCATCGACCGCCTCTACCTCCTCTGGGTCGTGCTCAGCCTCGGGATCCCGTTCGCGATCGGGTACGCGGTGGGCGGCACGGTCAGCGCGGGCGTCGCCGGGCTCGTCTGGGGCGGGCTCGTCCGGATCTTCGCCTACCAGCACGCGACCTTCTCCGTGAACTCGATCTGCCACATGTTCGGCCGGCGCGACTACGCCTCGCGTGACGAGTCCCGCAACAACTGGCTCGTCGCGGTTCTCGTGATGGGCGAGGGCTGGCACAACAACCATCACGCCTTCCCCGCCTCCGCGCGGCACGGGCTGCGCCGCTGGCAGATCGACGTCTCCTGGCTCGTCATCCGCGGCCTCGAGCGGCTGGGCCTCGTCTGGAACGTCCGGCGCCCGACGATCGAGCAGATCCAGCGTCGGCGCATCCCCGCTCCCGCGGACGCCTGAGCGCCGTCAGGCGGAGGCCTGGAACCGCGCGACCGCCTCGCGCGCGAGCTCTGCCCAGCGCTCCGCGCGCGGCAGCGTCACCGGCCGGCCGGAGCGCGACCGCAGCGCCATCCCGTGGACGCCGCCCGGGATCTTCGTGTACGTCCCCTCGACGCCGAGGCTGCGGGCGCGCTCGAACCCGCGGCGCGAGAGCGTCGGGCTGACGCCCGGGACGCCCGGGAGCCAGCGGTCGAGGCTTCCGTGGATCACGTCGAGGCGCTTGCCGACGAGCGGCGTGAGGTCGAGCTGGTCGGGGAGCCACGGCGCGAGCCCGAGCACGGCGACGACGGTGGGGTGCTCGGCCGCGCGCACCGAGACGAGGCCCCCCATCGAGAACCCGACGAGCAGCGTCCGCTCGCCACCGGCCGCGTCGATCGCGGCGCGCATGTCTTCGACGCACATGTCGAGACGGTTCCACGACTTGATCCGGTAGCGCAGCTCGGCGAAGCGCAGCGCTGGAAACGCCGGCGCCAGCCTGCCGACGAGCCACTCGATGGACGCGCTCCACGTCCCCGGAACGTCGCGGCCCTGACCGCCGTTCGCGCAGACGACCGCGAGGGGGGAGGGCGGCCCGTGGAGGCGCGCCTCCGCCCCCGACGCGAGCGTGACCGGCTCGAGCAGGGCGCCGTCGGTCGTCTCCGGCGCGTCGCCCCGCGCCGCGGGAGCTGCGGAGGACGAGCTCAGCTGAAGGTCCCGCCCGCGAGGCTGGTGCCGGAGTGCCCGGGGTCGCCGTCGTCCGGCTCGACCGAGACGTCGACGGCGGCGAACGGCCCCGTGCCGGGGACCTCGACCTCGAGCTCCGCCTCCCCGCCGCTCGGCGCGACCCGGCCCACCGACTCCATCGTCTCGCTGCCCTCGGGAAGCACCCAGACCTCGTAGTGGTGGCCCGTCGGCGCAGGCGGCACCGACGCGAGGTGGAGGACGAGCCGGCTCTCCGAGCCGTCCTCCGGGAAGAGCTCGGCGGTCCCGCTCACCGCGGCGAAGTCGTCCTTGCCGGCGATCGCGGCGACCGCGTCCGGCTCGACGTCGTCGCGCGAGACCAGCGCGACGCCCACCACGAGCACCGCGGCGGCCGCGACGGCGGCGCCGACCGCCAGACGCGGCCACCGGAGGCTCGGCCACCGGCGCCGCTCGGCGGGCGCGACCGGCACGGGCGCGGCGGCGGTGGACGCCTCCGGCTCGTCGAGCGCAGCCAGGATCCGGTCGAAGAGGTCGGCGGACGGCACCTCGCGCGCGACGCCCGTCTCCAGCGCGGAGACCGTCGCCCGGTCGGCCTCGAGCTCGCGGGCGAGCGCCGGGTCGCCGGCCGCCGCGGCCTCCAGGCGCGCGACCTCCTCGGGCGTCGCGCGCCCGAGCGCGACCTGGGCGGCGAGCTCGCGCCGCTCGTCGGGTGTCATCGCTCCACCTCGCTCTCGAGCGCGTAGGCGGGCGCGAGCTCGCGCAGGCGGTCGAGCCCGAGCCGGATCCGCCCCTTTACGGTGCCCAGCGGGACGTCGAGCCGCTCGGCGATCTCGGCATGCGAGAGGCCGTCGAAGTACGCGAGCGACACGGCCTCGAACTGTGGACGCGGCAACTCGGCGAGCGCCGCGGCGACTCGCTCCGCCGTCTCCGCCGCGGCGGTCAGCGCGGCGGCGTCCGGCTCCGTCCCCATCGCCCACGCAGCCTCGTCCTCGGGCAAGGGGTCGGCGCGGCGCGCTTCGCGCCGGCGGACGATGTCGATCGCGGTGTTGCGCGTCACCGTGAAGAGCCAGGTCGTCACGCGCGCGCGCTCCGGGTCGTACGTGCGCGCGCCGCGCCAGAGCGCGACGAACACGTCCTGGGTGCAGTCCTCGGCCAGCTGGCGGTCGCCGAGCACGCGGTACGCCATGCCGAAGACGAGCTTCCCGTGCATGCCGTAGAGCTCCCGCAGGGCGTCCGCGTCGCCCTCGGCGACGCGGCGAACGAGCTCCCCGTCCTCCTCGACGTGCGCCACGTCCGAACTATCGCAGGATCCATCGCCATCCAATTCCCTCGCCCGATATTCGCGGCGGAGCGCCAGGTCGATCATCGGAGCGACTGATCCGTTCGGCGCAGGCTCCCGTAGCAATCGAGACGGAACCTGTACACAACCTGGAGGTCAGCCATGAAGAACCGTCTCGTAATCCTCGCGGCAATGCTCGTCGGCGTCGCGTCGCTCGCCGTCACGGCCCAGGCCGCGCCGACCGGCCAGACGGCGTCGGGCAAGACGGTCGTCACCGTTGCGGTCGGCGACAAGCGGTTCACCACCCTCGTCGCGCTCGTCAAGCAGGCCGGGCTCGTGACGACCCTGAACGGGAAGGGGCCCTTCACGGTCTTCGCCCCGACGAACGCCGCCTTCGCGAAGCTGAAGGCGCAGGCGCCCGACACGTTCGCGGCCGTCTCGACGGACAAGGCGCTCCTGACGAAGGTGCTCACCTACCACGTGCTCGCGAAGCGCGTGCCCGCCACCGCGGCGCTCGCCGCCGCGAAGCAGGGCGCGTCGGTGAAGACGGTCCAGGGCGAGCCGATCAAGCTCTCGGTCAAGAGCGGCAAGATCGTGCTCAACGGGTCGTCGCGCGTCGTCGTCGCCGACGTGAAGGCGTCGAACGGCGTGATCCACGCGATCGACGCCGTGCTCGTCCCGCCCAGCATCGCGAAGGGCTAGCTCTCCGCCTCCCCGACAGGCTCGCGGCCGCCTCGGGCGGCCGCGAGCCGTTGCGGGACCGGCGCTAAGGTTGACGCTCTCGGAGAGGTGTCCGAGTGGCCTAAGGAGCGCGACTGGAAATCGCGTACGTGGTGAAAGCTGCGTCGCGGGTTCAAATCCCGCCCTCTCCGTCGATGCTGGCCCCTGAACCCGGCCCGCCGAGGCCGGGTTCGCGGGCCTGCCGCAGTCCGCGGGCCTCGTCGCTTATCCTCGCGACGACCGTCTACCTCGGTCCGTCAACGAAGGAGGCAGAGATGGGACACGGACGATTCCTACGGATCGGCGGCTATGTCTCGGGCGGCCTGTTGATGGCCTTCGGGATCGTAGTCATCGCGCTCGGGATCTGGGGCTTCACCTTCGCGCGTGACCACATCGAGCGCGAGGGGATCACCTTCGGCCCCGCGACCGATCCCGCCGTTCAGGAGCATGCCGAGCAGTGGGCGGACGAGCCGGTCGACACGGGCCGGAAGGCGCTTGCGATGGCGGAGATCATGCGCGAGCACACGCTGTCGAGCACCGGCGGCCTCACCTATGCGGAGATGGGACGCTTCCAGTCCGCCGAGAACCCCGACGACCCGAAGGGGACGAACGACGAGGCCGCCGCTGCGAAGGACGAGAGCGGGCAGCCGATCTCGAACGGCGCCCGGAACATCTGGGTCACGGAGACGGCGCTCGCGACCGCGCTCGACATGGGGTTCATGTCCGAGATGCTCTCCCTGTTCAGCATCGTCGTCGGCATCGCGTTGCTCCTGACCGGCATCGGCCTCGTCATCCTCGCGAGGGCCGTCTTCGGACGGAGTCCGGACGCCCAGGTCGCCGCGCCGGCCCCGGCCCCGGGAGCCGCCTCCGGATAGTCCGAGGAGACGCAGCGACGCGATGTGTGACCTACACGAGCACGCGCTCGAGCCCCTCGAGCACGACGAGTGGGTTCTCGACACGCCGCTGATCCGCGGCTTCATCGAGAGCGTCCGGTCAGCGGTCGGGCGTGGCGGGACGGCGGCCGAGGCCTGTCGGCTCGTCGAGCCCGGCTTCAGGGAGCTTCTCGCCGATCCGGATTGGCTGCCGAGCCGGTTTCAGGAGGATGCGCCGGAGAGCGGCATGGGGGGCGGCATCGGCCAGTGGCTGCTCTTCCGCGCGGCGGAGCGCGATCTCTGCCTCTTCAGCCTCGTCGTGCCGCCCGGGTCGATGACACCGGTGCACGACCATCTCGCCTGGGGGCTCGTGGGCCTCTACAAGGGCAATCAGGACGAGGAGCTCTACGAGCCCGGCCACGGTCGGCTCCGACTCGTGCGCCGGCGACCGCTGCAGCCCGGCGACTACTACGCGCTGCTTCCCCCGCGTGACGACGTGCACCGCGTTCGCACGACCTCCGACGTGACGTCCGTGTCGATCCATCTGCTCGCGAACGACACCGGCTGCGTGCTCCGCCACACGTTCGACCAGGACACAGGCGAGGCGAGGCCCTTCCGCTCGGGCTACGTGAACGCCGAGTGCGACGACGCAGCTGCAGTAGCGGTCGCGGAGTCATGACCGCGCGTGGCACGCCGACGGTGTTGATCGACAACGACCGGGTGCGGGTGACTCGCTGGCGCTTCGTGCCCGGGGCGGCAACGGGCTGGCACAGGCACGAGCACGACTACGTCATCGTCCCGCTGACCGACGGCTCACTCACGCTCGTCGAGCCCGATGGCGAGAGGCAATCCGATCTGACGACGGGGGTGCCCTACTTCCGCGAAGCCGGGGTGGAACACGACGTCGTCAACGCGAACGAGCACGAGTTCGAGTTCATCGAGATCGAAGTGAAGCGCTGAAGTCGCCCCTCGGGCGCGACCATCCAACTCGGCGACCCCGGCGTACAACCGTCGTATGCGTTTCGCCAGGCGACTTCCACCCGTCGCGCTCGTGGCCGCCCTCGTCGCGGCGAGCACGGCTTCGGCCCACGTCGTTCCCGTACCGCAGTTCCTCCCCACCGGAGCGGTGACGACGATGAGCTTTGCCGTCCCGAACGAGCGTCCCGAGCCGATGTCGGCCGTGACCGTCAGCGTTCCCGCTGACTTCCGCATCGTTCGCGCGCATCCGACGGCGGGCTGGACGGCAACGCTCGACGGCCCGACCGCGACCTGGCGGGGAGGCCCGCTCGCGCATCTGACGGTGGAGACGTTCCGGCTCGACGTCGACGTGTCGGCACCCCCAGGACCGGTCACGCTGACCACGCGCGAGCTCTATCCGAGCGGCGCGACGGTCGATTGGCCCGCGACCCTGACGGTCGTACCCGGATCTCGGGACGAGAGCCTGGGGAGCATCGACTGGGGCTGGACCGCCGCGATCGTGGGCGTCGGTCTGATCTTCGTTGCCGGCCTTGCTGTCCTTGCGTGGCGCCGGAAGGCAGTCGCGGTTCCGACTCGTTGACGAACGCAGCGTCGAGGGATGACCCTCGGGTTGCGCCGCCATGAGCAGCCGCGAAGCCGTGGGGCCGTTCAGTCCCGTTGACTCGAAGCAGTCGATGCTTCCGCGGCTACCGGCGGAAGTTCGTCCGCTCGCGCGCGTCGCCGATGACGACGATCAGGGCAACGACGAAGATGAGGGTCGCAATCGTGATCCAACCAGCCATTCCGTTTGCCTTCCACATCGCGGCGCCTCTAAACGCGCGGCGATGTCAGCGGGCCGCGCGGAGGAGCGCGGAGCGTGCGACGACGACCCGATCGACCGCCGGACGGACGCCGGCCTCGGAGGACGGCTCGCCGACGATGCGGAAGAACGTGAACGGCGCGTTCACGAGGTCGCCGTTCCGGTCGAACCGGATGTCGCCGAGGATGCCGTCCTCGACCCGCGCGCGGAAGACCTCCCGCGTCACAGACGCGCGCGTGCCGTCCGACCGGGCGATCGCGTCGAGCAGGATCTCGGCGGCCTGTGCGCCGTACGCGGCGCCGAAGTCCGGCCCGGCGCCCGAGGGCCTCGAACTCGCGAAGCTGTCGAGGAACTCGCGTCCGCGTGGAGGCAGTTCCGAGTTGGCGACGCCGTACTGGCTCACGTACATCTCTTTCGCGGCAGGCCCTGCCAGAGCGACGAGGTCGTCGTACAGGCCGAAGCCGTCTGGGGCGAGGATCGCGACCTTCGGGCCGGCGGCGGCGTGCACCGCGCGGATGAGTGCCGCGGACTCCGGGTAGAGGATGTCCGCGACGACGACCGCGTCGGGGCGAGCGCGGGCGACCGCCCGTGCGAACGGCGCGAAGTCACGGGCCTCGTGGTCGTACCGAAGGGACGCGACGTCCAGGCCGAGCCGCCGTCCGGCGGTCCCGACGTCCTCTGCGAACCTGCGGAAGTAGTCGTCGCCTCGCGCCGAGAGGACGGCCACCCGCTGGGCGCCGAGCGACTTCGCGAGCTGGGCGTGCGCGATCGCCTGGAGGTGGTCGGCTCCCGCGATCCGGACGTAGTTCCGCACGCCCGACGGGTACAGCTCCTCGTTCTCCGTCAGCTCCTGGTACGTGTTCGACGGGCTCAGCATTGCGAGCGGCCCCTCGGCCGCCTCGTTGGTCACGGGGATCTGGACGTACGAGCAGGGCGAGACGAACGACCCGACGACGCCGACCACGCTGAGGTTCCGCGCGTACGCCTTCGCGTTCGAGCCGCAGCGGAAGAAGTCGGGGCCACCGGCCTGCGCCGTCGACGCGTCGCACGACTGGAACCCGACGGTGTGCCCGCCCGCCTCGAAGCCTCGCTGCTCGAGGACGTGACGCATGCCGTCCACGATCGCCTGCGTGAGGGGACGCGACTCGCCCTGGAGTGGAAGATCCGAGACGATCAGGAACCGGGGCGCGTCCGTGCCGGCGCGGAACACCTCGCCGCAGACGGGGGACGGGAGCGCGGCGTCGCGCGACGGGGGGCTCGCGGCGACGACCCACGCCGCGCCTTCGCCGGCACCGACGCCGCGCGGCGACGCCGTCCGCGCGACGACACGCGCCTCGTTCGTTCGGGGGTCGATGCGGTAGACCTCGTCGGCGATCTCGTTCGTCGCCCAGACGGCGCCGCCGCCGAACGCGACCCCGTTCACCCACGGCTCGAGCGGGATGCGGCGCTTGGCGACCGGCGGATCGCGGGCGATGCGCCAGAGGCTCCCGTCGAACGGATCCGCGACCCAGATCGAGCCGGCGCCGACTGCGAGAGCACTGATGAACTCCGCCGTCAGCTCGACGCGCCGCGAGACGACGTTTCTCGCGGTGTCGATCTCCGCGATCCCGCCGTCCTCGACGATCCACACGTCGCCCTCACCAGCCGCGATCAACTGAGCCTTCGCGCGGATCCGCGCGACGACGCGGTTCGTTCGCGGGTCGATCCGCGAGACCGTCTGGTCGGGATTGATGGCCCAGACCGCCTCCGGCGTCACCGCGAGCTTCTGCCGGCTGAAGCCGCCGATGCCTGTGGGATGGCCCCCGGCCGCCAGCGGCAGGTCGACGGTGCCGACGACGACCCCGGATACGGGGTCGATCCGGGACACGCTCTCGGGAAACTCGCTCTCCCCCCCGCGGCTCGGCCCGTTGCCGACCCAGACGGCGCCCGCACCGGCGGCGATGTCCGTCGGTCGTGAGGACGTGCTGAAGACGCGCCGGACGTCGTTCGTCTCGGGGTCGATCTGGGTCACCGTCTTGTCGTCGCCGTCGAGGACCCAGACGCTCCCCTCCCCCACGACGACGCTCGAGGGGCCCGTGCCGAAGGAGATCGTCTCGCGCACTGCGCCGGTGTCCGCGTCGAGCGCGATCGCGCCGGCCGTCCCGTGCGCGGCGTCCTCGCCAGCGAGCCGCCACGCCCCGACCCCGACCGCGACGGCGAGCACGACTGCGCCGGCGACGGCGATGCGCACCGGGTGGCGCCAGGCCGACGCCGGCACGATCGCTGGGCGCGTCCGCCGTGACGACGAGCCCAGCTCGGGGTCCTGTTCGAGGATCTGGCGCTCGAGACGCCGGAGCCCCTCGCTCGGCTCGAGCCCGAGCTCGGCGGCGAGGTGCTGACGGCCGTCCTGGTACACCTGCAGCGCCTGCGCCTGGCGCCCCGCCCGGTACAGGGCCAGCATGAGCTGACCGCGGAGCCGCTCGCGGAGCGGATGGCGCTCGACGAGGGTCTCCAGCTCGGCGATCAGCTCGCCGTCGCGGCCCAGAGCGAGATCCGCGTCGATCCGCTCCTCGAGCGCGGTGAGCCGAAGCTCCTCCAGCCGGGCGATCTCCGGCTGCGCGAACGACTCGTATGCGAGATCGGCGAGAGGTGACCCGCGCCAGAGCGCGAGTGCGTCATGGAGGCGATCGACGGCCAGCTTCGGCTCGTCGCGAGCGTTCGCCTGCCGTCCTTCCGCCAGCAGGCGCTGGAACGCGTCGGCATCCAGCGCGCCGGGGGCGATCCGCAGGACGTAGCCGTGCGCATGCGTCTCGAGCCGCGCCTCGGTCCTCGCCTCGTCATCGGGTCCCGCGAGCGCCTTCCGGAGCCGCGAGACGTACGCCTGCAGCGTCTTCGCCGCGGTCGCGGGCGGGCTCTCGCCCCAGAGGTCGTCGATGAGCGCGTCCTGCGACACGACCTCGTTCGCTCGGAGGAGGAGGGCGGCAAGCAGCGCGCGCTGCTTGGGGCCGCCGAGGTCGAGCCTCCGGCCGTCCTCCACGACCTCGAGTGGGCCGAGGATCCGAAACTCCATTCCGCTGCTGACCCCCCTCTTCCCCCACCGACTCCTTCGAGCGCGCCGCCCGGCGCACGGTGCAACCGACTGTCGCCGGTTTGCAGCTGATTCGCAACCCCCGCGCCGCAGCCTCCCTCCACCGGCCGCCGAGGGGGCGGTCACCGAAACGGAGGAGGAGCCATGTTGCATCGGACCGTCAAGAGGCTCACAACCGGCGCCGCAGTGGCGTTGACCGCGCTCGTCGCCACGGGCGGAGCCGCGGCCGCGGACGCGGTCGTCCGGCCCGACGACCGCGTCGTGCACGGGCCCGGGGCGATCGTGGCGGCTCAGCGAGACGTCGTCCTGCGCCCCGACGATCGCGCCGATCGCCGCTTCCCGACCGATGCGCCCGTGGCGCAGCCGGCGACCGGCGAGGGCTTCGACTGGGTCGACGCCGGGATCGGCGCGGCGGCGACGTTCGGGCTCGTGCTGCTCGCCGCGGGCGCCTCGGTGATGCGACTACGGCAGCAGGCGCAGACGGCATGAGCGACCACGGGGGTGGCCGACGGGAGCAGGACACACGAAAGGGAGGGAGCATGAAGCTACTCGCGCTCACGGGAATCGCAGCGCTGAGCATCGCGGGCGCGGCGGTCGCAGGACTGACGGCGTCCGCGTGGACGGCCGCGCAGAAGGTCGACACGATCGGCGGGAACCACGCCGAGCTCAACACGCCGTCGCTCGACGGTTGCCCGATCCAGTCGCCGGATGGACTCAGCCTGTACCTCGCGTCCAACCGTCCCGGTGGGAGGGGCGGACTCGACATCTGGGTGGCCACCCGGGCCAGCGCAACAGCGCCCTGGGGGGCACCGCAGAACCTCGGTGAGCCCGTCAACTCGGCGGCGGACGACTTCTGCCCGACGCCGGTCGGCAAGCGGGGCCTGTTCTTCGTCAGCCGAGAGGCACTGCCCGGCGCGTGTGGGCAGGGTGACATCTACTACACCCACCGCAACGGAGCGGGGGCGTGGGCGGAGCCCGAACGGCTGCTCTGCAGCCCGGCTGGACCGAACAGCGAGCTCGACGAGCAAGGCCCCTCGTGGGTCGACGTCAGCGGCAAGCTCCGGGGCAAGAAGCTGCTGTTCTTCTCGCGCAGCTCGGCTGCCCCGAGCGTGCCCGGCGAGATCTACGTGACCGAGCGGCAGAACGGGGCCCGCTTCGGGCCTGCGACCACAGTCGGCGAGCTGAACGACGCGGGTGCGAACGACATCCAGCCGAACGTCCGCGCCGACGGGCTCGAGGTCGTCTTCAGCTCGAACCGGGCCGGCACGCTCGGCACGCAGGACATCTGGATCGCGACGCGCGCAACAGTCGGTGACCGGTGGTCGGCGCCGACGAACGTCGGCGCAGAGGTGAACACGAGCGCCGCGGAGTCGAGGCCGGCGCTCTCCCGGGACGGGAGCCAGCTGCTCTTCGGGCGGGCGCCCGGCCCCGAAGGAAGCAGCGACATCTACGTCACGACGCGATAGCGGCATGTGTGACCGGCGCGCGAGCTGGCGCGCCACGAAGGGGCCGGGCGGTCGGACGTCGCCCGGCCCCTCCTGGCTACGGCGATGAGTTTCCGCTCACCCGGCAGTCATGGGGTCACAACCGAAGGGCGAGGAGGATGACATGGGAAGAATCGTCGTCACCGAGTACATCTCCGTCGACGGTGTCGTCGAGGCACCGAGCGGAACCGAGGACTTTGCGCGTGTCGGGTGGGTCGACGACTTCCGGCGAGGGCCCGAGGGCGACGAGTTCAAGTTCGACGAGACGATGGCCTCGGACGCGCTTCTCCTCGGGCGCGTGACCTACGACGGCTTCGCCCCGGTCTGGCCCCAGGTCGAAGGCGCGTTCGCGGACAAGTTCAACACGATGCCCAAGTACGTCGTGTCGTCGACCCTCGACGATCCCGAGTGGAGCAACACGACCGTGCTGCGAGGAAACGTGCTCGAGGAGGTCGTGAAGCTCAAGGCGCAGCACGACGGCGACATCGTCGTCCACGGCAGCCCGCAGCTCGCCCAGACCTTGATCGAGCACGAGCTCGTCGACGAGCTCAGGCTCATGGTCTACCCGATCATCGTCGGGATGGGAAAGCGCCTCTTCGCCGAGACGAGCGCCACAAGGCGTCTACAGCTCGTCGAGACCAAGACGGTCGGCGACGGAATCCACATCCTCGTCTACCAGCCGGCCAACCGCGCGGTCACCTAGCCGCGGCGGCAAGGCGCCGCGCCCGGCTGGCGCCCGCCCCACCTCGGGCGCCCAGGTGCTCGCGATGATCATGGTGGTCGGGCCTGGCCGGGGGCGACCCCTCTCGGTCACCGGCTGATCGGCCTGATCCGGGGGTCGGTCAGCGCCAGCCGAGCTCCGGCGCGACGTACTCGAGGATGCTTTCGATGACGTGCGCGTTGTACTCGACTCCCAGCTGGTTCGGCACGGTCAGCAAGAGCGTGTCAGCCGCTGCGATCGCCTCGTCCTGGGCGAGTTGCGGGATGAGCACGTCGGGCTCCGCCGCGTAGGTGCGGCCGAAGACCGCCCGTGTGTTCTCGTCGATCTGACCGACGTGGTCACCGTCCTCGTCGCGCCGGCCGAAGTACGCGCGGTCCAGATCGCTCACGAGCGCAAAGATGCTCCTGCTGACGGAGACGCGTGCGTCGCGCTCATGGCCGGCCTCGCGCCACGCCTCGCGGAAAGCGTGGATGTGGCGCGCTTGGATGACGTGGAAGGGGTCGCCGCTCGCATCGTCGAAGACCAGCGTCGAGCTCATCAGGTTCATCCCCATGGCGGCCGCCCACGCCGCGGTCGCCGGTGACGCTGCGCCCCACCAGATTCGCTCTCGCAATCCCGGCGAACGGGGCTCGAGGGGCAGCAGGCCCGGCGGGTTCGGGAACATCGGCCGCGGATGCGGCTCGGCGAACCCGTCACCCTTGAGGAGCTCGAAGAACACCTCGGCGTGGCGCCGTGCCATCTCGGCATCGGTCTCGCCCTCCGCCGGCTGGTAGCCGAAGTGGCGCCAACCGTCGATCACCTGCTCGGGCGACCCACGACTGATGCCGAGCTGCAGCCGGCCACCGGCCAGGAGATCTGCCGCCCCTGCATCCTCCGCCATGTAGAACGGGTTCTCGTAGCGCATGTCGATCACCGCAGTGCCGATCTCGATCCGCGACGTCCGAGCGCCGACGGCGGCAAGCAGCGGGAACGGTGAGCCGAGTTGGCGAGCGAAGTGGTGGACGCGGTAGTACGCACCATCCGCTCCGACCTCCTCGGCGGCAACTGCCAGCTCGAGCGACTGCATCAGCGCGTCGGACGCGGAACGCACGTGCGACGACGGTGACTGCGACCAATGGCCAAAGGACAGGAAGCCGATCTTCTTCACAGGAGCATCCTGCCCGCCGTCGTGGCTCGTGAGCTCCGATCGAGTATGTGCGCAGGTGCCGGCGGGCAGTCAGGACGAGACGGAACCTCTCGGGCGCACGCCCGTTGGTCGGCGTGGGCACGGATGAGACGAGGCGCCTGCGACGAGGGGTGTTCCTGTCGCGGGGCCCGATCCACGTGGCGTCGGAGGCGAGCGCCCCGTCTCCTCTGGGTCGTCCCGAAGCGTCGGTTCTTCGATCTGCCGAGGCATGCCGCTCACCGGGTCCCGGTGAGCGACGCCGACCCGTCGGGATCGCCGAGTGGCCGCGAGCTCGGCTCGACGGCTCCGGGCTCGGACTCCGCGCTCGTGCGCCCGTCCGGCAGGAAGCGGGCCACGAGCACCGCGGCACCGGCTGCGAGGGTCGCTGCGAGCAGGAGGCCGACTCCCATTGCCTGGGTGAAAGCATCGCCCGTCGTCGCGAGCACCTCGGATGCCGCGCGCGAAGGGAGCTGAGCGGCGATCGCGCTCGCAGCGCCGACCGAGTTCTCTGCCGCCGCCTGCGCCCGGTCGGGTAGGGCCTCCAGGGAGCTGGAGTCGCCGACATCGCTCGAGTAGAGCGAACTGACGAGCGAGCCGATCACTGCGACTCCGAGCGCACCCGAGACCATCCGCGCGACCGTGTTGGTGGCCGAGGCGACACCGGCCTTGGCGGCAGGCACCGCACCCACGACGGCCTCCGTGGCCGGAGCCATGACCCAGCCCATGGCCAGGGCCAGTCCGAAGAACCATGCGGCGAGCACCCAGGCACTCGTGTCCGGCTCCCAGAGGACGGTGAGCGCCAGGACAAGCGCGAGACCGGAGAGGCCGGCCGCGACGACACGGCTGACACCGAGTCGCTCCACCGCCTTGCTCGACGAACCGGCCCCCATCATCAGGCCGAGCGCCACGGGGCTCATGATCGCCCCCGCCTCGATCGCGCTGTAGCCACCGACGAACTGCAGATACTGGGTGAGCGCGAAGATCGCTCCCAGGAGGGCGAAAAACGCGACGCTGACCGCAGCCGTGCCCACGCTGAAGCGCGCGCTGCGAAAGAATCCGAGGTCGAGCATCGGCTCATCCACGCGCCGCTCCCACCAGAGGAACGCGCCCAGCAACGCGACGCTGGCCACGAGCGACCCGACGACGACGCCGGAGGTCCAGCCTCGCTCGGGTGCCTCGATGATCGCGAACACGAGGATGCTGAAGCCGGCAGTCGAGAACGCGGCTCCGGGCAGGTCGAACGAGCCCGGCCGAGGGTCGCGGCTCTCGGGCAGGTAGCGGATCCCGAGCAGCAGCGCGAGGACCGCGAACGGCACGTTGACGAGAAACACGGACGACCACGCGAACCACTCGAGCAGCAGTCCGCCGATGAGTGGGCCGAGGCCGATCCCGACCGCCGCCAGCGCCGCCCAGATCGCGATCGCCTTGCCGCGCTCGGCGCCCGTGAAGAGATTGGCGATGATCGACAGGGTCGCCGGCATGATCAGAGCTGCGCCGACGCCCATCGCCGCCCGCACGAGGATCACCTGGTCGGCCGAGTCGGCCACGAGGGCGCCGAGGCTCGCCAGCCCGAAGATCGACACGCCGGTCTGGAGCGCGAGCTTGCGTCCTAGCCGGTCGCCGAGCGTGCCGAACACCAGCAGGAGCCCGGCGAAGACGAGGAGATAGGAGTCGACCATCCACTGCAGCTTCGAATTGGACGCGTCGAACTCGTTCTGCAGAGTCGGGAGGGCGACGTTGAGGATGGTGGTATCGAGCCCGATGATCACCAGGCTCAGCGACAGCACGCCGAGCGCCTTCCAGCGGCGTGCGTAATGAACGGGGTCGAGTGTCATCAGACCGGTTTCCTTTCGGTTGCGAGACGAGGCCCGCGACGCGAGCCGGTGTCGCCGAAGGAGGCGCCCGGCCCCGTCGCATACGCGAAGGGGTGGTGGAACGCGGCGAGCGCGTCCGCGCCCGGCACGTCGAACTCGAACTGCTCGTCGAGGTGGGCGTCGACGACCGCGACCTTGACGCGGCCGGTGCCCCTGCTCCAGAGAAGCGCGACGGCGAGGCCGTCGTGCTCGCGGACCGCGAGCTCGCTCCAGGATTGACGATGACAGGATGCGCTCATGGCTCCTCCGTCCGGGGTGTGAATGCCTGCGCCGGTCACGGGATCTGCACCTCGCTGACCGGGACAGCCGTCGTGCGCTCGGCGACGTAGAAGGGCAGCAGCGCGAGCGCGGTCTCCTCGCTTGCGGACTCCACCGTCCACCAGATCGAGTGGCCGCCGGAACGGCAGGAGGCCAGCGCCGCGCCGTGGCGCAACGGACTCTCGAAGCCGCGGAAGGCAGCAAAGACGACGCCGCACTTGCTCGGCTCGTGGTGGTGGTGGAGCAGGTAGCGGGGCATGGAGCGACCCTGCCGCGACAGCGCCGTCTCGACATCGGGCGGCCACCCTGAATCGGCCACCCTGATCTCTCGACCCTGGTGGCCCTGATCTAGGGTGACGCCGGAAGCGACAGATGGCACTTGCCACCCATCTCGTCGGCCGCGCGCCGGAGCTCGGCTCGGTCGACCGTCTCCTCGCGAAGGTCGGCGGGGACCATCCGCGGCGCTCGAGCTGGTCGGCGAGCCAGGAATCGGCAAGACGCGCCTCCTGGCCGAGTTGGCTGCTCGTGCAGACGCACGCGCGTACCTCGTGCTCTCCGGCCGGGCGGGCGAGCTCGAGGTCGACCTGCCGTTCTGGATCTTCGTCGACGCGCTCGACGAGTACGTCCACGGCCTCGATCCACATCGCCTCGAAAGCCTCGACGGCGATGTCCGGGCAGAGCTCGCCACCGTCTTCCCGTCACTGACCGGCCTCGCGCGCGGGCGCAGGACCGCGATCCAGCACGAGCGCTACCGCAGTCACCGCGCCGTCTGCGTGCTGCTCGAGACGCTCGCGCAAGCCCAGCCCGTGGTGCTCGTGCTCGACGACGTCCACTGGGCCGATCCGGCGTCGGTCGAGCTGCTCGTCCGCGCTTCTCCACCGACCGCCGGCCGCGCCGGTCCTCGTTGCGCTCGCCGCGCGACCGCGGCAGATGGGAGAGCGGCTCGCCGCCGCGGTCGAGCGGGCGCACCGCGTCGGCACGATCGAGCGCATCGAGCTTCGGGCGCTCAGCGCCGAGGAGGCCCGGGAGCTCGTCGGCGACGAGGCGGACGCGGCCGGCCTCTACGAGGACAGCGGGGGCAATCCGTTCTACCTCGAGCAGCTCGCGCGGTCGGCCGACCATCCCGACACGTCGACGCCGGCCGACGAGCTTTCGTTCGCCGGCGTCGACGTCCCGGCTGCGGTCGCTGCCGCGCTCGCCGAGGAGCTCGCTCTGCTCTCCGAGCAGGCGCGCCTCGTCCTCGAGGGCGCTGCCGTCGCGGGAGAGCCCTTCGATCCCGAGCTGGCCGCCGCGGCCGCCGGAGCCTCCGAGGCGGCGGCGATCGACGCGATCGACGAGCTGCTGCGCCTGGATCTCATCCGTCAGACAGACGTTCCCCGGCGCTTCCGCTTCCGGCACCCGCTCGTCCGCCGCGCGGTGTACGAGTCGATGCCCGGCGGCTGGCGGCTCGGCGCGCACGAGCGCTGCGCCGACGCGCTCGCCCTCCGAGGCTCGCTGGCCACAGCGATCGCTCACCACGTGGAACGCTCCGCACGCCAGGGCGACGAGGCTGCGATCGCCCTCCTACGAGACGCGGGAGAGGCCGCGGCCCCGCGTGCACCGGCGAGCGCCGCACGCTGGTTCGCTGCGGCCCTCCGTCTCCTCCCGGCGGCTGCGCCAGGCGACCGGCGCGTCGAGCTGCTGCTGGCCCGTTCCGAAGCGCTCGCCGCCACCGGCCAACTCAGCGAGAGCCATGCAGCGCTCGTCGAGAGCATGAACATCGTCCCGCGGGAAGCGGAGTCGTTGCGCGTCCGCCTCACCGCCGCGTGCGCGCGCGTCGAGCACCTTCTCGGCCGGTACAAGGAGGCGCACGCCCACCTCGAGACGGCGCTCGCCGAGCTCGGGGACCCCGACTCCGCGCAAGGCGTGGAGCTCATGATCGAGCTCGCCGGCGACAGCCTCTACCGCGGCGACTACGAAGCCATGCGCGCCTGGGCGGCCCGGGCGGTCGATGCGGCCGAGCCGCTCGGCGACCAGCCGCTGATCGCAGCGGCGCTCGCGGTACGCGCCCTCGCGAGCGCGGTGGGTGGTCGCGCGGCAGAGGGACAGACATATTGCGCCGAAGCCGCCACGCTCATCGACGCTATCGCGGACGACGAGCTGGAGAGTCGGCTCGACGCCCTTGCGCATCTCGCCACGGCCGAGTTCTACCTCGACCGGTTCACGGCGGCAGGTCCTCACGCCGAGCGGGCGCTGCGGATCGGACGGGCGACCGGGAAGGGCGATCTCTTCCCGCTCATCGTCCCCATGCTCGGGGGCAGCCTGTGGGTTCGCGGCCGGATGGCGGAAGCAGGCGAGGTGCTCGACGGCGCGATCGCAGCCGCGCGGCTGATGGACAACCCTCAGGGCCTCGCCTGGAATCTCTTCAACCGCTCCTACGCGGCGTTCGCCGCCGGCGACATCGACCTGGCGCTCGCGACCGCCAAGGAGGCGTTCGACCTCGCGCAGGAGCTCGACCCCGGTCCCGTCCCAGCGCACGCGGCAGTCGCACTGGCCTACGCACGGCTCGAGACAGGTCATCCAGAGCAGTGCGCCGAATTGCTCGTGGCGTTCGCCGGCGGGAACGAGCTGCGGTTGATCGGAGGAGGTTGGCGGGCGAGGTACCTCGAGCTTCTCACCCGGTCATTCCTTGCGGCGGGTCGGCGTAACGACGCCGAGCACGCCGCGGCGGCCGCGCAGACATGCGCCGAAGCCGTGGGGCTCCCGATGGCGGGCGCGATGGCAGCCCTCGCCGCCGCAGCGCTCGATCTCGACGCCGGCGAGCCATCGCTCGCCGCCGAGCGGGCGCTGAGCGCTGCGACGGCACTCGAGGAGGTCGGGAACGTCTTCGACGCCGCGACGTCGCGACTGCTCGCCGGACGAGCGCTCGCCGAGGCGGGCAAGCGCGACCAGGCGGCGGCCGAGCTGGAGCTCGCGGCCGAGGCGTTCGAATCCTTCGGCTCGCACCGCTACCGACTACAGGCCGAACGGGAGCTCCGCAAGCTTGGACGCACGATCCACCGGCGCACGCGCCCGGGCAAGGGAGACGGGTCCGGCGTCGACGTCACTCACCGAGCGCGAACTTCAGATCGCACGACTCGTCGTCGACCGAAAGACCAACCCTCAGATCGCGGCCGAGCTCTTCCTCAGCTCGAAGACGGTCGAAACCCACCTACGCAACACGTTTCGCAAGCTCGGCGTGCCGAACCGCGTCGAGCTGGCGCGCATGGTCGAGCAGGCCGATCGCGCCGACGGTCAGCCGGCGCCCTAGCGCGCACAGCGGCCAGCTCCCGAGCGCCGTCGCGACTCAGGGGCCCGGGGCCGCCGAATCAGGGTGCCGGTTCAGGGTGGCCGCCCGATGTCCGGATCGGCGTGCCGCGGCAAGCTCGAGGCGTGATCCACCAGGTCCACACTCGCACTGTTCCACCGCGGCGGCCGCCCGCCTCGCGCGGCGGCCGCCGAATCGCTCCGCACGAACCTGCTGCGGTTCGCGGCGTTCGAGCTCGCGGTGTGGGCGTCGCTCTACGCGGCGTACCTGGCGGTGCGCGGCGCGACGATCGGCAGTCCCGAGGACGCCCTGCGCAACGGCCGGGAGATCGTCGCCGCCGAGAACGCTCTTCGCATCTTCCACGAAGCGAGGATCCAGGAGGCGCTGTCGGCGCTCGAGTGGTTCTTCTCGGCGTACTACATGGCCGGGTTTGCGCCGCTCATCGCGACGACCCTCGTGTGGCTTGCGCTTCGCCACGTGGACCGATACCGCGAGCTGCGAACCGCGCTGCTCGTGTCGATCTCGATCGCAACGGTTGTCTTCGTGCTCTTCCCCGCGGCTCCGCCACGCCTGATCCCCGACCTCGGAATCGCTGACACCGTCGGGCTCTCCAGCCACGACACGGGGTCGTTCGCCGGCGTCCGCTTCAACCCGTACGCCGCGATGCCGAGCATGCACGTCGGCTGGAGCCTGCTCGTCGGGCTCGCCGGCTTCCGGGCCGCTCGGAGGCGGGCCACCCGAATCCTCTTCGCGGCGCACCCCGCCGTCATGGTCGTCGCCGTCATGGCGACCGGCAACCACTTCGTGCTCGACGCGGTCGCCGGCGCGGCGATCGCGGGCGCCGTGGTCGCCGTCATGCGTCTCGCGCGCGGTTCGCCGCGCTGCCATCTCAGCCCAGACTCCACACCGGAACTGAAGGAGGAGAACATGTTCGTCCACGGCCTCACCCCGCCCCGCCGTCAGACTCGCGCTCGCCGCGACCTCGGCGGCCCGATCCTGCTGCGCCGCAGCCGGCCCGACGACACGACAGCTCTCCGTCGGCTCGCCGAGCTCGACAGCCGATCGCTACCCGCGGGAGCGTTCCTGCTCGCCGAGGTCGGCGACGTCCTTGTCGCCGCCGTGTCGCTCGACGCCGAAGCGGCGCCGATGGCCGATCCGTTCGAGCCGACGGAGGACGTCTGCCGTCTGCTGCAGCTTCGAGCACGGCAGATGCGTACGCCTGCAGACACCCACGGACAGGACGATCCCACGGGAGCTGGGCGGCGAAGTCTCGCGCCGCACGCGGCATGATCGGGCGAGACGCTGTCGCGCAGCCGGAGCCGGATGCCTAGCCCACCGGCACGGCATGATCGATCGGGCTAGTCAGCCCACCAATCGCGCTGGCCGTCGACGTCGTCGCGGGGATCCTCGCCGAGATTGGGCGCACCCACGACGAGGATCTCGAGGCCCTCCGGCCCGGCCTCGTAGCCTCGCCACGTACCGGGCGGGACGCGCACAGCGTCCCACTCCTTGAGCTCCACGATCTCGTCGTCGAGCTTCATCCGCCCGCTCCCGCGCAGGACCACGTACACCTCCTCCTGCTTCGTGTGCGTGTGGCCGTACGGGAAGCGATAGCCGGGTGGGACGCGCTGGTAGGTCAGCCCGGATTCCTCGAGCTCGAGCGGCTTGGTCGCCGCGCGGAACTCCAGGTCCGGCGCGCCGTCGAACCTGGACCCGATGTCCTCCAGATCCTCCTTGAGGTTCCTGAGCGTGAACGGCACAGCGCAATCCTATGGGACCCCTGACTGGGTCAGCCCGTCCGAACGTCGCCAGGTGGGCGAAACACCGAGGACAGTCATCCGTGGCTCGCAGAACCTGTTTGTGTTCCGTGAAGACCTCGACCTCCTGCCACGCAGATGCGATAGGCATGGACATCAGAGTCGACGGGGAGGAGAAGGGTGCAACTCGGACGTGGAGCTGCGGGCCGCTGCCTGTCCGCGGAAGAGCACGACGAGCTCGCGCGTGAGCACGTCGCCGTGGCCCGGTACTGGAGGACGCTCGGTGAGCGCGGACACGCGAACCGGGAGACGAGCCTCGCGAAGATCCATCGACGGGCAGCGGTGATCAAGCGCGCGCTTGCGGCGCCCGAGCAGTCGAAGGCCGCCTGATTCGGTTGATCGTCGAGGAAGGCCCGTCCCTGACGGGCGTGGCCACGATCGCCAACCTGCTGGGTGAGCGTCAGCCGCGCTGGGTTCGGCCCCGGGAGAGGGTCACCCCTTCGCGGTAGCAGCCGCGTTTCGAAAGACCCTTCCGGCGATTGGCAGGAAGCAGCACGATGGGGTCGCTTCCGCCTCTGTCGCAGGCGATACACAGGTTCTGTCGCGGGTGGCAACGACCGCCGAGAGGCCGCTTCCTAGGCTCGCCCCATGGTCGAACGGGCGAGAAGGAGACGTGACATGAACGACATGACCATCACGAGGATGTTGCTGTCGACCGCGGCACTCGCCGCCGTCGCGGCGTTGTTTGCCGGCGGGGCGAATGCGGTGGTACAGGACGGCGGCGGTGGGGCGCCGGCGGTCACGACGGTGCAGCCCGGCACGATCCCGTACCTCAGCCACGGGATCGGCGTCGACGAGAGCCAGTTCTCCGGACAGCCCTCGGTTGGGCCCACCGGCGACTCAGCACTGAAAGTCGATCGGGCCGTGGCGGCGGCCAATGGGGCGTACGACGCGTATCGCGTCAAGTCGGCGATCGCGGCGCGCCAGGCCCTCTTCACGGAGCAGCAGCCGTCGGTCGGCCTCACCGGCGACTCGGCGCTCACGCGCTCGTCGGCTCCTCAGCCCGCGGGACTCACCGGCGACAGTGCACTGACCAGGGATCCCGGGACGGTCACGCTGCCGACCGCGTCGTCTGCGAATGACGGCGTCGATTGGTCGTCGTTCGGGCTCGGGGCAGGCATGGCAGCCCTGCTCGCCGTCGGCATCGCGGGCGTCGTGCTGACGACCAGGCGCCGCGGCGGTATCGCTCTCCCGTAGCGACCGTTCGACACACGGGAGCCGAGACGGGGCGGATCCGGAAGGCCGCCCCGTTTCGCTGCTCCGCTCGATCGTAGGGCTCGCACGACCCCAGAGAGGCTGTTCCCGATCGACGATTGGCAGTCGAACGCTGGTCAGGAGGCTCGGGGATGACGTCCTCGATCGCGGCGACGGCGGTTGACCGCACCGACCACTCGTGCAGCCCGCACCATGTTCGCGCGGGGACCGTTCTAGGTTCCCAGCCGTGACGACGGTCGACCTCCATCTGTCGCCGGTGAGCCTCGCCTCTGGCAAGGGGCGAGTCCGCCGCCGCGGCGCGCTGGCAGGCGCGATGTGGATCTTGGCGGCAGCGCTGCCGCTTGTCGGCCTCGTCTCGCTTCTGCTGCGTGACCAGCTCGATCTGGATTGGTCGAACCACGCCGTCCACTTCAGTCTCTTCCTGACAGTGGGCGTCGGCGTTTTCGTGCTCGCCTACGCTGCCGGCGAGGCGGCAAACCGTCGGGGCGACGCGCGTGTGCTCCTGATCTCGCTTGCCTTCCTGGCCACGGGCGGCTTCCTCAGCTTGCACGCGATCGGGACAACGGGGATCCTCTTCAAACACGAATATGCGGGGTTCAAGGTCGCGAATCCGATCGGACTCGTGCTCGCGGCCGTATTCGCACTCGGATCCGCCCTCGTCGATCTCCGCCCGTCGTTCGCGCCACTCGTTGTGCGGCACCGGGCTGCGTTGCGCCGTGCCGTGCTCGCCGCCTTGCTGGTGTGGTTCATCTGGACCATCGTCGAGCTGCCGCCGCTGGACAATCCCGCCAACGAGGGCGGCTCGCGCAGCGCCGTTGCCGTGCTGGCCGGGTTCGGTGCCGTCGCCTATGCCGTCGCCGCGGCTCGATATTGGTACGTCTACCGCGGGCGGCTCAGTCTCCTGCCGGCGAGCGTGATCGCCTGCTTCATCCTGCTCGCAGAGGCGATGATCGGGGTGGCGCTGACCGGCGAACGCGCCTGGCATGCGAGCTGGTGGGAGTGGCACGCGCTGATCGTCACCGCCTACGCGGTGATCAGCTATGCCGCACGCCGCCAGTGGCAGGACGAGCGCTTCCGCGGCCTGTACCTGCCGACCACGCGCGAGCGCGTCCAGTCCGTCAGTGTCCTGTTCAGCGACCTGGCCGGGTTCACCGCGTTCGCCGAGCGCGCGAACCCGGCGGACGTCGCGAATGTGCTCAACACCTATTACGCCAAGGCGGCGCCGCTGATCACGCGCGGATTCGGCGGCGAGCTGGAGAAGTTCATCGGCGACGGCATGATGGCGACGTTCAACACGCGCGGGAACGAGCCCGACCACGCAGTGCGCGCTGCCGGCGCGGCGCTGGCCCTCCAGCGAGAGCTGACCGCCGTGGCCGACGCCAATCCGGGATGGCCTCGGCTGCGCGTTGGCGTCAACAGCGGTGAAGCGGTGGTCCGCGAGATGGGCGGCGACGGATTCGTCGCATACGTTGTCGTCGGCGACACCGTGAACACGGCCTCGCGGCTCGAAAGCGAGGCGCCGGAGGGCGGTGTGCTGATCGGCGCCGAGACCCGGCGCGCGCTACCCGAAGGCAGCCTCGTCGAGGCGCTGCCGGAACTGCGCGTCAAGGGAAAGCAGGACGTCGTCGAGGCGTATCTCCTGCACGCGCTGCCGACCTCGAGCTGAGCGCGCTCTGGCTCGACGCGCGGCGGCGGCCGAGTCAACAGTGAGCGGGCAGAGCGAGCGATGCGTCCGCATGACGTGTCGCACCAGGCGTTCAGGTGGCCGCACTCACCCGCGCGCTGCTGCGAGATACCGATGGACGTGCTGGACGGCGACCGAGCCCTCGCCGACTGCGGATGCGACTCGCTTGCTCGAATCGTGACGTACGTCGCCGACCGCGAACACGCCTCGGAGGCTCGTCTCGAGCGGAGAGACGCCTGAATCGGCGACGTCGCTGCCCGTCAGGACGTAGCCGCGCTCGTCGCATTCGATCTCGGCCGGGAGCCAGTCCGTATGGGGGTGTGCTCCGATGAGCACGAAGAGCGCAGCCGCCGGCACGGTCGACTCGGCGCCCGATCGTCTGTCACGAAGGACGACGCGTTCGAGGCGGCCTCGACCCTCGCCGCCGGCCACATCGGTGTGGACACGAATCTCGATGTTCGGCGCAGCGACAAGGGTCTCGATCAGATAGCTCGACATCGTGCTCTCGAGCGAGGGGCCGCGGACGAGCAGGGTCACACGGCGGGCGTACCGCGAGAGATGCATCGCCGCCTGCCCGGCCGAGTTGCCGCCGCCGACGACGTAGACGTCCTCTCCGGCCAAGGCCTTGCCCTCGGAGACGGAGCCGCCGTAGAACACTCCGGTGCCGATGAACGTGTCGACCGTGGGGATCCCCAGCCGGCGGTACGCCGCGCCTGTCGCGAGGATCACGCTGCGGGCTCGTGGTCGAGCGTCCATTCGAGAGCGAGACGGCGAATCGCTCGCCCTCCTGCCGGAGACCCACGACCTCCCTCGTCAGCAGAAAGCGCGTGCCGAACACCCAGGCTTGCTGGAAGGCGCGCTGAGCGAGCTCCGCGCCACTGACGCCGCGCGGAAAACCGGGGTAGTTCCGGATGAGAGAGCTCGAGCCGGACTGCCCGCCGATCGACTCTCTTTCGACCACCAGTGTGCTCAGACCCTCGGAGGACGCATACACCGCAGCCGCCAGGCCCGCCGGGCCGGCGCCGACGACAACGACGTCGAAGTCGGCATCTGCGTCGAGCTCCGTACTCATCCCATGGGACGCCGCGAGCTCGGCGTTCGTGGGATCGACAACAGCCAGTCCCTCGCTCGAGATGACGACCGGCAGCGCAGATCCCGTGAGGCCCGCCTTCTCGAGCAGGCGGCGTCCCTCGTCGGAGTCGCTCTCATGGGTCACATGCGGAACACCGTTCCGCATCAGCAGGCTCCGCAGCTCGTGGGCACGCGACGACCAGCGCTCCCCGATGAGCACGATCGGACTCGGACCCGGGGCCGCAATCCGCGACCACTCATGGAGGAATTCCGCGATCGTGCGATGAAAGAGCTCGTCAGGCGATCGCCATGGCTTCAGGACGTAGTAGTCGGTGTGGCCGAGCGCGATAGCCCGGTGGATCGCCGCGGCGGTGGGAGGGTCGGCCCAGGCTCCCCACGGCACGAGCAGCGCGCGCTTGGCGTGTGGATGCAGATCCCGCACCCGCGCGAGAAGCTCCTCCCCCGTTAGCTCAGGAAGCCACTGATCCGCCAGGACGACGGCAACCGCCTCGCCCGTGGCCACCATCGCTTCGAGGCGAGCCAGTGCGACCACCGCAGATGACTCGGCCACGATCCGATAGTCGCTGCCGTAGCGCCGGCGCAACTCCGCCGCCGTACGCGTCAACTCTCGCTCGTCCCCGTCCACGACCACCAGACTCGGCTGGGCAGCGTCCATTGTCGTCATCCTCCCATCCGCCCGCCACCGATCTCGTCGGGAACCACCGACTGCCTCAGCGGTTATCCAGTCCACTGCGGCCGAGGTGGGCGCGCTGGCGATCGGGACAGGGACATGCCAGAGTCCTAGCGCACGGACGGTGCAAGCTCTTGGGAGTCCTGTCTTGTTGATGTCGGCGATGGGGACGGCGTGAGCCTCCCGGAAGGCTTCAGCCTGCGGTCGGCCCGCGACGAGGATGCCGAGCGTGCGGCCGAGCTCGTCAATGAGGAGGCGCGTGTCCACCTCGGCACGCCGATCTGGTCGACAGACCAGCTGCTCCGGCACTGGAGCAACCCGGTCGTCGACCGCGAGCGCGACGTCGGGGTCGTCGAGGCGCCCGGCGGGGAGATCTGCGCCTGGCTCTCGGTCGTCTGCGGCCCGCCGCACGTCGAGGTCTTCGCGCTCGGGGTCGTCGGGCTTGCCTGGCACGGGCGCGGTGTGGGCGCCTGGGTCCTCGCCGAGACCGAGCGGCGAGCGCACCGGTTCCTCGAGCTCGCCCCGGCCGGCGCGCGTGTCGTGATCCACGCGGGCGCGCTTGCCGACGAGCCCGCCGTCGGGGCGCTGCTCGTGGCAGCCGGCTACCACGAGATCCGCCGTTTCCAGCTGATGCGGGTCGACTTCGCAGGTGTCCTGCCGGCCCCGGACGTGCCGGCAGGCATCCGCATCGACCAGCTCGACCCCGAGCTCGACGTGGCCGCCGCGTTCGACGCGCACCACGAAGCCTTTGCCGACCATTGGGGCGAGACGGAGGAGACGCCCGAAGAGTTCCGGCACTGGCTCATCGACACGCCGCGGTTCGACAAGGAGTTGTCGTTCCTCGCGCGGGACGGGCCGGTCGTTGCCGGGTACCTGTTCGCGTGGCCCGACGCGGAGGAGGACCCGGCGCGCGGTTACGTCGCGGCGCTCGGGACGCGTCGTCCCTACCGCGGCAAAGGGATCGCCGAGGCGCTGCTGAGGCACGCCTTCCGCACGCTGCTCGACCGTGGCAAGCGAGGCTGCGACCTCCACGTCGACTCAGACTCGCTGACGGGCGCCACGCGCCTCTACGAGCGCGTCGGCATGACCGCACACCCGCGCTTCGCCACCTGGGAGAAGGAGTTGCGGCCCGGGAGCGCCCGCGGGTCGTGAGCGACAGCGCCCGGCCGGCCGCCTCGCGGTAGGTGGGGCAGTTGTCGAGGAACGCGAAGCGGAAGGGCGCTCCGCAAGCCCTTCCGCCTTCGCTGCGAGAGTGACTTCAGCCGACAGGAACCGTCGTCAGCGCGAACGCCGCATGCAGCGGCACTTCGAACCGCGCGACACCAGCGGCGTTCGTGGTGAGCGTGCCGGTGATGGCGTTCTCGCCGTTGCCCGGCGGCGTTCCAGGAGACGAGGTTGAAGCTGGTGTACGGCGGGAGCCCGCCGATGCTGTATGCCGGCAGGTCCGCGACGGCCGCGTTGAGTGCGCGCCCGTGGCTGTCGAGCCCCAGTAGCGTCAGCGCGCCGTTCGGGCCTGCGAACGCGGCGACCTCCTTCTCGGGCTGATCATAGGGCCGGCCCTCCGCGTCGAGCTTCCAGTCGTCGTCGGCCCACGGGTCGATGCCGACGACTTGCCAGCCCCGCTCCGTCGTTTGCAGCAATAGGCGCAGCGCGTGGTACGCGGGCATCAGCGGCCACCCCTCCTCGGCCGGGCCGATGAGCCACCAGGATGCGTTGTAGTCGGCAGCGTACTTGCCCCAGTACGCATCCCATTTCACAGTGCCGCTGAAGCCGAGCTGCGCCGACACGATGTTGAACCACAGCATCTGAAAGGCCTCGATGTTCGTCCGTGACATCTGCGTACCGTCCTCCCAGTAGCCCGGCTGGAACGAGGGCTTGCCTGGGAAGCTCAGGTTCCCGCGGACACCGAATTCCGTCACGAACAGAGGCTTCCGCGCGTCGGCGGGAAGCTCCTCGTTGACGATCTGGCGGACGTCCCTGAGCCGGAACTCCATCCTCGGGGTGTCCCAGTAGTTCCAGTAGATGTGCACCGAGTACGCATCGAGGATGTCGTTCATGTTGTGCGCCATGTACTGGAACCAGATGCGCTGGTCACGCAAGCCCGAGCTCTCCACCAGATCGCCGCCCATCAGCCCGATCTGGGTGCGGAGGCCGCGTGCAAGGAGCTCCGCGTGGAGCGCCCGGTGCAGGGCGTTGTACTGGTCTGTCGTGATCTGAAAGCCGGGTGTGTTCGGCTCGTTCTGCAGCGTCACCCAGCGGACATTCGTAAGGCCTCGCGCTTTGACGAGGTCTTCGAGAATCGCGGCGAATCGGCCCATGAAGAGCGCCGGCTGCAACCTCGCCGCGGTCGCTGTCTGGTACGTGATGTTGATCGTCGCCCCGGAGTCCTGAGCGAGCTGAACCGTCTCGACGAAGGAGGCCATGTTGGCTGCGTCGGCTTCTTGCCCGACGTTGTAGAAGATGCGTACGAGGTGCGGTTCGAGCGCCTTTACCTTCGCTTCGAGATCGGGGAGCGTTGCCGGCGGCGCCGGCGTGACCGGGGCAAAGACGTGTTGATTGAACTGCGTCCCGTAGCCGCCGAGGCCGTCGACGAGTAGGCGTGAACGTGCGAGCTCGTGCTCCGTCACGTCGACGGTTGCGCTGCGGGAGTTGTTCGTCTCGTCGGTCTCCGCGGGCGACGAGCCGCTGACGAGCACGGTGAGCTCGGTCGGGACCGGGGTCGTGAGCTCGACGTTCGCGAACGACACCGAGGCTCGGCCCCCGGCCGTCACCGTCACCGACTCCGTCTTGAGAGGTGTCGGGCCCCACAAGAGCGTCACCGTCGCGCCAGCCGCGCTGTCGCCGTTCAGCTCGGCGATCTCCGCCTGCACGTCGATCTGCCGCGTCGTCAGCGTCTGCAGCGGTGCGTGCACCGCAGCGACCACGAGGTCTGGGCGGAGGAGCGTGGTCGTCTCGCCCCGCAGCACGTTGGTCCGCGACGGCGTCCCGGTCTGAACGAGGACGTCCGCTTCGATTCGCCGCTGACGCTCCAGCTTCCCGAGCTCGATGTGTGCCCTTCCGCCGGGAGCCGGCACGTCCTGGAGGTTGCGAACGTCGTCCAGCGAGCCGTCGCCGGCATACGTCTTCAGCTGGACCTTCTTGAGCGTCTCGACACCTGCGCAGCCCGAGGCAGCTGCGATGTCGAGTGTGAGATCGGCCCCCTGCGGCCCGGTCAGCGCGCTCAGCTCGATCGTGTAACAGGACTCCGGGTCGTCGGCCGCCGCATCAGTTGCCCCGAGCGCGACCGCCACGCAGGCCGCCGCGGCTGCGAGCCGAACGGCTCGGCTCCAGCTCGTGGCGCTGAACAGGTGCTGCATCAGGCTCCCCCTTTTCCTCGCATGACGACGAGGACAGGTTGCAACTAGGTCGCTAACAGGTGGCTAACGCGTGAAGCTCCGACCCGTCGACTGCTGACCGAGCGCGTCGGCGTCATCACCCGTGAAATTGCGTCCCGACGCGGCCGACGGTGTCATGGAGAATGACCCTGGATTACGGTCTCGGGCGTGTCGCATTGGACCGACCCGCGGTGGCTCGCCGAGGCGCATCTGTGGATTCGTGAGCGTCTGGATGCGCTCGACCTGCGGCCGATCGGCGGCATCGAACAGCCGCACGTGCGTCCTTGGTCGACGGTTCTGCGTGTGTCGACGTCGGGTGGCGATCTGTGGTTCAAGGCCAATGCTCCCGCTCTGGCGTATGAGGCGGGCATCGTCGGGTTGCTGGCTCGCACACGCCCCGATCTCGTGCCGGAGCTCGTCGCCGTGGATCTCGAACGGGGCTGGATGCTGATGGGTGACGGGGGCGAGCGCCTCCGCGAGTTGGTCGAGCGCGAGCGCGACCTCGGGCGGTGGCTCGAGGTGCTGCCGCTGTACGGTGAGCTCCAGCTCAGCACGGCGAGCAGCGCCGACGAGCTGGTCGCGCTCGGTGCCCCCGATCGACGCCTCGCCGTCCTTCCCGGGCAGTACGAGCAGCTGATCGAGGAGTTGGAAGGCGTGCCGGCCAGTGAGCGCGATCGGCTGCGGGCGCACGTGCCGAACGTCGCACAGATGTGTCGAGAGCTCAGCACGGTCGCGATCCCCGAGACCATCCAGCACGACGACCTCCACGACGCGCAGGTGTTCGTGCGTGAGGGGCGCTACCTGTTCTTCGACTGGGGCGACTCGTGCGTCTCACACCCGTTCTTCAGCATGTCCGTCACGCTCGAGGGCCAGCTTGCCTGGGGGCTCGATGACATCGAGGGCTCGGTCGACGTGACGCCCTTCCGCGACGCCTATCTCTCGTCGTTCGCGTCGTTCGCCGGGGACGACGAGCTCCAAGCGGCGCACGCCACCGCGCTGCGGCTCGGGTGGGTCTGCCGCGCTGTGAACGTCCGACGCTTCGCCGTTTCGCTCGACCTACCGGATCGAGACGGATGGGCCGAACGCGTACGCCTCCGCCTGCAGATGTTCCTCGGATCAGGCTCACGGACGAACATCTGAGGAACGGACAGACACGGTGTCGCCGACGCTCACACGTCCGGGTGTGGTGACGCCGCCGTAGACGCCGAAAGGCAGCGGCTCGGTCTGGCCCTCGCGCCTGTAGAGCGCCAGGGTTCCGAGCGTGTCAAGGTCGGTGACGCCACGGTCGGGGTCGTGTGAGGTCACCACGCACCGCCCGACGTCTCCATTGACGACGATCTCAGCGTCACCGAGCTGTACCGGCGACCCGATCCACTCGTCTTCGGCGTGAGCTGGCAGGCCATCGATCTCGAACATCATCCGGAAGCGTCGACCGTCGATCGGAGTCTCCACGCCGGCTTCCGCGCGCAGGCGCTCGAGCGAGCCGCGCGAGACCAGCGAGACGGTGCCTCCGACGTGGCCGCGATCCGTCGCGTGGTTCTCGGACCAGAGCAGGGTGAGCGGTCGGCCGACGGATCGTGAGATCGCCTCCTCCCAAGGCCCGACGACGCGACGGGACGCATGTGGGCGTCCGTAGAGCTCCACGGCGACGGGCTCCCCGAGCTCGACCCGGTCGGCCACCTGCGTACCGTCCGGAAACCTCAACGAGAGCTGCTGGGTTGCTTCATCCCACGCGGGCTGGATCGTCACCATCGGCCCGTTCCGCTTGTTGTTGAAGAGTCGCCCGTCCGCATCAACGAGCCAGAAGCGGCGATCCCCCTGTACTCCGTTGGACCGGACGTCAACGCTCTTCGGGTGGACGAGCCCGAGTGACTTCACAGGAGCGATCGAGATCCGGACGACCTGTGCCGCCACGAACCAACACTAGCCCGCGGGAAATCGGGCGACGACCTCAGCGCGTCCAGTTTCGCCGGGCCGTCGTTCGGGTCCTACCCGAAGCCAGGACGCCGGACCGGGGTGGCGGCAGCAGCTCGCGTTCTCCCCTCCGGGCCTCCACCACCTTCTCTCACGGGCACGCGCACGCGAGGGCGCCCGCGCAGCTCACGCGAGCGCTCGTCGCGCGGCTTCGTCGAACGGGGTGAGCTCGAGCGGCAGCAGCTTCCGGATCCGCTCTTCGCGCGCGATCGTGGGATTGCGCAGTCCTTCGACGAGCGGTCGCGCGACCGACGCGTTCACCGGCGTGACGAGGTTGAGCCAGAGCGAGGAGAGGTACGGCGTCAGCACCGGGACCTCGACGATGGCCGGCTTCCGGCCGAGCAGGGCGGCGATCCGCTCGATCATCTGCCGGTACGTCATCACCTCCGGCCCGCCCGTGTCGTAGGCCTCGCCGTACGCGGCCTCGTTGCCGCAGACGCCGTCCAAGTAGCGGGCGACGTCGTCGAGCGCGATCGGCTGCGTCGGGGTCGAGACCCAGCTCGGCGTCACCATGACCGGCAGCCGCTTGACCAGGCCGAGGATCGTCTCGAAGGCGGCGCTCCCCTTGCCGATGATCATGGCCGCGCGCAGCGTCGTCACCGGGACGCCCGCGGAGGCGAGCCGCTGTCCGGTCTCGCGGCGGCTGCGCAGGTGCGGCGACGCGTCGGGCCCGTCGGCGCCGAGCCCGCCGAGGTAGACGATCTGCCGCACACCTGCGTTCGCTGCCTCGCGCGCGACCGTCTCCGCCGCCACGCGATCCTGCTCCTCGAAGTCGCGCGCGCCGAGCGAGTGGACGAGGTAGTAGACGACGTCCGCACCTTCCAGGGCCGCGGCGACGCCATCGCCGCTCGCCGCGTCGGCGACCACCCAGCGGGCGCCGGGCTCGTCACGCGCGGTGCGCGAGACCGCGGTCAACTCGTGCTCGGCCAGCAGGGGCACGAGCGCCCGGCCGACGACGCCGGTTGCGCCGAAGACGGTGACGTTCACGAGTCCCGGCTCCGCAGCAGGAGCTCGAAGTAGCGGCGGCTGACCGCGGCATGGAAGGGGCTTTGCCCTTTCGCATAGAGCATCCCGGTCCAATGCGGCGCGCCCGCGCGGGCGGCGAGCCGCGGCAGGTACTCCTCGACCGTGACGCTCAGCTCCTGCTGGTCGCCCTCGGGTTGCTGTGCGAGGGTGACGGAGCCGCCGGCTCGCAGCGCGAGCAGTCCACCCTGGATCGCGTGCCGGCAGCTGACCAGCCCGCCGTCGAACGAGAGCTCCGGCGGCCCGAAGGTGAGCAGCGTCGCACCGCCGAGCAGCTTCAACCTGCCTCCGCCGCCCGTCCAGCTCGCGCGGACGCCTCCGCGGGTGAAGCGGTCGACCGCCTGCCAGTAGGTGACACCGAGCGTGCGGGCGCCGGCCTCGGACGCCTCGACCACGGGCTCCGCCACGAGCACCCGCTGGCGCGACTCGAAGCCGCCTGACTCGAGCAACCGCTCCGATGTCTCCCAGCCGGTCACGCCGCCACCACCATCGGAGAAGGGTAGTCGGCTCGCCCCGGCCCAGGGATGCCCCGGCGCTGCATGCGAACGCCGTCCGGGTCGAAACGCTCCGCCCGGCCCTCTGGTGCGTAAATCGCGTCCCGGCACGCGAGCCTTACCCCTTGCGCCGAACCGCAGTAGGCCGCGGCGTCGGGTTTGGCGAATCGACTGCTGGGAAGGTTTGGATCGATCGCGAGCTTCGGTGATGCCACACCGCCGAGGAAGACGAGGGGAATCGGCGTCTGATGGCGGCAGGCGGTGGAGGGCGCCCGGAGCTCGCGAGCCATCGAGGGCTCATGCGCGACCGAACACGAGGGGGCATGAAACACCAGGCCGAGCGAACGTGGCACCCCAGGACGAAAGGCCAGTACTCCGTCCGGATCACCAAGACGCGGGACGGACTCTTCGTTAGTCCGCTCTTGCCCGTCGATACACGGCAAGACGACGCACGGCCGATGACTCGTCGCGAACGGATCATCTGGCGACTACTTCACCGCCCACCGAAAAGGCTATGAAAGGTCGGGTTGATGACCGAGCAGCAAATCTACTCCGTCTTGTTGTTGCGCAAAGGCGGAGCGCTCAACTACGGCTTCGAGTATCTGGCCGAGCAGTTGCCTCAGGTGGGCGACGAGATAGAACTCGCTCCACCCGCCGATTTCCGTCCGCACTCGGCTGAGCACCCTCTCGTGAGGGCGGTTGTAACGGGGATCGAACAGGGCAAACACAGTCCAATTCGCGCACGCGAGCTCTAGCCACCTTGGAAACGGGCCCACACCGCACGGGCGTGCAGACGGCGCCGTGACGCGGGCCGCACAGCTAACGCTGACAGCTAGACGCGCGTCGGCCAGGAGTTAGGCAGACGGTCCGTGGGTGCCCTGCGAATCTCACAGCCGCCGTTGCTCAGACGGCAGCGCTGAGGCGCCTGTGCGACTCCGCCGCGCCGACCCGGCTACGCCACTCCCAGCTGCCGGAGCTCATCGTCGGAGAGCGAAGCGAGCTTCTTCGGCACAACCATGCGCCAGGCATCGAAGACGAGCTCGCGGAGCTCGTCCTTGTCGATCGCGTCCAGGCGAACGACCAGCCACTGGTAGCGCATGTCGGACGGCTCGGGCCGCAGAAACCTGTCCGGGTATGTCTCGAGCGCAGCTTCGCGCTCCTCCTTTGGGAAGGCGAAGCCCATCAGCGTCTCGTCACGCGAGAACGCGAGATACACGATCCGTCCGACGCGGAACTTGATCCGTCCCCGGACGAGGACCTCGTACGACCGCGGCAACCCCGCGGTCAGAGCGCGGACGTCGTCGATCCTCACGGCCATCTCGCGAGGAGGTTAGGTCACGCAGCAGTGACCGCCGCGTCAGATTCGCGTCAGACCACGCCGACCGAGAGCGACCAACGCCGACGACGCCACCCGCGCCAGACGGCTTGCTTCGCCGGCCGCGACCACCACCGATCCTCCGAGACCACCCCTCGAGAGAATCGTGCAAGCGCGAGAGACCCGCTGGGGGAGGGAGCGGTGCCTCTCGCGCATGGAACGCGAACCGGCGCAGGAGGCCGCAGCGGGCTGCCGCCATGGACCCCCCGGACACTCCCGCCCTGTGACGCGGGGTACTCCTGCATCGAGCTCGCGTGGGCCACGCTAGGTGCAGGCGGCGGCTCTGTCGTTGACACGATCGGATCAATCGACGGATGCGCGAGAAACTCCCTGCGCGGCGCAGAGAACGCGTTAGTACGCGTTCCTCATCAGGGCCAGGTAGATGAAACCCGCAAGGGCAACCGGTGCGACCAACGCAAGGAGGAACATGAAGACCGCCTCGGGCGTTCGCTGCCAAATCACCACGCCAAGCGCGATCAGCGGGCCGAGGACTGTGAGCGCAAGACCCAGGTTGAAGAGCTGGTCGACGTCCGAGTACGCGAACACCAGCGCCAGACCGGCAATGATCACGAGCCACGAGACCAAGGCTGCTCGCCAGAGCATGGGCCTCTCTATCGGACCTGCTCGAGGAGTCGGAGCAAGCCTTCGCGAGGTGGACAGAACACGTCGATCTGTGTCGCGGGCCCGGCGTCGCTTGCCCTCACGCGATGCGGAACCCAGGCTGGAATGACCGCCGCCTCACCGACGCTCAGCCGCCGCGTCTCCTCACCGAGCGTCACGTCGAACTCGCCGTCGACAACCACGAAGACCTGCTCCTCTTCATGCGCATGCAGAGGAGCCTCCGCGCCGGGCTCATACCGAGCAAAGCTGACCATCAGACCGCTTCCCAGAAGCGGCTGGAGAACCAGCCCCGCTGCGACGTTCAGCTCCGGAAGCTCGGCGACCCTCACGAAGCGCCCAGGGCGTGTAGCGCGTTGCTCGTTCGGTGAACTGAAGTAGGAATCCGACCCCATCAGAGGCTCCCTTCCGAGGGTTCTCGAGGCATCAGCCCGTGACGCTACAACGCAGTTCCACCGCTCTCGGGGCGGCCCGCTCGCATCGTCGTCTTGCGCCCTGCGGCGCATTCAGATCGACGCGAAGCCAGTCGGCGTTGTCGGGAGGCGTCATCTGCCTGTCGCGACGAGTGTCCCCACCGGACGAGCAGAACGGTCATCAACCTCGAGGACTCGGTCGTTGGGCTACAGCACCCCGCGCCTCCACGGCCCCCAGATCGCGAACGTGATGCCGCTGCTCGCCTGGATGTTCACGAACAGGACCTTGCCGTCGGGCGTGAACGTCGAGCCCGCGAACTCCTCCTGTCCCCGGCCTGCGATCGCGTTGAGCGCGAAGTCGAAGATCTCACCGTCCGGCGTGATGCCGCGCAGGAGGTTCTCCGTCGGCCCGTCCTCGCAGAGCAGCGAGCACTTGCGCGGGCTGATGCAGAGGTTGTCGGGCAACTCGAGCACGGTGCGGCTGGGCGACTCGAACAGCAGCGTGAGCGTCCCCTCGCGCGTGTCGTAGACCCACAGCTGGCCGAAGCCGTCGCCGTAGCCGGCCGGCGGCGGCTCGCCGGCAGGCGTGTCGCCGCCCTGGGTGGAGACGAGGTAGACCTTGCCCTCGTCGGAGAAGATGCCCTCGAGGCGGCTGAACGTCGCCGCGCCCTGCGCGCGCCCCTGGTCGCCGACGGCCACGATCGCCTGGTTGTTCGTGGTGCCCGGCGCGAACGTCGGGTCGGGGTCGTCGATCGTCACCCACTCGACGCCGTATGTCACGCCGGGCGTCTGGCCCTTGTCGAGCACCGCGCCGGGGGTGCCCTCGATCTTGAGCATCTCCAGCGTCCCGCCGTCGGTCAGACGCTTGGCCGTCAGCGGGTTCTCCGGAGCTGTGTACCGGTAGAAGCCCGACGGGAAGTCGAAGTTGTCCTCGGTCATGTAGAGGATCCCCGTCCAGGGGTCGATGTCGACCGCCTCGTGCGCGAACCGGCCGGCGGAGCGGATCGGCACCGGCTTGACGTGCTCGCCCGCGTTCCAGGAGGACGGGACCTCGAAGACATACCCGTGCTTCTGCTCGAGCAGGCTGTTGTTGCCGCCCGTGAAGTCGTTGCCGACGTCGGGGCCGTTGACCGTCTCCTCACACGTGAGCCAACTGCCCCACGGGGTCGCCCCGCCGGCGCAGTTCATCTGCGTGCCGTTGCAGCTCACCCAGGACTCGACCTTCGTCGCGTGCTGGTTGACCTCGAGCGTGACGGTGCCGCCACCGGCCTTCCCGTCGTAGGCCTTGGCGGCGTTGCCGAAGGCGCCGACGGGTCCGTTGACCTCGTGGTTGCGGACGAGTCGGTACCGGCTCGGGCCGGCTGAGAAGGCGGCCATGCCGTCGTGGCGGCCCGGCGTGAGCACTCCGTCGCTCGTCGGCGTGCCGGTCGGCGTGAAGCTGCGGTACTCGAACCCCTCGGGCAGGTGCAGGCGGACGACGCCGTCGGTCTGGTCCGGCAACGGGCCGATCGGCCCGTAGCCTCCGTTGTTCGGCGCCACGCCTGTGGAGCCCGAGGCAAGCGCCCCGCGCGCGAAGATGCCCTGCAGCGGCCCACTCAGCGCCATGAGCCCTGCCACCGAGAGTCCCGTGCGTCGCAGGAACTCGCGTCGGTCGGTCAGCGTCATTCCATGCCTCCCCTCGGCACTGGGTAATGCCGGGCAGCCTAATCGCGCTCCGGCGGCTGCGTCCAGTCCGGCACGAACCTGCGGACGCCTCCTCCGCTTCGACATCTGCCGCGTGCCGTTCGGCATCACGGCCTCGACGTGACCTCCGCTGGATCCTCTGGGAACTCGGGCTCCGGGCAGGTGACGATCGAGGTGTGCACCGGGCGCGGGCGGGATCGCCCTCGTCGCGAACGCCCACCTCTTTCTCTCGCGCGCACGCGCGAGGCAGCGACCCGGCTAGCCTCCCCCCTCGCGGACTCCAGCGGCATCAGACGAAGAAGAGGAACGCGCGACAGCGTATGCCGGTGATCGCCGAGTCCGAGCCGCTGGAGCTCAACCCGAGTGCGTCGGAGTCACCGTCGGCTGTGCGGCCGGCGCTGGCGTCGACGCGGAAGCGCGGTGGGTGCGCTTCGGCGGCCGCCTCGAGCTTTGCGCGTAGCCGTTCGCGCCACGTGATGACGGCTCCAGCCCGCATGACGAGCCGCGCCTGGCGACAGGCGGCTGTCGCCGCGATACGTACTTTCAGGCAGCCCTACCGGTCTCGCCGCGGATGCCTGCTGGTCGCCGACCTGCCAGCCTCGATCCAGAAAGGAGGTGTGTCATGTCGAGCCTCTCACATCCACCTGCTCGGTCGACGCGTGAGCACAGCTGGCTCGAGCTGCTCCGCGTCCGCGAGATGTGGGCCTCGCTGGCGATCGCGGCGATGTGGATCGCCGTCACCTGCAGCGCGGTCTGGGGGCCGGACTTCGTTTCCACGACCGGTAGCGGCACGAACACGACGACCATTCCTTCGGGGATCGCCGTCGCGCTCTTCGCCTCGATCGGCACGTGGGCTGTCGCGAAGTACGGCCTTGGTTCTCAGAGGAAGAGCAGCGATCGATAGGAGCAGATGGTGCGGGGCTGGCGAACGGACCGAGGCTGCTCCGATCGGCACCCACGGACGTGCTCGTCTTCTCGGCCGCGTCGCTAGCCCTCGCCCCTGCATGTCGCCGTCGAATGCGCAGCCGCGGCGTCTTCCGACCACCGAGGGCTTTCCCCGCCACGTCGGCTGACGTGTTGAAGACAAGCACGAGGCGCATTACGCCGAGGATCGCGTTCCGTGCGCTGGGAGCGTCTTCGCCGACCCGAAGCCGGACGATTCGACGGGCAGACTGACCGACTTGTCGGAGCCAAACGTCGTCACGGTCTTCCTGGCTGCCCTCGTGACGGCAGTGGCGACCGGGATCGGCGCCCTGCCGCTTCTCGTCGCCCGCTCCCGCGGCCGGTTCGTGCTGGGAGCATCGAATGCGATCGCGGCTGGTGTGATGCTCGCGGCAAGCGTGAGTCTCTCTCTGGAGGGCCTCGCTCGCAGCCCCTGGCTCACCGCCGTGGGCGGCGCGCTCGGCGTCTGCTTCGTGCTCGTGACGCAGCGCTACCTCGAGCACGACCACGGACACACGATGGGATCGTTGAGAGGCGAGGACGCGCGGCGGGCGCTGCTGGTCGTCGGCGTCATGACAGTGCACTCCGCTGCCGAAGGAATCGCCGTCGGAGCGGCGTTCGCGGACGGATCGACGCTCGGTCTGCTGATCGCGATCGCGATCGCGGTGCACAACATTCCCGAGGGCCTCGCCATCAGCCTCGTCCTCGTTCCTCGTGGCGCCTCCGTCAGGGCAGCGGCTGGGTGGAGCATCTTCTCGAGCCTGCCTCAACCACTTCTCGCGGTTCCCGCGTTCCTGTTCGTCGACGCCTTCGAATCGATCCTCCCCGCCGCGCTGGGATTCGCGGCAGGTGCCATGGTGTGGATGGTGCTCGGGGAACTGCTCCCCGAGGCGCTCGAAACGACTCCGCCAAGGATCGTCGCCTTCGTCGGCGGTACTGCCTTTGCGCTCATGCTCGGCTTTCAGCTCCTCTTGGTGTAGAGACGCCCTACAATCCAGCCGCTGCGCTGGAACCTGTAGGGCTCCAAGCGGACGATCCCTGCGGTCTCGACGCCGGCCGTGTGTCAGATTCGTGGCGGATCACGCCGACGCACGCTGACGGCTCCGCGATGTAATGGCGCCGGAAGCGCCATCAGACCCGGGAGGCGACATGACGACCGACTTCACACCGCCCGATCAGCCTGCGGCCGGGACGCCCGACGTGCCGCCGCAGGGTGAAGGCACAAAGCGGAAGCGCCCGGTGGGGTGGATGATCCTCGCCGGCGTCGCCATCGCCGCCGCGATCGGCCTCGGCGTCTGGGCGCTCCTGCTCAACGACGACTTGAACGACACCGAGCAGCAGCTCGAAGCCCAGACCGCGGCGGCCGAGTCCGCCTCGGCCGAGGCCGAGAGTCGCATCGCCGATGCCCGTATGCGCATCGACGCGGCGCTCGCCGACGTCGCCGGCGTCGTGGTCGTCAGCGACGAGGACGTGGAGGAGGCGGAGCAAGCCGCCGCCGAAGCCGAGCAGAGCGTGGCAGAAGCGCAAGCGGCGGTCGACGAGGCGCAAAGCGAAATCGAGCAGGCGCGCGCCGAGCGCGAGCTGGCCCGAGCCGAGGCGGACCAAGCCCGCGCGGAGGCTGCGCAAGCCGAGCTATGCGCCGACGCCTCGCTCGCAGCGACGCAAGCGCTGGCCGACAACAACGACACGGCCGACGCCTATCAAGCGGCGGCATCCAGCGCAGAGACAGCCGCGAGCGCCTGCTCGTAGGTCGACCCGGTACCCGCCCCCTTCGACGGAGCGATGGTGGTCGGGGTCGCGACCGGGAGCAAACCCGAGCACCCGTCGACATCGACTGGTCAGTAGACGGGCAAACGCGGTCGCGGTGGGGTTCGGGTCGCCGTCGACGTTGTGCCGGCTCGGGATGGCGAGCGATAATGGACTGTCCGCTGGATCTGCCTGAAGAGGAGGATTCCGATGGCTAAGACCACAAAGCGGCGTTTGTCGTTGGCGCATGCCGGCAGGGCGGTCGTGCCACTTCTCTTGGTGGCCGTGGTGTCCGCGTTAGCAGTGTCTGCCGCCGCGGCCCCTCAAGCCGAGGTCATCGTGCTACCGGGTGCTAGCTCGGCCGAGGGAATCGCCGCCGGCCGCGGTACCACGTTCTACGCCGGGGATCTGTTCGGCGGCGACATCTTCCGTGGCGATGTGCAACGCGGCACAGCGGAGTTGTTCGTCGACGCCCCCACCGGGCGCATGGCCCTCGGCATGGCCGCCGACGTCGCCCAGGACCTCCTCTTCGTCGCCGGTGGCTTCACCGGACAAGGGTATGTCTACGACACTCGCACCGGCGCCACCGTGGCCACCTACCAGTTCGCCTCGCCACCCACCGTCATCAACGACGTGGCTCTCACCACTGCTGGCGCGTGGTTCACCGATTCGGCGCAGGCCAAGCTGTACTTCGTGCCCGTCAGCGCGACCGGCGTCCCGGGGCCGTTTACCACGCTGGCGCTCAGCGGTCCTGCAGCCGACACGAGCGGGGACTTCAACCTCAACGGCATCCAAGCGACACCAGACGGCAAGACCCTCGTTGTCGCTCATTCCGGCAACGGATCCCTCTACACGGTCGATCCGGCCAGCGGTGAGAGCGCGACCATCGCCGGAGTGAGCGTGCCGAACGTCGACGGCATCGTGCTCCAGGGCAGACGGCTCTGGGCGGTGCAGAACGCCGACAACCAGGTGACAAGGATCCGGCTAAGCCCGCACCTCGCCTCCGGAGTTGTTGAGGAGGTCATCACGAGCGACCTGTTCCAGTTCCCCACGACCGCCGCCCGCTTCGGCAGTCGACTGGCAGTCGTCAACGCCAAGTTCGACACAGGTTTCCCACCCACCGCCGACCAGTACGAGGTCGTCGTGGTCGACGGATGAAAAGGAGGGCACCCACCCCCTCGCGGTGATCATGGCGATGGGGCCTGGTCGCCATGCGGAGGTCGGCGAATGGCATGTAGATATCGATCATGCTCGCCGCACGTTCGGCCATCATCCCCGTGAGCAAGGGTGGCTCGATTACAAGCTTCTGAACACTGGTCCTCGTCAAGGAACTGCCCACTCAGCGCGCGCAGTCGGTCAGGGCTTCCCTCGGCGCGATGCCGTGCTCTAACACCTGGATACGGACCGCCGCTTGAATCTCCATGCTGTTTCGCTGACCGGCGCTGATGTTCAGGGCACGGGGCGCCCGCGACAGCCGCGTCATAGAATGCCTGCGGCGTATGCCGCCAGCCGACGGGCCAGCTCCCGGGGGCGGCTCAACGCAATGTAGTGGCCGCCGTCCATCTCGTCAGGGTCGATGCCGAGACGCTCACGTGCGTGCCGGCGCGCCCATGCGGGCGGGAACATGCGGTCGTCACGGCAGAGGAGGTACCTCGCGGGCGTGCCCGGCCAATCCTCGAGTGGCCACGGCTCCTGCAGCGCCTTCGAGTCCTCCCCCCGTTCTCGTCGCCTCGCCTCGTCCGCCAACTCGGGAGGAACGTCGTGGTAGAAGACGTCGTCGTAACCGCTTTCCTCATAGCTCGCATTCGTCCACCAGTCTGCGAAGAGCTCGCCTGGCGAGGGAATCATCGCCGCAACCATGACCAGGAGCTCGACGGGAACTCGCGCGCAGACGAGCGGCGCCGTGAAGCCGCCAAGCGAGTGCCCGACGACGACGAGGTCGCTACGGTCGCCGACTGCCTGGACGACCGTGTCGACGTAGTCGGACCAACCGGCCGACTTGTCCTCGCTGGGAAGATCGACGGCGACTGGGTCGTGCCCGTGCTCACGCAGCTCAGGCGCAACCAGGTGCCAATCCCATGAGCTCCCGCCGCCTCCGTGGATGAGCGCGAACGTCGCCACTCAGCCGACCCCCTGCGACTACCGCGGAAGAACTCGAAGAGCGCAGGCGCTAGGACGTCGTCCGGAATCAGAGGCGGCCCACTGGGCCGAACGCGATCCGGTCCCGTTAGAGGACCGTACGCTGAGGGGAGGGCAAGCGTGGTCGCCATGATGCACCCTTTCGGTTGGTAATCGTGTCTCCTGGACCGATCACAAAGCGACAACTCATCGGTGGCCGAGCGCGAGGATGCGCGCGGACGGCTCAACATCAGTCCCACCGGCTCCGGCCGCTCCCCGCGACCAAGGGCTCGGCGAGCCCGCGCACTCGTCTCGAACGCCTCGGCTTGTCGGATCGCTCGCACGCACGCGAGGAGTTGCCGGTGCCCGCCCGAGGATCGAGCGTCCGTGATCTGAGAAGCGTCTGACACGCAGCGCGAAGTGCTCTATCCATCAGCGACTCCACGCGACCCCGGACTCGGCGTGTCGCCGCGTCTTGGCCACCTCCTTCGGGATAAGTCGATGGTGGTGGGCCTGATCCCGGGGCCGCGCCGGAAGGCCCACCACTTTCTCTCGCGCGCACGCGCGTACGCGCGAGGAACAGGCAGTCGCGGCCACCCCCACCTCGATGGGTTGATCGAGGTGCCGTTAGCGCGCATGAAGTGCCTCGCCACGAACCCGAGATTCCGCTCAGAGAGCGCTTCGTGTCGGCGTTCGGCCCGCCAAGCCTGCGGACGGCCCGAGCCTTGGCCCGACAATGCCAATTGGTATGACCGCGGGGTCCTTAGGCTGCTGGCGGAAGGTTCGACTTGTCCCGGCAGACGGGCTTTCTAGTGAGGAGGCCCACCATAGAGCCACCCGAATCCGAAACCAGGAGGCGCATAGCAAGGAGCCGCGGCGTGCGACGCCTCTGGCGGCGCGGTGTCCGGCGGGGCGGGCGACCCCGCGCTCGGCCCGCACGCGGCCGCGATCTTGGCCGCGGAGCACTGGAGCCTCCTCGCGTCAAGATCGCTGATCTGGAACGAGGCGATGAGCCGCGCAACGGTCTTCCTCACGACGCTGTCAGCCTCGATCATCGCCTTAGCGCTACTCGCCGACGCGACTGGCTTCGGACCGCAGACCACGACCCTCGCACTGGTGCTACTCCCCGTCGTGTTCTTCCTGGGCATCGCCACCTACGCGCGCCTGGTGCAAATCAACACGGAGGAGTTCGACCTCGTACTTGCGATGAACCGGGTGCGGCACGCTTACCTGCAAATCGAACCTGGGCTCGAACGCTACTTCACCACCGGCCACCACGACGACGAGCGAGGCGTGATCGCCACCTACATGCTGGACGGCCCCAGCCGGAGGTGGCTGCTCGTTCATTTCCTCGTCAACACCCCGATGATTGTGGCAACGGTGGACGCGGCATTGGCGGCCGCCATCGTCGTGCTCCTCCTAGACGTGGCGAGGCGTCACGGGCCGCGGAGCTAGCCGGTGGGATCTGGCGTTCGCGGTGGTCTGGGGAGTGTTGCTCCGCCTCCAGTTGCACACGCTCCGCCCGCTTCGGGGTAAGGCGCCGAGGTTCCCTACCCAACCGGACCGAAGCTAGCCGAGCCCGACCAAACCGAACCCGCGGGTTCCGCTCGGCAGATCAATCGGCGGGAGTTCGATGCGTTCTTCCTCCGCTACGCCGCCCTGCCTCCCCGAGGAGCCGCGAAGAAGATTCGCTTGCGGCGGACGTACCGCCGTGCTTCGTCCAGGAGTCCGCCCGCATCCACCTCCCCCCGCCACCGAGCGGTCGAACGGGCAGTGGCCGGCGGCCGCTCGGCGCCCTCGACGTGGACGTCGGGCAGCCAGGTGAGCCAAGACGGGCAGGTACCAGTTGTGGTTGCCCAGAAGCTTCATCGTTGCCGGGACGAGAACGGAGCGCACGATCGTCGCGTCGATCGAGAAGCGCGACGGCGATACCGAAGCCCATCTGCTGGAACGCGATCCGTGTCGCCCATCGCGAAGCCCCCAGAAGACGGCGATGATGATCAGGGTGGCCCCGGTGATGAGGCGGGCAGTCGAGCCGATGCCGAAGACGATCGCGGCATTGGTGTCGCCCGTCTGGGTGTAGCGCTCGCGGATGCGGCTGAGCAGGAAGACCTGGTAGTCCATCGA
>CAVVIL010000003.1:0-290873 GCA_963748255.1 uncultured Actinomycetes bacterium | reverse complement strand
GTCGTCACCCTCAGCCTAAGAAGGAGAGCTATGTCCAACGCTGACACACTGCGCCGGATCTTCACGCCGCTCATGGACGAGAAAGACTTTGCCTCGATCCGCGGATTGCTTTGCGCCCGAGTTCAGCGCCGTTTTCGGGGCCAATCCGACGATGGGGGTCGAGGAGTGGGCGGGCGTGGGCCAGATGATGTATGCGGGCCTTCAGCGACGGGAGGCACACCTTCGACGAGACCTACGAGGTCGGCGATCGCGTCTTCTCGCGCGCCAGCTTCTCCGGCACGCACACGGGCGACTTTCATGGGCATGCCGCCGACAGGCAAGGAGATCATCATCACCGAACTGGCCTTCGATCGCTTCGCCGACGGCAAGCTCGTCGAGCACCGCGTGGAGGCTGACATGCTCGGGCTCATGCAGCAGCTCGGCGCGATCCCCTCACTTGTCACGACGTAGTGCGGTACAAGTCGTCCCGGGATTTTTCCAGAGCACTTCGCTCGTCTCGTGAGCGTCGGAATTGCGCCTGAGAGCAGAACCGTCAAGATCGCACTGGTCTACGACGACCCTGCGCACGCGCGCGCCGATGCGCGGCTCATCGAGCAAAGGCGTCCGGCGGCCGCGAGTTTGCGCTCGTCGTCCCCGGCCTCGTCGTAGAGGTCGAAGTGCTCGTAGTGGTGCCCGCTCATCTCGTCGCGGCCCGAGCACGACCCGTCGCGGCTCGTCGCTCTGCCTCCTCCTTGATCCCCTCCAGCGAGCCACGGACCGTCGCCTCCCACGTGCGCGCGACCGCTGCGCCCCAGAGACGGCCGACCGCCCAGAGGTCGGTGCCGAGTTCGCCGCGGTACTCGAGCTCGGTTCCGCCGTCCGTCTCGCGCAAAGCGAACGTCTCGACGACGTGGGGTACCGGCCCGCGTGTCAGTCGGAAGTGGACGGTGTCTGGCGGCTCGAAGCGAACCGTCTCGAGCGTCGTCGTCACGAACGGGCCGACAGGGGTGTAGTGCTCAGCGAGAACCATGTCGTCGCTTCGTTCGAGCACGCGCAGCTTGCGCTCGAGCGCTCGAGGCGTCCTGCCGAGGTACGGAGCCGAGATCACCTCGAATACGAGCTCTCTGGAGCGGCGATGCTCCACGAGAGCGGGCCTAGAGTCCGAACTGACCGCCCCACCCCGAGGTCGAGCGTGAGGGCGCCGCGGACAACCGCGAGGTACACCGCCGCACCCGCCCCCCCAAGCGCGGCGGCCGTCAGATACCGGCTTCGCAACATCGGCCCCGCTCATTGTCGCCATACGACGCAATGAGGCAATCCGTAGCGACCGGACCCAGTCGCGGATCGTCTCCCTCGCCATGTGAGCGTTCTAGCGCAGCCGCGCGACGAGCGCGTTCCAGCGGGCCTCGGTGCCGGCGCTCTGGAAGCCGGCGACGTAGCGGCCGCGTGCGTCGATCAGAACGAACGCGGGCTGGTAGGTCGCGCCGAAGCGGCGCGCGAGCGCCCGCCGCGGGTCCTGGATCGAGGGCCACGTCCAGCCGTAGCGCCGGATGAACGCCCTCGCGCGATCCGGTGTGTCGGCCGCGTCGAGCCCCAGGAAGTGAAAGCGCTTCCCCTGCTTGGCGACCCAGCGTGCGTAGGCGACCGCCTCGCTGTTACAGGTGCTTCACCAGGAGGACCAGACGTTGATCACCACCGGCTTGCCGCGCAGGTCGCTGAGCGCCAGCCGCTTGCCGTCCAGCGTCGTGCCCGCGATCGGCGGGGCCGGGCGCGTCGCCGCACCCGCCGGCGCTGCCGCGACGGCGAGCAGGAGCGCGCACAGCCCGAGTGCAAGACCCCGTTGCACGGACGCACCGTAGCGGCGTGGCGTGCCGGGGGCTCGGGCCGCTCAAACGGGGCGGGGTTAGCGCGTCGGCTCGGCCGACTCGTCGTTGTTCGCACCAGCAGCCCTCCCCGGTGCGAACGAGGACTAGCCCGACCACGATGCCCGACGCGAGGACGATGAATGCCGTCCAGATCAGTCAGTACGTGTCGCAGCGCCCTGTTGGGCGAGGCAGACGCGGCGGCAGCGTCGCAGCGGGGGAAGTCGGACAGAAACCTGGCCGCGCTCGGGCGATCCGGGCGCGGCGATCCGCATCACGAGACCCAGGTTCCAACTGCGCTCGTGGCGTAGAACACGGCGAGGGAAGTCTCGGGGCCGGGCTCCGTGGGTTTGTTCGTGAATAGACATGACTTCGCAGAGCACGCCTCGTCGTTGCGACGAACCGGCGGGCCTGCTCTCCGGCCGCGGGGACAGCGACGTGATCCAGGCCCATCCCTTCGTTGGAGCCGAGCGGCTGTGACGGCGGTTCTCGCGCGACGCGCCTGAGGAGCGCGTCCCGTGCCGCGCTTCGGCGGAAGCGTGCACGAAGGATGTGGCCAGTTCGACCCAGGTGCGGAGCGCTTTGCCGCGTAGCGCTTCTGGTGCAACGAAGACCATGCCGGTCATCGGACTGCCGGTGAAGTCCATCGGCTGGACGTGGGTTCGCTCGAGCGCCTGCTCGGCAAGTCGGCTCCGAGTCGGAGCATCAGCCGGTCGCCGACGACACCGCAGCACATGTTCCCATCGAGCATGAAGGCGAGACCGCCGAACATCTTGCGCTCACTCAGCGCCGGATCGCCGGCGAGAATGTCGGCGCACGCGATCGCGAGTCTCTCGTCGTAGGCCACGGTTCACCCTTCTCGATTCGTCGCGCCGCAGCCGGGTCGGGAGGCCGAGGCGGGTGAACAGCTCGGGCTGGCGGGCGAATCCCGTGATCCCGTCGATCCGCGCGCCGCGGATCGCGAACACCATCACGCCGTACGCGTCGAACACGCCCTGACCGTGTTCGTCGGCGTAGGCGGCGAGCGCGGGTTGGCTGTTGGCGCGCGTCGGGACGAGCTGGATCCTGTCGAGCCGGCCGTCGAGTGGGGCGGTGGCGAAGAAGCTGCCGATCTGGACGCTGCCCTCGAAGCGCTGCGCCTCGGGAGGCATCGTGAGGAGCGCGTCGTCGGCGAGGAGCGCGACGATCCCGTCGAAGTCGACCGCCGCCCAGGCCTCCTGGAAGCGCCGCATGACCCGCTCTTCCTCTGCCGCGTTCGCGGGCATGTGTTCGCGCGCGAGGGTGCGCTCGTGCGCTCGCGTTGGAGGCGGTCGCGGCCGCGCTGCAGCGCGCTGTTGACGGCCGGCACGCTGTCGTCGAGCAACTCGGCCACCTCCCGCGCCGACCAATCGAGGACGTCGCGGAGTACCACCGTCACACGCTGCTTCGGTGGCAGCAGCTGCATCGCGGCGACGAAGGCGAGGCCGATCTGCTCACGCTCCTCCACGATCTCCTCCGGCCCGAGCGCGGCGGGCCCTCCGCCAGGAGCAGGTCGGGGTAGGGCTCGAGATGCGCGTCGGCTGCGGCGGCCGGGTCACGACGTCGCTGCTCCACCATGCGCAAGCACACATTGGTTGCGATCCGGTACAGCCACGAGCTCAGCGGCGCGCGTGGTTGGAAGCCGTCGATCCCTCTCCAAGCGCGGAGCATCGTCTCCTGTAGCGCGTCGTCGGCATCGTGCAGCGAGCCGAGGATGCGATAGCAGTGCCGGTGCAGCGGCTGGCGATGGGGCGCGGTCAGCCGCACGAACGCCTGCTCGTCGCCGGACTGGGCGGCGGCGAGCACGGAGTGATCTAAGGCGGTCGCTTCCAATCGACACTCAGGCGTTGGCCGGCGGGACCGGGCGGCGGCCCACCCAGCTCCGTCCACGCAGACGGATCGAAGGTGCCCGGCACAGCCCCGAACGCCACGAACCGGATCCCGTCGCTCCCCGGGAACGATCCGCCGCAGCTGCTCAGGCCCGACCCGCGCCATCATCCCCGGCCGCAGCTCGAACACCTCGCCATCGGCATAGAGAAGGCCCGAGCCTTCGAGCGGGATGTAGACCTCCTCCTGGTTCGCGTCCTCGACGCTCGAGTCATGCCGGTGGTTGGGGTAACCGTCCCAGTTCGGAGGCAGCGTCATCACCTGCATGCCCCACCCGGTCACACCCAGCGATGCCCGCGCCCTCCGCGCGAGCCCGTCGTAGATCGGCTCCATCTCCTCGAACGATGCCACCGTCACGTCCACCACGATGCCACCTCCGATCAGTTCAACCTCGGACCTCACGCGAACCCGTGCAGGCGCCTCACCCCTTCCAATCCGTGCAGCCAGGCGAACTCATCGGTGAGCGCCGTACAAAAGTCGGCGCTCTGGGTTTAGCGAAGCCAGGGTCGACTCTGGTACGGATCGAGCGTACGCTCGGATCCATGCCAGGCAGGTGAACGACTGAATCGATCCCCGTTTCCAGGCTAAGGGAGGAAGTCGATGACCGACCAGCTGGCGACTGAAGCGCCGCTCGACCCGGAAGCGCGTCAGGCCTTCATAGAAGGTGTTCGCGGAGTCGTCCTGGCATCCGGCGATCCGGGCTATGACGACGCGCGCGCGATCTGGAACGGGCTGATCGACCGCCGACCGGCGCTGATCGTGCAGTGCACCGGCGCCGCGGACGTCGTCGACGCCGTCAACTTCGCGCGCGAGCAGGACTGCTCCTCTCGGTCAAGGGCGGCGGCCACAACGTGGCCGGCAACGCGGTCAACGACGGCGGCCTCGTCATCGACCTCTCGCAGATGCGCGGCGTCCACGTCGACCCGTCGACGCAGACGGTGCGGGCGCAGGGCGGCGCGACCTGGGGCGACTGCGACCGGGAGTCGCAGCTGTTCGGGCTCGCCGTCCCGGGCGGCGTCGTCTCGACCACCGGCATCGCCGGCCTGACGCTGCACGGCGGCGTCGGCCATCTGCGCCGCAAGCACGGCCTCTCGATCGACAACCTGCTCTCGGTCGACATCGTCACCGCCGACGGCCAGCTGCGCAGGGCGAGCGCGACCGAGAACGAGGATCTCTTCTGGGCCGTGCGCGGCGCCGGCAGCAACTTCGGCGTCGTCACCTCCTTCGAGTTCCAGGCGCACCCGGTCGGCCCGATGGTCATGGTCGGCGCTGTCTTCTACCCGCAAGAGGACGCGAGAGACGTGCTGCCGGCGTGGCGCGACTACATGGCCTCGGCGCCGGAGGAGCTGAGCTCGCTCGCCTTCTTCTGGAACGTCCCCCCGCACGAGCCCTTCCCGCCCGAGCACCACGGCAAGCCCGTCCTCATCCTCGCCGGCGTCTACTCCGGATCCGTGGAGGACGGCGAGCCCGTCGTGCAGCCGCTGCGCGAGCTCGCCGAGCCGCTCGTCGACCTGAGCGGCCCCTGGCCCTGGCTCGGCCTGCAGAGCGGCTTCGACGCCCTCTTCCCGAAGGGCGAGCTCCGCTACTGGAAGTCGCGCGCGTTCGCCGAGCTGCCGGACGAGGCGATCGACGAGATCGCCGACTGGGCGGCCCGCCGGCCGACGCCGCTCACCGACATCACGATCTGGCATCACGGCGGCGCGATGAGCCGCGTCGGCGAGAGCGCGACCGCCTACGCCGGCCGCGACGCACCCTTCCTCGTCACCGGGGAAGTGAGCTGGACCGACCCGGCGCAGAACGACGAGGCGATCGCCTGGGGCCGAGACTTCTGGGCCGCGATGGGCCGGCACTCAACCGGCGGCCTCTACCTGAACTTCCCCGGCCTCGGCGAGGAGAAGGAGGAGCTCGTCAAGGCGGGCTACGGCGCCAACTACGAGCGGCTCGCCGAGCTGAAGGCCAAGTACGACCCGGCCAACCTCTTCCGCATGAACCTCAACATCACACCCGCGAGCTAAGACCTGCGCGCCCATTGCGAGGGGGTCGCGCTGAACGGGTCCCTCAATACCCTCGCGATCGCCATGAACACGAGGAACGTGAACGAGAGGTCGCTGCTCTCGCTCACCGTCTGCTCCACCTGCTCCCAGAGGACGGCGTCCGAGGCGAACCCCTTGGCATCGTGCATCGCCTGCCGGGCGTCGCGCGACACCGACGCGTCCACCGCCTCCAGCGCGATCGCGCCCGTCTCCTCGAGCCCTAGCGCGCGCAGCCGGTCGACGACCAAGCTGACGTCCTCCCGCGCGACGTCGGCGCTGATCAGGTCGCCCTCGGGCTCGATCCCGGCGCCCGGCAGGTGGACGACATTCGTGACGGAGGCGAGCTCGCGGAGGAGCGCCATCACCTGCGCGACGAGCGCCGCCGGGACGATCAGGCGCAGGTTGGTCACGCGGCGACTCTAGACTCGTCCTAGTCGCGAGGAGCTAATCGCCGCCGAGTTCATGCGGGATTCAATGGAGACGAGCGAGGCGTCGTCCTATCGCTGCTCGGGGGTCACCCGCGACAACGGTCGACCCTGCAGAAGGCTTGGGCACCGCCTGGATAACGAGGGGCGCCGCTGGTGCGGCACGCACGGCTCCGACGCTCACATCAAGAGCCCGGTTCCCTGCGCCGGTCTGGCGACCGACGGGAAGCACTGCAGGAAGACGGCGGACGTGATCACGATCGTCGACGGGGTAGACCGCACGCTGTGCAGCTTTCATGACGAGCTCTACCGCGACCTGGGCACGGTCCGCACCCCGGGGGGTTACGCCAAGGCGAGGCGCGCCGCTCGACTCGTGAAGGCCGAGGAGGACGAGGAGCTGCAGGCCGCGGCCGAGCTCGACGAGTCGACCGTGCTCGACCTCCTACGGGCGAGGTTGACGGGGCTGGGCGTGAAGACCACGAAGGCCGTCGAGGGCGTGATCAAGGACGGGCTGGCGGCGAAGAAGTACATCAACGTCACCTGCAAGGACTGCGGCAAGCGGAGCCGGCATTCGATTGCCGACATCAGCACGAGGCTCGCCACCGTGAAACTGATCGCGACCGAGCTAACGCCCGAGCTGAGCGACCGGGCCGCCCCCGCCGGCGATGTCGACCTGCGTGAGCTCTCAACGGCGCAACTGCGCAGCGCTGTTTTCCCGGAACGCGAGAAGTGGATCACGAGCTTCCACCGCTCGGGCAACTTGGGCGCCAAAGTCGACTGGGTGCTGGACGATCCACGAACGATGGCAAGGCCGGAGGCATCCGTCAGCCAGAAACAGATCGGCGGAGGCGAAGGCGGCTCTGGCCGACATGAAGGCGATCCACGAGATGCTGGCGCCGGTCGCGGAGCTCTCCTTCGCCGGCGAGCACAAAGGGCCATGGCTGACCCCGCGCAAGCCCGAGCCGGCGCCGGCAACTAGCTCTTCGCCCGCTCGAGGCGCTTGCGCTCGCGGTCGCGAGCCCGGAGCTCCTCGCGCTCTTCCTTGCTGAGGTTGGCGACCCACACCTGCCAACGCTTGCGCCCCGTCTCGCGAAGCCGCTCGGGATGAGCCTTGCGCCAGCGGGCCTGCGTGAACACATGGCGCTCGCGCCTCACCACCGCCGCCTGCTCGGGCTCGAGCGTCTTCGTGTAGGCGCGGAACTCCTTCGTCGTCATCTCGGTGATCGGCTTCTGCGGCATCGCGGTGGTGGTCCTTCTACGCTTCCGAGCTCCTGTGATGTGGAGCGTGGGGCGGCCTTGGGGTCGCCCCGCTTCGTTGGGTCACTGCCTGGGTCACTTCTTTCGTGAAACGTAGTGACAAAGGCGTTTCACTCCTGAACCAAAAACGGCCCTTTCGGGCCGCGGGTGAAACGTATTAAGACTGGAGGACACAACTCGCCCATTCATGGTAAGGAGGGGGTCGACGGTTCGAGTCCGTTAGAGGGCTTCGCTCGACGCCCAGCCCCGGCGCCGACCTAGACGATCGAGGCGGCGACGGCGATCAGCCAGGTGATCGCGGCGGCGTAGTGCGCGCGCTCGATCAGCCCGAGCGCGACGCGCCGGATCGGCGGGACGACGAGAGCTGTCCCTGTCGCGATCGCCGTGGCCGTCACGACCCAGCCGAGCGGGCCGAGCGCGTCAGGCTTGCCCGTCCAGTCGAGGTGCGACGCCGCGACGGCGATCGAGGCGAAGGCCGTCCCGGCGAGGAGCATGTGGATGCGACCGGTCCAGGTGAGCGTGAGGAGACCCTCGGGCTCGCGATCCGTCATGAACCCCGAGATGAGCAGCCGGACGACGCCGTAGACGTAGAGCCAGCCGAGCGACGTCGCGTCGGTCTCCTGCCCCACCCCCACCGCGATGAGGATGGCCCCGACGCCCTGGAGCACGACCATCGTGCGATAGCCGAGGTGGTACGACGTCCACCCGTAGTCGCTGACGGCGTAGCGGATCGGGTCGAGCCCGGTCGGGACGAAGTGCAGCGCGACCAGGATGACGGCGGACGCCGCCACGCAGACCAGGCCGACGAGGGCGGCGAGCATGCGCCATCCTAGGCCGCCTCGCCTTCGCGACGAGCGGGAGCCGTCGCGCTAGCGGCCGGAGTACTCGATCCAGTCGACGGACGTGACGCGGTCCGTCGCGGGCCGCTCGCCGCCGAGCCAGGACGGGAACCACGCGTTGAGGTACACGTACATCGCCGAGCGGGTGACGCCCTTCGTCCAGCTCTGCATCGGCGCCCCGTCGACGAGGAACCGCACCGAGCCGGTCGTCCACTCGATCGCGTAGTCGTGGAAGCCCGCGGTGGCGTCGAACGGCAGCAGCTTCGTGACGGTGTTCGTCTGGGCGCCGCCCGAGTACGTCGTGAACATGATCCGCCGGCTCGTGTCGTTGAAGATCTCGATGTCGATCTCCGACTGGTAGTCCGGCGCCTTGTAGAGGAAGAACGCGGTGAGGGACGTCGGCGCGTTCGCCACCCTCAGGCGGGCGCGGACCGTCCCGAACCGGTAGAGGCTCGCCGTGCGCAGCTCGCCACCGTCGAGGGTGCCCGCCGGCAGCTTCACGTCGAGCGCGCCGTTCGAGACGGAGACGTTCGCCGCGTCGACCGCGCCGTGGCCGAACGGCCGGGTGATCGTGACCCACCGCCGCGCGTCGAGCGTCGTGAACTCGTCCCGGAAGTCGTCGGTGCGGGCGGCCCCGGCAACCGACACCACGACGGTGCCGACGACGGCCGACGCCAGGACTGCGACTCGCCGCGCCCGGTGCACGGCGCGAGTGTGTCAGGTCGCCCGACCCGCGACCAGTGCGTCGCCGGAACGTCGCCGCACGTTTTGGTTGACACGACCAAAACATCGTGCAAGAGTAAGAGTCGCGATGACGAGAACTCGGAAGCCCGACGTCCCGCCCGGCTACGACCCGAGCCACTTCCCCGCGTTCGCGGTCACGGTCGACGTCGTGATCCTGACCATGGCCGACGGCGTGCTCCAGGTGCTCCTCGTCCGGCGCGGACAGGAGCCCTTCCGGGGCATGTGGGCGACGCCCGGCGGCTTCAAGCGGCCCGACGAGACGCTGGACGAGGCCGCGCGTCGCGAGCTCTCCGAGGAGACCGGCGTGGACGTCCCCAGCCTGCTGACGCAGTTCGGCGCCTACGGCGATCCCGGCCGCGATCCGCGCATGAACGTCGTCACCGTCGCGTACCTCGCCGTGCTCCGCGACGTCGGAGAGGTCGTCGCCGGCACGGATGCGGAGCACGCCGCCCTCGTGCCCGTCTCGGACGTCCTCGAGGATCGGGTCGAGCTCGCGTTCGACCACCTCGACGTCCTGCGCGACGCCGTCGAGCGCGTCCGGGTCGAGCTCGAGGTCTCCGGGATCGCGACCGCGTTCGTCGGCACGACCTTCACCATCGCCGAGCTGCGCGCGGTCTACGAGGCGATCTGGGGCGTCCAGCTCGACGCCGCGAACTTCCGTCGCAGCCTCGTCGGCGAGGACGGCTGGGTCATCCCCACCGGGCGGACGGCACGACCCGGGCCCGGAGGCGGGCGGCCCGCCGAGCTGTACCGCGCCGGGCAGGCGTGGAAGCACGGCGCCCCGATCCAACGCGCCCTGCGCACCCGATGAGAGGACGTGAGACATGAGAGCGGTCATCCAGGAGCGGTACGGGCCTCCGGAGGTGCTGCGGGTCGGCGACGTCGAGCGGCCGGTGCCCGAGGCCGACGAGGTGCTGGTCGAGGTTCACGCCTCGACGGTGACCCGCGGCGACGCCATGGGCGTGCGCAGCGAGGACTACCGGTTCATGCGTGTCTTCACCGGCATCCGACGCCCACGGCGGACGGAGTTCGGCTCGGAGTTCTCCGGCGGTCGTGGAGGTCGGTGCGGCCGTGACGGAGTTCCGGGTCGGCGACGAGGTGTTCGGCGTCCAGCGGGGCGCGACCGCGGAGTACGTCGCCGTTCGGGAGAGCGCCGTCATCGCGCCGAAGCCGCGCGGGCTGACGCACGAGGAGGCGGCCGCGATCCCCGACGGCTCGCTGCTCGCGCTCACCTGCCTGCAGCCCGGCCAGCCGCTCCGCGGGAAGTCCGTCCTCGTCTACGGCGCCGCCGGCTCGGTCGGGACGGCCGCGGTGCAGCTCCTCGTCCATCACTTCGGGGCGGCCGACGTGACCGCCGTGTGCGACACGAAGGACGTCGAGCTCGTGCGCACGCTCGGCGCGCGGCACGTGATCGATCGCCTCGGCGAGGACTTCACGCGCAACGGCGAGACCTACGACGTCGTCTTCGACGCGGTCGGCAGGCACTCGTTCCGCCGCTGCCGCCGCTCGCTGAAGCCCGGCGGCATCTACATCAGCATGGATCTCGGGTTCCTGCTACCACGTGCCGCTCCTCTCGCTCGTCACGCGGTTCGTCGGGAGCCGGCGCGCGACGCTGGGGCTCGGCAGGTACCGCAAGGCGGACCTCCTGCTCGTCAAGGGGCTCGTCGACGCGGGCGCCTACCGGCCGGTGATCGACCGGGCTACAACCTCGACGAGGCCGTCGCGGCGGTCGCCTACGTCGAGACGGGGCAGAAGACGGGGAACGTCGTGCTGCGGGTCGGCGACCCGAGCGGGGCTCCGGCCGCTTCGCGCTGAGGCCGCTCGGACCATGGCCCGGCCCCTCGAGAGGATCGAGGCGGCGACGGCGATCAGCCAGGTGATCGCGGCGGCGTAGTGCGCGCGCTCGATCAGCCCGAGCGCGACGCGCCGGATCGGCGGGACGACGAGGGCTGTCCCCGTCGCGATCGCCGTGACCGTCACCACCCAGCCGAGCGGGCCGAGCACGTCCGGCTTGCCCGTCCAGTCGAGGTGGGACGCCGCGACGGCGATCGAGGCGAAGGCCGTCCCGGCGAGGAGCATGTGGATGCGACCGGTCCAGGTGAGCGTGAGGAGACCCTCGGGCTCGCGATCCGTCATGAACCCCGAGATGAGCAGCCGGACGACGCCGTAGACGTAGAGCCAGCCGAGCGACGTCGCGTCGGTCTCCTGCCCCACCCCCACCGCGATGAGGATGGCCCCGGCGCCCTGGAGCACGACCATCGTGCGATAGCCGAGGTGGTACGACGTCCACCCGTAGTCGCTGACGGCGTAGCGGATCGGGTCGAGCCCGGTCGGGACGAAGTGCAGCGCGACCAGGATGACGGCGGACGCCGCCACGCAGACCAGGCCGACGAGGGCGGCGAGCATGCGCCATCCTAGGCCGCCTCGCCTTCGCGACGAGCGGGAGCCGTCGCGCTAGCGGCCGGAGTACTCGATCCAGTCGACGGACGTGACGCGGTCCGTCGCGGGCCGCTCGCCGCCGAGCCAGGACGGGAACCACGCGTTGAGGTACACGTACATCGCCGAGCGGGTGACGCCCTTCGTCCAGCTCTGCATCGGCGCCCCGTCGACGAGGAACCGCACCGAGCCGGTCGTCCACTCGATCGCGTAGTCGTGGAAGCCCGCGGTGGCGTCGAACGGCAGCAGCTTCGTGACGGTGTTCGTCTGGGCGCCGCCCGAGTACGTCGTGAACATGATCCGCCGGCTCGTGTCGTTGAAGATCTCGATGTCGATCTCCGACTGGTAGTCCGGCGCCTTGTAGAGGAAGAACGCGGTGAGGGACGTCGGCGCGTTCGCCACCCTCAGGCGGGCGCGGACCGTCCCGAACCGGTAGAGGCTCGCCGTGCGCAGCTCACCACCGTCGAGGGTGCCCGCCGGCAGCTTCACGTCGAGCGCGCCGTTCGAGACGGAGACGTTCGCCGCGTCGACCGCGCCGTGGCCGAACGGCCGGGTGATCGTGACCCATCGCCGGGCGTCGAGCGTCGTGAACTCGTCCCGGAAGTCGTCGGTGCGGGCGGCGCCGGCAACCGACACCACGACGGTGCCGACGACTGCCGACGCCAGGACTGCGATTCGCCGCGCCCGGTGCACGGCGCGAGTGTGTCAGGTCGCCCGACCCGCGACCAGTGCGTCGCCGGAACGTCGCCGTGCGTTTTGGTTGACACGACCAAAACATCGTGCAAGAGTAAGAGTCGCGATGACGAGAACTCGGAAGCCCGACGTCCCGCCCGGCTACGACCCGAGCCACTTCCCCGCATTCGCGGTCACGGTCGACGTCGTGATCCTGACCATGGCCGACGGCGTGCTCCAGGTGCTCCTCGTCCGGCGCGGACAGGAGCCCTTCCGGGGCATGTGGGCGACGCCCGGCGGGTTCAAGCGGCCCGACGAGACGCTGGACGAGGCCGCGCGTCGCGAGCTCTCCGAGGAGACCGGCGTGGACGTCCCCAGCCTGCTGACGCAGTTCGGCGCCTACGGCGATCCCGGCCGCGACCCGCGCATGAACGTCGTCACGGTCGCGTACCTCGCCGTGCTCCGCGACGTCGGAGAGATCGTCGCCGGCACGGATGCGGAGCACGCCGCGCTCGTGCCCGTCTCGGACGTCCTCGAGGATCGGGTCGAGCTCGCGTTCGACCACCTCGACGTCCTGCGCGACGCCGTCGAGCGCGTCCGGGTCGAGCTCGAGGTCTCCGGGATCGCGACCGCGTTCGTCGGCACGACCTTCACCATCGCCGAGCTGCGCGCGGTGTACGAGGCGATCTGGGGCGTCCAGCTCGACGCCGCGAACTTCCGCCGCAGCCTCGTCGGCGAGGACGGCTGGGTCATCCCCACCGGGCGGACGGCACGACCCGGGCCCGGAGGCGGGCGGCCCGCCGAGCTGTACCGCGCCGGGCAGGCGTGGAAGCACGGCGCCCCGATCCAACGCGCCCAGCGCACCCGATGAGAGGACGTGAGACATGAGAGCGGTCATCCAGGAGCGGTACGGGCCTCCGGAGGTGCTGCGGGTCGGCGACGTCGAGCGGCCGGTGCCCGAGGCCGACGAGGTGCTGGTCGAGGTCCACGCCTCGACGGTGACCCGCGGCGACGCCATGGGCGTCCGCAGCGAGGACTACCGGTTCACACGTGTCTTCACCGGCATCCGCCGCCCACGGCGGACGGACTTCGGCTCGGAGTTCTCCGGGCGGGTCGTGGAGGTCGGTGCGGCCGTGACGGAGTTCCGGGTCGGCGACGAGGTGTTCGGCGTCCAGCGGGGCGCGACCGCGGAGTACGTCGCCGTTCGGGAGAGCGCCGTCATCGCGCCGAAGCCGCGCGGGCTGACGCACGAGGAGGCGGCGGCGATCCCCGACGGCTCGCTGCTCGCGCTCACCTGCCTGCAGCCCGGGCAGCCGCTTCGCGGGAAGTCCGTCCTCGTCTACGGCGCCGCCGGCTCGGTCGGGACGGCCGCGGTGCAGCTCCTCGTCCATCACTTCGGAGCGGCCGACGTGACCGCCGTGTGCGACACGAAGGACGTCGAGCTCGTGCGCACGCTCGGCGCGCGGAACGTGATCGATCGCCTCGGCGAGGACTTCACGCGCAACGGCGAGACCTACGACGTGGTCTTCGACGCGGTCGGCATGCACTCGTTCCGCCGCTGCCGCCGCTCGCTGAAGCCCGGCGGCGTCTACATCAGCATGGATCTCGGGTTCCTGTACCACGTGCCGCTCCTCTCGCTCGTCACGCGGTTCGTCGGGAGCCGGCGCGCGACGCTGGGGCTCGGCAGGTACCGCAAGGCTGACCTCCTGCTCGTCAAGGGGCTCGTCGACGCGGGCGCCTACCGGCCGGTGATCGACCGGAGCTACCCGCTCGACGAGGCCGTCGCGGCGGTCGCCTACGTCGAGACGGGGCAGAAGACGGGCAACGTCGTGCTGCGGGTCGGCGACCCGAGCGGGGCTCCGGCCGCTTCGCGCTGACGCCGCTCGGACCATGACCCGGCCCCTCGCGCGGAGGGGCCGGGTGTAGGCCATCGGGCCGAGGGCCACGGTGACCGTTCGGCCGACGATCCTCAGCCGGTCTCTGGCCGCGGCCCGAGAGCCTCGGTCGGGCGACTGTCGGACACGGGCACCCGTGCCTGCCGATCCCACGCGATGTCGAGCGCGAGGAGGGCGAGGTTCGCACCGGCGGTCGCCCCCACGATCGCGATCAGCGGTGCGAGGAACCCGAAGCCGGCGTCCGTCACGTTGAATCCGAGCCACGCCCCGACGAGGGCGCCTGCCGCTGCCGCCGCGAGACCCGTGTTCGACGGCGTGGCCGATTCGCGATTCGCCCAGGCGAGGTAGACACCGAGCCCGATCGGCAGACCGACGGAGACGGCTACGACGAGCTCGTCGGTGACCGCGACGCCGGCGTTCATCGTCAGCACCACGAGGACGCCGAGAACGAGGCCGCCCAGCCCGAGCACGAGCGGATACACCGCGCGGAGAACCACGCTGCTCTTGCGTCCGAACGGGCCGCGCCACCGCACGCGAAGCGCCATCAGGATCAGCGAAAGGACCGTCAGGGCGGCCAACGCCAACATCGCGCCGAGGACGATCTCCGCGATCGGGCCGTGACCGAGTGCGGGCGTGAAGTCGACGGGGGTCCGCGTGTAGAGCGACGTGTCGACCCGGCCGCTGTCGAGGTACGTGTTGATCAGCCGGTTGCTTGCCGGCGTCTGGTAGGTCCAGAAGTCGTCCGTGTGGCCGATGTCCGGCAGCACGACCTCCTTGCCGTTCGGCAGGTGCGGGAGCAGCTCGCGCGTCCCGTTCTGGGGCGGCGTCGCCACGTCGAGCCTGCCGCCGATCAGGAGCGTCTCGACGTTCGAGTCCTGGACGCGGGTGTACTGGTTCTCGTCCGGGCTCGCCGGCCACGAGTCGAAGAGCCGGCCGCCCGCCGTGAGGAAGTCGGTGCCGGGGCTGCCGATCACCGATCCGCGGTCGGCGTGAGAGGCGAAGAAGCGCCGGGCGTGGGCGGCGTCGGCCCGGGCGAACGCGGCGACGTCGCCCCAGACCTGCGCGCGTGGGAAGATCGCCTGGGTCATCAAGGAGTAGAACCACGCCCCGCTGCCGTCGCCCTTGTCGGCGGCGAGGAGCGTGTCGATCGTCCACGGCCCGTTGAGCGGCCCCGCACCGTCCGTGGTGGCATGCATCAGGCCCCAGAACGCGCCGAGCCTGAACGTTGCCCCTCCTGATCGGCAGGAACCACCACCGGCCCGGAATCTCGTCGTAGGCCGAGTGAATCGAGGCCGCGAGATCCGGCGTCCTGCTCCGGCAGGAGGCGTCGTCCGCACAGAGCGCGGCGTACCGCTCGATCTGCGCGCCCGTCGTCCTCGCGTCCCAGAGGAAGTTGCCGGGCGGGTTGACGCCGATCATCACCGAGCGGTGGATCCGCTGCGGATAGCGCCAGGCGTAGATCAGCGCCGTGCGCGTCCCCGCGCTCTCGCTGAGGAGGTCGACGCGCTCGTACCCCAGCGCCTTGCGGGCCGCGTCGAGGTCGTCGACGCGCTGGGGAACCGTGTATCCGGCGAGGTCGAAGCCCTCGTCGGCGAGGCGCTCCGCGCACTCCCGTACGCCGCCGCGTCGGCGCGCATCGCCTTCTCGGTGAGGAAGCCGCGCGCTTGCTCGCGGGCCGAGGTCACCTCGGGACAGTCGAGCCTCGACGAGCCGTCGACGCCGCGGTAGCCGACCAGCACGACGTCGTGCTTCTCGGCGAACCGGCTCGCGGCCGGGAACGTCATGTTCGTGATCCCCGGACCGCCCTGGAGGCGGAAGATCGGCTCCGCCGGATCGGCCGACCGTGCCCGGATGCGTGTCACCGGCAGCGCGATCAGGCGCGAGCCCGCCTTGTGCCTGTTCTCCGGGACGACGAGCGTGCCACAGTCGGCGGCGTAGCTGCCGTCCTCCGTCGCGTAGTCGCAGTCGTGGAGGATCAGGTCGCCGGCCTTCGCGCCGGACGGGACCGAGACCGCGTCGTCGCCCGAGCTCACATGGATGTAGCCGAGGCCGAGCACGACGAGCCCGATGACGACGAGGGCGGCGATGCGGGCGGGCGTGAACGCCCGCCCGCCTTTCTTCTGTCGGTCTGGAGTGGTCATTGCAGGTTCCTTTCGCCTCGATCGCTGGTCACACGGAGGGCGCCGCAGGCAGCTTGGTAGCGGGCTCGTCCGCCGGCTCGAGCCGGGGCAGCCACTGGAGCCACGAGGGCAGGTACCAGTTCCAGTCGCCGAGCAGCTTCATCGTCGCGGGCAGCAGCACCGCCCGGACGATCGTGGCGTCGATCAGGATCGCCACCGCCAGCCCGACGCCGAACTGCTTGAAGAAGGGCCACGAGAGCGTCGCGAAGACCGCGAAGACGGCGACCATGACGATCGCGGCGCTGGTGACCACCCCGGCGGTGGACTTGATCCCGTGCGCGACCGCTTCGTCCATGCTCTTGCCGCGGTCGAACGTCTCCCGGATCCGGCTCAGGATGAACACGTGGTAGTCCATCGAGAGGCCGAACAGGATCACGAACAGGAGCAGCGGCACCACTGCGTCGATCCCTGCCGCCGAGCTGACGCCGAGCAGACCGTCGCCGAAGCCGTGCTGGAAGACGAGCACGAGCACGCCGTAGGCGGCGGCGACCGAGAGCAGGTTGAGCAGGATCGCCTTGGCCGCGACCACGATCGAGCGGAACGCGACCAGCATCAACGCGAACGCGAAGAGGAGGACGAAGGCGACCACGGGAAGCAGGTTCGACTTCAGTGCGTCCGCCTCGTCCCTCCACCTGGCCGTCTGCCCGGTGACGCCGGCTTGCGTGTCCGGAAACGCGCCGACGGTCTCCGGGACGACGTCGTTGCGCAACATGCGGAACGACGCGTTCGAGGCGGCGTCGGTGCCGTTGCCGGCGATCGGGACGGTGATGTTCGCGACCGTGCCCGCTCTGTTGACGTCGACGGTGATCGGCTCGAACGCACGGCCGCTCGCGAGCGCCCGCCGCTCGAGCTCCGCGATCGCCTGCTGCATCGCCGGCGTGCGCACGCTCGGTGCCTCGACGACGACGTTCGCGGGCAGAGCCGAGCCCGGGAACGCCTGCTGCATCCGATCGTAGGTGTTGATCACCTCGACGGACTTCGGGAACGACTCCGGTCCCTGGGCCGCGAGGCGAAGCTGCAGCGCGGGCGCGGCGAGCGCCAGCAGCGCAGCACCGGCAAGCGCCGCCGAGAGCGCGGGCCGGCGCAGGACGCGGTCGACGATCGCGCCCCAGATCCGACCTTCGCTGTCGTCGCGGCGGAGGCGGCCGACGAGCGGGACGCGCCCGCGGTCGACCTTGTCCCCGAGCCGGGAGAGCAGGGCGGGAAGCACGGTCAGCGACCCGAGCACCGCCACGGCGACGACGAGGATCGTGGCCAGGGCGAGCGAGGCGAAGGTCTGGTCGCCGGTGAGGAACATGCCGGCCATCGCCACCACCACGGTCAGGCCGGAGATGAGCACCGAGCGGCCGGACGTCGCGGCCGCAACTTCCAGCGCCTCCCGCTCGCTGCGCCCCGCGGCGCGTTCCTGCCGCTCGCGCTTCAAGTAGAACATCGAGTAGTCGACGCCCACGGCGAGCCCGATCAGGAGCACCATCGCCGGGGCCTGCATCGCAACCGGCAAGACGACGCTCGAGAGCGCGACGAGCCCGAAGGTCGCGAACACGGCGGTCAGAGCGAGCAGGAGAGGAATGCCCGCCGCGACCAGGGAGCCGAACGTGAGCACGAGGACGATCAGGGTGATCGGGAGCGAGAGCATTCCCGCCTTGCCGAGGTCCTCCTCGTAGGCGGCCACGACTCCCTCCTCAGCGCTCGCGTCGCCGAACTCGCCGATCGTGAGGGCCGGATGGGCGCGTTGGGCGGCAGCGACGGCGTCGAGGACCGGGCCGATCTTGTCGACCGCGTTCTCCTTGTCGCCGCGGATCGCGAACTCGACGAGGGCGGAACGGCGATCCTTCGAGATCTGGCCCGCGTTCGCGGCGTCGAGCGGCGAGCGGACGTCACGGACGGCCGCCACCCTCGAGACGCGCGCGACAACGTCCGCGATCGCCGCATCGAAGGCGGCCGTGCCGACACGTTGCGTCCGACTCTGAATCAGGACGTTCTCCGAGGCGGGCTGCTTGAAGCCGGCCTCGAGGATCCTGTCCATGCGGCCGGACTCACCCGGCCCGCTGTTCTGGTCGATGTTCCTCGTCCCCACCATGCCGCCAAGGCCGAAGGCGACGAGTACGAAGGCGAGCCAGCCGAAGGTGGCCGTCTTCCAGTGACGTGCACTCCAGCGACCCATGCGGGCCGCCAGGTTTCGATTCGTGTGCGTGGTGCGAGACATTTCTCGTTCCTCCTTCAGGCCGCGTAGGCGTAGGGGTGGTAGAAGGCGTCGAGGGCGCGGTCGGGCGCGACCGCGAGCTGGAACCCACGTCCGGCGTGGGCGTCCTCGACGGAGACGGTGAGCGCGTTCTCGCTCGGGTGCCAGAGCAACGTGACCTGGATCCCGTGGCCCTCGCGTGAGGCGAGCTCGCGCGTCTGCGTTGCGGGGCTCATGGCTCCTCCTTGTGATCCGAACTCCATGGCGACGACGCTAGGAGGGCGGCGGAGCGGCGCCATCGTCGGCAGGCCTGATTCGCACTCGGACGCGCCGACGATTCGCGCTCGGACCTACCGACGATCGGCAGTCCTACTCAGGTAGGAGGCGGCGCGCAAAGACGTGGAGTACCTTCAGCGCGTGAGCCGGTTCGAGGACCTCGCAAGGGCGTACTGGGTTGACGCCCTGATCGCGCTCCTGGCGATCGCCGGGGCGCTCGAGCTCGTCGTCGCACGCAATTCGCCGAGCGACCCGCCCACAGACCTGTGGCTCTCCGTGCTCCTGCTCGCGGTCCTCGTCGCGCCGATCTTTGCCCGCAGGCGGTTCCCGTTCGGCGGGCCGCTCGCCTACTGGGTGCTGGCCACGGCGATCACGTTCTACGACGGGTTGCTGATCCCGTTCATCGGCAGCCTCGGCGTCGTCGGGCTGGCAACCGCGTTCATGCTCGGGAACCTGCGGAACGGGTTGAAGGCGGGCATCGGACTCGCCGTCGTCACCGTCGGCATCGTCACGGTCGTCTACAACATCCCGGGCACGACGACGACGAGCAACTTCGTCTTCATCACGCTCCGGTTCGTGGTGGCCTGGCTCGCCGGCTACGCCCTGCGTGAGCGCGCCGAGCAGGCCGAGGCGGCGGAGCAGCGCGCGATCCAGGCCGAGCGCGAGCGTGAGGCAGCGGCGCGCGTCGCGGTGGCGGAGGAGCGCGCGCGCATCGCACGCGAGCTCCACGACATCGTGGCGCACGCGGTCAGCGTGATGGTGCTCCAGGTCGGCGCCGTCAGTCACAGGCTCCCCAACTCGCTCGCCGAGGACCGCGAAGCGCTCAGGAGCGTGGAGCGGGCCGGCCGCACGGCGCTCACCGAGATGCGACGCCTCCTGTCCGCGATGCGACACGACGGGGAGGAAGTGGAGCTCGGGCCGCAGCCCGGCCTCGACGGCCTCGACGCACTGCTGGACGACGTCGGCCGCGCCGGGCTGCCCGTCGAGCTGCACGTCGACGGGCAGCCGTTCCCGCTTCCACGCGGGGTCGACCTCTCCGCCTATCGGATCGTTCAGGAAGGCCTGACCAACGCGCTCAAGCACGCACACGCGAGCGACGCAGACGTGATCGTGCGCTATCGGCCGGACGAGTTGGAGATCGAGGTTCGCGACAACGGTCAGGGCAGCGCGACGAGCGACGGCCAGGGGCATGGGCTCGTGGGCGTCCGTGAGCGCGTCAAGATCTACGGTGGCGAGATGAGCGCCGGGACGTCGGACGAAGGCGGATTCGTGCTCTGCACACGCCTGCCCGTCGGTGGCGAAGGCACGTGAAGATTCGTGTGCTCGTCGCCGACGACCAGTCGATGGTTCGCGCGGGCTTCCGAATGCTGCTCGCCCACCAGGAGGACATCGACGTCGTGGCCGAGGCGAGCAACGGGCTCGAGGCGGTAGAGAAGGCCGACCGCTTCCGTCCGGACGTCATCCTCATGGACATCCGGATGCCCGAGCTCGACGGGCTCGAGGCGACGAGGCGCATCCTCGCTACGGACAACGGCGCGCGGATCCTCGTCCTGACGACATTCGACCTCGACGAGTACGTCTACGAGGCATTGCGCGCCGGCGCGAGCGGCTTCGTCCTCAAGGACGACCCTCCCGAGCAGCTCCTCGCCGCGATCCACGTCGTCGCCGGCGGGGACGCGCTGCTCTCACCGGCTGTCACGAAACGCGTGATCAAGCAGTTCACGCGCACGCCACGCCCCTCGCCGCCGAAGCAGCTCGAGGACCTCAGCGAGCGCGAGCACGAGGTCTTCCGTCTGATCGCACGGGGCCTCTCGAACGCAGAGATCGGCGAGGAGCTCTACATCAGCGAGACGACCGTCAAGACGCACGTCACCCACATCCTCCAGAAGCTCGGCCTCCGCGACCGCGTCCAGGCGATCGTGCTCGCCTACCAGGCGGGGCTCGTCGAAGCCGACGGCGGGCCGACGGGCGAGGTTCCGGCCGCCTAGGTCGGCTCAGCGCGAGCGCGCGAGGACCGCCGTCGCGGCGCTCGCGAACTGGCCGCCCAGCCCGTGCACGAGCCCGACCTCCGCGTCGGCGACCTGGCGCCCGCCGCACTCGTGCCAGAGCTGGCGGCAGCCCTCCACGAGCAGGAAGAGGCTCAGCATCCCCGGGTGGCAGTAGGCGAGCCCGCCGCCGTTCGTGTTGACGGGCAGCGCCCCGCCGGGCGCCGTGCGGCCGCCGTCGTAGAACGTGCCGCCCTCGCCCTTCGCGCAGAACCCGAGATCCTCGAGCATCACGATCGGCGTGATCGTGAAGGCGTCGTAGAGCTGCACGAAGTCCATGTCCGTGGGGGTCGAGCCCCGCCTCCGCGAAGGCGGCCGGGCCGGTGACGGCGGCCGCGCTCACCGTCAGGTCGGCCATGCCGGTGATGTTCCGGTGCGTGTGGCTCTCGGCGGCGCCGAGCACGTGCAGAGGCCGCTTGCGGAGGCTCTCGGCGCGCTCGCGGGTCGTCACGATCACGGCCGCACCGCCGTCGGTGACGACGCAGCAGTCGAGCCGGTGGAGCGGGCTCGAGACCATGGGCGAGGCGAGCACGTCGTCGACGCCGATCGGGTCGCGGAACCATGCGTTCTCGGTGAGACCGGCCCAGGCCCGGTGCGCGACCGCGACCTGGGCGAGCTGCTCCGGCGTCGTGCCGTAGAGGTGCATGTGCCGCTGGGCGATCATCGCGAACGAGCTCACGGGGAACATCGCGCCGTACGGCAGCTCGATGTTGTAGCGCTCCGAGGCGGAGACCAGCCGGCCGCCGTCCGAGCGCGGGCTCGAGCCGTAGGCGATCAGCGCCGTCTCGCACATCCCGGCCGCGATCGCGGCGGAGGCGTGGCGGAGGAACGCGACGAACGTGCAGCCGCCGATCTGCGTCGTGTCGTGGTAGCGCGGGACGATCCCCAGGTACTCGCAGAGGCTGAGCGACGTGAGGTGGTGGTACGGCGTGATCGTGAAGACGCCGTCGATCTCGCCGAGCGAGAGCCCCGCGTCCTCCGCCGCCCGCGCCGAGGCCTGCGCCGCCATCCCGAGCGGCGAGAGGTGCGGCGCATGCCCGTGGTCGGACTCGGCGGCCCCGACGACGGCGATGCGGTCGAGCGCGCTCACGCGGCGACGAACTGCGGGAAGCTGACGCCGTCGCGCTCGCTGAAGACGGCACGGAGGCGGAGGCCGATGCGCACCTCGCCGGGGTCGACGCCGACGACGTTCGAGACGAGCCGGACGCCCTCGTCGAGCTCGACCAGCGCCACGACGTAGGGGACGTCGTCCTCGAACCCGGGCAAGCCCGCCCGGTGGAGGACCGTGAACGAGTGGACGCTGCCGGTCCCGGCAGCGTCGACCGCCTCCGGGTCCTGCGCCCAGCAGAACGGGCAGACGACGCGCGGGAGGAAGTGCCGGCCGCACGCGCGGCACCGGCAGATGCCGACGTGACCCCGCGCCGCCGCCTCGAAGAAGATCCGCTCCTCGCCGCGCGGCTCGGGGCGCGGCCTCGCGCCCGCCGTCATCCCCGCGCCCGCGCGGCCTCGTGGTCGTACCACACGGCGCGATCGGTGAGGTCGGCCCGCAGCCGCGCCTTCTCGACCTTCTGCGTCGCCGTCTTCGGCAGCGTCTCGACGATGTGGAGGTACCGCGGCACCTTGTAGTCGGCGAGCCGCTCCTCGCACCAGACCGCGAGCTCCTCGGGCGTCGCGGCACCGCCGGGCTTGAGGACGACGAACGCGAGCACCTCCTCGTCCGTCAGCTCGGCGGGGACGCCGACGACAGCCGCCTCCTCGACCGCCGGGTGGTCCCCCAGCGTCAGCTCGACCTCGAGCGACGAGACGTTCTCCCCGCGCCGGCGGACGATGTCCTTCTTCCGGTCGACGAAGGTGTAGAAGCCGTCCTCGTCGCGCCGCGCGTAGTCGCCGGTGTAGAGCCAGCCGCCGCGCAGCGCCTGCGCGGTCAGCTCCGGGCTCGCCGAAGTAGCCCTTCATCGTCATCGGGTTCCGGAAGACCAGCTCGCCGACCTCGCCGTCCGGCACGTCCCCCCCGTCGTCGTCGACGACGCGCGCCTCGTTCGTCAGGCGCCCGTCGGGGTGGAGGCGCGGCTTCCCGATCGTCCCGGGCGGCCGGTGGGCGAGGGACTCGACGAGCCCGAAGGTCGTCTCGCTCATCCCGAAGCCGGAGACCAGCGTGATCCCGAACCGCTCCTCGATCGCCTCGAGCTGGTCCTGCGGGAACTTCGGCGCGCCGTACGCGATCCGGAGCACGTGCTCCCGCTCGGCCGGCGACGGCTCGAGCTTCGTGAGGATCGCGATCATCGCGCCGATGTAGTTGACGACGTTCACCTCGTGCGTGCGGATGTCGTCCCAGAACCGCGTGGCGCTGAACCGCTCGGCGAGGACGAGCGTTCCCCGGTTCCCGATCGTCTCCCATCGTCGATAGGCCTGCCCGTTGACGTGGAAGAGCGGTAGGCAGCAGTAGAAGCGCGTGCCGGGCTCGCAGCTCGAGCCACCACGGGTACGCCTGCCCCGTCAGCACGAAGTTGCCGTGCGTCTGCATCACGGCCTTCGAGCGGCCCGTCGTGCCCGACGTGAAGATGAAGCTGACGACGTCGTCGGCGCCGAGCTCCGGGCGGTCGAACGCACCGGACTCGCCCTCGGCGAGCCGCTCCAGCTCCGCCGTCTCGACGACCCGCATCCCGCGCTCGGCGGCGGCCAACGCCATCACCTCGACTGCCCCGGCCCCGCGAGCGCGAGCTGGGCGTCCGCGATCTCGAGCATCCCCCGGACCTCGGGCACCTTGAAGCGCGTGTTGACCGCCACCAGGATCGCGCCGAGCTTCGCGAGCGCGAGCCACGCGACGAGGAACGTCACCGAGTTCTCGACGAGGAACGCGACGCGGTCGCCCTTCCCGACGCCGAGCGTCTGCCAGGCAGCGGCCGTGCGGTCGACCCTGCTGTCGAGCTCCGCGTAGCTCAGCCGCTCGTCGCGCGTCACGACGAACGGCTGCTCGGGCACGCGGCGCACTGCGTCCTCGAGGAAGTCCCGGACGTTGAGCCCCTGGAGGTCGGGAGGGAGCGATCGGCCTCATGCCGCGCCCTAGATGGCGTACTGCTCGAGCAGGCGCCGGGCGATGACGAGCTGCTGGATCTCGTTCGACCCCTCGCCGAGGATCAGGACCGGGGCGTCGCGGTAGAGCCGCTCGACGAGGAACTCGGTCGAGTACCCGTAGCCGCCGTGAATGCGCATCGCCTCGAGGGCAACCTCCTCGGCCGTCTCGGTCGAGAAGAGCTTCGCCATCCCCGACTCGAGGTCGGCGCGCTCGCCGCGATCCTTCTTCTCGGACGCCTGCATCATCAGTAGGCGCGACGCCTCGATCTTCGTCGCCATCTGGGCGAGCTTCATCTGGATCGCCTGATGGTTCGCGATCGGCTTCCCGAACGCCTCGCGCTCCTGCGCGTAGCGGATCGACGCCTCGAAGGCCGCCGTGGCGATCCCGATCGCTCGGGCCGCGATGTTGACCCGGCCGAGCTCGATGCCGCCCATGAAGTACTTGAACCCCTCGCCGATCCCGGCCTCGCCGCCGAGGACGCTCGACACCGGCGTCCGGAAGCCGTCGAAGACGAGCTCGACCGACTCGACGCCCTTGTAGCCCAGCTTCTTGAGCTTGGGCGGGATCACGAGGCCCGGCTGCTCGTGCGTCGCCGGCTCCTTCTCGAGCACGAAGGCCGTCATGCCCCGGTGCCGCGGCTCGGCGCTCGGGTCGGTCTTCGCCAGGAGCGTCATCATGTTCGACTGGAAGCCGTTCGTCGCCCACATCTTCTGCCCGGTGATGACGAACTCGTCCCCGTCGCGCTCGGCGAGCGTGCGGATCGCCTGCACGTCGGAGCCGGCGTGCGGCTCGGTCATGGAGTAGGCGGAGTGCAGCTCGCCCGTCGCCATCCGCGGCAGGTACGTCTCCCGCTGCGCGTCCGTGCCGTAGGTCTTGATCATCCAGGCCGAGATGAAGTGGGTGTTGAGGACGCCCGAGAGCGACATCCAGCCGCGCGAGAGCTCGACCTGGATCAGGGCGTAGGTCGTCAGATCGAGACCGAGGCCGCCGTACTCCTCGGGGATCGTCACGCCGAAGAGGCCCATCTCCTTCATCTGCGCGACGAGCGCCGTCGGGTACTCGTCGGCGTGCTCGAGCTCGGACGCGACCGGGACGACGTCCTTCTCGACCCATTCGCGAACGGTCGCGACGATCTCGCGCCGCTCGGTTTCCAGCGCCGTTGGCACTACGCCGCGACCTCCCGGGGCGAGAGAAGAGCGAGCACCGCGCGGAGGTCGCCCTGCCGCTCGAGGCGTCGAGATCGCCTCCTCGACGCGACGCGACCGTGACGGCGTCGAGCGCGAGCGACGCGTTGTCCCGGAACTTCTGGCGCACCTGCGCGTCGCTCAGTGGGTTCTGCGGCGCGCCCGGCTGGTGGGCCAGCTCGGCCTCGAGCGTCCGGCCATCGGTCGTCCGGATCCGCGTCGCGCCGGGAAACGCACGCGGATACGTCTCGAAGCCGCGCCCCTCGTAGCGGCACCTTCTGCGCGAGCTCGAGGACGTCCGGGTCGTGCAGCACGTCGTCCGTGTACGTCGTGAGGTCGACGCGGCCGTGGACGAGCATCGCGGCGGTCGAGTACTGGAGGCTGAACTTGCCCTCGTAGGTCGTCCGGGGACGGAGCTTCGCGTCCTCAGGCTCGAGGATCACCGGGACGAGCGTCTCGGGGACGGTCACGGTCACCTCGTCGATCTGCTCGACCGCCACCTCGTCGAGCAGGGACTCGGTCGCGCCGAGGGAGCCGTGCATGAAGTGACACGCCGGGTACGGCTTGTACGAGACGCGGAGCGTCTCCCAGCGGCTGCCGAGGTCGTCGAGCTGCTCGGCGAGGGAGGGCTCGTCGTCGTCGACGAACGCGTGGAAGACCCCGAACCGGCCGTCGAGCACGCCGGCCGGGCCTTCGGCTCCGTGCGCGGCGAGCCGCGCGGCCAGCACGCCCGCCTGCGCGGCCCAGCCCGCGTGCACGGGCTTCGTCGGCGTCCCGTCGTTGAGGTACGCCATCAGGCCCGACGACATGCTGCCCGCGAGCCCGAGGGCGCTCGTCGTCGTCTCTGCGTCCAGGCCGGCGAGGCGCGCGGCGGCCGCGGTCGCACCGAAGACGCCGCACACCGACGTCGGGTGGAAGCCACGTGCGTGGAACGCGCCGGAAGCGGCCATGCCGATGCGCGCCACGACCTCCGTCCCGGCCGTCACGGCCGTGAGCACGTCCTCACCCGACCGGCCGAGCGACTCGGCCACGGCGAGCGCGGCCGGCACGACCACGACGGTGATGTGGCACACCGAGTCGGAGTGCGTGTCGTCGTAGTCGAGGCCGTGGCAGAGCATCGCGTTGGCGAACGCCGCGTGCGGCGCGGGCAGCGGGGTGTCGAGGCCGATCGCGGTGGCGTCGCCGGTCCCGAGCTCGGCCATCGTCGCGCGGCCCTCGACCGGCCACGCCCGAGCCCGTGCGCGGCGAGCCCGCAGCCGAGCACGTCGAGCACGTGGAGCTTCGTCGCCTCGATGACCTCGTCCGGGATCTGCTCGAACGCGAGCGACGACGTGAACGCCGCGATGCGCTCGGCGGAAGTCGTCCGGAGCTCAGACATTCCAGGGAGTCTCCGTGCCCGGGAAGGCGCTCTCGACCTCGGGCGCGTCCCGCTTGTAGATCATGAACGTCCGCCTGAACTCGATCACGACCTCGCGGCGCTGGTTGATCCCCCGGCAGCGCATCGAGACGATCCCGACGGTCGGAGTCGAGCGCGACTCGCGGGTCTCGACGATCTCGCTCTCCGCCCACAGCGTGTCGCCGACGAAGACGGGGTTCGGCATCGAGATGTCGGTCCATGCGAGGTTCGCCGTCGCGTTCTCGCTCGTGTCCGGCACGGTCATCCCGGTCACCAGCGCGAGCGTGAAGGCGCTGTTGACGAGCGGCTTCCCGAAGCGGGTCCGCTCGGCGTACGGGACGTTGAAGTGCAGCTGGTTCGTGTTCAGCGTCAGCAGCGTGAACCAGATGTTGTCCGTCTCGGTGATCGTCCGCCCGAGTCGGCTGACGTAGACGTCGCCGACCTCGATGTCCTCGAAGAACCGCCCACGCCACTCCTTCGGCGCCGACCGGATGTCAGTCGTCACGTGTCCGCCCCTTCCGTCGTTGCCATGATCATGCGCGCCCGCTGGACGAGAGCGAGGTCGACGAGCGCTCCCTGGACGACGAGCGCGCCACGTCCGTCGCGCGCGGCGGCGTCGTAGGCGGCGAGCACCTCGCGCGCCCAGCCCACCTCGGCCTCGCTGGGCAGGAACACCCTGTTGGCCACCGGCACCTGGCGGGGGTGGATGCACGCCTTCCCCCGAAGCCCGAGCGAGCGCGCGAGGCAGCGCCTCGGCCTCCATCCCGGCGTCGTCCTCGACGTTCAGATGCACGACGTCGAACGGCGCGCGGATGCCCGCGGCCGCGGAGTCGACGACGAGCTTCGAGCGCGCATAGAGGAGCTCCTGGTTGTCGTCGCGCGGCTCGAGCCAGAGCTGTGCGCCGAGATCGGCGGCGCCGAGGACGAGCGCGACGACACGATCGGACGAGGCGGTCTCGTAGGCGAGCCGCACTCCCTGCGCCGTCTCGACGATCGCCACCACCGGCGGCCCGTCGGGCCCGAGGGCGGCCACCGACTCGGGCGTCGCCTTCGGGAGCACGATCGCCTCGAGCTGCATGCCCGCCACCGCGTCGACGTCGTCCACGAAGAACTCGCGTGTCGGCGCCGTTGACGCGGACCATGCGCCCGGGGCCGTCGCCGGGCGACGCGAACAGTCCGGCCAGCGACGTCGCGGGCGCGGCCCTTCTCGGCCGCGACGACCGAGTCCTCCAGGTCGGCGACGACCGCGTCGGCGTCGGAGGAGAGCGCGCGCTCGAGCTTCCGGGAGTCCGAACCGGGCGCGAAGAGCAGCGACCGGACGTGGGCGAGGGCGGCCGTCGTCACGAGATCTGGTTATATGTCCGACATTCGGGCACTGTCAAACGCCTGTCTTGACAGCGGGGTGGCGCCCACGACATAAACGTATGACAGCGTAACACCTTCCGTCCCGCCTACGACCGCCGCAGACGTGTCCACTCAACCTCCGCCGACCTCCCAGCCGCAAGCGCAAGGCGTACGAGGAGGTCGCCGACGAGCTTCGCGGGCAGATCGTCAACGGCGAGCGCCCACTCGGCGACCGCCTCCCGAACGAGATGGCGCTGGCGCAGGAGTTCGGCGTCAGCCGCGCAACGATCCGCGAGGCGCTCCGCGTCCTGACCGCGCAGGATCTGATCCGGACCTCGAAGGGCGCAGGCGGCGGGAGCTACGTCCAGGTCCCGAGCGTCAGGCACATCTCCGACGTCCTGCACTCGAGCATCAACCTGCTCACCGCGGCACACCACGTGACGGTGGAGGAGCTGCTCGAGGCGCGCACGCTGCTCGAGGTGCCGGCCGCCCGCCTCGCGGCGGAGCGCCGGGCGAACGACGACGTGACGCGGCTCCGTCAGTGCATCCACGACTCGGGACCGACCGTCGACGCGTCGGTCGAGCTCGCCCACAACACCGACTTCCACGCGATCGTCCTCGCGACGAGCGGCAACACGCTGCTCGCGATCGCCGCGCAACCCGTCTTCAACGTGCTGATGACCGGGTTCACGCGCTCGTCCCTCGGGACGCGCTTCCACCAGGCCGTGCGCCGCCAGCACCGCGAGATCGCGGACGCGATCGACAAGGGCGACCCCGACGCGGCCGGCGACCTCATGCACGATCACCTCGAGTTCCTCCGGCCCAACTACGAGAAGCTCTGGGAGCAGGCGAAGCGAAAGCGAGCGACGGTGACCGCACCGCTCGCGGACGTCCGCGTGCTCGCGCTCGAGCAGTACGGCGCAGGCCCCTGGAGCACGCTCCAGCTCGCCGACCTCGGCGCGGAGGTGATCAAGATCGAGGACCCGGCGTCGCGCGGCGACGTCGGCCGCTACGTGCCGCCGTTCCAGGAGGGCGAGGACTCGCTCTTCTTCGAGACGTTCAACCGGAACAAGCGCAGCATCTCGCTCGACCTCCGCGTACCCGACGGGCCGGCCGGTCTTCGAGGACCTCGTCCGCAACGTCGACGTCGTCTTCTCGAACCTGCGCGGCGACCAGCCGGCGAAGCTCCGCATCACCTACGACGACCTCAAGGACGTCAACCCGCGCATCGTCTGCTGCTCGCTCTCGGGCTTCGGCATGACCGGGCCGCGCGCGGCGGAGGGCGGCTACGACTACATGATGCAGGCGCTCGCCGGCTGGATGACGCATCACCGGCGAGCCCGGCGCGCCCGCCGACGAAGAGCGGGCTCTCGCTCGTCGACCTCTCCGGCGGCTACGTCGCGGCGATCGCGATGCTCGCCGGCGCTCTGGCGCGCGCGCCGCGACGGCGTCGGCTGCGACTGCGACGTCTCGCTCTTCGAGACGGCGCTCGCCGAGCTCTGCTACGTCGGCACCTGGGTGGCGACCGAGGGGTACGCGCCCGAGCGCCGGCGCAACTCGGCGCACCCGTCGATCGTCCCGTTCCAGAACTTCGAGACGGCGGACGGCTGGATCGTCGTCGCGCTGCCCCAAGCAGAAGTTCTGGCAGCGCCTCTGCGACGCGATCGAGCGGCCCGACCTGCGCGACGACCCGCGCTTCGCCGACTTCGCCGCGCGCTCGCGCAACGGCGAGCGAGCTGCTCGCGATCCTCGAGCCGCTCTTCCGCGCGCGCGACGACGCGCCGAGTGGCTCGAGCGGCTCGCCCGCGTCGGCGTGCCGAGCACGCCGGTCAACGACGTCGCGGCGGCGCTCGCAGACCCGCAGACCGTCGCGCGCGAGAGCGTCGTCGAGATCGACCACCCGCGGCTCGGGCCGTGCGGCAGGTGGCGACGCCGCTCCGGGTGGGCGACGGGGAGGCGCCGCTCCGCCGCGCGCCGTTCCGCGGCGAGCACACCGAGGAGGTGCTCGCCGAGCTGTGCGGCTACACGCAGCGAGCGGCTCGGAGGCTCCACGACGCGGGCGTCTTCGGCGCGCCCGCCGGCGCCGATCCTGCCCAGCGCGACGCGCGGGCCGGGGGCTCCCCGCCTGACGCGCTCGGACGCGCCGCCCGGCGGCTAGGCGTCCTCCTCGACCGGCTCCAGGAACCAGACCGTGCTCTGGCCCTCCGCGAGGTAGCGCAAGGCCTCCTCGTGGAGCGGCTTGTGCTCAGGCAGCTGGTAGTAGGCCGTGTCCGCCGCCTCGAACTCCTCCTTCGTCCCCTCGCGCTCGACGAGCCAGACGAACTGGTTGGTGTCGCGCGAGGTCCAGGCCTGCACCTCGAACCCGTTGGCGCGCCGCAGCTTCGACGTGCCGCGCTTGAAGAGGTCGACCCAGTTGTCCAGCTGGCCTTCCTTCACCGTGTAGACCCGGAGCTGCTTCGCCATTCCGTCCTCCTTTGTTTGACGGCAGAGCGTCGCCCAGCGACGACGCCGGGTGAGCGGCCGGCGTGAGCGGTGCGTCCCGCGGACCGAGACGTGCCACGGGATGATCAGCCGCTCGGCCAGGGCGACCGCGAGGAAGAAGACGAGGCCGATCACGACGAGGTACCCGATCCCCCAGCGCGATGTCCGGCCTGAGCTCGTACGTCGCCAGGAAGATCGCCCGGCCGAGCCCCTCTCCGGCCGAGATCGTCTCGGCGACGATCGCCGCGCCGACCACGCGCGTTGCCGCCAGCTTCAGCCCGCCGAAGACGTCGGCAATCGCCACGGGAACTGCTCGACGAAGTCGGTGGTTACGACGCTTGTCCAGGCCAGGCAGCGGCGTTCGTCGGGTTGACGCGCTTCCAGCTCGATCACCGAAGCGATCACGATCGTTAGAACGCCAGCATCACGATGATGATCACGCGTGCCGTGAACGAGAGGCCGAACCAGATGAAGATGAGCGGCGCGATCGCGATCTTGGGGATCACCTGCGACGCGACGAGGATCGGGTAGACCGTCAGCTCGATCGGACGCACGGCGACGATCAGCACAGCGCAGACGAAGCCGAAGATGGCGGCGATCACGAACCCGTAGACGATCTCCCGGATCGTCACCCAGGCCTCCGGCGAGAGCACGGCCCACTGGTCCCGCATCCGCGCTGCGACGGAGGAGGGGCTCGGGAGGACGATTGGCGAGACGTCGCCGAGCTCGACCCAGAGCTGCCAGGTGAGGATCAACACGGCGGCGACGGCCGCGGGGGCCAGCACGCGGACGCCTCGGCCGGCGAACCGCGAGGCCCGGGACGGGCCCGTCCGGGCCGGCGCGAGGATGACGTCGTAAGCCGAATCGCTCATCGCCGAGGCTGCGAGTATACGCCTTATGTCTGACCTTTACGACGCATCCGGCGACGCGTAGGCTTGGTGGCCACGTGCGGGTGATCAAGTGACCTTCGCGAGACGCACAAGCGTCACCGGCTGCCGATCTCGTTCAACCTCGAGCTGCTCTACCCGCTGGGGCTCCTCGTCGGCGCACTCGTCGCGTGGCAGGTCTGGGTCTCGGTCGCCGACGTCCCCGCAGTACCAGTTCCCGCGGCCGAGCCAGGTCTGGGACGTCCTCGTCAACTCGCCCGACCTGCCGCAGGCGGCGAAGGAGACGGTCATTCTGATCGTCTTCGGGTTCCTGCTCGCCTGCGGGCTCGGGCTCCTTCTCGCGATGCTGACGGCGGGCCTGCGCGCGTTCGAGGTCGGCGTCTTCCCGCTGATCGTCTCGCTCCAGTTCGTCCCGCTGATCGCGCTGACGCCGCTCTTCGTGATCTGGCTCGGATTCGGCGCCTGGCCGAAGCTCGTCGTGATCATGCTGTTCGGCTACTTCTCCGTGCTCATCAGCGCGCTCACCGGGTTGCGCGCGGTGGAGCGCGAGAAGCTCTATCTCGCCCGCTCGATGGGCGCCGGGGCGACGCAGGAGCTGACGCACATCCGGCTCCCGGGGGCGCTTCCCCACATCTTCGGCGGGATCAAGATCGCAGTCACCTCCTGCGTGATCGGCGCGGTCATCGCGGAGTTCTTCATCGGCTCCGACGGGCTCGGCTACCAGATCCTCAAGGCGCAGGGCGCAGGCGACTCCCGGACGCTGATCGCGGCGGTCGTCTACCTGGCCGTGATCGGCGGCGTCGCGTACCTGCTCGTCTCCGTGATCGAGCGACTCGCGCTCCCGTGGCACGTCGCCCAGCGCGCACGCCAGCCGACGGCCGGCAAGTCCCGCTGAGGCTCAGCCCGCCGGGGCGTCGAGCAGCGGCAGCACGCCGGTCGCGAACCGGTCGACGTACTCCGAGCCGGTCGCCGTGCGTGTGGGCGACGTAGAACTGCCAGTTCGTCATCCCCTGCTGCCGGAACTCCTCGAGCCGCTCTGCGATCCGCTCGGGCGGCCCGAAGAAGCCAGGCGCCATCGAGACGAGCCACTCGTGGAGCCCGAGCTCCTGGGCCCGCTCGACGAGCGCCTTGCCCCGGTCGACGTTCGACGTACGTCGTCGCGACGCGCTCCATGTCCGCGTTGAACTGGAGCAGCGGCTCGACGCAGCTCGGGCGGGATGCCCTTGCCCTCGAGAGACTCACCCTCGTCATCCAGCTCGTGTGCACGCCCGAGGCTCCGCTCCATCGCCTCCTCGACGGTCGGTGCGAAGTTGACCGTCGTCTGCCACCAGACGTCGAGCTCGGCGGGGTCCCGCCCGACCTCGGCGCAGGCCTCGGCGATGGTCTCCTGCACGAACGCGAGGATCTCGGGCGAGAACCCCATGAAGATCACCATCCCGTCCGCGACCTGGGCGGCGAGCCGGAGGACGCGCGGTCCCGCGCATGCGATGTAGAGCGGCACGTCGGCCGGCGGCGAGAAGTGCTTCCAGGACGCCGTGAACCGCCTCCCCTCGAAGCTCGCCTCCTCGCCGCGGAGGAGCGCGCGCACCGCCGTGACGTACTCGCCCATCCGCGCGATCCGGGCCGGCTTCCAGGCCGACCGTCCACATGGCGCTGTCGCCGGTGCCGAGCCCGCAGGCGATCCGCCGGCCGTCCGCGAGCGAGGAGAGGGAGCGCAGCGCGGCAGGGGTGCACGGACGGGTCCCGCGAGACGGGGTTCGTCATCGCGGTCATCACGCCGATCCCCGAGGTGCTCGCGAGTTCCCGTACGCGGCGGTGACGAAGGTCTCGTGCACGATCATCGGCGAGTCGGCCACGCCGACGAAGTCGATGCCGGCGGCGTCCGACGCGCGCCACCACTCGGCGATCGTCGGGAGCGGCTCGTCGGTGAGGAAGTTGAGGCAGAACTGGAAGTCCGCGCGGCTCACCTGAGATCGGCCTCCTTGTCAGACACCCGCACCAGTAACGGTATTCCGCGGAACCGCTCGACGCAACCGGCCGCGGCTTGACGAGGAGCTGGCGCTCACCTAGAGTCGAGGCCATATTGTCAGACTTCCGCGCGTAAATGGCCCGGTTCGGTCTCTACCTCTGCTCCAGCACCCCGCCGACGCGACCCGCGCGAACTGGTCGCGGAACGGCTCGAGCTCCTGCGATTCGTTCGCGAGATGGGCTTCGACTCCGTCTGCCGGCAGCACTTCCTCGTGCCGGACGGGGTTCAGATGCTCAGCCGGTCCCCATGCTCGCCCGTGTCGCCGCGGAGGCCGAGGGTCTGACCCTCGGGCGGTGGTCCTCGTCACGACGCTGTCAACCCGGTCGAGGTGGCGGAGCACGCGGCGACGCTCGCGGCGCTCGCCCCCGGGCCGTTCGTGCTCGGCGTCGGGCTCGGCTACCGGCCCGAGGAGGACGCTGGGTTCGGCGTCCCCGACCGCCGGGTGAGCACGTTCGTCGGGAAACTGCGGGTGATCCGCGCCCTGCTCGACGGCGAGGTGGCGAGGCCTTAGGGCCAGGCTACGCCCTCGAGCGGGCACGGGTCACGCTCTCTCCGCAGCCCCGCCCCGACTCTGGGTCGCGGCGACCTCGGACGCGGGCGTGCAGCGCGCCGCTGAGCTCGGCGACGCGTGGCTCGCCGCGCCGTCGGCGCGCCTCACCGAGATCGAGCGGCAGCTGGAGGTACTCCGACGTTGGCGCGGCAGCGAGCCGAGACAGATGCCGGCGCTTCGCGAGGCCGTGGTCGCCCCGACCGACGAGGAGGCGCTCGCGCTCGCGTCGTCCTTCTTCGACCCTAGGGGGACGTCGTCCGCGGGCCGCATCGAACACGAGCCGGGCCGCTACATCGTCGGTGGGCCCGAGGCCGCCGCACGCGAGCTTCGGCGCTGCTCGACGCCGGCGTCGACCACGTGATCTTCCGCGTCCAGCGACCCGGGATTCCGCTCGACGACGCGTTGCAGACGCTCGACTGCTCGGGCGGAATGTCATACCTACTCTCGGCACTCCGTTACGATCCAACAGGTGAGGAGCCACACGTGAAGCAGAGAGATAACGCGAGCTGGCTCTCCGAGTTGAAGGGCGAGCCCGTCAAGGCGCCGCGGCGCGAGAAGCTTCAGGACCTCGTCGACTCCCGGCCTTTCTGGGACGGGCTGGCCGACCTGAGCGGCCTGCCGGAGGGCGTCGAGGTGCACGAGGACGTTGTCCTCTGGGACCGCGGCGAGCGGACGCTGACCGCGGAGATTTATGTCCCGGACGGCCCCGGGCCGTACCCACTCTTCCTTCACATCCACGGCGGGGGCTACTGCGTCTCGAGCGCCCGAAACGACCGCAAGTGGGGCATGCGCGTCGCCGAGCGAGGCTTCACGGTGATCAGCCCGGACTATGGCCTCGCGCCCGAGCACCCGTTCCCGTGGGCGGTTGAGGACTGCCTTTACGCGGCGCGGTGGTTCACCAAGCACGGAGCCGAGTACAAGGGCGACCCGTCGCGGCTGGTGATCGAGGGCGGGTCGGCCGGCGCGGGGCTGTCCGCCGCGACGCTGGTCGCCCTGAACGGCCTCGCGGACGACATCGACCAGGCGACCTGGCCGGTGTCAACCGAACATCGTCGCCGCGATCCTCTTCTACGGGATGTTCAGCTTCCCGCTGCTCCTCCTCGAGCCGGGCTCGAACGTCGGCTCTGCCGAGCTGTGGAACCGCGAGTACCTTGGGCCACACTTCACGACGAAGCTCCGGCACCCACTCGTGAGCATGGTCTACGCGCCGAACCTCGAGTCCCCGCCGACGTACGTCTCGTGCGGGCACGACGACTCCTTTCTCTCGCACACGCTGGACCTCGCGAAGGCGATGCACCGCGCGGGCGCGAAGGCGACGGTGTCGATCGTCGAGGGGCTCGATCACGGATACGCCAAGTCGTGGGGCAACGCGGCCGCACAACGCGAGGTCGACCGCGCCTTCCGTGGCTGGAGGAGAAAGTCCCGGTCGCGCAGCCGGCCTGACTCGAAAGGAGCGCCATGCAGATCGTCCTGATGCAGGAAGGACACCGGCCCGATGGGTCTCGATCCATCAGCGGATGCGGGAGATGCTCGACGAGGCGATCCTCGCCGACGAGCTGGGATTCGACATTTACGGGCAGGGCGAGCAGCACTTCGCGCGCTTCGTCGCGTGCATCTCGACGCCCGAGGTGAACCACGCGTACCTCGCGGGCCGCACGACGCAGATCCGCTTCCGCCCCATGTCGAGCAACCTGCTGCCTTTCAACCACCCGATCCGCGTTGTCGAGCAGCTCAACGCGCTCGACGTGCTCTCGGACGGACGCGCCGAGATGGGCATCGCGCGGTCGAACAACCCCTACACGATGGAGGGGTTCGGGGTGCAGGCGACGGACACGAAGCGCTACCGCGACGAGGCGCTCACGATCATGGGAAAGGCGCTTTCACTCGAGTCGTTCGAGCACCACGGCGACTACTACGACATCCCCGAGCGGAGCGTCGCCCCGAAGCCGGGGTCAGGCCCCCCCGCCGATCCACATGTCCGCGACGAGCATCGACTCGCACCGCGACGCCGGCCGGATGGGCATTGGCGTCATGTGCGGCAACACGAGCGCGGGCTGGGAATACGCGCAGGAGTGCATCGACACCTACCGCGCGGCGATCGCGGAGGCCGAGCCGCTCTTCGCGTACGTGAACGACTCCCTAGGGATGCTCACGACCGCGGTCAACTGCGACACCTCGCGCGAGAAGGCATTCGAGGCGGCGCGCCCGGTCGCGGCGAAGTGGATGGAGTCGATCATGGGCATCTACACGAACCTCTCGAAGCAGTCGCCGGACTACGCCTACCTGGGCCGCATCGAGAAACTCAAGGATCGGATGTACGACCTTGAGTACCTCGTCGAGAGCTCGCCATATATGACTGTCGGGACGCCCGATTCTTTATCGAGCGGGCGACGAATGTCACGCGATGGGCGCCGACCAATGGCTGCTGCGCCTCGACGGGATGGGGCATGAGCAGAACATGAACGCGATCCGGCTGATCGGGACAGAGGTCGTCCCGGAGGTGCAGGAGCTCCAGCGCGCCGGCGCGGCGACGGAGGGCTAGGCGGGCGCGAACACCGGTAGGAAGCGGCCGTCGGCGAGCGGCTCCCAGGCCAGCGTTACGGGCGCGTCGCACCCGAGCGCCTCGAGGTCGGCCGCGACGACGTTCGTCAGCACGACCGGCCCCTCGGCGAGCCGCACGAGCGCGACGGCGTACGGGACGGCCGGCGCGGCCGGCCCGGGAGCCCGATGCACCACCGTGAACCAGTAATCGTCCCCGTCCCGGCCGCCTCGCGGTACACGAGCCTCCGCGTGACCGCAGTGGATGCAGAGCGCCCGGGGGTAGTGCTGATAGCGGCCGCAGCGCGCGCACTGCTGGACGAGGAGGCGGCGGTCGCGCGTCGCGTCCCACCACTCGGCCCACTCCGGCGACGGCTCGGGCACGCTGCGCGGCTCGCTCACCGGTCCACCCCGAGACCACGGTCGCGTGGGTCGAGAGCCGCCCCCCGTGCCGTGGCAGAGCGCGAGCTCGGCCTCCCGACCTGCCGCCCGCCCGCCTCGCCGCGCAGCTGGCGCACGGCCTCGATGACGAGGAAGATCCCGAACATGCCGGGGTGGCAGTAGGAGAGGCCGCCGCCCATCGTGTTCAGCGGGAGCACGCCGCCGGGGCGCAGCTTCCCGTCCTCCACGACGGCCCGCTCTCGCCGCGACCGCAGAAGCCGAGGCCTTCGAGGGTCAGGAGGGTCGTGATCGTGAACGAGTCGTAGATCTCGAGACGTCGACGTCCCGCAGGTCGACGCCGGCCATGCGCAGGGCGCGTGGGCCCGAGACGTACGCGCCGGTCGCGTCAGGTCCGGGATTGACATCGAGCCCATGTTCGCGCTCGCCTCGCCGTGCCCCAGTACGACCACGGGCCGCGGCGCAGCGTTCGCGCGCGCTCCACCGACGTAGCACGACCGCGCCGCCCCCGTCGGTCTGGAGGCAGCAGTCGAGGCGGTGGAGCGGCGAGCTGAGCACCGGCGAGCCGAGCACGTCGTCGATCGCGAGCGGCCCGGCGCCGTGCCTGAAGGCGACGGGGTTGAGCAGTGCCACGCACGGGCGGCCACCGCGACCTCCGCGAGTTGCTCCGACGTTGTCCCGAACTCGTGCATGTGCCGCTGTGCGGCCATCGCGTAGAGCGACATCGGACGCAGAGGCGGGTACGGACCCTCGAACTCGTTGTCGGCATGCCCGACTCGACGCTGCCTCCGAGCCGGTGCGAGCGCGCCGACCGTAGATTGCAGCCGTAGGAGACGAGGACGACCTCGCAGGCCCGTGCCGGATCGCCTCGGCGGCGTGGGCGACGAAGAGCTCGAACGAGCTGCCGCCGGCCATTGTGCTGTCCGTCCAGCGGGCGCGAGTCCGAGGTATTCGCCGAGCTCGTCGCCGAGAACCGCGACAGCCTGCACGTCGCGAGGCCGTCGACCTCCTGAAGCTCGAGCCCGGCGTCCTCGAGCGCTCGCCACACGGCCTGTGCGTCCAGCTGCAGCGACGACTTGTCCGTGTCACCGAGCTCCGACTCGGCGACACCGACGATCGCCGCGATTGCTCGGCTCATCACGAAGGAAAGGCCAGGGCCCCGCCGCGCGAGGCGGACGGGACCCTCGAGGGGAGACCTAGCGGTAGCCCCCGGGTCGGCAGGGCTTCTTGGTCGTGGACTTCTGGTTCTTCGCGCACGGCGCGGGGAGGACCCTATTGACGTAGGTGTTCGTGAACAGCGTGGCCGCCGGCGCACGTTCCGCTGCGACCCGAAAAGGTCGGGGTTGCTGCGGAGGATCTTGACGGTGCGCGCCCAGTCGGCGAGCATCATGTGTCCAGTGGCCCGCCTTGGTGGTTGCCGCGGCCTTCGTCCGCCTGAAGCTGCAGACGAGCTTCCAGAGCTCGACGCCCTGATCAACGCTCACCGTCGTCGTGTAGTTGGCCCGTGCGAGCGTGACCGCCTGGCGCGGGTTCCCGCACGCCCAGTTCCACCCCTTCAGGTAACCCGCCACGAACTTCTTCATTAGCCCGGGCTGTCCGCGCATCTGCCGTGAGTTGGCGACGGACGACAAACCCGAGCGGGTCGATGTCGTAGTCGGCGTCCGGCAAAGATCCGCGGCGGCTGGCTCCCGGCCGGGATCGGGTTCAGCAGGAGCTGCGTCTTGGTGCCGGAGATGGCGTCTGCCCGCTTCGCCGCGAAGAGGGCGTTGCCGGCAGCCGGCTCGACCGCCTGGCTCCGCATTTTCTTGATGGTCCCAGCCGCCCGACGACTGGGCGAAGAGCGGGAGCAGCGCGTCGATGAAGCCTGCCGGGACGGCCATGCAGCCCCCGCCCTCGAGGTCGGCAGGCCGCGTGACGCCCGCGTCGGGCCAGTACACGACGCCTCCGTCGAAGACCTGCCGCGTCGAGGCGATCGCGGTGACGTCCGCGCCGCGGACGACTTGCTGCGCCATGGTAAACGCGTTCGCATAGCCGAAGGTGTCGTTGCCGCTCGCGACCTGCTGGATGGTCGTCGCCGAGCCCTGGCCCGGGAGGATCGTGACCTTGAGCCCTTCCCTTTCCCAGAATCCACGCGTGACACCCGCGAAGATCCCCGCGTGCGCGTCGCTGTGGAAGAAGTCGGCCCGGAACGTCACCGGGATCAACGGCGTCGCGTTCTTCTGCGAGCCGCCGGCAGCGCGGCGACGACCGCGACAACAGTTCCGAGGCACAACGCGAGAACGGCATTCCGTGGGCGGAGCACTCGCATCCTTGCTCTCCCTCCTGATCGATCGGAACCCTATTGTGTTTCGATCCAATGTCATACGATCGTCCCAAAGGCAATGGCGACTGTCAAGCGCGGTGGACCAGAAAGTCTGACATTTAGGCGCTGGCGTTGTAGTATCGATAGCGTAGTGCGGGCGACGATCTACCACGGTCCCGGAGATGTCCGCGTCGAGGACGTTCCCGACGCCTCGCTGCAAGAGCCCACCGACGCCGTCGTCCGCATCACGTGAGCCGGGATCTGCGGCTCGGATTCCTGGTTCTTCCGCGGCCAGTCGCTCATCTACAAGCCCGGCCACCGGGTTGGGCACGAGTTCCTCGGCATCGTCGAGGAGGTCGGGCGGGACGTGCACGACTTCCGCTCGGGTGACCTCGTCGTCGCGCCAGACGCATTTTCTGACGGGACGCTGCGAGTTCTGCCTCGAAGGGCTGCACTCGTCGTGCCTGCATGGGGGTGTCTGGGCGCGCGACGGAGACGGCGGCCAGGGCGAGGCCGTCCGCGTGCCGCAAGCGGACGGGACGCTCGTTCGTCTATCCGAGGCTGTCGCGGACGATGAAACGAAGCTCAAGAAGCGCGCTCTTGCTCACCGACGTGATGGCGACGGGCCACCACGCCGCTGTCTGCGCGGGCGTCGGGCCGGGCTCGACCGCCGTCGTTATCGGCGACGGCGCCGTGGGCCTCTGCGGGGTGCTGACCGCGAGACGGCTCGGGGCGGAACGGATCATCGCGGTGGGCCATCACGACGGTCGCCTCGAGGTTGCCCGCCGCTTCGGTGCGACCGACGCGGTCGACTCGGCCGCGCCCGACGCCGTCGAGAGCGTCCTCGAGTCGAACTGGGCGGCGGCGCGCCGTCCGTGCTCGAGGCGGTGGGGACGCAGGAGAGCTTCGCCTTTGCCGTCCAGGTCGCCCGACCGGGCGGGTCGGTCGGTTGGGTCGGCATCCCCCACTTCGGCACGCCCGACTGGATCGGGATCTACAAGAAGAACCTCCACATCGCGGGCGGGATGGCGCCCGCCCGCGCGTATATGCCCGACCTACTGCGCGATGTCGAGGCGGGCACGCTGGACGGCTCTGCCGTACTCGACATGACGGTCGAGCTCGACACGATCGCCGACGGTTACCGGGCGATGGACAATCGCCGCGCGATCAAAGTCTTCGTGGAGGTCGCATGACAGCCGAGCCACGCATCGTGGAACTTGTCCGACCTGCCGATCGTCAAGGTTGGGCCGGGCAGCCGGGCGCGCATCATCGCGGCAGAGTCGAACGGCACGACATGCATGGCGGTCATCGAGCGGTGGCTCGACCCTGGTGTCGGGACGCCCGTCCACCTGCATCCCGCGGGGGACGGAGGAGGTCGTTTGGGTGAAGGCGGGGACGGGGGCGATTTCACGTCGGGGACGAAGAGGCGACCGTCGAGCCCGAGCACACGGTCGTGATCCCCGCGCTCAGCCCGCACTCGTTCGCGTCAGTCGGAGACGAGCCCCTCCACCTCATGTGCCGCTACTCCGCGGCCCGGCCGCTCATGCTCGACGGCAACGGACTGCTCGGCGAGCCGGAGATCCCCGGGACTTAGCTCTTGGCCCTGCGTCTCCGGGGCGGTGACCCGGATGCGCCGGTGCGCGTCGACCTCGATCCCTTCGGTGTCGCCGATGTCGTAGATCCGTGTCGGGCTCGTCGTCGAAGATCGTCGTCTGGACGTTGCTCGAGAGCCCGCCGCCCGCAGATTGGAAGTCCTCGACCGCGACGAACCCGTGGTGGCGAGAGCGGCGGCAGCACGATCGTCTCGCCCTCGCCGACGACGAATTCGCTCGCCCGTCGTACGGTGAACCGCGCGCTCCCCTTCGGCGACGACGATCACCTCCTCGATCGCCCTCCGGGTGGCTGTGCATCGGCGCGCCCGAGCCCGGCTCGAACCACTGCTCGCCCGTCGGTCAGGTGCTCGTCGGAGCCGAGCGCCTTCGAGGACGTCCGCAACGTCCGGTTCCCCGGTCGCCAGCGAGACGATCGGCTGCTCGCTGTGCTTGACGATCAGCATCTGCTCCTCCTCAGCTTGCCAGGACTGGTCGCTCGGCGAGCGCGCCCGACCGCGGAACCACCCGTCGCGGAAGAGCTCCAGCGACCGGCGGGCCACGTCGAGCGGTGTCTGACCTCCGAGCACCCGGAAGTTCAGATCGGTGACGCCCGCGTCCGCATACCGGCGAATGGTCTCGACCACGCTCTCCGGGGTGCCGACGAGATGGATTCCCTCGCTGAAGAGCCGGAAGAGGTCCTCGTCCGCAGTCCGCGTGACGCCGTCCTCCGTCCTCAGCGCGCCGAGGCCCGCATACGACCGCAGGACGTTCATCGCGTACGGCTCGACAAATCGGGCGACGTCGTCTTCCGTCTCGGCGACCCCGAAGATCCGGTTCGCCGCGACACGGCCCGCCGCAGGGTCCTTCCGAGCCGCTCGAGGTTGGCGCGATAGTCCTCCCCGAGCGCCTCGATCTCGTCGAGCCGGACCGGCGTGGAGGCGTAGACGCCTCACCGTGGACCGCCGCCCGTCGCGTCGCCCGCTTGACCCGCCCCGCGATCCAGACGGACGCCGCCCTCCTGGGCCGGCCGCGGCCAGAGCGCGCCCTTGATCCGCACGTGCTCGCCCTCGAAGCCGGCCTCACCGGCCCAGAGGCGCGGGAGCGCCTCGAGCAGCTCGTCGAAGGTCGGGGCGATGTTGTCCTTCTCGATCCCGAACCGCTCCCAGATCGGCGGGGCCCCGACCCCGAGCCCGAGCATGAAGCGCCCGTCCGAGAGCTGGTCGAGGACAGCGCTGTCGTAGGCGAGGCGGTACGGCTCGCGGAGCGGGGCAAGGATGATCCCCGTGCCGAGCCCAAGCCGCACCTGACGCGCGACCGAGGCGAGGAAGATGAGCGGCGAGGGCAGCAGCGGGCTGTCGCCGTCGGGCAGGTTCTCACCCGTCCACAGGGACTCGAAGCCTGCCTCCGCGGCGAGCTCTGCGAGCTCGACGATCTCGTCGACCTGGGCGCCGAGCGGGCGCTCCCAGTCGAAGTCGCAGAAGAACCCGAACCTCATCGCCCTGACGTACTAGAGTGACGCCGACGCATAGGTCTGACATTAACACGACGAATCTCGTGACCATCCAGCCGACCCAGAGCGATCGATGAGCGCGTCGACGGAGACCGCGGCCCGCGTTCGTGCCTGCACGAGCAGGCGGTGATCGTCAATGGCCTGGGAGGCGGCAAGGTGGCGATGCCGTCGAGCCGCACCTCGGAGTTCCGGCTGCCGGAGATCATGCGCGAGGGCGGGGTCGCCGCCGTCAACCTGACGGTCTCGTACAAGGACGGCTTCGCCGACACGGCGCGCAACCTCTGTACCTGCTGCAGGCGATCGACGCGCGGGAGGACATCCGGGTCGCGCGCACGGCCGACGACATCCGCGCGGCGAGGCGTCCGGCGGCTCCGCCGTCATCCTCGGCTTCCAGAACTCCGACCCAATCGAGGGCAAGCTCGAATACCTCGACCTCCTGCACCGGCTGGGGCTTCGCATCGTGCAGCTCACCTACCAGCGCCGCAACCTTGTCGCCGACGGCTGCGGGGAGAGCGCCGACGCCGGCCTGAGCGTCTTCGGTCGCGAGCTCGTCGGTGAGCTGAACCGCCTCGGGATCCTCATCGACCTCTCCCACACGGGCGTGCGCAGCACGCCGAGACGATCGAGCTGTCGCGCGTGCCCGTGTCGTTCACGCACGCGTGCGTCTACGCCAGGAACCCCATGAAGCGGAACAAGACCGACGAGGAGATCCAGGCGCTCGCCGCGCGCGGCGGCGTGATGGGCATCAACGCGGTCGCCCGGCTCATGTCGCCCGAGGCGCTGCAGCGCGGGTCGACGATGGCGGACTTGTCGACCAGGTCGACCACGTCGTCGACCTCGTGGGCGTCGACCACGTCGGGATCGGCCTGGACATCAGCGAGGGGATGACTCCCGAGGACTTCGAGCAGCGCAAGGTGACCTTCCTCGCCCAGTTCCCCGAGCTCGGCGGGGATTTCGCCTACGAGCACTACTACGCGACGGGTCTCGACTCGATGGCGAAGGCCGAGCTGATCACGGACGGCCTGGTGGCGCGCGGGTACTCGGACGAGGATGTCCTCAAGATCCTCGGAGGGAACTTCATGCGCCTCTTCGAGCAGGTCTGGCCCGGCGCCTGACCGCCGGCCCCGGGCCCGTCAGCGCGACCGTGTCTCCGGCCTTGGCTCGATCGCCACGAGGACGAGCACGACGACGAGCACGGCGGGCAGGAGCCAGAACGCCGCGTCGTAGCCGAGGCCTGCTGCGAGGAACCCGAAGAGCACGCCCCCGAGCCCGAACCCGAAGTCGATCGAGACGTTCCAGATCGCGGTCGGCACCGCGAACGTCGCCCTGCTAGACCGCGCGAGCATGTCGAGCTGCGACAGGGTCATGAGTCCGCCCGCCCCGAGGCCGTACAGCGTGGCCGACGCGAGCACGTACCCGGTCTCGAGCCCGGCCGCGAGGAGCACGAGCCCGACGAGGACGCACGCGGTGCCCGCGACTGCGAGGGCGCGGCCGGGCACCCGGTCGGCAAGCCAGCCCGCGCCCCACCGCGAGGCGTAGGCGAAGACTCCGAAGACGAGGAAGAAGCTCGCCGCGCTCGCGAGGCCGTCCGCCACTAGGCGGATCGGGACGAAGCTCACCACTGCCCCGCGCGTGAGACTGACGAGGAGGAACCAGGCGAACGGCCAGAGGAGAGGGCCGGCCAGCGCCTCGCGAAGCCGCAGCGCGGGCGCCGGCGGGAGGGACGGCCGCGCGACGCGCGCCAGTCCGAGCGCGCCGGCCGCCGCGACGAGGGCGGCGCCGACGAACGCGACGTCCTCGGCGCCCCGCGAGAGCAGGTACGCGCCGAGCGCCGGGCAGACCGCGGCGGCCGCCGCAAGGCCCGCCGTGCCGATCACCGTGCCGCGGCGTCCGGCCGGCGCCACCTGCGCGACGACCGTCAGGAGCCCGACGACCCCGATCCCGAAGCCGACGCCGCGGACGGCGGTCACCGCGAGCACGGCGGAGAGGCGCTCGGCCAGGACGATGTAGAGCAGGCTCGGGAGCCCGGCGAGCAGCAGCCCCGTGACGAGCAGCGGCGCCGTCGGCACGCGGCGAAGGAGCGAGGGCATCGCGAGCTGGACGCAGACCGCCGGGAAGTAGAACGCCGCCGTCGCGATCCCTGCACCGCTGCTGCCCGCGGTGCGCTCCGCCAGCACGGGGACGACGGGCACGAGCAGCGTGGTGCTGACGAAGAGGCAGCCGACGCCGGTCACCAGCAGGGTGACCTGTCTCACCCACGGCGCGGCAAACGTCGCCGGCGAGCTCGCCATGGCTTACCCGGGGACGACGAGCGGTGAGACCAGCCGGCGGAGCGCGGCGACGACGCTCTGCGCGGTGATCGCCGACGTCCGCGGGTTCGCCGTGGCGACGTTGTCGAGCCGGAGGGCCAGTTCGCCGAACGAGCCGCGCGCCGTGAGCAGCGCCTGGTTGGCGCGGAGCGACGGATCGGCGACCACGCGGGCGCGCGTCGCGTCGAAGCCGAGCCCGGCCAGGGCGACGGCCGCGGCGACGTTCGTCGTCTTCGGATAGAGCGAGACGACCTGGGTGACGGTTCCGTCGAAGACGATGCGGGGCTCGGTGAGCGCGTCGGCCTCGTCGACCGGCAGCAACGTGCGGGGAGGCTTGCGCTGCTCGATCACAACCTCGTCGAGGCCGTCCTCGGCCGCCGCGCCGAGGACGTCCAGAGCGCCAACGGCGCCGCTCGGCACGACGAGCCTGGCGCCGCTCGCGACCCCCGCCGCCCAGAGGCGCGACCGGAGGCCGGGGTCGGCGAGCGCGCCGACCGACGTGCAGACGAGGTCGGCGCCCGCGGCGAGCGCCGGCTCGCCGCATTCCCGGAGAGCGTCGTGGCTCGCTGCCTCGACGACGATCTGCGCACGGGCGTCGAGGAGGTCGCCGACCGAGGCGAACTCGCGCGCGTCCAGGTCGCCCTTGGGAGCGCGGACGACGTAGCCGAGCAGCGCGAGGCCGGGCAGTCCTGCCTGGAGCCGCGCGCCGACGGCGCGTCCGATCGTGCCGGCGCCGACGATGCCGACTGCTCGAACGTCAGACATCGTGCGCCACGGGCTCGAGTTTATCCCGGCACGCAGCGACGCGCGGCCGCCACCCACGCGCCTCGGCGCAGTGCCGCCGGCGTCAGCACGTCCCGGCGAACGCCGCGACGAGCCGCTCGAAGGCGCGCGGCTGCTCGCGGAAGCAGTAGTGCCCCGCACGGCCGATGACGTGGAGCTCGGCGTTCGCCGTCCGCACGGCGATGCGCTCGTAGAGCTGCAGCGCGAGCGGGAGAGGCGCCGAGACGTCCTCGCGGCCCCAGACCACGAGCGTCGGGACGGGGAGCCCTCGGTCGTCGATCTCCTCCAGCGTCCGCATGCGGAGCGGCAGGAGCGAGGGCAGCCAGACGGTGTCGCGGAGCTCTCCCACGCGCGCCTTCGCCTCCCGCAGCTTCGGAAGCTCGGCGATCTCGAGCAGGCGCGCGACCCAGGCGTCCGTCACGTGCTCGCGGAGAACGACTGCGCGTCGGGCTCGATCCGCACGGTCTCGGGTGTCGGCGGCCCGGGCGGGGTGCGTCGCTCGAGATCGCGGTAGAAGGCGGTCCACGGGAAGCGCTCGTCGTCCGGGGCGAGCGTGTTGCTGTCGACGAGCACGAGCGAGCGGACGAGCTCCGGGCACTCCAGGGCGAGCCGGGCCGCCAGGAACGCCCCCATCGAGTGTCCCACGACGTGCGCCGGCCGAGCGCGAGCGAGCGCACGAGCGAGACCGTGTGCGAGAAGAGCGCCGGGAACGTGTATGCGTCGCCCTGCGGGTTCCCGGTGTGCCCCTGACCGAGCTTGTCGAACGCGACGACGCGGAACCGGGTCGCGAGCGGCGCGAGGTTCAGGCTCCAGGCGTCGAGCGAGTACAGCGACCCGAACCCGCCGCCGTGCACGAGCAGGAGCGGCTCGCCGTCGCCGTCGTCGTAGACCCGCGTGGCGACGCCGTCGACGTCGACGGTGCGCAGCCGCTGCCGGTCGAGGCGATCCTCCACGACGAGCCGGATCATACGAAGGTCAGACATCGGGCGATATACTCGGCCGGCCCCGCCCGGAAGGAGCGAGAGCGGTGACGCTCGAGACGTCCACCAGCAGAGCCGTCACGAACCGGCCCGCCGAGGCCGGCGGCGAGCGGAGCCGCCCGTCGCTCCGCGACTTCTGGCACCCCGTCGCGACGAGCGAGGCGGTCGGGACGCCGCCGCTCGGCGTGCGCCTGCTCGAGCAGGACGTCGTCGTCTTCCGCGACGAGGGAGGCACCGTGCACGCGTGGCGCGACATCTGCGTCCATCGCGGCACGAAGCTCTCGCTCGGCCGCGTCGCCAACGGGCGGCTCGTGTGCGCCTACCACGGCTGGGAGTACGCGTGCGAGACGGGGAGCTGCGTCCACATCCCGTCGCTCGCCGAGGGAGCGCCGATCCCGGCGCGCGCCCGCGCCGAGACGTACCGGGCGATGGAGGTCGACGGCCTCGTGTGGGTCGCGCTCGGAGATCCCGTCGTCGGCGTCGAGTCGGTCGTTCCCGACGACGGCGCGGAGTGGCGGCTGCTCGTGATCGCGGGCGGACGCCGTGGGGCGCGTCGGCCGGGCGCGCGGCCGAGAACTCGTTCGACATGACGCACACGCCCTTCGTCCACCCCGGCCTCCTCTTCGACGACTACCGCCCTCCCGAGATCGAGCTGACCGAGCTCCCGTTCGGCTTCCGCGCCGACTACGCCGGGGCGATGACATCGGCTCGGAGAAGCTCTTCGTCCGCAAGCACCTCACGGTGCAGCTGCCCTTCATGAACGACATCTGGGCGCGCCACGTCGAGAGCGGCGCGGGCTACGCCGCCCGGATCGCGGCGTCCCCCGTCTCGCCGACCGAGTGCCGCATGTTCGTCGTCAACATCCGGAACTACGAGCTCGAGCCCGAGCGCGACCCGGCGTTCCACGCCTTCTCCGAGACCGTCCTGCTCAAGGACCAGGAGATGGTGGAGAGCCAGCGCCCCGAGGAGCTGCCCCTCCAGCTGCGCGACGAGCTCCACCTCAAGGTGCCCGACCGCCTGGCCGTTCTCTATCGCCGCCAACTCGCGCAGCTCGACGACGACGACCTCGCGCGCTACAAGCTCCGCGACTGAGGCGGCGTCAGTCGGCGATCACGGCGACCCCGTCCACCTCGATCAGCCACTCGGGCCGGGCGAGGGCGAAGACCGCGAAGCCACTCCCGGCGGGTAGGGCGGGTCGGGGAAGTACTTCTCCTTGACCGGGTCGATCTCGCGCAGGTACTTCGGGTCGGTGACGTAGATGTTCAGCATCACGAAGTCCGCCATGGAGCCGCCGGCGGTCTCGACGAGCGCCTTCAGCTTCCCGAAGCACGCCTCCGCCTGCTCGATGATCCCGCCCTCGACGGTCAGCCCGTCTGTCGTCTGGTGCCTGTCCAGCGAACCAGATGTGCCGGCCGCCCTTCGGCGCCTCGAGGGCGCGCGAGGCCTCGGCCCGCTGCCCATCGTCGGGTGCTGCCATTCACGTCCTGGCACGTCTCGCTCCTCTCCTAGGCCGGCGGCTCGTCGCGCGCCGGATGGGGGGTCCACTTGTAGGTCTCGGGTGCGTACAGCTCCTCGATCGCGATCCTCCGGTCCCAGAGGCCCTGCTCGTGCGAGTAGTCCATGAGCGCGTCGAGCACGTGCCGGTTGGGGCCGATCCCGTAGGCGAACGGGTCGCCGCCGTACCGCTCGAACGGCTCCTTCAGCTCGTCGAGCTCCGCCGTGTCCACGGGTGCATCACGGCGAGGGTGTCGAGGTCGCGGATCCTGTGGCGGGCGTGGTGCTTCGCCTCCTCGAAGCCGTTGAGCAGCGAGAGCGCGACCCACGGATTGGCCTCGTAGACGTCGCGTCGCACGACCGCCGTGTGCATGATCGGATAGATCCCGGTGCGGCGCAGGTAGTCCTCCTCGACGGCCCGGTAGTCGGGGAAGAGGCGGCGGACGCGGCCCGTGTCGGCCGTGAAGACCTCCGGCTGACCCGCCGTGACGAGCGCCTCGAGCTCGCCCGTGTCGAGCATCTCGAGGAGCGTCCGGCCCTCCGGGATACGCTCGATCGAGACGCCGGCCGGGGGCTCGTGGTGCATCCGCTCGACGTAGACCGGCGTCCGGTAGCCGCCGGTGAACCACTGCACCTGCGAGGGATGGATTCAGTAGTCGTGCTGGAGGAAGGCCCGGATCCAGACCGCGGCGGTCATCTGGTACTCGGGGATCCCGACCGTGCGGCCGGCGAGGTCCTCCGGGCGCTCGATGCCGCTCTCCGCGTGCACGTAGACCTGGCTGTGACGGAACGCCTTGGACGGGAAGACCGGGAACCCCACGAGCCGGTCGTCGCCACGGCTGATCATCATCGTCAGGGTGGACAACGACATCTCCGCCGCGTCGAACGTCTCGGGCTCCTGCGCCATGATGCGGAAGAGATCTCCGACCCGGTCGAACTGGACGTACTCCAGCTCGACGCCCTCGGGCTGCAGCTCGCCGCGCTCGAGGGGGCGCGTCTTGTCGAAGTAGCTCACACCCGCGTAGCGCAGCCGGAGATTCGCCATCTGTCCGCCTCCTTGGATGTAGGACATCGGGACTCTATGCGAGACGCGTCCGCCGTTGGGCGCGAGCAACGGCCATGCGATAGTAAGACATTCGGGTTCACGGTACGACGCGAGAAGGGACACGATGCGACTGCAGGCCCTGACCCCCGCCGATCTCACGCCGGACCAGCGGGCGCTCTACGACCTCATCAACGGCGGCCCGCGCGGCCCCGTCCACGTGCTCGAGGACGGCAGCCTGCAAGGCCCGTTCAACGCGATGCTGCACCAGCCGACGGTCGGGACGCCGCTACAGCTCGTCGGCGCCGCCCTGCGCTACGATGGCGTCCTCCCCCCGCGCGCCCGCGAGCTCGCGATCCTCAGCGTGGCGCGCGCCTATCGCGCCGAGTTCGAGTGGTACGCCACGCGCCGATCGCGGCGACCTCGGCGTCCCCGAGACGGTGGTCGATGCGATCCGGCGGGGTGGTGAGCCCGAGCTCGAGGACGCGGTCGAGCGCGCCGTCGTCGACGTCACGCGCCCGTGCTCGACCGTGGCGATCTCGACGACCGTGCCTGGAACGGCGTGACGGAGGCGCTCACCGCGGGCCAGCTCGTCGAGCTGACGACGCTCGTGGGCTACTACGCCACGCTCGCCATGCAGATGCGGCTCTTCCGGGTCCCCGCTGCCCGAGGGAGTCCAGCCCGCCCCTCCCTCGGACTGATTGTCCGACATATCATCGCGTCGTGCGGTTCGGTCTGCTCCAGGAAGGGCTGTGCGACGCGGAAACGACGGCCATCGCCGGTACCACGAGATGGTCGACGAGGCCGTGATCGCCGAGGAGTCGGGCTTCGACTTCTACGCGAACTCCGAGCAGCACTTCATCGTCACGGAGCACCTGGTCAGCACGTCCTCGCCCGAGGTGATGCTGACGTTCGTCGCCGCGCGCACGTCGCGCATCAGGCTGCGCACCGCGTCGACCGTGCTGCTCGCCTTCAACCACCCCGTGCGGGTGGCCGAGCGGCTCGCGACGCTGGACGTGCTCTCAGAGGGCGCGCCGAGCTCGGCACCGCGCGCTCGAACAACGTCGGCACGCTCGAGGCGTTCGGCGTCGACCCCACGACCACGCGGGCACAGTGGACCGAGTCGCTCCAGGTCGTCCTGGCGTGCCTCACGCACGACCCGTTCTCGCACGACGGCGAGCTGTGGCAGGTCGCGCCGAGGACGCTCTCGCCGCCCACCGTCCAGAAGCCGCACCCGCCTATCTACGTCTCCGCGTCGGGCCCGGAGACCCACGCGATCGCCGGGCGGCTGGGGATCGGGGCGATGACGGGCGCGAGCATCATCGGCTGGCACACTCGAGGACTGCGCCCGCGCCTACAAGGAGGCGGTCGCCGAGCCCGAGCCGATCGGCCCGGTCGTCAACGACGCCCTGTGCTTCGCCGCACTCGGCGCGCACTGCGACGTGAAGACGCCGACCGTGCCTTCGAGGAAACGCTGGCGCCGACGGTCGCGTTCATGCGGCGGATGCTCGGGCCGGGCGGGATGTACGAGTCTCTGATCACGGCCTCGCCCGACTACGGCTACCTCGCGGGCGTCGCGGCGGAGGCGCAGAAGCGGATGGACGACCTCGAGTACATCGTCTCGATCGCGCCGTACATGTCGATCGGGACCCCGGATTTCCTGATCGATCGGTTCCGCCGGTCGAGGCGCTGGGCTACGACGAGGTGCTGCTGCGCATCGACGGCATGGGGCACGCGGCGAACACCCGCTCGATCCGGGCCTTCGGCGAGCACGTCATCCCCGCGTTCAAGAGAGAGGAGACGACATGACCGGAGCGGAGCGACTCGCGGAGTTCGCGACCGCCCTGTCCCTCGACGACATCCCTGAGGACGTCGTCGAGGACGCGAAGCTGCACCTGCTCGACGTGATGGGCTCGTGGGCTCGCGGCCGAGGGATACGGCCTAGGCATCGAGGGACGGGTGACGATGGCCGAGCTCGGAGGCGAGCCGCAGGCGTCCGTGATCGGCCACCGGGAGGGCATGCCGGCCGCGAACGCCGCGTTCGCGAACGCCGTCGCGTGCCACACGCTCGACTTCGACGACACGCACGCCGGCTGCACCTGCCACATCAGCGTGGTCGTCTGCCCGGCCGCCGTCGCGGCCGCCGAGGCGTGCGGGGCGAGCGGCCGCGAGCTGCTCACCGCGATCGTCGCGGGCAACGAGATCGTCGCCCGGATCGGCATGGCCGCCCCGAGCGCCTTCCACGAGCGAGGGCTGCACCCGACCGCGGTCGTCGGCATCTTCGGCGCGACGGCGGCGGTGTGCCGACTCCGCGGGCTCGACGCCGCCCGCACGACGCGCGCGCTCGGGATCGCGGGGAGCATGGGCTCCGGCCTCTTCGCCTACCTCTCCGACGGGTCCGCGACGAAGCCGATCCATGCAGGGTGGGCCGCGCACGGCGCGGTGCTCGCGGCCGCGCTGGCGGCGCATGGCGCGACGGGCCCGGTGCGGTCCTCGAGGACCGCTTCGGCACGTACGCCGTGCACGCGGGCAGGGAGGACGTCGACCTCGAGCCGCAGCTTGCCGATCTCGGCGAGCGCTGGGAGACCCCGAACATCGCCTACAAGCCGTATCCCGCCTGCCACTTCATCCACGCGAGCCTGGGGGCGGTCGCGAGCATCGTCGAGCGCGAGGCGCTCGCGCCCGGCGACATCGCGGAGATCGTTGCCGTCGTGCCGCACCCGAACTACGTGCAGACGGTGCTCGAGCCGGTCGAGGACAAGGTCGCCCCGCGAACGAGCTACGAGGCGAAGTTCAGCCTGCAGTACTCGGCGGCCGCGATGGTCGTCCACGGGCAGGTCGGGCTCGAGTCGTACGAGGAGGCCGCGATCCGCGACCTGGAGGCCTCGACGTCGCACAGCGCGTCACCCACGAGCTCGCCGAATTCGCGACGTACCCGCAGGCGCTGCCCGGCGGCGCTCGCGTGCGGACGACGGACGGCCGGGTGCACGAGGAGCTCGTCCCGTACCAGCTCGGCTGCGCCGAGAACCCGATGTCCGCCGACGACGTCCGCGCGAAGTTCCGCGGCAACGCGTCGCGCGCGCTCGGCGACGACGCGGTCGACTCGCTCGAGGGCGCCGTCCTCCGGCTCGACGACCTGCCGAGCGTCGAGGGCGCCTTCGCGGTGCTCGGGGAGGCGTCCGCGCGCCAGCCGGCGGCCGCCTAGGCGTGACCGCGGCAACGTCGACAGAGGAGCACGGCCGCTACCGGTGGGCCGTGCTCGCGGTCGGTACCGGGACGTAGACGGTGACGTGGCTCGGCGTCTTCGCGCCGGTCGTCCTGGCTCCCGTCCTGGAAGAGCGGTACGGGCTCGGCCTGACCGCGGTGGGCCTCGCGATCGGGAGCACGAGCGTCGGAATGACGCTGACCCTGCTCGCCTGGGGGCTCCTCGCCGACCGCGTGGGCGAGCGCCTCGTCCTCGTCGTCGGCCTCGCGGCCGCGGCGGGCGCGATGGTCGCCGCGGCTGGGCCGACGACTTTGCGTGGTTCCTGGTCTGGATGGTCGTCTTCGGCATGGCCGGTGCGAGCGCGACGAGCGCGAGCACGCGCGCGTCGTCGGCCGGTTCCCACCCGGCGGGCGCGGCCTCGCGTTCTCGGTCCGGCAGGCCTCGCTCCCCGTCGGCGCGCTCCTCGCGGCGCTCGCGCTGCCCGCCCTCGAAGATGCGCTCGGGTTGCGGGGCACGCTCCTCGTGGTGGCGGCCGCCTGCGGCGCGGCGGCACTCATCGCCGGCGCCAGCCTCGGAGTCGCGCCGCCGTACGCCGAGACGGCGCCGCGGCTTGAGCCGACCAAGCTCGGCTTTGCCGCCGACCCGACGCTCTGGCGGCTCACCGCCGCCGCAACGCTCCTCGTCAGCCCGCAGATGGCGCTCGCCAGCTTCGCGGTTGTCTTCTTCCACGAGGAGCGCGGTCTCCGCTCGGCGAGGCGGCCGCCGTGCTCGCGGGGATCCGCCTCATGGCCTCGTCGGCCAGCTCGCCGCCGGCGCGTGGGCCGACCGGCGCCGCGACCTCGTCGTACCGCTCGGGATGCTGAGCCTGCTCTTCGCAGCCACGATCGTCGTCGCGGCGATCACCCTCGATGCGGCCGTGTCGGTCACGGCTGCCGCCTGGATCGTGGCGGGCGGGGCCGCGCTCGGGTGGAACGGCCTCTCGTATGCCGCCGTCGCCGAGGTCGCCGGGTACGCACGGAGCGGCGCCGCGCTCGGGCTCCAGCAGACCGTGCTGGGCGTCGCGTGCTTCGTGACGCCGATCGCCTTCGCGGTCGCCGTCGAGGCGACGTCCTGGCAGGCGGCGCTCGCCGTCTTCGCCGCGTTCCCCCTCGCGGCGTACGTCCTCTATCGCTCGCTCGACCACGGCCTCGCCGTGCCCGCCGCCCGTGTGGCGGACGGCGCCTGACGGCGCGCGGCGGCGTCAGCCGAGCGGGACGTGCTGGGTGATGCGGAGGTTGAACCCCTCGAGGCCGGCGATCTCCCGCGGCGTGTCGCTCAGCACGCGGATCGTCGTCAGCTCGAGGTCGGCGAGGATCTGCGCCCCGATGCCGTACTCCCCGCGTCCGGGCTCGCCGTCGTGGTGCGTCGTGAGCCGGCTGTTGGATGGGTCGCCGCTCATCAGGTAGACGAGGACGCCGCGCTCCTCGCCGCCGAGCTGCTCGAGCGTGCGCTCGAGGGCCGCCGAGCAGGAGCACGTCGAGGCATGGAACACGTCGCCCGCGACGACCGGCTCTGCACGCGGACGAGCACCTCGTCGGCGCCGGCGACCTCGCCGCGCACGAGCGCGACGTGGTACGCGCCCGTGTGCTCCTCGCGATACGCGACGGCCCGAAAGTCCCCGTAGCGCGTCGGCATGCGGGCGGTCGAGACCCGCTCGACGAGCTTCTCCCGCTCCCGCCGGTAGGCAATCACGTCGGCGACCGTGACCAGCGGGCGCCGTGGCGCTCGGCGTACGCGGCCAGCGTGTCGCCCGTGGCGACCGCGCCGTGCTCGTCGAGGACGAGCGTGATCGCGGCGGCCGGCAGCTTGCCGGCGAGGCGCACGAGGTCGACGGCAGCCTCCGTCCGTCCGGCGCGGCGGAGCACACCTCCCGGCCGCGCACGGAGCGGGAAGACGTGCCCGGGCTGGACGAGCGTCTCGGGGCCGTTGGCGGGATCCGCGGCGGTCCGGATGGTGACCGCCCGGTCGGCGGCCGACGTGCCGGTCGCGCCGACGTCCCTCGCGGAGACCGAGATCGTCGGCCGCCACTCCCCCTCGCCGGTCTCGGCGGAGTGGAGCCGGAGCTCCTCGCAGCGCTCGTCGGTCAGCGCGAGCCGGATCAGCCCGTAGGCGTTGTGCGACATGAAGTTGACGACGTCCGGCGTGACGACGTCGGCCGCGACCACGAGGCTCGCGTCGGCATCCGGCGCGCGCCGATCGGCGAGGAGAACGTACCCGCCCTCGCGCAGCGCCTCGACGGCGCGCGCGGCGGCATGCGGATCGGCTTCGGCCGGCGTCGTGGGTGTCAGCTGCACGGGTTCCGCTCGCGATCGGCCGAGGGGCGGCAAGGGCCGGTGCATCCTCTGCGCCGCGCCCGCGAAGCAGGATACCGCCCGGCCCGTCCCTGAATGACAGACATTCGAGCGACGGCATTCCCTACCCGCTGGACGGGCCGGATGTCAGACCTTTAGGATGGCGAGGGATGCCGCCCGAAGGAGTGCACGAGGGCCCCGGACGCCAGATCGGCGCGACGATCGAGAACGTCGGCAAGGTCTACGAGACGCGGGGCGAGCCGATCGTCGCCCTCGAGAACTGCTCGCTCGACCTCGCGCCGGGCGAGTTCGTCTCCGTCGTCGGGCCGTCGGGCTGCGGCAAGAGCACCCTCATGCTGATGCTCGCCGGCCTCATCCCCACCTCGTCGGGCCGGATCGAGATCGGCGGCCGCGCCGTCGACGGCCCGTACACCGACCTCGGAATCGTGTTCCAGGAGCCGGTCCTCCTCGACTGGCGGAAGGTGATGGGGAACGTCCTCCTCCAGGTCGAGCTCCGGCGCGGGCTGAGCAAGAAGCAGTACCGCCAGCGGGCCAGCGAGCTCCTCGCACTCGTCGGCCTCGAGGGCTTCGAGAACCGGTATCCGTTCGAGCTCTCGGGCGGCATGCGGCAGCGTGTCTCGATCTGCCGGGCCCTGCTCCACGACCCGCCGCTGCTCCTGATGGACGAGCCCTTCGGCGCACTCGACGCCCTCAGCCGCGACCAGCTCAACCTCGACCTCCAGAGCATCTGGCTCCGGTCGCGCAAGACCGTGATGTTCGTGACTCACTCGATCTCGGAGGCCGTGTTCCTCGGCGACCGCGTCGCGGTGTTCTCGGGCCGGCCGGGCCAGGTCGTCGAGATCCTCGACATCGACCTGCCGCGCCCGCGTGCGCTCTCGATCCGCGAGACGCCCGAGTTCGGCCGCTACGCGAGCGAGATCCGCCGGGTCTTCGCGTCGCTCGGCGTCCTCCGCGACGACCTCGCCGAGGCCGACGCGACGGCATTGACCTAGGTCGTGGGCCTGCGACGCGCCGCCCGCAGGGGCCACCGGGCATGAGCTCCGCCGCCGAGGAGCTCGGCGGCACCCGCGGGACGCTCGTCGTCCTGCGCGACCGGAACCTCGCGCCGTACCTCCTCGGCAACCTCGTCTCGACCACGGGCACGTGGTTCCACACGCTCGCGCAGGCGATCCTCGTCTACCGGCTGACGGAGTCGACGGTCGCCCTCGGGGTCGTCTTCTTCGCGCAGTTCTCGTCGGTGCTCCTCCTCGCGCCGTGGACGGGAACCGTCGCGGACCGGTTCGACCGGCGGCACGTGATCGTCACGAGCCAGCTCGCGGCCGTGCTCCTCAGCACGGGCCTCACCGTCGCGGCGGCCACGGGGCACGCGACGACGCCGGTCGTGATCGTCTTCGCGGTCGGGCTCGGGATCACGAGCGCGTTCGCGACGCCGGCCATGATGGCGTTCGTCACGTCGCTCGTCGTCCGGCGCCAGCTCGCCACCGCGCTCGCGCTCCAGTCGGTGACGTTCAACCTCGGACGGGTGCTCGGCCCGCTCGGCGCGGCGCTCGTGATCGACGCGGCCGGCACGACGGCGGCGTTCGGCGTCAACACGCTCTCGTACCTCGGGCTCGTGATCGGGACGCTGCTCGTCCATCCCCTCGTCCCGCAGGAGCGGCCGCGCGAGCGAGCGCGGTTCCGGGAGAGCGTCGCGCTCGTCGCGCGGGACCGCACGCTCGCCGCGCTGCTCTGCATCATCGCCGCGGTCAACCTGGCGACCGACCCCGCGACGACGCTCGGGCCGGCGTTCGTCACGGAGATCCTCGGACGCGAGGACTCGCTCGCCGGCGTGCTCGTCGCGGCCTTCGGCGCCGGCGCGGTGATCGCCGCCTTTGCCGTCGCCCACCGGCTGCGCGGCACGTGGGTGCAGCTCGCGACGACCCTCGGCCTGGCCGGCCTCGGTGCCACCGCGTTCGCATTCGCGCCCAACGTCCCCGTCGCGCTCGCCGCGCTCGTGGTGCTGGGCTTCGGCTACCTCGCGACGAACACCGGCGCGACGGCGCGCCTCCAGGTGAGCGTCGCCGACGCGCAGCGCGGCCGAGTCATGGCGCTGTGGAGCATCGCGTTCCTTGGCGTCCGCCCGATCGGCAGCCTGCTCGACGGCATCCTCGCCTCGTGGGCGGGGCTGCGCATCGCAGCCTTCGCGATCGCGATCCCGGCGATCCTCGCCGCGGTCGCGCTCGTCGTCGCGGGCGTCCGGAGCGGGCGCCGGCGGACGAGCGCCGCCGGCGCCGAGGCGACAACGCGGATGTCTGATGTTCGGCGCGGACTGAATAGGATGCGCTGGGTGGACGTCACCGGCTTCAGGCGGCTGATGGGCCACTGGGCGACCGGCGTCAGCGTCATCACCGCCGAGGGCGAGAACGGCCCCGCCGGGGCGACCGCCAACGCGCTGACCTCGCTCTCGCTCACCCCGCCGCTCGTCCTGGTGTGCTTCAACCTCAGCTCGAGAACCCTGAGCGCGGTCCGGGAGTCCGAGCGGTTCTGCATCAACATGCTCGCCGCGGAGCAGGAGTCCGTCTCGAGGCTCTTCGCGACGAAGAGCAGCCAAGAGGAGAAGTTCGGCGAGATCGCCTACCGCCTCGAGCACGGCGCGCCGATCATCGAGAACACCCTGGCCTGGCTCGTCTGCACCCTCGACTCGGAGCTGCGGCGAGGCGACCACGTCGTCGCGATCGGCCAGGTCGTCGAGGGCGGCTCGACCCGACCGCGCAGCCGCTCCTCTTCTACCGCGCGTCGTACCTGACGACGCCCGCAGGTCGTCGCCGATGTCGGTGACCATCCCTACAGCCTCGCGTACGAGCGCGACGGGGTCGTCTACGTCTCAGGCGCGGCCGCGATCGACGCCGACCACAACCCGATCCTCGGCGACGCGGAATGCCTCGCCGCCGCGCTCGACGCCGTGCGGCAGCGGCTCGCGTCGTCGGGCTCGGGCTCGAGCACGTCGTCAAGACGACCTACTTCGTCACGGACGTTTCGCTCCGCGACGAGGCGAACCGTCAGTACGTCGAGGCGTTCCCCGAGCCGCGCCCGGCCCGGACGTTCGTCGAGGTGTCGGCGATCCCGTACGGCGCACGGGTCGCGCTCGCGGCATCGCCCACCGGTAGGAGCGCGCCCCTAGTCGGCGGCGCCCGACGCCGGGCGGCCAGCTGCCGAGATCCGCGAACGTGACCTCGTAGCCGGAGACGTCCAGGACCTCGACGTTGACCGCGGACGTGATCCGGTCGCGGAAGGCCTCGCGCGCCACTCGGTGGTGCTCGGCGACCTCCCGGCTCTCCCAGAACGAGAGGACGAGCGTCGTCCCCGCGGCCTCGTCGGAGAGCATCAGCAGCCCCCGGAAGCCGTCGATCTGCCGCAGCCATGGGAGCATCTCCTCGCCCGCCATCGTCGCGATCTCGAGCGGCTCGTCGGGTGACCCCTTCGTCGTCGTGAGGGAGACGAACACCTGGCCTGTATACCCGGGCGGACGGACGCCCGACCGGCGGGCTAGGACGGGACGGCGAAGAGGACGACCGTCGGATCGGCCGCCGACCCGAGCAGGTCCGCCGCGCGCGCCTCGCTCGCCTCGAGCGTCTCGACCCGCGCGCCCATGGCCTCGAGGAACGCGTCGGGTGGCTCGAGGAAGTTCACAGCGGGCGTCCGGAAGTGCATGGGCACGACGAGCCGCGGCCCGAGCTCGCGCACGAGGTCGGCGGCCGCGCCGCCGCCGATCGTCGGCCCGTCGCCGACGGGCACGAAGAGGACGTCGACCTCGCCGATCGCCGCGCGCTGCTCGGGCCGGAGGGCGGACTGCCCGAGATCGCCGAGGTGGCAGACGCGGAGGCCGTCGAGCGCGAACCGGAAGATCGTGTTCGGGCCACGGGTCGTGCCCGCGACGTCGTCGTGCTCGCCCGCGATCGCGACGACCTCGCCGATCGGCGTCTCGAACGTCCCCGCGGTCGAGCGGATCACGAGCGGCTCGCCTTCGATCGCCTCGACGCCGCTGTGGTCGACGTGCTCGTGCGTGACGAGGAGGACGTCGGCCCGGACGCCCTCGATCGGCGGGTAGTCGAACTGCAGCCCGCGCGTCGCGAGCACGCTCACGTCGGCGAACGGGTCGACGACGACCGACTGCTCCCCACGGAGCAGGAACGCCGATTGGCCGAACCAGCGGATCTCCACGGCCGGATCATCGCAGCGTGCCCGACGGTCCGGTCGCAGACGACCTTGACAATCACGGCGATGTTTAGTCAAATGACTTAGTCGAATGACTAACACAGCTTCACGCCCCCGCCAGGACAACGAGCAGGCGCTGCTCGACGCCGCCGAGCGGCTGCTCCGCGAGGTCGGCGCGTCCGGGCTCACGACGCGGCGCGTCGCCGAGGCGGCCGGGCTCAACCACGGTCTCGTCCACTACTACTTCGGCTCCGTCGAGCAGCTGCTCGTGCGGGTGCTCGACCGCTTCACCGACCGCCTCATCGAGCGTCAGCGTGCGATGTACGCCGCAGACACCCCGTTCGTCGAGAAGTGGCGCACCGCGATGACGTACCTCGACGAGGACCGCCCGTATCAGAAGGTCTGGTTCGAGCTCCAGGCGATGGCCTGGAACCGCCCGGAGCTGCGCGACCGCCTCGTCCGCGTCCACGCCGCGTGGCGCGCCGTCCTGCTCGAGGCCTTCGCGCCCGTGCACGAGGAGCTTGGCCTCCCGATCCCGCTCGAGGCGCTCGTCTCGCTCGTCTACGCGTTCAACGAGGGGATCATGCTCGACGGGCTGCTGGGGCTCGAGGGCGAGCACCAGGCCCTGCTCGAGTGGATCGACGGCTGGCTCGAGGAGCGCGCGGCGTGACCGTCGACGCCCCCGCCGCCGGCCCGTGAGCAGTCGCGCGCGCGCTACCCCGACGAGACGGGCTACGTCGAGCGCGACGGCGTCCGCGTCTTCTACGAGGTGTACGGGACGGGCGAGCCGACCGTGCTCCTCATGCCGACGTGGTCGATCGTCCATTCGCGGCACTGGAAGATGCAGATCCCGTACCTCGCGCGGCACTGCCGCGTCGTGACGTTCGACGGCCGCGGCAACGGCCGCAGCGACCGTCCGGCGGAGCCCGACGCGTACCGCGAGGAGGAGTTCGCCGCCGACGCGGTCGCCGTGCTCGACGCGACCGCGACGGACCGGGCCGCGCTTGTCGCGCTGTCGCGAGGCGCGGAGCGGTCGCTCCACCTCGCCGCGGCGCATCCCGAGCGGGTCGAGCGGATCGTCTTCATCGCACCGTCCCTCCCGCTCCCACCGTCGACGCCGCGCCAGACGGCGATGCGCGACTTCGAGATGTCACGCGACGCCTACGAAGGATGGAACAAGTGGAACCGTCACTACTGGGTCGCACATTACGAGGAGTTCCTCGAGTTCTTCTTCGCGCAGTGCTTCACCGAGCCACACTCGACGAAGCCGCGAGAGGACTGCGTGCGGCTGGGGGCTCGACACCGACCCGCAGACGCTGGTCGCGTCGCAGCTCGCGCCCCGCCTGCAGGACGAGGACGAGGTGCGGGCGCTCCTCGACCGGATCGACTGCCCGATGCTCGTGATCCACGGGAGCGACGACGCGATCCGCCCCTGCGCGTCGGGCGAGCGGCTCGCGGAGCTCGCCGGCGCCGAGCTCGTCGTGCTCGAAGGGTCGGGGCACCTGCCGCACGCGCGCGACCCCGTCAAGGTCAACCTGCTGCTGCGCGACTTCGCGCTCACGGCGCGCCTCCGGCGACGCTGGCCGCGCGGCCGAGTCCGCCGCAAGCGCGCGCTCTTCATCTCGTCGCCGATCGGGCTCGGCCACGCGCAGCGGGACGCCGCGATCGCGGACGAGCTGCGCAAGCTCCACCCCGACCTCGAGATCGACTGGCTCGCGCAGCACCCCGTCACGGCCGTCCTCGAGGCACGCGGCGAGCGGATCCATCCCGGGAGCGCCTTCCTCGCGAACGAGTCGCACCACATCGAGAGCGAGTCCGCCGAGCACGACCTCCACTGCTTTCAGGCGATCCGCCGGATGGACGAGATCCTGCTCTCGAACTTCATGGTCTTCCACGACGTGGTGCGTGACGACCAGTACGACCTCTGGATCGGCGACGAGGCGTGGGAGCTCGACTACTACCTCCACGAGAACCCCGAGGAGAAGCGCGCCCCGTACGTCTGGCTGACCGACTTCGTGGGCTGGCTGCCGATGCCCGACGGCGGCGACCACGAGGCGTTCCTGACGGGCGACTACAACGAGGAGATGATCGAGCACATCGCGCGGTTCCCGCGCGTGCGCGATCGGGCGGTCTTCGTCGGGAACCCGGAGGACATCGTCCCCGAGCGGTTCGCACCCCACCTCCCGGAGATCCGCGAGTGGACGGAGGAGCACTACGGCTTCGCCGGCTACGTCACGGGGTTCGACCCGGCCGCGTTCGCCGACCGCGCCGCGCTCCGCGCCGAGCTCGGCTACCGGACGCACGAGCTCGTGTGCGTCGTCACCGTCGGCGGCTCCGGCGTCGGCGAGCACCTCCTCCGGCGCGTGATCGACGCGTACCCCGAGGCCAAGCGCCGCGTGCCCGCCCTGCGGATGATCGTCGTCGCGGGCCCGCGGATCGACCCGGCGACCCTGCCGAGCCGCGAGGGCCTCGAGGTGCGGCCGTTCGTCCACGAGCTCTACCGGCACCTCGCCGCGTGCGACCTCGCCGTCGTCCAGGGCGGCCTCACGACCTCGATGGAGCTCACCGCGAACCGGCGGCCCTTCCTCTACTTCCCGCTCCGCCACCACTTCGAGCAGAACTTCCACGTCCGCCACCGCCTCGACCGCTACGGCGCCGGCCGACGCATGGACTTCGACCAGGAGACGCCGGAGACCATCGCGGCGGCGATCGCCGAGGAGATCGGCCGAGAGGTCGACTACCGCCCGGTCGAGTCGGACGGCGCCGCGCGGGCGGCGGCACTCATCGCGCCGCTGCTCGAGGAACGGAAGGGGCGGCCCGCGCGCCTGCCCCGCACCAGAGCCGCAACGAGAAAGGAGGGCGTCTGATGCCGACAGATGCCAAGCCCGCGTCGTTCCACCACTCCCCGCAGGAGGCGCTCCAGGCGCCGGCGGAGGAGTTCCTCTACCTCGCCTGCCTCCACGAGGGCACCGGGGTCGAGGAGCCTGACTTCCTCGCCGTCGTCGACGCCGAGGAGGGCCGGATCGTCCACGAGCTGCCGATGCCGAACGTCGGCGACGAGCTCCACCACTTCGGCTGGAACCGCTGCAGCTCCGCCTGCCACGGCCCCGACCGCTCGCACCTGATCGTCCCCGGCTTCCGCTCGTCGCGGATCCACCTCGTCGACGTCGCGACCGATCCGCGCAAGCCGCGGATCGAGAAGGTGATCGAGCCCGAGGAGCTCGTCGCCGGCACGGGCTACACGCGCCCGCACACGGTCCACTGCATGCCCGGCGAGAACGTCGTCATCTCGATGCTCGGCGACGCCGAGGGGAACGGCGCCGGGGGGTTCGCCGTCCTCGACGCGAAGACGTTCGAGGTCAAGGGCCGCTGGGAGAACGGCGGCGAGAAGCCGCCGCTCAACTACGACTTCTGGTACCAGCCCCGGAAGAACGTGCTCGTCTCCTCGGAGTTCGGCGAGCCGAACGCGTACGAGAAGGGCTTCGACCTCGAGGACGTCGCCGCCGGCCGGTACGGCAGCCGCATCCACTTCTGGGACCTCGAGCGGCGGACGCTCGAGCACACGGTCGACCTCGGAGAGAACGGACTCGTCCCGCTCGAGGTCCGCTGGCTCCACGACCCCGAGGCCGAGGAGGGCTTCGTCGGCGCCGCGCTCTCGAGCACGATGTGGCGCTTCCACCGGGAGAACGGCGGCTGGGGCGCCGAGCAGGTGATCGCGGTCGAGAGCGTCGAGCAGGATGGCTGGCCGTTCCCGGTGCCGGGCCTGATCACGGACCTCGTGCTCTCGATGGACGACCGGTTCCTCTACTTCTCGAACTGGCTCCACGGCGACCTGCGCCAGTACGACGTCTCCGACCCCGCGAACCCGAAGCTGACGGGACAGCTCTGGCTCGGCGGCGTCCTCGGCCGGCCGAGCGACGCCGGCCGTGCGCTGAACGGCGGGCCGCAGATGCTCCAGCTGTCCTACGACGGCCGCCGGCTGTACGTGACGAACTCGCTCTACTCGACCTGGGACAACCAGTTCTATCCCGAGCTGCGCTCGTGGCTCCTGCGCGTGAACTGCGACCCGAACGGCGGGATGGAGGTCGACCCGGACTTCTTCGTCGACCTGCACGACCGGCCCGGCGGGCCCGCCCGCGCGCACGAGGTGCGGCTCCAGGGCGGCGACTGCACGACGGAGATCTTCCAGTGATCGGGCACGTCGGCGGCGTCCCCGTCGAGGAGCTCGTCGTCCCGCTCGTCGCGAGCGGGACGGCGATGGTCACCGGGCTCGTGCTCGCGACGCGGTCGCTGCTCGACCGGCGGCTGCGGCGGGGTGCCCGCCGCTAGCTCGGGGGGACCGGCCCGGGGGCGGCGCCGCCGCCCCCGGGCCGTCGGTCGCGAGTGGCCCGATACGTGAGAGCATCGCCCGCATGGAGCCGCCACCGGAGACGCGAGCCGAGCGGAACCAGACGGTCCAAGAGCCCCACGTTAGGCTGGCTCGATGACCACCGAAGGCCCTGCGATCCGCCGCGTCGAGCGGCTCGACGAGCGCACGATCGACGAGCTCGCCGACGTCCTGATCGACTGCATCGACGGCGACGCGGGCGTCAGCTTCCTCCACCCGCTCGAGCCGGAGAAGGCCCGCGCGTTCTGGCGGGACGTCGCCGCGGGGGTCGAGGCCGGCGACCGCGCCGTGCTCGTCGCCGAGGACGACGAGGGGATCGTCGCCACCGTCCAGCTCGTCCTCGCGCAGCCCGAGAACCAGCCGCACCGCGCCGACCTCTCGAAGATGCTCGTCCATCGGCGCGGCCGCCGGCGGGGCCTCGGCGCCGCGCTCCTCGAGGCGGCCGAGCAGACTGCGCGCGAGTGCGGCAAGACGCTCCTCGTGCTCGACACGAACACCGGCAGCGACGCCGAGCGGCTCTACGCTCGGCACGGCTGGGTGCGCGTCGGCGAGATCCCGGACTTCTCCGTGCAGCCGCGGGGCGGGCTCCGCGCGACGACCGTCTTCTACAAGCGGGTCTGAGCCCGCTCAGGGCGGGGGAATCTGCAGCGTCGCGACGTCGCGCGGCGCCGAGGGCGGCAGCTCCGTCGGCCACTGCTCGACGTCGAACGCGCCGCCGGGCCGGGCGGCGGGCGCGGCGAAGGCCTGGAGATCGACCTGCCAGAAGCGGAGCCGGTCGCCGCGGACGCTCGTCGGGAAGACCAGCTCGAAGCGGCCCAGGCGGTCCGGCCAGGTGGCCGAGACCGGCGTCACGATCCCGTCCGGGCCCGAGGCGCCGACGAGGAGCCCGCGGTAGATCGCCCCGGCCTCGGCCCGTGCGCGCGGGAGCGGCATCGCGTCCGGCGGGCCGGTCAGGCGAACGTCCATCACGGCGCTGCGCAGGCGGGCGAACTCGACGTTCTCGTCCTCCCCGCTCGCGTGCGAGACCTTGCCCTTCGCGACCTGCACGGTCATCGGCACCGGGTTCGACCCGAGCTCGTCGGAGGCGGGGAAGAACGAGGAGTACCGGCCCGACGCGTCGGACGGCTCGGAGAACGTCCAGTAGTTCCGGTCGAGGGTGCGCGTGACGACCGTCGCCCCGGCGACGGGCTTGCCCGCACCGTCGGTGATCCGCCCGCCGAGGCGGTAGCTGACGAGGGTCACGGGCGGCGCCGGGACGCCGTCGGCCCGCAGCGCGCGGCCGGTCACGACGACGCTGCCGTCGGACCGCGTCGTCGTGCGCAGGTCGGCGAGGCGGTACCCGACGTTGACGCCGCTCCGCATCCGCTCGAGGCGCCCGCGCTCCTCCGCCCGTGACCGCGCGCCCGTCGATCGTCGCCTCCGCCGCGCCGGCGACGGACACGGGGAGGCGCCAGGCGAGCGTCGAGTCGACCGCGACCCGGAAGCGGCCGTCGGCGTCGGTCGGTGCGGCGACGTCGTACCGGCCGACCCGCACGCGCACGCCCGCGACCGGCTCGTCTCGGAGCCGCACGCGGCCGGTGACGGTCGTGAGGTTGGAGCTCGACGGCCGCCAGAGGCCGAGCGTGGCCGCGCCCCCGTCGATCGAGATGTGTCCCGGGATGTCGGCACCGGCCGAGCCGGTCGGCGCCGTGGCGGAGGCCTGTACGGCCGGATCCGTGGTCACGGGGTGCGAGGCCCCCGCCGGCGCCGCGGCTGCCGGCGCGCCGAGCCGGAAGACCATGAGCTTCGAGACAGTGCCGCCGTCCGACGAGGTCGGCGTGCCGCCGACGGTCACCGCGAGGTACTCGTGCCCGCCGGCGGAGAACACCGTGACGCCGGAGGCGATCGGGTCGCCCGTGTCGTAGCGCCAGAGCACCCGCCCGGTGCGGACGTCGAACGCTCGGAGCAGGCCGTCGCCGCCGCCGGCGAAGCCGAGGCCGGTCGCGGTGGTCGTGACGCCTCCTCGCTCGGGCTCGGGCGTCCGGATCCGCCAGACGCGCCGCCCCGTGGCGACGTCGATCGCGCTGATCGACCCGTGGTCGCGCCAGCCGGGCAGCGCCTGGCCGAAGTCGCCGTTCTCGAGCCCGAGGAACACGTCGCCGAGGAGCAGCTTCCGCCGTCTGCCGTCGGAGGTCAGCGCCTGCTGCTTCATCACCACGGCCGTCTCGGCCGCGGCGTTGAGGACGTAGCCGGTCGCCGGGTCGTAGGACGCGGGCGAGTAGTTGAGCCCGCCGAGCGTCGCAGGGAAGACCCTGACGGCGCGCCCCGGCTCGAGGCGCGGGTGCTCGACGCGGTCGATCACCCGGACCCGGTCGTGGAGCGGCTCGCCCGTGGCGGCGTCGAACGCGAACCAGACGCCCTCCATCGTCCCGACGGAGACGACGCGCCGCTCGCTCCCGTCCACCTCGTGCGTGTAGACGAGCGGCGGCTGCGCGACGTCGTAGCCCCACTCGTTCCCGGCGATCAGCTCCCGCCACCACCTGAGGCGGCCGTCCCGGAGGCCGACCGCGACGAGCGCGTTCGTGCGCGGGTTCGGGCCGGGTCGGATCGACGCCAGGAAGTGCGGCGTCGAGGCGCCCGTCCCGAAGAAGACGGTGTCCGAGCCGACGTCGATCGTGACCGGCGTCCACACCGCGCCCCCGCCGACGATCCGCGAGAGCCGGCGCCACGACTGGCGGTCGGGCGGGATCGTCCAGAACGGCGTCGGCCAGGCCGGCCGGAGGTCGGGCGTGTACGCCATCACGAAGCCGCGGATTCCGTACTCGGAGCCGGCGGCGCCGATGACGATGCGCCCGGCCGCGCACACGGGCGCGCTCGTCTCCGAGTAGCCGTTGTTCGGCAGCGCGCCCGGTACGTCGTCCGCGATCGAGGTGGTCGCGAGCACGCGGCCGTCGCTCGGCCGGAGCGCGACGAGCTTCATGTCGAGCCGCGCGAGGAAGAGCCGCCCGGCGCAGAAGGCGAGGCCGCGGTTCGCGACGATGCCGAAGTTCTTGAAGAGCGCGCTGTCCCGCGGCTTGTACTGCCAGAGCACGCGGCCGGTGCTCGCGGCGAGCGCGAAGACGTTGCCGTCGTTCGTCGTCACGAAGAGCCGGCCGCCGACCGCGAGCGGATAGGACTGCTGGCCACGGCGCACGTCCGGGTCGATCGCCTGGAAGTCGATCGCGTAGGCGCGCCGGAGCTGGGCGACGTTCTGCCGGGTCACCTCGCTCAGGGGCGAGTGCCTGAGGTTGTCCGGCGTCCGGCCGAACGCGCGCCAGTCGTCGCCCACCGCCGTCGACGCCGCCGCGGGGACGACCAGGGCGACGACGGCGCCGAGGAGGAGCGCGCGGGCCGCGAGAAGCTTCAACGCGAGGCGGGCTGGGTCGACGACACGATCTCCGCCGAGCGTATCCGACGCCACCTCAGGGTCCCGAGGGCGAGCAGACCGGTCAGCGCGAGCGCGAGCGCGGCCGGGTAGGCCGCGAGCGACCGCGACTCGCCGGAGCCCCGGACGCTGCGGGTCGGGCCTCTCTCGACCGTCTCGCGCAGCGCGGCGGCGGCGGCGTCGAGCCGGGAGAGCGGCCACACCTTGCCCCCCGTCGAGGCGGCGAGGCGCTCCAGGGTCGCCGCGGCCTCGGGGTCGCCGCGGTAGCCGGCCTCCGGGCGCCCGCCCTCGCCGAAGATCCGCTCGTCCGTGGCGCCGACCCGGACGAACAGGAACGCGCACTCGCGCCCGTCAGGCGGCGCGTCGACGGAGCGGCTCTCGCCGTCCGTGACGACGACGCAGGTCCGGTGGTCGGTCCCGTCCGCGAAGAAGCCTCGGCCGAGCTCGGACAACGCGTCGTAGGAGGTGGCCACGATGGCGGCGCCCGCAAGGCGCGGCGGAGGGGCCTCCACGGCGACCGAACGGTCGACCACCTCGGCGAACGAGGCGCGGTCGGGCGACGGGAAGGAGTACGGCAGCACCCGATCGGTCAGCCCGGCGACCCCGGCGGGCACGTCCGGGACGGCCGACCGGAGGCGCAGCACCGCCCGGCGGGCGCGTTCGAGCCTCGTGGAGGAGCCCGGCGAGGCCGCTGCCAGCATCGACCGCGACACGTCGACGACGAAGACCACCTCCGAGTCCGAGCGCACCTGCCGCTCGCTCCCCTCCAGCACCGGGCGTGCCGCGGCGACGGCGAGCGCGAGGCACGCGGCGACGGCCGCGGCCGTCGCCGGGAGCCTGAGCGTCGCCGCCGGCTCGAGCCCGAGCGAGCGAGCGACTCGCCGCGACCGCCGCGCAGCGAGGAGCGTCGCCGCGACCGGCAGGAGCGCGACGAGCCCGACGAGCGCGGCCCACGGATCCTCGAACGAGATGCGCCCGAGATCCATGGTCAGTAGCCCGTCCCCGCCGGGGACGCTCCGGCGCCTCGCCCGCCCCGAGGCCCCGAGCCGGCCGTCGCACCGCTTCGGATGCCGAAGTCGACGAGGATGCGCACGAGCGTCTCGAGGTTCCGCTTGGCGTTCACGTTCTGCGCGTCCGCGTGGATCGCGTCCTGGAACCGCCCGAGCGCGGCGTCGACGGCGAACGAGCGCACCGCGAGGACGCCGAGGAGGTCGTTCGCGCGCGAGACGAGGCGCGGATCGCCGCTCTCGGCGGCCACGGCGACCACCGCGGTGGCGCGCGCGACGGCCCGCGCCGCGGCCTCGCCGTTGTCGAAGCCGCGTGGGGCGCGGAGCGCGGGCGCGGCGGCGAAGGCGCGGAGCGCCCGCCGGTACGCGAGATCGTCCTCGAGCCCGAGGGCGCGCCCGACGGGGTCGGCGGGAAGCCTCGTCGCGGGCAGACGTCCGTCGTCGCGGCGGGCGGCGTCCCGCCAGCTGCGGGCGTCGAGCGCGCCGACCACGGCTACCGCGGCGAGGGCGACGCACGCGGCCGCCGCGACGAGCATCCACCTCATGTCCGCGCCCTCCAGTGCAGACGCGACGTGGCGATGAGCAGCCCGGCGAGCAGGACGCCGGTCAGCAGCGTCGCGGCGATCAGCCGCCGGTCGCGGACGCGGCTCTCGGGAACGGCGGTCTGCGCCGGATCGGGGGCGACGGTGACGGCGCCCGGCTGCGCGATCAGCGCGTCGAACGTCCGGCGGTCCATCGGCTCCGGGTCGAGCGCGACCACCCGGAGCGGGACGCCCGCGCGCCGGTACTCGAGCACGACCGCCGCGAGGGCGCCCATGTCCGAGGCGCTGTCGTCCAGGTCGCTCACGAGCAGCACCTCGGAGCGCGCGCCGCCCTCCGCCAGGACGCGGTCGAGGGCGAGCGCGAGACCGGTGGAGATCTGCGTCCCGGCCGAGAACTGCCGCGACCACGGGCTCTCGGGCGGGCTCGGGAGCGCCCCGCCGGTCGGGGCCGGCACGCGGAAGAACCGCGCGAAGGGGCGGAGCTCGGCGGCGGGCGAGCGCGGCGGGAGCGCGAGGTACGCGATGTCGGAGAAGAGCACCAGCCCGAACCGCCCGTCCGAGTCGGCGAGCCGGTCGAGGGTCGACGCGAGCCGGCGGTTCACGCTCGCGGAGACGCTCGCCGACAGGTCGAGCACGACGACGCCGTCCGAGCCAGGCGACAGCAGAGGCGCCGACACGGGTGGGTCGCGCAGGGAGAACGCGAGCGCGGCCGCCGCCGCCCCCACGGCGCCCAGCGCGAGGCAGAGGCGGACGAGACGGGTGCGGGCCGCCAGGCGGCGGAAGGGCCGCGCGTCCGCGAGCGGGATCGCATCCGTCGTCATCCGCTCTCCCGCGCGGCGTGGGCCGCGAGCTCCTCGACCGTGTCGACGGTCGGGTCGGGCGGCGCCCACGCGATCCGCGTCGCCTCGGCCGCCAGGCCGCCGCGGTCACGGGTGCCCGCGACGCGGGCGAGCAGGTCAGCCGCGCGGCGCCGGTCCGGCTCGGGCCGCCCCGCCGACTCGCGGACGAGCCGCACGGCCCGCGCCAGCGCGTCGACGTCCGCGCGGCCGCGCCGCCTCGTCGCGAGCACGACGAGCGCCACGGCGGAGACCAGCAAGAGGAGCGCGACCGCCGCGAGCGCGGTCATCGCCGTCGTCGGGCTCCTGCCGTCCAGGGGCGGCACGGCGGTGTCCGCCCGGAACGGGTCGCGCGTGGGACGGGGGGCCGAGAAGGGCGTGGGACGGGGGACCGAGAAGGGCGGGACCCGTCCCTCCACGGCGACGACGGTGGGCCGCCCTCGGACGGCCCCGGAGGCGGACTCGAGCAGCGGGCCGGGAAGCACGGCCCGCGCCGTCCGGTCGTTCCCGACGCAGCCCTCCTGCACGCAGGCGAGACGGCGGGCGAGCCGGAGCACGACCGCGTCCCCGCGTCGCGTCCGCTCGACTGGGCTCGACTCCACCACGCTGAACGGGCCGACGTCGGCCGTGAGGCGGGCGGTCGCCGCCGTCGCGGCCGGGACGGTCGCCACGACGACGTAGTCGAACGTGTCGGCGAAGCCGACCGAGCGCGGGGCCTCCGCGTCGATCCTCGGCAGCTGCTCAGCCGCCGCCGCCTCGCCCGCGACGGCGAGCACGGCCATCACGCAGGCGAGGGCCGTGCGCGTCATGCCGCCCGTCGGCGGAGTCGTCGCCGGCGCGTCGCCCAGAGGAGGAAGGCGCGCAGCACCCGCTCGGGATCGGAGCTGTCGATCACCACCGGATCGAGGCCGAGCCGGCCGAACCGGTCGAGCAGCGACCGGAAGCGCTCCTCGTGCGCCGCCCGGCGGCGGGCTGCCTCCCGTCGCGGCAGCCAGGTCTCCCGGACGACGCCGCCGTCCGCGGCGACGAACGGGATCGCGATCCCACCCACCGCGGGGAAGCTCTGCTCCCAGGTCGGGTCCTGCACGACGACGGGCGTCACGTCCCACGCGCGGGCCCGCAGCCCGACCCAGTGGCGTGGATCGAGGTCGGCGAGGAAGTCCGAGACGACGAACACGAACGAGCCCGTCGGCAGGCGCGTCGTGCGCAGCGCGAGCGCGCGGAGCGCCGCGCCGAGGTCGGGGCTCGGCCGCCGTTCCTCGAGCACGTCGACCCGCGAGGCGCGGGCGCTGCGGGCGATCAGGTCGGAGGCGACGTCGACCGCCGCGGCCTTGTCGAGCCACGGGAACGGCGGCGCGTAGAGCGACATCGCCGGGCGTGGGTCGGCGACGACCGCGACGCGCGGCGTCTCCGCCGCGAAGTGCTCCTGGACGACGAACACGTCGCTGTTCCGGGCTGCCGAGAGCCTCGCCGACGTGGCCCAGTCGATCGTCGAGACCGGGTCGCCCGGCCGGTACGGTCGCGAGCCGACGACCTCGTCGCCGTCGCCGCGGCGGAGGCTCCGCTGCATGCCCCCGGGCTGACCCGCGAACCGCCGGACGGGGACGAGTGGGAAGGTCCGGCCGCGCGCAGGCGTCACGCGCTCGCGTCCCAGAGAGGCTCCGGCCTCGGTGCTCGCTCCAAGCACCGCGCGCGGATCCTCTCGAGGAGCTCGTCGCGCGTGTCGTCGGCCACGAGCGTCTCGGCGCTCGGGACGAAGCGGTGCGCGAGGACCGGCAGGAAGAGCCGCTCGACGTCCTCGGGGACGGCGAAGCTCCTGCCCTCGACGAGCGCCGCGGCGCGCGCGACACGGTCGAGCGCGAGGCTGCCGCGCACCGAGGCGCCGACCTCCAGCTCGTCCAGCTCGCGCGTGGCGCGGACGAGCTCGACGATCCAGCGGCGGAGGAGCGGATCCACGTAGACGTGCTCGACGGCCTCGAAGAGCGCCGCGACCTCCTCGCGCGACGCGACCGGGCGGAGCCGCTCGAGCGGATGGCCGTGCACCTGGTCCTCGACGATCCGCAGCTCCTCGTCGAGCTCGGGATACCCGAGCGACGTGCGGACGAGGAAGCGGTCGAGCTGGGCCTCGGGCAGCGGGAACGTGCCGTCGTGCTCGATCGGGTTCTCGGTCGCGATCACGAAGAACGGGTCGGGCAGCGGCCGCGTCACACCGTCGGCGGTGACCTGGCCCTCCGCCATCGCCTCGAGCAGCGCCGACTGCGCCTTCGGGAGAGCGCGGTTGATCTCGTCGACGAGCAGGATGTTCGCGAACACCGGGCCGGGGCGGAACTCGAAGCGGCGGGAGGGCGGGTCCCACACCGAGAGGCCGGTGACGTCGGTCGGCTGCAGGTCGGGCGTGCACTGGATCCGCACCGCCTCCGCGTCCTCCACGCTCGCCGCAAGGGCGCGCGCGAGCATCGTCTTCGCGGTCCCCGGAACGTCCTCGAGGAGGACGTGGCCCCGCGAGGCGAAGGCGGCGAGCACGAGCTGGAGCACGGCCGTCTTGCCGACCACGACCTGCTCGACGTTCGCGACCAGCCGCCGCGCGACCTCGGCGGCCGCCTCGACGGCGTCGGCCTCCGCCCGCTCGACGTCGGCGCTCATCCTCGTCCCCGGCCTCGCACCCCGGAAGCTTCGCACGCGGAGCGCCCGCTCACGGGAGGGCGTACGCGTCGACGACGTGGCGCGGCGTGACCAGCCCCGGAGGCTCGGCCCCCGCCGGGACGACGAGCAGGTCGCCCGCGACCGTCGGGCAGGCGTTGATCCCGGCCGGCGCGCTCAGGCGGCGGAGCACGCGGCCGTCGTCCGCCGACAGGACGTAGACCGTGCCGTCGTAGGTCGCGGTGACGACGAGGTCGTTGACGACGGTCGCGCACCCGAAGACCGGCGAGGGCAGCGCGCGCCGCCAGCGCCGCGCACCCGTCGCGACGTCGAGCGCAACGAGCTCGCCGCGGGCCTGGGCGAGATCGACGGCCCCGAGGTCGTCGTAGCCGGTCGCCCCGCCGCGCATGCAGAGCTCGACGACGGGGACGTAGACGGTGTCCCGCGCGACGGCCATCGGGGTGAGGATGCCGCCGAAGAGCCCCGGGCAGACCGTTACAGGCGTCACGGGGAGCGGCCCGAGGTCGTTCAGGTGACGCCCGACCGACGCGCTCCACAGGCGCCGCCGCTGCTCGCGGTCCCAGGCGATCACGCGGCCCGCCTTGCCGCCGCCGACGACCAGCTCCCGCTCCTCGCCCCCGACCTGGGCCCGGACGAGGATCGGCGGCACCGCGAAGTCGTAGTCGCGGACGTCGTGCGGGGTGACCTGGTCGAACCAGCGCAGCCCGCCGGTCCTCCCGTCGAACGCGAGGAGCGAGTCGGTGTAGAGCGCCGGGCCGCGGTAGGCCGCGCCGTTCGGCTCGGCGGGCGTCCCGCCCCACGGAAGCGGGTTCGCCGTCCCGACGTAGACCGTCCCCTCGGGATCGACGGTCGGCGTCCACCAGGCGCCGCCGCCCGAGGCCACCCGCGGGTTCGCCCACGGGTCGCGCACCGTCGTGAACCGCCAGCGGACGACGCCGTCGGCGGCGTCGACGGCGTAGACGACGCCCTTGCCGCCCGGCTCCTGGGCGACCGAGCTGGTGAAGAGCAGTCCGCCCGCGACGGCGGGGGCGATCTCGAGCGGCCGGCTCGGCGTTGTCAGGCGGCGCGTCCAGACGACGTCGCCGGTGGCGCGGTCGAGGGCGAAGACGGTCGTGTCGGTGCTCCCGAAGAGGCGCCCGTCCGCCGCGGCGAGCCCGTTCGGCCCGCCGCTGACGCGGTCGAACGACCGCCGCCAGCGCACCCGGCCCGTGCCGGCGTCGAGCGCGTAGACGTTGCTGTTGAGCGTCTGGACGTAGACGGTCCCGTCGAGGACGAGCGTCGTGCCCGCGAGCAGGCCCGAGTACGTCGTCTCCTCGGGCACGCGGAACCGCCAGACGCGCCGCAGCGACGCGACCGTCGTCGAGTCGATCCGGGAGCCCTGCGCCGCTCGCGTCCCCGCGAGATCCCGGTTCGGCGCGGCCCAGGCCGCCGCGTCCTCGAGCTCGGGCGGCGCCGCGAGGGGGTCGGGCCCGTCCCGCGCGACGGCAACGACGGCCACGGCCACGACCACCACAGCCGCGGCGGCGGCGGCGACGCCCGCCCGGACGGCGCGCCTAGACGACCTTGAAGACCCCGGTGCGCGTCGTCAGCCCCGGCCCGCCGTACCGGAAGGGCACCGTGCCGCGCACGCGGAAGACGTAGTAGAAGCGGTCGGTCCCGCCCGGCTTGACGAGCGGGGTGCGTCGGAGCGACGTCGCGCGCGTGCCGACCTCGAACCACATCCGCTTCGCCGAGTGGTTGGTGACGAGGAAGAGGATCGTCGTCTCGAGGTCCACCTTCGGCGTCGCGCTGAGGTGGAGGCCGCTCGTCTTCGTGAAGGTCGCGCGGAGCGGGATGATCAGCTCCGTGCCGGTGGTCGTGGGCGCAGCGCCGGCCCCGCCTCCGGTCGCGGCGGCCGTGAGCACGAGGACCGCGAGGACGGCGAGCATCAGCCGGTTCGACCGTCGGAGCACGTTTCAACGGTAGCGACGAACGGATAGGTCCCGCTGGTAGCGTCGAGCTCGGGCGATGAAGCCACCTGCCAGGGAGGACAGATGACCAAGCAACGGATTCCGGCCCGCCGTCGTCGGATCGGTTGGGGGGTTGCGGCGGTAGTCGTAGGTGTCGGGGTGTTCCTGTTCGCGGCGACGGGCTGCGGAGGGGGTGAGAGCTCCGACGTCCCGTCCTTCTCGGCCGACGACCTGACCGAGACGGCCTCGGACAACTGGCCGACCGTGGGCGGCTCGTTCGCGAACGACCGCTACTCGGAGCTCGACGAGATCACGACGGAGAACGTCGAGGATCTCCAGGGCGTCTGGAAGACCGACCTGCGGAACTCGGGCACCGAGGCGAAGTACTCGGGCGAGAGCCAGCCGGTGGTCTACAACGGCGTGATCTACGTCTCGACCGGCATGAACGACGTCTTCGCGGTCGACGTCGAGACCGGGAAGATCCTCTGGCAGTACAAGGCGAACCTCGACCAGAAGATCACGACGGTCTGCTGCGGCTGGCTGAACCGCGGCGTCGCGATCGGCGACGGCCGCGTCTACCAGGGCCAGCTCGACGGCGCCGTCGTCGCGCTCGACGCGAAGACCGGCGAGCAGATCTGGAAGCGCCAGCTCGTGCGCTGGCAGGAGGGTCAGACGATCACGGCCGCGCCGATCTACGCGGACGGCAAGATCTACCTCGGCGTCGTCGGCGCCGACCTCGGGACGCGCGCGTTCCTCGAGGCGATGGACGCCGAGACCGGCGAGTCCGAGTGGCGCTACTACACGATCCCCGCTCCGGGCCAGCCCGGCGGCGACTCGTGGCCGGAGGGCACCGACGCGTACCTGCGCGGCGGCGGCGCGGTCTGGCAGGCGCCCGCCTACGACCCCGACCTCGGGCTCCTCTACTTCTCGACGGGCAACGCCGGCCCGGACTGGGACGGCAGCGTCCGGGCGGGGACAACAAGTGGGCCGTCTCGATCGTCGCGGTCGAGGCCGACACCGGCACGTTCAAGTGGGGCTACCAGATGGTCCACCACGACATCTGGGACCTCGACGCCGCGAGCCCGGTCGTGCTCTTCAACGCGTCCGACGACCGCAAGGGCGTCGCGCAGGCGGGCAAGACCGGCTGGCTCTACATGCTCGACCGCGAGACGGGCGAGCCGCTCTACGGGATCGACGAGACGCCCGTCAAGCAGGATCCCGTCCAGAAGACGGCGGCGACGCAGCCGATCCCGCGGAACGGCGAGTTCATCCCGCACGAGTTCCCGACTCCGCAGTCCGAGATCGACCGCATCACGAAGTCGCTGACGCCCGAGCAGAAGAACCTCAAGGTCGTGCCGCAGACCGCGAACTACGACCCTCCCGGCCGTGACGGGACGCTCGTGGCCTTCATGCCGGGCCCGCAGGGCGGCGTCAACTGGCAGCCGATCTCCTACAACCCGGAGACGAACATGTTCTACATCTGCTCCGCCGTCCAGACGGCGGGCGAGATGGCGACGCCCGGGTCGAAGTGGACCGAGGGCCAGTTCTACATCGGCGGCGTGATCGCCGGTGCGGCCTGGACGGAGTCGACGGGCACCTTCACCGCGATCGACGCCCTGAGCGGCGAGCGCAAGTGGCAGAAGGAGTTCCCCGACGCCTGCTACTCCGGGACCAGCACGACGAAGGGCAACCTCGTCTTCCTCGGGCGCAACAACGGCGAGCTCGAGGCGTACGACGCGCGCGACGGCACCCGGCTCTGGAACTTCCAGACCGGGGCCGGGGCGAACAACACCGCCACGGTCTTCGAGCACGACGGCAAGCAGTACGTCGTCTTCCTCTCCCAGGGGAACAGCCTCCAGGCGACCGCGCACGGCGACGAGCTCTGGCTCTTCGGGCTCGACGGCACGATGGGCCCGCCGACCGCCGCGGGCGGCGGTGCGGGCACCGAGCACGGCGGCCAGGGCGGCCAGGAGGCCACCGAGGGCGACGCCGCGGCCGGCGAGGCCGTCTTCGCGGCGAACTGCTCCGGCTGCCACGGCGCGCAGGGCACGGGCGGCAACGGCGGTCCCGACCTCTCGGGCGTCACCGACTTCGAGCGCGTGACGACGCAGGTGACGGACGGCGGCGGCGGGATGCCCGCCTTCGGCGACCAGCTGAGCCCGCAGCAGATCGCCGACGTCTCGGCGTTCGTGACGCAGACGGTCGCGGGCGGCAACCCGTAGCCCGAGCATGAGCGAGGCCCGGCGGCACCCGCCGCCGGGCCCCTCGAGCACCCCCGGTCGGGGGCCGCCGCCTCGTCCGATTGACGCGGGCCGGCCCTCAGAATCCCTCGTTCGAGGACTCGTGCCCCCGATCGGGGGGCGCGTTCGGACAGGCGCCTCCTAAGGTGAGTTCGACGGCGGACTCGCCCGGGGAGGGCGAAGGGGGAGGGAGTTGAGACAGGGATCGTCAGCACGGCGCGCACGCGCGCCACGGAACTCCGCGCTCGTAGACGCGATCGCGCCCGTGACGGCGGCGCTCCTCGTGCCCGTGCTCGTCGGCTTCGCGCTCGAGGTGCCGGCCGACGCGATCGACCGGATCGCGTCGCCGTTCATCGGCCAGGCGAGCGCCGCGGTCGTCACGCGCAAGACGGAGGACGACGGCCTGAGACGGGCGATGCGCACGTCGATGGCGCCCCAGCTCTATCCCGCGGGCATCGTCACCGCCCCGCCCAGGCGCCTTCCGGCCGCCGTGGCCGCGCCGACGTCGTCCGTCCGCCGCGCCCGCCGGATCCTCCCGCTCGACGAATGGGCGGGCGCCCCCGCGTCGGCGCCCCCGCGAGCCGACGAGCCGGCCCCGACCACGGTCGTCCGCCGTCCTCGCCGCGCACCGCTCCCGGGTGACGAGGACGTCCCCGTGCAGCCCGACCACGGCTCCACCCCCGCCGCAGACGAGCCCCCGGGCGGCACCGCGCCGCGCACGACACCGCCGGCGCCCGACACGGGAGCCGGCCGGGCCGACGGTGGCGCCTCCCCCGGTCCTGCCGCGCCGGACGCCGGCGGCGGCGCAGGCGAGACCGGCGGGGATGGGGAGCCGGTCGCCGGAGACGGCGGCGGCGAGGGCGATCCCGGCGTCGCGCCGCCCGCCGAGCCTCCGCCGGCCGACGGCCCCGGGAACTCGGAGAACGCCCCCGGCCACGTCGAGGGCGGCCCGGGCAACTCGGAGAACGCCCCCGGCCAGGCGAAGAAGGACGAGGGGGGCGCGTGAGCGGCGTCGCTCCCGGATCCGCACGCTCGCTCGCGGCCCTCGGCCAGCGTCCCCCGCGGCTGACGATCCGCGTCGTCGTCTACACCGCGATCCTGATCGGGATCGGGGCCGCGACGCTGCTCGTCTTCATCCGGCACTTCGAGCGGGGCCGGGCGGAGAGCACGGCGAGGCTGCAGGCGAGCGTCGTCACGCAGGGCGTCGTCGACCGGCTCGCGCCGTCCGACCTCCTCGGGCCGCTGACCCCGGCACGGAAGGCGGAGCTGCGCCAGCTGCTCGAGACGCGCGTCCTCGACGACGAGACCCCGGCCGCGGCGGTCGCCACGGCGGACGGCCGCGTGGTCTACGCGACGCCGGGCGCGGACAGCTCGCTCGGCTCGCTCTCGCCGGTGCTCCGGGAGAGCATCCTCTCCGGAGTCGTCACGAGCGCGCTCGTCGACGCGCGCACCGACGGCGAGACGACGCGGGTGCTGCGCACGTACTCCCCGTTCCGGCTCACCAACGGGTCGACCGGCGTCGTCGCGATCGACAAGGACTACGCGCCGATCGCCCGCTCGGCCCGCCAGGCGGCGATCGCGGTCGCGGCGATCCTCGAGCTCGTCCTCATCTTCCTGTGGCTCTGCCTGATCCCGATGATGCGGCGGGCGACGAAGAGCATCCACCGCCAGCTCGACACGATCGCCCAGCTGGCGCTCCACGACGACCTCACGGGGCTCGCGAACCGCGCGCGCCTCGGCGCCCACCTGGACGAGCTGTGCGAGCCGCCCTCCGGCCCGCGCGCGTTCTCGGTCTTCTTCATCGACCTCGACCGGTTCAAGGACGTCAACGACACCCTCGGGCACGACCGCGGCAACGAGCTCCTCGTCGAGGTCGCCCACCGGCTCTCCCAAGCGGTCGGCGAGGGCGAGCTCGTCGCACGGCTCGGCGGCGACGAGTTCGCGGTCGTGAGCGAGAACGCGACCGACGCCGATGCCGCGCTCTCACTCGCCGAGCGGCTCTCGACGGCGATGGGCGGCATGTTCGAGGTCGCCGGCATCGGCCTGGAGCCGCAGGCGAGCATCGGCATCGCGCTCGCCCCGGCGCACGGCTCGACGCGCGACGAGCTGCTCCGCTGCGCCGACATCGCCATGTACGCCGCCAAGCGGTCGGGCGCGCCGCGGGTCTACGCCCGAGAGCTCGACGACCACTCACCCGTGCGCCTCGGGATGGCCGGCGAGCTCCGCCGCGCCCTCGAGCGGCGGGAGCTGGTCGTCTACTACCAGCCGCAGTTCGACCTGGCCGAGGGGCGGATCCGGGGTGCGGAGGCGCTCGTCCGCTGGCGTCACCCGACCCTCGGGCTCGTCGAGCCGGACCAGTTCCTGGCCGCGATCGAGCCGGCGGGACTCACGCGACGTCTCACCCGCTACGTCCTCGAGGAGGCGCTCGCGCAGCTGCGCGACTGGCACGACGCGGGGCTCGACCTCGGTGTCGCGGTGAACGTCTCCGAGCGCGACCTCGCCGACCCGGGCTTCCCCGACGAGGTGCTCGAGATCCTGGCCGAGCACGGGATCGAGCCGTCGGCGCTCGAGCTCGAGGTGACCGAGGACATCCTCGTGCGCGACAGCGTCCGGGCGGGGGGCCGCCTCGAGCGGATCGTCGCGACCGGCGTCCGGATCGCGATCGACGACTTCGGCATCGGCTACTCGTCGCTCGGGCAGCTCAAGTCCGTGCCCGCGCAGACGCTCAAGATCGACCGCTCGTTCGTCGCGGGCATGGCCACCGACCGCCGCGACGCGGCGATCGTGCGGTCGATCGTGTCGTTGGCGCACGACCTCGGGCTCGAGGTCGTCGCGGAAGGCGTCGAGACGGACGAGCACGTCGCGTGGCTCCGGGCCGCGGGGTGCGACGTGGGCCAGGGATACCACCTCGGGCTGCCGCTCCCGTCGGAAGCGGTGACGGTCGCCGCGCGCCGCCCGCCCGAGATCGCCGCCGCCGTCGCGCCGCTCGAGCGGGCGACCGCCTGACCGGTCACGCCTCCGCTGCGGCGGCCCGCTCGAGCGCGGCGATCTCGAGCTTGCGCATCCCGAGCATCGCCGCCATCACGCGCTGGCCCTTCTCGCGGTCCGGGTCGGCGACGAGCTCGTTCAGCACGCGCGGCACGATCTGCCAGGAGACCCCGAAGCGATCCTTGAGCCACCCACAGGGGCCCTGCTCGCCGCCGTCGGAGAGCGTCTCCCAGTAGCGGTCGAGCTCCTCCTGGGTCTCGCACTCGACCGCGAACGAGATCGCCTCGTCGAAGCGGAACTCCGGGCCGCCGTTGAGCGCGATGAAGGGCTGGCCGTCGAGCTCGAACTCGACGGTCATCACGAGTCCCTCGGCCCGGGGGCCGGCCGATCCGTAGTGCGTCGTGCGGATGACCCTCGAGTTCGGGAAGACCGACGTGTAGAAGCGCGCAGCCTCCTCGCCGTCGGTGTCGAACCAGAGACACGGTGTCGGTCTCGGCATGTCTGCCTCCTTGCTCGCGTCGTTCGATGATGTCGGGAGTCGGACCGCGATGCGGCGCGGAACTCATCGGTCGCGCGCTCCGGGCCTCCTCAGCCGGCTCACAGGCGGCTCACAGCGTGCGTGCCTACCGTGTCGTCCAGACCGAGCGACAGGAAAGGATCGAAGATGGAGACCAAGCTCGACCGGCGCACCGTGCTCACCACCGTCGGCGGGGCCGGACTTGCGGCCGCCTTCGGCACGAAGGCCCTCGCCCTCCTCACGGAGGACGCCGAGGCGGCCGACGCGGCCTCGACATGTCTCCTCACGCCCGAGGCGACCGAGGGGCCCTACTGGGTCGAGAACGACCTGACGCGGCGGAACATCACCGAGGGCAAGCCCGGCTCGCCGCTCGTGATCCGCTTCACCGTGCTCAACGCCCGCACGTGCAAGATCATCCGCAACGCGGACGTCGAGATCTGGCACTGCGACGCCATGGGCGACTACTCGGCCGTGAACGGGGCCGCCACGCGCTTCCTGCGGGGGCACCAGCGGTCGAACGCGAAGGGCGTCGCGGAGTTCCTGACGGTCTTCCCGGGCTGGTACCGCGGCCGTACGCCCCACATCCACATGAAGGTGTCGGTGGGCGGCAACGAGGTGCACACCGGGCAGGTGTTCTTCAACGAGGCCGTCACACGCACCGTCTATGCCGGCGCGCCGTACGCGAGCCGCGGCGTCTACGACACGCCGCACTCCCGGGACATGATCTACCAGCAGGCCGGCGGCTCGAAGGCGGAGCTCAAGCTCAAGCGCCGCACCGGTGGCCTCAAGGGGCACGTGGGGACGATCGCGGTCGGCGTCGTCACGTGAGGGCCGGGGCGGCCGCGGTGCTCCCGCGACCGCCCCGCGCGAGGCTCAGGCGGTCGCGACCGCGGCGGCGCCGGTGGTCGCCGGCTGCGACTCCCAGTAGCGGTTGAGCGCTCCCTGCACCTTCACGAACCAGACGATCGCCGGGATGATCAGGATCGCGCCGGGGAAGAGCCAGAGGCCCGTCCACCCGGTCATCGGCGGCGTCCTGCCCGCGCGCGCGTGCATCTTTCCCACCTCGGACGGGATGAGGAAGGCGCTGACCGGCGTGATCAGGATCCAGATCACGAGCCCGAGCACGCCGCCGACGCCGTCGCCGGTGTGCTTCCGCATCTCATCCTGGGTCTTGAACGCCCAGTACCAGCCGTAGAACCCGAGCGTGATCACGTAGAGCAGGATCCCGAAGCCGATGCCCCGCGGCTTCCCGACCGGGCCGGTGTTGCCGTCTGTGCTCACATGATCCTCCGTTTCTCGATGGCGCGTGCGGAACCCCGCACGGACGCTAGCGCTCTCGGCCGACGACCACGTGCCGAGGGCGGGCTTTGGTCGCGGCGCCGGTCTGCCGATATGAGCACCATGCGGCTCTGGCTCCGGCAGCGACTGGGCTGGGGAAGGCGGGGACGGCCCGGTCAGGGGCAGGACCGGGTCGCGATGGCGCGCGTCCTCTTCTGGCTCTTCGTCGCAGGCCCGACGGTCGGGCTCGTCGCCATGGCGCTCGCGCCGCCGGAGGGCGCCGACGAGCGCGGGATCGTCGCGCTCGCGGGCTGCGCGTACGCCGTCGCGGTCGTCGTGCTCGTCGTCTTCGACCGGCTGCCGATGTGGGCCTTCGCGGCGCTCGTCGGCGTCGGCACCGGCCTCGTCTCGGGCGCCATCTACTTCGCGGGGAACGACGCGAGCGCGTACGCCCTCTTCTACCTCTGGATCGGCCTCTACTCCGCCTACTTCTTCGGCGTCTGGCTGCTCGCGGCTCAGATCGCCGTGGTCGCCGCGGCCTACGGGGTGGTGCTGACCGTCGTCGACCCGCCCGGGGTGCCGCGCGACCAGTTCGCCCTGACGGTCGGGTCGCTCGTCGTCACGGGCACCGTGGTCGCGCTCCTCCAGCAGCGGGTGATCGGCCTCGTGAGGACGCTCTCGGACGCGGCGCACACGGACGCGCTCACGGCGCTCCCGAACCGGCGCGGGTTCGAGCGCGCGCTCGAGATCGAGCTCGAGCGCTCTCGCCGCGGCGACCAGCCGTTCTCCGTGCTCGTCGCCGACGTCGACCACTTCAAGTCGGTCAACGACCGGCTCGGGCATCCCGGCGGGGACGAGGCGCTCCGCCTCATCGCCACGACCCTGGCGAACGGCAAGCGCCTCATCGACACGGTGGCCCGCCTGGGCGGCGAAGAGTTCGCGCTGATCGTGCCCGGGACGGACTCGCGGGGCGGCTACATCCTGGCCGAGCGGCTCCGGACGAGCCTGCGGGCAGCCTTCGTCTCCGAGCCCGTGCCCGTCACGCTCAGCGTCGGGGTCGCGCACTATCCCGACCACGGCGGCTCCGTCGAGCTGCTGCTCCGCTCGGCCGACGCGGCCCTCTACGCGGCGAAGGCGCTCGGACGCGACCGCTGCGTCGTCTACACGTTCGAGCTCGAGGACACGCTCGCCCGGATGGACGGCCGCGAGGCTCCGGGCCAGGTCGGGTTGCTCCTGACGCTCTCGGAGCTCCTCGACATGCGGAAGCCCGACACCGTGCGCCACTCGCAGACCGTCGCACGCTACGCGGAGCGTGCGGCCCGCCAGCTGGGCATGTCCGAGGAGCGGGTCGCGCGCGTCCGGCTCGCAGGGCTGCTCCACGACATCGGCAAGGTCGGGATCCCGGACGCGATCGTCGGCCACCCCGGCCCGCTGGGGACGGACGAGACCGACGAGATGCGCGGCCACCCGGAGATCGGCGCGCGCCTGGTCGAGGGCTCCGCGCTCGAGGATCTCGCGCCGTGGATCGTCGCGCACCACGAGCAGCCCGACGGCCGCGGCTACCCGTACGGGCTGCGCGGCGACGAGATCCCCGTCGAGGCGTCGATCATCTCGGTGGCCGACGCCTACGCGGCGATGACGACCGACCGGGTCTACCGCCCCGGGATCGGGTCGAGGGCCGCCCGCGCGGAGCTCGAGCTCGGCGCGGGGACGCAGTTCGACGCACGTGTCGTGCGCGCGTTCCTCGCGGCGCTCGACCGGCCGAGCGCGGACGCGGGCGAGGAGGAGCTCGCCGCCCGGCAGCAGCCGTCCGTCTGAGCGGCCGGCGTCAGTCGATCAGCTTCTTCGTCATCGCGCGGATCGCGACGCGCCAGAGCACGAGCCCGAAGAGGACGAGGTAGCCGACGCGGAGGAGGTCCTCCCAGCCCTCCAGCCCGAAGACGGCGTCGCGGACGAGCACGACCGTGTGGTGGAGCGGGTTGAACGCCGCGAGGACCTGCGCCCACCGGGGGAACTCGTCGAGCGGGAAGAACGAGCCGGCGAGGAGGAAGAGCGGCGTCAGCACGGCGCTGACGATGTAGTTGAAGTTCTCGAACGACTTCGAGTAGCCCGCGACGGCGACGCCGAAGCACGCCCAGCCGAAGCCCGAGATCCACGCGATGAACGGCACGAGCAGCATCCCCCACGACGGGTCGAGCCCGAAGAACATCGCGACGACCATCGGCACGCAGCCGTAGACGCCGGCCCGCGTCGCGATCCACAGCACCTCCGCGGTGACGAGCTCCTCCACGTCGACGGGCGCGGCGAGGATCGCGTCGTACGTGCGCTGGAACTGGTACTTGACGAACGTCCCGAACATCGCCGGGAAGGCGCTCGAGAAGAGGACCGCCGTCGCGACCGTCCCCGTCCCGACGAAGTCGACGTAGCTGTAGCCCCCGATCGTCGAGACGAGCGACCCGAAGCCGAAGCCGAACGCGAGGAGGTAGATCGTCGGCTCGACCGTCGAGGAGAACGTGCTCGACTTCCAGTAGCTCGAGTAGTTGACGACCTCGCGGACGAGGACGCCCGTGAGCGCGCTCCGCTCGAGCCGCCCGAGCCGCGGCCCGCGCTCCTCGACCGCCGCCATCAGTCGATCTCCTCGCCGGTGAGGAGCACGAAGACGTCCTCGAGGTTGGCCGGCCGCCGCTCCCCCTCGAACCCGTGGCCGTCGCGGCCGTCGACGCCGAGGATCGAGATGCTCGTCCCGGTGCGCCGCGTCCTGAGCCCGGAGGCGCCCGCCTCGGCCTCGACCTCGGCGAGCCGCGCCGCCGGACCGTACACCTCGAGCGCCGTGTCCCCGGCGTGCTCGCGGACGAGGTCGGCGGGCGTCCCGGTGGCGACCGCTGTCCCCTGGGACATGATCAGCACGGTGTCGCAGAGCCGCTGCGCCTCCTCGATGTAGTGCGTCGACATGAGGATGGTCGTGCCTTCGTTCCGGAGGGCGTCGATCAGCGACCAGAGCTCCTGGCGGACCTGGGGGTCGAGGCCGACGGTGGGCTCGTCGAGGAGGACGAGGCGCGGGCGGTGCACGAGCGCCCGCGCGATCAGCAGGCGGCGGCGCATCCCGCCGGAGAGCTTGTCGACCCGTGTGTCGCGACGGTCGACGAGCTTCGCCATCTCGAGCGCGCGCTCGATCGCCGCGCCCCGCTCGGCGCGCGGGACGCGGTAGAGGTGGGTGAAGACGAGGAGGTTCTGCGCGACGGTCAGCGTGGTGTCGAGGTTGTCGAGCTGCGGCGTGACGCCGAGCTCGGCGCGGGCCTGCTTCGACTCGCCGGGCAGCGCGTAGCCGAGGAGCTCGAGCTCGCCCTCGTCCGCGATCGACTGCGCCGTGAGCAGGCGCATGGTCGTCGACTTGCCCGCCCCGTTCGGGCCGAGCAGGCCGACGCACGTGCCCTCGGGCACATCGAGATCGAGACCGTCGACCGCGGTGATCGCGCCGTAGCGCTTGACGACACCCCGCAGCCGGATGGCGAGCCCCTGCGCCATGCGGCTCCCCACGCTAGCTGTCGAGCCGCTGATCCTCGAGATCGAGGTCGCGCGAGACGCGCAGCCAGACGTCGTTCGAGATCCGGCCCGACCGGCGGAGCTCGAGCACGGCCGAGCGCTCGGCCTCGAGCAGCTCGCGGCGCAGCCGCTGGAAGTCCTGCGAGCGCATCTCGATCCCGTCCTCGTCGTCGCCGAAGCGCGCGCGGAAGCGGTCGGCGCGGAACCGGTACGCGCCGCGCAGGCGCTCCGCGGTGTCCTCCGCGCACCCACTCCTCCTGCTCGAGCTCGGCAAGCCGGGCGATCGCCGCCTCCGCCGCGTAGATGCGCGCCTTGGCGTTCTCGCGCTCGTCCAGGCCGTCGTCCTCGAGCCCGAGCACCCGGATCACGAGCGGGAGGGTGAGGCCCTGACCGACGAGCGTGACGAGGATCACCGAGAAGGTCAGGAAGAGGATCAGGTCGCGGCCCGGAAAGCCGTCGCCCGCATCGGTCTCGAGCGGGAGCGCGAGCGCGGCGGCGAGCGAGACCGCCCCTCGCATGCCGGACCACGAGAGGAAGACGGCGTCGCGCCAGCTCTCCACGCGCAGCTTGGCCGCGGGTGGTGCGAACAGGACGACGAAGACCCACGCGAACCGCACCGCGATCACGGTCAGGCTGACGAGCGCCGCGTAGCCGACGAGCGTCGCGACCGGGATCTCGCCGAGCGCGTCGAGGACGATCGGGAGCTGGAGCCCGACGAGGACGAACAGGAGCGCGTTCAGCATGTACTGGACGATCTCCCAGACCGCCACGCCCTGGAGCCGCACCTGCGGCGTCGTCAGCTCGGGCGTGTGCCAGCCGAGGTAGACCCCCGCCGTGACCGCGGCCAGCACGGCCGAGACGCCCATCAGCTCCGCGGGGATGAAGGCGAGGTAGCCGGTCATCAGCGAGATCGTGATCTCCGCCGGCGGGTTGTCGAGGTTCCGCCGCACCTGGCGGATGAGCCAGCCGACGACCAGGCCGACCCCGACGCCACCCGCGGCGCTGACGACGAAGAGCCCGCCCGAATCGAGGAGCGAGAAGCTCCCGGTGACGACGGCGGCCACGGCGACGCGGTAGAGCACGAGGCCCGTGCCGTCGTTGACGAGGCTCTCGCCCTCGACGATGTTCACGAGCCCGCGCGGGACGCCGAGCCGGCGCGCGATGGCGGTCGCCGCGATCGGGTCCGTCGGGGAGACGATCGCGCCGAGCACGAACGCCGCGGGCCAGGTGAGCCCGTCCACCACCGCGTGCGCGACGACTGCGACGCCGACGGTCGTGACCACGACGAGCCCGACCGCGAGCAATCCGATCGGCCCGGCGTTGGCGCGGAGGTCGCGGAGGGACGTGAAGAACGCGGCGCCGTAGAGGAGCGGCGGCAGCACGCCGAACAGCACCAGCTCCGGCTCGAGCTCGAACTCGGGGAGCCCCGGGAGGAGCCCGAGCACGAGCCCGCCGAGCACGAGCAGGATCGGGTAGGGGATCCGCAGCGTGGGCGCGCTCGCGAGGAGGGCGGCGACGACCGTCAGCAGTCCGAGCGCGACGAGGCCTTGGGCGAGATCCAGGTGCATCGACGCATCCTGCCGACTCGTTGCGCGGGCAAGCGATGAGTCCCGCTCCCCCACGCCGTCTGAAGGACAGGCAGGATCGACCGAACAGCGAGGAGGCGGCCATGAGGAAGCTGATCGAGTCCACGTTCGTGACCCTGGACGGCGTGATCGAGAACCCCCAGGTCTGGGGCCCGCCCTACTGGGACGACGAGCACGGCGGCTACGCGACGACGCTGCTCGCCCGTGCGGACGCGCTCCTGCTCGGGCGCGCGACCTACGACGGCTTCGTGCAGGCCTGGCCCGGGCGCGAGGGCGAGTACGCCGACCGCATCAACGCGATGCCGAAGCACGTCGCCTCGCACACGCTCTCCGAGACGACCTGGAACGCGGAGCTGCTCGAGGGCGACGCGGCCGAGGCGGTCGCGGCCCTGAAGGAGCGGCCGGGCGCGGACCTCCTGAAGTTCGGGACGGGCGAGCTCGACCTGACGCTGATCCCCGCGAAGCTCGTCGACGAGCTCCACCTCTGGCTCTTCCCGGTGCTCGCGGGCGGCGGCCAGAGGCTGCTCGACGGGATCGACACGACGCACCTCCGGCTCGCCGAGACGACGCGGTTCGCCTCGGGGATCGTCGTCAACGTGTACACGCCGGCCTAGGCGGACGTTTCGATCCGACGCCGCCGGGGCCATGCTCGGGCATGACCCTCCCTGACCCCCCGGTCCCGACGCCGCCGGCTCCCCCCGACCCGCTGCCGCCCGAGCCGGCGCCGCCCGGCCCCCCGGAGCCGCCCGAGCCGCCTGCGCCGCCGCTCCGCGCGGCGCGCTGAGGCGGCTGCCGCCGGCTCAGCCCGGCGGCGCGGGGTCCGGCGCGCCCGGGATCCCGGGGTTCGGCTCCCGCGGCGACGGCGCGGGGTCGGGCGACGGCGCGGGCTCGGGGAGCGTCGGATCGGGCTCGCCCGGGATGCCCGGGTTCGGCTCGTCCGGCGTCGGGATCGGGCCGGGCGACGGGCTCGGCTCGGGCGGCATCGGGTCGGTCTCGGACGGGCTGGGGTTCGGCGGGAGCTCGATCGACGCCGTCGGGCTCTGGGTTCGCATTGGTCTCCTTCGTCGCGGGACTCTCGTCGTAGCCGAGGACGGGCGCCCCCAAACCGGGGCGGGCGGGTGTGGCGATGCGCGCGGTCGGGTAGGCGGGAGCCAGCACGAGCCGTCGACCCGAGGAGGGCACATGGACAGCGATCGCATCGAGGGCAAGGCGAAGCAGGTCGAGGGCGAGGCCCAGGAGACCTGGGGCAAGGTCAAGGACAAGGCGCGCGACGTGACGGACGACGTGAAGGACGACGTCGAGGACGCGCTCGACCGGGACGACGACCGCGAGGACGCGCTCGACCGCGAGCCTCGATGACGCAGGACCGGGGGCCGGCGGGCGACGGCCACCGTTTGCGGCATCGCACGACCGAGTAGCAAGATGCAACGGTCGTGAGAACCGAGCGCACGACGGGGGCGCAGCCGCCGTCAGACGAGCGCGGCACCGGGGTCGAGTCCGAGGCACATGCGCTCGGAGCGCTGGCGGCCGAGCTCTCGGCGGCTGCGACCCCCGACGAGGTCGCGCACGCCCTCGTCGAGCGCATGCCGCCGCTGCTCGGCGCGGTCGGCGGCGCCCTCGGGCTCGTCCAGGACGACGAGCTCGTCATCGTCGACCCCGGAGGCGTCCGCCGCGCGACCCTGCCGGCGCGGCTCCGGATCCCGCTCGGCGCGCAGGCGCCGATCGCCCGGGCAGCGCTGACGGGGGAGCCGGCGTACGCGAACTCGCGCGAGGAGATGGAGCGCGAGTACCCGGACGGCGCCCGCCTCGCGGACTACGCGCACAGCGCGCTCGCCGTGCCGCTGCTGACGGAGGACCGCGTCGTCGGCTCGATGGGCTTCCCCTTCGACTCGGCCGGGCGCGTGGACGCGGAGTTGGTCGCGCTCGCCCAGCTCGCGGCGGCCCTCGGCGGCCAGGCGCTCGAGCGCTCGCAGCTCTACGACCGGGAGCGGTCGCTCCGCGAGGGCCTCGACCGGATCGCGCGCCTCGCCCCCCGCTTCGCGGGCGAGCGGACGATGGCCGTCATGGAAGCGATCTGCCGGGAGGCGCTCGCCACCTTCGACGGGGACGTCGCCCAGCTCTGGGCGCTCGCCGAGGAGGAGGCCGTGCTCGTCTACCAGGAGCCGCCCGACGACGAATGCCCGCCGGGCACGCGTTCGCTCCGCGCGGACGTGACCGGCCTCGAGGAGTCGCTCGCTCGCATGGAGCCGACGTTCGCCGTGGGGCCGCCGACGGAGGGGCCGGTCGACACGGAGGGGCCGTTCCGCCTGATGAGCGACCGCACCGCGCTCCAGATCCCGATCGTCGTCGCGGGCGAGGTGGGGCGCATGCTCCGGGTGATCTGGCACGAGCGCGTGGCGACCGACCGCCCCGAGACGCTCGTCCTCGCCCGGCGGCTCGCCGACCATGCCGGGCTGGCGCTCGAGCACGCCGAGCGGCGCCGGGCACAGGAGGCGGCCGACCGCAGCGCCGACGACACCCGGCGACTTCTTGACGCGACCGAGGCGCTCGCGGCGGCGACAACTCCCGAGCTCGTGGGCGCCGCCGCCCTCGAGGAGGCGCAGACGACACTGGGCGCGGCGGCGGGATCGCTCCTGCGGCTGAGCGGCGACGACTTCGTCCTCGTCGCCTCGTCCGGGTTCGCGCCCGAGGAGCTCGTAGGCTGGGAGCGGTTCGATCGCGGGACGAAGGCACCGCTCGGAACGGCGATCGCGCGGAACGAGCTCCTCGTCCACCGGACGCGCGCCGAGCTCGCGGTCGACTACCCCGAGCTCGCGGCCGCGACCAGGTTCGGCGCCTGGCTCTCGATCCCGCTCTCCGTCGCGCGCGAGACGATCGGGGCGATCGGGCTCTCGTTCGCGGAGGGGCGCACCTTCCGTCCGGCGGACCTCGAGTACGTCGAGTCGCTGGCCCGGCAAACGGGCCTCGCGCTCGACCGCACGCTGCTGCTCGAGGACGAGCAGCGCGCACGTGCTCGGGCGGAGCAGCTGGCCTCCGACCTCAGCCGACTCCACGCCTTCGCGACGGCGCTCGGCGCCGCGACCTCCACCTCGGAGGTCGGCACGCTCGTCTGCGAGCAGGTGAAGTCGATCCTCGGCGCGAGCGCGTGCGCGGTCTACGTCCCGTTCGAGAGCGACCAGTTCCAGCTGCTCCACGGCACGGGCTCGCTGACCCCGGGCCTCGACCCGACGCCCGACGGCCCCACGTGGCCGGCCTGCCTCGACGCTGCGCTCAGCCCTCCGAGCAGCCTGTGGCTGGCAACCGCCGACGACTGGAACGGCGCGGAGCCGTACGGGGTGCTGCGGACGCCCGACGGGCTCGCCGTCGCCGTCATCCCGCTCGCGGCCGGCGGGCAGCCGTCGGGGCTCCTCGTCGCGTGGTTCTCGACGGACGAGTTCCCGGAGGAGAGCGGGAAACGGCTCCTGGAGACGATGGTGCGGCAGGCGACGCAGCCGCTCGAGCGCGTGCGGCTGCTCGAGAGCGAGCGCGAGGCGCGGCTCGAGGCGCAGACCGCCGCGCAGCGGACGCGCACGCTCCACGAGGTGGCGGAGCGGATGAGCCGCGCGGTCACGCCGCGCGACGTGGCCGAGGTCGTCCGCTCGTCGCTCGAGGGCCTGCTCGCGGCAGAGACCGTCGAGGTCTTCAAGCTCGACGAGGCGCGCGGCCGGGCCGAGCTGCTCGCGCCGGGCACCCTGCGGCCCGCACCGGTCGTTGGGCTGGACGCCCTCGAGCTGACGATGCCGCGCGCCGACCGCCCGCCCGACGAGGAGCCCCGGAGCCGCTACGCGTACCCGCTGGCCTCGGGCGTGCGCACGCCGGGTGCCGTCCGGCTCACCTTCGACGCGCCGGTCGCGATCGACGACGAGAGCGCGTCGATGGTGCAGGCGATCACGCGGCAGGGCGGCCAGGCCCTCGACCGCAGCCTCCTCTTCGAGGACGAGCAGCGCGCCCGGACGCGGACGGAGCGACTCCAGGCGCTCACGGCCGCGTTCTCGCGGGCGCTCACCCTCGAGGACGTCGCGACCGTGTTCGTGGACGACGCGCTCGTCGGGCTCCGCGCCGACGGGGTCACGCTCGGCGTGATCGTCAGCGACGAGCGCGAGGTCCGCCCACTCGCGTGGCGCGGCTACCGGGAGGTCGTCGTCCGGCCGCTGCTCGCCGCAAGCTCGAGCCATCCGACGCCGGCCTCCGTCGCCGCGCGCGAGGGCTCCGCCTCGTACTTCGAGACCGGGACGCAGCTCGCTGCGCGCTATCCGGAGCTGACCGCCGCGCTCGAGGCGATCGACCACGAGACGTTCGCGTTCCTTCCCGTCCGGGCCGGCTCACGGCCCCTCGGCGTCGCGGCGCTCTCGTGGCGCGGGCCTGCGGAGCTCGACGACGACGCTTGGAGCTTCCTCCAGGCCCTGACGACGCAGTGCGGCCTCGCGCTCGACCGCGCGGCGCGCTACGAGGGAGAGCGGTCGGTCGCCGAGACGCTCCAGCGGAGCGTCCTCCCGCGGTCGATCCCCGTGGTCGAGGGCGTGCGCATCGCCGCGCGCTACCTGCCCGGCACGTCCGCCTTGGACGTCGGCGGCGACTGGTTCGACACGCTGATGCTGCCCGACGGCCGGCTCGGGTTCGCGGTCGGCGACGTCGTCGGCAAGGGCGTGCGCGCGGCGGCGACGATGGCGCAGCTCCGGAACGGGATGCGGGCGCTGACGCTCGACGAGGCGGATCCGGGCCGGACGATGACGAAGCTCAACCGGCTGCTGGAGGCGATCACCGACGCCCCGTTCGCGACGGTCGCCTACCTCGTCGTCGACCCCACGTCGCTCGACGCGAAGCTCGTCTCCGCCGGGCACCTGCCGCCCCTCGTGATCGCCCCCTCCGGGGAGGTGCGCTACGCCGAGGAGGGACGGAACCTCCCGCTCGGCGTCGACGCCGAGCTTCCGCTCGAGGCCGGCGACCTCAGCCTCGCTCCCGGCTCGCTCGTCGTCCTCTACACGGACGGGCTCGTCGAGCGCGCCGACCGGTCGATCGACGAGGGACTCGCCCGGCTGGCCGCGGTCGAGGTTCCCGCCGACCGGGACCCCGAGACCCTCGCGGACACGATCCTCGAGCAGCTTCTCGACGGCGACGCGCTGCGCGACGATGTCGCGCTCCTCGTGCTCGAGATCGCGGGTGCGTCGACGGGGCCGCTCGCGCTCGCGCTGCCCGCCGAGATCGCGTCGCTCACCCAGCTGCGGTCGTCGGTCTCCGACTGGCTCGAAACCGAACGGGTGCCCGCGGCCGACGCCAGGGACATCCTCCTCGCCGTCTGGGAGGCCGCGACGAACGCGGTCGAGCACGGCCACCGAGAAGGCGGCACGGTGACGCTCCACGGCGCGATCGTCGGCGACCGCGTCCGGATCGAGGTCACCGACGACGGCAGCTGGCAGGAGCCGCGCGAGCGCGAGGACCGCGGGCTCGGGCCTGCGGGTGATCCGCTCCCTGATGACCGACGTCGAGCTGGAGCAGTCCGGGACCGGGACGCGCGTGGTGATGGAGCGGTCGGTGACCCGCCGTCCGGCCGGGAACGGAGAGGACGGCGATGCAGACTCGCACTGACCGTCGGGACGGCCTGACCCTCGTCCACCTCACCGGCGAGCTGGACAAGCTCACGAGCGACGCGGTGCGGAGCGAGCTGGGCCGGTCGGTCGGCGCCGGCGATCTGCTCGTCGACCTGACGGACGTGACGTTCCTCGACAGCGCTGGGCTGCACGTCATCTTCCGGCTTGCGCGCGCCCAGGCCGAGGCCGGGGCGACGCTCGGCGTCGTCGTGCCGACCACGAGCCCGGTCAGGCGGGTGGTCGAGATCGCCCACGTCGAGGGGGCCGCAGTGGTCTGCACGTCCGTCGACGAGGGCCTCCTGCAGCTGCGCAACGTTTCCCTCGCGCAGCCGTCGGGTACCGCCGGTCCCGTCGAGACGTAGGAGGAGCGATGCCCCCACGCGGTGTCAAGAAGGGAACGAAGCGCGCCCGGCAGTACGAGCACATCAAGGAGTCGCTCGAGGAGCAGGGCCGGTCGGAGTCGACCGCCGAGGAGATCGCGGCGCGAACGGTCAACAAGGAGCGCGCGCGTCACGGCGAGGCGGCGACCTCGTCGCGCCTCTCGCGGGAGGACATCTCGTCCGGCCGGCGCGGCGGGCTCCGCTCGGGCAGGAAGGGACCTCGCGGCCGCACGAAGGAGCAGCTCTACGAGGAGGCCAAGCACAAGAACGTCCGGGGGCGCTCCCGGATGACGAAGGCCCAGCTCGCCCGCGCCGTCGGGCGGGGGTGACGTCCGCGGACCTGCGACGAGCCCGTGGCCGGGCGGTTTACGGTTGCGGGCAAGGCGGGTAGGACGACACTCCGGAGCGGCGATGAGGGACGACATGAGCGATACCGAAGCCACTGCCTTCGTGGTGGAGACCATCGGGGAGGATGGGCCGATCCCCGTCATCGCCGTGCACGGTCAGGCCGACCTGCACACCGCGCCGCAGCTACGTGCCGCGATCACCACGGTGCTCGACGGCGGCGCGGCGGGCCTCGTCATCGACCTCTCCGAGGCGAGCTTCATCGACTCGATGACCCTGGGCGTCCTGCTCGGGGCGGTCAAGCGCCTCCGGCCCTCGGGCGGCCAGGTCAGCGTCGTGTGCACCGACTCGCACATCCGGCGCATCTTCGAGATCACGCTGCTCGACCGGGTGTTCTCGATCCACGGGGATCGCGGTGCCGCGCTCGCGAGCGCGAACGGGAGCGCGTGAGCCGCACCGAGACGAGCGCCGACCGGACAACCGTCGAGTTCCCTGCGAGCGCCGGCTACAGGAGCGTCGGGCGTCTCGTGCTCGGCGGCGTCGCCGCGCGCGTCGAGCTCCCGATCGACCGCGTCGACGACCTCCTGCTCGCGGTCGACAGCCTGCTCCTCCAGCAGCCCGCGGGCGACACCGTGCGCCTCGAGGCGGAGGCGACGGCCACGGGTCTCCGCGTCCGCGTTGGCGGCTTCAAGCCGGGCCAGGCCGACGAGCCCGGCGTGCGCCGGGTGCTCGCGAGGCTCGTGGACGAGGTGCGCGAGGAGCGCGACGGCGACGGCGCGGTCGTCGAGCTCGTCGTCTCCACGACGGAACGCGCCGGCGCATGAGCCCCGCCAGCCAGGACGTCGACTTCGTCGCGCTGATCGAGGCGTATCGCGCCGGCGACGACCACGCCCGCGAGCAGCTCGTCGACCGCTACATGCCGCTGGTGAAGAGCCTCGCCGCCCGGTACTCCGGGCGGGGCGAGCCACAGGAGGACCTGATCCAGGTCGGCTCGATCGGCCTGCTGCTCGCGATCGAGCGCTTCGACACAGAGCGCCAGGTGCAGTTCACCACCTATGCCGTACCGACGATCGTCGGCGAGATCCAGCGCCACTTCCGCGACCGCGCCTGGGCGCTCCATGTCCCGCGCCGGATGAAGGAGCTCAGCGTGCGCCTGACGCGCACCGTCCAGGCGCAGACGGCGGAGCTCGGTCGTGCCCCCACGATCGCCGAGCTCGCGGAGGCGACCGGCGCCGACGAGGACGAGGTCGTCGAGGCGCTCCAGACCTCGGAGGCCTACTCGACGCGCTCGCTGTCGCAGCCGCTCGGCCACGAGGGCGCGACCGACGAGACGATGCAGGACGTCCTCGGGATCGACGACCGCGGGTTCTCCGAGGTCGAGGACACCGTGCTCGTCGAGGCAGGGCTCGACGCGCTCGACGAGCGGGAGCGCCGCATCGTCGAGCTGCGCTTCTTCGACGGGCTCACGCAGTCGGAGATCGCCGCCCAGATCGGGATCTCCCAGATGCACGTCTCGCGGCTGCTCCGTCGCGCGCTCCACACGATGCGCGGCCGGCTGGAGGACGCGATGGAGGAGGAGGTCGCGTGAGCGCGAGCGTCGTCAGGCTGGTGATGCCGGCCAAGTCGGAGTACCTGATCCTCGCGCGGCTCGCGCTGGCGGGCATCGCGCGCGAGACGCCGATCGAGGAGTCGGTCCTCGCCGATCTCAAGCTCGCAGTGACGGAGGCGTGCGGGAACGCCGTCCGGCACGCCTACGCGGGAGCGCCGGGTGTGGTCGAGGTGCGGTTCGCCGTCGAGCCCGGCTCGATCGAGATCGTCGTGAGCGACGACGGGGACGCACAGCACGTGCCCGCCACGCTTCCGTCGGCGCTCCCCGCCGACGACGGGCTCGCCGAGAGCGGGATGGGCCTCGCGATCATCGAGGCGGTCGTCGACGCACTCGACGTCGCGCCGCGCGGCGGCGGCCACAACGGCACCGTCGTCCGGATGACGAAGCGGCTCGCGACGCGCGCCCGCCGCGGACGCCGGCTAGGCCTCGAGCGCCGCGAGCGCCTCGGCCCGCGAGGGCTGGACCGACAGCACCTGGTCGAGCCCGGTGATCTCGAAGATGCGCCGAGCCGGCGTCTCGGGCAGGACGACGACGAGCGCGCCGCCCGCCTCGCGGATGCGACGCAGGGCGCCGACGATCGTCCCGAGCACGGTGGAGTCGAGGAACGCGACGCCCGCGAGGTCGAGCACCACGCGCGGAGCCGGCGCGAGTCCCGCGGCCTCCTCGATCGCCTTCCCGAAGTCGGCCTTCAGCCGCGGCGCGTCGTGCGCATCGAGCTCGCCGCGCAGCGTCACCACCGCGCAGCGGGCCCCCTCCTCGATCGTGATGGCGTCGTGCATCGCTGAAACGTAGTGAAGGGGGCGCTGCGGCTGCGCCCCCTTCGGGTGGGCACCCGCTCGGTGCCCGGTCCACCGCCGTCTGTTCTAGCGCTGCTCGACGACCCGGTCGCGCCCGTCGTGGACGACCGTCTCGCGCCGATAGCCGAAGCCGCCCCAGCTCGACCAGAAGATGAGGGAGATCAGCCCGCCGACGGCCCCGACGACCATCAGGATGATCCCGACCGTCTGGAGGTCGATCCCCGACACCTCGGCATTGACGGCCCACGTGAGGATCGCCCCCGTTGCAATGAGTAGAAGACTCACACCGATACCCATGTCACTGGCCCCTCTCGATGGTTGCACGATCTGGTCTCGCGTAGCGACGGCGGGATACCCGTTGGACAACGCCGCCAAACGGTCGGCGCGCCACGTTTGCGGCCGGACGGACGGGGAATGACGCCCACGGAGCCTCGGCCGTCGGGATTGGACCTCACCGCCCAATCGCCCACCCGGCGGCCGAGGTCTTCACCTTGCTTGGACGTCGTCGGCGCGGAGGGAGCGAATGAGCGGGAGCACGACCCTCGGCGCGGCCCCTGCCGCCTAGCGTGGCGCGTCGGGGCGGGTGGCGGCGGACGGGACGGCGCAAGCCGTTCCGCTACGTCGATGCGAAGGGCAGGCGCATCAGGGACGAGGCTCGCCTGGCGCGGATCGAGGCGCTCGTCATCCCGCCGGCCTGGGAAGAGGTCTGGATCTCGCCGAACGCGTCCGCACGCCTGCAGGCGACCGGGGTCGATGCCGCGGGGCGCCGCCAGTACCTGTACCACCCCGAGTTCCGGGCGGCCCAGGAGCAGGCGAAGTACGACCGGCTCGTCCGGTTCGGAGAGCTCCTGCCCGGCTTCCGGGCGCGTGCCGCCGAGGATCTCGAGCTCCCGCCCTTCGAGCGTGACTGGGTCTGCGCGCTCGCCGCGACGCTCGTCAACCGCGGCTGGTTCCGCGTCGGCTCGGAGCAGTACGTGCGCACCGGGCGCACCTACGGGATCACGACGCTCACCAAGCGGCACGTCTCCGTGCGCGGGACGCGGATCCGCTTCCAGTTCCGCGGCAAGCATCGGGTCCTCGTCCGGACGACGCTCGTGGACGCCGAGCTCGCCGACGCGATCCGCGCGCTGCTCGACCTGAAGGGCGGCGCGCGGCTCTTCCGCTACGAGCGAGAGGGCGGCGGCCTCGCGAACCTCACGGGGCCGGTCCTCAACGCGTACATCGGCGAGAACCTCGACCCGGACTTCACGGCGAAGGACTTCCGGACGTGGGGCGGCACCCTGACCGCCGCCGTCGCGCTCGCGGAGCACGGCCCGCCCGCGTCGCAGGCCGAGGAGCGGCGGGTCATCGCGGCCGTCATGCGCCGCGTCGGCGAGGAGCTGGGCAACACGGCAGCGGTGGCGCGAGCGTCGTACGTCAGCCCGGCCGTGATCGAGCAGTGGCGGGACGGGAGGACGCTCGAGCTGTTCCGGGCCCGCGGCAGGCGCGTCGTCTCCGGCCGCGACACGGAGCTCCTGGCCGAGGAAGCGGCCCTCCTGAGCCTTCTGCGCTCGTGGCGCATCCGGCGGTCGCTCGCGGCCTGAGCCGGCGCCGGACGCGCGAAGGGCCGACGCAATGCCGGCCCCTCGCGCGACTGGCCACAACCCGTGCAGGGTCAGGGCCCGGTCTCCCCACAGAGGCATTACCGGCGGGCCGGACGGCCAAACCTCCACGCGCGCTCCAGGCTCCAGGCGCGCTCCAGCGTTTTGCGTTTTCGGCGCGGTGGTAGGTCGGGACAATGGACGGTCCGGGCCGTGATCAGGACGACCGGCCGGTGCTGCTCTTCTTCTCGAACCGCCGCTCCGGTCCCGCGCGACGCATGTCGAGCCTCGTCGCGTGGATCCGGGTGACCGAGAAGAAGCGCCTCCGTGTCGTCGAGGTGGACGCCGACGTGAACGCCAAGCTGGCGGGGGCGCTGGACGTCACCGTCGTCCCGTCGCTCGTTCTCGTCCGAGGCGAGAAGGTCCTGGGGCGGCTCGAGGGCCGCGTCACGGGCAGCGAGATCGCCGACCTCATCGGCCCCCACGTCGAGGGGCAGGGGTCGGAGGTCGCGCTCGGACGGGCTCCCGGCCGCCGCTGAGCGGCGGCCGGTGCCGCGGCGCCGCCTAGAGGAGCCAGATGAGCAGCAGGATGATCACGATCACGAGCAGCGTGCCTGCGCCTATGTACATCTCCCCCTCCTTCCCCACTCGTCTCTCAGCTGAGCCACCAGACGAGGAGCGCCGCCGCGACGACGAGGCCCACGACGAGCCAGATCACGGTCGCGACGCTCCCGAGCAGCACGAAGGGCGTCTCGCTTGCGCGGCCTCGCGCGACTGCCTCCTCGGTCGAGTCCGTCGCGGGCGGGCGCTCGTCGCGCGCGTCCGAGGCGGCGTCGTCCTTGGCGTCCACCGTGGAGGCCTCTCGCTGCGTGCTCTCGGTCATCGCTCGTCGGCTACCCGGCGGCCGCTGCCGCAAAACAGAACGGCACCGCGGCTCGCCCGGCACCGCCGAGCGGGTTTCGCCACGTCCTGCCGCGGGGAAGGATCGGAGGAGTGACGCCCTCGGACGGCACGCCGACCCGCGGCATCGCCGTCTTCGCACCGGTGACGCTGCTGACGATCACCCTCGAGCGCGCCTCCGACGGGCACGAGGAGGTCCACGTCCATCCGGGCGGGCAGGGCGTCTGGCAGGCGCGCATGGCCCGCACGCTCGGGGAGGCGGTCACGCTCTGCACCCTGCTCGGCGGCGAGCCGGGCGCCGTGCTCGACGGACTGCTCGACGCGGAAGAGATCACGCACCCGCAGGTCGAGATGACCGCGCCGAGCCCGACCTGGATCCAGGACCGGCGGGACGGCGAGCGCGTGACGCTCTGGGAGAGCCCGCCGTTCACGATCGGGCGCCACGAGCTCGACGAGCTGTTCTCGGCCACCCTCGCCGCCGCGCTGCGGTGCGGCGTCTGCGTGCTGGCGGGGACGCACGACGGAGTCGGCGCGCTCGACCCCGACACCTATCGCCGGCTGGCCTCCGACCTCCGGGCGGCGGACGTCGCCGTCGTGGCCGACCTCACCGGCGAGGAGCTCGCCGCCGTGCTCGAGAGCGGGCCCGACCTCGTCAAGGTCAGCGACGAGGACATGCGCGCGGAGGGCCGTCTGGCGGGCGGAGAGGACGCCGACCTCGAGCGCCTCGTGGCGTCGCTCCACGACGCCGGCGCCGAGCGAGTGGTCGTCTCGCGCGCGGAGCACGGCGCGCTGGCGTCCGACGGCACGCGCCTCGTCGAGCTCGACGCACCGCGCCTGGATGCGGCCGACCCCCGCGGTGCGGGCGACTCGATGACGGGCGCTCTCGGCGTCGGCCTCGCGCGCGGGCTCACCTGGGACGAGATGCTGCGGCTCGCGTCCGCCGCCGCCGCGATCAACGTGACCCGCCACGGCGCCGGGAGCGGCCGCGTCGACGCGATCACGGAGCTCGCCGACCGGGTTCGCGTCGTCGAGGCGGTGGGTGAATGACGGTCGTGGTCGTCACGAACGACGACGGTGTCGAGTCGCCCGGCATCCACGCGCTCGCGGAGATGATGCGGCGGCTGGGGCACGAGCCCATCGTCGTCGCGCCGGCGCGCGACATGAGCGGCGCGAGCGCCGCGATCGGGCGGATCGAGCTCGACCATCCGACGCAGGTCACCCGCGTCACGCTCCCGGAGCCGGTCGACGACGTCGTCGCCTACGCCGTCGACGGGCCACCGGGCCTCGCGGCGCTGCTCGCCGCCCGCGGCGGGATCGACGGCGTCGAGCCCGGGTTCCTCGTCTCCGGCATCAACATGGGGACGAACACCGGTCACTCGATCCTCCACTCGGGCACCGTCGGGGCCGCCCTGACGGCGGCGACCTTCGGGCTCTCCGCGCTCGCCGTCAGCCTCGCGGTGTCGAAGCCGATGGCGTGGGAGGCGGCATACGAGCACGTGGCCGAGGCGCTCGACCTGCTCGACCGCGCGCCGCGGGCCACGGTGCTCAACGTCAACGTCCCCGCTCCGCAGGGCGACGGCGAGCCGGGGCCGCTCCGCTGGGCGGAGCTCGACCGGTTCGGCTCGTTCCGGGTCGCCGTCGCCGAGCGGCGCGACGCGGAGGTGCAGCTCGAGTACCGGGCGCGCGGCAGCGGGCACCGGCTCGACCCGGAGTCGGACACCGCGCTCGTCGACGGCGGGGTCGCCACGGTGACGGCGCTCGACGCGATCCGCGCGGTCCCACCCGACGAGCTGCCGTTCGCCGAGCCGCCGCCGACCCCCGAGCCCCGCCTCGCGCCCGGACCGGGCGAGGCGCGCCCGCGGGTCTGATCAGCCCGACTGCTCGCGCTCGAGCCGCGCCTCGGCCTCGGCGAGCCGCTCGGCGGCCCGCTCCGCCGCCTCGCGTGCCTTGCGCGCAGACGATTCCGCAGCGTCCGCCTCGCGGTCGAGGCGACGTGCCTCGGCCCGTGCCTCGGAGACGGCCTGCTTCGCCGCCTCGACGCGGCGACGGTCGGGCCGGGGCTCGGCCTTCCTCGGCGCGGCAGAGCGACGGTCGGGACGCCGTACGGTGGCACCGGCCATCGCCTCGAACCCGGTTGCCTCGATCGGCTGCGTGAGGGTGCCCGCGGCCAGGAGCTCCGGCTCCGAGGCCGCCCCCGAGCGAAGGGTCGACGCCACGTCGCGCAGCACGGCGTCGGAGACCTGCTGCCCGTCGTCCGCGAGCAGCGCCTTCCCCGACCGGCTCAGGGCCTCGACCGCGGCCCGGAAGCGCTCGTCTGCGTCCTTCCTCCCCGCCTTGACCGCCTTGGCCGCCTGCAGCAGCTCGCGCATCTCCGCCTTCCGACGGCGCGCGAGCTGGTTGACGACCCAGGCGGAGAGCACCGGCTTGCGCAGCGCCGTCACCTCGGCGGCCGCGTCGCGCTCGCCCTCGCCGCGCAGGCGTCGTGCAAGCGCGTCGCGCTCGCGGGTGAACTCGTCGAGCGGCAGGCCGTAGAGCCTGTCGGCCTCCTTCCTCACGCGCCGTGCGCTCCCGGCCCGACGCGCGACAGCGCCTCGCCGACGCTCGGGAGCACGCGCGCGCGGTCGAAGCCGGCGACGACGAGCGTCCAGTGCGCAGCCGACGCGTCGGGCGCGACGATCACGAACGAGCGGGCGTCCGCGAGGATTCTCCGCACGCCCCGTTCGATCGCACGGATCCCCGCGCTGTCGAGGAACGAGACACGGGCCAGGTCGAGCGCGACCGCAGGCCCGCGCGTCGCCTCGAGCGCGGCCTGGAGCGTGTCCGCGTTCGCCGCGTCGACCTCGCCCTCGACCCGGACGACCTCGAGGCCGGGGACGTCCTCGCGCGACAGCGTCAGCTCGTCGCTCATGCGGCTCCCGTCCGGCTCTGCATGCGAACGACCGTACCGCCCTCCGTCTGCTCGATCGAGACCTCGTCGACGATCGCCTCGATGATCGGCAGGCCGCGGCCTCGCTCACCGGGGTCGCCCGGCTCGCGCCAACCGCCGCGGTCGCGCACCGACAGCGCCACCCGGCCGTCGTCCATCCGCGCCATCACGCTGACGACGCCCAGGCCGTCGCTCCCGTGCCCGTGCTCGACGGCGTTCGCCGCCGCCTCGGAGACGGCGAGCACGACGCCGCGCTGCGCCTCGGGGTCGACGTTCTGCGCGTCGAGCCACGCGCCGAGGCGCTGCCGCAGCGGCGCGAGCTCGCTCGGGCGCGCTCGGAACGCATGGCTGAACATCGACGCGACGGGAAACCGGCGCGCCGTCAGCACGCAGACGTCGTCGGCCTGCTCCTCGCCCTCGAGCAGCGCGTCGGCCAGATCGTCGGCGAGCGGGTCGCCCTCCGGAGCGCGCAGCACGGCCTCGGCCGCGAGTCGGTGGAGGCCGTCGTCGAGGCTCTCCCCACGACGCTCGATCAGACCGTCCGTGTAGAGGACGATCGTGTCGCCCTCGGCGAGCTGCGCCACGGCCTCCGTCCGCTCCGTGCCGAGGATCGAGCCGAGCGGCGCCGAGCGCCCGTCCCAGAGGTAGCGCGCGTCGCCGTCGGGCGGGACGACGAGCGGGGGCGGATGGCCCGCGCACGCGTAGACGAGACGCCCGGCCTCGGGATCGAGCTCGGCGTACGCGAGGGTCGCGCCCGCGGCGTCGGGGACGCTCTCGACGAACATGTCGAGCTGCTGCAGCACCCGCGCCGGCCCGCCTCCCGCACGGCTGAGCGCCCGCACCGCGCCGCGCAGCTGACCCATCGCGACGGCCGCGGCGAGCCCGTGCCCGACGACGTCGCCCACGACGAGCGCGACCGAGCCGTCGACGAGCTCGAACGCGTCGTACCAGTCGCCCCCGATCTCGAGCGCCGCCGCGCCGGGGCGGTACGCCGCGCTGATCGAGACGTTCGCGAAGGACGGCGCCTTCCCCAGGAGCCCGAGCTGCAGCGCGTGCGAGACGCCGCGCTCACGCTCGTACAGCCGGGCGTTGTCGAGCGCCAGCGCCGCGACGCCCGCAACCTCGCGCGCGAGGCCGGTCGAGACGGCGCGTAGGTCACCGCCGCCGGGCGCGTCGAGCGTCAGCGTCCCGAGCGCGCGACCGCGCGCGCGAAGCGGCAGCACGACGAGCTCCGGCTCCTCGTCGCCGCCGCGCGCCCGTACGGGGAGGACGCCCATCGCGGCGACGGCCCGCCGCACGTGCGCGAGCCAGACCGCGTCGTCCGCGAGCTCGGGCGGGCGGGCGCCGGCCACGGCGATGTCCTCGAGCGCCCCTGTCTCCTCGTCGCCGAGATGGACGCCGGCGAAGCGGATCCCGCCGTCGACGAGCGCGTCGACGAGACGGCGGGCGCGCCCCTCTGCCGTCGTCGACTGCTCGAGCGCCTCGCCGACCGTCGCGAGGAGCTCGGCGTCGCGCGCGAGCGCCTCCGAGCGGTCGAGCGCACGCTCCGCGGCCACGTTCGCCCGCAGGAGCCTCCGCTCGGACGACGCACGCGTGAAGGCGAAGAGGGCGAGCAGCGCGGCGAGCGCGATCCCGGTGCCCGCGACCACGAACGGCTCGAGGCGCGACGCAGGCCGCCCCTCCGCACGGACGACCCACGGGCTCCCGGCGAGCATCAACGTCCGCCGGTCGCCGCCGCCCGGCGGCTCCGGCGTCACGTACGACCGTGGCGTCCCCGCTCGACACGCGGATGCGGAACTCGGAGGCGAGCCGCGCGAGCTCCCTCGCGATCAGATCGGTCGCGAACGATGCCGTGACGTACGCGACGGGGCGGCCGCGCGCCCGTCCCGGCGCGTACAGCGGCTGGAAGGCGAGGAAGCCCTGGCGGTTCACGGCGAGCGGGATGAGCGACGTGAGGACCGTGTCACGTCGCCGGGCGGCCTCGTCCGCCGCGCGCCGCCGGGCCGCGTCGCGCAGCAGGTCGAGCCCGAGCAGCGGTTGGTTCGCCGTGGTGTCCGGCCAGACGGCGACGACCGGCAGGTACCGCGCGCGGGCGGGCGCGCGCTCGTAGACGCCGGGCCGCACGACCTGGATGATGGGACGCCGCTCGGCCGCCTCGAACCGGGCACGCCCGGCGGCAGGGACGGCGCGGGCGAGCACGACGGCGTTCGCCGAGCCGACGACCGTGATCCCGCGCGCGAAGCCGTAGAACGTGCCGGTGTCGACGCTCCCGTCCGGCTCGACCAGGCCGGACGACGCCCGCATGATCGCGAGCGACCGGCCGACCGACGTCGCGAGCGCCTCGCCGACGGACAGCGAGGCTCGCTCGTCGTCCGCCTGCTGGCGCTCCGAGGCGCGCTCCCAGATCGCCCAGCCGGCCACGATGCTCGCCAGGGCGATCAGCACGGCGAGCGAGACGCCGACGACCGTCGACGCGAGGCCGCGGCTCCTCACGGGACGGTCATACCACACCCCGCCGGGGGCGACGGGCTACGCCGGTGAGGGTCGCTCGCGCAGGGCGCGGGAGGCGGCGTCGATCTCCGCTCCGAGCAGGAGCGCCGCGCCGCCGAGCCAGAGCCAGACGAGCGTCACGACGACGGCCGACAGCGTGCCCCAGGTCTTCTCGAACGAGCCGAACGAGGCGCTGTAGACGGCGAGGCCGCCGGAGGCGGCGAGCCAGACCGCGAGGGCGACGGCGGACCCGGCCGAGACGCGGATCCGCGGACGCTCGTCCAGCGACGGCCCGAGCGCGAGCACGACGGCGAACGCGAAGAGGAGCACGACGATCAGGATCGGCCACTGCGCCGTCCACCACAGCCAGCCGACGAGCGACTTCTGGCCCGTCGCGTCACCGAGCCACCGCTCGAGGTGCGGGCCGAGGACGAGCAGGCCGACGAGGAAGAGCGACGCCACGACGAGGCACGCGACGATCACGAGCGCGACGAGGCGCTTGCGGACGAACCCCCGCTCGTCCGTGCCGCCGAACGCCGTCGTGATGCCCTCCATCAGCGCCGTCGCCGCCGAGGTCGTCGTCCAGACCGCGAGCAGGAAGCCGATCACCGTCAGGATCACCCCACCCGAGGTCGAGCGGCTCGAGCGCTCCAGGCTCTCGCCGAGCAGCTCCGCGGCCTCCGCGGGCATGACCGACTCGAGGCGGTCGACGAGCTGCCCGACGTCGCTCGGGTCGCTGACGAGCGAGAAGATGCCGAGCAGGACGAGCAGGCTCGCCGGGATCGCGAGGAAGAGGGAGTACGCGAGCGCCTGGGCGATCATCGGGACGCGATGCTCCCGGGCCTGGCCGGCCGCGAGCCGGAGGACGGCCCAGGCGCCCCGGATGCCGCCCGGGACCGCCGCTACGGATTCGGGCGCCGCGGTCACAGGTCGAGGACCAGGAAGTCGCCGTCGATCACGGGGCGGGCGACGTTGTACACCGGCACGGCCCCGATCGCGCCCGAGGGGCGCCCGTGGTGCGCGTGCCCGTGAAAGACGACGTCGGGGCGGTGGGCGCCGACGGGGACCGCCATCCGGCCCGAGCCGAGGAACGCCCAGATCCCCTCGGGCTCCCCGACGATCGTCTCGCTGACCGGCGCGTAGTGGAGCAGGACGAGCCGGCGGTCGCAGCCCGCGATCGCCTCGAGCCCCGCCTCCAGCGCCTCGACCTCGCGACCCGTCTCGGCGTAGACCTCGCGCAGGAGCGGCTCGCCGAAGTCCGGGATCTCCGCCCCGGTGAACCCGCCGACGAACCCCTTGACGCCCACGATCCCCACCTCGAGCCCGGCGAGCTCGAGGACGCGGTGGTCGCGCTCGAGGACGATCGCGCCGGCTCCCTCCAGGCCCGAGGCGATCTCGTCCGCCCGGCCGGCGTGGTGGTCGTGGTTCCCGAGCACGGCGACGACGGGCACGGGGAGCCCTCGGCAGCCGTCGGCCAGCACCGACGCCTCCTCCGGCAGCCCGTGGGTCGTCAGGTCGCCCGCGAGGAGGATCACGTCGACGTCCCGCGCGGCCTCGGCGAGGCTCAGCGCCAGGCGGTCGCGATGGTCCTCCGACGCGTGGAGGTCGCCGACGGCCGCCACACGGAGCCCGCTCACGTCCTGGGTGTACCCGCTCGCCGGTTCGGCCTACCGGCGACCCGGGTACACCCGCTCGTGGCCTACACCCCGAGCGAGAGCTTCCCGGAGCTCGTCGACGCGATGAAGAAGGGCGCCGCGGCCCTGCGCGACGCCGAGGTCCCGTTCCTGCTCGGCGGGGGCCTCGCCGCGTGGGCCTACGGCGGCCCGCCGACCGACCACGACGTGGACTTCCTCCTCCGCGAGGCGGACGCGGAGCGCGCCCTGGAGGCGCTGGTCGGCGTCGGCATGCGGCCCGAGCGCCCGCCGGAGGGCTGGCTCCTGAAGGCGTGGGACGGCGACATCCTCGTCGACCTGATCTTCGAGCCCGCAGGCGGCCCCGTCGGCGACGAGCACTTCGAGCGGGCGATCCACCTCGAGGTCGCGGCGCTGCCGCTGCTCGTCGCCTCGATCGACGACGTGCTCGCCACGAAGGTCCTCGCGATGAGCGAGCAGGATCCCGACTACCGGCCGGTGCTCGAGATCGCGCGCTCGCTCCGCGAGCAGATCGACTGGGAGCTCGTGCGCGCCCAGGTCGAGGGCACGCCGTTCGGCGCAGCGTTCTTCACGCTCGTCGAGCGGCTCCGGATCCTGCCCGAGCCGGTCGGCGCACGCGACGCGTAGAGTCGCGGCCGTGCGAGCGAGCCGCTCGATCACGCCGAGCGTCACGTCGACTCGGACCGAGGTCGAGACGCCGCACGGGCCGGCGGCGATCCACCTCCGCGAGACCGTCGGCGCCGTCGGGCTGCTCGCCCTCGGCCACGGCGCGGGCGGCGGCGTCCAGGCCCGCGACCTCGTCGCGGCCGCGGACGCGGGCACGGCGACCGGCTTCGCCGTCGCGCTCGTGGAGCAGCCCTACCGCGTCGCGGGCCGGCGCTCGCCTGCGCCCGCGCACCAGCTCGACACGGCGTGGCTGGCGGTCGTCGACCACCTCCGCGGCACGGCGCTCGGGCGGCTCCCGCTCGTCGTCGGTGGGCGCTCGTCCGGCGCGCGGGTCGCCTGCCGGACGGCCGCCGAGGCGGGCGCCGCAGGCGTCCTCTGCCTCGCGTTCCCGCTGCGCCCGCCGCGGCGCGAGGGGCGCCCGCCCGCGCCCGACCGCCTCCACGAGCTCGACGCCGTCGAGGTGCCGGTGCTCGTCGTCCAGGGGACACGCGACCCGTTCGGCATCCCGCCCGCCGGCCCGCGCCGGACCGTCGTCGAGGTCGAGGGCGACCACGCCCTCCGCAAGGACCTCGCGACGGTCGGCGAGACGATCGCCGGGTGGCTGCCGAAGGCCCTCGGCTAGGGCGCCTGCCTCACGTCTCGGCCGCGACGGATGCGCCGACGCCCTCGTGCGACGTCGCCGGCGACCGGAGCAGCACCGATCCGAGCACGGCCGCCGCGGTCGCGAACAGCGCGCCGAGCAGGAAGGCCAGGTGGTAGCCGCCGGTGAGCGCCTCGAGCTCCGCCTCGCCGCTCGGCGGTGAGCGTGTCGGTCCGCGCCGCGGCCGAGCTGGCGAGGATCGCGAGCCCGAGCGCGCCGCCCATCATGAAGGACGTGTTGACGATGCCCGACGCGAGCCCGGCGTCCTTCGGCTCGACGTCGCTCATCGCGGCGAGCAGCACCGGGTTGAACGCCATTCCGGCACCGACGCCGAGCAGGATCATCGGCGGGAGGACGTCGACGACGAAGCTGCCGTCGACCGGGGCGCGGGCGAAGAGGAGCAGCCCGAGGGCGGCGAGCGAGAGGCCGACGCCGAGCGGGATCCGGATCCCGTACCGCAGCACGAGCTTCGCGGAGAGCCCCACGGAGAGGATGCCCATGACGATGTTGCCGGGCAGGAACGCGAGCCCGACCTCGAGCGGGCTGTAGCCCAGCACGAGCTGCAGGTAGAGCGCCGAGAGGAAGAACCACGCGAACATGGCGCCGGCCCACAGGATCCCGACGACGTTCGAGACCGAGACGTTCCGGATCCTGAAGATCGAGAGCGGCATCAGCGGCGTCGAGACGCGCGCCTCGATCGCGAGGAAGACGCCGAACAGCGCCGCGGCGGCCGCGAGGAACCCGAGCGTCTGCGCGGAGAGCCAGCCCGCCTGGTTGCCGTTCACGATCGCGTACACCGCGAGCATCAGCGCGGCAGTCACGGTCACCGCGCCGGCGACGTCGATCTGCCGATTCTCGGGCCGCTCGAAGGCCGAGGGAACGAGCCGGAGCGTCAGGAAGAAGACGACGATCCCCACCGGCACGTTGACGAGGAAGATCCAGTGCCAGCTCAGGAGGTCGGTGAGGATGCCGCCGAGCAGCACGCCGATCGAGCCGCCGCCGGAGGCGACGAAGCCGAAGACGCCCATCGCCTTCGCGCGCTCGGCCGGATCGGTGAAGAGCGTCATCATCAGCGAGAGGGCCACCGCGGAGACGACGGCGCCGCCGGCGCCCTGCACCGCGCGAGCGACGATGAGGACGCCCTGCGAGGTGGCGAGGCCGCACGTCACCGAGGCGACCGTGAAGAGCGCGATCCCGGCGAGGAAGAGCCGGCGGTGGCCGAAGAGGTCGCCGAGCCGGCCGCCGAGCAGGAGGAACCCGCCGAAGGTGAGCAGGTAGCCGTTCACGACCCATGCGAGCGACTCCTCGGAGAACCCCAGGTCGTCGCGGATCGAGGGCAGCGCCACGCCGACGATCGTCACGTCGAGCACGATCATCAGGTCGCCGAGGCACAGGACGATCAGTGCCAGCCAGCGTGCGCGTGCGTCGGTCACGGTCATCTCGGTCTCCTCCCGTTCGTCGTCTCGCCCTTACGACGACTCGGATCGCCGAATCTCATCGCCCGCACGGCGATGAGTTTCGCCGGCTCCCGCAGTCCCTACGTCGATGGCCTTGCAGGAGCCACCTGTCTTCGCGTTCGCGGTGTACGGGCCGATCGTCCGGGACGATCTGACCGGGCTCTGTGCGCGGATCGGCGGCCTGCTCCGGGCGAGCGGCGCGGACGTGGCGCACTGCGACGTCGCCGGCGTGCCGCCGGACGCCGTCACCGTCGACGCTCTCGCACGGCTCCAGCTCGCGGCCCGCCGCTTCGGCTGCCGGATCCACCTGCGCAACGCCACGCCGGAGCTCGTGCACCTCGTCGCCTTCATGGGTCTCGAGGACGTGCTGCCCGAGTGAGGCGTCAGTCGAGCCGCGGGGGCAGGCCGAAGAGCGGGAACACGCGGTCGGTGTCGAGGAAGAACGTGAGCTCCTTGATCCGCCCGTCCTCGAGCTCGAGCACCTGCAGCGCCCACGGCTCGTAGCCGCCGCTCTCGCTCGGCTTGTACTGGCCGAACGCGGGCGACCCGTTCGCCGCGGTCGTCGGCAACACCCGCGAGCCGCGACAGCCGATGCCCGGCCCGTACCACCACGTGAGGATGTCCTCGCGGCCCGTCAGCCACAGATCGAACGGCGGCATCGACTGGGTCGCGTCCTCGTGGATGAGCGCGGTGAGCGCCTCCATGTCGTATGCCTCGAAGGCCGCGACGTAGCGGGCGAGGAGGTCCTGCTGCTCCGGATCGGCGGGCGCGGCGGCGTCGCCGGCCTTCAGCTCGCTCGCCTCGAGCGTCGCACGGGCGCGCTGGAGCGCGCTGTTCACCGACGCCACGCTCGTCTCGAGGAGCTCCGCGACCTCGCTCGCCTGCCACCGCAGGACCTCGCAGAGGATGAGCACGGCGCGCTGGCGCGGCGGCAGGTGCTGGAGCGCGGCGACGAACGCGAGGCGGATCGTCTCGCGCGCGACCGCGACGTCGGCCGGGTCGCCCTCGTCGTGGACGACCAGCGCGTCCGGGGCCGGCTCGATCCACGTGACCTCGGGCAGCGTGTGCAGGTTCGACTCGATCGGCTCCCGCGCGGGGCCGAGGTCCATGGGCCGCGCGCGCCGCTCGCGCCCCGACAGCATGTCGAGGCAGACGTTCGTCGCGATCCGGTAGAGCCACGAGCGGAACGCCGCGCGGCCCTCGAAGCGGTTGAGGCCCTTCCAGGCGCGCAGGAGCGTCTCCTGCACCGCGTCCTCGGCCTCGAAGACCGAGCCGAGCATCCGGTAGCAGTAGCCCGTCAGCTCGCCGCGATGCTCCTCGAGCGCGCTCTCGAGCTCACTCCGGGCGAGGATCGTGGCACCCGCGTCCGCCATCGGCGCCCATCGTAGGGGAACGCCGTCGCGGCCAGGGTGCGGTAAACCGCCCAGCCGCAGGGCGCCGGGTGACGGGCGCCCGGATCGTCCGGGCGCCCGTCTCCACCCGGGTCGTGCCGTTACGTGATCCGGAGCGCGGCGGCGGGGAGCTGCCCGCGGATCTCGCCCGCCGGGTTCCGCGCGGTGTGCACGTTCACGTAGGCGCGGCCCGCCTCGAGCGCCGCGAGGGTCGCCGCGTTCACGACCCGCGTCCCGCGCTGGCCGCTCCGGCACGGACCGCACAGGGCGACGGCGACCGGCCCCGCCCGTCCCGCCCGGCCGATGTGGATGTGCGCTGCGACGGCGCGACCCGTCAGCCGTGCGAAGCTCAGCTGCCAGGTGACGGAGCCGGTCGTCCCCTCCGTCGTGACGGTGGCGACGAACGTGCCGGCGGCACGCCTGACGTTGCCCTTGGGCTTCGGCACCTCCTGCCGCGACGTGAGCGCGCTGCGCGAGGGAGCGTTCACGCCGACCTGACCGCGGATCTCGCCCGCCTTGTTCGTGTCCGTGTGGACGTTGACGTACGCGCCGCCCGACTGGAGCGCCGCCAGCACCGTCGCGTCCACGGTGGCTGTCCCGCTCGCGGGGCTCGTGCACGGGCCGCAGAGCGGCACGGCCACGGGCCCGGCCTGTCCGCGGGTCGCGACGTGGATGTGCGCCGCCGTCCCGGGACCGGTCAGGCCGGTGAACGTCATCTGCCACTGAAGCGTCGCGCCCGTGCCCGACTGGGTCGCGGTCGCGGTGAAGGCGCCGCGGGCGCCGGAGACGTCGCCGGCCGGTGCCGGAACCTCCGACGGGGCGTTCATCGTCGCGATCAGGCTGATCGCCGTCGCCTGCCCGCGCGCATCGGCCGCCGCGGCGGCGGCCAGCGCGAGCCCGAGCGCCAGCGCGGCGGCCGCCGCCGCGAGCGCGAGCCCCCGTACGTGTCGAAGCTGCATGGACATCGTCCCTCCCATCGGGATCGTTGTGTGCTCCCCCAGGGGTACGAGGAGACACGCGGATCGGTTCGCGCCGGGCGGCGCGGGAGGGACGTGCGCGGAACCCGCCGTTGCGGGTCCCGCGCACGGAGCTGCTACTGCGGCTGCGGGACGACCCTGATGTAGGGCTTGGGCTCTTCCCAGTCGCCGAAGATCTCCTTCGCCTCGTCGTTCGAGACGGAGCCGGCGATGATCACGTCCTCGCCCTGCTGCCAGTTCACGGGCGTCGAGACCCTGTGCTTCGCCGTCAGCTGCAGCGAGTCGATCACCCGCAGCACCTCGTCGAAGTTGCGTCCCGTCGTCATCGGGTAGATCAGGACCAGCTTCACCTTCTTGTCGGGCCCGATCACGAAGACGTTGCGAACCGTCTGGTTGTCGGCCGCCGTCCGATCCTTGGGGTCGCCCGAGACGTCCGCGCCGAGCATCCCGTACAGCTTCGAGATCGCGAAGTCGTGGTCGCCGATGATCGGGTAGTTGGGGGCGGCTCCCTGCGTCTCCTCGATGTCACGCGCCCAGCCTTCGTGGTCGCTGGTCGAGTCGACCGAGAGCCCGATGACCTTCACGTTCCGGCTCTCGAAGTCCGGCTTGATCCGCGCCATGTAGCCCAGCTCCGTCGTGCAGACCGGCGTGAAGTCCTTCGGGTGCGAGAAGAGCACCGCCCACGAGTCGCCGATCCAGTCGTGGAACCTGATCTTCCCCTCCGTGGTGTCGGCCTCGAAGTCCGGGGCCGTGTCTCCGATCGTGAGCGTCATTCATCCTCCTCCGAGATGCGTTCGCGCGTGGTTCGTGCAACGTCGCGCGTGACTCGATTCTTCCATGCGGCGGGCGCTCCAGGCGCCGTCGGGGACCGGCCCGACAGCGGGCCGGTCCCGTGTGACGTGTCAGCCGAGGATGCCCCGGGCCGAGAAGACCGCCTCGGCCTTGTTGGCCGTGGCGTTGCCGTAGAGGCGCCGCGCGGCCGCGACCGTGTCCTCCGCGAGCGCGGGCATCGTCCCGCCGTCGAAGGCGAACTGCCCCTCGAGGACGACCGTGTCGGCAACCGTCGCGCCCAGCTCGCCACGAAGGTCCCACAGCGCGCGCGACCAGATCCGCCCGTCCGCGTGCACCTCGCCGCGGAGGTCCTCCGGGTAGTGGAGGTCGAGGTCGACGCGCCGCAGGCAGTGCGGCTCGGTCGACGTGTACGAGACCGCGTCCCAGTCGGCGACACAGGCCGGGTCGGAGGACGCGGGGCGGCCGAGCCTCGCGCGAACGGCCTCGGAGACGGTGACGGCGAGGTAGTCGCCGAAGCCCTCGCTGATCGCACCGGCCTCGTCCGTCGAGAACGAGAAGCCCTGCGCGAAGTGGACGGCATGGCCGTACTCGTGCAGCACCACCTCGGCGTCCTCGGCGTCGTCGACGCCGCCCTTGCCGAGCCGGATCTCGTCCTTGTGCGTCGTCGCGAACGAGTTGTCGGCGCCCCACTGGTTGATCCGCACCCGCTGCGGCTCGTCGTTCACGGCGCGCAGCCGCGAGCCGAAGCCGAGCGACTGGATGTACCGCTGCGCCTCGGTGATCCAGAAGTAGGCCATGACCTGCTCGAACTGGTCCTGGTGCCGGTTGTAGAGGAACGTGTTCGTGGGCGAGTACGCGGGACTGCCGGTCTCGCTCACGATCTCCGCCCAGCTCCCGCGCAGGAACCCCGAGCCGTCGAGGTCGGTCAGCTGCACGAGGTGGTAGGCAGGCTGCAACGCCGCGTAGTCCGCGTCGTCCTGGTCGGTCAGGCTCTGGTCGCCCAGGTCCTGCACCGGGTTCGGCAGGAAGACCCGTGCCTCACCGATGCTCGAGCCCGGGCCGGGCTTCGTCGCGAACGCGGCGGACGCCGTCGCGAGCGCAAGCACGGCGACGACGAGAAGTGCTCGCTTCACATGCTCTCCCCTCTCTCGGATTCCGAGTGAACAGGGGAGCCTTGCCGGATCAGCGGCGCCTGAAACCGTTGGCGGGCGTCGAGCCGCTCCAGGAGAAGCCCGGTGCCACGACCCGGGTGACGCGCGCCGTGTACCGGCCGGACGCGAGCGCCCGGGAGACGGTCATGCGGCCGCTCGTCGTCCGCCCGGTCGCGGTGCCGACCTGCTTGCCGTTGCGCGAGAGCGCGACCGTGACCGACGCGTTGCGCACACGTGCCCCGCGCGTGTCCACGACCGTCGTGAAGACGAGGAGCCTGCCGCGCGCGACCCCGTAGCGAACGGCCGAGACCCTGACCGCGGGCATCGGTCGGACGGTGAGCGCGGTCGTCGCCGTGAGCTGGGCCGCCGGGGTGGTGAGCGTCCCCGTCACGGTCCCGGTGCCCGGGACGCTCGACGCGACGAAGCTCGCGGTGGCGCCGGAGGCAGGCGAGACGGTGCCGCGTGACTGCGGCTCGATCGTCCACGCGACCGCCGCCGGGCTGGCGTTGCCGAACTGGTCGACGCCGACCGCGCGGAGCGTCACCGTGCCGCCCGCGACGACGGTGGCGGACGGCGGCTCGATCCGCAGAGAGACGGGCGGTGCGCCGGAGACCGTGAACGGCTGCGTCCCGGTCACGACGCCGGCCCCGGTGGCGCTCAACGTCGCGATGCCGGCGGTCGTGTCCTGGTAGTAGAGCTGGGCGGTGGCGACCGCCCCTGCGGGGAGCTGCACGGTCACCGTCGGCGCGAACGGGCCGCCCGGCGCCGTCGCGAAGGCGCCCGTCGGCGAGGAGGTGGCGATCGTCGCGGTCACGGGCGCGAGCGGCTTCGCCGCCACGCGCGCGATCTGCACCTGGAGCCCGATCGGGGCGGAGACGACACCTGCGCCGACGGTCTGCGGCGGGGTCGTGAAGCCCAGCGTGGTCGGCGACCAGGTCCGGAACGCGCGCCAGCGCGTGACGACCGACGCGCCCTCGAGGTCACCGACGCAGTAGCGGCCGTCGGCGCACGCGTTCACGCCCGGGTCGTCGGGCACGACCGTCTGGGAGTCGCGGATCGCCTGCGCGAGCCGGTCGAGCACGATCCCGGTGTCCTGCTGGAAGATCTCGAACGCCTGCTGCGTGTGGTTGCGAGGCGCCCAGGCGAAGCCCCAGTGGTCGGTCGGCTGGCCGGTGCGGACGCTGTGGTTCCGGAGCGCGTAGACCTGCGCCGAGACGTACTGCTGCATCAGCTCGATGCTGACGTCCGTCCAGCCGAACGAGGCGTTCCACTGCCACGCGGCGTTCGCGACCGGCGCCGACGCGCTCGCGAAGAACGCGTTCGCGGTGCCGGAGACGCCGCCGCCGGCGACGGCGAGGAGGTCCGAGTGCCGCAGGTAGTCGACGAGCGCGTCCCGGCGGGTGGCCGCGTCCGCGCCCGGGGCCGCGTAGCCGCGGACGTCGCCGTAGACCTCCTGCGACCAGTCGCTGACGTACTGGTTCACGTCGCTCCAGAACGCACCGTCCTGGAGCCACTCCTGCATGCGCGCCTTGTACGTCCCGACCTCCGCGACGCGCTGGCCGATGCCGACGATGAAGACGACGCCCTTCGTCGGCGGGCCCTCGCCGCCCGCGTCGTAGAGGCCGCGGAGGAAGTCGCGGATCTCGGCGCGCTTCGCGCCGTCCCCGCGCCGGATGGCCGACGTGAGCTCGTTCACGGCCCACGAGTCACCGGCCGTGACGTCGAAGCCGCCGGCGACCATGCTGCGGCGCGCCTCGACTCCCGCCTGGTACCAGGACGACCCGGTCGACGCGACCCACTTCTGCCACGTGGTGAGGTGGATCTCCGCCAGGGCGTGGAACTGCGGCCCGAGGGCGCGGATGCGCGTCGCCTGGCCCGGCCTGGCCCGCGTCTTCTGGCCGACGACCGGCGGGACGGAGATGTAGTACTGCGCGCAGGGCGAGGAGTAGGCGGCGAGCCGCGTCGCGAGGCGCAGCCAGTCGGAGGCTGCGTAGAAGACGGCGCGCAGCGGCCGGCAGTCGGCCGACACGCGATAGGTGCGGAACACCTGCCGGTCGCGGAGCCGCGCGTAGAGCTGCTGCGTCGCGCGGGGCTCGAGCGACGGCACGGGCGCCGACGTCGACGCTGTGTGCGCCGTCGCGGGGACCGCTGCCGCGAGGCATGCGAGGAGGACGGCGAGCACGAGACCCCGGCGCATCGCAGCAGGCTATGCAAGGCCTGTGATGGACCTGTATGGAACCGCGCGGGCGCGTCAGCCCGAGGCGAGGATCGTGGTGAGCTGCTCGGGCGTCACGTTCCCGCCGCTGCAGACGAGGACGACGCGCCGTCCGGCGAGGCGCTCACGGAGCCGCAGCGCGCCCGCGAGCGGCGCGGCGCCCGCCAGCTCGACGAGGTTCCGCGTGTGCTCGAGCATCAGCCGCGCCGCGCGCAGGAGCTCGTCCTCCGAGACGAGGACGAAGTCGTCGAGGTGCTCCCAGAGGATCGCCTGCGGCAGCGCGAAGCCGACCCGCGTCGCGAGCCCCTCCGCGGCCGTCGCCATGCCGTCCTCGCAGACGGCATGCGCGCGCCACGAGCGGTACGCAGCGGGGGCGGCCTCTGCCTGGACGCCGATCACCTCGCAGCCGGGCCGGAGCGCCTTCGCCACGACGCAGGCCCCGGCCGCCCCGCTCCCGCCCCCGATCGGGAGGACGATCGCGTCGACCTCGGGCTCCCGCTCGAGCACCTCGAGCGTGTGCGTGCCGACTCCCGAGATCAGATCGGGCTCGTCGCCCGAGTGCACGTAGCGGAGCCCGTGCTCGGCGGCGAGGGCCTCGCAGTGCTCGCGCGCCTCGTCGAAGTCGCGGCCGTGCTCGACGATCTCGGCGCCCAGCGCCCGGATCGAGCCGACCTTGGCGGGGTTCGCGCCGACGGGGACGCAGATCGTGACGCGGGCGTCGAAGAGGCGGCCGGCGTAGGCGAGCGACTGGCCGTGGTTGCCGGTCGAGGCAGCGATCAGCCCGCGCTCGCGCAGCGCGGGAGGGAGCTGCGCCACGAGGTTCACGCCGCCGCGGACCTTGAACGCCCCGGTCGGGAGGTGGTTCTCGTGCTTGACGAGCACCTCGGCGCCGAGGAGCGATGCGAGCCCCGCGTGCGCATGGAGCGGGGTCTCGAGGAGGTGCGGCGCGATGCGGGCGGCGGCACCGCGCACGTCGGCAAGGGTCGGGACGGCCATCGCGCCCACGCTCGCGGCCATGCGCGAAGGCTAACGCGGGAGGCGCGCCGCCTGCGCGCGCTCCCGCGTCGAGACCGGCTACTTGACGGTCAGCGTCCCCTTCATGCCACCGGCCGCGTGACCGGGCAGCGTGCAGAGGTACGGGGCCTTGCCGGCCTTCAGGACGACGCGAAGGGTCGCCTTCTTGCCCGGCTTCAGGAGCGCGGTCTTCTTGCCGCCGATCCGGAAGTCGTGCGTGAGCTTGCCCTTGTTCGTGACCGTGAACGTGACCACGCCCTTGGCGACGCTCTTCTTCGAGAGCGTGAAGCGGAACTCCGACGGCGTCCCCGCCGTCACCGTGACGCCCGTCGCCTGCGACGCGGCCCCGGCGGGCAGCGCGAGTGCGAGCGAGGCGCCGACGAGCGCCCCCACGAGGGTGATGCTGCGAACCATGGTCCTCCTCGGATGTCGGTGCTGTGGTGCCTACCCAACTATGCCTGCCCGTAGGCTTTCGGCATGCCGCGAGCGCCCCATCCGGCCCCGTCCCCGCGGACGCGCGTCCGCCGGCTGCCGAAGCGCGGCCGTCTACGACCGCGGGCAGGTGGAGGCCGTGCTCGACGCGGGCCTCGTCGCCCACCTGGGCTTCGAGCACGACGGGCAGCCCTACGTCATCCCGACGCTCCACGCCCGCGTCGGCGACCGGGTCTACGTCCACGGCTCCGCGGCGAGCCGCACGCTTCGCGAGCTCGCCGCCGGGATCCCCGCCTGCCTCACGGTGACGCTCGTCGACGGGATCGTGCTCGCGCGCTCGGTCTTCGAGCACTCGATGAACTACCGGTCCGTGGTCGTGCTCGGGACCGCCGTCGCCGTGACCGAGCCCGAGGAGAAGCTGACCGCGCTCGAGGCCTTCACCGAGAAGCTCCTGCCGGGGCGCTGGGCCGAGGCGCGGAGCCCGAACAGGACGGAGCTGAAGGCGACCTCCGTGCTGCGCCTGCCCCTCGACGAGGCGTCCGCGAAGATCCGCACCGGCGGTCCCGACGACGGGGACACCCCCGACGCCGAGCTCGACGTCTGGGCGGGGCACCTGCCGCTCGTCGTCCGTGCGCTCGACCCCGTCCCCGACCCTGCGCTCCGACCAGGGATCCCGGTGCCCGACGCCCTGCGGGACTACCGGCGGGCGGGGCTGGTGGAGCCGTGACCGAGGGGGTCGACACCGTCGTCATGAAGTTCGGCGGCTCGTCGGTCGCCGACCCCGAGAAGGTGCGGAACGTCGCCCGCCGCCTCGTCGAGGCCCGCCGGACCGGGCTGCGGGTGGTCGGCACGGTCTCCGCGATGGGGAAGACCACGGACACCCTCATCGCGCTGGCGGGCGAGGTCTCGCCCACGCCGAACCCGCGCGAGCTCGACATGATCCTCTCGACCGGCGAGCGGATCGCCTGCGCGCTCGTCGCGATGGCGATCCACGACCTCGGCGAGGACGCCGTCTCGTACACCGGCTCGCAGGCGGGGATCATCACCGACGCCTCGCACACCCGCGCCAAGATCCGGGAGATCCGCGGCGACCGCATCCGCACGGCCCTCGACCAGGGCCGGATCGTCCTCGTCGCCGGCTTCCAGGGCTTCTCGCGCGAGACGATGGAGATCACGACGCTCGGGCGCGGCGGCACCGACGCGACCGCCGTGGCGCTCGCCGCGGCGCTCGGCGGCGCCTGCGAGATCTACTCGGACGTGCTCGGGGTGTTCACCGCCGATCCGCGGCTCGTGCCGGAGGCGCGCAAGCTCCCCTTCGTCTCCTACGACGAGATGCTCGAGATGGCCGCCTCGGGCGCCAAGGTGCTCATGCTCCGCTCGGTGGAGCTGGCACGCAACCACGGCGTGCGGATCCACGCACGCTCGACGTTCTCCGACGAGGAGGGAACCTGGGTGCAGGACGCAGAGGGAATGGAGCAGCCGATCGTCTCGGCGGTCACGCACTCGGAGACGGACGTCGTCTTCACGCTGACCGGGATCCCCGACCGGCCCGGGGTCGCCGCCCGCATCTTCGAGGGCGTCGCCTCGGCGCAGGTGAACGTCGACACGATCATCCAGAACGTCGTCCACGGCCGCGCGGAGATGTCGTTCTCGGTGCCCGCGGAGGATGTCGCCAACACCCGGAGCGCGATCACGGCGCTGCAGGAGGAGCTGGGGGCGTTCGACGTCGACGCGAACACCGAGCTCGGCAAGGTCTCGCTGATCGGGGCCGGGATGCGCTCGCATCCGGGCGTCGCCGCGACGATGTTCCGCACGCTCGCGGAGCTCGGGATCAACCTCGAGATGATCTCGACCTCGCCGATCAAGATCTCCTGCATGATCGCCCGCGACCGCATCCCCGAGGCCGTGCGCGGCCTCCATACGGCGTTCGCCCTGGAACGCGAGCCCGAGCGCGAGCCGACGATCTAGTCCTTGTTTCGCCAAGCAGGATTCGGCAGAAGCCGAATCCTGCGGCTCGATCCCCGCCTTCGGCGGGGCACACCCCTCAGGCGGCGAGCGCGCCGGCCTCGCCGAGCGCGTCGAGGACCTCCTCGCGGAGGTTCGAGCCGAGCAGGATCACGTCGGCGTCGAGCGGCGCCGAGACCGTCGCCGTGAGCCAGACGGCGCCGCCCTTCACGTCGCCCACGAGCACGCGAGTCTCGTCGTGCCGCACGCCCTCGAGACGCGAGACGGCACGCAGGACGACCTGCCGCGCCTCGTCGACCGACGCGCCGAGTCGAACCGGGAACTCGGCGGAGACGACGCGCCGCGGGTCGCGAATCGTGCGGTTGACGATCGTCGACGTCGTGAGCTGCGTGTTCGGGACGAACACCCGACGCGCCTCGTCGGTGACGAGCGTGGTGTAGAGCAGGTCCACCTCCTCGACGAACCCCGTGTGCTCCCCGATCGTGACGCGGTCGCCGAGCCGGAGGGGCTGCGCGAACGCCACGAGCAGGCCGGAGCCGAGGTTCGAGAGCGGCGTGTTGAAGGCGATGCCGACGAAGAGGGCGATCACGGCGCTCGACGCGAGCAGTGCGTTGACGATCTGGTCGGTCTGGGGGTAGAGCGAGAGGACGCTCCAGACGGCGATCGCCGCGACGATCGCGACGATCACGCGGCGTAGGAACCCGAGCGTCGTGCGCCGCCGGGCCGCCTCCGCCGGGTCGCGCAATCCGAGCCGTCGCTCGTACCGGTTGAACGCCACCCCGAGCGCCCATCGCACGGCGATCACCACGGCGAGCCCGATCGCCCCGGTGACGATCGCCTCGACCGTCCGACTGCTCACGGAAGCGTGTTTCGGCGTCACCGCGCCCGAGCCTGCCGCGGCGGACAGGCAGCCAATCATGGCAACGAGGGTGTGCGACCGCGAAGCGGGCGCCTTCAGGGGTGTGCCCCGCCGTCAGGCGGGGATCGAGCGGCGGGGATCCGCTCGGCGGATCCTCGCTTCGCGATACAGGTGGAAGCGTGGGGGAGCCGGAGCTCCCCCACGCGATCAGACGCAGTCGCGGAGCGGCTGGGCCTCGGGGAGGGTCTCGAGGCGCTTCAGCGTGTTGTTCTCGATCTGCCGGATGCGCTCGCGCGTGACGCCGAACGCCCGACCGACCTCCTCGAGCGTGCACGGCGCCTCGCCGAGGAGCCCGAAGCGGAGCTCGATCACCTTCCGGTCGCGCTCGGGCAGCGAGCCGAGCGCCTGCTCGATGTCCTCCCGGCGGAGCGAGAGCGACGCCGTGTCGAAGGGCGACTCGGCCTGGTCGTCCGGGACGAAGTCGCCGAGCGAGGAGTCCTCCTCCTCGCCGATCGGCTTCTCGAGCGAGATCGGCATCTGTGCCATGCGCAGGATCTCGCGCACCTCCTCGGTCGACATCTCGAGCTCCTCCGCGACCTCCTCGGGCCGCGGCTCGCGCCCGAGGCGCTGGACGAGCTGCCGCTCGATGTGGACGACCTTGTTGAGCTTCTCGACCATGTGCACGGGAATCCGGATCGTCCGCGCCTTGTCCGCGATCGCACGCGTCACCGCCTGGCGAATCCACCAGGTCGCGTACGTCGAGAACTTGAACCCCTTGCGGTAGTCGAACTTCTCGACCGCCCGGATCAGACCCAGCGACCCCTCCTGGATCAGGTCGAGGAACGAGAGCCCCCGCCCCAGGTAGCCCTTGGCGATCGAGACCACGAGCCGCAGGTTCGCCTCGATCATGTGCTGCTTCGCCGCCATGTCGCCGCGCTCGATCCGCTTTGCGAGCGCGACCTCCTGGTCGGCCGTCAGGAGCGGCACCTTGCCGATCTCCCGGAGGTAGAGGCGGAGCGAGTCGAGCGACGGCTCGACGGTGAGGTCGAGCTTCGGCGCGGCCGCCTCCTCGGGCGCGGCGATCGGCTCCTCGTGCGGCAGCGCCTTGTGCTGCTCCCCCTCGTGCAACTCGATCGAATGATCGATCAGGTACGTGGTGAAGTCCTCGAGCTGCTCCTTCGTGAGATCGACGTCCTCGAGGGACTTGACGATCTCGTCGTACGTGAGGAACCCCTTCTCCTGCCCCTGCTCGACGAGCTTGTGGAGCTCCTCGACGTCCGGAAGGGCGGTTTCGACTGAGAGCATTGACTCCCTTTCCCCCAAAGTCGGTTGACGGAGACGAACCCTTCGAACGCAACGAGCCGGACTCGCGCCACCGTGCGGCCCGGACCTCAGGCGGCGCATCGTATACACGCGTGCATGGAGATGGAAGGCAAAAATCCTCGATCATCGATTCTTTTTCCACCTCTCGGCCCCCGCTTCGGCCCGCCTGACGGCACTACGCTGAGCACATGCCAGAGCTGCCCGAGGTGGAGGCCTGGGTGCGGGAGCTCTCCCCGCTCGTCGTGCGCGCGCCGATCGCGTCCGCCCGGCCCGGCCACATCGCGACGCTGAAGAGCTTCGACCCGCCACCAGGCGCGCTCGAGGGGCGGACGTTCGCGGGGTCGGAGCGGCGCGGCAAGAACCTGCTCTTCCCGACCGACGACGGCGAGCTCGTGCTCCGCGTGCACCTGATGAGCGCCGGCCGCCTCCGGTACGTCGCACCGGGCAAGAAGGGGCCGGCGAAGCCGATGTTCCGGGTCGCGTTCGCCGACGGCGGCGAGCTCGACCTGACGGAGGCCGGCAAGAAGAGGCGCGCGGGCGTGTGGATCCTCACCCCGGAGGCGCTCGACGCCGAGCTCGCCCATCTCGGCCCGGACGCGCTCGACCTCGACGCTGCGTCGCTCGGCGCGATCCTGCGGGCGGAGCGTCGCCAGCTCCACTCGCTGCTCCGCGACCAGCGTGCGCTCGCGGGCATCGGCCGCGCCCACGCGAACGAGGTGCTCTGGGAGGCCCGGCTGCCTCCCTTCCGGATCTCGGCCGAGCTCTCGGACGAGGAGGTCGAGCGGCTCGCGACCGCGATCCACGACGACCTCTCGCGCGCGCTCGAGCTGCGGCTCCAGGGCAAGGGCGATGCCGCCGTCTACCGGGTGCACGGGCACTACGGCGAGCCGTGCCCCCGCTGCGGCGAGACCCTGCTCCGCGTCGACTTCGAGGAGCACACGATCACGTACTGCGCCGCATGCCAGACAGGCGGCCGGATCCTCAAGGACCGGCGTCTCTCCCGCCTCCTGCGCTGACGCGCCGGCGGGGCCGCTCGCACCTTGTACCGTGCCCCCATGAGCGACCTCCCACTCGTCGGGGACGTCCAGGCCTCCGCGCCGCCGATCTCGCTCGCGCTCTCGCGCGTCGGGGTGACGGGGGTCCACAAGGCGCTCCGGATCCGGCGCGGCGCCCAGGAGATCCTCATGGCGGCGGAGCTCGAGTGCACCGTCGACCTCGCGCGCGACCAGAAGGGCGTCCACATGTCGCGCTTCCCCGAGCTCTTCGACGAGGCGATCGACGACGTCGTCCTCGGCGAGGGCCTGCTCGTGGAGAACCTCGCCGACCGGATCGCGACGCAGATCGTCGAGCGCCAGCGCGCGCTCCGGGCCGAGGTGCGGATCGTCGCCCGCTGGCCGCTCCGGCGGCGGACGCCGGTCACCGGCCTGACGACCCAGGAGATGGTCTCCCTGATCGGGATCGCGGCCGCGACGGGCGCCGGCTCGCGGCGCGTCGTCGGGGTCGAGGCGACGGGGATCAACGCCTGCCCGTGCGCGCAGGGGCTCGTCCGCGCACGGGCGGCCGAGCGCCTCGCGGAGGCGGGCTTCGGCGACGACGTCGAGCGGATCCTGGAGCTCGTCCCGATCGCGACGCACAACCAGCGCGGTCGCGGGACCCTGCTCGTCGGGACGGCGAGCGAGCTCGACGCCGAGGATCTCGTGGGGATCGTCGAGCGCTCGATGAGCGCCCCGGTCTATGAGCTCCTGAAGCGCCCGGACGAGCTCTTCGTCGTCGAGCACGCCCACCTCCGGCCGCGCTTCGTGGAGGACTCGGTGCGTGTCGCACTCGGCGAGCTCCTCGCCGCCGAGCCCGCCCTGGCCGACGACGACTTCGTCCTCTCACGCCAGGTGAACCTCGAGACGATCCACGACCACGACGTCGTCGCGGAGCGCTGGGGAACCGTCGGCGAGCTCCGCGACGAGCTGGCCGACGGCGTCGCGACGCCGCGGCAGACGACGCTCGAGGCCTGGCTCAGCGACGCTTGACGAACCGGGCGCGGACGGAGGTCGCCTTCGTCATCGGCACCGTGCAGGCGCCGCTCCGGCGGGTGCAGGCCCCCGTCCACCCGGCGAACCGCCATCCCTTCGCCGCGGTCGCGGCGAGACGGACGGTCGTGTAGGACGGCGCGGCCCGGACGCAGCGGGCGACGGTGCACCGAAGGCTCCCGCCGCTCACGGCCCCCCGCCCCGCGACGACGACCGTGAGCGGGAACCGCTCGGGGGCGAAGAGCGCCGCAACGGACTGCGCGGCACCGAGCGTCACGGAGCAGCTGTCGCTTCCCGCGCAGGCGCCCGACCAGCGGACGAAGCGCTGTCCCGCGGCGGGGAGCGCGTCGAGGACGACCGCCGTCCCCTGGTCCCAGTCGGTCGCGCACGTCGCCGTGCAGTCGAGGCCCGGCACGTCGCTCTCGACGGAGCCGCCGCCCGCGATCGTCAGCGCGAGACGCACCTGGCGCGTCACGAGGCGCAGCCAGCGGGAGTCCTGCACGTCGAGCCAGCCTCCGCCGTGCGCGTAGTAGTCGTTGTGGCCGACGTCGAGCGCGAGCGCGTTGAGCCGCGCGGTCGGCGCGTACGGGTAGAGGATGTCGCCCGTGCTGTCGCACGGGTGCCCGCGCGAGTCGGGGCAGGCGTTCGGCGGCCCGCTGGTCGGTAGAGCCCCGAAGGCGTGCAGCAGCTCGTGCGCCGCGACGACCTCGGTCGGAACGGGCGAGCACGTCGCCATGTAGACGATCGCGATGCCCTCGCCGTCGGGGTTGCCTCCCCCCTCGCCGCACGGGGAGCCCTCGGCGACCGGCCCGTCGTAGTAGACGAGATGCTTCTCGAACCCTGCGACGCCCTGCGCGACGACGTCGGCGATCCGCTCGAAGCGGGACCCGTTGGCCTGCAGCGCGGCCGCCGGGTCGGGCAGCCGGACGACGACGATGTCCGCCTGCGCGCCACACGCGAAGGCGGCGCGGTCGAAGCGCGGCTCGCGCTCGAAGTCCTGGCTCCGCCACCAGGCGCCGATCTCGTCCACGTCCGCCGAGATCTGCGCGGCGCGCTCGGCGGCGCGGTCGACACCGTCCGAGGGAAGGGCGTAGACGACCTGGATCGCGCGGCCGGTGACGGTCGCCGGCCGGTCCGCGGTCGAGACCGTGCCGCACCACGCCGCAGCGCGCGCCTCGCCCGCGAGCACGGCGACGAGCGCGAGCGCGGCAACCGCGACCGCGAGCGCGCGCAGCGTCCGTGCCGGTGACCCCACGCTCCGCACGCCCGGATGATCGTCGGGCGGCGGCGGCGCCGTCAACCGGGCCGCGCTTCGGCCCGCGAGAAGCGCGGCTCGGTGCCCGCGAGCAGGCGCCGCAGGTTGTGCCGGTGCAGGAGGACGACGCCGACCGCGGCGAGGGCGGTGAAGCCGACGACGGGCCAGGAGCTCCCGAACGCGAGGCAGAGCAGCGGGAGCGCCGAGGCGGTGACGATCGAGGCCAGGGACGCGTACCGGAAGAGGGCGAAGACGACGAGCCAGAGAACGAGGCAGATCGCCGCAACGAGCGGCGCGAGCGCAAACGCGACGCCGCCGGCCGTCGCGACCATCTTCCCGCCCTTGCCGAAGCCGAGGAACACGGGCCGGGCGTGCCCGATCATCGCCGCAGCGCCGGCGAGGACGCCGACCCAGTCGCCGCCGACCTCGAGCCCGACGAGCGCGGGCACGAAGCCCTTCGCGACGTCGAGCAGCGCCACGGGCACCCCGAGCGAGCGGCCGTAGACGCGCCAGACGTTCGAGGCGCCGACGTTGCCGCTGCCACGCGTGCGGACGTCCTCCCCGCGCAGGAGGCGCGGGAGCACGTAGCCGAACGGGATCGAGCCGAGGAGGTACGCCCCGACGACGATCAGGACGTCGACGACCACGACCGGAAGCCGTCAGCCGGCGCCCCGCCACGGCGGGGAGCCCGCGTCACGACGACGGGATGCCGTACGAGCTGATCCACCCGTTCACGACCGTCCAGTCGAGATTCTCGAAGAACGCGTCGACGTACGAGGGGCGGTCGGTCTGGTAGTCGAGGAAGTAGGCGTGCTCGTAGACGTCGAGCGCGACGAGCGGCGTCGCGTTCCACACGGGGAAGGTGTTCTGCGCGTCGCCGATGTAGTTGAACAGGCGGCGCTCGTCCCAGTCGTACGCCGTCCACGCCCAGCCGCGCGCGGCGATCGCGGTCGCGCGCAGGTCGCTCCGCCAGGCTGCGACGGAGCCGAAGTCACGGTCGACGAGGGCGCGGAACGCGCCGTCCGGGTCGCCGCCCTCACCGCCGAGGTGCGCGAAGTAGAGCTCGTGGTTCTTGATCCCGCCGATCGCGAAGGTGAGGTCGACCTTCAGGGCGCGGACGTCGGAGTACACCTGGTTCGCCTTGTCGAGGTCGACCTCGGCGAGCTTGCCGAGGATCTCGTTCCGCTTGGCGACGTAGCCCTGGTAGAGGCGGTAATGCGCCTCGACGGAGGCACGCGAGATGCCGGAGAGCTGCAGGAGCCGGGGCTCCAGCGGGCGGGCTGAGATCTCCTCGAACTGCGGCATGTCGCTCCTCTGCTTCGGCGGGACGAGACCGGCGGGAGCATATCCTTGGGCGGAATCGCCGACGACACGAAGGAGAGACGATGCCCTACTCCGTCCCCGACCTCGCGTACCCGTTCGACGCCCTCGAGCCGCACATCGACGCGCGCACGATGGAGATCCACCACGACAAGCACCACGCGGCGTACGTGACCAACCTCAACGCCGCGCTGGAGGGCACGGAGTGGATCGACCGGCCGATCGAGGCCGTGATCACGAACCTCGAGATCCTCCCCGAGGACAAGCGCGCCGCCGTGCGCAACAACGGCGGCGGCCACGCGAACCACACGCTCTTCTGGGAGATCATGGGCCCGAACGGCGGCGGGGAGCCGACCGGCGACCTCGCGAGCGCGATCGACGCCACGTTCGGCTCGCTCGACGAGCTCAAGACGCAGGTCAACGACGCCGGTGTGAAGCGCTTCGGCTCCGGCTGGAGCTGGCTCGTCTGGGACGGGACGGGCCTCGCGGTCCTCTCGACTCCGAACCAGGACTCGCCGATCATGGAGGGCAAGACGCCGCTCCTCGGGATCGACGTCTGGGAGCACGCGTACTACCTCAACTACCAGAACCGGCGCCCCGACTACCTTGCGGCCTGGTGGAACGTCGTCGACTGGGACGCCGTCGCCGCGAAGCTCGAGGCGGCGCGGTCGAGCTAGGCGCGCCGGCGGAGGGGTGGTGACGTCGCGCGTGCCGCCCCTCCCCGCGTGCCTCGACGGCCCCGCCCGAATCCGGCGGGGTCGCGGCCGCGTATTCCAGATGTGGCTGCGGCGGTCACCATCGGCCTCCCCGCGCCCGCACGTCGACCGGCCTGGAGACCGGCGGCGGTGAGCGCGGACTCCCGCTCGGACGCCGAGCTCCTCCGGCTGGTCGCCACGGGCGACCGGTTCGCGTTCGAGGAGATCCATCGACGCTACGCGCGGTCGGTGCTCGGGATCGCGCTGCGCCGGATCGGCGACCGCGAGCGCGCCGAGGACGTCACGCAGGACACGTTCGCGAGCGTCTGGCGGTCGGCGCGGCGGTACGACCCGGCGCGGGGCGCTGCCGCGTCGTGGCTCTACACGGTCGCGCGGAACGCGATCGTCGACGGCCTCCGCCGGACGCCGCCGCCGACGGTGGACGACCCGCCCGAGGTCGTGTCCTCGGACCCGGGGCCGGAGGACGCCGCGGAGGCCGAGTGGACGTCGTGGCGGGTGCACCGGGCGCTCGAGACGCTCCCCGAGCAGGAGCGCTCGCTCGTCGAGCTCGCGTACTGGAGCGGGCTCTCGCAGAGCGAGATCGCCGACTACGTGAACCTGCCGCTGGGGACGGTCAAGACGCGGACTCGCTCCGCGCTCCGCCGGCTGGCCGACGAGCTCGAGGGAGAGCTGCGATGAAAGACCTACGCGAGCTGATCGGCGACGACGTCGACCCGACGGAGCTCGAGCGCCTCGAGCGCGTCCATGCGCTCCTCGGCTCGGTGGGGCCGCCGCCGGAGCTCCCGCCCGAGCTCGCGGCGACACCGGAGCCTCCGAAGGCCCAGATCGTCCCGTACCCGCGGCGCTACCGCTTCACGGCCGCGGCCGCTGCCGCCGTCGCCGCCGCCGCGCTCTTCGGCGTCGGATACCTCATCGGGGCCAGGCCGGATGCGACGGTCGAGCGCACGATCGCGATGAGCGGCGCGGGCGGCGCCACCGCGGAGCTCGACGTCTTCGAGCAGGACGAGGCGGGCAACTGGCCGATGGAGCTGCGGGTCGGGGGCCTGAAGGCCGGCGCGTACGAGCTCTGGCTGACGCGCGACGGGAAGCTCGCGGAGCCCTGCGGCCGCTTCGCGGTGGCCGGCCCCGAGCCCGAGACGGCCGTGCCGCTCAACGCGCCCTACAAGCTCCGCCAGTTCGACGGCTGGGTCGTGGTGCCCGTCGGCGGCGAGGAAGCGGTGCTCACGACGTAGGCGCTCGGGGGTGAGCGCGCGCCCCTCGCGCCCACCCGCCGTGCCGATCGCGTGCGGACGGCGCAGCCGCCCGCGGGGACCTAGCTCTTGCCGTTCCCCTTGCCGTTGGCGTTGCCCTTGCCCTGCGACGCGCCGTGGCCCTTCGCCTGGCCGCCGGTCTCGTGTCGCGGCGCCCTGCGGCCGACGACGACTCCTGCTCCTTGGCCTTCGCCTTCGGCCTGCTTCGACGCTTCGCCTTGGCCTTCGCGGCCGCGGCCGCGCACGTCCCGACGACGTCGCCGTGCGCCTCGTGCGCCGGCAGCGCGTTCACCGAGACCCGGATCGTCACCTTGGCCTTGTGGCAGAGCGTCACCTTGTTCGGCGTTCTGGTACTGCCCGGGTGCGTACTGGGCCTTGGTCGGCTTCGCCGTGCTGCCCGCGAGGCCGGTGCCGCCGAAGACGGCGAACGTCACGAGCGCACCGAGCGCCACGACGACCCCTACGACCCCACGTCCCCTGACTGCGTTGCTTCACATTGCCCCCTCTCGTCGGAGCTATCAGCACCGTATCGGACACTTCCCGCCCTTTCCGGTCGGCAAATCACCCTTTCGAGGGGTCGTCGGCGCCGAAGACGCCGAGCTCGGGCGCGAGCGGGTCGAGCGCCACGCACGCGCCCGAGCGCGGCCGGCGCTCCGCCCCGTCCGTCGCGAACGCGAGCGCGAGCCAGGCGCCCGCACGCGTCGGGATCCTCGCGCGTCGCCCGCCGCAGGTGCGCCCGGCCGCTCTCGAGGCGGCCCGCCGCGACCTCGGCCTCGCCGAGGAGCCGCCAGGGCTCGGCGGCCCACGGCGTGAGGCGGCGCACCTCGCGGGCGCTCTGCCGCGGCGCGCACAGCGTCGCCGCGGTCGAGCGCCGCGTTCGCACGCGCCGTCGCGTCGGCGGCGAGGCGCACGTCGACGCCGACCGCGACGAGGACCGCGGCGGCGGCGACGACGGCGCCCCGGACGAGGGCGCCGGGCCGCGTCGGCGCGGTCTCCCGGCCGAGACCGAGGAGCACGACCGCGAGCAGGAGCGTGCAGAGCGCTCACGACCGGGAGCTCCCAGTCCCAGTCGAGCGCCGCGTGGGCGAGCAGCGCGGCGTAGGCGGCGAGCGCCGCCCGGCCCGGCCGCCGAGGCGGCGACGGCCCGCGCGCCGGCGAGCGGGACGAGGAGGACGGCGAGGAGCGCGGCCAGGCCGAGCGGCCCGAGCTCGGCGAGCGTCTCGAGGTAGAGGTTGTGGGCATCGCGGACGAAGAGCGGCGCGTCGCGCTCGCGGAGCCAGCGGCGCTCGAACCCGCCCGCGCCGATCCCGAGCAGCGGCCGGTCGCGCACCGCGCCCACCGCGACGGCCCAGTAGTCCGCCCGGTAGCTCGTCGACGACGAGAGGAGGCGGGCGGACGCGCCCTGGAGGGCGGCGGGCGTCGAGCGGTCGCCGCGGACGGCGACGACGCCCGCGACGCCGAGCGCGACCGCGACCGCGGCGAGCGCGGCGGCGACCGCCACGGTCGCCGCCGTGCGCCCGCGAAGGAGCGCCGCGCCCGCTCCCGGCTGGAGCAACGGCGGCCGCGGCGGCCGCCGTCGCGAGCACGACGACGACCACGAGCCACGCGACCTCGCCCGCGAACGCCCCGGCGCCGCGAACGGCTCCGCCCACTCGACGAGCACGGCCGCGACGCGGGACGCGAGCGCGACGGGCGCGGCGCGGCGCCAGCCGCCGGACGCGCGGCTCGTCGCGAGGAGGAGTACGACGACCCCGAGCGCGCCGGCGAGCAGCGCGCCGCGGGAGAGCGAGAGTGAGGGCACGGCCGCGGCGGGCGGGCACAGCGGCCGCGCCGAGCGCCCGCCGCGCGGCGGGCCCCTCGCCGCACAGCCCGAGCCCGAGGAGGATCGCGACGCACGCGACGATGCCCGGCGGCGTTCGCGTAGCCGATCGGGAGCTCGAGCCGCTCGGCGGCGGCCGCTCCCCAGCGCGTGCCGGACGAGCCCGCCGACGCTGACGACCCCGACGCCGGCGAGGACGCCGACGAGGAGCTCGTCGAGCCGCCGGCGCGGCACCGCGAGCACGCGCCGCGCCGCGCGAGCCCTGCGTAGGCGAGCGTGCGCTCGGCCTCGAGGACGGCCCCGTCGGGCGCGAGCGCCCAGGCGCGCGAGACGAGCGACCACGCCGCGAGCGCGACGAGCCCGCCGGCGAAGACGCGCGGCGGCGGTCGAGCTCGACCTCGCCTCCGAGCAGCGCCGCCGCGGCGAGCACGACCCCGGCCGCGACGAGCAGCGCGCCCCAGCCGCGCGGGTGGTACCCGCCGTCCGCCCACCCGAGGGCCACGAGGAGCGCCGCCGGGACGAGCGATCGTGAGCGCGCGTGCGGCCAACCGACGACCACCGTAGGCGCGGCGCCGGAGCGCGTCGCAAAGGTCGCAGCGAGGGACGTCGCCCGAGGAGGTCTCGACCGCAGAAAAACACTGAGCCGGCAAACCCGAAGGCCCGCCGGCTCAGATGGGGAGAATCTAGGGTCGGCGCTGACCGGACGCAAGACCGTCCCTCGGCGGATCGTCGCAATTTGCGACCTTTTCGATCGAGGCCGCAACCGCCGCGAGGCGGCGGCCGATCGCCGCGCGCCGGATTGTCGGCGGCGCCTCCGATCGATACCGTCAGATCGTCCCCTCCACCTCCCGTCGGAGGATCCGGTGAGCCTCGAGCACCCCTGGCTGCTCGTCACGCTGCTCCTCGTCCCGGCCGCACTCGGCGCGTACCTCCTGCTCGCGCGCCGCCGGCAGCGCTACCCGGTCCGCTTCACGAACCTCGACGTGCTCGGCGCCGTCGCGCCGCACCACCCCGTGTGGCGCACGCACCTGCCCGCCGCCCTGCTCGGGCTCGCGCTCGTGGCGCTCGCGATCGCCGTCGCACGGCCGGAGCTGCGGCGCCTCGCACCCGTCGAGCGCGCGACGGTGATCCTCGTCGTCGACCGGTCTCGCTCGATGGAGGCGCAGGACGTCAGGCCCTCGCGCCTGGCGGCCGCGAAGGCGGCGGCCGCCGCGTTCCTCGAACGCGTCCCTCGCCGCCTGCAGGTCGGCATCGTCACGTTCTCGGGCGACGTCACGGTCGTCGCGTCGCCGACGTCGGACCACGAGCGGCTCGAGCGCTCGGTCGCCACGATCGGCATGCGCTGGGCGGGGTACGGCGGCACCGCGATCGGCGATGCGCTCGCACGGGCGGTGGAGCTGGGACGCGATGCGATGCGGGAGCGCGGGCTCGCCGCCGTCGGCTCGTCGCCCGCGCCGGCGAACGTCGAGGGGGCGGTGACGATCCTCTTCCTCTCGGACGGGCGCCAGAACCGCGGGATCCTGCCGCCCGCCGAGGGCGCGCGGCTCGCGGCCGAGGCGGGGATCCCCGTCTACACCGTCGCGCTCGGCACTGCGACCGGCGGCGGCCGGCCCGGCGGGGGCGGCGGCTTCGGCTTCGGCAACCGCGCGCCGGATCCCGCAACGCTGCGGATGATCGCGGCGCGGACGGGAGGCGAGTTCTTCCGGGCCCGGTCGAGCACGGCGCTGAGCGCCGCCTACCGGGACCTCGGCTCACGCCTCGGCCGCGCGCCCCGGACGACCGAGATCACGTTCGCGTTCGTCGGCGTCGCGGCGCTCGCGCTCGCCGCGGCCGCGCTCCTCTCCCCGTTCCTCTCGCCCCGGCTGCCCTAGCGGCGGATCGAGCGCACGGTCGCCCGCCACGCCCCGCGCGGCGCGGACACCTCGACCACGTCCCCGACGCTCGCGCCGAGGAGCGCACGCCCGAGCGGCGAGTCGGACGAGACGCCGTCGCGCGAGGCGATCGTCACCTCGATCACCTCGCCGTCCTCGTCGGCGATCTCGACGATCGAGCCCGGGCCGATGTGCTCGTCGGTGTCGTGCTCGACCACGACCGCCGTCTGGATCCGGTCGCGGAGCTTGAGAATGCGGGCCTCGAGCAGGCCCTGCTCGTTCTTCGCGGCGTGGTACTCGAAGTTCTCAGAGAGGTCGCCGAACGAGCGTGCCGTGGCGATCGCCTCGACGGCGGCGGCGCGACGCGGGCCTTCGAGCTCGGCGAGCTCCGCCTCGAGGGCGGCGCGCTGCTCGGACGTCAGGATCTCGCCGGACGTGCTCATCCCCTGGAGGCTACCCCGCGCGCGCGTACGAAACGGCCGACCAGCCCTCGTGCTCCTCGCGCGCCACCTCGCGCCAGGCCGCCCAGTCGACCGCGGGGAACCACGCGTCGCCTTCGGGCTCGGCGTCGACCCACGTGAGCTCCAAGCGGTCAGCGAGCGGCAGGGCCTCCTCGTACACCCGCGTCCCGCCGACGACGAAGACCTCATCGTCGACCGTCGCCGCGAGCGCGAGCGCCTCCGCGACGCTCGGGGCGACGAGCACGCCGTCGTCGCCGGCGCCCCAGCCCGCGGATCGCGTGACGACGACCGTCGTCCGGCCCGGGAGCGGACGGCCGATCGACTCGTAGGTGACCCGCCCCATCACGAGAACGTGCCCGATGGTGAGCTCTTTGAAGCGGCGCTGGTCGTCCGGCAGGTGCCAGGGGATCCCGCCGTCCGCGCCGATCACGCCGTTCCGTGCGATCGCCGCGACCAGCGTGACCGTCACACGGCGATGGGGGCGCGGATCGCCGGGTGCGGGTCGTAGCCGTGGATCCCGACCGACTCGATCGTGAAGTCGTCGAGCGCGCGACAGGCGGGGTCGAGGCGCAGCTCGGGCAGCCCGCGCGGCTCGCGCTGCAGCTGCTCACGTGCCTGCTCCAGGTGGTTGAGGTAGAGGTGCGCGTCGCCCAGCGTGTGCACGAAGTCGCCCGCCTCGAGGCCGGTCACCTGCGCGACCATGTGCGTCAGGAGCGCGTAGGAGGCGATGTTGAACGGCACGCCGAGGAAGGTGTCGGCCGAGCGCTGGTAGAGCTGGCACGAGAGCCGTCCGTCCGCGACGTAGAACTGGAAGAGGGCGTGGCACGGCGCGAGCGCCATCTCCGGCAGCTCGGCGACGTTCCAGGCGCTGACGACGTGGCGACGGGAGTCGGGGTCGCTGCGGATCCGCTCGACGACCTCCGCGAGCTGGTCGACGTGCCCGCCGCCGGGGGTCGGCCACGACCGCCACTGGCGGCCGTACACCGGCCCGAGCTCGCCGGTCTCGTCGGCCCACTCGTCCCAGATCGTGATCCCGTGCTCCTGGAGCCACCGCACGTTCGTGTCGCCGCGGAGGAACCAGATCAACTCGCCCACGACGGCCGGGACGTGCACCTTCTTCGTCGTCACGAGCGGGAAGCCGGCGGCGAGGTCGAACCGCATCTGGTGCCCGAAGACGCTGAGCGTCCCGGTCCCCGTGCGGTCGCCCTTCTCGGCCCCCTCGTCGAGCACGCGCTGGAGGAGATCGAGGTACTGCCTCACGCGGCCGACGGTACCAGGGCCGTGGGATGGGCCTACTGCGGCAGCTTCGTCACCCGGAGGACGAACGAGAGCGTCGCGGCGCCGACCCGTCCGGTGACGCGCCAGCAGCCCACCGTGCGGAACGTGATGCCGGTCGGCTGGAAGCCGAGCCGCCCGTAGCCGCTCGGGACGTGGGCGTGGACGGGCGGCGCAGGCCCGTCGAGCCGCCTGCCGGTGACGACCAGCCGCCCGGGCGTGCCGCGCCACCAGCCGAGCTTGAGCGACACGGCTCCGTTGGGCTCGACGGTCGCCATCACGCCCCCGTCCGGGAGCAGGCCGGCGCGCACGACGCCGCGCGGCCAGTAGAGCTGCGCGCGGAGCCGGTCGTCGCCGTGGTTGAAGCCGCGGGCCGAGGGCTCCGGCCCGGTCGTCGGCGCGGGGCTCCGGTTCGGGAGCGTCACCGGGCAGCCGCCCGCTGCTGCGCCGGGCGCGGGGGCCGCCGCCTGCGCCGCTGCCAGGGCGAGCGACGCGAGTGGCACGACGAGGAGCAGCGCGCGTCCCATCGTCGCCCCTACACCGGCCCCGCCCGCGGGGTTCCTCAGAACAGCCCCACGGTGCTCCCGTCCGCCGCGACGTCGATCGCGAACGCGGCGGGCTGCCGTCCGAGCCCGGGCATGGTCTGCATGTCGCCGCAGAGGGCGAGGATCCAGCCGGCGCCGGTGTAGGCGCGGAGGTCGCGCACGGTGACGGTGAAGCCCGTGGGCGCGTTGAGGAGCGCCGCGTCGTGGGAGAGGGAGAGGTGCGTCTTCGCCATGCAGATCGGGAGCCGGCCCAGGCCGGCGGCCTCGAGCTGGGCCGCCTTCTCGCGGGCCGTCTTCAGCAGGAACACGTCCTCGCCGCCGTAGACGCCCGTCACGATCGCGCGGAGCTTCTCCTCGATCGGCGCGTCGTCGGCGTACGCGAAGCGGAAGTCGGTCTCCTCGTCCGCCGCCGCGACGACCGCCTCGGCGAGCGCGACGGCGCCGCGGCCGCCCTCCTCGAAGCCGGCTGTTGACCTCCGCGGCGTAGGCGCCGTGCTCGAGCGCGAGGCGCCGCACCAGCTCGAGCTCGGCCGGTGTGTCGGACGCGAACCGGTTCACCGCGACGACGGCGTTCAGCCCGAAGTGCCGCACGATCCCGATGTGGCGCGCGAGGTTGGCCGCGCCCGCCTCGAGCTCGGCCGTGCCGCCGTCGACGTCGCCCCCGTGGTGCTTGAGCGCGCGCACCGTCGCGACGAGCACCACGGCGCTCGGCCGCAGCCCCCCGATCCGGCAGGTGATGTCGAAGAACTTCTCCATGCCCATGTCGGAGGCGAAGCCCGACTCCGTCACGAGGTAGTCGCCGAGCTTCAGGCCGACGCGGTCGGCGACGAGCGAGTTGTTCCCGTGCGCGATGTTCGCGAAGGGCCCGCAGTGCACGAGCGCCGGCTGGCCCTCGAGCGTCTGGACGAGGTTGGGCTTCAGCGCCTCCTTCAGCAGGACGGTCATCGCGCCGGCGGCGTGGATCGCCTCGACCGTGACGGGCTCGCCCTCGAGGGTGCGGCCGACGGTGATGCGCCCCAGGCGCTCGCGGAGGTCGGCGAGGTCGCGGGACACCGCGAGGACGGCCATCACCTCGCTCGCCGCCGTGATGTCGAAGCCGGTCTGCCGCGGGAGGCCGTTGATCCGCCCGCCGAGGCCGGTGACGACGTCGCGGAGCGCGCGGTCGTTCATGTCGGTGCACCGCCGCCACGTGATCGAGAGCGGGTCGAGCCCGAGCCCGTTGCCGTGCAGGAGGTGCGCGTCGATGAGCGCCGCGAGGAGGTTGTTCGCGGCCGTGATCGCATGCAGGTCGCCGGTGAAGTGGAGGTTCAGGTCCTCCATCGGCACCACCTGCGTGTAGCCGCCGCCCGCCGCTCCGCCCTTCACGCCGAAGACCGGGCCGAGCGACGCCTCGCGCAGCGCAAGCACGACCCGGCGGCCGATCGCGCCGAGCCCCTGCGTCAGCGCGACCGAGGTCGTCGTCTTCCCCTCGCCCGCGGGCGTCGGGGTGATCGCGGTGACGTTGACGATCTTCCCGTCCGGGCGGCCCGCGAGCCGGTCGAGGATCGAGAGGTCGACCTTCGCCTTGTGGCGCCCGTACTGCTCGAGCTCGTCGGGCTCGATGCCGGCCTCGGCGGCGACGTCGGCGATCGGGCGCAGCGTCGCGCCCTGCGCGATCTCGAGGCTCGAGAACATCGAGGGCGAGATATACCGCCCTCGCCCGCCCTCGCGCTACGGGGTACCGCGCTGCAGCGTGATCCAGTTGGCTGACGCGAACCGGGGCAGGCGCACCTTGAGCGTCGAGCCGCGGCACTGGAACGGGGTCGAGCCGCCCGGGATGCTCGTCGTCCTGGTCGGCGGCCCGGGGACGCTGTAGGTGCGCCCGCCCTTCGAGCCCGTCATCGTCCCGTACTCGATCGTCGACTCGCCGCGCTGGGTCGTGAGGAGCCCGGTGCGGGCGGTGTAGGGCGCGAGGCTGAAGAAGCGCGCCCGCGCCGTCAGCGTCGCGTCGCCGATGGACGACTCGAGGATCATCCTGGTCGACCCGTACTGGAACGCCCCGCGGTTGAACGTCATGTAGAGCTGGCCGTACGAGGTGAAGAGCCCGCCGGGGACGAGCGCGGCGAGCACGCGGCGGGTCTCGCCCTGCGAGGCGACCCAGTTGCCGCGCAGGCAGGAGGGCGAGCCGGAGCCCGTGGCGGCGCCGGCCGGTGCGGCGGCTGCGAGAACCGCGAGGACGAGGGTCGTGGCGAGCAGGAGACGGCGCATGGTCCCTCCGGGGCGTGGGGTTCGCCGGACCGCGGCGCGGCCGGGCCGCGTCGCACTGTACGACCGCCTCCGGGCGTCGCCTCCCCCCGACGGGTGAGGCCCCGGCCCCGGCTAGTGCTGCGCCACGACGCCGAGATGGCGCCGGTGGGCACCGGTCTCGAGGATCTCGCCGATCTGCTCGACGACGAACCGCAGCTCGTCGTCGGACGTGTAGAAGTGCGGCCCGAGCCGGAGGCCGGCGTCGGGACGGAAGTCGCAGAGGATCTCGCGCTCGGCGAGCTCGCGGTGGACGGCGGGGAAGTCGGGGACGTTGACCGTGACCGTCCCGCCGCGACGCTCGGGCTCGCGGCGGCTCCGCACCTCGAACCCCGCCTCGTCGGCGAGGTCGATCAGGAGCTGGGTCTGCCGGAGCGAGTTCGCGCGGATCCGCTCGACCCCGACCTCCTCGATCAGGTCGTAGCCCGCCGTCCCGGCGAAGTGCGCGGGGACGTTCGGCGTGCCGGTGAGGAACCGCGCGGCCCCCGAGGCGTACCGCATCTCCTCCTCGAACCCGAACGGCGCCTCGTGCGCCTGCCAGCCCGTGACGGTCGGCGTGAGCCGCTCCGCGAGGTCGGGGCGCACGTAGAGCCAGCCGTTCCCGGGGCCGCCGCAGAGCCACTTGACCGAGCCGCCGACCGCGAAGTCGACCCCGAGCGCCGCGACGTCGACCGGGACGATCCCGGCCGACTGGTAGCAGTCGAGGATCACGTGCGCCCCCACCTCGTGCGCCCGGCGCACGATCGGCTCGACGTCCTGGATCTCGGCGGTCTTGAAGAGGACGTGGCTGATCGGGACGAGCAGGGTCCGCTCGTCGATCGCGTCGAGGATCGCCCGGTCGTCCTCGCAGACGACGACGTCGAGCTCCGGCTGGGCCTGGTAGAGGTAGCGCACCGACGGGAAGTTCTCGCGCTCGTAGACGACCCTGTTGCGACGCGGGTCGGCGGGCAGGAAGCACGACAGGACGACCGCCTCCGCGACGGCGACGTTCTGGTGCATCACGGTCGAGCCGGGCGGAGCGCCGACGATCCGGCCGACCTGGTCGCCGACCGTCATCGGCGTGGTCCACCAGCCCTCGCCCCACGCGCGGATCCCGCGCTCGGCCCACATCGCCGCGTACTCCGCGAGGCGGTCCGCCGCCCGCCGCGGCATCGCCGCCAGCGAGTGGTTGATCAGGTACGTCGTGTGCTCGAGGATCGGGAACTCGGCCCGGTAGTCGAGCAGCTCGCGCATCTCGGCGGCAGCGTAGACGCCGGTCAGCTGACGCGCTTGAGCAGCCCGAGCGCGCGCTGGTCCCAGGGGACGCGGTGCGTCGTGCCGGCGGCGCGGAGCTCGTCGCGGTGCGCGAGGTACCAGTCGTAGGTCGCGCAGAGCGTCTCGGCGTTCGAGAGCCGCGGCTCCCAGCCGAGCAGCGCACGCGCCTTGTCGATGGCGACGAACGAGTCCTTGTGCGCCGTCCGGTAGTGCCACTCGGCGAGCGGCGAGAGCCGCGCGAGCTCGAGCCCCCTGAGCGCGAGCTCGGCCGGACGGGCCGGAACCGGGCGCAGCCGTGAGCGGGAGCCGGCGTGCTCGATCAGCCCTTCGAGGTCGTCGCGGACCGTCCCGAAGCGGCCGGCGCCGACGTTGAGCGCCTCCCCGGCGACGGGCGCGTCCAGGGCGCGCACGACGGCGTCGACGAGGTCCTCGACGGCGAGCAGCTGGTAGCGGTTCGTGCCGTCGCCGAGGATCGGGATGCGGCGGCCCTCGCGGATCCAGTCGAAGAGGATCTCGAAGACGCCGAGCCGCTCCGGCCCGACGAACGTCTTGGGACGCACGATCACGGGGTCGAGGCCGCGCCGGCCGAAGGCGAGGCAGAGCCGCTCGGCCTCGATCTTCGACTCGCCGTAGTGCCCGACGCCGACGAGGGGATCGTCCTCGTGGATCGGGTGGTGGTCCGGGACGCCGTAGACCGCGGTCGACGAGACGAGCACGACGCGCCGCACCCCCGCCTCGAGGGCCGCGCCGAGCGTCACGGCCGTGCCCTCGACGTTGACCGAGCGGATCGCGGCGCGGGTCACCTGGATCGGGAGGGCCGCGGCGGCGTGGACGAGGACGTCGGCGCCCGCCGCGAGCCGTCGGGCGTCGGCGGCCACGCGGACGTCGCCCTCGAGCTCCTCGATCCGGCCCGCGAGCCCTGCGTCGTCGAGCGGGACGAGGTCGAGGGTGCGGACCTCGTGGCCGTCGGCGACGAGCCGACGCGCGAGATGGAGGCCGAGGAAGCCGGCGCCGCCGGAGATCGCCACGCGCACCGCCGGAAGGTACCCGCGGCCCGCGCCCGGGCCGGGCGCCTACGGACGCGCGGACGGCTGGGCGGTCTCGGCGCCGCCGTCGACCGGCGGCGGGGCGCCGTTCACGAGGACGGCCGCGACGAGCAGGATCGCCACCGCGACGGTGCTCTCGCCGAGCAGGCTGCGGCCGACCCGTCCCGGCACCGGGCCGCGCTCGAGGCGCGGCCGCACGAACGTGTGGTGGATCCCGCCCCACGCGAGCGCCACGGCGACGAGCGCGAGCTTGACGAGCAGCGTCCGGCCGTAGCTCGTCTCCCAGAGGTCGGAGACGGTGGGGAGCCGCTCGATCGCGACCACGGTCCCGGCGACGACGAGGACGCCGACCAGCCCGATCGCGATCCGCGAGAAGCGGACGAAGGCCGCCCGCCGGAGGTCGGGCGCGAGCGGCCAGACGACGACCGCCAGCGTCAGCACGCCGCCGACCCAGAGCATCGCCGTGACGAGGTGCACCCAGTCGGCGACCTGGCCGAGCACGGATGCGTTCGGCTCGGTCGCCTGGTGCCCCGAGAGCGGGTAGCCCCAGACGAGCGCGACGGCGAGCAGGAACGCGGGCCAGCGGAGCCCCGGCCGGTCGAGCACCCAGGAGAGCGCGAGGATGGTGAGGCAGACGCCGAACCCGAGAGTCGTGACGAGGAAGGCGATCCCGAAGCGGGTCTCCTCGGCGAACGGCGAGAGGTCCGCGTAGAGCAGGTCGACGCCCGACACCTGGAGCGCGTTCGCGGAGCGGATCACGAAGCCGATGATCCCGGCGTTGAGCGCGAGCACGGCGCCCGCCGTGCCGAGCACGTGGACGCGCCGCTCGACCCGCGCGTCGACCGTCCGCGGCAGCACGAGCAGGCGGATGCCGACGACCCCGAGGAGGAGCGCGATCGAGACGAAGAGCGCCCAGCGGGCGACGTCGTCGCGCCACGTCATGCCCGAGGCGCCCACCGCCTCCGTGGGAGGCGGCGCGTCGACGCCGACCCCGAACGTGAAGACGCCGTGACCGACGTGGCCGTCGGCGGACAGCTCGCGCCAGCGGACGGTGTAGGCCTCGCCGACGCGGAGCCCCCCGACGGGCGCGCGGATCACGAGCCCGCCGTCCCCCTGCGAGACGACGCCGGAGACCTTGCGGCCGTCCGCCGCGTACACCACGATCGCGTCGGGCGGCGCGACGACGGACTGGTCGAACCGCAGCTCGACCGCGGTCGGCGCCGTGTCGACCCGGCTCTGCACACCCGGCTCCGCGCGCTCGAGCGTCGCGTGCGCGCCTGCCGTCGCCGGCAGGGCGAGCGCGAGGAGCGCCGCCGCCGCGAGCGTCCGCCTCACGGTGCGGAGACCCGCCCGGCGAGGTCGGAGAGATGGCCGAAGATCGGCGCCACGTCCCGGTCGGCGAAGAGCATCACCGCCAGCGCGATCCACGTCGCCGCGAAGCCGTACGCCCACACCGCCCGGCGCGGCTTGAACGCCTCGCCGATCGGGAAGACGCTCGCGACGACGAGCGTCCAGCCGATCAGGTGGTGGAGGAACGCCGACCGGGCGAAGAGCCAGCCGTTCTGCTCGTGGACGAGGAACGACACGCCCGAGAGGAAGAGAGCGGCGGCCGTGACGAGCGACCAGTACGGCGACGAGAGCCGGCCGCGCACGACCGCGAGCTGCACCGCGCCGGCCGCCGTCGCCGCCTGTGCCCAGAGCGAGTGCGCGAACAGGTGGAGCGTCGAGAAGGTGGAGAAGATCGTGATGACCCAGAGCCAGACGCCCGCGAAGAGCGCGAGCGACGGCCAGAGGCACGCCCGCCACGACCGCTGCCGGAAGACGGCAGGCCCCACGATCGCCTCGGCGAGCAGGACGAGGCCGAGGAAGAGGAAGCCGGCCGCGAAGAGCCAGTGCGCGGTCTCAGCCCGTGGCATCCTCGGGTCGAGCGCTCTGCCGCTCGAGATCCTCGACCACACCCGGCGCGACGAGCAGGGCGAACGCCAGCCCCGCGGCCACCACGAGGAGTGGAGGCTGCACGAGCCAGGCCCACAGATCCTTCCCGTCCGGGTAGAAGAAGGTGACGCGGTACGGCTGGGCGAGGGCCCAGACGATCCCGCCGAGCGCGGTCAGCGGCCCCAGCGCCTCGACCGCGACCACGCGAAAGCCGGTCCGCGCTGTGCGCGGCTCGTCGACGGGTTGGCGTCGGGGGGTGACGAGCTCGTTCACGGGGCTCCGCCAAGTCTGCACACGGGCTCGTAGTGGTGCAACGCGGGTCCGCAATTAAGGATTCCGTCGTGGCGCGCCCGGGCCGGAGACGCGAAGATCGGGTTCGTGCGTGCCTCGATCGCGTCGCTCCTCGTCGCCGCGGTCACCGTCGCGAGCGTGGCGGTGGCAGCGACTGCCGCCTCGACCGCGAACGGACTGCCCTCGTACACGGACGGCTACCCGCGCTGGACGAAGCTCAACCGCACGCCGTTCTCGACCCCGGGGGCGCACAACGGCGTGAAGAACGTCTACGCGAGCCGGCCGCGCGGGGCGAGCCGGCGGTTCCCGAACGGCACGGTGATCGTCAAGACGATCGCCGAGCCCGGCGCGCGCGGGCCCGCGGGCCAGGTGGCGGTCATGCGGAAGGTGGCGGGCCGCTGGCAGTGGGTGGAGTACACCCGCGCGGGATCGCGCTACGGCGTCCTCGCGCAGGGGCAGCTCTGCGTCTCGTGCCACATGCAGGCACGGGCGAACGACTGGGTCTTCACGAAGCGCTGACGCGGGTCAGCGCGAGAGCAGGCCGTCGCCGGAGACCTCGACGGCCCGAGCGCCGAAGTCCTCCCGCGAGAGCTCGCGCACGACGCCGTGCGCGGTCTCGGCGGGGTCGAGCGCGGGCAGGCCCGCACCGACCATGCGGGTCGCGACGAGCCGGCCCGTCTCGAACGTGCCGTCGCTCGAGAGCGTCACGCGGAGGATCGCGCCGACCGAGAGCGGGCCACCGCGCGGCACGACCTCGTAGCCGCCCAGCGTCCCCAGCGAGTAGGCGATCAGCCGGCCCTTGTACCACTCCATCCCGCGGAGGACGCGCGGGCCGTGGCCGACGACCAGATCGGCGCCGGCGTCGACGACCGCGTGCGCGAAGCGGACGACGTCGCCCCGGTTGCGGCCGAGGTAGCGCTCGTTGCCCAGGCCGACGTGCTGTTCCCCCGCGCCCTCGGCGCCGCCGTGCATGGCGACGACGACGACGTCGGCCGTGCGGGCGGCGCGGCGGACGAGGCGCTTCGCCTCGGCGATGTCGGTCACCGAGGCCGACCAGTCGGTCGGGGCGAACCCGACGATCGCGACGTCCACCGAGCCGACCGGCTGCACGCTGACCTGGCCGCGCCGTCCGGTGTGGCCGACGCCGGCGGCGGACAGCGCCTCGACCGTCTGGCGCAGTCCCGGCTCGCCGAAGTCGAAGGCGTGGTCGTTCGCCAGGCTGACGACCGTGAAGCCGGCGTCGCCGAGCCGCGTCGCGTAACGCGTGGGGACGCGATAGGGGCGGCAGCCCTCGCGTCCGGCGCACCGCGCGACGCCGCTGTCGGCGAGCGTGCCCTCGAGGTTGCCGAGGACGACGTCGCCCGCGAGGTCGGCCTGGACGTCGGAGAAGAAGCCGCGACCGTCGTCGGGCGGGAGGTCGGGGGCCGCGCCGAACGCGATGTCGCCCGTCGCCGTGATCGAGATCGGGACAGGCGTCGGCGGCTGCTCCGGCACCTGCTCGGGGCGCGGCCGCGGCGCCGGCTGGGCGACAGTCTGGACGGCGGCGCGCTCGGTCGCCGGCTGCTCGGTGCCGTCGACGAGCAGCGCGACCACGACGGCGCTCAGGGCGACGACTGCGCCTGCACGCACGATCAGCGCGATGACCCGCACGGGCTTGCGCGGTCAGTTCCGGTTGCCGAGGAAGACCAGCGCGTAGTACGCGAGCTGCGAGAGCGCAGCCAGCGCGGCGGCGACGTAGGTCATCGCGGCGGCGGTGAGCACCTTGCGGGCTCCCTGCGCCTCGCCGCGCGAGACGAGGCCCATGTCGTTCAGCTGGGCCATCGCCCGCCGCGAGGCGTCGAACTCCACGGGCAGGGTGACGATCTGGAAGAGGACGACGACGGCGTAGAGGATCACGGCGAAGGTGACGAGCCCGAAGAGCTGCGAGAAGGCGCCGATCAGCAGCAGGATCAGCCACGCGTTCGAGGCGAACGCGACGGCGGGCCACATCGCCGACCGGAGCCGGAACGGGCCGTAGGCCTTGGCGTGCTGGATCGCGTGCCCGACCTCGTGCGCGGCGATCGCGGTGGACGCGACCGCGCGGCCGCCGTAGACCGGCTCGGAGAGATGCACGGACTTCTTCCGCGGGTCGTAGTGGTCGGAGAGCGGGCCGCCCGGCGACACCTCGACGGGGACGCCCTGGAGGCCGTTGCGATCGAGGATCTGGCGCGCGACGTCGGCCCCCGTGAGACCGCTCGCGACGGCGACCTGCATGTTCGCGGCCACGGTCTTCTTCAGCCAGTGCTGGACGACGAAGCCCAGGATCAGCGGCGGAATGAGGAAGACGAAGTAGAGCGTCCAGTTGCCCACGGGACGAGAAGGGTAACAACGGCGTAGCATCGCGACCACGTGACGGCCGCGTCTTCACCCGATGACAACACGGGGCGCGACGACGGAGCGGAGTTCGACAGCCCGCTCGACCGGTTGCGGCTCCTCTCCGGCGACGACACGGCGATCGCGTCCTTCCTGGACGAGCTCGAGGTCCAGTCGCCGCGGGAGCGCGAGATGCTCGCGGAGCTCGCGCGCACGGAGGTGCTGGCCCACCCCGACCGCTTCGACGTCGACCACCGGCGCGCGCTCGAGGCGCTCGAGAGCCTGCGTCGTCACGGCTTCCACGGGTCGCGAGCGGGCTCGTCGCTCGGGCCGTTCCAGTCCGTCGTCCGCTGGATGGTGGAGCTCGTCGCCCGCTACGTCGTCGTCTCGTACCTCAAGAGCGTCGCCACGACGATGCGCAACCTCTACTGGATGCGCGAGATGGAGGCGGCCTCCGACTCGCGGGAGCTGAAGCTCCTCCGCCCCGCCCGGTTCGACGCCACGGCGCTCTGCGAGATCATGCGCTCGCGCGAGATCGGCGTCCCCTCCTTCGTGATCGCCGGCCTCCTGATCCCGCTCGGCGCGACCGTCTGGCGGCTCGTCACGGGGTTCACCTTCGACCGCTGGTGGGTCGCGGCCCTCGTCGGGATCGGCGGCGTCGCGATCGGCCTCGGCCTCTCGTGGGTCCTGCTCCGCGGCAGCGCGCTCGCGTCGAACCGGATCCAGCTCTCGGCCCGGGCGCCGCTCGAGGCGGTCTGGGAGGACATCGGGCACTGCGGCCGGCCGCCGAAGGACCGCTCGCGGACGTTCGCGGTCGTCGCGATCTCCGTCACGATCGGCGTCTGGGTCGTCCTCCCGGCGCTCGTCGCGCTCGCGCTGGCGACGTAGCGCTCCTCAGTGACCGTGCTGCGCGTGCCCGTGATGCGCGTGGACGACCGCATGCCCCTTGCCGCGGGCGATCAGCCAGCGGTTGACGGGGAAGGCCGCGACGAACGCCACCGCGAGCGCGAAGGCGAGCGAGCCCCAGAAGAGCGGCTCGTCGAGCCCCGCCTCCATCGCTCCCGGGACGAGGAGGAGCACGCCGTTGTCCACGATCTCCATGACCGCGATCGAGAGCGTGTCGCTCGCCAGGGCGAGCGGGACGGCCGTCGCGAAGGCGAGGCCCGCCCGGAGCAGGGGGACCATCGTCAGGGAGTAGCCGAAGAGGAACGCGAGCCCGACCGCGAGCACGATCGTCGCCAGGTTGCCCCAGCCGAGCGCGGTGCCGATCGCGACGCCCAGCACCTCGCCGATCGCACAGCCCGTGAGGCAGTGCGCGGTCGCGCTGAGCGCGACGCGGTTGAGACTCGCTTCCTTCATACCCCCCCAGGGTATCAAGCGGCGAGACACGCCGCGACGACCTCCGCACTAGGCTCGCCGGGTGGGCAGGACGGACTGGCTCGGATCCGCGGAGCTGCGCGTCGGCCTCGGCTGCATGCGCCTCTCCACCGACGCCGACCGGGACGAGGAGCGCGCGCTCGCGACGGTCGCGGCCGCCGTCGACGCGGGGATCTCCGTCTTCGACACGGCTCGCGCGTACGGCCTCGACGAGGGCGACGCCGGTCACAACGAGCGCCTCCTCGCCCGCGCGCTCCGGCGCTCCGGCGCCGCGGGCCGGGCGCGGATCGTGACGAAGGGCGGCATGGCGCGCGACGGCGGCCGCTGGCTCCCCGACGGCCGCGCGTCGCGACTGCGGGCCGACTGCGAGGCGAGCCTCGTCGCGCTCGACGGGCTCCCGATCGACCTCTACCTCGTCCACGCGCCCGACCCGCGCACGCCGTGGCGGACGACGCTGCGCGCCCTCGCACGGCTCGCCGCCGAGGGCCTCGTCCGCCGCGTCGGCGTCTCGAACGTGACGCGCGGCCAGCTCGACGAGGCGCTCGAGCTCGCGCCGGTCGCCGCCGTGGAGGTCGCGCTCTCGCCGTTCGACGACCGCGCCCTGCGCGGCGGGGTGGTCGACCGCTGCGTCGAGCGCGGGCTCGCCGTGCTCGCCCACGCGCCGCTCGGCGGGCCGGCGCGCGCGCCCCGCCTCGCCCGGAGCGAGGCGCTCCGCACGGTCGCGGCCGCGCACGACGCGAGCCCGGCCGAGGTCGCCCTCGCCTGGGTGCTCTCGCTCGCTCCGGGCCTCGTCGCGATCCCCGGCGCGCGGACGCCGGAGACGGCCCGCTCGGCCGCGCGTGCAGCACGGCTCGATCTCGACGCGCGGGAGCTCGAGGCGCTCGGGTCGGCGTTCGGCGCGCACCGCCCGGAGGCCCCACGCCGGAGGGACGCGGACTTGGATGCCGGGGTCGTCCTCGTGATGGGCATCCCCGGCGCCGGCAAGAGCCGCGTCGCGGAGCGGCTCGTCGAGGAGGGCTACGTCCGCCTGAACCGCGACGAGCGCGGCGGCTCGCTCCGCGACCTCGACGCGGCGCTCGACGACGAGCTCGCGCACGGGCCGGGACGCGTGGTCCTCGACAACACGTACCTCGGCCGTGCAGCCCGGAGCCGCGTCGTCGAGACGGCCGGGCGGCACGGCGTCGGCGTGCGCTGCGTGTGGCTCGACACGCCGCTCGCTGCCGCGCAGGTCAACCTCGTCGAGCGCCTCCTCGACCGCTTCGGCGCGCTCCCGGGCCCGGACGAGCTGCGCGCCGCCTCACGCGCGGAGCCGGGGCTCCTCGGCCCGACCTCGCAGATGCGAGCGCTCCGCGAGCTCGAGCCGCCGAGCGACGACGAGGGCTTTGCCCAGGTGGAGCGCGTCCCGTTCGAGCAGCGGCCGACCCCAGGCCGGGACGCCGCGGGCGTCCTCGTCGCCGCGCGCGCGATCGGCGCGGACGGCTGGGAGGCCGCCGTCGCGGACGCCGCACCGGAGGCGCCGCACCTCGTCTTCGACTGGCGGCCCGACGGACACGTGGACGAGCTGGCGGAGGCCGTCGGCCGCCTCGAGCGCCTCGTCACGGGCCCGGTGGACGCCGCGGTCTGCCCGCACGGCGGCGGCCCGCCGGTCTGCTGGTGCCGGCCGCCGCTCCCGGGCCTGCCCCTCGCCTTCGCCCGCGCGCACGGCGTCGACCCGGCGCGGTCGACGGTCCTCGGCACGAGCCCTGCGCACCGGACGCTCGCCGCGGCGCTCGGCGCCGACGTCGTGCTCCTCCCGCGCCCCGGCTGATCAGCCGAAGGCGTTCGGGTGCATCCCCGTTCGGCCCGCCTCGCCGCGGTCGAGGCCGTCGATCCGCGCCATCTCCCCGGCCGAGAGCTCGAAGCCGAAGACGTCGAAGTTCTCGCGCAGCCGCGCCGCGCTCGACGACTTCGGGAAGACGACGAAGCCGTGCTGGAGATGCCAGCGGAGGACGACCTGCGCGGGCGTCCGGCCGTGCGCCCCTGCGACCTCGGCCACGACGGGGTCGTCGAGCACCGCGCCGCGGGCGATCGGGGCCCACGCCTCCGTGACGACGCCGTGCCGCTCGCCCCAGGCCGCGACCTCGCGGTTCTGGAAGTACGGGTGGAGCTCGATCTGGTTGACGGCGGGCACGACGTCCGTCTCGGCGGCCAGTCGCTCGAGATGCTCGACCTCGAAGTTCGAGACGCCGATCGAGCGGGCGCGCCCGTCGCGGGCGAGCTCCTCGAGCACCCGCCAGGCCGCGACGTACCCGTCCGGGTCCTGCCGCGCGCGCGGCCAGTGGATGAGGAACAGGTCGACGTGGTCGAGGCCCAGGGTCTCGAGCGAGCGCGCGAAGCTCCGGCGAGCATCGTCCGGGCGGTGGTTTCCGTTGTTCAGCTTGGTCGTCACGAACACCTCGTCGCGGGCGAGGCCCGAGGCGGCGACGGCCTCGCCGACGCCGGCCTCGTTGCCGTACATCTGCGCCGTGTCGACGTGCCGGTAGCCGATCGCCAGCGCCTCGGCCACGACGCGCGCCGTCTCCCGCGCGGGCACCTGGAAGACGCCGAGCCCGAGCTGCGGGATCGTGGCGCCGTCGTTCAGCCGGATCGCCGGTGCGGCCATCAGCCGAGCGTAGACGCCCGCGCGACCGCCTCGAGCTCGTCGGCGACCTCCGCGACGGGCCTGCGGGTGTCGAGCACGGAGGTCGCGTCCGGCCGCAACAGCGGCTCGACGCCCTCGACGTCCTCGACGACGAGCGCACGCTCGGGCTCGGACTTCCCGTAGTCGTTCGTCACCCTCGTCCGGATGCGCTGGAGGAGGACGTCGAGCGGGGCGGTGAGCAGGACGACCGCGTCGAAGCGCGGATAGAAGCGTCCCTGGTTCGGGACGGTGCCGGAGACGAAGAGGAGCCCGTCGCGGTGGCCGTCGAGCAGCGCGGCGATCCGATCCTCGCGCCACCGGCGCTCGACGCGGGCGCTCCCCGGCACCGGCTCCTCCTCGCACCAGCCGCGCTCGTCCGTGTCGACGACCGCGTGGCCGCGCCGGGCCAGCTCCGCCAGCACCGTCGACTTGCCCGTCCCGGACATCCCCGTGACCAGGACGATCGCCACGGGCCGCACGGTAGCCCCGCTAGGCGCTCACGGGTTGCCGCCGAAGCCGCACAGCACCTCGGGCACGCACGGGGAGTGGTCGAGGATCGTGATCGACGCGTTGGCGCCCTTGCGCACGAGCCGGAACTTGACCCACGTGAAGTTGTTCGACTCGTTGCTCTCGAGCCAGTGGTCGTCGGGGTCGGCGAGGTGGGTCAGGTAGTAGTCGCCCGCCGGCAGGCCCGTGATGTCGAGCTCCTGGAGCGGCGTCGACTGGTGGTAGCTGTCGGCCCACCCCGAGGCGAGCCCCTGCAGGTCGCCGTTGCACTCGAAGTACGTCCGCGGCTGTGCCTTCTTCGCCGAGCCCGTGGCGCCTGTGAACTCCACGTCGACGAAGCAGAAGGTGATCTTCACCCCGGCGGAGAGCGCCTCCCCGTACTTCGTGCGCCGCACCGCGAACTCCGCGACGGCGGACTGGTGCCAGTGGTTGTGCTCGGGGTGGAAGAGAGCGACGCCGGCCGGCTGGGTCGCGACGACGTCGCCGTCGGGGTCGAGGAGCTCCTGCGTCGCAACCGTGCACTGGTCGTAGTGGATGCCGTCGATGTCGCACGGCGCGATCTGGCCGCCGCCGCGGATCTGGAGGTTCCCCGCGCCGATGTTGACGTGCACCGTGGTGAACCGCAGCCATTCCCGCTGCTGCGTGTTCTGCACCTGGAGATGCGAGGGCACCTCCTCGATCACGTCGGGGAGAAGGGGAGCGGAGTCCTGCGTCGACGCGAGGGACACCGACACGCCGGCGACGACGAGCGCCATGAAGCCGGCCAGACCGAATCCAACGACTCTGCGCATGACTCTCCCCTGATCTCGACGGCGGCCGCGGGGCGGCTGTGCCCCGATCCTCGCGGCCGGCGGTCCCGGGTGTCAAGCGATCCGGGCGGCGCCTCAGAGGAAGCCGACGCGCGGACTCGAACCGCGGACCCCTTCATTACGAGTGAAGTGCTCTACCAGCTGAGCTACGTCGGCGAGGACGGCCAAGTGTAGCGCCGTGCCGGCCGCGTTCTCGGCCTCGCTTAACACCAACGACATGCGCGCGGCGCGGGCGCCCCCCTACCCTGGAGGCAATGGCACGCCGGTTCGCCGTCGCCGTGCTCGTCTCGCTCGCCGCGCTGGCGCTCGCCGGGGTGGCGTCCGCACGGGAGGTCGTCCTGCGCGACGCGAAGGGCCGGACGATCCGCTTCGACGTGCGGACCGACGCCGACGTCGGCTGGTACGCCGGGCTCCTCCGCCGCGCGGCGCACGGCAACGAGATCGAGCGCGTGACGGTGCGGATCGTCGACTGGGACGAGATCCGCACGCGCTGCGCGAGCTACGCCGCCGGCTGCTACACGCGGCAGCGCGGAAACCGCGGCACGATGGTCGTCCCCGCGGGCCGCAGCGACGACATCGCCCACACGGTCGTGCACGAGTACGGGCACCACGTCGACGCGAGCAGACGCCACGGCGGGCTGGACGAGCCGAACGGGACGCCGCTCTGGTGGAAGGCGCGCGGGATGGCGTTCCTCGTGGGCGCGCAGAGCGTCCGCGACCGCTACGAGGTGGGCTGGGACCGGTCGATCGGCGAGGTGTTCGCCGAGGACTACGCCTACACGAACCTCAAGGGCCGCTACAAGATCCGCTGGCTCGAGCGGCCGAGCCCGACGGTGCAGCAGGCGATCCTCGCCGACCTCGGTCTCGCCGAGCCGCCGGTGATCGGGAACGCGCGGCCCGCACTGAAGCCCGTCGTGATCACGCGCCAGGGCACGCTCGGGCCGAACGACCGGGTCTCGGTCGACTTCGGGCTCCTCGGCCCGAACCGCCGTGTCCACCTCGTCGGCACCCTGCGCGGCGCCGGGCCGGGAGCGGGCCGCGTCGCGGTCTCGTGCGGCTCGACCTTCCGGGCGCGCGCCCTGAGCGGCGGCGGCCCGACGTCGCTCGTCCTGCCGCGCATGGGGCCGGGCGACTGCGAGGCGTCGATCGTCAACACCGGCGCGCAGGCGGGCCGGTTCCGCTTCACCGTTCGGCTGGGACTGCCGCCCGACTGAAGGCCCGCCGGAGGCGGACGAAGAGGGCCTCGAGCGCGAGCGGCGCCGAGACGTTGAACTCCTCGGCGATGCGCCACGTCTCCCGGGTGGCCTCGGCCGCCTCGGCCGCGCCGTCGCCGGCGAGCGGCGCGTCCTCGGTGAGCTCGTCCAGCCGGTCCGCGTTCGCGACCGCCGTCGCGGCGCCTCCTGCGACGACGACGAGGTCCCGGTACCAGCCGCCGAGGTCGTCGAGGGCCGCGAGGAGCTCGGCGCGCTCCGCGCCGAAGCCCGCGCGCCGCACGCGCTGCTCGGCCTCGCGGGCGGGCAGCTCCAGCCCCTCGACCAGCCCGCGCTCGCGGTCGCGCGCCGCCGCGCCGAGCGCCTGTCCCGCCTCGACGACGATCGCGGCGGCCGCCGTGGGGTCGAACGCCTCGTCGCGATAGGTGGCCCGGGCGGCGTCGAGGAGTGCCGCTCGCCGCGCCCGCGCCTCGTCGTCCAGGAGCCGGGCGGCGCGGTCGAGGCGACCGCCGGCGACGCGGGCCAGCAGGCGGAGCTCCTCCGCCGAGAGCTCGGGCACCCGCGCGGCGAGCCACGTCTCCACGGCGCCGCGTGAGAGACGGCGGAACGGGACGAGCTGGCAGCGGGAGCGGATCGTCTCGGGCAGCGGGCCGAGCTCGTCGGCGACGAGCACGAGCGTCGCATACGCGGGCGGCTCCTCGAGGTCCTTGAGGAGGCTCGCCGCCGCGTCGTCGTTCATGCGGTGGGCGTCGAAGACGAGGTAGACGCGGCGGTCGCCCTCGAACGGCCGCATGTGGAGGTCGTGGTGGAGCGCGCGGATCTCGTCGATGCGGATCATCTCGCCGAGCGCCTCGATCACCTGCAGGTCGGGGTGCGTCCGCGCGTCGACGCGCCGGGGGTCGCCGAGCAGCTCCCCCGCGAGCGCCTCCGCGGCGACGCGCTTGCCGACGCCTGCCGGGCCGTGGAAGAGGTACGCGTGGGCAGGCCCGTCGGCGAGCGCCGCCTCGAGCAGCCGCTTCGCCTCGCGCTGCTCGGGGACGTCAGCGAAGGTGGCCATGGATCTCCTCGGCGAGCTCGTCGACGGGGCGCGTGCCGTCGACGACGACGTACCGTCGCCGGTCGCGCGCCGCGAGGTCGCGGTACGCCTCGGCGGCGCGCGCCCAGAGGGCGACGCCGTCGCGCTCGATCCGGTCGCCGGTGCCGCCGACCCGGGCGGCGGCGGTCTCGGGGCTGATCTCGACGAGCACCGTGCGGTCGGGCATGAGCCCGCCGACGACCGTCAGGTTGAGCTCGAGCACCGTGTCCACGCCGAGACGACGGGCGCCGCCCTGATACGCGGCGGACGAGTCGACGTAGCGGTCGCAGACGACCATTGCGCCGCGCTCGAGGGCAGGCCGGATCACCTGGTCGACGTGCTGCGCCCGGGCCGCGGCGTAGAGCGCGACCTCCGCCCAGGGCGCGACGTGCTCGCCGTGGAGGACGAGGTCGCGGACGGCCTCGCCGAGCGGCGTGCCTCCCGGCTCGCGGGTGAGGACGACGTCCACGCCCTCGCGCTCCAGCCTCTCCGCGAGCAGCCGGGCCTGGGTCGTCTTGCCCGAGCCGTCGATGCCCTCGAAGGTGACGAACACCGGCCGGACGTTAGACCAGCAGCTCGGAGTAGGCTGCCGCGATGCGCGCGCTCGTCACCGGCGGGGCCGGCTTCATCGGCTCGCACCTCGTCGACGCGCTGCTCGCGCGGGGCGACGAGGTCGTCGTGGTCGACGACCTCAGCACCGGCCGGCGCGAGCACCTCGCCGGGGCGGCGACCCTCGTCGAGCACGACATCCGCCGGCCGTTCACGACGGATGCCGAGCTCGTCTTCCACCTGGCGGCGCAGGCAGACGTCGGGACGTCGATGGAGCGCCCGTCGTTCGACGCGGAGGTCAACGTCGTCGGCACCGTCAACGTGCTCGAGGCCGCCCGGGCGGCGGGCGCGCAGGTCGTCTTCGCCTCGACCGGCGGCGCGATCTACGGCGACGTGAAGGAGCCCGCCGGCGAGGACTCGGCGCTCCTGCCCGTCTCCGCGTACGGCCTCGCCAAGCGCGCCGCGGAGCTCTACCTCGACGGCTGGAACCGGATCCACGGGAGCGCGCACGTCGTCCTCCGCTTCGCGAACGTCTACGGCCCGCGCCAGTCGGCGGCGCTCGAGGGCGGCGTGATCGCGATCTTCCTCGAGCGGCTCGCCGCGGGCGAGCCGACGACGATCTTCGGCGACGGCACGAACACCCGGGACTTCGTCCACGTCGACGACGTGGTGCGCGCGCTGCTCCTCGCAGCCGGCCGCCGCGGCGGCGTCTTCAACGTCGGGACGGGGATCGAGACGTCCGTCTCCGAGCTCCACCGCCTGTGCGAGCAGGCGGTCGGCGTCGATGCGCCGGCCGTCCACGGGCCGCCGCGCGCGGGAGACGCCCACCGGAGCGTGCTCGACACGTCGCGGGCCGCCGCAGAGCTGGGCTTCACCGCCGAGGTCGCCCTCGGCCCCGGCATCGCCGAGACGCACGCCGCCACCGAGAAGGAGTAGCCGGGGGACGGGCGAACCCGTCACCCGTGGATCACCCGCTCCGACTCGAGCGCGTCGAGGTCGCCGTCCGTCCGTGGCGCACCGCGACCCTCGTCGTGGCCGCCGTCGCGGCGGTCGAGCTCGTGCTCCTGGTCGTGATCGGCGGCGCGCTGCTCGCCCGGTCGGAGCCCGCCGCACCCGCCGCGAAGACGCGGGCTGCGAAGGCGGTCGCCGCGAAGACGTCCACGCCGAAGGCCGCCGCGCGCCGCAGCGTGGCCGCGCAGCCCGGCCTCCCGCGACGCAAGGTGAAGGTCGTCGTCCTCAACGGGAACGGCCGCACGGGCGCCGCCGCGGCGGCCGCATCCCGCGTCTCCCACCGGGGCTACCGCCTGGGGGTCGTCGGCAACGCTCCGAGCCACGACTACCCCCGCTCGATCGTGATGTACCGCACCGGGTTCGCGGCGGAGGGCCGTCGGCTGGCGCGCGACCTCGGCGTCCAGATCGTCTCGCCGCTCGACGGGATCCGGCCGCGCCAGCTCTCCGGCGCGCACGCCGTCCTCATCCTCGGCGCCTGAGGCTCACCGCTCGCAGGCACCGTCGTTGACGGCGTCCCGCGTGACGTCGAGCGGCCCGCCCGGCACCCAGCGGCTGCTGTTGGGGTCGAGCGTGTACGACGCGTTGAGCGCCGTGTACGCGGCGCACCGGTCGCCCGTCGCGAGGTAGTGGTAGAGGCCGAGCGCGTACCAGGTGTCCGGGTTCTCCGGCTGGAGCTCGGTCGCCCGCTCGTACCACGCCACGGCCAGCCGCTCGTTCCCGGCGGCGTCCGCGGCGACCGCGAGCGCCTCGAGCGGCCCGAGCGCGAGGGGGTTCAGCCGGCGCGCACGGTCCGCGCGATCGACGGCGTCCGCGACGTTGCCCGCGTCGACCGCGTCGAGCGAGCGCTCGACCTCACGCTCGGAGAGCGCCGGCAGGACGACGACGACGACCGCGGCCACCGCGGTCGCGAGCAGCATCGCCGCGCTCGCCCAGCCGAGCCGCACGGTCGTGTGCGGGCGGCCGAGCGCCAGCAGGCCCCCGAGGGCGACGAGCATCGGCGCGGTGACCGCGAGGAAGTCGAGGTCGTAGTCCACGAGCGCGTGGACGCCGTAGGCCAGGACGAGGCAGGCGAGCGCCACCGCCGCGGGCCGCTCGTGCTCCTGCGCGCGCCGGACGCCGCGGCGGACGCCCACGATCGCGCCGCCGATCACCAGGAGCCCGAGCCCCAGACCGACGGCGCCGAGGTCGGCGAGGAGCTGGAGCGGCACGCTGTGCGGCTCGCTGACGGAGCTCGCGTCCTCGCGGACGCGCTTCCGGGCGATCGCGAACGTGCCGGCCCCCGAGCCCACGAGGGGCCTCTCCTCGGCGAGCCGGAGCGACTCCCGCCACCAGGCCGGGCGGTTGTTGGCGCAGAGATCCGTGAGCCGCCCGGGGTCGTTCGCGCACTCCTCGCCCGAGAGCTGCGACGACGCCCACGAGACGGGGTTGCCGACCGCGGCCGCCACCCCCGCGACCCCGACGACGAGCAGCCCGCCGCACGCGACGGCGAGGACGCCGCGCACGAGGCGCTCGCGCTCGACGACGAGCCGTGAGAACGGCAGCCGCCAGGCGGCGAGCGCGACGACGACGCCGCCGACGAGGGCCAGCAGCGCGAACGTCCGCCCGTCCGTCACGCGGTCGGCCCGGAGCGCGCCGTCCTCGACGAGCGCGGGGCGCGTGAACGCCCAGCCCGCGACCGCGACGCCGGGGAGCACGGCGACGACGGCCCGCAGGGCGTCGGCGAGGCGACGGTCGGACGCGGCCAGCCACAGCACGAGGACCGCGACCGCGCCGATGATCCCGGCGCGCGACTGGGTGAGCAGCAGCGCGATGGTCGCCCCGTACGCGAGGAGGAGCCCCCAGACGCGGAGCTCGAGCCTGCGGGTGCGGCCCAGCCAGAGGCCGAGCGCGAGACCGCCGTCCGCGAGCAGCGCGAGGGCGTTCCAGTAGCCGACGGGCTCGCGGAGGCGCGCGACACGGTCGCCGTCCTCGAAGAGCGACGGGACGGCGACCCCGAGCAGCGCCCACGCGAGCGCCGCCGCGACGACGACCGCCACGACCGCCGCCAGGCGGCGGGCGCCCGACGTGAGCGCCCCCGCCGCGAGGCCGAGCGCGAGGAACGCCACGTAGACGAGCCCGCGGGCCAGCCACTCCCACGACCGGTCGCCGGCGATCGACCACGCGATCGAGAAGCCCGCCCAGGCGGTGAGCGCCGTCGCGCCGACGACGACCGCGACGCCCGGCCCGTCCAGGCGCCGGAGCGGCAGCATGCCGAGCGCGCCCGCCGCGAGCGCAGCGGCGGCGGCGAGGATCGCGGCCGCGCCGACCGTCGCGAGCGCGTCGTCGCGCGACCCCTCGCCTGCGAACGCGGCGAAGGCGAGCAGCACGCCGATCGCAAGCAGGAGAGCCGATGCTGCGGCCCGTCGAGCGCGGAGCGCGGGTCGCCTGGCCGCGCCCATGACGCGGCGAGGCTACCACGGCCCTGCGAGCAGAAGTGCGACGGCGTCTTACACATCGTTTACCCTTCCCTGATCGCCGACCCACGCGGACCGGGGAGACTCACCATGGCTCCCGTCTGCTCCGATCACGTGCTTCACGCTTCACGACCCCGCATCGCACTCGTCGCGGCGCTCATCGCGCTGGTCTCGCTGACCGCTCTTGCCGGGGCGCCGTCGGCGACGGCTGCGAGCTCGCTCTCGTGCGCCGAGCAGATCGTCGACGACTGGTACGGCGACGGCCGGGTCGACAAGATCTACCCGCTCAAGTGCTACCAGGCCGCGATCCGGTCGCTGCCCGTCGACGTGCTCGACTACTCGCGGGCCGAGGAGGACATCCTCCGCGCCCTGCAGTTCGCCCGCGCGGGCGAGCCGGACCCCGGCCCCACGGGGGGCGCCGAGCCGAACGACAACGAGCCGGGCGACGAGACGACGCCGAGCACCGGTGGCGGCAGGCGGCACGAGCGGCCCGACCGACCCCGCCGATCCTGGCGGAGGCGGCGAGGCCGCGGAGAACGTCGACACGTCCGGCCCGTCGTCCGTGCCGATCCCTCTGATCGTGCTCGGCGGGCTCGCACTGCTCCTGCTCGCGGCCGGCGCAGTCGGCTATCTCAGCCGCCGTGCGCAGGCGCGCCGCCCGGGCGACCCGCCCGGCCCACCCGGCCCCGCCTAGCGCGCCGCTCCCCGGACCGGGGTTTCGGCGCCGTCGCGAACGGGCATCACCCAAGATGCCCGTGTTCCGCCGCGTCGTCGTCCTGCTCTCACTCGCCTGGCTCGTGATCGCCGCACCGCTCGCGTCCGCCGGGTCTCTGGAGACCTGCGCGCAGCGGGTGATCCGCGACTGGTACTCGGGCGGGCGGGTCGACGGCGTCTATCCGCTGCCGTGCTACCGCGCTGCGATCAAGGCGCTCCCGGCGGACGTCCTCGCGTACTCGGAGGCCGACGCCGACATCGAGCGCGCGCTCGCGTTCGCCCGCCGCGGCCGCGACAGCGACGGCGACGCGACCGCCGCGGACGAGCCCGTCGCGACGGGCGCCGCCGCGACGGAGGACGCGACGGATGGGGCTGCCGACCAGGCTGCGCCGAGCACGCCCGCGGCCGCCGCCCCGCCGAAGGCGAAGGACGCCGGGCCCTCCGCCGAGCCGCGGGAAGCGCCGGCGCGCTTCGCGAGCGCGCCGCAGACGGCCGACGTCTCGAGCGCCGTGCCCTACCCCGTGATCGTGCTCGCTGCGCTCGCCGGGACGCTGCTCGTGACGGGCGCCGCCGGCTGGGCCGTCGCGCGCCGCCGCTGACGGCGCCTGCCTCCCGGCCGGTAGACTCCGGAGGTGGAGGCACGGGCGATTTTCCTGCAAAGAGCGGCTTTTTTGTGCCGTCCGACCCGCGTCCTAGCATCCCCGATCCGCTCACAGGACGCGCGCTTGCGCGCCCGGCGCGGGGAGTAACTCGACACTCGGCCCGGGAGGACAGCATGGCCACCGCCAAGCAGGCGACGCAGGCACCGCAGGAAGAGGAGTACGTGAACAGCGTCCTCGACGAGGAAGCGAGCGTCGCGCCGCGGCGGTACTTCACGATTCCGGGGCGCGACCCCTTCGACGAGATCGAGTGGGAGACGCGCGACGCGCTGATCCCCGGCAAGAGCGGTCCCGCGTTCGAGCAGCGCGACGTCGAGTTCCCCAAGTTCTGGTCGCAGACCGCGACGAACATCGTCGCCCAGAAGTACTTCCGCGGCCGCATGGCCTCGCCCGAGCGCGAGCGCAGCGTCAAGCAGATGATCGCGCGCGTCGCCGACACGCTCACGGGCTGGGGCGTCCAGGGCGGCTACTTCGCCTCCGACGAGGAGGCCGAGACGTTCCAGGCGGAGCTGAAGGCGATCCTGGTCAACCAGGTCGCCTCGTTCAACTCGCCCGTCTGGTTCAACGTCGGCTTCGAGGAGGCGCCGCAGTGCTCCGCGTGCTTCATCCTCTCGATCGACGACTCGATGGAGGCGATCCTCGACTGGATCCGGCGCGAGGGGATCATCTTCCGGGGCGGCTCGGGCTCCGGCCTCAACCTGTCGCGGCTCCGGTCGTCGAAGGAGCAGCTCTCCAAGGGCGGCTACGCCTCGGGCCCGGTCTCGTTCATGCGCGGCGCGGACGCCTCCGCCGGGACGATCAAGTCGGGCGGCAAGACCCGCCGCGCCGCGAAGATGGTCGTGCTCGACGTCGACCACCCCGACGTCGAGGAGTTCATCTGGTGCAAGGCCAAGGAGGAGCGCAAGGCGCGCGTCCTCGAGCAGGCCGGCTATGACATGTCGCTCGACTCGGCCGACTGGGCGTCGATCCAGTACCAGAACGCCAACAACTCGGTCCGCGTCACGGACGCCTTCATGGAGGCCGTCACGGAGGGCAAGGAGTGGGCGCTGACCGCGCGCACCGACGGCACGGTCGTCGAGACGATCGAGGCGCGGAAGCTCCTCAAGGACATGGCCGCGGCCGCGTGGGAGTGCGCCGACCCGGGCGTCCAGTACGACACGACGATCAACGCGTGGCACACGTCGCCGAACACGGGGCGCATCAACGCGTCCAACCCGTGCAGCGAGTACATGCACATCGACGACTCGGCGTGCAACCTCGCGTCGCTCAACCTCATGAAGTTCCGCCGTGAGGACGGCGAGTTCGACGTCGAGATGTTCGAGCACGCCGTCGACGTCGTGTTCCTCGCGCAGGAGATCGCCGTCGGCTACTCGTCCTACCCGACCCCCGAGATCGGCCGGAACGCGAAGCGCTTCCGCCAGCTGGGGCTCGGCTACGCGAACCTCGGCGCCCTGCTCATGGCGCGCGGCCTGCCGTACGACTCGGACGAGGGGCGCGCGTACGCCGCGGCCATCACCGCGCTGATGACCGGCCGGGCCTACCGGAAGTCCGCGGAGACGGCCAAGCGGATGAGCGCGCACGAGGGCTACCAGGAGAACCGCGCCGCGATGGTCGGGGTGATCGCGAAGCACCGCGCCGCGGTCGGGAACATCCAGCACACCGAGTCGGTTCCCGACGACCTGCTCGTCGGCGGCCGACGGGCATGGGACGAGGCGCTCGAGATCGGCGAGGTGCACGGCTTCCGCAACGCGCAGGCCACCGTCCTGGCGCCGACCGGGACGATCAGCTTCATGATGGACTGCGACACGACGGGGGTCGAGCCGGACTTCTCGCTCGTCAAGTCGAAGAAGCTCGTCGGCGGCGGCGAGATCACCATCGTCAACAAGACCGTCCCGATGGCGCTCCGCGAGCTCGGCTACGCCCCGCGCGAGGTCGAGGAGATCGTCGCGTACATCGACGAGCGCGGCGGCGTCGTGGGCGCCCCGCACCTCAAGTCGGAGCACTACCCCGTGTTCGACTGCGCGATCGGCGAGCGTGCCATCCACTACATGGGGCACGTGAAGATGATGGGCGCGGTCCAGCCGTTCATCTCGGGCGCGATCTCGAAGACGGTGAACCTGCCCGAGGAGACGACGGTCGACGAGGTCGCCCAGCTCTTCGTCGAGTCGTGGCAGCTCGGCGTCAAGGCGATCGCGATCTACCGCGACAACTGCAAGGTCGCCCAGCCCCTCTCGTCCTCCAAGGACGCGGCCGCCGGCGTCGCAGCGCTCGTCCCCGGTGGGCTGCCGTCCACACATCCGCAGCGCCGCCGCCTCCCGGACGACCGCACCGAGGTCGGCCGGAAGTTCAAGGTCGGCGAGTACGAGGGGTACATCCACGTCGGCCTCTTCGAGGACGGGACGCCCGGCGACATCTTCGTGGACATCGCGAAGGAGGGCACGACGCTCGCCGGCCTCATGAACTCGTTCATGATCTCCGTCTCGCTCGGGCTCCAGTACGGCGTGCCGCTCGACGTCTACGTCTCGAAGTTCAGCCACATGCGCTTCGAGCCGAGCGGCCTGACGAACGACGCCGACATCCGGGTCGCGAAGTCCATCGTCGACTACATCTTCCGCTGGATGGGGAAGAAGTTCCTGTCGGCCGAGCAGCAGGAAGAGGCCGGCATCCTCACGCCGGAGGTCAAGGCGCGGCTCGCCGCGGCCTACGGCGAGAACCCCGCCGCCGGCGTCGCCGCCCAGGCGTTCGACTCGGCGCCTCCGGGCCAGACGGCCCTCTTCAACCAGTGGGAGGACGCCGTCGAGTGCGCCCGCTGCGGCGGTCGCATGGTGCGGACGGGCTCGTGCTACACGTGCCGCGACTGCGGCACGAACACCGGCTGCAGCTGAGCCACCGCGCGCTCACGTGATCGAGGAGAGCCGCGGCGACGCGGCTCTCCTCGTGTCGGGCCTGTGCCGCTGCGTCCGGAACCATGACGGCGGCGCCTCGGCGAGAGGGCGATACGATCGCCGCGACGCCAACCGGCGGGACGGACGCCACGAGACGGGAGGCCCTCGAGATGCTCTTTCACATCAAGCAGACGCACGCGCCTCAGGATTGCCCCTACGGCAAGGGGGGCTCGAGGTCGCTCTTCGACGGCGAGTCGAAGGACGTCACGATCCACGGCTACTGGCTGGCGTTCCCGCAGCACACGACGTACCTCGTCGTGGAGACGGACGACATCGCGCATCTCCAGACGTTCCTCAGGCCCGGGGCAGCGGTGACGACGTGCGAGATCACGCCCGTCAGCGACCAGCCGGCTCCGCTCCCGACCTAGACATCCGCGGCGACCACCGCCGGGACCCGGCTCTCGCGACGACGCCGTGAGCAGGCCGTCCTCGTGGGCGAGAGCCCGGCTGATGCCACGGGGAACAGCGGCTCAGCCGCGTGTGGCGGTCGACCGCGACGTCGGTCCGCTAGCCGGCAGTGAGGCGTCGAAGCGAGGCGCGGACGGCGCCGGGCGCCTCGACCCACACGAAATGGCCGGCTCCCTCGACCACCTCGACCCAGGCGCCGGGGATCCGCTCCGCCGCATCCGTCGAGGCGGCGAGCGGCATCGGGCTCCGCGCGCCGTGGACGAACCCGACGGGGACGCGAATCCCCGGCAGCCCGGCCTCGAGTGCCGGAAGCTGCTCGAAGATCGAGGGCACCATGTCAGCAGAGCGCGCTCCCGCGATTTGCAGGTCGGGCATCGGCGGCGCGTGCTCGGGATCGGCGAAGTACGCGGGCCACACGAGGCGCATCCCCTCGAGCGACAGCTCGTCGTCGGCCTCGCCCGCCATCGCCAGCTCGTCGATCTCGCGCGCCCGCGCGCGCACGTCGCTCCGGCGTGCGCCGGAAGATCTCCTCGTCGAACTCCGGCCAGCGTCCGTCGCCGACCGAGCCGAGCGGGTCGACGGAGAGCACGCCGAGGAGCCGCTCCGGCATCGCCTCCGCGACGTGGAGGGCAAGGTGGCCTCCCCACGAGTGCCCGACGACGTACGCCCTCTGCCAGCCGAGCGCGTCGAGCACGCGGCGCGCGTCCCCGACATCCGCCGCCACCGTGAACGGCCCTTCCGCTGCTGACGGCGCCTGCCCTCGCTGCTGGTACCACGCGACGTCGTTCTCCTCGGCGAGCTCGTCGGCGAGACCGCGGAGGTAGTCGAACCCGAGCCCGGGCCCTCCGTGCAGGAGGAGAACCGGCGGGCCGCTGCCGGCGCGCCGACCCGCGAGCATCGGCCCATCGTCGTGCGTCGTGAACTCGGTCCACGCCACGGGCACCATCGTCTCACGCCGCTGCCGAGCGCGGCGCTCAGCCTCTGCGGCGGTCGAAGATCGACTCGTCGCGGAGGTTCTCGAGCGGCGGGCGGGCGAGGACCCGCTGGACCTCACCCTCGGTCGCGAGGCGGGGCAGGCACCCTCACCGCAATGCGCGTGTGCCGATCTGCGCAATCCCCGGTTCCGTCGACCTCGGATCGGCCCGCGGAGCCCGTAGAGTCGCCGCATGGACGAGCCGGTGCTCCGCGTCGCGACCCTCGCCGACGCGGAGGCGATCGCCGCCTTGATGACCACATCGGCGGAGGCGCTCTTCCCGCGCTTCTACGACCCTCAGCAGGCCGCGAGCGCGGCGCGGTTCGTCGCCTCCCTCGACGAGCAGCTGCTCGTGGACGGCACGTACTTCGTCCTCGAGGCGGACGGCGAGCCCGTCGGGTGCGGCGGCTGGAGCCGACGCGACCGCCTCTACACGGGGAGCGGCGAGGGGCAGGACGATTCACGCCTCCTCGACCCGGCCACCGAGGCCGCCCGCGTGCGCGCGATGTTCGTCCGCGGCGACTGGACGCGGAAGGGCCTCGGCCGGCGCATCCTCGAGGCGTGCGAGGCGGCCGCGCGCGCCGAGGGGTTCACGCAGCTCGCGCTGATGGCGACCCTGCCCGGCGTGCCGCTCTACCTCGCGTACGGCTTCCGCGTCCTCGACGACGTCGAGGTCGAGCTCCCGGACGGCGTCACGATCGCGTGCCGGACGATGGAGATGCCGATCGAGGGGCACGCGTAGCCCTCCCCCGGCTGTGGACCTCTTCCCGTTCATCCCCGGTTACGAGACCTACGTGTACGAAGCGGGCCGCCAGCCCGCGCTCGTGATGCTCCTCGCGTTCCTCGTCACGTTCGCGCTGACGCGGACCTACACGCGGCTCGCCCGTCGGCGAGGCTGGGGCAGCGGGTCCGTCGGCGGCGTCCACCTGCACCACGTGGTCGTCGGGATCGTGCTCGCGTTCGCCGCCGGCGCGCTCGAGTTCGGGTTGTCGCCCGGCGAGGACTGGCAGCTCGTGCTGGCGGCGGCGTTCGGCTCGGGCGTCGCGCTCGTGCTCGACGAGTTCGCCCTCGTCTTCCGCCTCCAGGACGTGTACTGGTCGACCGAGGGGCGATCGTCGGTCGACGCCGTGGTGATCAGCACCGTCCTCGGCGGCGTGCTGCTCCTCCACCTGACGCCGACGTCCGGCGCGCATGCCTCGTCGCGGTGGGCGCTGACCGTGGCCGTCGCGCTCAACCTCGCCCTCGTGGTCGTCGCCGCGCTCAAGGGTCGCTTCCTGCTCGCGACGATCGGCGTCTTCATCTGGGTCTTCGCCTGGATCGGGGCGATCCGCCTCGGCAAGCCGAAGTCGATCTGGGCGCGATGGCGCTACAAGCCGGGCAGCAGGAGGCGCCGGCGCGCGGAGGAGCGCGACGCGCGGTACCAGGCGCGGTGGGTGCCGCGGAAGGATCGCCTGCTCGACCTGATCGGCGGCTCGCCGAGCGATCCCGAGCACCGCTGAGGCCTGCGGGCTGCGCACCCGCCCGAGTAGGCTGGTCGTCCCGTGACCACGCTCTCCCGGACCACCACGACGCGGCTCTGGCACCCCTTCGCCGCGATGGGGAAGGTCGACGGGCACGAGCTCGTGCTCGTCCGCGGCGAGGGGAGCCGCGTCTGGGACGCCGACGGGCGCGAGTACCTCGACGCGACCGCCGGCCTGTGGTTCGCGAACGTCGGCCACGGGCGCGCGGAGATCGCCGACGCCGTCGGCGAGCAGCTCCGGACGCTCGCCGCGCACCACGTCTTCGGCGACCACGCGAACGAGCCCGCCCTGCGCCTCGCCGAGCGCGTGGCCGAGCTGACGCCGGTCGCCGACCCCGCGGTCTTCTTCGGCACGGGCGGCGGCGAGGCGATCGACACGGCGGCCAAGATCGTCCGGCGCCACTGGGCGCTCCTCGGCCGGCCGGAGCGGACGGTGATCCTGTCGCGTCGCTTCGCGTACCACGGCACGAACGCCTACGGGACGTCGCTCGCCGGCATCCCGGGCGTCCGCGACGGGTACGGCACGCTCGTCGGCGACGTCGCAGAGGTCGCGCACGACGACCCCGACGATCTCGCCCGGGTCCTCGACGAGCTCGGCGAGCGCGCCGCCGGGTTCATCGGCGAGCCGATGATCGGCGCGGGCGGCGTGATCCCGGCGCCCGACGGGTACTGGCCCGAGGTCGAGCGCATCTGCCGCGAGCGCGACGTCCTGCTCGTGGCGGACGAGGTGATCTGCGGCTTCGGCCGGCTCGGGCGCTGGTTCGGCTGCGAGCGCTACGGCTTCACGCCCGACCTGATCACGTGCGCGAAAGGGATCAGCTCCGGCTACGTCCCCCTCGGTGCGGTGGTCGTCTCGGGGCGCGTGCGCGAGCCCTTCTGGGATCCCGCCGCGCCGCCGCTCCTCCACGGCGGCACGTACGCCGGCCATCCCGGCGCCTGCGTGGCGGGGCTCGTGAACCTCGACATCCTCGAGCGCGAGCGGCTGGTCGAGCGGGTCGCCGAGCTCGAGCCGCGCCTCGCCGGGCTGCTCGAGCCGCTGCGCGAGCTCCCCGGCGTCGCCGAGATCCGCCACGTCGGGCTCGCGGCCGGGATCGAGCTCGACCCCGACCTCGTCGCCGCCGACCCGGGCCTCCCCGCGGCGGCCGTGGTCGCGGCCCGTGGCCACGGGGTCCTCTCACGCGCCCTGCGGGGAGTCGCATTGCAGATCTCGCCGCCGTTCGTCGTCACCGAGGACGAGCTCGAGGCGATCGTCGCCGGCGTCGCGGCCGGCATCCGCGAGGCGCTCGGAACCGCCTAGCCCCGAGGTGCGCGACACCGCCGTGTAACGTTTGTCACCATGGTCGAAGGGGCAACACTCGACCAAGGGAGCCGCATGGGCCAGGTGTCCGACATCCTCGCAGCGAAGGGCTCGGCCGTCCTCGAGATCGACGCCGAGGCGACGGTCTTCGATGCCGTCTCGAAGATGGTGGACGGCAACGTGGGCTCGCTGCTCGTCACCGAGGGCGGGCGCCTCGTCGGAATCGTGACCGAGCGCGACTACCTGCGCCGTGTCGCGATCGTGGGCCGCGACGAGCGGACGACGCCGGTCCGCGAGGTCATGTCCGCGCCCATCGTCTACACGACGCCCGAGAGCTCGATCGAGGAGTGCATGGCGGTGATGACCGAACGGCGCATCCGCCACCTCCCCGTGCTCACCGAGTCCCGCGAGGTCATGGGGGTCGTCTCGATCGGCGACCTCGTGAAGTTCCAGACGCGGGAGCAGAGCGCCCAGATCAAGTTCCTCGAGGAGTACATCTCGGGCTAACCGCACCGCGGGCCGCGCCGCCGTCGGGAAGATGGGCGGGCGATGTCCGCGACGAATGGCACGTCCGTCGGGGCCGGCGCGCGAGCGGTCGCGCCGCTGGCGCTCGCGGTCGGGGTGTTCGGGCTCACCTTCGGCGTCCTCGCGCGTGATGCGGGCTTCGGGCCGGTCTCCGCGGTCGTCTTCTCCGCGACGACCTTCGCCGGCTCGGCCCAGTTCGCGGCGACCTCCCTCGTCTCGGCGGGCGGCACGCTCACGGCGGCCATCGGCGCCGCGGTGCTGCTCAACGTCCGCTACGTCCCCATCGGCCTCTCGGTGGCGCCCTCCCTGCACGGGCCGGCCTGGCGGCGCGCGCTCCGCGCGCAGCTGATCGTCGACGAGTCGTGGGCGGTCGGCCATCTCGGAGGCGGCCGATACGACCCGGCGCGGATCCTCGGCGCCGGGCTCGTCCTGTGGGGCACCTGGGTCGTGTCGACGGGGATCGGAGCGCTGGCCGGCGACCTGCTCGGCGACCCGGAGCGGCTCGGGCTCGACGCCGCGTTCCCCGCGCTCTTCCTCGCGTTGCTCGCAGGCCAGATCCACGACCGGCGGGGCCTCGCGGCTGCGGCGCTCGGGGCCGCGATCGCCCTCGTGTGCGTGCCCTTCGTCCCGGTCGGCATCCCGATCGTCGCGGCGTCGGCCGCCTGTCTCATCGGCCTGCGGCGATGAGCGACCCCTGGATCGTCGTGCTCGCGATCGGGGCCTGCACCGTCGTCTTCAAGGCGCTCGGTCCGGTGATGATCGGCGGGCGACAGCTGCCTCCGCGGCTCGCAGGGGTCGTGGCGCTGCTCGCGCCGACCCTGCTCGCGGCGCTCGTCGTCGTCTCGACCTTCGCCACGGGCCGCACGTTGGTCGTCGACGCACGGGCGGTGGGCATCGCCGCAGCCGTCGCGGCGATCGTCCTCCGGGCGCCGCTGCTCGTGGTCATCGCGGTGGCCGCGATCGCAGCCGCCCTCGTCCGGGCCCTGTGAGGGCCGGCGCTCCGCCGAGAGCCGCTCGCGGCTGGCCCTAGACTCGGGCGATGGAGCGGCACGCGCTCGAACTGCTCGAGCTCCCGGCGATCCTCGAGCGGCTCGCGGCTCTCGCCGAGAGCGCCGCGGGCGCGGCGCGGGCGGTTGCGCTCGCGCCGACGGACGACGTCGACGAGGTGGTCGGCCGGCAGGCCCTCACGAGCGAGGCGATCGCGGTGCTCGAGCAGTCCGCCGAGCCCGAGCTCGCGGACGTCTCCGACGTCACCGACGCGGCCGCGACGGCGGCGCGCGGCAGCGTCCTCGATCCGGCGACCCTGTCGGCGACCGCCCGCTCGATCGAGACGGGGCTCGCCGCGCGGGCCGGGCTCGACGCGCTCGACGAGGTCCCGCGGCTCGCGGCCATCGCGGGCGGGATCGACGCCTCGCTCGGCGCCCTTGCGAAGGAGCTCGGGGCGGCCGTCGAGCCCGACGGCTCCGACCTCCGCGACGGCGCGTCCCCCGCCCTCCGGCGCCTGCGACGCGAGCTCCGTGGCGGTCGCGCGCGGCTCGCGGAGCGCCTGCGCGCCTTCGCCCGCGAACCCGCAGTCCGCGAGCACCTCCAGGACGACTTCGTCACCGAGCGCGCCGGACGGCCGGTGCTCGCCCTCCGCGCGACCGCGCGGGCGGCGGTGCCCGGGATCGTCCACGACAGCTCGGGGTCGGGCCAGACCCTCTTCGTCGAGCCGTTCGCCGTCGTCGACGAGTCGAACCGGCTCCGCGAGGCGGAGAGCGCCGAGCGCGAGGAGGTCGAACGCATCCTGCGGGCGCTCTCGCGCCGGGTCGGCGAGCACGAGGCGTCGCTCGTCGCGCTCGTCGAGAGCGTCGCGCAGATCGACCTCGCGCTCGCGTGCGGGAGGCTCTCCCGCAGCTGGCGGGGCACAACGGTCGAGATCGCAGAGACGGTCGTCCTGCGCGGCGCCCGCCATCCGCTGCTCGACCGGGCGACCGCGGTGCCCATCGAGCTCGAGCTCGGCTCGCTCCGCGCGCTGGTGATCAGCGGCCCGAACACCGGTGGGAAGACCGTCGCGCTCAAGACGCTGGGGCTGGCGGCGCTTCTCCACCAGTGCGGCCTGCGACCGCCAGCCGACCACCTCGAGCTCCCGGTCTTCGACGCGGTGCTCGCGGACATCGGCGACGAGCAGTCGATCGCGATGAGCCTCTCGACCTTCTCGGGTCACGTCCGGAACCTCGTCGAGATCCTCGGCGGCGCGACCGGGCGGTCGCTCGTCCTCCTCGACGAGGTCGCGGCGGGCACGGACCCCGTCGAGGGTGCGGCGCTCGCCCGGGCGCTCGTCGGCCGGCTCGCCCGACAGGCGAGGCTGACGGTCGTCACGAGCCACTACGCGGAGCTCAAGGAGTGGGCCAGCGCGACCGAGGGCGTCGCGAACGCCGCGACGGGCTTCGACGCCGACACGGGCGCGCCGCTCTACCGCATCGCGCTCGGCCGGCCCGGCACGTCGCACGCGCTCCGCATCGCAGGTCAGCTCGGGCTGCCCGACGAGCTCGTGGAGGCGGCCCGCACGCACGTCGCCCCCGAGCGCCTGCGCGTCGCCGAGCTGCTCGCCGAGGCCGAGGCGGCGGAGAGCCGTGCGGCGGACGAGCGCGAGAGCGCCGTGGCGGAGCGCCTCGCGGCCACGCGGTCGCGGCAGGAGGCGGACGAGCGGGTGGCCGAGCTCGAGGCGGAGCTCGAGCGGGTGCGCGCGTCGGCGCAGGCCGAGCGCGAGCGGGCCACGGCGCAGGCAGAGCGCGAGCTGGCGGGCACCCGGGCCGAGCTCGACGCGCTGCGCGCCGAGATCCGGGCCGCGCGCGGGCTCGAGCGGGAGCGAAGGCGGGCGAGCTCGCCGAAGGCGCTCGCGAAGGAGCGCGAGCGCGACCGCCGCCTCGGGGCCGCCTCGGAGCGCGCCGCCCGCGCCGGGCGCGCGCTGCGCGAGCTGGACGAGCCCCTCCCGGTGACCGCGCCGCTCGCGCCCGGCGACCCCGTCGTCGCGCCCTCGCTCGGCGTGCGCGGGACGATCGACGAGATCGCAAAGGACGAGGCGGTCGTCACGGGCCGCGGCGGCCTCCGGGTCCGCGTGCCCCTCGCCCGGCTCCGACCGGATCGCGACGCGGCCGCCGACGCGCCGCCTGAGCCCGCCGTCACGATCCGCGCGCCGGCGCCGACGGACGCGCCCGCCGAGCTCGACCTGCGCGGCCGGACGGCCCAGGAGGCGCGCGAGGCGCTCCGCGCGTTCGTGGACACGGCGGCGCTCGCCGGGCGGGACGAGGTGCGCGTCATCCACGGCCGCGGGACGGGCGCGATCCGTGCCGCGGTGCGCGACGAGCTCGCGCGACATCCGCTCGTCGGCTCGCACGAGTCGGACTCCGCCGATGGCGCGACGATCGTCCACCTCGGCCCCTGACGGCGTTTGCCGCCGGCTCCGCGCCGGGTAAGAATCGTGGTCGATGAGGTTCTTCGCAGCCTGCGCGCTCGTCGTGGTCGCCCTGGCCCTCGTCGCCGCCGGGTGCGGCGGCGACGACGAGGACACGGCGACGCCCACGGTGACCGAGACCACCGGCGGGACCGAGACGGACGAGGACGGCGGGGCGACGACCGACGAGCCGGTCGAGGGCGACGTCGCCAACGGCGAGGAGGTGTTCGCGACGGCCGGCTGCGGCGGCTGCCACACCCTTTCCGCGGCGGGGACGAACGGCAGCGTCGGCCCCGACCTCGACGACGCGTCGCCGTCGTACGACAAGGTCGTCGAGCGGGTCACGAACGGGCAGGGCGCGATGCCGTCCTTCAAGGACGACCTCTCCGCGCAGGAGATCAACGACGTCGCGGCGTTCGTCTCCAGCTCGGTCGACGACTAGCGGTCAGTACGGGTAGCGGCAGCCGAGCGGCACGAGCAAGGCGTTCGCCCGGTCGCGTGCCTCGCCGGCGCCGCGCTCGTCGCCGAGGCGCTCGAGGCTCGCAGCGCGGTCGAGCGCCACGCAGGCCGCGTCGTAGTGACGGTCGAGCCTCCGGAGGGTCTGCTCGACCGTGAGCAGCTCCGTGGCGGCATCGTCGTGTCGGTCCTCGAGCGCGGCGACAGCCGCGAGCGCCGTGCCGGTGACGACGCGCGTCTCGTCGGGCGCCGCCGCGAGCGCGTCGACGATCAGCTCCAGCGCCTCGCGGTCGCCGAGCGCCGCCAGCCCGCGCACCGCCGCGAGCGCAGGCGCCGAGAGGGAGTACTGCGACCGACGGAGCCCGAGCACGATCTGCGCGAGGTTGCTCGCGTCCTTGCGGTCGCCCGCGACGACTGCACGCGGGATCGCGACGCCGACCATCGGCACGATGCGCTGCGGCTCCTCGCTCGCGAGCGCGCTGGCGCGGAGCTCGGGCAGGTGGTGGTCGACGAGCTCGAGGTCGCCGCGGCGCAACGCGAGCCCCGTGACGAGCCAGAGCCAGACCAGCCGGTTGGTGGCCACCGACGGCTCACCGTGCGCGAGGACGTCGTCCGCAGCGTCCCAGCGGCCCATGGGGACGTAGACGAGGGCGCCGAGCGAGAGCTCGAGGTAGTAGCCGTACTGCTCCGCGGCGAGGCCTCGCTCGAGTGAGGGCGTCATGTTCGAGACGAACTGCTCGACTCCGGCGAGCGGCCGCACGACCGAGGCGGCCCAGAGGTAGTTGACGACCGCACGTGTCGCCTCGTCGTGCGCGCCCGCCGCCCGCGCAAGGTCGACCACCGCCGCGACCTCGCCTGCCTCGGGCAGGAGACCGCGGTTCGAACGGGCGGTGAACAGGTTGATGAGGGCGTTGGCCTCGGCCGCCCGCTCGCCCGTGCGCCGCGCGACCTCGATCGCCTCCAGGGACGTCGCCTCGGCGGACGGCAGCGCGCGCAGCATCTGGAGCTGCGCGAGGCGGCCGAGCGCCCGGGCGAGCGACGGCGACTCGGGCTCCCCGTCGAGGCTCGCCACGGCGGTCTCCGCCGCCTCGAGCGCAGCCGTCCATTGCCCGCGCAGCCATGAGGCGCGCGCGCGGAGGCCCAGGGCGTCGGCGAGCAGCTGGACGTCGCCCTCCGACCCGGCGGTCCCGACCGCCTCGGCGAGGTGCTCGAGCGCCCGCTCGTACTGGGCCTCGTGGATCTCCACGTGCGCCGCGAGGACGAGCGCCGGAGCACGCTCGACCGGCGTCGCCGCGAGCTCGAGCGCGCGGCCGAGCAGGCGCCTCGCGGCGCCCGGCGTGCCGCGCCGGAACGCGGAGTCGCCGGCCGAGAGCGCCGCCGCGTACGCACGCTCTCGGAGTCCCTCGGCCTCGTCGCCCCAGCGGAGCGCCTCGTCGAAGTGGAACGCGATCAGCTCCGTCGTCTCCGCCTGCCGGTCGGGGACTGCCTCGGCCAGCCACTCCGCGGCGCGCCGGTGCAGCTCGCCGCGCTCGTAGCGGGGCAGCGTCGCGTACGCGACCTCGTGGGTCAGCGCGTGCTTGAACACGAACTCGCGGCGCCCGGAGAACGCCGAGTCGGGGGACTCGGAGACGAGGGTGCGGCGCCCGAGCCCGGCCACGAGGTCCTCGTCCACGCCGACGGCCGACGGCCAGAACACGCGGCCCATGACCGAGCAGCGCCGCAGGGCCTCCCGCTCCGCGGCCTCGAGGAGGTCGAGGCGCGCCGCGATGACCCCGTGGATCGAGTCGGGGACGCTCGTCTCGGAGAGCGCCTCGGTCGCGACCCAGCCGCCGTCGCGCCGCGCGATCGCGCCGCGCTCGACGAGCATCGCGAGCATCTCCTCGAGGTAGAAGGGGTTGCCGTCCGCGGGCTGCAGGATGCGGTCTGCCACCTCGTCGGGGATCTCGCTCGCGCCGAGCAGCGCGCGCAGCAGCCCCTCGGAGTCGGCGTCGGTCAGCCGTCCGAGCGTCACCGCGGAGACGTCCAGACGGCCCGTGCCCCACGTCGGTCGCAGGTCGAGCAGCTCGGGGCGCGCCGGGCAGACGAGCAGGACGGCGGTGTCCTCGAGACCCGCGGTCAGATGCTCGAGGAGGTCGAGCAGCGACTCGGAAGCCCAGTGCACGTCCTCGATCACGAGCACCAGCAGCCCCTCGCGCCCGAGAAGCGTGAGGTACGTCGTCCACGCCTCGTGGAGCGCGGCTCGCGCTTCCCCACCGGATCCGAGGCCGGCCGACCGGCCGGGCAGCGAGAGGCCCATCGTCCAGCCGAGCGCCTCCGTGACGGTCGCCCGCTGCTCCGCCGGCACGGTCTCCGCGACCGCGCGCCCGAGCTTCGCGATGGCCGCCTCCGCGGGCTCGTCCTCGCGGATCCCGGCGAGCGCCCCCGCCACCTCGGCGAGGGGGAGGTACGTGATGCCGTCGCCGTACGGCACGCAGCGGCCCGTCAGGACACGGGCGCCGTCGAGCCCGTCCGCGAACTCGGAGACGAGGCGGCTCTTGCCGACACCTGCCTGCCCGAAGACCGTCACGAGCTGCGGGCGGCGCTCGCGGACGACACGGCTCGCGGCGAGCCGGAGGAGCGCGAGCTCGTCGCCCCGGCCGACGAACGGCCCCCGGGCCTCCCGGCCGCCGCCCGCGCCCGCTACCTGCGCATCCCAGGCCGGCACCGGCTCGGACTTCCCCTTCGCGTCGAGCAAGCGGCGCCCGCCGTAGCCGATCGCGCGCTGGGTCGCCGCGTGCGCGCGCTCGCCCACGAGGATCTCGCCGGGGGCCGCGAGCTGCTGGAGCCGCGCGGCGACGTTCACCACGTCGCCGGTGACCATCAGCTCGCCCCGCGAGACGGCGTCGCGACCTGCGACGACCTCGCCCGTCTCGACCCCGAGGCGGATCCCCACGGTGCCGCCGTGGGCGGTGGCGACGCGGCCGGCGAACGCGCCGAAGCGCGCGCGGATCGCGAGCGCGGCACGGACGGCCCGCTCCGGGTCGTCCTCGTGCGCCTGCGGCACGCCGAAGACCGCGAGGATCGCGTCCCCGGCGAACTTCTCCGTCGTTCCGCCGAACCGCACGACCTCGTCGTCCATGAAGGTGTAGAGCTCTCCCTGGAGCGCGCGCAGGTCTTCCGGGTCGATCCGCTCGCCGAGCGCCGTCGACCCGGCGAGGTCGGCGAAGAGGATCGTCACGACGCGGCGCTCCTCGTGGTCGATCGTCGCTCCCCCGCGGCGCGCGCCGGGCTGCAGCGCCACGCCGCACTCCGAGCAGAAGGCGGCCGAGCTCGGCTGCTCCGCGCCGCAGGCGTGGCAGGCGCGGAAGAGGCTCGTGCCGCACGCGGGACAGAAGCGGCTGCCCGGCGGCACGGTCGAGCCACAGGACGGGCAGGTCGCCGACACGCCCCGAGTCTACGAGCGGCCGTCCGACCGCCCGCGCCTCCCGGTGCCCGCGGCGACAGCAGACGTTGCGCCTATCCTTGAAGGTTCGTGTCCGAGCACGCCGCCCACGCCTCCGCGCACGCGGCTGCGACGTTCGAGCTCCTGTGGCAGCAGGACGCGAGCGCCTTCGCGCTCGTCCGGGGCGCCGACGGGACGCTCTCGGCGGGCGACCTGCAGCTCGGGATGCCCGCCGTCGCCGACCTCGGCCTCGCCGAGCGCGGCGTCGCCGCGCGGCTTGTCGAGCTCGACGAGCTGCTCGACCTCGTCGACGACCCGCCGGAGGGTGTGGTGCCCGGCGGGAGCGCCCTGATCGTCTTCGAGATCGTCCGGGCTGCACGGCGCTCCGTCGCGTCGGGTCTGGTGCACCCGCACCTCGAGGCGGCCGACGGCCGCTGGCACGCGCTCTGGGGTGCCACGCTCGACGAGCGGGTGCGCGACGAGCTGGCGGCGCTCGCGCATGCTGCGCCCGCGGCGGCGGCCGACGCGTTCGACGGCGACACCGATGCATTCGTCCACGACCTCTACGGCTGCGCGGTCGACGAGCTCGCGCGGCGGGCACTGCGTACCGTGCCGCTCGTTCCTGCGGCGGCCGGCCGGCGCGCCTCGAGCGCCGTCGAGCACTTCCTCGCGGGGCTGGCCGCGCCGAGCCCCGCGCTCCCCGCGCACGCCGGCTACCCCGCGCTCGAGCGACGGCTCGCGTCGTGGGTCGACGAGGGCCTCTCCCGCCGCTCGCGCGCGCCGTGGAACCTCGGCCTCCGCCTCGACGAGCCGGAAGCGGGCGCCGGGGAGGGCGCCGTCGTCCTCGAGCTCTGGCTCGAGGCGGCCGACGACCCGACGCTCGCGCTCCCCGCGAGCCTGCTGCGCGACGGGAGCGACGAGGTGTTCGCGTTCCTGCGCGAGAGCGACCCGCGGCGCGCGCTCGAGCTCCGGCTGCAGCTGATCGCACCCGTCCTCGAGAGCGCCGGCATCGAGCTCCGCGGCGATCCGCCGAGCGCGGTCGAGCTCGACCACGCGCAGGTGGGCGCTTTCATGCGCGAGGGGCTCCCGCGGCTGGAGCAGCTCGGCGTCCCGGTGCGCCTGCCCCGGGAGTGGGTGGCGACGGCGAGCCGCATCAGCGTCAACCTCGTCGCTACGACCCCGGCCGCCCCGTCGAGCGGCATCCTGACCCGCGAGGCGATCGCGTCGTTCGACTGGCGGCTCGCGATCGGGGACGTCGAGCTGACCCCGGAGGAGCTCGCCGAGCTCGCCGCCTCGAAGGAGCCGCTCATCCGCCTGCGCGGACGGTGGCACACGCTCCGGCCCGCCGAGGTCGAGCGCGCCCTGCGGTTCCTCGAGCGCCGGGAGCGGTCGGTCGGCGTGATCGAGCTCGCGCGGGCCGCAGCCGGGCTCGAGACCGACGAGGCGGGCGTCCAGCTCGGCCAGGTCCGGCTCGATGCCGCGCTCGACGAGCTGCTTGCCGACGCGGGCGAGCGCCGGTACCGGTCGCTCCCGACCCCGCCGGGCATGCGCCACGACCTCTTCCCGTTCCAGGAGCGGGGCCACGGCTGGCTCCGGCTGCTGGGCGACCTCCGGGTGGGCGGAATCCTCGCCGACGACATGGGGCTCGGCAAGACGGTGCAGGCGATCGCCGCGCTCGTCTCGGAGCGACAGGAGCACCCCGGGATCGGCCCCACGCTCGTCGTCTGCCCGATGAGCGTCTCGCAACAGTGGGGCCGCGAGGTCGCCCGGTTCGCGCCCGGCCTGCGCGTCCACGTCCACCACGGGCCGACGCGGCTCCGCGGCGCGGCGTTCCTCGCCGCGGCGGCGAGCAACGACGTCGTCATCACGTCCTACGACGTCGCGACACGCGACGCCGACCTCCTCGCGGCGATCACGTGGGACCGGCTGCTCCTGGACGAGGCGCAGGACGTGAAGAACGCCCGGACGAAGCGCCACCGCGCCTTGCGGCGCGTCCCGCGCAACCGGACGCTCGCGCTCACCGGCACGCCGATCGAGAACCGCCTCGGGGAGCTCTGGGCGATCATGGAGCTGGTCAACCCCGGGCTGCTCGGGTCGCGCGAGGCGTTCGAGCGGAGCTTCGCGCGCCCGATCGAGGTGCGGCGCGACGCCCATGCCCTCGAGCGCCTGCGCGCGCTCGTCGGGCCGTTCGTCCTCCGCCGGACGAAGGACGCGCCCGAGGTCGACCTGGAGCTCCCGCCGATCACGATCACCAAGGTCGGCTGCAACCTGACGGTCGAGCAGGCGGGCCTCTACCAGGCTGTCGTCGACCGCTGGCTGCCGCAGATCGAGCAGCACGAGCGCCGGTTCGACCGCCGCGGCGCCGTGCTCGCGATGCTCGGCCAGCTGAAGCAGCTCTGCAATCACCCCGAGCTCGTCGTCCCCACCGGCCGGCCGCTCGAGGGGCGCTCCGGAAAGCTCGAGCGGCTCGTCGAGCTGCTGGCGGACGTCCCGGCGGACGACAAGGCGCTCGTCTTCACCCAGTACCCGGGCTTCGGGCGCCTCGCGCCCCATCTCGGGTCGCGGCTCGGGCGGGACGTCGGCTTCTTCCACGGCGGTCTCTCGGCGCGGGCGCGCGACGAGCTGCTCGCCCGCTTCGACCGCGTGGACGGCCCGTCGCTGCTCGTCGTCTCGCTGCGGGCCGGCGGCCGCGGGCTCAACCTCCCGGCGGCGAACCACGTGATCCACTTCGACCGCTGGTGGAACCCGGCGGTCGAGCAGCAGGCCACCGACCGCGTCCATCGTCTCGGCCAGCGCAAGCCCGTCCACGTCACGAGCCTCGTCTGCACGGCGACGGTCGAGGAGCGGATCGACCAGCTGCTCGACGCGAAGCGCGAGCTCGCCGCGCAGGTGCTCGCCGGTCGCGCCGACGACTGGCTCGGCGAGCTCGACCTCGACGCGATCCGCGCCGCCGTCGCCCTCGCCCCCGAGGCCGTGGGAGCCGCCGCGTGAGGCCCGTGACGCTGAACGACGGCCTCCCGGTCGTCGTCCCGCCCGGGGACGACCGGATCGGGTCCGGCGCCTGGGCCCGCTGGTTCGCGAGCGCGGCCGTGCCGGACGAGGGCTCCGAGCGGGCCGCCCGCGGACGCGAGCTCGCCCGCGCGGGCGGCGTCGGCGCCGTCTCCGTCGCCGAGGGAGCAATCGAGGGCGAGGTCGCGAGCTCGAGCGGCGGGTTCTACGCCGTGTCGCTCGAGGCGGCGCCCGTCCCGCCGACCGTCTGGGCGCGCGTCGTGCGCGAGGCACGTGGCCGCCCCGAGCGCGAGCAGGGCGTCGAGGGCGTGACGCAGTCCGTCCACCTCGCGCACTGGATGGAGACGGAGCTCGAGCAGGCCCTCGTCCCGTCGTCGCGCCTGCTGCGGCGGAGCTGCACGTGCCCCGACGGACAGCGCTCCCCGGTCTGCAAGCACGTCGCTGCGCTCGCGTTCGTCGTCGCGCACGCGCTCGACGAGGATCCGTCGCTCCTCCTGCGGTTCCGCGGCTGCGAGCCCGCCCTGCCGCGCGCTGCGCGGTCGGACGATCCGTGGCAGGCCGGCCCCATCCCCGTCCCGCCGCCCACGCGGCCGCTGCCGGCCGGCGCGGTCGTGAAGCGCCTGGGCCGGAGCGGGATCCGGGTCGGCGAGGTCGACCTCGCCGACGCCCTCGCGCCCGCGTACCGCGCCTTCGCGGAGACCGCGCCCGACGGGGGATGAGCGGCTACTCGGGCACGCCGCTCCCGCGGAAGCTCGGGATCGCCGAAGGCGGCACGTTCGCGATCGTCGCGGGGCCCGACGACGCGGACGCCCTCCTCGGTGAGCTTCCCGCCGGCGCCCGCCGCGTCGCCGATCCGGCGGCAGCCGACGTCGTCCTCGTCTTCACGGTCGCCCGCGAGGAGCTCGCCCGGCACGTCGAGGCGCTCGGCCGGGCGATCTTCCCCGACCGCATGCTCTGGGTCGCCTGGCCGAAGCGGGCCTCGAAGGTGCCGACCGACGTCACCGAGGACGTCGTCCGCGACGTCGCGCTCCCGCTGGGCCTCGTCGACACGAAGGTCGCCGCGATCGACGCCACGTGGTCGGGCCTCCGGCTCGTCTGGCGACGCGAGCTGCGGGACGCGGGCTAGGCGGCCACGTACGATCGCCCGGTGGAGGAGCGGGCGCTCGGACGCAGCGGGGTCGCCGTCTCGCGGGTGATCCTCGGCTGCGGCAACTTCGGCGGCATCGGCTCCGCGCCGGCGTTCTTCGGTCAGGGGACGACGCGCGAGGAGGCGTTCAGGCTGCTCGACGAGGCGTGGGAGCTCGGCGTCACGACCTTCGATACGGCCGACGCGTACGGCGGCGGCCGCAGCGAGTCGTTCATCGGGGCGTGGCTCGCGACGAAGGGGGCCGAGGTCCGCGACCGGGTCGTCGTCGCCACGAAGACGTTCAACCCGATGACCGAGGGAGCCGACCGCGGCCTCCGGGCGACGCGCATCCGACGGCAGCTCGAGTCCAGCCTGCTCCGGCTCGGGCTCGAGCGCGTCCCGCTCTACCTCGCCCACGACTTCGACCCGGACGTGCCGCAGGAGGAGACGCTGCAGGCGTTCGACGACCTCGTCCGCGACGGCCTCGTCGGCGCGGTCGGCGCCTCGAACTTCACCGCCGACCAGCTCGCGGAGGCGCTCGAGCTCTCGGCCCTCGAGGGGCTCACCCGCTACGAGTGGGTGCAGAACGCGTTCTCGCTGCTCGTCCAGGACGACCGCGAGACGGTCTTCCCGCTCTGCCACGAGCACGGGCTCGGGTACACGCCCTACAGCCCCCTCGCCGGCGGCTGGCTGACCGGCAAGTACCGCCGCGGGGAGCCGGCCCCGCCCGGCACGCGCATGACGATGCGGCCCGAGGGCAGCGAGCGGTTCCGGAACGACGCGACGTTCGACGCGCTCGAGGAGCTCGAGGGCCTCGCGGCGGCGCGGGGGGCGTCGCTCGCCGCGCTCGCCATCGCGTGGCTGCTGGAGGTCGCCGAGGTCACCGCCGTCGTGGTCGGGCCGAACACCGTCGCGCAGCTGGCGCCGGTCACCGAAGCCGTCGGGCTCCGCCTCGCGGCGGACGAGGTCTCCCGCATCGAGGCGATCGCGGCGTGAGCATGCTCGTGCTCTCGGAGCAGGACGTGCGGGCGGTCCTCGACATGGAGTCGTGCATCGAGGCGATGGAGGAGGCGCTCGCGGCGCTCGCGCGCGACGAGCTCGCGATGCCGCTGCGCTTCGTCTTCCGCCCCGGCGGCGAGCAGCTCCTGGGGCTGATGCCCGCGCACCGCGGCGGCACGAACCCGCTGTTCTCGCTCAAGGAGATCGTGATCGCGCCCGCGAACGCGAGTCACGGGCTCGACCCGCACCAGGGCGCCGTGCTCCTCCACGACGGCGCGACGGGCGTTCTGCAGGCGGTGCTGAACGCGTCCGCGATCACCGAGATCCGCACCGCCGCAGTGTCCGCGGTCGCGACGAAGCTCCTCGCCCGGCCCGGGGCGCGTCGCATCGCGATCCTCGGGTCCGGCGTCCAGGGACGCTCCCACGCGCACGCGATGCGGACCGTGGTCGACGACCCCGAGCTCCGCGTCTGGAGCCGCGATCCCGCGCACGCCGAGGCGCTCGCGCTCGAGTCGCACGCGGTCGTCTGCGCGACCGTCGAGGAGGCTGTCGCCGACGCGGAGATCGTCTGCACGTGCACGGCCGCACGCGACCCGATCCTCCGGCGCGCGTGGCTCGCGCCGGGCGCGCACGTCAACGCCGTCGGGTCGTCCGTTCCCTCCGCCCGCGAGCTCGAGGCGGCCGTCGTCGCCGAGGCGTCGCTCTTCGTCGACCGGCGAGAGTCGACGGTCAACGAGTCCGGCGACTACCTGCGGGCGGTCGAGGAGGCGGGCATCGGGCCCGACCACATCCGGGCCGAGCTCGGGGAGCTCCTCGTCGGGGCGCACCCGGGGCGGAGCTCGGACGACGAGCTGACGGTGTTCAAGTCGCTCGGCCTGGCCGTCGAGGACCTCGCCGCGGCGGCCCTGTGCGTCGGACGCGCCCGCGACCTGGGCCTCGGCGTCGAGGTGCCGTTCTGATCCCGCTCGAGGCGATCGAGCGCGCCCGGGCGCTCACCGCCGATGTCGTCGTCGAGACCCCGCTCGTGCGGCTCGAGCTCGACGCGCCCTGCGAGCTCTGGCTGAAGCTCGAGTGCCTCCAGCCGATCGGCAGCTTCAAGCTGCGCGGCGCGTCGAGCGCGATCCGCCAGGCGGATGCGTCCGAGTGGCGCGACGGGGTCTGGACGACGAGCGCGGGGAACATGGCGCAGGGCGTCTGCTGGGTCGCGCGCGAGCTCGGGGTGCCCGCGACCGTCGTCGCGCCCGACCACGCGCCTCGCGCGAAGCTCGACGCGATCGAGCGGCTCGGCGGCCGCGTCGAGCTCGTCCCCTTCGACCGCTGGTGGGAGACGATGGAGGCGGGCGCCTACCCCGGGCTCGGCGGCCTCTTCGTCCACCCGGTGCTCGACGAGCGCGTGATGGCGGGCAACGGAGTGATCGGGCTCGAGCTGGCCGAGCGCCTCGACGCGATCGACACCGTGCTCGTGCCCTGGGGCGGGGGTGGGCTCTCGACCGGCATCGCGAGCGCGTTGGCGGCGGTCTCGCCCGCGACAGAGGTGATCGCATGCGAGCCGGACACCGGTGCGCCCCTCGCCGCGTCGTTCGCGGCGGGCGAGCCGAGGACGGTCGAGTACCGCGCCTCGTTCGTCGACGGCGCCGGCTCCAAGGCGCTCCTCCCGGCGATGTGGGAGCGCGCCCGGCCGCTGCTCGCGGGTGCCGTCGCCGTGCCGCTCCGCGACACCGCCGCGGCCGTCCGTCAGCTCGCGACCCGGGCGCGCGTCGTCGCGGAGGGCGCAGGCGGGCTGGCGCTCGCCGCCGCGCTCGCCGGTCACGGCGGCGAGGGCCGGGTCGTCTGCATCGTCTCGGGAGGCAACATCGACGCGGAGACTCTCGCCGCGATCCTCCAGGGCGAGACGCCGGGCGAGTGAGCTAGCGGCCCGCCGCGTCCTCGCGCGACGGCCGACCGTCCTCGTCGAGGTGGTCGTCCCAGCGGTCGTACCGCCCGGTGAGGGGGACGACCAGCCACAGGCCGACGAAGACGACCGCGGACGCGATCGTCATCACGATCGCCCAGCCCTGGCTGACGACCGAGTCGATCACGAGGAAGACCCCCGCCGTCATCGCGAGGGCGAGCGCGGTCATCCCGATGATCGTCGAGAGGTTGGCGGCGCGGAGCATGCGCTCCTTGTTGCGCTCGCGCCAGCGGAGGCGGTGGTAGACCGTCGGTGCCATCAGCGCCACGACGGCGACGAGGGTCATCAGGAACGAGACGACGTACGCCGTCTTCATCTCGCGGGTGGTCTTCTCCCAGGCGGCGCTGAACGGGACGATCAGGAGGAAGCCGAAGAGGACGCTCGCGCCGGAGAGCCCGACGCGGATCTCGTTGAGGAGCTCGATGAGCTCCTGGTCCCGCTTCTCGCGGAGCTCCTCCTCGGTGTCGAGCGGCTCGTCGCCGGCCATCGCCCGACGATAGCCGCCGGTTCAGCAGCCTCGGCGGACGGTCTCGGCGACCGCGAGCTTCAGCCATTCGAGCGGGACGCCGACGATGTCTCGCCACCAGGGCTGGTCGACGCCGCTGGCGACCGCCCGGAAGTCGCCGCACCGCCGGAAGACGCGCTCCGCCAGCTGGCGGTCGACCTGCGTCGTGACGAGGACGATGGTGTCCCAGTCCCGGTTCTTCGCGAGCTCGGTGATCGCCTGTGCCTCGCCGGGCGTCGAGAAGGGGCCGGCGTAGATGCACACGACGTCGTCCGGCTTTGCGCGGCAGTAGTCGGCCCGATAGTCGCCGCCCCCCGAGCGGCTCGCCGAGACGACGAGCGTCGGGGCGATCCCGCCGCCCACGAGCGTCTCCCCCGCGGACACGAGGTTGTCGGGCCCGGACAGGACGACGACGGCATCGGCCCCTTCGGGGAGCGGGTCGTCGTCGGTGAGGAGGAACCACGGCACTCCGATGACGTAGGCGGCCGCGAGGATGACCAGGCACACCAGGACGAACCTGCGCATCGGGCCGAACAGTGACAGGCGGGTCGGTCGGAACCCGCGGTGTAGAACACCCGTGTGCCGGCCGCGATGTCCCTCACCGCCGTGCGGCGGCTCGCGATCTCGGCCCAGGGCTATGCGCCGCGGCACCGCACGGGCACCACCGCGGAGGTCGAGCGTGCCGTGCGGCAGCTGTCGTGCGTCCAGCTGGACTCGATCTCGACCGTCGAGCGCAGCCACCGGATCGCGCTCGGCGGTCGCGTCGGCGCGTTCCCACGGACGGCGGTCAGCCGCCTCCTCGGCGACGGGCGCCTGATCGAGTACTGGGCGCACGAGGCGTGCCTGCTGCCCGCCGAGGACTGGCCGCTCCTCCGGCCCGCGATGGAGGTCGGCGGGAGGCGCTGGTACGGCGAGATCGACCGCACCCACCCCCACCTCCGCGAGCACGTCCTCGACGAGATCCGCGGCCGCGGGCCGCTCGGCTCGAGGCACTTCGACGGCGCAGCGCGGCAGGGCGAGATGTGGGGCTGGAAGCCCGCGAAGCAGATGCTCGAGCTGCTCTGGAACCACGGCGAGCTCGTGGTCGCGGGCCGCCAGGGGTTCCAGCGCCTCTACGACCTCCCGGAGCGCGTCCTCTCGCCGACGGTGCTCGGCGCCCCGACGCCGCCCGAGCCGGAGCGCCTGCGCGAGCTCACCCTCCGGGCCGTCCGCGCCCGCGGCGTCCTGACCGAGAGCGGCGTCGTCGAGCACTGGCGCCTGAAGGGCGGCGTCGCGCGCGTCCGCGCGGCGGTCGCCTCCCTGGTCGGCGACGGGCTGCTCGAGCGCCACGCGGTCGAGGACGGCGGCGCCCCGGTGCTGGTCGCCGCGGGCGCGCCGCTCGACCCTCCGGCCCCGGCCGGCGCCGTGCTGCTCTCCCCGTTCGACAACCTGCTCTGGGACCGCCCGTTCGCGCGGCGGGCCCTCGGGTTCGACCACCTGATCGAGGTCTACAAGCCCGCGCCCCAGCGCAGGTTCGGCTACTACGTGCTCCCGCTCCTCTGGCGCGACCGGATCGTCGGCCGCGCCGACCTCAAGTCGGAGCGGGCGCGCGGCGAGCTCGTCGTCCGCGTGTTCCACCGGGAGCCGGGCGTGCGCGCCAGCAAGGCGCTCGACGAGGCGCTCGACCGCGCCCTCGACCGGCTCCGCCGCCTCATCGGCCTGGAGCGCGTCGTCCGGTGACGGCACAGGCCGAGCTGTCCGTCGCCGAGGCGCGCCGGCTCGCCGTCGCGGCCCAGCTGCTGGACGGGCGGGGACCGGGCACCGTGACCGAGGTCGTCCGCGCGCTCGGCTCCGTGCAGGTCGACCCCGTCGCGTCCATCGCCCGGGCCGAGCGCATGGTGCTCTTCAGCCGGCTCGGCCCGTACGACGTCTCGGAGCTGGCCGGCGCGCTCGAGCGGGGCGACGCTCTTCGAGTACTGGGCGCACATCGTCCCGACGACGGACTACGGGATCCACCGCGAGTCCATGCGCCGGTATCCGCGCGGCGACCTGACGCGGGCGCGGTACGTCCGCGAGTGGCTCGCGGCGAACGCCGCGTTCCGCCGGTACGTCCTCCGCGAGCTGCGGCGCCGCGGGCCGCTTCTCTCGCGGGACCTCGAGGACCGCGCGGCCGTGCAGTGGCGGACGGGAGGCTGGAACGACGGGAAGGCGCTCGGCCGGATGCTCGACATCCTCTGGTTCCGGGGCGACATCGCGATCGCGGGGCGGGATGGCAACGAGCGCGTCTGGGACCTCGCCGAGCGGCGTCTGCCGCGCGACGAGCCGCGCTGGCGGCCGGCCGAGGTCGCCCGCGCCGTCGTCGAGGGCGGCCTCCGCCGCATCGGCGTCGCCCGCCGCGGCGAGTTCGGGCGCCAGCTCGACGGCAACCCACCCGGGGCGGACGCCGCGTTCCGCGCGCTCGTCCGCGAGGAGGTCGCCGTCCCGGTCCGGGTCGCAGGGCTGGACGGCGAGTGGTGGGCCCACCGCGACCTGCTCGGGCGCGAGCCCGGGGTTGCCCGCACGGTCCTGCTCTCCCCGTTCGACCGGCTCGTCTACAACCGCGACCGCGCGCGCGAGCTCTTCGACTTCGACTACCGGCTCGAGATGTACGTGACGCCGGCCAAGCGCGAGTACGGCTACTACGTGCTGCCGATCCTCCACGGCACCCAGCTCGTCGGCCGGGTCGACCCCGTCCTCGACCGGAAGACGGGCGTGCTCCGCGTCAACGGCCTCTGGGCCGAGCGCGGCGCGCCCGACGATGCCGGCGCGCCGGTCCGGGCCGCGATCGACGAGCTGGCGCGCTGGGTCGGCGCGACGTCCGTGGAGCTCCCCAGCCGGCTCCCGCGCGCCTGGGCGCGGGCTCTGCGCTCGGGCTGAGCGGGGCTACGATTGCCGCGATGGAGTTCGAGACGCGCGCGATCCACGCGGGGCAGGAGCCCGACCCGGCGACCGGCTCGGTGACGACGCCGATCTACCAGACCTCGACGTTCGCGCAGGAGGCGGTCGGCGTCAACAAGGGCTACGACTACGCGCGCGTCGCGAACCCCACGCGCACCGCGCTGGAGGAGTGCCTCGCCTCCCTCGAGAACGCCGCCCACGGGCATGCGTTCTCGTCGGGGCTCGGCGCGACGACGTCGGTCATGCACCTGCTCGACCCGGGCGACCGCGTCGTCTGCGTCAACGACGTCTACGGCGGCACGTACCGGATGTTCTCCCAGGTCTACGAGCCGAAGGGCTGGCGGTTCACCTACGCGACGCCTGCCGAGCTCTCGGCCGACCCCGCCGCGCTCGTCGGCGACGCGCGCCTCGTGTGGCTCGAGACGCCCACGAACCCGCTTCTGAACGTGGTCGACATCGCCGCGGTCGCGGCCGCGACCCGCGCGGCGGGCGCCCTGCTCGTCGTCGACAACACGTTCGCGACGCCGTACCTGCAGAGCCCGCTCGACCTCGGCGCGGACATCGTGCTCCACTCGACGACGAAGTACCTCGGCGGCCACTCGGACGTCATCGGCGGCTTCGCCGGGACGAACGACCCGACGATCGCGGAGCGGCTGCGTTTCCTCCAGAAGTCGCTCGGCGCCGTGCCGGGCCCCTTCGACGCGTGGCTCGTGCTCCGCGGCGTCAAGACGCTCGCGGTCCGCATGGACCGCCACTGCGCGAACGCACGCGCCGTGGTCGAGTTCCTCGCCGGCCACCCGCGCGTCGAGCGCGTGCTGTGGCCCGGGCTGCCCGACCACCCCGGCCACGCGATCGCCGCCCGCCAGATGCGCGACTTCGGCGGGATGGTCTCGTTCCAGGTCGGGAGCGAGGAGGAGGCAGTCGAGCTCGTCGCCCGGACGTCGGTGTGGACGCTCGCCGAGAGCCTCGGCGGCGTCGAGAGCCTGATCGAGCACCCGGCGCGGATGACCCACGCGTCGACCGCGACCGGGCCGTTCGCCGCGCCGTCCAACCTCATCCGGCTCTCGGTCGGGATCGAGGCGGCCGACGACCTCGTCGCCGACCTCGAGCACGCCCTCGCGAAGGTCCCGGCGCGGGCCTAGGCCGCGCCGCGACGGGAGCCCGCACGCGGCGAGCTCCCGTCGGGCAGCAGCGGGTCAGCCGACGAGGTTGAAGGTGGTCCCCGTCGAGTCCTTCGCGGCGGCGAGCCGGCCGTACGGCGTGTCCTCCGCCTCACGGACGACCGAGCCGCCTGCGGCCTTGATCGCCTCGAGCGTCGCGTCGACGTCGTCGGCCCGGAAGTACGGGATCCAGTAGGCCGGTGTCCCGTCAGGGTCGTGTCCCGTCGAGTCCATGATCCCCGCGAGCGCGCTCTCGCCCTCGCCGAGGGTCGTGTAGCGGAACTCCGGCGTGTCGCCGACGGTGTGGGCGTCCCAGCCGAAGACGTCGCGGTAGAACGCGACGGACGCGTCGTACGACGGGGTGTGGAGCTCGAACCAGCTCGGCGTGCCGTTCTCGCCGGTGACCTCGAAGCCCTTCATCTGCCCCGGCTCCCACGCGCCGACATGGGCGCCGCCGGGGTCGGCGACGATCGTCGAGCGGCCGTTCTCGGCGACCTGCATCGGCTCGAACTGCACCTGGCCGCCGTTCGCGGACGTCCGGCTCGCGACCGCGTCCACGTCGTCGGTCATCAGGTGGATCGTCCACGTGTCGGGCATCCCCTGCTCACCGTCGTTGGCCATGCAGCCGGCGACGTGCTTGCCGTCCTTCGTGAACGTGAAGTAGCCGCCGAAGCCCTCCTGCGGCGACTGGGCGACCCAGCCGAACACCGTGCCGTAGAACTCGGTCGCCTTCGCGGTGTCGGAGCTGTACAGGTCGATCCAGCACGGGGCTCCGACGACGAGGGTTGGGGTAGGCATGCGTGCCTCCTTTGGCGTGAACGTCATGTGATACCCCGTTCGACCCCGCCGGACACCAAAACTCATCGGCGGGTAGCGTCCTCTCGATGGCCGAGCCGCTCGACCTCCTGCACTGCGGGGACACCCGCCGGATCGCCTCGTACCTGGTCGAGACGGACGACGGGCTCGCGCTCTTCGACTGCGGCCCGACGAGCTGCCTCCCGGCGCTGCGCGAGGCGCTCTCGGCCCGCGGGGTCGAGCTCGGCGACCTGCGCCACCTCCTCCTCTCCCACATCCACCTCGACCACGCCGGGGCAGCCGGGACGCTCGTGCGGGAGCACCCCGACCTGATCGTCCACGTCTCGGAGATCGGCGCGCCGCACGTCGTCGACCCGACGAGGCTCGAGGCGAGCGCGCGGCGCCTGTACGGCGACGCCTTCGACGAGCTCTGGGGCGAGCTCGCGCCCGTGCCCGAGGCGAACGTCCGCGTGGTGGGCGACGACGTGCTCGGGCTCGAGTGCATCCCGGCCCCGGGCCACGCCTCCCACCAGGTCTCCTACCTGCACGACGACGGGACGCTCTACAACGGCGACGCGCTCGGCGTGCGGATCGCGCCCGGACGGTTCGTCTTCGCCCCCACGCCCCCGCCGGAGGTCGACCTCGAAGCGTGGGAGCGGACGCTCGACGAGCTCGAGCGGCGCCGTCCCGCCCGCGTCGCGCTCGTCCACTTCGGCGTCTTCGACGACGTCGAGCGCCACGTCGCCGCCCTCCGGGAGACGCTGCACGAGTGGGCCGAGCGCGTCGCCCACGGGATGGACGAGGCGACCTTCGTGGCGGCGGCCCGCGCGGACGTCGCCGCCTCCGACCCGGACGACGCCGACGCGTACGACCGCGCGGCGCCCGTCACGCACTGCTTCGCGGGCCTGGAGCGCTACTGGCGCAAGCGCGCCGAGGCCGCCACGGCCTGACGCCGGTCAGTCGACGGAGGCGTGCGCCTCGAGGTCGGCGAGCGAGGAGAACTCGAGCGCGAGCGCGTGCGTCGCCTCGAGGACGACGGGAGGCGCGACGCCCGCCTCGAGCGCCTCCTGCCACCGGCCGGCGCAGAGGCACCAGCGGTCGCCGGCGCGCAGTCCCGCGAAGCCCCAGTCGGGCCGCGGCGTCGAGAGGTCGTTCCCGACCGACGCGCTGAAGGCGAGGAACTCGTCGGTCATCACCGCGCAGACGGCGTGGATGCCCACGTCCTGGCCGCCCGTCCGGCAGGTGCCGTCGCGCCAGAAGCCCGTGACCGGGTCGAAGCCGCACGGCTCGAGCGGCCCGCCGAGGACGTTCTGGCCTCCTGCCTCCACGAGGGGATCATGCCCAGCCGGTGACGAGCCAGCGCCGGCGGGCGAAGCGGGCGCCCATCGTCGCGAGCCTGACGACGATCAGGACGCCGATCGCCGCCCACACTCCGCGGATGCCCCAGTCGGCCGCGACGGTCACGGCCAGGACGACGGTGCACGCGGCGAACGCGACGACCATCGACCCGGCGATGTACGGCCCGTCGCCCGCGCCGATCAGGATGCCGTCGAGCGCGAACACCGCGCCGTTCAGAGGCTGCATCAGCGCGAAGATCGGCCACAGCAGCGCGCACTGGGCGAGGACGGCCTCGTCGCCGGTGAAGAGGCGCGGCAGGACATCGGAGAGCGCGAGCAGCGCGACGGCGAAGACCGTCCCGACCGCGACGGCGAGGCCGATCATCCGGACGCTGGCCGCGAACGCCCGCTCGGGCCTCCCCGCCCCGAGCTCACGGCCGACGATGATCTGCCCGGCGATCGCGATCGCGTCCAGCACGAGCGCGAGGAAGATCCAGAGCTGGAACGAGATCTGGAACGCGCCGAGCTCGGCGTCGCCGAAGCGGGCGACGACCGCGCCGGCGAGCAGGAAGGCGGCGATCAGCGACGCGGTCCGCACGAAGAGGAACTTCCCGACCGAGACCAGGCGGCGAGCGAGCGCGACGACCGGCGCCAGGTCGTCCCGGCCGACGTGACGAACGATGAGCCAGACGAACCCGGCGCCCATGCAGGACTGCGCGATCGCGGTTCCCCAGGCCGAGCCTTCGATCCCCCAGCCGAAGCCGTAGACGAAGAGCAGCTCGAGGACGACGTTGACGAGGTTGCCGAGGACGATCAGGACGAGCGGCGCGCGCAGCTCCGAGATCCCGCGCAGGTACCCCTGGCCGCCGAGCGCGAGGAAGAACGACGGGATGCCGATCGCGACGATGCGGAGATACGTCTCGGCCTGGTCGGCCGTCCGTCCCTCGACGCCGACGAGCGCGGCGATCGGCCCCGCGAGGAGGGCGATCGTCACGGCCAGCACGATGCCGACGCCGAGCGAGAGCCACAGCGCCTGCGCCCCGAGCTTCCGGGCGACGGCATGCTCGCCCGCGCCTGTCGCGCGCGCGACCTGCGCCGTCGTCCCGTACTGCAGGAAGTTGAACGTCGCGAGGACGCCGAGCGCCGTCGCGGCGGCGCCGAGCGCCGCGAGCTGGGTGCGTCCGAGATGGCCGACGATCGCGGTGTCGACGAGGATGTACAGCGGCTCGGCCGCGAGCGCGCCCAGCGCCGGGAGCGCGAGCCGGAGGATCTCGCCGTCGTACGGCGACCTGAGCGGCACGGAGGGTTAGCCGGCAGGCTCGGCGCGGACGACGCGCGCGCCGCTCGACTGCGCGATCGCCTTGATCACGATCTCGTCGAGGTTGACGTGCGCGGGCCGGGTCAGCGCGAAGAGGACGCAGTCGGCGACCTCCTCCGCGGTGACGGGCTCGATCCCCTCGTAGACGGCGTCCGCCTTCGACTGGTCGCCGTAGAAGCGCACGACCGAGAACTCGGTCTCGACGAGGCCCGCGTCGACCGTGGTGATGCGGATCGGGCGGCCGAGCAGGTCCTCGCGGAGCGCGTAGCTGAAGCCGCGCACGGCGAACTTCGAGGCGATGTACGAGGCGCCGTTCGGGTACGCCTGGCGCCCTGCGATCGACCCCATGAAGACGATGTGGCCCCCGTCGCGGACGTGCGGCAGCGCGAGCCTCGTGATCCGGAGCACGCCGTCGACGTTCGTGTGCAGCACCGTCGCCTCGTCGTCGGCCGTCGACTCGGTGAACGGCGCGCGGCCCAGGGCGAGCCCCGCGTTGTTGAAGAGGATGTCGATCCCGCCGAGAGCCTCGACCGCCGCGTCGACGAACGCGCGGCTCGACGCCTCGTCCGTGACGTCGAGCGGCAGGGCGACGTCGGCCTCGACTTTCTCGACCCGCCGCGCGCCGCCGACGACGCGGACGCCCGCGTCGCGCAGCTGCCGTACGGTCGCGGCGCCGATCCCCGACGACGCGCCGGTGACGACCGCCGTCTTGCCCTTCAGGTCCAGCAGCGTGAGCCTAACGCGCGGCCCTCTTGGCAAAGAGGCAGTTGCGGCGGCGAAGCCGACGCCTTCAGGGGTGTGCCCCGCCGAAGGCGGGGATCGAGCGGCAGGAATCCGCTCGGCGGATTCCTGCTCGCGACTAGAGGATCAGCGGCGGGATTCCGCTTCCGCGGATCCCGCTCGCGAGCTCAATTGCACGCGCTCGATCGTGACGTCGGTGGTCGGCCGGTCGCGGGCGTCGCGGTCGGCGGCCGAGATGCGGTCGACGACGTCCTGGCCCGAGGTGACACGCCCGAAGACGGTGTGCTTGCCGTCCAGCCACGGCGTCGCCTCGGCGGTGACGATGAAGAACTGCGAGCCGTTCGTGTTCGGCCCCGCGTTCGCCATCGCGAGCGCGCCGCGCGTGACCTTGTGGTCGTTGAACTCGTCCTCGAACGTGTAGCCGGGGCCGCCCGTGCCGTCGCCCTTGGGGCACCCGCCCTGGATCATGAAGTCCGGGATCACCCGGTGGAACGAGAGCCCGTCGTAGAAGCCCTCGCCGGCCAGCCGCGTGAAGTTGTCGACGGTCTTGGGCGCGGCCTCGGGATAGAGCTCGAGCTCGATCGGTCCTTCGCTGGTGTGGAGCGTCGCTTGCGTCATGCGCTTGACGCTAGCAACGCGTCCCTGCTTCCCCGTGCCGCAACCCCTTAACACGGTGCCAACAACTGACCCGCAAACGGCCTGCGTACACTTGGCAGATGGCAACTGTCGACGCCCCGATGCCCGGGCTGCCGCAGTCCGAGGTCTCGCAGAACCTCGCCTCGAGCTGGCGCCGCCTGACGCGCGCGGCGACGGTCGTCGCCGTCATCACCTCCCCCGCGCTCTACGTCTGGTTCACCCAGCAGAACGACATGGTCTGGTGGAAGGCGCTCCTCGCGACGCTGGCGATCGTGGTGGTCTTCCGCGGCTTCGCGGACCTTCTCTTCCGGCGGCTGATCCCCGCGCCGAGCCTCTTCGGCATCGAGAGCCAGGCGCTCCGCGAGGAGGACATCGTCGGGCGCCGCCGCGCCTGGTTCTGGCGGTTCTGGTTCAAGATCGCGGTCTTCTTCGTCGTGATCATCACGGTCGTCTGGCTCTTCAACGGCGGCACGTGGTGGAGCACGATCGGCTTCATCCTCGACGGGATCGGCAACGTCCTCTCGTCGCCGGCCCTCTGGATCCAGGTCGTCTTCGTCTTCTTCCTCTTCATCGCGAACTTCGGGATCCTGTTCGGCCCGCTGCTCGCGATGAACATCTCGCAGATCAAGACGTTCGAGCCCGGCGACGCGCAGTGGGGCGTGAAGCTCGACGACGTCCGCGGGCAGGCCGAGGCGAAGGAGGAGGTGCGGCGGGTCGTCTCGATCTGGCAGTCGGGCGAGCAGTTCGAGCGCCACGGCGGCAAGCGCGAGCGCGGCGTCCTCTTCTTCGGGCCGCCGGGCACCGGCAAGACGATGCTCGCCAAGGCGCTCGCGACCGGGTTCAACTCGCCGTTCGTCTCGATCCCCGGCTCCGGGTTCGCCGCGACCTTCATCGGGATCGACGCGATCGTCGTCCGCTACCTCGCCTGGAAGGCGAAGCGCGCCGCCCGCAAGTGGGGCGGCACCTGCATCGTCTTCATCGACGAGATCGACGCCGTCGGCATGCGCCGCCAGGCGCTCGGCACGGGGTTCGGCGGCGCGATCAACGTCCCGCCGCTGTCGCCGATGAGCCCGCACGAGGATCTCTTCTTCGGTCCGTGGGGAGCGCTCAACCCCTCGGGCGACCTGGTCCTCGAGACGCGCGCCTGGCGCGAGAAGCTCTTCGCCCACCGCGAGACGCCGACGATCGGCCCGAGCGGCTTCGCCGCCTCGATGATGCGCTTCTACGGGTTCATGTTCCCCGGCGGCATGGGCGGTGGAATGGGCGGCATGGCGCTCAACCAGCTGCTCGTCGTCATGGACGGCATCGACAACCCGCCGTTCTTCCGCCGCGTCTTCACGAACCGGACGAACACGCTGCTCGACGCGAGCTTCATCGTCCCGCGCCGCGTCGGCGGGAAGTCGCTGCGCATCCCCGCGCCGAGCCCGCGCAAGGAGCAGGTCTACTTCATCGGCGCCACGAACGTGCCGATCGACCGCCTCGACCCGGCGCTGATCCGCCCTGGCCGGATGGGCCGGCACGTCTGGTTCCGCACGCCGACGAAGAACGACCGGCTCGACATCATCGACCTCTACATCAACAAGGTCTCGCACGAGCCCGACCTCGACATGCCGCGCCGCCGCGACGAGATCGCGCGGGTGACGAACGGCTACTCGCCCGCGATGATCGAGCAGGTCACGTCGATGGCGCTGACGATCGCCCACCACTCGGGACGTGAGCGGTTCAGCTGGGGCGACCTCGTCGAGTCGATCACGACGCTCGAGTCGGGCACCGCGATCGGGATCGAGTACATCGAGAAGGAAGGCCGGGCGATCGCCATCCACGAGGCCGGGCACGCGATCGCGGGACACGCGTTCATGGAGGACTTCGAGTCGACCCGGCTCTCGATCAAGCGCCGCGGCGACTCGGGCGGCCACCACCAGGCCCGCGAGAAGGAGGAGCGGTTCGCGCGCTTCCAGAGCGAGGAGTTCGCCCAGCTCGTCTGGACGCTCGGCGCGATGGCGGCGGAGCGCGTCTTCTACAACGAGAACTCGACCGGCGTCGGCGGCGACGTGATGTCGGCGACCTACCGCACCGCCCTGATGGTCGGCGGCTCGGCCATGGGCCCGCAGCCGTTCCACGTCACCCCGAAGGACGACGAGACCGACGAGGAGGCGCGGCAGCGCGTCCTCGAGCGCCTCGAGGGAATCGGGCTGCAGATCATGAACCGGATCGGCAGCGGCGGCGGCCCGATGAACCCCGACCCGGTCGCGGGCGCGCTTTCCGACCCGTCGAAGCGCCGGCTGGGCGCCCAGATCATCGGGCAGTCGTATGTCGTCGCCCACAACCTCGCGATCACGAACCGCGACGCCGTCGAGAAGGTCGCCGACGTGCTGATGGAGCGGAAGGAGATCTTCGGCGACGAGCTCCTCGACCTCCTCAACTCCGTCGGGATCCGCATCCCCGAGCTCGACTACGGCGACGAGGCGATCTGGCCGCCGCCCTTCTTCTCGCTGCCCCAGCAGCAGCGCCCCGGGCCGCGGGAGATCGAGCGCCGATGAGCGACCCCAGCCAGGAGCGGCCGCTCGTCGACGCATCGCGCGGCAGAGCCCATCGACGACTCGGTCACCCCGCGCGAGGAGCGCGCTCGCCAGAGCGGCTACAGGCGCCGCTTCGGCGTCATCTACATCGTGCTCGCGCTCATCGCGGGGCTCGGCCTCGGAGCGCTCGTCGTGCTCGTCGCCAACCCCGACGACACGCCGAAGCAGGTGTGGTCGCGATGGGAGCCCGAGGGCAGCAACACGGCCCGCGTGCGCCAGATCGCCGACCACGTCTCGACGAGGTATCGCTTCCAGGACGGCGAGCAGCTCGTCGTCGCGCTGGCAGGCCCGCCGACCGTGACCGCCGGCGGGGGCGACCAGGAGACGAACCCGATCCCCGTCCGGGCGATCGCCGTGCGGCCCGACGCGTCCACCGGCAAGGCCGAGGACGACGACATCGCGCTCGTCGACGCCTCGAAGAGCATGCAGTACGTGCTCTGCGGCCTCGGCGACGCGTGCTCCATCTCGCAGGGCGAGGCCTCCGAGGCCCGGCACTCGCTCCTCCGCCGCGAGGCCCTCGAGCTCTCGCTCTACACGTTCAAGTACCTCGACGACGTCGACTCCGTGACGGTCTTCCTGCCGCCGCCGCCGGGCGGCCAGTCCCCGGGGAGCGCCGTCTTCCTCCGCCGCTCCGACGTCAAGGACGAGCTCTCACGGCCTCTCTCGCAGACGATGGCCCCGGGCGCCCCCTCGATCGGTGGCATCCCGGCGCGCGAGATGCAGACGCTGAACCGGATCACGAGGTCGAAGCTCTACCGCTACGAGTACACGCAGGCCCAGGATCTCTCGGCCGTGCTGGTGCTCGACCCGATCATTCTCTAGTTCGCCAGCAGGATTCGGCAGGAGCCGAATCCTGCGGCTTGATCCCCGCCTTCGGCGGGGCACACCCCTGAAGGCGTCGGCTTCGCCGCCGCACTGACTCTCTTGCCATCACGGTCGCCCTGGACGAGGTGCGTCGACCGCACGGGTAGCGTCACGCCTCGTGCCTCCCCGCGTCCACCGCGTCCTGCACCTCGCGCTCGCGCTCGCGGGGGTGCGCCTGGGGCTCGGCGCGCTCGGGTTCCTCGCGGCCCTCGCAGCGGGGGCCGAGCCGGACGCCGCTGCGGTCGCGCTCGCCGTCGGGGCCGGCGGGAGCATCGTCGGGCTCGTCTCGAGCCAGCGCTGGGCACTCGCCGAGCAGGGCATCGACGAGCTCCCTGCGGGCGCCGAGCGGAGCGGCGGCCTCGTGCGCGCGCTCGGCGCCGCGCTCCTGCCGAGCACCGCGGTCGTGACGGCCCTGCTCGCCATCTCGCTCGCGTTCGAGCCGATCCTCGCGGCCGTGCTCGCGGGCGTGCTCGCCGGGATGGCCGCGCTCACGGTCACCTCGGCCCTCGACGTCGCGGTCTGGGAGCGCCGCGGCTCCCGGCTGCTCTTCGCCGACGCGGCCCGTCGGCGCTACGGCGCTCGGCGATGAGCGGCCCGGTGCAGGCACGGATCCCCGACCCCCGCCTCGTCCGGGCGAAGGAGCGGCTCGACCGGCTCGACTGGTGGCCGCGGCCGGTGCGGATCGAGGGCATCCGGATCGTCCACGCGCCCTGGCTCTTCCGCCTGCCGCCGTGGCGGCGGTACGACGGCTTCGCGACCCACCGCGTCATCTTCCTCCGCCACCCCGGGGTCTCCGACGACCTCGTCACGCACGAGCTCTGCCACGTGTGGCAGATGCAGCATCGGCCGATCGGGATGCCGCTCCGCTACCTGCGGACCGGCTACGACCGCAGCCCGTACGAGCGTCAGGCCCGCGCGGCGGCGCGTCTGACGCGCGCGACCGAACGGACCTGAGTCGGGCGACAGAGCTCGAAGACCATCGCGAGCTCGGTGCCGTCCCCGGGGCTCGTCCGGATCACGTGGCGCGTCGTCAGCTCGTCGATGATCTCGAGGCCGTAGCCGCCCGTGTCCGACGGCCGGCCGGCCGTCAGGCCCCGGCCCCGGTCGCGCACGGTCACGGTGACCTCGTTCCGCTCGTGCTGCACCGTGACGTCGACCGACGCGTCCCCGCGCTGGTCGTAGGCGTGCCGGACGACGTTCGTCACGGCCTCCGAGACGCAGAGGCGCACGTCACAGAGCAGGTCGTCGTCGCGGGACAGCCGTCGGATGGCCGCATCGACGGCGTTCCGAGCCGCCCGCACCCCCAGGGCGGTCGCCGGGAGCGAGAGTGCGGCGTCGAGCGTCCGCGCCATGCCTCACTGCTACCCCGCCGCCCGACCGGCAAACGGCCGGGGCGACTATGGCCCGGCTCGCCCCGGCTGCGTCGTCGGGATGCGCTGCGCGGCGAAGAGCGCCACGACCACGAGAGCGCGAGGATCGCGAGTGCTGAGCGCAGGCCGTCGAGCCGCGCGTCCGCGTAGGCCTCCATCGCCGCGTCCGCGGCGCGCCGGTCGACGCGGGCCTCGTCGAGCGCCGCCTCGAGGTCGGCGTCCGAGATGAACGGCACGCCGCCCGCGAGCTCGACCTGCGCGTCCGACTTCACCCGGTTCGGGATCGCGTCGCTCTGCTGGATGTTGAGGATGAAGGCCGAGGTGACGGCCGCGATCATCACCGAGCCCGCAAGCGCCGTTCCCATGGACGCGCCCAGGTTGGTCATCGTGTTCTGGACGCCTCCGACCTCCGGGCTCTGGTCGTCGGGCACGGCGGAGACCGTGACCGCGCCGAGCTGCGAGGCGAGCGCGCCGATCCCGAGGCCGATCAGCAGCATCGGGACGAAGACGATCTCCGGGCCGGCGTCCACGTCGAGCGTCGCGAGGAGCACGACCGTCCCGACGAGGAGGGAGAGGAGCCCGCAGCGGACGACGAGCCGCGGCGAGACGTCCGGGAGGAGCTTCGGGATCCCGATCGCGGCGATCAGCAGCGTCAGCGAGAGCGGCAGGAGCCGCGCGCCGGTCGCGAGCGCCGAGAGCCCGAGGCAGACCGAGAGGTAGAGCGGGACGACGAAGAAGAGGCCCGCCTGGGCGAGGTACTGGAAGAAGAACATCATCAGCCCGCCGTTCAGCTGCTTGTTCCGCAGCAGTGTCCGGTCGCACGAGCGGCTCGCCGCCGCGCGCCTCGACTCGCGCCTGCCAGCGGAAGAAGAGCCAGATCACGAAGAGGCCCGCGAGCACGAGCCACACCGTCGGCGAGAGGCCCGCCCACTCGGGCCCGTCCGGCCTGGGCTGGATCCAGCCCCACTCGCCGGAGCGCAGCACGCCGAACACGAGGAGCGAGAGCCCGAGCGCCGAGAGGACGGCGCCGACGAAGTCGAAGCGCGGCCGCTCCTCCACCGGCGCGTCGGCGATCTTGCGCGTCAGGACGAGGATGATCGCGACGACCACGACCTCGCCCGCGAAGACCCAGCGCCACGAGAAGTACGTCGTGCAGAAGCCGCCGATCAAGCGGGCCGACGGCGACGGCGATCGCGCCGGCGGCCGCGACCATCCCGTAGGCGGCGGGCCTGCCGCGCCGCCGGGAAGTTGCCGGCGACGAGCGCGACGATCGCCGGGAGGATCAGCGCCGCGCCGACGCCCTCGAGGAACGACCAGCCGAAGAGGAGCACGGGCAGGCTCTGGGCGATCGACGTCGTGAACGAGCCGCAGCCGTAGATCACGCAGCCGATCGCGAACGCCCGCTTGCGCCCGATCAGGGCGCCCACCTTCGCGCCCGTGATCATCAGCGCCGCCATCACGAGCGTGTAGGCGGTGATCGCGCCCTGGATCCCCGTCACCGTCGTGCCGACGTCCTCCGCGACGGTCGCGATCGAGACGTTCATCACCGAGCTGTCGAGCGTCATCAGGAACTGGCCCGACGCGAGCGTCAGCAGCACGACCATCGCGCCCCCTGCGCGCGCTGCGGCGGTGTCGGCGCTCGTCACGGGCGCGATTCTCCCCTGTTCCGGAGACGAATGCTCACAGGACGTACGTGAGCTTGTCCCAGAGCCAGCTCTCGAAGCCCTCGCCGAGGCCCGAGGGTGGCTTCCCCGGGCGCTGCGCGCGCGATGTCGGGCTCGAACAGGCGCTCCTCGAAGAGCGCCGCCGTCTGGGCGCTCCGGGCGATCATCATGATCTCGGAGTTCCGGTACAGCGCCCACGCGTCGAGGTTCACCGTGCCGAAGCTCACGACGTCGTCGGCGACGACGACCTTGGCGTGGACGACCGTCCCCGGGACCTCCCAGATCTCGACGCCGGCCGCGATCAGGTCGTCGTACCGGTGCCGCAGCGCCGCGCTGGCCTGCGGGTTGTTCGAGGTCTCGGAGACGACGAGGCGCACGCGGACGCCGCGGCGGGCCGCCGCGAGGATGCGCTCGAGCATGTCGCGGTCCGTGACGTACGGGTTCATGACGTCGAGCCGACGCCGCGCGCCGTCGATCTGCTCGCGGATCGCCTGCGGGGCGGCGACGAAGCCGCCGGGGATGACCTGCGCGACCGCGATGGGGATCGTCCCCGCCTCGTCCGGCTCGGGGAAGAGCGGCGCGAGGTCGGACGGGAGCGGGCCGCCGTGGCCGCGGAAGCTCGTCAGGAAGGCCGCCTGCGCCTGCCGGACCACGTCGCCCGTCACCCGCACCATCACGTCGTGGAAGCCGCCGTTCTCGAAGTGGTCCTCGAGCCCGGCGCCGCCCGTCCACGCGATCCCACCGTCGATCACGTAGAGCTTCCGATGGTCGGCCCGGCCGACCTCGTCCTGCCGCCAGTCGAGGTGCCGGTCGTCCGGGTAGAGGCCGTCGCGGTCGATCGGGAGCACGTCGTTCACCACGATCTGCGCGCCCGCCTCGGCGAGGCCGGTGAACATCTCCCGCGCCTCGCCGTTCGGGCGTGAGCCGAACGCGTCCACGATCACGCGCACCTCGACGCCCTCGGCGAGCTTGCGCGCGAGCAGGGCGGCCATCTCGGTCCCGACCTCGCCCTCGCGCCAGCCGAACATCAGGATGTGGACGGACGACCGCGCCGCCTCGACGTCGGCGAAGATCCGCGGGAAGAAGTTCGTGCCCTCGACCCAGGGCTCGATCGTCGCCGCCGTCGACCAGGCGAAGTCGAGGTCCGCGTCGTGCGGACGCGTCCCGCTCGCGGGCGGCGAACGCCTCGGTCGCCGCCTCCGCGCCGGCGGCGGTGACGGCGTCCGCCGGCGGCGGCCAGCTCGGCCGCTGCGTGATCCCCAGCACCTGCCGGAACACCACGACGAAGAGGAGCGCCAGCACGAGGAGGGCGATGGCGCCGGCCGTCCGCCCACGCCGGGCCGCGCCGGGATCGGCGGCGTGGGCCGGGTCGCGGAGAAGCGACACCGCCCGGACGACGGCGACCGCTGCCAGCACCGCGCCTGCCACGAGCACGAGGAGCAGGCCGTAGGAGACGCCGGCGTCCAGGACGCGGCGCGCGTCGCGCCAGTTCTCCGCCGCCGTCCAACCGATCACGAGCGCGCTCGCGAGCACGCCGACGACGCCCACCCAGGAGCCGCGCTCCATCGATCTCACCCACAGGAAGGCCGGGCCTGCCAGGAGGACGCACAGCCAGCCGTTGTTCGGCCCTTCGATCCCGTTGAGGGTCAGGTCGTCCTGGGCGAGCCACGTGCAGAACACGCCCACGACGACGGCGACGATCGCGATCCGCGAGGCCACCCCTTCCCAGACCGAACGGCTCCGAACGAGGGCGCGGGACATCCTCAGCCGCCCCTTCGGACACGCCGCACGCGGCCTCCGGCTCTCGTGAGCCAGGCATGGAGCTCGACGCCGCACAGGACACCGAGGGCGACGGACGCGATCGACGCGACGATCGCGAGGATGTCCTCTGTCGACGCGGACTCGGGTATCGCGAGCACGGTTGTGAGGCCGATCAGGCCCAGCGAGCCGGGAACGAGCAGCCAGAATCCCGGGAGGAAGACGGCGTACACCGGCATCGTCGACGGTCGGCGGGCGAGGAGATAGGCGGCGAAGGTCATCACGAGCGCGCCGGTGAACCCGCTCGCGTACGCGCCGAAGAACTCGTTCCCGACGACCTGCCCGACCCACGCCGCGTAGAGCACGACCAGGAGCGACGGGAAGACGCCGGGCGGGGCCGAGTGGGCGATGGTCACGCCGACGGCGAAGACGAGCACGCCGAGCCAGGGAGCCCAGGAGCCGAGCAGGGCGTCCGAGCTCGAGAACGCCCGCTCCGCAGACACGCCGACCATCCCGATGCCGGCGACGATCCCGAAGGCGAGGAGCCCGAGCTGCGTCCCGCCCCAGACGAGCCGGCTCGACCCCGCGACCATCTGTCCCTCGGTGAGCTCGAGGAAGGCCGTGGTCAGCGCGACCCCGGGGATGAAGACGACGAGCGAGGCGATCATCGCGCGCAGACCGGGGTCGGTGACGTCGTACTTCACCGCGAGCGCGACGATCGCCGCCACGCACGTGGCGGCGAGGAACGGCATGAGCGCCTCGACCGTCGGGCGCCCGCGGCCGAGACGCCGGAGGACGCCGACGAGAGCGCCCAGCACCGCCGCGCACGCGACGTCGCGGGCGGCCGGATGGAGGATCAGCGCGATCCCGACGGTGAGGACCGCGTAGCCGAGCACGCTCGACGCGTCACCGAACCGGTTGTCCATCCGTCGGATCGCGTCGAGCCGCTCGATGCCGGCCGTCGGCGCGACCTCGCCGCGCTCCGCTTGGCCCGCGAGCTCGTGGACGGCGGCGATCTGGTCGAGGCGCGGCGTCCGGAGAGCCGCGCCGTGGGCTCGATCGTCGCCGCCTTCCCCTGGCCGAGCGTGAGCAGCACGAAGGTCGGGAAGGCGCTGAAGCGGGCGTCGTGCAGGCCGTACGACCGCGCGATCACCTCGAGACGCGTCTCGACGGCGTCGACCGTCTCGCCGATCGCGCTCAGCGCCGAGCCGAGCGTCGCGAGGAACAGCAGGACGTCGTCGTCGTCGGGCCGCGTCCGTGACGTGCTCGACAGCCGACACGCGTGTGCCGCCGGGCGCCGGCACCTACTCCTGTACGGCCGGTGCGCCGGGTGCCGCCGCGGCGGGCGGCGGCTCTCCGCGGACCCGCTTCCAGACGAAGTCGAGGACGACGGCGAGGAGCGCGATCGCGACGATCGCGAGGAAGGTCTCCGGGGCGTTCCGCAGCGTGTCGACGGCGAAGAAGACGAGAACGACGGCGGTCGCGGCGGTGGCGACGATCACGACGGCGGCGTTCGCTCCGATCTCCGAGCGGAGCCGGAACGCCGCGACCCCGATCAGGAGGAAGATCATCAGCGAGCACGCGCTCCCGACGGACGCGATGGCGGAGAGGTCGACGATGTTCGCGACGACGAGCACGAGCGCAGCCGTGACGAGGATGCCTGCGTGCGGGCCGAGCCGCGAGCGACGGCCCAGCAGCGGCGGGAACTGCCCCGCCTCGCTCAGCATCGCGGTCAGCCCGCCGGACGCGTAGAGCGTTGCGTTCACCGACGAGGCGGTCGCGAGCAGCGCGGCGATCGCCATCATCGTGAACCCCGCTTCGCCGAGCGCGGGCCGTGCCGCCTCGGCGATCGCCGTCTCGCCGTACGCGATGGTCTCGTCGACCGTGAGCGTCCCGAGGACGCCGAGCGAGATGAGGACGTAGAGGATCGTGGTGACGCCGAGCGCGCGGTACATCGCCTTCGGCAGCTCGTGCTCCGGGTCGCGCATGTCGCCGGCCGCGAACGTGATCACGCTGAAGCCGAGGTAGGCGAAGAACGTCAGCGCGACGCTGGCGACGATGTCCGACGCGGGCGGGTAGCCGCTGAACGCCAGCAGGTCGAAGTCGATGTCGACGAGCGTGACGACGATGAAGACGGCGAACACGGCGAGCAGCGTGAACACGATCAGCGACTGCGCGCGCGAGACCAGCGCCGACCCGACGATCGAGATCGCGGCCATCGCGACGACGACGAGTGTCGTGAAGACGTTGTCCCAGGCGCTCCCCGCGTCGTCGCCGACGAAGAGCGAGGTGGCGTAGCTGCCGAACGAGACCGCGACCATCGAGCAGACGATCACGATCGCAGCGAAGTACCCGAGCCATGCGGAGATCCCGACCAGGCGGCCGTTTCCGAAGCCCTGCATCAGGTAGGCGAAGAGGCCGCCCGAGGACGGGTAGCGGACGCCGAGCTTGACGACCGTGTAGCCCAGCAGCGCCGCGACGATCCCTGCGAGCAGGAAGGAGAGCCAGACCGCCGAGCCCGCCACGACGGCGACCTGGCCGAGCAGCGCGAAGATGCCCGCGCCGACCATCGCGCCGACGCCGAGGAAGGCGGCGCCGCGGACGGTCATCTCACGGCGTCGGCGCTGCCGGTGCCGGGCGGCGCCGGCGTCTGATCGCCGAAGAAGAGCCAGACGATCACGATGCCGGCGAGTGCGGTCACGATCCAGCAGACCTGCAGCGGCAGCTGGAACGAGTGGTCGATCACGCGCTTGCCGAGCGTGGTCGTGCCCGTCTCGTCCGCCTCTGCCGCGGCGATCTGCGTGCCGTTCGCGGGCAGGAAGAGCACGCCCATCACCGCGGTCCACATCGCGATCATGTACCCGGCGCCGATGCCGAGCGCGAGACCGAGCGGGACCATCGTCCTCGTCGCCGCCGACTGGCTCGTCGTCAACGCCGCCACGAGGAAGATCGCGATCGCGATCATGAACGGCCAGTTGCTGGCGAGGCTCGCCCAGCGCCTCGCACGATCGCGTCCTCGTTGTTCGCGATGAACGTGTCGGCCATCCAGGCGATGCCGAAGAGGGCGATCATCGCGACCATGCCCGACTTGAAGATCTGCGTGTTCGGGATGTCGCCCGCGCTGACGTGCGCGAGCAGCAGGATCAGCGCCGCGGCCGCGAGCATGATCATCTGGATGAGCGGCGTGACGGACATCGGCTCGACGCCGCCGCCCTTCGGCCGCGACCGTCGGGCGGATGCTCTCGACGAAGCCGAAGACGCAGATCGCGAGCACGCCGAGGAGGAAGATCGCGACGCTGCGCTTCGCATAGGGCTGCAGCACGATGTCGGCCGGCGGCGCGCGGCGGCTTGATCTCGCCGGCGGCCAGGCGGCGCTGGTACTCGGGGTCGTCGTCGAGCTCCTTGCCGTGCCGGCTCATCACGACCGACATGGCGAAGATGCCGATGAGGCTCGAGGGGATCGTGATCAGGAGGACGTCGACGAGGTCGTAGTTGAAGATCTCCACGAGCGGCAGGATCGTCGCCATGGCGGCGGCGACCGGGCTCGAGGTGATGCCGGCGGCCGAGGCGACCGTCGAGCCGGCGAGGGCCCGCTCGGGCCTGATCTTGTTCGCGTAGGCGACCTCGTTGATCACCGGGATGATCGAGAAGAACGTGTTGCTCGGTCCCGGTGAGGATCGTCAGCACGTAGGAGACGTAGGGCGCGACGAAGTTGAGCGCCTTCGGTCGCGCGCGCAGCGCCTTGCTGGCGATCATGACCATGTAGTCGATCCCGCCTGCGGCCTGCATCGCGGCCGCCGCGGAGATCACGGCGATGATGATCAGGATCGCGCTGATCGGCGGCTCGCCCGGGTCGAGCCCGAAGACGAAGACGAGGACGAGCGTGCCGACGCCGCCCCAGAGGCCGAGCCCGATGCCGCCCGCGCGGACGCCGATCGCGATGAAGGCGATGACGACGAGGCCCTGGATCGCGACGAGAACCCAGTCGGTGGTGCTCATCAGCTCGTCTCCTCCTGAAGCTCCTGGCAGGTACTCGCGTCACGCAGGGCAGACGCCAGCGCCGGATCGGTCTGCGCGACCTCGGCGACCGCCTCGGTGCCGAGCGTGAGGACCCTGCCGATCGCGGCGGCGGCCTCGGTGTACACCTCGATCGAGTCCTCGAGCGAGTCGGCCTCCTCGTCGAGGTTGTCCTGCGCGTCCTCGAGCGCCTCGTTCGCGCCGTCCGCCCACTCGGACACGAGCTCGGCGGCCTCCTCGCCCTGCTCGGTGTCGGGGATGCCCGCGTTCTCGACGCCCTCGACGAGCGAGTCGGTCGCGAGGATCGCGCGCTCGAGGCCCTCGCGGACGAAGCCGGTGCGCCCCTGCGGCGTCTCCGACTGCGGCTCCTCGGTCCCGGACGCGTTCGCGTTGGGCGTGCGGACGTCCTCGACGATCGCCTCCATCTCGCCGCGCCAGACGCCGATCGTCCCGCAGACGCTCTGCGCCCACTCGCCGGCCGGGACGGTCTCGTCGCTCTTGTCGCGGTTGCCGATCATCGCCGTCACGACCACCACCAGCACGACGCCCGCGACGACGGCGACGACCCAGGCCCACGGACCGCGCATGCCTACCTCCCAGGTCTCGAGAGCTCGTCGAGGACGGCGACCACGAGCTGCCAGAAGCGCTCGACGGTCGGGACGCTGACGCGCTCGTCCGGTGAGTGCGGGAACTCGATCTGCGGGCCGAGCGAGAGCATGTCGAGCTCCTGCTCGACCTTGCCGCCGATCACCGCGCTCTCGAGCCCGGCGTGCACGGCGGTCACGATCGGCGGCTCGCCGAAGAGGCGCTCGTACACGGTCTTGGCGGCCGCGAGCGTCGGCGAGTCGAGGTTCGGCCGCCAGCCGCCGTAGTTGAACTTCTCCTCGAGCGCGCCGCCCGCGAGCCGCGCCACCGCGTCGAGCGTCGCGATCACGTCGGGCATCGCGGAGTCGTTGGAGGAGCGCGAGAGGCTGTGCAGCGTCAGCTGGTCGCCCTCGGTGATCGCCTCGCCGAGCGAGGTCGACGTCTCGACGAGGTCGTCGAAGTCCGGGCTCAACGCGAGGGGCCCGGTCGGGACGAGCGCCACCGCGTCGAGCAGCGAGGCGGTCGCCGCCTCGCTCCACGGCTCCGCGGCCGCCTCGGCGGACGCGACGGAGACCGAGACGCCCGCGTCGGTCTTCGCGAACGCGTCGCGGATCGTCCCGTTCGCCTGCTCGAGCGCGGCGCGGAGGTCGGCCTCCCGGTCGCCCGCGACGGAGACGACGGCCGTCGCGTCCCGCGGGATCGCGTTGCGGCTCTTGCCGCCGTCGAGCGAGACGAGGCGGAACGGCACCGTCCCGTGCGCTTCCCTCAGCGCCCGTCCCAGCACCTTGATCGCGTTCGACCGGCCCAGCGCGATGCCCGACCCCGAGTGCCCGCCCTGACCGCCGCGCGACGGACACCGCCAGCGTGGCGGCGCCCTCGGCTGCCGGCTCGCGCGGCGCCGTGACGCGGATCCAGGTGTCGGTGCTGCCCGCGCAGCCGACGGTCAGCCTCCCGTCCTCCTCGCTGTCGAGGTTGATCAGGATCGAGCCCTTCAGGAGCGAGCCGTCGAGCGCGTTCGCGCCCTCGAGCCCGACCTCCTCGGCCACCGTCATCAGCAGCTCGAGCGGCCCGTGCGGGAGCGACTCGTCGTCGACGAGCGCCATCATCGCGGCGATCGCGACGCCGTCGTCGGCGCCGAGCGTCGTCCCGTCCGCCTTCAGCCACTCGCCGTCCCGGACGAGCGCGATGCGGCCCTCGGCCGGGTCGTTCGGGCTCGCGGGGTCGCGCTCGCAGACCATGTCGAGGTGGCCCTGGAGGATCACGGTCGGCGCCGACTCGCGACCGGGCGTCGCCGGGACGGGGATCACGAGGTTGCGGCCGGCGTCCTGCTTCACCTCGAGCCCGTGCCCGGCGGCCCACGCCCGGACGTGCTCGATCATCGGCTCCTCGTGCCGCGAGGGCCGGGCGATCCGTGTGATCGCCTCGAAGTGCGACCAGAACGGCCGGGGCTCGACGCCTGCGAGCGCGCCGGCCTCGGCGGTCGTCACGAAGCGAGTGCCTTCTGCTTGAGCGCCTCGTACTCGGCCTGCGTGATCGCGCCGCTGTCGAGCAGCTGCTTCGCCTTCTCGATCTCCGCGGTCGAGCCTCCAGCGCTCGCGGCCGCCCTCTCGCGCACGTAGGCGTCGAACTGGTCCTGCTTGGCACGGGCGCGCGCGAGCTTGCGCTCGGTCATCCCGACGTTCTGCGTGATGAGGTAGACGAAGACGCCGAGGAACGGCAGCAGGATCACGAAGATGAGCCAGGCGGTCTTCGCCCAGCCGGAGACGTCGTGGCGGCGGAAGATGTCCGCGATCACCTCGATCAGGATCCAGATCCAGACGATCCACAGGAAGAAGATCGCCATCGAGAGGATCAGATCGAAGAATGGGTAGTCCGCTGCGACCACTGTTGCCTCCTCGGATTGGCGCTGACTGCGGCCCGGACGATAATGCCTGCTCGGCCGGAGCTCAAGACCCGTGCAGGGTTGCCGTGCGGAACTCAGAGCAAGGGCGAGATCGTCGCGAAGGCGGCCGCCCGGAGGCGCTCCTTGCGCCCGGTGAGGGCGCGGCCCGGGCGGGAGACCTCCTCGGCCGGCGCGCTGAACCGCTCGTCGAACTGCGCCGCGACGGCCTCGGAGCGGAGCCTCAGGTCGATCTCGAAGAACCGCTTGAGGCTCCACGCCTCGAGGTTGCACGTCCCGGCGAGCAGCTCCTCGCCGTCCCGGACGAACGCCTTCGCGTGGAGCATCGCCGGGTACTCGAGGATCCGCACGCCCGCGTCGAGCAGCGCCCGGTGGTGGAACTGCTGCGCCGCCGCGCACGCCCAGTTGTTCGCGTTCGCGGGCACGAAGAGGCGCACGGCGACACCGCGCCGCGCCGCCTGCTCGATGCGCCGGATCATCCCGCGGTCGGTGACGTACGGGTTGACGACGTCGAGGGTCTCGCGGGCGCCGTCGAGCGCCGCCGCGATCGCGTCGGTGATCGGCCGGTAGCGGCCGGGCGCGTTGTGGAGGACGGTCGCGGGCACCGGAGCGCCACCCGGCTCGAGCGACGGGAAGAGGCCGTCGAGCTCGGCCGCCGGCACCTGGCCGCCCAGCCAGCGGAAGCTCGCGAGGAAGACGAGCTGCAGCTGCGCGACGACGGGCCCGGTGACGCGCAGGAAGAGGTCGTGGAAGCGGCCGTCGTTGAAGTGGTCCTCGATCCCCGCCCCGCCGACCCAGCCCGTGCGGCCGTCGACGACCACGAGCTTGCGATGGTCGATGTGCCCGAGGGTGGAGAGGTTCCAGCGCGTGTCTCCGCCCCCACCGAGCGGCCCGACCGTGGCCCGCGGCTTCGTGGCGCGGACGACGCAGACCTCGATCCCGCCGGCGGCGAGACGCTCGTAGAGCTCCCGCGAGCCCTCCTCCGGTGCCGAGCCCTGCCGGTCGACGACCAGCCTGACCGACACCCCCTCCCCCGCCTTCGCAAGCAGCGCCTCGGCGAACGACTCGCCGATCGTCCCCGGCCTGAAGCCGAACTGGTTGATGTGCACCGAGGACGTCGCCGCGGCGATGTCGGCGAGCATCGGGGGGTAGAAGGCGCTTCCCTCGACGAGGACCTCCGCCGATGCCGCGACGCTCTCCTCGAAGCCGAGCGCGAGGTCGGCCCGGGCGACCGAGCCGGTCGCGAGCCGCTCCGCGTGGTCGCGGAGCCGGTCGTTCGTCACGAGCGTCGGCACGCCTACGCCTCGAAGCGCTCCACGAGGAGCCCGTGACGGAGACCGCGGTCGCTCACGGTGACCGACTCGGCTCCGAGCTTCGCGAGCACCGTCCGCGCGATGCAGGCGCCGGCGAGGATGACCTCGGCCCGCTTCGGCTGCAGGCCCGGGATCCCGCGCCGCTCGTCCGCGGACCGCGTGCGGAAGCGCTCGATCAGCGCGTCCAGCTCCGTCCGGTCGAGCTCGGTTCCCTGCACGATCCGGGGATCGTAGGTCGTCAGCCCGTGCTTCACGGCCGCGAGATTCGTCAGGGCGCCACCCAGTCCCACGAGCACGTCGGGCGTCTCGCGCCCGTCGAGGGGCGCGAGCTCGGCCGCGATCGCGTCGAGCGCCGAGGCGACCACGTCGGCGTCGACCGCGCGGTCGAGCCCGAACTGCTCCGTGATCCGCACGGCGCCGACGTCGAGGCTGAACTGCTCGTCGATGCGCGATCCCTGGCCGAACGTGAACTGCGTGCTCCCGCCGCCCGTCTCGACGACGACGTGCGAGCCGTCGACGTGGGCGAAGCTCGTGGTCGCGGCGAGGTAGGCGAGTCGCGCCTCCTCGACGCCGCTGATGACCTCGACGTCGAGCCCGCAGCGGTCACGCACCTCCTCGAGGAACGCCGCGCTGTTGGACGCGCTCCGGAGCCCGGCGGTCCCGACGGCGACGATCGCCCCGGCTCCGTGCGTCCGCGCCTCGCCCGCCATCGCCTCGATGGCGTCGATCGTGCGTCGCATGGGCTCGGCCTGGAGCTCGCCCGTCCCGAGCCCCTCGCCGAGCCGGGTCACCTCCGCACGCTCGACGAGGTGCTCCCACGAGCCGTCCGCCTGCCGCTCGCCGAGGACGAACTTCACGGAGTTCGTCCCGACGTCGACGACGGCGTAGCGGGGCGAGGCGAAGTCGACGAGCAGCTTGAGGCCCTGCGGGAAGCTGACGTTGGGTCGCGTCCACAGGGCGAGCGCCTTCACCGTGGTCGCGGACGAGCTCGGGATCCGCGTTCTCGACGGCGATCGTGCGGCTCGCGTGGGCGCCCGACCGCACGTCGGTCAGCTCGACCATGCACCCGTCCAGGAGGTAGTGGACCCGATGCTTGTGCACCGGAACCGCACGGAGGTCGTCGTGCGGATCGACGATCTCGCCGACGAGCTGCTCGAGGTCGTACGTCTCGCGCGAGAGCGCCGGCACGGTCACGTGCAGCGCCTCGAGCAGCGAGCGAAGCTCGGTCGCGGCGACCGGGAGGTCGGCCTTCGCGACCGGACGCCACTGTTGCAGCCCGTCCACGGTCACCCGCTCGAGGCGCTTGACGTCGAGTTGCCCGGCGCGAACCTTGACGCTCGCCTCGGTGCGCCGCGAGAGCACGTAGACCTCCTCGCTGTCCTCCACCTTCGTCGGGGTGAGCGCGTCGAGACGCCTCTCGGCGTCACCGAGGTCGTCGCCGAACGTCCGCCACTCCCAGCGCGGGACGATCATCCTGCGTCGGGGGCCGGCGCCGGCCGACCGTGGCCCGAGCGGCGATCGACCGCCTTGGCGAGCTCCACGAGCGCGAGGTAGAGGATCGGCGCGAGGAGGCAGATGCCCCACTGCGTGCTCGTCAGCGCGACGGTGTCGAAGATCCGCTGGAGCGGCCCGAGCGCGGTGACGAGGAAGGTGAGCACCAGCGTCGCGCCGATCAGCTGCACGAAGCGGCGGTTCGCGACCGTGTAGCGCGCGAAGATCGTCCCCTCCGGCTCACGCACCTCGAGCGCGGCGACGATGTGGAGCAGCGAGAGCGCCGTCAGCCCCATCGTCGTGGCGATCGCGAGGTCGTAGCGCTCCTCGCCCCAGGCGACCACGCCGAGCGCGAGCGAGGCCATCACGAGGCTCGCGACGCCGAGCCGGATCGCGAGCGCGCGGTCGACGATCGGCGCCGCCGCATCCCGCGGCCTGCGCCGCATGAGACCGGGTGCGGCCGCGTCGAAGCCGAGCCCGATCGCGAGCAGGACGTCGATCGCGAAGTTGATCCAGAGGACCTGCAACGGCGTCAGCGGAGCGCCGTCTGCGACGGAGAAGGCCCCGGCGAGGACGAAGAGCAGGATGAACCCGCCGAGCATGATGAGCTGGACGCGGACGTACTTCATCAGGTTGTCGTAGATGCCGCGGCCGCCCTCGACTGCCGAGACGATCGTGGCGAAGTTGTCGTCGGTGAGGATCATGTCCGCGGCTTCCTTCGTCACCTCGGTGCCCGTGATCCCCATCGCGACGCCGATGTCGGAGCGCTTCAGCGCGGGGGCGTCGTTGACCCCGTCGCCGGTCATCGCGACGACGTTGCCCTGGCGCTTCAGCATCTCGACGAGCCGCACCTTGTCCTCGGGCGCGACGCGGGCCACGACCCCGATCTCGCCGACCTGCGCGCCGAGCTCGTCGTCGCTCAGCGCGGCGAACGCCGTGCCGGGCAGCGCCCGCCCCTCGATCCCGAGCTGGGCCGCGATCGCCGCCGCCGTCGTCGCGTGGTCGCCGGTGATCATCCGCACCTGGATCCCGGCCGCCTTGCAGAGGGCGATCGCGTCCCGCGCCTCCTTGCGCGGCGGATCGACGATGCCGACGAGGGCCAGCAGCGTCAGGCCCTGCACCTCCGCGAGCAGGTCGCCGCCGGCGTCGAAGTCCGCCGGGTCGATGTCGCGCGAGGCGACGGCGAGCACGCGCAGCCCCTCGCCGGCGAGGCGGTCGTTCTCCGCGAGGACCCGGTCGCGGGCGCCGTCCGCGGCCACCGCACCGCCGGCGGCGTCCCTGACATGCGACGAGCGGGCGAGCAGCACGTCGGGTGCGCCCTTGACGAAGCAGCGGACGACGCTGCGGCCGTCGTCCTCCATCTCGTGGAAGGTCGCCATCAGCTTGTACTCCGAGTCGAACGGCACCTCCCCGACACGCGGGAGGAGCCGCCGTTCCTCGTCGACGTCGAGCCCGCCCTTCGCCGCCAGCACCACGAGCGCTGCCTCGGTCGGGTCGCCGACGATCTCGCCGTCACGCACCTCCGCGTCGTTCGCGAGCGCCATCGGCAGGAGGAACGCGTCGAGCGACGTCTCGCTCTCGCCCGCGATGCGGAGGATCTTCCCCTCCGTCGAGTAGCCCTCGCCCTCCACCGCGTACCGGCGGCCGACGACGACGAGCTCGCGCGCGGTCATCTGGTTGAGGGTCAGCGTCCCGGTCTTGTCCGAGCAGATCGCCGACGTCGAGCCGAGCGTCTCCACCGACCGGAGCCGCTTCACGATCGCGCCCTTCGCGGCGAGCGCCTGCGTCCCGAGCGAGAGCATCGTCGTCACGACCGCCGGCAGGCCAGTCGGGATCGCAGCGATCGCGAGCGCGATGCCGATCACGAACAACTCGTCGAAATCGTCGCCGTGGAGCAGCCCGAGGACGATCACGAGCACCAGCGCGGCCGCGGCCATGACCGTGATCAGCACCGTCAGCTGGTCGAGCTGGCGCGTGAGCGGCGTCTTCTCCTGCTGAACCCCGGCCAGCATCCCCGAGATCTGCCCGACCTCGGTGGACATTCCGGTCCCCGTGACCACCATCTCGCCCCGGCCGCGCGTCACCGTCGAGTTCATGTAGGCCATGTCGAGGCGGTCGCCGAGCGGCACCTCGTCGCCCGCGACCGGGTCGACCGACTTGAGCACGGGCGTGCTCTCGCCGGTGAGGGCCGCCTCCTCGATCTCGAGCGTGGCGGCCAGGATCAGGCGGCCGTCCGCCGGCACCTTGTCGCCCGCCTCGAAGGTGACGATGTCGCCCGGCACGAGCTCCTCGGCCGGGATGTCCGCGCGCTCGCCGCCGCGGCGGACGTGCGCATGGATCAGCAGCATCTTCTGCAGCGCCGCGACGCTCTCGGCGGCCTTGCCCTCCTGGTTCAGGCCGAGGACCGCGTTGAGCACGGTGAGCCCGACGATCACGAGGCCGGTCGACCACTCCTGCAGGGCCACGATGCTGACGACCGCGGCGCCGAGCAGGACGAGCTGCATCAGGTCGCGGTACTGCCGGAGGAACGCCCGCCAGCCCGGCTCCTTCTCCCCCTCCGCCAGCCTGTTCGGGCCGACCTCGGCGCGGCGCCGCTCCACCTCCGCCGCGTCGAGGCCCGAGCGCGGCTCGACGTCGAGGCGGGCGCACGCCTCCTCCGCGGGCAGACCGTGCCAGCCCGCGTCGCGGGCGGTCGCCGCAGGCTCGGCGACCGTGCTCATCCGGGTCGGGACTCGCTTGGCGTCGGCGGCCGCCTCACAGCGACTTGACGAGGAGGTCGAGCGCCGTCCGCGTCTTCGTCTGCTGCTCGGCGCCGAGGTCGATCCCCTTCTCGGTCAGGAACGCGCGCGCCGCCATCGCGGTCTCGAACGCCTCGGAGGGCCTGCACTTCGTCGAGAGCTCGAGCACGCGCGAGTTGTCGGGGTAGAGCCACATCTCGGCGGTCAGCTTGCGGGCGAACCCCTCCGGCACCCGCTTCAGCTTGAGCACGAAGATCGGGCCGAGGACCGAGAGGTCGTCGAGCTCGACGCCTTCCGGCGCGTGCGTGGCGAAGAAGGCGCGCTGCTCCTTCGAGAAGAGCTTGCGGATCGAGCGCTTGCCCCCGACCGCGTCGCGCACGTGCGCCGGGTCGACGACGCCCTTCATCGAGCCCGAGCAGACGTACCCGCCGGGCATGGCGTCCACCTCGACGCCGAACGACGTGCTCTTCCGGAGACGGTCGGGGAGGTCGGCCGGCTCGACCGGCCGGAGCTTCACGACCGTGTCGCCCGTGCGCCCCTGGACACGTCGCGCGCGCACCACGACGCCGTGGTGGTCGAGCGTCAGGTCGGGCGTGTCGAAGAAGAAGACCTGCCTGATCTGCGCCTCGATCGGGTCGAGGTCGAGCGAGACGACCGCGGCGCGCTGGTCGTCCGCCGGCACCGAGGCCTTCAGCTCGACGCTGTCGGCCTTCTTGACCAGCGTGACGAGCTGGACGAGCTCCTCGTCCGAGAGCATCCGCCGCTGATTGCGTACCTTCGCCATACCGCCTCCGTTCGCCCTGTGTCCTCGGCTGAACGCATACCGTGTCACACCGCGCCCACCCTGCGCACCCCGGGGCCGCGTCGCGCGAGACGGTCGATTAGCATCGACCGGCCATCACGATCACCGAGGAGGTCGGCTTGGGACGTCCCGTCACGCTCTTCACCGGCCAGTGGGCCGATCTGCCGGTCGCGGAGCTCGCGCCGAAGGTGGCGGGCTGGGGCTACGACGGCCTCGAGCTCGCCTGCTGGGGCGACCACTTCGAGGTCGACAAGGCGGTCGCCGATCCCGGCTACGCGAAGTCCGTCCGCGGCCTGCTGGAGCAGCACGGCCTCGGCGTGTGGGCGCTCGGCGCGCACCTCGTCGGCCAGGCCGTCTGCGACCCGATCGACGACCGGCACCGCGGCATCCTCCCCCCGGAGATCTACGGCGACGGCGACCCCGAGGGCGTCCGGCAGCGCGCGGCCGGGCGGATGGCGGACACGGCGCGTGCCGCGGCCGCGCTCGGCGTCCAGCAGGTGAACGGGTTCACCGGCTCCTCCGTGTGGCACCTGCTCTACTCGTTCCCGCCGAACGACTTCGCCGTGGTCGAGCGCGGCTACCAGGACTTCGCGGAGCGCTGGGGCCCGATCCTCGACGTGTTCGACAGCGAGGGCGTGCGCTTCGGCCTCGAGGTGCATCCCACGGAGATCGCCTACGACTTCGTGACGACGCGCAAGGCGCTCGACGCGGTCGACCGGCGGCCCGCGTTCGGGATCAACCTCGACCCCTCGCACTTCGCCCACCAGTTCCTCGACACGGCCGCGTTCGCGCTCGAGTTCGCCGACCGCGTCTACCACGTGCACGTGAAGGACGCGGTCCGGCGCCTCGACGGACGCCGCTCGATCCTCGCCTCGCACCTCAACTTCGGCGACGAGAGCCGCGGGTGGGACTTCGTCTCGCCGGGACACGGCGACGTCGACTTCGAGGCGTTCTTCCGGGCGCTCAACCGGATCGGCTACACCGGGCCGCTCTCGGTCGAGTGGGAGGACTCCGGGATGGACCGCGAGTACGGCGCGCAGGACGCGCTGGCCCACGTCCGACGCACCGACTTTCCCGCCTCGGAGCTCGCCTTCGACGCGGCCATGCAGCGGAAGGAGGACTGACCATGGCCGACGAGACAGGCTTCGCCACGATGGGGCGCGCCGCCGGCGCCGAGCAGATCGACGAGATCGGGGTCGGGATGCTCGGCTACGCGTTCATGGGGAAGGCGCACTCCAACGGCTTCCGGACGCTCTCGTACATGGCCTGGCCGCCCCCGCTCCTGCCGCGGCTCGTGGCGATCGCGGGCCGGGACGAGGCGGCCGTCACCGAGGCCGCTCGGCGCTACGGGTTCGAGCGCGCCGTCACCGACTGGCGCGCCATCGTCGAGGACCCGGAGATCGGGCTCTTCGACAACGGCGGCCCGAACGACCTCCATGCGGAGCCGACGATCGCCGCGGCGGAGGCCGGCAAGCACGTCATCTGCGAGAAGCCGCTCGGGCGTGACGCATCGGAGTCGTACGAGATCTGGAAGCGCGTGGCGCAGACGGGCGTCGTCCACATGTGCGCCTTCAACTACCGCTTCGTGCCCGCCGTGCGGCTCGCCCGGCAGATGGTCGAGGCCGGCGAGCTCGGCGAGATCCACCACTTCCGCGGCCGCTACCTCCAGGAGTGGGGTGCGACGAGCGACGAGGCGTGGCGGTTCGAGAAGGACCGCGCCGGCTCGGGCGCGCTGGGCGACCTCGGGACGCACGTCGTCGACCTCGCCCGGTACCTCGTCGGCGAGATCGACACCGTCGCCGCCCTGACGGCCACGTTCCAGCCCGGGCGCCAGGTCGACGACGCCTTCGAGGCGGCGGTCCGCTTCGAGAACGGCGCGGTCGGGACGATCGAGGCGACGCGGTTCGCCACGGGCCGCAAGAACGCGTTCGCCTGGGAGATCAACGGCTCGAAGGGGTCGCTCGCCTTCGACCTCGAGCGCCTCAACGAGCTCCAGATCAGCATCGGCAACGACGGGTTCCGCACCCGCCTCGTCTCCGAGGCCGACGATCCCTTCTGGGCCTGGTGGTGGCCCCATGGCCACATGATCGGCTGGGAGCACACGTTCGTGCACGAGCTCCATCACCTGCTCGAGGCGATCGCGGGCCGCACCACGGTCGCGCCGCACGGCGCGACGTTCGAGGACGGCTACCGCGCGTCGGAGGTCTGCGACGCGATCGTCGCGTCGGCCGATACCGGCGAGCGCCAAGCCGTGCGATACCGCTCGCTCCCGTAGCGCACGGCACGGCGTCCAGCCGGCCGACGCGTCCACGACCCCCGCCCCCGAGGAGGTTCCGCAGTGCCCCTCAAGCATCCCAAGGCTCCGCAGGCCAGGACGAACGACCTGATGACGGCGCCGCTCTTCAGCCTCGAGACCGAGAAGATCGCGCGCCACCGGCTGCCGGAGGGCGAGCTGCCGCCCGACGTCGCCTACCAGCTGATCCACGACGAGCTGATGCTCGACGGGAACGCGCGGCTCAACGTGGCGACCTTCGTCTCCACCTGGATGGAGCCCCAGGCCGAGAAGCTCATGGCCGAGTGCTTCGACAAGAACATGATCGACAAGGACGAGTACCCGCAGACGGCGGAGATCGAGTCGCGCTGCGTGAACATCCTCAGCCGGCTCTGGAACGCGCCCGACGCCGACCAGGCGACCGGCTGCTCGACGACGGGCTCGAGCGAGGCCGCGATGCTCGGCGGGCTCGCGCTCAAGCGCCGCTGGCAGAAGCGCCGTGCCGCGGAGGGCAAGCCGACCGACCGCCCGAACCTCGTCATGGGGATCAACGTCCAGGTGTGCTGGGAGAAGTTCGCCAACTACTGGGACGTCGAGATGCGGCTCGTCCCGATGGAGGGCGACCGCTTCCACCTCTCCGCCGAGGAGGCCGTCAAGCAGTGCGACGAGAACACGATCGGCGTCGTCGCGATCCTGGGATCGACGTTCGACGGCTCGTACGAGCCGGTCGCGGAGATCTGCGCGGCGCTGGACGCGCTCGAGAAGGAGTCCGGGCTGGACGTCCCCGTCCACGTCGACGGCGCGTCGGGGGCGATGATCGCCCCGTTCGTCGACCCCGACCTCGTCTGGGACTTCCGGCTCCCGCGCGTCGCCTCGATCAACACCTCGGGGCACAAGTACGGCCTCGTCTACCCGGGCGTCGGCTGGGTCGTCTGGCGCGACGCCGACGCCCTGCCCGAGGACCTGATCTTCTGGGTCAACTACCTCGGCGACAACATGCCGACGTTCGCGCTCAACTTCTCCCGCCCGGGCGCGCAGGTCGTGGCGCAGTACTACAACTTCATCCGCCTCGGGTTCGAGGGCTACCGGAAGGTGCAGGGGTACGCGCGGGACGTCGCGACGGGGCTCGCCGACCGCATCGTCGAGGTCGGGCCGTTCCGCCTGCTGACGCGGGGCGACGAGCTTCCCGTCTTCGCGTTCACCCTCGAGGACGGCGTCGACAACTTCACCGTCTTCGACGTCTCGAACGCGATGCGGGAGCGCGGCTGGCAGGTGCCGGCGTACACGTTCCCCGAGAACCGGACCGACCTCGCCGCGCTCCGGGTCGTCGTCCGCCGGGGCTTCACGCACGACATGGCGGACATGCTCGTCGCCGACCTCGAGCGGCAGCTGCCCCGGCTCCAGCGCCAGCCGGCGCCCGTGCACGACGCCGAGGAGGGAACCGGCTTCGCCCACTGACGGGCGCCGTCTGGAAAGATCGCCCGAGCGACGTGTCGACGGGCGATCACCACAGCGCGTACCTGGCCAAGACGGTCGCCGCGCTCACGCCCGCGGGCCGGGAGCGGGTGGACGAGCTCCTCGAGCAGCTGGTCGAGGTCGCCGGCGGCCGTGAGCGGCTCGTCCGGTTCGCGGCCGCGCGGAAGAGCGAGGCCGATCTCGGCCGGACGGACGTCGAGCCTGACCCGGAGCGCCCGCTCACCGAGCAGGAGCTGAACGCCCTCCTCGGGGGCTTCATGCGGATCCGCGACCAGGAGCACCTCGACGACGTCGCGGACTGGGCGAACGCCGTGATCGCGCTGCTCGAGGACGAGCTGCACGCCGCGCGCGGGCGCGCCGGCTAGCGACCGGCCACGGCGAGGACGCCCTGGCGAGCACCGCACTCCCCGACGATCCGGCGGCCCTCGTCCGCAGCCGCCAGTACCGCGTGCTGCTCGTCCTCGCGGCCGTCGTCGGCCTCCTCGTCTCGGTCGCGTGCTGGTGCTTCCTCGAGCTCGTCCACGAGGTGCAGGACGAGGTCTACAACGACCTTCCGGGGCGGCTCGGGTTCGAGACCATGCCGTCGTGGTGGCCGCTGCCGTGGCTCGTCCTGGCGGGGCTGGTGACCGCGTTCGCGATCGAGCGCCTCCCCGGCCGCGGGGGCCACGTGCCCGCGCACGGGCTCAAGACGGACGGCGAGCTCGTCCGGCCGGAGGAGCTCCCCGGGATCCTGCTCGCGGCCGCCGCGACGCTCATGCTCGGCCTCGTGCTCGGGCCCGAGGCGCCGCTCATCGCGGTGGGGGTCGGCCTGGGTGTCCTCTCGCTGCGCCGGCTGCGCAAGGACGCGCCGCAGCAGGCGCTCGCGCTGATGGGCGCCGCCGGCAGCTTTGCCGCCGTCTCCACGATCTTCGGCTCGCCGGTGATCGGCGCCGTGCTGATCATCGAGGCCATGGGCATCGGCGGCGCGCTGCTCCCGGTCGTCCTGCTCCCGGGGCTCATCGCGGCGGGGATCGGCTCGCTCGTCTTCATCGGGCTCGGGTCGTGGACGGGCTTCAGCACGAGCGCCTGGGAGCTCAGCCCGTTCCCGCTGCCGCACTACGGCGGCCCGGACGTCGGGGACTTCGGGTGGACGATCCTCCTCGCGGTCGCCGTCGCGGCCGGGGCGTTCGTCGTGCTGGAGCTGGCGCGATGGTCGGAGCGGATCGTGCGGCGCCGGCGCGTTGCGCTCACGGCGATCGCCGGTCTGGCGGTCGGCCTCCTCGCGATCGCCTTCGCCGAGAGCACCGACGAGCCCGTCACCACCGTCCTCTTCTCGGGCGAGGACGCCTTCGGGTACCTGTTCGCGCCGTCGGCCGCCCTGCCCCTCTCGACGCTGGCGCTGCTCCTCCTCTGCAAGGGCGCCGCATGGAGCATCTCGCTCGGCGCCTTCCGCGGCGGTCCCACGTTCCCCGCGATCTTCCTCGGCGCCGTCGCCGGCCTGATGGCGGCCGAGCTCCCCGGCTACGCCGTGACGCCGGCGGTTCCCGCGCTGATCGGCGCCACCTGCGTCGCGGTCCTCCGGCTGCCGCTCTCCTCGATCATGATCGCGCTGCTGCTCTGCCTCTCGGCCGGCGGGGCCGTGGCCCCGCTCGTGATCGTCGCCGTCGTCGTCGCCTACCTGACGAGCGAGGCGCTCACGGCCTACGTCGACGCGCGGGTCGGCCGCACCGAGGCACCGCTCGACGCCTGAGGCCGTCGCCGGCGAGCGCGCCCGTCAGACGCGACAGCGACCGCCGAGCCGGTACTCGGCCGACCGTCCGTTGTCCGCGCCGTCGGTGAGCCACCACTGCGCCGCCTCCAGCTGCGTCGCCGAGTACCCCCATCGTCGGAGCTGGCTCAGGACGGCGGGAATCGCAGCGCAGGTGGCCCTCCACTCGACGAGGATGCCGTTCACGTGCGCCTTCTCGTGCAGCACCGTCGCGACGGCGTTGACGACCTTGACGGACTCGCCGCGGGCCTTCGTGCGAAAGAGGTAGAGCGGACGGCACACCTGCGCTCGATCGAGCAGGACGGTCCACTCGTTGGCCCGTGCGCACGGTCACGGCGACCGTTGCGAGGGAGTGTCGCCGCCCTCCGGCCGTCAGGAGTGCCGCCCTCGGGACGCAGCGCAGCGTGGTCGGCATGCGTCCGGGCGCTCCGGCCATCACCTCCCGTGCCACGCCGACCGGCGCCGCCGCCGAGGCTGCACCCGTTGCCAGCACCATCACTGCCGTCGCGACGACGGCGACCGTCGTTCTCCTCACCCACTCTCCCCTTCGTGTCCGTCCCGAGCGTCGAGAGTCTACGGACCGCGGTGGCGCGTACGGCCTGTGCGGGCTGAGCGGTGCGGGATTCGGAGGACGCTGCAAATCGAGAGCTCCGACCTCGAGGGACGCACGGATGCATACCCTCTCGACCTCCGATCTACGCGCGCAGCGCGCGCCGCGGCTGGTAGCGCGTCGGCCCAGCGGACACCAGCGAGCGGTACATCGGAGTTCCTCATCGTCAGGCGGGACCATGCGCCTCGACGCCCCGCCCGTAGACTCCGCTCGACCCGTCGGCGTGCAGAGGAGACCTGGAATGCGCCTCGAGATCGGCAATCGCGTCCGCTGCACCGACGGGGCGTACGGCGAGTTGGGGGATATCGTCATCGACCCGCTCGAGAAGCGCGTGACGCATCTCGTGGTCAGGCCGGAGCGACGCGAGGGAGAGGCACGGCTCGTGCCGATCCAGCTGGCGAAGGTCACAGACGGCGGGCAGCGCGAGATCGAGCTGAGGTGCAGCCTGGACGAGGCGCGGGGCTTCGAGTCCGTGCACGAGGCCGCCTACCTCCGGCTCGGAGAAAGCCCCGCCGAGGATCCCGACTGGGACGTCGGCGTGGAGGACGTCCTCGCGCTGCCGTACTACGCCGGTCTCGGCTTCGCCGGTTCCGACACGGGTCCGTATCCGGACCAGCTCGACCCGAACGTGTCCCTGTTCTACGACCGCGTGCCGAAGGGCGAGGTCGAGGTCCGGCGGGCGAGCGTCGTCGTCTCTGCGGACGGCCATTCACTGGGCGAGGTGGACGGCTTCGTGATCGACGCGGACGAGCACATCACGCACGTCGTCCTCGAGCGCGGCCACCTCTGGGGACGGAAGGAGGTCACGATTCCGATCGGCGCCGTAGCCAGTGTCGAGAGCGACGTGGTGCACGTCGCCCTGTCCAAGGACGAGGTCGGCGCCCTCCCCGCCGTTCGCGTCGGCCGACACGGCTGACGCCTGAAAGGAAAACCCCCGGTTGTGGGTGTGTAGACATCGCTCGTCACGCGCGCGGAGCGCTGCCCGACGAGGGCGCCTGATCTCGGCCCAGGTGCGGCCCTGCCGATGCACTAGCGAGATCCGGCGATGGCGCAGGTCGTGCGGATGGCGGTCGGTGGCGTTGTCCTCGTCTAGGCACCCACCGTCAGCATTGGGTCGGGGCTAGGCACCGGTCAGGAGGGGGTTAGTCGGCTCTGCTTGCCGGGTAACCGCCGAGTGAACCAGAACGAGAGCACCGCGAGGAACGCGACTGCGAGCATCGACGTCTTCAGCGCGTCGAGCTGGGCGTTGCCGTAGTCCGCTGTGACAGCGTCTGCCTCGGCCGGCGCCAGCCCGGCGTCGAGCAACGCCTGGTGAGCCTGCTCGGTCGTGACGATGGGGATGCCTTCCTCGGTGGCGGCCGCGATCTGCGTCTTCACGTCGGACGGCAACGCCGGGTTGTCCTGGATCCGGGAGTTGAACCCGTTCAGCAGCCCGAGCAGGAGCACGGAGCCGATCAGCGCGGTGCCGAGGGACGCGCCGAGGTTTTGCGCAGTCCCCTGCAGTCCACCGGCCTCGTTCGTCTCCTCGGGAGGGACGGAGGACATGATCACGTTGCCGAGCTGCGACATGAGGAGCCCGGCGCCGATCCCGAAGAAGATGAGCGACACGGCGAAGGCCGTCCCGTTCAGGGTCACGTCGATCGTCCCGACGAGCACGAGTGAAGCGATCGCCATTGCCCCGAGGCCGACCTGGACGACGGCCCGCGGCCCGAACCGCACTGCCACCTTCGGCCCGGCGAGCGCAGCGGCCAGCATCGAGATCGACATCGGGAAGAGCCGCTTGCCCGTCTCAAACGCGTCGAAGCCGAGCACGACCTGGAGGTACACCGGCAGGACGAAGAACGTGCCCATCACGATCAGCTGCTGCGCGGAAAGCGAGGACAGCCCGCCGCGCAGCGTCTCGATCTTCAGCAGCGCGCGGTTGAGGAGCGTGCTCCGGCCGAGCCGTTCGCGGCGCTCCTCCCAGGCGAGGAAGCAGCCGAGAACGACGAAGCCGCCGATGATCAGGAACGGCACCAGCGAGAACCCGAGCGGCGTGATCTCGTGCCCGTCGATCGTTGGCGCGGCGATCGGCTTGATCCAGCCCCAGGTACTGCTCTTCAGGATCCCGAACACGATCAGCCCGAGCGCGACCGCCGAGAGCGCGGCGCCGCCGTAGTCCAGCTTCGGCGCCTGCTCGGGCTTGGGCGCGCGCTTCATGCGCCGGTGGACGATGAGCACCGCGATCACCACCACGACCTCGCCGACGAAGACGTACCGCCAGCTCCAGGTCGTCGTCACGTAGCCGCCGATCAGCGGCCCAGCCGCGATCGCCGCACCCGCGGCGCCGCCGATCATCCCATAGGCGAACGCGCGCTCCTTGCCCTCGTAGTTCGCGGCGGTCAGCGCGGCGATCGCCGGGATCACCAGCACCGCGCCAAGCCCCTCGATCCCCGACCAGCCGATCAGCAACACCGTGAGGTTCGGGCTGAGCGACGTGATCAGCGAGCCGAGCCCGTACACGGCCAGGCCGAGGCCGAAGGCACGGTCACGCCCGAGGATGTCGCCGAGCTTCGCGCCAACGAGCATGAACGCCGCCATCACGAGCGTGTACATCGTGATCGCGCTCTGCACGCCAGTGACCGTCGTGTCCAGGTCGGCCACGATCTGCGAGATCGAGACGTTCATCACGCTCGAATCCAGCACCATGATGAACTGGGCCGACGCGAGGATGACTAGCGGGAGCCAGCGACGCACCGGCCGACTCTATAGCCCGGTCGGCCGAAGCGGATTCGCCGAAAGGGCAACAAGCCGGAAGTTCGGGGACAGACCAGGTCGCATGTCCCGCACCAACCGCATGTTGCGCAAGGCATGGTTGAGCCAAGCCCACATGAGAGCTCACTGCGAAATGGGCGGTGCAGGACTCGAACCTGCGGCCACCTGCGTGTAAGGCAGGCGCTCTACCAGCTGAGCTAACCGCCCGGGCGGCCACGGATGGTAGCTCCGGCCGCGGGTATCCTCGGCGCGCCGCCCCCATCGACTAGCGGCCCAGGTCGCCACCCTTTCAAGGTGGTAGCGCGGGTTCGAATCCCGCTGGGGGCACTTCGGGGCGCGATGGGGTCGAGCAGGAGGGCGGACGGTGGCGGATCGAGGCGAGCAGGGCACGAGCTCGGCCGCCGACGAGGCGGGCGGCAGCCCACTCGTCGGCGTCTTCCTCGCGGCCGCGATGTTCGTGTTCGTGATCGACACGTCGTTCATGAACGTCTCGATCTCCGCCGTCGTGCACGACCTCGACACGACCGTGAGCGGCGTCCAGGCGGCCGTGGCGATCGAGGCGCTCGTCTCCGCCGCGTTCATCCTGATCAGCAGCAAGCTCGGCGACCTCTTCGGCCGCAAGCGCGCCTACACCGTCGGCCTCGTGTTCTACGCGCTCGGCGCGATCGCGATGGTCTTCGCGCAGGGGCTCACCGCGATCATCGTCTTCTGGGCCGTGATCGGAGGGCTCGGCGCCTCGCTCTACCTGCCCGCGATGCAGTCCCTGATCCACGGGAACTTCGAGGGCAAGGCCCGGGCGAAGGTGTTCGCGCTCGTCGGGGCGTCCGGCGCGATCGCCGCCGCGATCGGGCCGCTCGTCGGGGGCTTCATGACGACCGTGCTCTCGTGGCGCGCCGGGTTCCTGCTCGAGGCGGTCATCATCGCGGCCGTCCTCGTCGGCAGCCGGCGCATCCGCGACGTGCCGTACACCGGGGACCGCTCCGTCGACGGGGTCGGCGCGTTCCTCTCCGTGATCGGCATGGGCGGGCTCGTGGTCGGCGTGCTCGTCTGGCAGGAAGGCGGCGAGTTCGTCGCGGCGCTGCTCGCGATCGGCGCCGCGGCGATGGGAGGCCTCGTGGTCTGGCTCAGGCGCCGCAAGCGGGAGGGCAAGGCCGCATTGCTCGATCCGGGCCTGTTCGCCTCGAAGCCCTACCGTCTCGGAGTCGCCCAGATCTTCCTGCAGCAGGTAGCGCTCGGCGGCATGCTGATCGCGCTGCCGATCTACCTGCAGCTCGTCTGGGGCTACAACGCGCTCGAGGCGGGCGTGACGCTGACGCCGCTGTCGCTGACCATGTTCGGGGTCGCGCTCCTCGCCGGACGGCGAGCGGGCAGGCGCCGGCCGAGCACCATCGTCCGCGCAGGCTTCGTGCTGCTCGCGGCGGCGACCGTGCTCCTCATCCCCCTCGTCCCCGTGGCCGACTCCGGCTGGGCGCTCGCGATCCCGCTCGCGCTCGCAGGAGCCGGTCTGGGACTCCTGGCCTCGCAGCTGAACAACTACGCGCTCGCGCCGATCTCGGAGGAGCGCGTCGGCGAGGCGGCGGGCGTCACCTCCGCGACCGGGTCGTTCGGCCTCTCGTTCGGCCTGGCCTTCACGGGCGCGATCATGCTCGCGACGCTGTCCATCGCGTTCACGAGCATGGCCGAGTCGAGCGACGTCCTCCCTCCGAGCGACCAGCAGCAGGTGGCGGAGGTGCTGGAGGACGACGCACAGGTGATGAGCGACGCCCAGCTGGAGGAGCTCCTGGTCGGCCAGCCCGAGGCCGTCCAGGACGAGATCCTCGCGATCAACACCGACGCGCGCCATCTCGCCCTCCAGGTCGCGCTCCTCGTGACGCTCCTCGCCTCGCTCGTCGGCGTCCTCAACGCGTTCCGCATGGTGCGCCTCCCGGAGCCCGAGCCCACCGCGGCGGTGGAAGGCGCGGTGCTGGGCTGAGCGCCGCCTAGGCGAGCGCCGGCACGAGCGGCGCGTCGAAGGCGCCGCGCAGCCGCTCGACCGCCTCGGGCACGAGCCGGTAGTACGACCACGTGCCGCGTCGCTCGGCCTCGACGAGGCCCGCCTCACGGAGGAGACGGAGGTGGTGCGAGATCGTCGGCTGGGAGAGGGCGAACGCCTCGGTGAGATCGCAGACGCAGCACACCTCGCCCGTCGCGAGCCGGTTCACGATCGACACGCGGGTCGGGTCGGCGAGCGCCTTGAAGACGCCCGCCAGCTCCGCCGCCGCCTCGGGGGCCATCGCGGGCGTGCCGGGGCCGCAGCACAGGGGTTGGAGGACGGGCAGCGACTTCATTGACGAACATCAATGTATCAGCTACCGTCCTGCATCGACGTCTGTCGATGAAGGGAGGAGCGATGGCGATCGAGCCCACCTCGTGCTGCGAGCCCGGCGACGACTGCTGCGACGGCGACGACTGCTGCTGAGCCGGCAGCCGGCGGGAGCGGGCCGTCCAGCGCCCGCTCCCGCAGCGTCGTGGGTCAGGGCGCCACGTTCGCGTTCAGGTGGAACAGGTTCTCGGGGTCCCACGCCCGCTTGAGCTCCCGCAGCCGCTCGAGCTTCGCCGGCCCCCCGTAGGCGGCCGCCTTGCGAGCGTCGGTCACGTCGCCGCCGATCGCGTTGACGTACACCGCCCCCGTCGTCCAGGGCGCGAGCGTCGCGGAGAAGCCGCGTGTCCAGTCGCGGTGCAGCGTCGTCCTCGGCGGGGTCCGTCCACTGGCTCGCGATCCACACCGCCCACGGCGCCGAGCGGTCCCCGAAGGCGGTCGCCTCCGAGGGGACGCGTGCGACGGCGCCGCCCATCGGGAAGAGGAGGATCTCGCTCCGTGGGGACGAGATCGTCCGCGCCCCGGCGACGAGCGCGTCGATCGCGTCGTCGGGCAGGCCCGCGAGGTAGTCGCCCCGCTCCCAGTAGCGATGGCCGTGGGGGTCGACGCCGTCGAGCGCGGACTGCAGCACGGCGTAGGGGATCGGCCCGTGGAAGCGTCCGAGCGGCGACCCGAACGACGTGAGCGGCTCCAGCAGCGCGGGGCCGCGCTCGAGGTCGGTGCAGAACGGCACGACGGCGAGCACCGGCGTCCCGTGGAGCTCCTCCGGCACCGGCAGGGCGGAGGAGACGTGGGTCAGGACGAGCCAGAGCGAGACGTCGTCGGGCGCGTCCGCCATCACGTCGCGCGCGTTCCGCAGCGCGGCGGCCGCGTCGTCGAGCCCGTAGAGGATCGGGCCGCCGAGCACGAGCGGGCCGACCTCGTGGAGCCGGTACTCGAAGGAGACGACGACGCCGAAGTTGCCCGAGCCGCCGCGGAGGCCCCAGAAGAGGTCGGGGTGCTCGGTCGACGAGGCGCGGACGAGCCGGCCGTCGGCCGTGACGAGGTCGACGGACAGCAGGTTGTCGATCGTCAGCCCGTGCTTCCGGGAGAGCCACCCGATGCCCCCGCCCAGGGTGAGCCCGGCGATGCCCGTGTGCGAGATCTGCCCGCCCGGGACGGCGAGCCCGTGCGCCTGCGTCTCGCGGTCGACGTCGCCCCAGAGCGCACCGGCCTGGGCGTGGGCGACGCGGGCCACGGGGTCGACGCGCACCCCGCGCATCCGCGAGAGGTCGAGGACGAGGCCGCCGTCGACGGTCGAGTACCCGGCGGACGAGTGGCCGCCGCCGCGGACGGCGAGCTCGAGCCCCGCCTCGCGCGCGTGGTTCACGACGGCGACGACGTCGACCGCGCCCTGGACGCGCGCGATCGCTGCGGGCCGCCGGTCGAACATGCCGTTCCAGACACGACGCGCCGCGTCGTAGTCCGGGTGGCCGGGGAGCACGAGCTCGCCGCGGAGCTGCTCCGCGAGGCTCGCGAGGGTCGGGCTGGTCGAGGTGGTGGTCATCCGTCGCCTCCTTCGTTAAACTCTCTTTAGTAGTCTTATAGACTCTCTTTAGGAGTTTGTCAACCGCGGGGAGGCACGCGATGGCCGACGACCTCACGAACGTCTCGTACGTCACGCTCGCGCTGATCGGGGACGGTGGCGCCTCGCCCCAGGACCTCGTGGACATGAACCGCCGCGGCGGCCAGATCTACTACGCCGTCGCCGCGTCGCGGCTCTACGCGGAGCCGAAGCGGCTCGAGACGCTCGGCTACGTCACGTCGGAGAAGCGCCCGGGCAAGACGCGGGAGCGGACCTTCTACACGCTCACCGCGCGCGGTCGCGACGCACTCCGCGACGTGGATCCTCGAGCCGCCCTCCCTCCCCCGCATCCAGAACGAGGCCGTCCCGAAGCTCATGTCCGGCGACATCCTCGGGGACGACGAGCGCCTGCTCGCCTCCCTCCTCGCGGTGCGGAGCGAGATCGAGGTCCAGGAGCAGCGGCTCGCCGAGGGCTACCGGAGCCTCGAGTCGCTGCCCCACCGCCGGCCGTACCTGCTCCTCGTCCTCGACCTCGGCGAGCGGCTGCTCGCGGCTCAGCGCGCGTGGCTCGACGAGGTCGAGCGCGTGCTCGGCCCGGGCTAGCCGTCGTCGAGAAGGCCGGCCTCGGCCAGCAGGCGCGGCGGCGCGACCTCCGCAAACGCGTCCTCCACCACGCCCGCGAGCTCGTCGGGCGCGATCCCGCCGTCGAGCCGGACGCCGAGCCAGCCGCGGTGGCCGACGTACGGCGGGCGGAAGTACGTCTCGGGGTCGGCCGAGACGAGGAGCTCCTGGTTCCCGTCCGGGGCCGCGCACCAGACCGCGAGCCGGCCGTCGCCGTGATGGTCGTCGTGGAGCGTCAGGAACGCCCGCTTCCCGCGGACGAAGAAGGTCGGGGCACCGTGGCTCGGCCGCTCGCTGACCTCGGGAAACCGTCCGCAGAGCTCCCGGACGAGCGCCAGCGCGGCCTCGTGCGTCACGTGCGGAGGAGCACGGCGTTCCCGGACGGATCGCGCGCGAGCGCGCCCTCCCCGGTCCGCTCGACCTCCGAGACGCGGGCGAGACGCTCGGCGGCCGCGTCGAGCTCGCCTTCGCTCGGCAGCACGACCTCGAACCGGGCGAGACCACGCGCTCCAGCCGGCGGCGGCGGCGCGCCGATCCCGGCCCAGGTGTTGAGACCCACGTGGTGGTGGTAGCCGCCCACCGCGACGAACGCCGCGTGGGGCGGCATCCGCGCCATGACCTCGAAGCCGAGCGCGTCGACCCAGAACGGCTCCGCGCTCTCGAGGTCGGAGACCTGCAGGTGCACGTGGCCGAGCGTCGTCCCGGCGGGCATGGCCGCCGCATCGGCTCCGTTCTCCGTCAGCAGGTCGTCCAGGTCGAGCGGGATCGTCGCCATCTGGATGCTCTCCCCGGTCCGCGGCCACTGCTCGCGTGGGCGATCGCGGTAGAGCTCGATGCCGTTCCCCTCCGGATCCGAGAGGTAGAGGGCCTCGCTGACGAGATGGTCGGAGGCTCCCTCGAGCCGCGCGCCCGCACCGACGAGCCGGCGGAGCGCGCGGGCGAGATCCGCCCTGGTCGGGACGAGCACGGCGAGATGGAAGAGGCCGGTCGTCCCGCGCGGCCGGGGCGGTGCCTCCGGCGCGGCCTGGAGCTCGAGGAACGGCGTCCCGTCCTCGACCCCGAGCGCCGTGAGCCCGTCGGTGGCGCCGAGCGTCCGCAGCCCGATCGCGGCCTCGTAGAAGCCGCGCATCCGGTCGACGTCTCCCACCCGCAGCCGGATCGCGCCGAGGCGCGTCTCGGCCGGGAGCTCAGTCATCGTCCTGCGGCTCGAGCTCCAGAGCGCAGGAGTTGATGCAGAACCGCTTGCCCGTGGGCATCGGACCATCGTCGAACAGGTGACCGAGGTGGCCGCCGCACGTCGCGCAGACGACCTCCATGCGCGCCATGCCGTGGCTCAGGTCGAGCCGCGTCTCCACCGCCTCGAGCTCGGCGGGCTCGACGAAGCTGGGCCAGCCCGAGCCGGAGTCGTACTTCGCGTCCGAGCGGAAGAGCTCCGTGCCGCAGCCCGCGCAGCGGTAGACGCCGGGCTGCTTCGTGTCCCAGTACGGCCCCGTGAACGCCCGTTCGGTGCCCTGCTCGCGGAGGATCGCGTACTGCTCGGGCGTCAGACGCTCGCGCCACTCCTTGTCGCTGAGCTCGACCCTGCGGGCCATCACATCACCACCAGCGAGACCGCCACGAACTGGGTCACGGCCGCGGCGACGACCAGCAGGTGGAACACCTCGTGGAAGCCGAGGACGCGGGGCAGCGGGTTCGGCCACTTCAGCGCGTACACGAGCGCTCCCAGCGTGTAGAGCCCGCCGCCGACGATCACGAGCACCGCCCCGGCGACCCCGACACCCGGGAAGAGCTGCGGCGCCGCGAGCACGCCGACCCAGCCGACGGTCAGGTAGGCGACCGCCTTCAGCCAGCGCGGGGAGTCGATCCAGACGAGCTCGAGGACGAGCCCGAGGACGGCGCTCGCCCAGACGAGCGCGAGCACGAGCCACTGCGTCGTGCCCTCGAAGCAGAGGAGCGCGAACGGCGTGTAGCTGCCGGCGATGAAGATGAAGATCATCGAGTGGTCGAGCCGCCGCGCCCAGACGCGGCGGGCGGCGCTCCGCCACGGGAAGCGGTGGTAGAGGGCGCTGGCGCCGAACATCGCGACCAGAGCGGCGGCGTAGACCCACGACGACACGGTCTCCAGCGCGCCGTCGGCCAGGACGACGAGCACGATCCCGGCGGCGAGCGCCGCCCAGAGCGCCCAGAGGTGGAAGACCCCGCGCAGCAGCGGTGTGAGCTCGGTCTCCACGCCGGCATTGTGGCACGCGGCCGGGCCGACGAGCCATCCGTAGGATCGAGACGTGTTCGACTACGCCGAGCGACGCCGCCGGCTCTCCGCACGGATGCGGGAGGAGGGCGTCGGCCTCCTCTTCCTGGGGCTCTCGGCCGACCTCGAGTACCTCTCGGGCGTCGAGCGCGGGATCCCCTTCTTCGGCCAGAGCTCGTACGCCCACGGCTGGGTCGCGGGCGGCTTCTTCCGACCGGACGCCGACCCGGTCTTCGTCCTCCCGAGGATGGTCGTCGCGTTCGACCTCCCCGTCCGCCCGGAGGGCGAGCTCGTCGTCGTCAACGAGACCGACGACGGGCCGGCCGTCTTCGAGCGGGTGGCGCGCGGGCTCGGCGCCGAGGGCGTCGTCGCCGTGGGCGATCGCGTCTGGGCGGAGACCACGCTCCACCTCGGGAGGATCTTCGGCCTCGAGCGGCTACGCCCCGGCTCGGCGCTCGTCAACGCCCTGCGGCGCGTGAAGACCGACGAGGAGCTCGCGGCGATGGGCCGTGCGTGCCGCACCGTCGAGCAGGCGATGGCGGCGGTCGCCCCCCAGGTCGTGCCGGGCGTGACCATGACCGAGCTCCGCGACGAGGTGGAGCTCCACCTGCGCCTCGCCGGGTCGCTGACCCCCTCCTTCGCGACGCACATCTTTACGGGACTCGACGCGGACAGCCTCGACTCGGGCGCTGCGACCGCCGGCGACCCGCTGCCCGCCGACGCGGCCGTCCTCTTCGACTTCGGCGGCGTCGTCGACGGCTACTGCTCCGACTTCGGCCGGACGGTCGTCGCGGGCGAGGCGAGCCCCGAGCTGCTGCACGCGTACGACGTGATGCTCGCCGCAGCGGAGGCGGGACGCGCGGCCTGCCGGCCGGGCGCGCTCGCCCGCGACGTGAACGCCGCGTGCCGTGGGCCGATCGAGGACGCGGGGCTGGGCGAGCACTTCCGCCACCGGATGGGCCACGGCATCGGGCTGGACGTCCACGAGCGCCCGTTCCTCTCGCCCGAGGACGAGACGCCGCTCGAGGCGGGGATGACGTTCACCGACGAGCCGTCGATCATCGTCCCGGGCGCGTTCGGGCTCCGGATCGAGAACGTCGTCGTCTGCGCGGAGGGCGGCGCCCGGGTGCTGAACGACTACCCCGACGCGCTCGTCGCGAACGGCTGAGCCGGTGTCGTCCTCCCGCTCGGCCCTGGCAGGCGCGGCGGCGGCTGCGGTCTGGGCACTGCAGGAGCCGCTCGACCGGCGGCTCCTTGGCTGCGACTACTCGGACGTCGCGATCCTCGGCAAGGCCGTCACCCGTGGACCGGGCTGGCGCCCGCTCGGCTTCGCGCTGCACGTCGCGAACGGCGCCGTCTTCGGGCTCGTCTACGAGCAGGCGCGCCGCCGTCTCGACGTGCCGCCGAGGCGCCTGGCGGTCGGGCTCGCGCTCGCGGAGCACGTCGCGCTCTATCCGCTCGGCGGCGTCGTCGACCGCTACCACCCGGCGCGCGGCGAGCCGGGCCTCCCGCCGCTCCTGACGAACGGCCGCGCCTTCGCGCAGGCGACGTGGCGTCACCTGCTCTTCGGGGTCGTGCTCGGCCGGTTGGCCGCACCGCGCGGCTAGGCGTCGACCCTCAGGCCGTCTTCACCAGCCTGCCGACGGCGGCCATCAGCTCGCCGGCCCTCGCCTCGCGCTCACCAGCGTCCGGCGAGCTCAGGCACGAGCGGACGTGGCCGTCGACGAGCCCGAGTGCGACGCCGTCGAGCGTCCGCTTCGCCCCGTTGATCTCCTCGATCACGTCGATGCAGTAGCGCTCGTCGTCCACCATCCGGTGCACGCGCGCCACCCGCGCCTCGACGTCCCGCAGGCGCGCGACGAGGCCCTCGGTGCCCGTGCCGACGGGCGTGCGGCTGCGGGGCGCAAGCGTCCGCGCCAGCTCGTCCGCCCGCTCGTCGAGGAGCGCCGGGTCGCCGTTCGCGACGCAGTGGCGCACGTGCGCATCGAGCAGGCCGAGGCTGACGCCGTCGAGGGCGCTGCGCACGGCGGCGATCTGCGTCAGGACGTCGATGCAGTACCGCTCCTCCTCGACCATGCGCGTCAGCCCCTCGCGCCTGGCCCTCGATCCGGCGCAGGCGGTTGAGCAGCGCGGGCCGGTCGGCGCTGTAGCCCCGCGGTGTCCTCTCCGTTCCCGCCATGAGCCCTGGGGATGATACCCCTGGGAGGTATCATCGGGTCGTGGCCACCGCCACGCACCCGACGCGCCTCCGGCTACCGATCGACGGGATGCACTGCGCGGCGTGCGCGGGCCGCGTGGAGCGCGAGCTGAACGGGCTCTCGGGCGTCGAGGCGACGGTCAACTTCGCGACGGAGGAGGCGACGGTCGAGTTCGACCCCGCCCGCGTCGCCACGGACGAGCTGCTCGCGGCCGTCGCCGCCGCCGGGTACCACGCGTCGTTGCCCGCCTCGACCGGGGCCGCCGACACCGCTCCTCCACGTGACTCGCTCCGCCGACGGCTCGTCGTCTCCGCCCTGCTCTCGGCGCCCGTGCTGCTGCTCGCGATGGTGCCGGCGCTCCGCTTCGCGGGCTGGGAGTGGGTGAGCCTCGCGCTCGCGACGCCGGTCGTGTTCTGGGGCGGCTGGCCGTTCCACCATGCCGCCTGGCGCAGCCTCCGTCACCGCGGGGCGACGATGGACACGCTGATCTCGGTCGGGACGCTGGCGGCCTGGGGCTGGTCGGTCGTGGCCATCCTCTTCCTCGATGCGGGCGAGGAGACGATGCCGGGCGTCTCGCTCGATCGCGATGCGAGCACGAGCTCGATCTACCTCGAGGTGGCGGCCGTCGTCACGACGTTCGTGCTCGCCGGACGGTACGTGGAGACCCGCGCCAAGCAGCGTGCGGGCGCGGCCCTCCGGGCGCTGCTGGCGCTCGGCGCGAAGGAGGCCACCGTGCTCGCCGACGACGGCAGCGAGACCACCCTGCCGGTGGACGAGCTGACGGTCGGGACGCGCTTCGTCGTCCGCCCCGGCGAGAAGCTCGCGACCGACGGCGTCGTCGTCGAGGGAAGCTCGACCGTCGACCGCTCGCTCCTCACCGGAGAGAGCGTGCCGGTCGACGTCGGGCCCGGCGACGACGTGGCGGGCGCGACGGTCAACATCGGCGGCAGGCTCGTCGTGCGCGCGACTCGCGTCGGCAGCGAGACGGCGCTCGCCCAGATCGCGCGGCTCGTGAGCGAGGCGCAGTCCGGCAAGGCTCCGGTGCAGCGGCTCGCCGACCGCATCTCGGCCGTGTTCGTGCCGCTCGTGATCGGCCTCGCGCTCGTCACGCTCGTCGTGTGGCTCGCGCTCGACGACGCGACGACGGCGTTCGCCGCCGCGGTCGCCGTCCTGATCGTCGCGTGCCCGTGCGCGCTCGGGCTCGCGACCCCGACGGCCCTGCTCGTCGGGACCGGGCGCGGCGCGCAGCTCGGGATCCTGATCCGAGGGCCGGAGATCCTCGAGTCGACCCGCCGGGTCGACACGATCGTCCTCGACAAGACCGGCACGGTGACCGAGGGGCGGATGGCGCTCCTCCAGGTCGTCGCCGCGGACGGGACGGACGCAGACGAGGCGCTCGCCGTCGCGGGCTCGCTCGAGCACGCGTCGGAGCACCCCGTGGCGCGGGCGATCTCCGCCGCCGCGCCGCTGCGAGGACGCCGCTTCTGGCCGTCGAGGGGTTCCGCAATCTCGAGGGGCTCGGCGTCGAGGGCGTCGTCCGGGGGCACGCCGTCGTGGTCGGCCGGCCGTCGCTCCTCGCCGAGCGCGGGCTCGAGCTGCCCGCGACGCTCCGGGCCGCGCTCGACGGCGCCGAGGCGTCGGGCGCGACCGTCGTCGCCGCCGGCTGGGACGGCGCCGCGCAGGCGCTCTTCCTCGTCGCCGACGCGGTGAAGCCGGAGAGCCCCGAGGCGGTGCGCGAGCTCCGCTCGCTCGGCCTCCGACCGGTGCTGCTGACCGGCGACAACGAGGCGACAGCGCGCGCGGTCGCGTCGGCCGTCGGCGTCGACGAGGTCGTCGCGGGCGTCCTCCCCGCGGGCAAGGCCGACGTCGTCGGGCGGCTCCAGGCCCAGGGACGTGTCGTCGCGATGGTCGGCGACGGCGTGAACGACGCGCCGGCGCTCGCCCGCGCCGACCTCGGGCTGGCGCTGGGCACGGGCACGGACGTCGCGATCGAGGCTTCCGACCTGACCCTCGTGAGCGGCGACCTGCGGGGCGCCGCGGACGCGATCCGCCTCTCGCGCCGGACGCTCGGGACGATCAAGGAGAACCTGTTCTGGGCGTTCGCCTACAACGTCGCCGCCCTCCCGCTGGCGGCCGCAGGCCTCCTCAACCCGCTCGTCGCGGGGGCGGCGATGGCGCTCTCGTCGCTGTTCGTCGTCGGGAACTCGCTACGTCTGCGGCGCTTCACCCCGCCGCGGTTCCGGACCGCCCGCTGACGTCCCCGGACGGCACGGCGCCGTCCCGCACGACGATGCCCCTGCGGTCCGCGCGCACGACGTCGCCCCCCTCCTCGCGCGGCTCACGCGCCGGAACGAGCCGCGAGCAGGTCGGCGAGCGGCCGGGTGTTGACCACGTCGCGCTCCGTCGCCCACCCGCGGCGCGCGGTCGCCACCGCGAGCGCCATGTTCTCCAGACCGGCGACCGAGTGCGCGTCGGTCGAGGCGACGACCGGGACGCCCGCCTCGACCGCCCGCCGGACACCGTCACCCGAGAGGTCGAGCCGGCTCGGCAGGCCGTTCGTCTCGACCGCGATCCCGGTCTCGAGCGCCGCCTCGAGGACGGCGTCGAGGTCGAGGGCGTTGGGCGGCCGGTGGTTGACGATGCGCCCGTGCGGGTGGCTCAGGCACGAGGCCGCCGGATGGCGCATCGCCTCGACCACGCGCTTCGTGAGGCGGTCCCGCGACTCGCGCTGTCCCGCGTGGAGGCTGATCTGCACCCACTCCAGCTCCGCGAGCACGTCGTCGGGCAGGTCGAGCGACCCGTCCGGGAGGATGTCGGCCTCCGTGCCGCGCAGGATCCGGAACGGCGCCAGCTCCTCGTTGGCGGCGGCGATCTCCTCGCCCTGCCGACGGACGTCGTCGGCGTCGAGCCCGGGGACGACGCGCACGTTGCGGGTGTGGTCGCAGATCGCGACGTACTCGTACCCCCGCGCCCGGGCGGCGACACCCAGCTCGAGCACCGACGCGCGCCCGTCCGACCAGGTCGTGTGGCAGTGGAGGTCGCCGCGGATCTGGGAGAGCTCGACGAGCGCCGGCGGCTCGCCGGTGAACGGCTCCTCGCGCAGCTCCGGGGGACACCACGGCAGCCCGAGGGCCGCGTAGACGTCCTCCTCCGACGGCGCGGCGGGCAGGGCGCCGAGCGCCTCGACGTACGTCGGCGTGCCCGTCGCCCGGACCAGCGCCGTGCCGAGCGACGCCGGCTCGGCGACGACGAGCTCCACCGGGACGCCGTCCAGGGCCACCCCGACGGCGCGGCGCTCCTCCCGCTCGACGAGCGTGATGACCAACGGGTGCTCGGCGAACGCCTCCACCACGGGCGCCGGGTCGTCGGCAGGCACCACGACCGCGAGCGCGTGGCACTCGTCGGCCCACCGCCGCGGATCGCCGGCGGGCTCGCCCCCGAGCGCGGCGGCGAGGTCGCCGACGAGCGCACGGGCGCGAGGCAGAAGCACAGCGCTTCGCGGGCGCGCAGCGGGGCGCTCGAGCCGCTCGAGGAGCCGCGCCTCGGTCTTCGGGCCGACGCCCGGGGCCGACCGCAGTCGTCCGGCCGCGGCGGCGCGTCGGAACTCCTCTGCCGTGGTCACGTCGAGCGCGCGTGCGAGCTCGATCATCCGTTTCGGACGCGACGCCGAGGAGCCGCCCGAGCGCGACGAGCTCCGGCCGCACCGTGTCCTCGAGCTCGTCGAGCTCGGCGATCCGGCCCGTGCGGACGAGCTCCTCGATGCGCCGGGCGATGCCCGGGCCGACCCCACGGAGCTCGGCGGCCCGCCCTTCGCGGGCGAGCTCCGCGACGGAGGCGGGCGTCGCGCGGATCGTCTCGGCCGCGCGGCGGTAGGCACGGGAGGCGTAGCCGCTCGACTCGGCGAGCTCGAGCAGCGTCGCGAACGCCTCGAGCCGCTCGGCGATCGTGTCGTTCGAGACGGGCACCGGGCCGGCTAGGCCGAGACGATCGTCTGGTCGAGCGACGCGAGGAGGAGGACGAGCATCAGCGCCCCGAAGATCAGGCGGATGCGCGGTGCCTCCTGCGTGGTCACGTGCCGTACCGTGCCAGCCCGGCCGCCCGCGGGGCGGCGGTCGCGCCGGCGCGCGTCAGGCGCGGTCCTTCAGGCCCCGGTAGGCGACGTGCAGGAAGTCGCTGACGGCGTCGGCCGCGAAGACGGCGGCCACGGCCCGCGTCGTGCGCGGCGCCCAGACGTGCCCCGCGACGAATCCCGCGGCGGCCCACTGGCCGACGCAGCTCGGACAGGTCAGGAGCCGCCCCACCGCGCGGCGCGGGCCGCGGCCCGTCGGCTGCTCCTCGATCCGGCCCTCCTCCTCGACCCGCACCTCGACGAAGGGCGCGCGGACGAACGCGGCGACCTCGTCCTTCGAGACGAGGCGGCTGAGCTTGTGGCTCGCGATCCCGATCAGGGCGATGTCGGTCACCCCGACCTCGCGGTCGAGCCGCTTGCGCGCCTCGGCGACCGCGAGGACCGCGCCGAACCCCGCGATGAACGTCCCGGTCAGCGCGGCGTACGTGCCGAGGGGCCGGTAGAGCGCGCCCGCGCGCTCGTCCGTCACCTCGGTGCCGGGGATCGGGTCCGTCATCGCTGGGCCTCGGCGCGCGGTGCGGCGCCGGCCGCCGCCGAGGCTCGGTCGTTGTCTAACCGCCGCCGGACGAGGTGAAACGCCGTTGCGACCGCTGCGCCGCGCAGCTGCGCGGGGATTGTAAGGTCCTGGTGGGGTCGGAAAGGACTGAGTCCGACGGGCGAGACAACCGAGACGTTGGCGCGGGCAGGCCTTCCCGCAGACCTGCTCGTCGACCGGGCGTCATGAGCGCGCGCGACCGCCCTCGCGTCCTCGTGCTCGGCGGCGGCTTCGGCGGGCTCGGCGCGGTGAAGAAGCTCGAGGACGCCGACGCGGACGTCGTGCTGATCGACGCGCACGACTACCACACCTTCCAGCCGCTCCTCTACCAGCTCGCGACCGGGCTCCTGGAGCCGAGCGCGGTGGGCCACGCGCTGCGCGACCTCGTCCACGATCAGGAGAACGCGACGGTCCACATGACGTCGGTGACCGCGATCGACCTCGAGAAGCGCGAGGTGCAGCTCGCCGAGATGGCGCCCCTCACCTACGACGTCCTCGTGCTCGCGCTCGGCGCCGAGGTCAACTTCTTCGGGACCGAGGGCGCTGCCGAGCACGCGTTCCCGATGTACACGCTGTCCGATGCCGTCCGCCTCAAGGACCACCTGCTGGGGCGGTGGGAGGCGGCGGACAAGGACCCGAGCCTCGTCGACGACGGCGCCCTCAACGTCGTCGTGGTCGGCGGCGGCCCGACCGGCGTGGAGAGCGCCGGCGCGATCGCCGAGCTCTACCGCAGCGACTTCGCGAAGGACTATCCGAGCATCCCGCAGGAGAACGCCCGCGTGATCCTCGTCGAGGCCGGGCCGACCGTGTTCGCGATGTTCAAGCCCAACCTCCAGGCCTACGCCGCGGAGGCGTTGCAGGAGCGGACGGTCGAGGTCGTCACCGGAGAGCGAGTCGCCTCGGTCGCGCCGACCCGCGTGACGCTGAAGTCCGGCGACGTCGATCGCGGCGCACACCCTCGTCTGGGGCGCCGGCCTCCAGGGCAACCGGCTCGTCCAGTCGCTCGGGCTCGACCTCGAGCGCGGCAACCGCATCGGCGTCGGACCGGATCTCACCGTCGCGGGCCATCCCGACGTGTACGCCGTCGGCGACGGCGCCGCGATCACGGACGCGAAGACGGGGCAGGTCCTGCCGCAGCTCGGCTCCGTCGCGCTCCAGTCGGGCGAGCACGTCGGCGAGACGATCGCCCGGCGGCTCAGGGGCAAGGAGCCGAAGCCCTTCAAGTACCGCGACAAGGGGACGATGGCGACGATCGGCCGCCGCGCGGCGGTCGTCCAGATGCTCGGCGGGCGCACGATGAAGGGCACGAAGGCCCAGCTCGCCTGGGGGACGGTGCACCTCGCGCTGCTGCCGACCAACGAGGATCGCGCCAAGGCGATCGTCGACTGGGCGGGCTCGGCCTTCACGCACCAGCGCACGGGACGGATCACGGTCGAGACGGACGCGGACGCGGGCCGGGGAACGACCATGATCGCGGCACGCAAGGGCACGCCGTGCTCCGCCACGGCCTACGGGAGGAGGAAGAGGTGACGAGCGCCGCAACCGCAACCGCACCGGCGTCGACGACGGCCCCGAAGGTGGCCGACGTCTTCGTGGTCTTCGGGATCACGGGCGACCTGGCCAAGGTGATGACGTTCCGGTCGCTGTACCGGCTCGAGCAGCGCGGCCTGCTGCAGTGCCCGATCGTCGGGGTCGCCTTCGACGACTGGACGGTCGACCAGCTCGTGCAGCGTGCACGCGACTCGATCGTCGGCACCGGCGAGCAGCTCGACGAGGCCGTGTTCGCGCGCTTCGCCGAGCGGCTCTCGTACGTCCAGGGCGACTTCGCCGACGACGCCGCCTACGAGCGGGTCGCCGCGGCCGTCGGGGACGCCGAGCACCCCGTCTTCTACCTCGAGATCCCGCCGTTCCTCTTCGGGCGCGTGGTCCAGGGCCTCCACGGCGCCGGGCTGACGAAGAGCGCCAGGATCGTCGTCGAGAAGCCCTTCGGGCACGACCAGGAGTCCGCCCGCGCGCTCGCCGCCGAGCTGCACCAGTACATCGACGAGTCGCAGCTCTTCAGGATCGACCACTACCTCGGGAAGATGGGGCTCGAGGAGATCCTCTACGTCCGGTTCTCCAACACGCTGCTCGAGCCGGTCTGGAACCGGGACCACGTCGCGTGCGTCGAGATCACGATGGCCGAGGACTTCGGCGTGGAGGACCGGGGCCACTTCTACGACCCGGTCGGCGCGCTGCGCGACGTCGTCGTCAACCACCTGATGCAGGTGGTCGCGGCGACGGCGATGGAGGCGCCGTCGCGCGGCGACCCGGGGACGCTGAAGGACGCGAATGTCGCGCTCTTCAAGGCCGTCGCCGAGGGCGACCCGGCGCACTACGTGCGCGGCCAGTACGACGGCTACCTCGGGATCGACGGCGTCGCCGCCGACTCGACGACCGAGACGTACGCGGCGCTCCGGCTCGAGATCGAGAACTGGCGCTGGTCGGGCGTGCCGTTCTTCATCCGCACCGGCAAGCGCCTCCCGACGACGCAGACCGAGGTCCGCGTGGTCTTCAAGCGCCCGCCCAAGCTCGGCTTCGGCTTCAGCGAGGCGGAGCCGAACCAGGTCGTGATCAAGCTCGATCCGACGGTGGGGATCAGGGTCGTCGCCAACGCGCACCGGGCGGACACGCCGGGCGCCGCCCCCGGAGCCGTCCAGCTCGACATGGAGTTCGCGGATCAGGGCGGGGAGCGGCCGACCCCCTACGAGGTCCTGCTCCACGCGGCGATGGTCGGCGACGACACGCGCTTCACGCGGCAGGACGGGATCGAGGAGACGTGGCGGGTCATGCAGCCGCTCCTCGACGCGCCGCCTCCGGTCCACGCCGTACGCGCCGGGCTCGTGGGGGCCCGAGGGGGCCGACGAGCTCGTGGCCGGCTTCGGCCGCTGGCACGGGCCCTGGGTGACGCAATGAGCGACACGCAGACCGACGCGGCGGCGGAGCAGAGCGCCGCCGCACCCTCGCCGTTCCCGCCGATCGCGGACTACGCGTTCCTCTCGAACTGCCACACGGGCGCCCTCGTCGCGGCCGACGGGGCGGTCGACTGGCTCTGCTTCCCCGCCTTCGACGCGCCGAGCGTCTTCGGCAGCCTGCTCGACCGCCAGGCGGGCTTCATGCGCGCTCGGGCCGTACGGCATCAACCATCCCGCCGACCGCGGCTACGAGCCCGGCACGAACGTGCTCGTGACGACGTGGAAGACGCCGATGGGCTGGATCGTCGTCCGGGACGCGCTCACCATGGGGCCGACGGACGGCGCCGACGCGGTCACGCCCCACACGCGCCCGCCGGCCGACGACGACGGCGACCACATGCTCGTCCGCACCGTCGAGTGCATCGAGGGCCAGGTCGAGGTCGAGCTCGTCTGCGAGCCGGCGTTCGACTACGGCCGCACGCCGGCGGAGTGGACGATGCCGGACGGCGACGTCCACTCGGCGGAGGCGACCGGCGCCGGGCAGACGTTCGGGCTCCGGTCGAGCCTGGCGCTCGGGATCGAGGGGAACCGCGTCCGGGGCAGGCACGTCCTCAAGCAGGGCGAGCGAGCGTACGTCTGCATGACGTGGGCGGACGGGCTCGCCGCCCCGCGCGACGTCGACGAGGCGGAGGCCAGGATCGCCGCCACGACGCTCTTCTGGCGGTCATGGCTCGCACGCGCGCGCATCCCCGACCACCGGTGGCGCGACCCGGTGCAGCGCTCCGCGCTCGCGATCAAGGGCCTCACCTACATGCCGACCGGCGCGACCGTCGCCGCGCTGACGACGTCGCTCCCGGAGACGCCCGGCGGCGAGCGGAACTGGGACTACCGGTACACGTGGATGCGGGACACGACCTTCACGCTGCAGGCGCTCCACTGGCTCAACCTCGACTGGGAGGCCGACGAGTTCATGCAGTTCGTCGCGGACCTCGAGGCCAACGAGGACGGCGCGCTGCAGATCATGTACGGGATCGACGGTCGCCGCGACCTGACCGAGTCGACGCTCGACCACCTGTCCGGGTACGCGGGGGCCAAGCCCGTCCGGATCGGGAACGGCGCGTACGACCAGCGGCAGAACGACGTCTTCGGCGCGGTGCTCGACTCGATCCTGCTCCACACGCACAAGAGCGAGCGACTGCCGCAACGGCTGTGGCCGGTCGTCGAGACCCAGGCCGAGTGCGCGACGAAGATCTGGCGCGAGCCCGACCAGGGGATCTGGGAGGCGCGCGGAGCGCCGCAGCACTACGTCTCGTCGAAGCTGATGTGCTGGGTCGCGCTCGACCGCGCGTCCAAGCTCGCCGTGATCCGCGGCGACCAGGACAAGGCGGCCGCCTGGGGCGCGACCGCCGACGAGATCCACGCCGACATCCTCGAGCACGGCGTCTCGGACAAGGGCGTGCTCCGGCAGCACTACGCCACGGACGCGCTCGACGCGTCGGTCCTGCTCGCGACGATCTTCGATTTCCTCCCCGGCGACGACGACCGCCTGCGCGCGACCGTCGCAGCGATCCGCGAGGACCTGACCGAGAACGGCTTCGTCCTGCGGTACCGCACCGACGAGACCGACGACGGCCTCTCGGGCAAGGAGGGGACGTTCCTGATCTGCTCCTTCTGGCTCGTCTCCGCCCTCGCGATCGTCGGGGAGCTGCAGCAGGCGCGCGACCTGATGGAGCGGCTCCTGCGGATCGCCTCGCCGCTCGGGCTCTACGCCGAGGAGTTCGACGCCGACACGGGGCGACACCTCGGCAACTTCCCGCAGGCCTTCTCGCACCTCGCGCTGATGGAGGCAGCCGCGCGGATCATCGTCCCGGAGATGCTGGCGCAGTACTGAGCGAGAGAGGAACGCCATGGAGAGCTACGACGTCATCATCATCGGCAGCGGCGCGGGCGGCGGCACGCTCGCCCGGCACCTCGCGCCGTCGGGCAAGCGCATCCTGCTGCTCGAACGCGGCGACTGGCTGCCGCGCGAGCCGCAGAACTGGTCGGACCAGGATGTGTTCGTGGACAACCGCTACGTCTCGCCTGACACGTGGTACGACGCGAGCGGCAAGCCCTTCCAGCCCGGTGTCCACTACGTCGTCGGTGGAGCGACGAAGATGTACGGCGCCGCCCTGTACCGGCTTCGCAAGGAGGACTTCGGCGAGCTGCAGCATCACGATGGCATCTCGCCGGCCTGGCCGATCGCCTATGACGAGCTAGAGCCCTACTACTCCCTCGCGGAGCAGCTCTACCACGTGCACGGCGCGCGCGGCGAGGACCCGACCGAGCCGCCGGCGAGCGCGCCCTACCCGCATCCGGCCGTGTCGCACGAGCCGCGGATCCAGCAGCTCGCCGACGACCTCGCGGCCGCCGGGTACCGGCCGTTCCACGCGCCGTGCGGGATCATGCTCGACGAGTCGAACCCGCCTTTCTCGACGTGCATTCGCTGTGCGACCTGCGACGGCTTCCCGTGCCTCGTGCACGCGAAGTCGGACGCCGAGGTGCTCGGCGTTCGGCCGGCCCTCGAGCACCCGAACGTGACGCTTCAGACGAATGCGAGGGTCGTCAGGCTCGGGACGAACGGGGACGGCACCGCCGTCAGCGAGGTGGTCGTCGAGCGGGACGGGGCCGAGGAGCGGTTCGCGGCCGAGATCGTCGTGGTCGCGTGCGGTGCGGCCAACACGGCCAAGCTGCTGCTGCAGTCCGCCAGCGACAAGCACCCGAACGGTCTCGCCAACGGCTCGGATCAGGTCGGCCGCAACTACATGTTCCACGACTCGACGGCCGTCCTTGCTCTCTCGCGCGAAGAGAACCCGACCGCGTATCAGAAGACGCTCGGGCTCAACGACTTCTACTTCGGGGACGGCGACTTCGAGTACCCGCTCGGCAACGTCCAGATGGTCGGCAAGTCGACGGCGCCGATGTTCCGCGGCGAGCGACCGCGGGACACGAAGCTCGCGCCCGACTGGACGCTGGAGCGGATGGCGCGCCATGCGATCGACTTCTGGCTCTCCACGGAAGACCTCCCACAATCGGAGAACCGCGTCACCGTCGAGCCGGACGGCAACATCAAGCTGACCTACACGGAGACGAACCTGGAGCCCAAGAAGCGGCTCTACGAGAAGGTCAAGTCGTTGCTCGGGGAGTTGGACATGAACCCGGGCCACCTCCTCCACCGCTTCGCCTACATGAAGAACGACATCCCGATCGCCGGCTGCGCGCACCAGGCGGGCACCTGTCGGTTCGGTACCGATCCGGAGACGTCAGTGCTCGACGTGAACTGCAAGGCGCACGAGCTCGACAACCTGTACATCGTCGACACGAGCGTCTTCCCGAGCATCGGCGCGGTGAATCCAGCCCTCACGGCGATGGCCAACTCGCTCCGCGTCGGCGACCACCTGCTCGCACGGATGTCGTAGGCCGGCGCGGGAGACGGGCGCGAGCGGACGCATGGCGACGTCGACCGAGAGCACCGTCGCCTACTCGGCCGGTGTCGTCCAGGGCGTGGCGCTCGTGACGCTCGTCGGGCTCGGGTTCTGGTGGGGGCCGACACCGTGAGCACCCGGCCGATCCCACCGAGCGGCGAGCAGATCGAGCTCGTCCACGGCGACCAGCGCGCCGTCGTCGTCGAGGTCGGCGGCGGGCTGCGGTCGTATGCGGTCGCCGGCCGGGAGCTGCTCGACGGCTACCGCGCGGACGAGATGTGCACCTCGGGTCGCGGGCAGCTGCTCCTGCCGTGGCCGAACCGGCTCGAGGACGGCCGCTACGAGTTCGGGGGCCGGAGCCATCAGCTCCCGCTGACCGAGTCCGAGGCCCGCAACGCCATCCACGGTCTCGTGCGCTGGAGCGCGTGGCGCGTCGCCGAGCGCGAGCCCGACCGCGTCGTGCTGGAGCACACGCTCCACCCCCAGCCGGGCTATCCCTTCACGCTGGCGCTCGTCCTCGAGTACACGCTGTCGGACGGCGGGCTCCAGGTGCGCACGACCGCGACCAACGTCGGCGCCGACGCATGCCCGTACGGGTGCGGCTTCCACCCCTACCTGACGCTCGGGACGCCGACGATCGACTCGTTGACCCTGGAGCGTGCCGGGGCAGACGGTCATCCAGTCGGACGCTCGGGGGCTTCCGGTCTCCGCGACGCCGGTGGAGGGCACCCAGTACGACTTCCGCCGTGCGCGCGAGATCGGCTCGACGATGGTCGACAACACGTTCGCCGACCTCGACCGCGACGCGGACGGGCTCGTCCGCGCCCATCTGCGGGACCCGGCGGGCGGCGGCGCCCTCACGGTGTGGGCCGATGCGAGCTACGGCTACCTCGTCGTGTTCACCGGCGACGCCCTCCCCGACGTGAACCGTCGCAGCGTCGCCGTCGAGCCGATGACCTGCCCACCGAACGCCTTCCGGAGCGGCGAGGCGCTGATCCGCCTCGCGCCGGGCGACTCGACGACCGGTGCGTGGGGCCTCGTCGCCTCGCTGCCCCGCTAGACGCGTGACCCCGCCCGACGTCTCCTCGCTCGTCCTCATCCTGCTCGTCTCGAGCCTGGCGGCGATCACGTCGCGGCTGCATCACCGCCTGGTGCTGCCGTCGATCGTCGTCGAGATCGCGCTCGGGATCCTGATCGGCCCCGAGGTGCTCGACTTCGCGGAGACGGACCCCTACATCGAGTTCCTCTCCACCATCGGTCTCGTCTTCCTCTTCTTCTTCGCCGGCCTGGAGGTGATCGAGCGGAAGGTGCCGCGCGCCACGCTCTTCCGGGGCACGGAGGGCTGGGCGATCTCGATCGCGCGTCGCGCTGGCGCTGGGCGTCGGCCTCGAGAGCGCGGGCGTGGAGGCGGAGTGGTGGCTGCTGGGCGTGGCGCTCGCGACGACGGCCCTCGGCACGCTCGTCCCGATCGTCTCCGACTCGGGCCTGCTCCCGACCCCGCTGGGACGGGCGGTCCTTGGCACGGGCGTCGCCGGCGAGTTCTGGCCGATCGTCGTGATCTCCGTCTTCCTCACGGGCGTGTACGGCGCCGGGGCCGAGATCCTGCTCCTGATCGGCTTCGGCGGCATCGTCGCGCTCGCGGCGACGACCGCGCTGCGGGCTCGCCCGACCGGCGTCGTCCGCGTCCTGCAGGAGACCGTGCACACGACGGGGCAGGCCGCGGTCCGGCTCTCGATCTTCGTGCTCGCGGCGCTCGTGCTGCTCGCGAGGGACGTCGGCTTCGACTTCGTGCTCGGCGCGTTCGCCGCCGGGCTGGTCGTGGGGCTGGCGCTCGAGACGCCCGAGGGAGCCGTCGTGCGGATGCGCCTCGAGGGCATCGGCTTCGGGTTCCTGATCCCCATCTACTTCGTCACCACCGGCATGGACTTCGACCTCGACAGCCTCCTCACGACGAGAGGGCTCGTCCTGGCGGCGATCTTCCTCGCGCTCCTGCTCGTCGTCCGCGGCGCGTCGTCGCTCCTCTGGCTCCGGGACCTCGGCCGGCGGGAGACCGCCGCGCTCGCGTTCTTCGGCGCGACGGGCCTGCCGCTGATCGTCGCGACCGTCGACATCGGGACCGACCGGGGCGCGATCGACAGCCAGGTCGGCGCGTCGCTGATCGGCGCCGGCATGTGCTCCGTGCTGCTCTTCCCCGTGGTCGCGACCGCCCTCGCCGGCTCCCGTCCCAGCGGGACGGCGGACGGGGTCGATGCCGAATTCCGCGAGTACTAGCCGGCCGCGCCTCGGACCTGTGAGGTGCCGCGCAAAGTCGTAGGCTCACCGTCGAACCCCACGGCCGGGAGGCCGCCATGCCGCGCACCGAAGACGAGTACGACGTCGAGGTGGCCCGCTGACCGTGGGCATGCTCGCGCTCCACCGCGCTCGAGCTCGCACGCTGGCAGTTCGCGCTGACGACGCTCTTCCACTTCGTCTTCGTCCCGCTCACGCTCGGGCTCGCGCCGATCCTCGCGGTGCTGCAGACGCAGTGGCACCGCACCGGCGACGAGCGGTGGCTGCGCCTGACGCGGTTCTTCGGGACGCTCTTCGTCATCAACTTCGCGATCGGCGTCGCGACCGGCCTCGTCATGGAGTTCCAGTTCGGGATGAACTGGTCGGTGTTCTCGACGTACGTCGGGGACGTCTTCGGCCCGATGCTCGCGATCGAGGGCGTCGGCGCCTTCATGCTCGAGGCGACGTTCATCGGCCTCTGGGTCTTCGGCTGGAACCGCCTCTCGCCGAGGCTCCACCTCGCGACGATCTACCTCGTCTGGGCCGGGACGTGGCTCTCGGCGTACTTCATCCTCGCCGCCAACTCCTGGATGCAGCACCCGGTCGGGTACGAGATCAACCAGCAGACCGGGCGCGCCGAGGCCAACGACATCGCCGACGTCCTCTTCCAGCGCTTCCTGCTCTTCGCCTGGGTGCACGTGATCCTGGCCGGGCTGATCACCGGCGCCGCCGTCGTGCTCGGCGTCGCGTGCTGGCACATGCTGCGGGGACGCAACGTCGACCTCTTCCGCAGCGCGGCGAAGGTCGCGATCGTCGTCCTCCTCCCCGTCTCGTTCGTCCAGCTCGGGGTCGGCAGCGAGTTCGGGGTCACGGTCACCGACGCCCAGCCGATGAAGATCGCCGCGACGGAGGCGCTGTGGGAGACCGAGCAGCCCGCCGGCGTTCTCGCTCTTCCAGATCGGCGGCTTCACGGAGGACGACCAGACGCCGTCGTTCGACATCGAGATCCCGGGGCTCCTCTCCTTCCTCGCGACCAACTCGTTCAAGGGCGAGGTCGTCGGCATCAACGAGCTCCAGGCGCAGTACGAGCAGGAGTACGGCCCGGGGAACTACGTCCCGGACGTCCGGCTCGTGTACTGGAGCATGCGCGTGATGGCCTACCTCGGCACGCTGGTCTTCCTGCTCGCGCTTGGGGCGCGTGGCTCCTCCATGCGCAAGCGGCTCGAGCGCGCGACGTGGTTCCACCGCGCCGCGCTCCTCGCGATCGCCTTCCCGTTCCTCGCGAACTTCGCGGGCTGGATCCTCACGGAGGCGGGCCGTCAGCCGTGGGTCGTCTACGGGCTGCTGAAGACCGAGGACGCCGTCTCGGGCACGGTCAGCGCCTGGAACGTCGGGCTCAGCCTGGGCGTCTTCGTGACGCTGTATGCGGTGCTGGGGCTCGTCGACCTGTACCTGATGCGCCGCTACGCGCGCCTCGATCCGCCCGAGGTCGGACCGGAGCGCGACGGGGAGGCGGCGCCCGAGCCGGCGCCGGCGTACTGAGATGACGCTCGAGATCCTCTGGTTCTGCCTCCTCGCCTTCTTCTGGACGAGCTACTTCGTCCTGGAGGGCTTCGACTTCGGGGTCGGGATGCTGCTGCCCGTGCTCGGGCGGAGCGAGCGCGACCGCCACACGATGCTCGAGTCGATCGGGCCCGTCTGGGACGGCAACGAGGTGTGGCTCGTGATCGCGGGCGCCGGGACGTTCGCCGCGTTCCCGGTGTGGTACGCGACGATGTTCTCGGGCTTCTACCTCGCCCTGCTCGCCATCCTCGTCCTCCTCATCCTCCGCGTGCTCTCGTTCGAATGGCGCGCGAAGGCCGAGGCGGCAGGCTGGCGGTCGGTCTGGGCGTGGTTCAACACGATCGCCTCGTTCGGCGTGCCGCTCCTCTGGGGCATCGCGCTCGCGAGCCTGCTGCACGGCGTCCCGGTGGCGTCCGACCAGACGTTCGCGGGCGACGTGGGCGACCTGTTCAGCGTGTACTCGATCGTCGCGGGCATCGCCCTCTGCCTCCTCTTCGCCCTCCACGGGGCGGTCTTCCTGACGCTCCGCACGCTCGGCGACCTGCGGCGGCGTGCGGCGCGCGTCGCGTGGTGGCTGGCACCGCTCGCCGCCGTCGTCGGCGCGGGCTTCCTCGTCTGGACGCTCGTCGTCGCGGGCGACGTGAACGACAAGGACCTCTTCCCCGGCGTGCTCCCCGTCGCGGTGGCCGCAGTCGCGGCCGTCGCCGCCGTGCTCCTCGTCCGGGCGGGGAACGAGCGCTGGGCGTTCGTGGCGACGGCGACGACGATCGCGGCCGCCGTCGTGACCCTCTTCGTGAGCCTCTACCCGCGCGTCATGGTGTCGGATCCGGACTTCGGGAACAGCCTCACGGTCGAGAACGCGTCGTCGGGGCACTACTCGCTCGTCGTGATGACGGTCGTCGCGGCCGTGCTCCTCCCGGTCGTGCTGCTCTACCAGGCGTGGACGTACCACGTGTTCCGCGCGCGGCTCGGGGGCGAGGACCCCGGCACGCCGATCGACCTCGTGGCGCCCAAGACCGAGAGCTAGGAGCTCCGTGCGAGCGATCGACCCGCGTCTCCTGCGGCGGGCTCGCTCGGTGCGCGTCCTTCTGGCCGCGGATGTCGTGCTCGGCGTCGTCGCCGCGCTCCTCGTCCTCGCCCAGGCGGTGCTCCTCGCACGCGTCGTCGCGCGCTCGTTCGACGGCGCCTCGCTCGCCGAGGTCCGCGAGCCGCTGATCCTGCTCGCGCTCGTCGCCGTCGCGCGCGCGGCGGCCACGTGGGGGTTCGAGGTCGCAGGCCGGCGCGCCGCGACCGACGTGCTCTCCGACCTGCGCGTCGACCTCGTCGAGCGACGGCTCCGCGACCGCCCCGCCGGTCTCGACGGGGCCCAGAGCGCCGAGGTGGCGACGGTCGCCGTCGGAGGCGTCGACGCGCTCGAGACGGCCTTCGCGCGCTACCTGCCGCACCTCGTGCTGGCCATGGTGGTGCCGGTCGCCGTGCTCGTCCTCGTCGCGGTGATCGACCCCGTCTCCGCCGGTGTGATGCTCCTGACGCTGCCGCTCGTCCCGGTCTTCATGTGGCTGGTCGGCCGGTACACCGAGCGGCGAACGCGTGAGCGCTGGCAGGCGCTGGCGCGCCTCTCGACCCACTTCCTCGACGTCGTCCGCGGGCTGCCGACGCTCCGCGCGTTCAACCGGGCAGAGGCGCAGGCCGAGCGGATCGCCGAGGTGGGTGACCGCTACCGCCGCGCGACGATGGGCACGCTCCGCGTCGCGTTCCTCTCGGGGGCCGTGCTCGAGCTGGCCGCGACCCTCGGCATCGCCCTCGTCGCCGTGGTCGTCGGCGTCCGGCTGGTCGAGGGCGGGCTCGGCTTCGAGGCGGGCCTGACGGTGCTCGTGCTCGCGCCCGAGCTCTATCTGCCGCTCCGGAACCTCGCGGCGCAGTACCACGCGAGCGCCGACGGGCTCGCCGTGTCGGGCCGCCTCCTCGACCTGCTCGAGGAGGGGCCGCCGCGCGCCACCGGGCGCGCGACGCCCCCGAGCCCGCGCGCCGTCCCCGTCCGGCTCGAGGCGGTCTCGTTCTCGTACCGCGGCCCGGGAGCCCGTCCTCGACGGCGTCGATCTCGAGCTCCGGCCCGGCGAGACGGTCGCCCTCGTCGGCGAGAGCGGCGCCGGCAAGAGCACGCTCGCCTCGCTTCTCCTCCGCCTGGCGGAGCCCGACGCCGGCCGCCTGCTCGCGGGATCCGTCGACCTCCTCTCCTGTGACGCGGCGGCCTGGAGGACGCACATCGCCTGGGTGCCGCAGCGGCCGACGCTCTTCCGCGGGACGATCGCGCACAACATCCGCCTCGGCGACCCGACGGCCGACGACCGTCGCGTGCGGGAGGCCGCGGAGCTCGCCGGCGCCGACAGCTTCGTCCGGGACCTGCCGGAGGGCTATGAGACGACGGTCGGCGACGGCGGCCGAGAGCTGTCGGCCGGCGAGGCGAGGCGGCTGGCGCTCGCGCGCGCCTTCCTGCGGGACGCGCCGCTCCTGATCCTCGACGAGCCGACGGCGAACCTCGATCCCGCGAGCGCCGAGCTCGTCGGAGACGCGATCGACCGGATCCGCGAGCGGCGCACGATCCTCCTGATCGCCCACCGCACGGAGCTCGCCCGGCGCGCCGACCGCGTGGTCGCACTGACGGGCGGGCGGCTCGTCGAGCACGCCCTGGAGGCGGCGTGATGCGCCCGCTCCGCCGGCTCGTCCGCCTCGCCGGGATCCCCGCGTGGCGGATGGCGCTCTCCGTCCTCCTCGGGGCGCTCGCGCTGGCCTTCGGCATCGCGCTGATGGCGACGGCCGGCTACCTCGTCTCCCGCGCCGCCGAGCGGCCGCCGATCCTCTCCCTCACGGTGACGATCGTCGCCGTCCGGTTCCTGGGCCTCGCGCGTCCGCTCACCCGCTACGTCGACCGCCTCGTGGGGCACGACCTCGCCCTGCGCTCGCTCGCGCGGATCCGGGCCGCGATCTACCGGCGTCATCGAGCCGCTCGCGCCCGCGCAGCTCCAGGGCTACCGGCGCGGCGACCTCCTCGAGCGGATGGTCCGCGACGTCGACGCGCTGCAGGGCCTCTACCTGAGAGGTCTCGGCCCGCCTCTCGTCGCGCTGGCGGTCGGTGCCGCCTGCGTCGGCGTGACGGCGGCGTTCCTCCCCCTCGCCGCGGTCGTGCTCGCGGCGGGCCTCGTGCTCGCAGGCGTCGTCGCGCCTCCCCTCTCGCACGCCCTGTCGAGCGCCGCGGCGAAGCGCCAGAGCGCCCTGCGCGGCGAGCTGACCGCCGAGCTCGTCGAGCTCCTGCGCGGCGCACCGGAGCTCGCGGCGTACGGGCGAGAGGACGAGACGCTCGCGCGCATCCGAGCGCTCGACGGCGAGCTCGCGCGCCTCGGCCGGCGGGACGCACTCGTCTCGGGGCTGGGCGATGCGCTGACGGTGCTGGTCGCGGGCCTGACGGTCGTGGGCGTCCTCGCCGTCGCCGTCTCCGCGCACGACGCCGATGCGCTCGATCGCGTCCTCGTCGGGATGCTCGCGCTCCTCGCGCTCTCGTCCTTCGACGCGGTCCTCCCGCTCCCCGCGGCGGGGCGCGAGCTCGCCCAGAGCCTCGCCTCGGGCGCGCGCGTGCTCGAGCTCACCGACGGCGCCCCGCTCGTCCGCGACCCGAGCGAGCCGCTTCCCGCCCCTCCCCGCCCCGCCGTCGTCGCGCTCGAGGGCGTGACCGCCCGGTACGCGCCCGGCGAGCCCGCGGCCCTCCGTGGGCTCGACCTCCGCCTCGAGCCCGGTCGGCGCGTCGCGCTCGTCGGCCCGAGCGGCGCGGGGAAGACCACCGTCACGAACCTCCTCTTCCGGTTCCTCGACCCGGAGGCGGGCCGGGTCACGATCGACGGCCGTGACCTGCGCGACTATCGCCAGACGGACGTGCGGCGCACGTTCGCCCTCGCCGGGCAGGAGGCCCATGTCTTCGACTCGTCGATCCGCGAGAACCTCCGCCTCGCGCGGCCGGCCGCGAGCGACGCCGAGCTCGAGGACGTCGTTCGGCAGGCCCAGCTCTCCGAGTGGGTCTCGACGCTGCCCGACGGGCTGGACACGTTCGTGGGCGAGGAGGGCTCGCGTCTCTCGGGCGGTCAGCGTCAGCGCCTCGTCCTCGCACGGGCCCTGCTCGCAGACGCGCCGGTGCTCGTCCTGGACGAGCCGACGGCCCATCTCGATCCGCAGACGGCGACGTCCCTGATGGACGACGTGCTCGACGCGGCCGGCGACCGCGCCGTCCTCCTCATCACGCACCGGGCCGAAGGCCTCGACCGCATGGACGACGTCGTGCGGCTCGACCCCGCCCGCTGAGCCGGCCGGCGTGCAGACGTGCGCGTCACGGGGTAGCCTGCGCCCAGATGCGACGCACGTTCTCAGCCGCCGCGCTCGCCGTCGTCCTCGTCCTGCTCGCCGCGGCGTGCGGCAGCTCCGACGACGGCTCGGACACGAGCGCGACGGCGACCTGGGCGGATGAGGTCTGCAGCTCCGTCACGACGTGGACCGACTCACTCACCGCGAGCGTCTCCTCCCTGCAGGGCGGCAACATCTCCCGGGAGTCGCTGGAGGGGGCCGCCGACGACGTGAAGAGCTCGACCGAGACCCTCGTCGACGACCTGCGGGCGCTCGGCAAGCCCGACACCGAGGCAGGCGAGCAGGCGAAGGACTCCGTCGACCAGCTGGCGGACCAGCTCGAGCAGGAAGTCGAGAAGATCGAAGGCGCCGTCGACGACGTCTCGGGCGCCAGCGACGTGCTCACGGCGATCTCGACGGTGACCTCCACGCTCGCGAGCATGGGGAGCCAGCTCTCGTCGACGTTCAGCGAGCTCGAGCAGCTCGACGCGAGCCGGCGAGCTCGAGGACGCGTTCCGCGAGTCCGACTCCTGCCAGAGCATCACCGACGACCAACCGTAGGCACGGGGACTCGCGCTCCCGACGGGTCGAGAGCAACAGCCACCCGGAGCGGAGGTCGGCACGGAAGGGGTCTGTAGACGGCACCTCTCCCAGGCCAACGGCCGAGCGCTCACGCGAGGTTCTGGGGCGTAGCTGCACGTTCGTCTCCTCCGGAGGGACGGAGGACATGATCACGTTGCCGAGCTGCGACATGAGGAGCCCGGCTCCGATCCCGAAGAAGATGAGCGAGACCGCGAAGGCCGTCCCGTTCAGGGTCACGTCGATCGTCCCGACGAGCACGAGCGAGGCGATCGCCATTGCCCCCAGGCCGACCTGGACGACGGCCCGCGGCCCGAACCGCACTGCCACCTTCGGCCCGATGAGCGCAGCGGCCAGCATCGAGATCGACATCGGGAAGAGCCGCTTGCCCGTCTCGAACGCGTCGAAGCCGAGAACGACCTGGAGGTACTCCGGCAGGACGAAGAACGTGACCATCACGATCAGCTGCTGTGCGGACATCGCGGCAGCATCGCTGCGCAGTGGCTCGATCTTCACCCGCACCGCGCGGATTGAAGAACGTGCTCCGAGCGAGCCGCTCGCGGCGCACCACCACACGCGAGGAAGCCGCCGAGGACGACGAAGCCGCCCATGATCAGGAACGCACGAGCAAGAACGCGAGCGGCGTGATCTCGTGGCCGTTGATCGTTGGCGCGTCGATCGGCTTGATCCAGCCCCAGGTGCTGCTCTTCAGGATCCCGAACACGATCAGCCCGAGCGCGACCGCCGAGAGCGCTGCACCGCCGTAGTCCAGCCTCGGCGGCTGATCGGGCTTCGGCGCGCGCTTCATGCGACGGTGGACGATGAGCCCCGCGATCACCACCACGAGCTCGCCGACGTAGACGTACCGCCAGCTGCAGGCCATCGTCACTTCGACGCCGATCTGCGGCCCAGCGGCGATCGCCGCACCGGCGGCGCCGCCGATCATCCCGTGGCGAACGCGCGCTCCTTGCCCTCGCCGCTCGCGGCGGTCACCGCGCCGGTCGCCGGGATCACCAGCACCGCGCCGAGGCCCTCGATCCCCGACCAGCCGATCAGCAGCACCGTGAGGTTCGGGCTGAGCGCCGTGATCAGCGAGCCGAGCCCGAAGACGGCCAGGCCCAGCTTCCGAACTCCGTGTTCGAAGGCGGCCCCGGCAGCTCTGACACGCATGACCCGAGCATCCATGCGAGGAACCGCAGTGGCGTTGGGGCATGATGGGCCGTGCTGGATTCGAACCAGCGACCTTGGGATTAAAAGTCCCCTGCTCTACCAGCTGAGCTAACGGCCCACGCCCGAGTGAGTGTAGGCGCGGCCCCCGCGGAGCTCGGGTGGCGGCTCAGGCGAAGCTGTAGACGAGCGGCTGCGTGCTCGGCTCGACGACCAGGCACGTGCGGTCGTCGTGCGGGAGCGGCGAGCGGGCGTGACGGACGACGACGAGCGCGCCGTGGCCCTCGATCTCGACCACCGCTCCGACCTCGGGCGCGTCGCAGCCGACGGGCACCACCTGGTAGCCGGCGGGCGTCGAGACGAACGCGAGGCAGGGTGCGGTCCGCAGGTCGGGCGCGGCCTCGTGGGCTCCCCATCCATTCACCGCGCCCAGCGTCGGCTGCGGCCGCGCGGGCTGGACGTACTCGCCCTCGGGCCAGGTCGGCTCCGGGGCGACGTCCATCGCCACCGGCTCGACCGGTGCGAGCGCGACGACCGGCTCGGCCTCGACAACCGGCTCGACCTCGGCGACGGGCTCGACCTCGGCGGCGGACTCGATCTCGACGACCGGCACCTCGGCCGAGTCCTCGACCTCGGTGACCGCATGGCCCTCGACCTCGACCAGGGCGAGCGGCTCGACGTGGGTCTCCGCGACGGCCTCCGAGACCGGCTCGTCGTGCGCCGCGGCGACCTCCTCGACGGCGGCGAGCCCCTCGCTCTCCACGGTCTCGTCGTTCGCCGGCTGGACGGTGTGGAGCTGGACGACCTCCGCCTGGCGGACCTCGCCGCCGGCCACGGGCTCGTCGACGGTCGACATCTGCTCGCCGAGGGCGCCGGCGAGCTCGAACTTGCTGATGACCCCGAGCCCGACCAGGGCCTCGCCGAGCCGCTCGCCGGTCTGGCGCTGGCGCGTCAATGCCCGCTCGAGCTCCTCCTCGGTGACGAACCCGCGCGTGACGAAGATCTCGCCGATCCGGCGCCAGTTCTCGCTGAGCGACGCCTCGAGCCCCGCCCCGGCGTCGCGGCCGTTGTCCTGCCACTGCTCGGCCACGACCTGCGCGAGCTCCGCCCGGGAGATGCCGAAGCGCTCGACGAGGATCTCGCCGAGCTGCTGGTCGGTCTCCTGCTGGATCTCGAGCGCGAGCCGGATCTGGCTCTCGGAGACGAGACCGCGCTCGACGAAGAGCGCGCCGATGAGACGGGACCGGAGGAGCTCCTGCGCGTTCACGCCTCCTGTATCGGCAATCCCCCGTTCGGGCTACAGGGTCAGTTGGCGTCGCCGGCGGCGCCGTCGCCCGCCTGCACCACGCCGTGCTCGTACGCGTAGACGACCGCCTGGACGCGGTCGCGGAGGCGGAGCTTCATCAGGATCCGCGCGACGTGCGTCTTGACCGTCGTCTCGCTCACGTGCGCGTCGGCGGCGATCTCGGCGTTCGAGAGGCCCCGGGCGATGTAGCGGAGGATCTCGAGCTCGCGGGCGGTGAGCTCGTCGAGGCCCGGTGCCGGCCTGCCTGACGGTCGACGGCGGCCGGCGCACGAACTCGGCGATCACGCGCCGCGTGATCTGCGGCGCGAGCAGGGCGTCCCCGCCGGCGACGACGCGGATCGCCTCGACGAGCTGCTCGGGCGGCGTGTCCTTGAGGAGGAACCCGCTCGCGCCGGCCCGGAGCGCCTCGTAGACGTACTCGTCGAGGTCGAACGTCGTGAGGATCAGGATCCGCGGGCCCGACTCCTTCCCCTCGAGCAGCCGCCGCGTCGCCTCGAGCCCGTCGACGTTCGGCATGCGGACGTCCATCAGGATCACATCGGGCTCGGTCTCGCGGGCCGCGAGGACGGCGGTGAGCCCGTCGGCCGCCTCCCCGACGATCTCGATGTCCTCCTCGGCCTCGAGGATCATCCGGAACCCCGCGCGGACGAGCGACTGGTCGTCGACGATGAGGACGCGGGTCGTCACGCGTGCCCCGCGAGCGGCAGGCGGGCGGTGACGACGAACCCGCCGCCCGCGCGCGGGCCGGAGGTCACCTCGCCCCCGACCAGGGCGACGCGCTCGCGGAGGCCCGCCAGGCCGTGCCCCTCGCCGTCGCCTCCGGGCTCCGAGCGGCCGTCGTTCGCGATCTCGAGCTCGACCTCGCCGGGGTGCCAGCGGATCGTGACCCAGGCGTGGGCCGGGCCGGCGTACTTCAGGGCGTTCGTCAGCGCCTCCTGGATCACGCGGTAGGCGGAGAGGTCGATGCCGGGCGGGAGCTCCTGCGGCTCGCCCTCGACCTCGAGCTCGACCGGCAGGCCGGCCTCGCGGACGGTGCCGACGAGGACGTCGACCGTGCGCATGGAGGGCTGGGGCGCGAACTCCGGCATCGTCCCCTGCTCGCGGAGCAGGCCCACGAGCCGCCGCATCTCGGTCAGGGCCTCGCGGCCGGTCGCCTCGACGGCCTGCAGGGCCTGGCGCTCGCGCTCCTGCTCGGGGCGCAGCAGCCGCCGGACGGCGCCCGCCTGGACGGTCATCACCGAGACGGAGTGCGCGACGACGTCGTGCAGCTCGCGGGCGATCCGCTGCCGCTCCTCGGCGACCGCGCGCTGCGCGGCCGCGACCGGATCGGTCTCGTCGCCGGTCCGGACGTCGAGGGAGGCGGGTCCGGCCGTCGACGGCGTGGGCTCCATGACCGAGGACGGTAACCAACCGCGTCCCGCGCGGCGTCGTCCTGGAGGATGACCCGCAATCTGGCACGAGCCGCTAGGTTCGGGCCGATGGAGGTGACGCGCCTCGACGACGGGCTCTGGCGCTGGACGACAGCCCATCCGGAGTGGCAGCCCGGCGGCGGGTGGGAGCAGGACGTCGGCTGCGTCTACTGGGAGGCCGACGACGCCGTCGTGCTCGTCGACCCGCTCGTGCCCACGGAGGAGGCGGAGCGGACGCGGTTCCTCGATGCCCTCGACCGCGACGTGGAGCGGCTCGGCCGCGACGTCGCCGTCCTCGTCACGTGCAGCTGGCATCGCCGCAGCGCCGACGAGCTCGGCGAGCGCTACGGCGGCCGGATCCTCGCGCCCGGCGACGGGCCGCTCCCCGCCGGCGTCACGGCCGTCGACGCGCCGACGGCGTCGGAGGTCGTCTACTGGCTCGCGGGCGCGGCGGCGGTCGTCCCAGGGGACGTCCTGCTCGGGACCGAAGGCGGAGTGCGCCTCTGCCCGTCGTCCTGGCTCGGACGCGGCCGTCTCTCCGACCTCGCGGCGGAGCTGCGCCCGCTCCTCGAGCTCCCGGTCGAGCGGGTGCTCACCTCGCACGGGCCGCCCGTCACGTCGGGCGGCGCCGCGGCGCTCGCGCGGGCGCTCGAGCGCTACGCGCCCGCGTAGGCGGCGAGCGCGTCGAGGACGGCGCGGAGCCGGACGCCGTCCGGAGTCAGGACGTACTCGACCCGCGGCGGCCGCGCGTCGATCACGTTGCGCTCGAGCAGCCCTGCCTGCTCGAGATCGACGAGACGCTGGGCGAGCGTGCGCGGCGGGATCTCGCCGACGGCCTGCTTGAGCTCGTTGAAGCGGGTCGCGCCCTCGGAGGTCGCCCAGAGGATCGAGACGGTCCAACGCCCCTCGAGGAGGCCCGCCGCACGGCGGACCTCCTCGGGGACGGGAGTGCACTGCCGGCAGCGCATCAGGCGGTCAGGTGCGGTCGCGACGGCGTCGCCTCGAGGGCGGTGCCGAGCACCTCGTCGAGCGACATCACGGGGTGGAACGTGAGCTCGTCCCGCACGTGCTCGGGCACGTCGTCCAGGTCGGCGCGGTTGCGCTCCGGGATGACGACATCGGTGAGGCCGGCCGCGTGGGCCGCCAGCACCTTCTGCTTGAGACCGCCGATCGGGAGCACGCGGCCCTGGAGGGTGACCTCGCCGGTCATCGCGACCGTGTGCTTCACGGGGCGGCCCGTCAGGAGCGAGGCGAGCGCCGTCGCCATCGTGATGCCCGCGCTCGGCCCGTCCTTCGGGATCGCGCCGGCCGGCACGTGCACGTGGAACTTCCGCTCGAACGCGTCCTGGTCGATGCCGAGCGCCTCGGCCTGCGACCGCACGGCGGAGAGGGCGATCTGCGCCGACTCCTTCATGACGTCGCCGAGCTGGCCTGTGAGCACGAGGCCCTCGCCGGGCACCGCCGTGGCCTCCACGAAGAGGACGTCGCCGCCGGTGATGTTCACCGCGAGTCCCGTGGCGACGCCCGGAACGGCCGTGCGCTCCGCGGCCTCGCGCCAGAACTTCTGGCGTCCGAGGGCGTCGCGGACGGCCTCGACGTCCACCTCGACCGGGGCCTCGACGTCGCCCGAGACGATCCGCGTCGCGGTCTTGCGCAGGATCGAGCCGAGCTCGCGCTCGAGCTGGCGGACGCCGGCCTCGCGCGTGTACTCCGAGATCACGGTCTCGAGCACGTCGTCCACGACCGAGACCTCGTCCTCCTGCAGCCCCGCCCGCTCGCGCTGGCGCGGCCAGAGGTAGCCGCGGGCGATCGCGACCTTCTCGTCGGTCGTGTAGCCGTCGAAGCGGATGACCTCCATCCGGTCGAGCAGCGGCCCGGGAATCGTCTCCGCGAGATTTGCCGTCGCGATGAAGAAGACCTGCGAGAGGTCGACCTCGACGTCGAGGTAGTGGTCGCGGAAGGTCGAGTTCTGCGCCGGGTCGAGCACCTCGAGGAGGGCGGCGGACGGGTCGCCGCGCCAGTCGGCGCCGACCTTGTCGACCTCGTCCAGGAGGATCACCGGGTTCATGGTCTTGGCGTCGCGGAGGGCGCGGACGAGCCGGCCCGGGAGCGCGCCGATGTAGGTGCGGCGGTGGCCGCGGATCTCCGCCTCGTCGCGGACGCCGCCGAGCGACATCCGGACGAACTCGCGGTTGAGCGCCTTCGCCACCGACTCGCCGATCGACGTCTTGCCGGTGCCCGGAGGGCCGATCAGCGTCAGGATCGCGCCCGCCCGCTTGTCGGCCTCGATGCCGCGCTCCTTGCGCAGCTTGGCGACCGCGATGTACTCGACGATCCGGTCCTTGACGTCCTCGAGGCCGGCGTGGTCGGCGTCCAGCACCTCGCGGGTGTGGATCGGGTCGAGCACCTCGTCGGACGTGACGCCCCACGGGACGGCGAGCAGCCAGTCGAGGTAGCTGCGGATCATCTGCGACTCGGGCGAGCTCTCGCCCATCCGCTCGAACCTGCCGAGCTCCTTGTCGGCCTGCTCGCGGACGGCCTCGGGCATGTCCGCGTCGGCGATCTTGGTGCGGTACTCCTCGACGACCGACTGGTCGTCCTCGCCGAGCTCCTTCCGGATCGAGTCCATCTGCTTCCGGAGGAGGTACTCGCGCTGCTGCTTCTCCATCCCGGCGTTGACGTCCTCGCGGATGCGCTGGCGGATCAGCATCGTCGAGAGCCGCTCGCGCTGGTACGAGAGCGCGAGCTCGAGCCGCTCGGCGACGTCGACGGACTCGAGCAGCTTGACCTTCTGCTCGAAGCTCAGGTCGGGCGCGTAGCCGGAGGTGTCGGCCAGGGGGCCGGGGTCGCTGATCGAGCGGATGAACGCCTGGATGCGACCGTCGTCGCCGCGCAGCTCGAGGATCTCCTCCACGACGGCGCGGTACTCGGTCTCGAGCTCGCGGGTCCGCTCGTCCGAGGCCGAGGGATCGGGACGCTCCTCCACCTCGACGAGCAGGCGCCCGGTCGGGTCGGTCTCGGCTGCACCCGCGACGCCGCGGTGCAGCCCCTCGAGCGCGACCGCGACGGCCCCGCCCGGCAGCCGGACGCGGTCCGTCACGCGTGCGACCGTGCCCACGGAGGCGTACTCGCCCTCGTGCTTCGGGACGAGCAGGACGCGCTCTTCGTCGCCGACGTCGACCGTCAGCGTCACGTTCATGTTCGGGAAGACGACGATGTCGTCCAGCGGTACGAGCAGGAGCTTGCTCACGTTCCGGTCACTCTCCTCAGAGCTAGTAAGTACAGAAAAGATAGCTGGTGCAGAGAGGGTGACGTCGCCGTCGCCGCGATCTTGACGCAAGGCGTACCGATCCCTCACAAAGCCTTCGCAGCCTGCAGCTGTCATATGCCCGAGGCATCCGCGATCCCACCCGCCTCCCTGGGATCACCGGATGGGCCGGCAGCGCTCTCCGAGGGCGCGGGCCGGCTCGAACGAGGGCGTAGGCACAGGCCGCGCCCTCGTGCCTCGGCAGATTCCTTGTTCGCGAGCAGGATTCCGCCGAGCGGAATCCTGCCGCTTGATCCCCGCCCTACGGGCGGGGCACACCCCTGAAGGCGCCCGCTTCGCGGTCGCACATCCTCCCTTCCAAGAATCCCTGCGGGGCACGGGGGACTGCGAGCCACGATCCATGGCAAAGAGGCAGTGCGGCGGCGAAGCCGACGCCTTCAGGGGTCTGCCCGAGCCGTAGGCGAGGGATCAAGCCGCGGGATTCGGCTCCTGCCGAATCCCGCTGGCGAACAAGAATTGCTCAGCCGCGATAGCGGCTGAGCGCGGCCTCGGCGACGTCGCCGGCGAGGACGTCGCCCCGGCGGCCCGGGCCGGACGAGCGGTAGGTCATGACCGCCGCCGAGACGATCCCGCCCGGCCACACGACGAGGCCCGCGTCGTGGCGCGCCGCGTCGATCCAGCCGGCCTTGTGCAGGACGAGGACGGCTGCCCCGCCGTGCATCGCCCGCCCGAGCTTGCTGTGCACCTGCACGCGGGCGAGCAGGTAGAGGAGATAGCGGGCCTCGGCCGCGTCGAGTCCTTCCCGTGGCCGACCGAGCGGGCCGAGGCCCGCGCTCGCGAGCCAGACCGCACGATGGAGCTGCGCGAGGTCGGCGGCGGTCGTCGCCTTCCCGGCTCCCCAGGCGGGCTGGTCGACGACGGTCAGCGGGACGCCGCGGGCCGCCGGCTCGCGGACGGCGTCGAGGGCCGTGCCGATCAGGTAGCCGCCGTACATCTCGGTGCGCTCGAGCCCGATCGACCGCATCAGGGAGTTGACGAGGCTGCCGCCGCCGCTCGTCGAGCCGCCGAGCGAGACGAGCATCGAGTTCGCTGCCGCGTTGTCGGACGCGAGGAGCATCGACCGCAGGAGGCGGTCGGAGGAGCTGCCCGGCGCCGGCGGGCCGCCCGTGCGTGCGAGGTAGGTGACCGCGATCGCGAGCTTCAGCGTCGACGCGGCGGGGAAGGTCGCGCGGGCGTTCCAGGCCGCGGCCTGGCCCGTGGCGAGGTTCTCGACGTAGATCCCCGAGGCCCCGGGGAAGCCGGCGGCGAGCCGCCGCACGCGCTGCTGGAGCGCCTCGTCGAGCCGCGGCGCCCGGAGTCGCGGGCGCGCCGCACGGGGCAGGCCGAGCACGTGGCGCACGGTGCGGCCGGCCCGGCGGCCGCGGCGGTCGACGGTCTCGACGCGGACGCTGACCTCGCGGAGGGGCAGTGCGACGTCGAGCGTGAAGGACCGGCCGGCCAGCGTCCGCTTGCCGACGATCCGGCCGTCGACCTTGACGACGACGCGGGTCGCGCCGGGCGCCGCGCGCCCGCTCACGAGCCCGTACGACGCCTGGAACGGCGCGGGCCGCTCGATCACCGGGGGCGCCGGTGGAGGCGGCAGGGTCGCGGTCACGGGCGAACCGTAGCCTTCGTCTCGTCGTGCCGATCCTCGCGCATCTCGACCTCGACGCGTTCTTCGCCGCGGTCGAGGAGCTGGAGGACCCGTCGCTGCGGACGAAGCCGCTCGTCGTCGGCGGCGACCCGCGCGGGCGCGGCGTCGTCGCGACCGCGAACTACGTCGCGCGCCGGTACGGGATCCGCTCGGCGATGAGCGCCGCCGAGGCGCTCCGCCGCTGCCCCGAGACGGTGTTCGTGCGCCCCCGCCACACGCTCTATCGCGAGTACTCGAGGGCCGTGTGGAGCGCGATCGAGGAGGTCGTCCCACGGGTGGAGCGCACGGGGATCGACGAGGGCTACCTCGATCTGGGCAGCGTCGTCGCCACGTTCGACGGCGCCCGGGGCGTCGCCGAGGCCGTGCAGGTCGCCGTCCGGGGCGCGACCGCGCTCTCGTGCTCGCTCGGCGTCTCGACCTCCAAGGTGGTCTGCAAGGTCGCCTCGGACCGCCGCAAGCCGGGCGGGATCACCGTCGTGCCGCCGGGGCGCGAGGCCCGGTTCCTCGCGCCGCTGCCGAGCCGGATCCTCCCCGGCGTCGGGCCGCGTGCCGAGGAGCGGCTCGCGGCGACGGGCGTCCTCACGATCGGCGCGCTCGCCGCGCTCGGCGACGACGAGCTCCGCGCCGTCCTGCCGGGCCAGGTCGGGCGGCTGCTCCGCGACCGGGCGCGCGGCATCGACCCACGCGACCTCGAGCTCGAGTCGGAGCGCATCTCGATCTCGACCGAGGAGACGTTCGACCGCGACCTGACCGATCGGGCGGCGCTGCACGCCGAGCTGCGACGGATGGCGGCGGACGTCGCGTCGTACCTCGGACGCGACGGCCTCTCTGCCCGGACCGTGACGACGAAGCTCCGCTACTCCGACTTCTCGATCCGCTCGCGCTCGACGACGCTGCCCACGCCGATCGACGAGGCCGAGCGGATCGGCGACCTCGCCTGCGCCCTCCTCGACCGCGGCCTCCGCGACCGGCCGGGCGCGCTCCGCCTCGTCGGCGTCGGCGTCTCGGGGCTGACCGCCGTGCGCCAGCTGACCTTCGACGAGCTCTGAGCCCTAGCCGCGCAGCAACGGTCGCGTCAGGCAGGTCGGCCCGCCGTCGCCCTTGCGCGAGATCTCGTCGCCGCGATACGTGACGACATCCACGCCGGCGCGCTCCATCCGCCGCCGCGTCTCGTCGTTCCCCTCGAGCGCGAGCGCTCGGCGCGGCCCGAGCGCGAGGACGTTCGCCCCCATCGTGTCGAACTCCTCGTCGGGCACCTCGACGACGTCGATCCCGCGCTCGGCGAGGAGCCACATCAGCCGCGTCGGGGCGATCCGGGGATAGACGAGCGCGAGATCGTCGTCGAGCGGCGAGATGAAGCTCATCAGGTGCATCACCTCGCCGGCGCCGTTCCAGTGCGGGAGGTCGAACAGGACGAGGTCGACGCCCGGCAGCGCGTCGTGAAGCGCGAGCGGCGAGACGGCGTTCGTGCGGTAGCCGATCCCGACGAGCAGCGTCTGCTCGTCGAGCCACACCGTGTCGCCGCCCTCGACGGTCGCGGGCAGGTCGACCCGCGCCGCGATCGGCACGCCCGCCGCCTCGAGCGCCCCGGCGGTGGCCTCCGGCTCCCGGCGGCGGCCTTCCTTCCCCGGCTGGAGCAGCACGGCGCCGTCGCGACCGACGAGGGTGGGGTCGTAGGTGTAGATCGCGTCGGGGTTGCCCTCGTCGTGCTCGGAGACGACGACCTCGGCGCCCGCCTCCTCGAGCAGGAGGCAGAACGCCTCGTGCTCCGCCTGCGCGGCGGCGACGTCCGGGCGCGCCCGCCACGCGTAGGCCTCCCACGCGTCGGCGTCGGCCGGCAGGGGCCGGCGCACGAGCACGCGGCGGAGGTCGCCGGTCATGGAGGCGCTGCCGTAGGCGGTCACGGGCGAACGAGGCTAACGCACGGCGTTCGCCGGCCGGCGACCGTCGAGCAGCACGGCGCGCAGAGCCTCGACGCACAGCATCCCCATCGCGACGCGCGTGTCCCGCGTCGCGCTGCCGAGATGCGGCGTGAGGACGACGTTCTCGAGGGCGAGGAGACCCTCCTCCACCTCCGGCTCGCGCTCGTACACGTCGAGCGCCGCGCCTGCGATCGTGCCCGCCTCGAGCGCGGCCACGAGCGCGCGCTCGTCGACGATCGGCCCCCGCGCGGTGTTGACGAGCACGGCCGTCGGCTGCATCGCCGCGAGCGCGGGCGCGTCGATCAGGTGGCGCGTCTCGTCCGTGAGCGGCACGTGGAGGCTGACGACGTCCGCGTCGCCGAGGAGGGCGTGGAGGTCGTCGCCGCGGCCGGCGAGGCGCGGCTCCGCGCCGAACGCCTCGGCGAGGCGGGCGGTCTCGCGGCCGATGCGGCCCGCGCCGACGACGAGCAGCCGCTTGCCGTCCAGCCCGCTCCCGAGCATGAACTCGAGCGAGAACTCCCACGGGGCGCGCCGGCGGACGAAGCGGTCGCCCTCGGCGATCCGCCGCAGGAGCGCGAGCATCAGGCCGACCGCGAGCTCGGCCGTCGCGCGCGTCAGCACGTCGGGCGTGTTCGCGACGAGGACGCCGCGCTGCGCGGCCGCGTCGAGGTCGACGTTGTTGACGCCGACCGCGTAGTTCGCGACGACGCGGAGCTGCGGCCCGGCGCGGTCGAGGAACGCCCCGTCGACGCGCGTCGTCAGCATCGAGACGATCCCGTCCGCGCCCTCCGGAGTGTCGGAGAGCTCGAAGGCGTCGACGAGGGCGCGCTCGACCTCGACCGGCACCGCGGCGGTGACGTGCACCCGCGGCCTGCTCACTCCGCCGCGGTCTGCTCCGGGTCGAGGAGGCGCGGGCGGTGCCCGGCCGAGTAGACGTCCTTGCGCAGGATGAGGCCGTTCTCGAACGGGAAGACGTCGATCCCGTCCCATTCGAGCCGGCGCCCGTCGGCGGCCGTGGCGGTCGCCGTCCACTCGCTCACGACGAGACCGTCGCACGCGTACAGCCGGCGGCCGCGGAACGCGAGGTCGGGCCAGTTCGCGAAGATCTCGGCGAGGTGCCCGCGCACGTCCGGCCCCTCGGCGCGCTCGCCCGCGGTGTGGTTCTCGAAGACCATCCCCGGGGCGTGGAACGACACGATCAGGTCGACGTCGTGCGCGTTCCACGCCTCGTTGTACCGCTCGATCGTGCGCTCGAGCTCGCCGGCTGCGTCGGGCGATGCCACGGGGCCGAGTATCTCACCTAGGACGATGCCGCGACCTCCCGCTGCCCGAGGCGCTGGACGAAGAACCCGCCGACGAGCAGGAGCGCCCCGACGCCGACGAACGAGACGGCGCGCGCGACGGAGCTGAGCTCCGCGAGGTCGAAGAGGAAGATCTTCCCCAGGGTGACCCCGAAGAGCGCGAGCCCGGCGTACCGCACCGCCGGCGAGCGCCGCACGACGCCGGCGAGGAGGAGGCCGAGGCCCGACACGGCCCACACGACGCTGACGACCGTGTGCCCGCGCTCGAAGTCGGTCTCGAGCGCCGCCCGCGAGAGGTCGACGACCAGCTCGAGGACGAGGAGCGAGGCCGCGTAGAGACCGAGCGCCGCGGCCGCGCCGGCGAACCAGCGGGCGTGCGGCCCCGCCAGGGCGAGCGTCACGAGCCCCGCGACGACTGCGAGCACCGCCACGACGCCGGTCGCCGGGCTGGGACCCGCCTCGAGGAGCTGCTGCGGAGGCGCCAGCTCGAGCACGGCGAGCATCGCGTCCAGGCCGATCAGGATCACGGCCGCGCACCAGAGGCGCGCGTCGAGGAGGCGGCTCGCGAGCACGGTGGCGGCGATCGCGGTCGCGGCGAGCGCGATCGCGAAGCCGACGCCGCCGTCGGTCAGGGCGAGCTCGGCGACGAGCAGCGGGACGAGGCCCAGCGCCCAGGCCGTCGTCGAGAGGTTGAGGAGCCGCGGCCGATACGTGACCGCCGCCAGCCCGAGGTAGACGCACGCGATGAGCGCGGAGCCGACGCCGAGCCAGGTCTGGTCGGGCAGCCCGAACGACCCCGTGTCCGGGGCGAGCGCGCCGAGGCCGGCGAAGGCGAGCGCGAGCGCGGCCGCGGCGGCGATCGCCGAGCCGAGCGCGAGCGGCGCCTCCGTGTCCCAGCAGATGCGGACGAGGGCACCCGTGGCGAGGAGGCCGCCTGCGGCGACGAGGGCGCCGATGCCGCCCCAGGCCGACGGCAGCGAGGCGACGTCGAGCTCGAGCGCCTTCCAGCCCACGAGGAACGCGGCGCCGTAGGCGAAGGCGCCGAGCGCCTGGGCGCCGCGCCGCGCCGCGACGACCGTCCCGAGGACGGTGAGCTGCGCCGCGACCAGGGTCACTGCGACCTGGCCCGCATCGGGGTGGAGAGCCACGGCCACCAGGCCGAAGGCGACGAGGCCGAGGATCGCGGCGACGACGCCGAGGGCCTCCACGAGCCGCGGGCGCCGCGGCTCGAGCCAGACGCGCAGCTCCCCGAGGAACGCCAGGACGCCGCGCTCGCCGGTCGGCCGGTACGTCGTCGGCGCGAGCAGGGCGGCCGCGAGCGCGGCGAGGGCCACGGCTGCCGTCGGCACCGCGGTCGCGGCATGTCCGGCGTCGAGGTCGAAGAGCTCGACCAGCGGCCTGCCGACGAGGAGCAGGTGACCCGCGGCGAGCGCGAGGTACGCGAGGCCCGCGACCTGGAGCCGGAGATCGCGGAAGCGGTGGGCGAGCACCGCGAGCAGCGTCGCCTCGGCGGCCCAGCCGATGGTCAGGCCGTCGCCGCTGACGAGCCCCGCGGCGGCGACCGCCGCGAGCCCGAGGGCGCCGCCGGCGAGCACGACGCCGAGGTCGCGCTGGCGGCCGCGGAGGCCGGCCCAGACGACAGCGAAGACAGCGGTTGCGACGGCCAGCGCGACGCCCTGTTGCCGGCCGTCGGCGAGGAGCACGTGCGACGAGACGATGATCGTGCCGAGCGAGGTGAGCACGAGCGGCGTGGTGAGCCCCTGGAGCGCCCGTGCCCGGCCGCCGACCTGCCACGCGCACGCAGCGGCGAGGAGCACGGCCGCAAACGCGCCGGTCGCGGCGAGCGACGCAGCGGCGCCGTCGCGTCCCTCGAGGGAGAGGAGCCAGACCGCCTGCACGGCGACCACCGCGGTCACCGAGGCGAGCAGCACGTCCCAGCGGCGCGCCACGGAGACGACCGCCGTCGCGCCGAGCACGACGACCGCGAACGCGAGCCCGACGGGGACGATCCCGTCCTCGAGCCCTTCGAGGGCGGGTGCGAGCGCGGCGCCGACGAGGCCGAGCGCCGCGACGAGCTCGGAGCGCCAGAGGAGCGAGACGGCGACGGCGACGCCCGCGATCCCGGCCGCCAGGACGAGCGCGACCGCGTCGGGGACGAGCGCGTAGAGCGCCGTTGCCGCGGCGAGCGTCGCGTAGCCGCCGGCGATGCCCGCCGCGACGGCGGCGAGGCCCGCCTTCACCTGGCCGAACCGGTGCCGGACGACGACGCCTGCGCCGAAGACGAGCGACGCCGTGATCGCGCCGGCGAGCACCCGCGCGACCGGGCCGATCCAGCCCTGCTCCGCCGCGAGGACGAAGAGGAGCGTGATCCCGAGCGCCGTGACGGCGCCGCCGACGACCGCGAGGCCGCCGGCGCCGAAGAGGTCGAGTCGCGCGACCAGGCCGCCGACGTCCACCCGCGGGCGGCGGGGCTGCGGGCGCGCGGGTCGCACGGGGGGAGCAGGAGGACGAGCAGGAGGAGTCGACGGACGGGGAGGCGGAGGGGTGGGAGGCGCCTGGAGGGTCGTCGGGGTCGCGGCGGGCGGCGCCTCGGTGGCGCGCTCCTCCGCGGGGACCTCGCGCCTGAGCTCCCGGAGCTCGGTGTCCATCCGGCGGAGCTCGGCCTCGAACCGGTTCAGTCGCTCGGCGAGCGTCGACATCGGTCAGTCCTCCTGCTCGTGAGGGCGGAGCTCCACGTGGAGCTCGCACTGGAGCGCCGCTGCGATGCGCAGCAGCGTGTCGATCCGCGGCGGCCGACCGCCCCGCTCGAGGCGGGCGATGGCCGACTGCGTGGTGCCGACGAGCGCGGCGAGCTGGCTCTGCGAGAGGCCCCGCTCGTGCCGGCGCTCGGCGACCTGGCCTGCGATCGACGCGAACAGCCATCCCTCGTCCGCGTGCGCGAGTCGTCTCCGGAGGCGCTCGACGGGCGTCTCTTCGGGCTCTCGCCTCGATCGCATGATTGCTATATAGCGTTTTTGCGATAGAGCGTCAAGAGCTCGCCGTGAGGCGGCGCGAGAGCCAGGCGACCGTGTCGCGCCAGGCGGGGTGGCCTGCGTCGATCACGTCGAAGTGGTCGCCGCCGTCGACCTCGGCGAGCTCGGCGCCGCGGGTCGAGCGCGGCGTGGATCCGGCTCTGCGTGACGGGCACGACGTCGTCCGCGGTGCCGTGGACGAGGAGCTGGTCGACGCCGAGGGGCGCGAGCGCCGCGGGCGAGGCCGCCGCGTAGCGGTCCGGGCTCGCGTCGGGCGGGCCGAGCAGCGCCGCGACCGCCCCATGGCCGAGACCCTCCTCGTGACCGCGGTGGAGGTCGAGCACGCCGGCCTGCGCGACGGCCGCGACGGGCCGCACGCGTGGGCCGGCGCCGGGGGCGCCGGTCGGGAGGCGGTGGCGCGCAGCGAGCCAGAGCGCGAGGTGCCCGCCGGCCGAGTGGCCGCACGTCGCGACCCGCGTCACGTCGACGTCGTCGACCTCGGCGAGCCGGTCGAGCCCGGCGGCCGCGTCGGCGAGCGTGCCGGGCCACCCGCCGCCCTCCTGCCCGACGCGCCGGTACTCGAGGTTCCAGGCGGCGAGCCCGTGCCGCGCCAGGTCGACGGCGAGCGGCGTCATCAGGGTGCGGTCCCACCCCGTCCGCCAGAAGCCGCCGTGGATCAGCGCGACGCACGGCCACGGCCCGCCCTCGGCCGCCGGGAGGTGCAGGTTCGCGACCTGGTCCGGGTGATCGCCGTAGGCGATGCACGGCGGCGGCGGAAGCCTGTGCCCGTCGAGCACGAGCGTCGTCAGGCGAGGAGCGCGCGGTGGCGGCCGAGCGCGTCGAGCAGCCGGTCGACGTCGTCCTCGACGTTGTAGAGGTGGAAGGCGACCCGCAGGTTCTCGTCGCGCATCGACGTGACGATCCGCTCCCCGGCGAGGGCGGCGACGAGCGACGGGACGTCGGTCGACCGGATGCAGACGAGGGGGCCGCGGGCGGCCGGCTCGCGCGGCGTCGCGACGGTCGCCCCGAGCTCGTCGAGCCCGCCGAAGAGGCGCTCGACGAGGCCGCTGACGTGGGCCTCGACGGCCGGCACGCCGGTCGCGGCGAGGACGTCGAGCCCCGCGACACCGGCGTAGAGCGCGGGCACCGGCGGCGTGCCCGAGTCGAACCGGCGCGCGCTCGCGTGGGGCGAGTAGTCGGCGATCGACATCGCGAAGATGTCCTCGTCGGCGAACCAGCCGGTCTGGGTCGGGAGGAGCGATTGGCGGAGCTCCGGCCGCACCCACATGAAGCCGAGCCCGGCGGTGCCGAGCAGGTACTTGACCGTGCCGCCCGTGACCGCGTCCGCGCCGAGCGCCCCGACGTCGAGCTCGACCGCGCCGCACGCCTGATAGCTGTCGGCGAGCACGAGCGCGCCCGCCTCGTGCGCCGCGGCCGCGATCGCGGCGACGTCGTGGCGGTGCCCGGAGCGGTACGAGACCGTCGTACAGCAGACGAGCGCCGTCCGCTCGTCGATCGCGTCGGCGAAGCGGTCGGCGTCGATCGACCCGTCGGGCCCGGGCTGGACGTGCACGACCTCGGCGCCGCGCAGCTCCTGCGCGTGCGCGATCTGCCCGACGGTCGGGAACTCGTACTCGCTGATCACGATCCGGTTCCGCTCGCGGTCGAGCGGCAGCGCGGAGACGAGCGCGCTCACGCCCTGCGAGACCGACGTCGTGACGGCGACGTCGTCGGCCCGGGCGTGGAGCAGCCCCGCGACGGCCGTGCGGAACGCCTCGTTCCGCTCGACCCAGAAGTCCCACTCGGCGCCGTTCGCGTCCCAGCCGGTGAGCCACTCCTCGACCGCCTCCCGGACGCGGTGCGAGAGGGCTCCCTGCGAGCACGAGTTGAGGTAGGTCGCGCTCTCGAAGATCGGGAACTCGCCCCGGACCGCGGCGCCGACCCTGCCGGTCTCAACGGCCAAGGTAGGCCTTCCGCAGGTCCTCGTCCTCGAGCAGGTCGGCGGCGGCGCCCTCGAGCACGATCCGGCCCGTCGAGAGGACGTAGCCCCGATCGGCGATCGAGAGCGAGACGTTGGCGTTCTGCTCGACGACGAGCATGGCGACGCCGGAGTCGTTCACCTGCTCGATGATCTCGAAGCTCCGCTCCACGAGGATCGGCGCGAGGCCCATCGACGGCTCGTCCATCAGCAGGAGCCGCGGCTTCGACATGAGCGCGCGACCCATCGCGACCATCTGCTGCTCGCCGCCGGAGAGCGTCCCCGCGAGCTGCGCGCGCCGCTCGTAGAGGAGCGGGAAGAGCGAGTAGACGCGCTCGAACTCCTCCTTGAGGTCGGAGCGCGGCCGGAGGTAGGCGCCGAGCTCGAGGTTCTGGAGCACGGTCATCGGCCCGAAGAGGCGCCGGTTCTCGGGCACGATCGCGAGCCCACGCCGGATGCGGTGGGCCGTCGGGAGGCGCGTCACGTCCTCCCCGCCGATCAGGACGCGGCCCGTGCGCGGCCGGACCAGGCCGAGGATCGTCTTCAGCGTCGTCGACTTGCCCGACGCGTTGCCGCCGAGGAGGCAGACGAGCTCACCCTCGCGGACGACGAGGTTCGAGTCCTGGAGGATGTGGATCTGCCCGTAGAAGGTGTTGACGCCCTCGAGCTGGAGGAGCGGCGGGGCCTCGGCGGGCTGTGCGGCGGCGGTCGTCACTTGCGGGCCGTCCCTCCGGTGCCGAGGTACGCCTCGACGACCCTCGGGTCGGTCGCGACCGCCTCGAACGTGCCCTCGGCGATCTTGACGCCGTGGTCGAGCGCGACGACGCGGTCCGAGATCCCCTCGACGACGTGCATGTCGTGCTCGATCACGAGGATGGTGTAGCCGCCGTCCGTCCGCAGCGTGCCGATCAGCTCGGTGATCTCCTGCGTCTCCTTCGGGTTCATCCCCGCCGCCGGCTCGTCGAGCAGCAGGAGCCGCGGCCGGGTGGCGGTCGCGCGCGCGATCTCGAGCCGGCGGCGGTTCGCATAGGAGAGCGAGTAGGCGGGCTGGTCCCAGCGGTAGCCCATGAGGCGCTCGCCGAAGAACGCGAGGCGCTCCTCCGCCAGCGCGCGGATCTCCCGCTCCTCGCGCCGCTGCCCCGGTGTCCGCAGCATCGAGCGCAGCGGGCCGGCGCTCGTGTGGCCGTAGGCCGCCGCCATGACGTTCTCGCGGACGGTCATGTTGAGGAAGAGTCGCAGCGTCTGGAACGTCCGCGCGATCCCCTTCCGCGTGATCTGGTGCGGCTCGAGCCCCGTGATCGGCTCGCCGGCGAAGAGGATCTCGCCCTCGGTCGGCTCGTAGATCCCCGTCACGAGGTTGAAGAGCGTCGTCTTGCCGGCGCCGTTCGGCCCGATCACGGAGACGATCTCGCCCTCGTCGACGTGGAGGTCGAGGCCGTCGACGACCTTGAGGCCGCCGAACGCCATCGAGACGCGCTGCAGGTCGAGGAGCCGCTCCGCCATCAGACGATCTCGACGCGCTTCTCGCCGAGGAGCCCCTGCGGCCGCGCGATCATCATCGCGACGAGGACCGCGCCGATCACGATGTACCGGGTCGACTCCGGGTGGGCGAGCAGGACGTTCTCCCAGACGAAGGACGCGAGGTAGAGCGTCGGGACGAGGAGCGCGATCCGCCACCAGCCGTGGATGAGAGTCAGCGCGAGGACGAGCGCGATGAGCCCCACGTAGCTGACGGGGGGCACCCACTCGGCCAGCTCCGCCGGCACGATCACCCAGTCCGCCGCCCACCGCGCCAGGCGGCCGCTCTCCTCGACGGGGCCGACGGTCCACGAGTCGTCGATCCCCCCGGCCACGAGCCGCGCCACCACCCCGAAGAGGATCGTGCCGACGAGGACGACGGCGAGCTTCAGCGTCGAGCCCCGGAACGCCGCGACGAGCGCGAGCACGATCACGACGTAGAAGAGGCCGCGCGCGTCGCTCGCGTCGCGCAGCGCCTCGAGCATGACGCTCACGATCACGGCCCCGAGCACGACGCCCGCCTGGCTGCCCGCCCCGCCGAGGATGACCATCGTGTAGATCGTGATCAGCAGCGGGAACTCGAAGTTCTGCGGGAAGACGCTCCCGTTCAGCGCCGTCGTGAACGTCCCGGTCAGCGCGGCCACCGAGGCGCCGAACGCGAACGCCATCAGCTTCAGCCGGCTGACCGGCATCCCCATCACCTCGGCCGCGAGCGGATCCTCGCGGAGCGACCGCCACGCCCGGCCCGTGCGCGAGTCGTTGAGGAGGTGGAGCGCCGCGTAGACGAGGACGAAGAAGACGAGCGCGACGTAGAGGTAGGCGACGTTGAAGAGCCCCTCCGACGTCGCCCGCGGGAGGTTCCAGCCGAAGAGGTCGAACTCGTCGACGTTGAGGATCCCGTTCGGCCCGTTCGTGATGCTCTCCCCGAAGACGTCCTCACCGTTGTTCGTGAACGTGAGGAAGACCTGGAAGAAGAAGAGCGTGACGATCGCCAGGTAGTCCCCGGTGAGGCGTCTCGACGGCAGGCCGACGAGCCAGCCCACGAGCCCGCCGATGAGGACGACGAGCGGGATCGTGACGATCGTCGGCAGGTGGATCCCGTACTGCTCGGAGCTGAGCAGGGCGTAGGCGTAGGCGCCGATCCCGTAGAACGCCACATAGCCGAGGTCGAGCAGCCCGCCCCAGCCGACGACGATGTTGAGCCCGAGCGCGAGCAGGATGAAGACGACCGTGTCGAAGGCGACGCGGCGGATGTAGCCGCTGTCGCTCACGCCCGGGACGAGGGCGATCAGGGCGGTGAAGAGGGCGAGCCAGGCCCACCACGGCACGGTCGCGAGCCGCTGCTCGAGCGTCCCGAGCACACCGCCGCGGCGGGTCCGGCGCTCGCCGTGACGGGCGACCCACTCGTCGCGCCCGACCGCCGGGCTCGTCGCGCCCTCGGCCGTCGACGCCTCCACCGCCCCCTCGAGAGGCCGCGTCAGCTCGTCGTCGAAACGGTCGCCCACGTCACACCTTCCTGATGTCGGCCTTGCCGAAGAGGCCCTGGGGCCGGAAGAGCATGAAGCAGATCAGGATCACGAAGACGAGCAGGTCCGACCACTTCGTCGAGATGTAGCCCTGGGTGTAGGCCTCGGCGAACCCGAGGATCAGCCCGCCGGCCATCGCGCCGGGAATCGACCCGATGCCGCCGATCACCGCGGCCGTGAAGCCCTTCAGCCCGGCGAGGAAGCCGATCGAGGCGAAGGTCGGCGCGCGAAGCGCGAAGAGGACCCCCGCGGCGCCGGCGAGCGCCGACCCGAGCACGAACGCGAAGACGATCACGCGGTCGATGTCGATCCCCATCATGGCGGCGGCCTCGCGGTCGTGCGACGTCGCCTGCATCGCCTTGCCCGTGCGCGTCCGCGTCACGAGGATCCACAGCACGGCCATGAGGACGAAGGCCGAGACGATGATGATGATCCGCAGGAGGGGGACGCGGACGTTGCCGATGTCGAAGCCGTTGAAGAAGAGCGCGCCGTCCGCCATCGAGAACGCGTCGTAGTCGCGCTGGTCGGCGCCGAAGAGCAGCTGCATCGAGTAGGCGAGGAAGAACGAGACGCCGAGGGCGCTGATCAGCGGCGCGATGCGGGGCGCGTCGCGGAGCGGGCGGTAGGCGAAGCGTTCGATCGCGACGCCGAGCACCGCGCAGCCGGCCATCGCCGCGAGCGTGATGAGCACGAGCAGCAGCCACACGGGCACGACCGGGTCGGCCGAGCCCCCGAGCAGCTGGAGCACGCCGAACCCGATGAACGAGCCGACCATGAAGACGTCGCCGTGGGCGAAGTTGAGGAGCTTGAGGATCCCGTAGACCAGCGAGTAGCCGAGCGCGATGAGCGCGTAGACGCTGCCGAGCGTGAGGCCGTTCAGCGTCAGCTGGATGAACGTGTCCACGGGGTGCGCGAGTCTAGATCGTCGTCCGAAAAGACGAGCGGCCCGGCACGGTGGCCGGGCCGCTCACTCCGAGCCTCCTCCGCTAGCCGACGAGCTTGTACGTCCCGTTCGACTGGATCTGGAAGATGTAGAACTTCGCGTTCAGCGGGTCGTTCGACCTCGTCGAGAAGCGGAACGCGCCGCCCAGGATCGAGTTCGGAACCCGCACCTTCTTGACGTTGCGGATCACGTCGCGGCGCGTGTTCATCTTGCCCTTGCCCGCGACGCACGCCCGCTTGATCGCCTGCAGCGCGACCTGGGTCGAGAGGTAGGCCGGCGGCCCGAACGAGCCGAGCGTGGCCTTCGGGTTCGCCTTCTTCCACCCGTCGACGATCGACTTCGACGAGGCGATGCCGCTGATGTCCGGAGCGAAGTTCGAGACGTACGACCCGTTGAGCTTGAACTGGGCCGCGTTGTTCGCCCCGTCACCGCCGAACACCTTCGCCCGCTTGCCCTGCTCCAGGAGCTGCTGACCGAACGTCTGCGCGTCGGGCGGCTGCTGGGTCGGGAAGAAGACGACGTCCGTGTCGCTCGGGACGCGGGTGACGAGCGACGAGAAGTCGGTCGTGTTGACCGACGTCGACTGCCGGATCGTCGTGACGCCCTTGCGCTTGAGGACCGCCTCGGCCGCGTCGGCGAGACCCACCGAGTACGGCTCCTGGAAGTCGATCAGCACGACCTTCTTCGCGCTGAGCTTGTCGACCATGTAGTTCGCGTCGGTCGGGCCCTGGATGTAGTCGCCCGGCACGACCCGGAAGAACCCTGCCGTGGCCTCCTTCGTCGACCCCTGCGTGAGCGACGTGCGGGTCGCCGACGGCGAGATGTGCGCGATCCCGGCCGCGAACAGCGCGTTCGAGGCCGACGCCGCGGCGCCGGATGTCGCCGGCCCGATCACGGCGACGAGCCGCGAGTCGGCGATCATCTTCTGGGCGACGACGAGGCCCTCGCCCGGCCCCTTCTCGACCGGTGTGTCGCCGAGCACGAGCTGGACCTTGAGCCCGAGCGGCCTGGCGAGCGTCGAGAGCGCGTACCGCGTCCACGACAGCTGCTCCTGGCCGAGGAACCCTGCGCCGCCCGTCAGCGGCGTGATGATCCCGATCTTCAGCGTTCCGTTGCAGTTGACCGCCTGCGTCCTCGCGACGCCCGACGAGCCAGCCCCCGCGGTCGATGCCAGCGCTGCGGCGACGATCGTCGCGAGCGCGAGCACCACTCCTCCGCGTCCTCTCATTCGGTCCCTCCTTGGGTGAAAAACCTTCCACTCCTGAGACGCCTATCTGCCGATCGATGTTGCGACCCCAGGGTCCTGCGTCCGCAGCAGCGGAGTCTCGCAGGCGTCGCCGTGACATGTCAATGAGCCCGGACGGGGTCCGAGGAGTACGGGAAACCCCCGTCTCCGGGACGCGCTCCGCGGCTACAGTCCGGCCCGCCGTGCCTGCCGTCGTGGAAGCGATCGACCTCCGCCGGACGTACCGGACGACCACGGGGACCTTCCGCCGCCGCTCGCTCGAGGTCGAGGCCGTGCGCGGCGTCAGCTTCGAGATCGAGGAGGGCGAGCTCTTCGGTCTGCTCGGCCCGAACGGCGCCGGCAAGACGACGACGATCAAGATGCTGATCACGCTCCTGATCCCCACCTCGGGGCAGGCGAAGGTGCTCGGGCGGGACGTCGTGGACGACGCCCACTGGGTGCGCCAGCGGATCGGCTACGTCTTCGGCGGCGACCGCGGCCTCTACGAGCGCCTCTCCGCGCTCGACAACCTGCGCTACTTCGCGGAGCTCTACGGCGTCGAGCCCCGCACGCAGCGGACGCGGATCCACGAGCTGCTCGAGCTCGTCGGGCTCGAGGGCCGCGAGAAGGAGCGCGTCGAGGGCTACTCGCGCGGCATGCGCCAGCGGCTCCACATCGCCCGCGGGCTCCTGCACGACCCGCCCGTCCTCTTCCTCGACGAGCCGACGATCGGGGTCGACCCGGTCGGCGCCCGGGAGCTGCGGTCGACGATCGGCGGCCTCAAGGAGGCAGGCAAGACCGTCCTGCTGACCACGCACTACATGTTCGAGGCGGACGCGCTCTGCGACCGGATCGCCGTCGTCGCGAAGGGCAAGATCGTCGCCGAGGGGACGCCCCGCGACCTCAAGCAGCAGGTCGCCGAGGGCGTGGTCGTCGAGATCGAGGTGTACGGGATCGAGGAGCACCGCCTCGACGCGATCCGCGCGCTCGAGGGCGTCACCTCGGTCGCGGTCGAGGATCGCGACCAGGCGCAGGTCGTCGTCGTGCAGGCGGCGGCCGAGACCGAGCCGACGCACGAGGTGCTCGCCCGGCTGGACGGCGTCTCGCTCGGGCGCGTCACCACCCGCGAGCCGACGCTCGAGGACGCGTACGTCGCGCTCGTGACCGAGCAGCCGATCGCCGCCGACGGCTGACGCGCCTTTACACGCGGCTTACGTCCGCGCACTGCTTCTCTTACGCCGCCCTGGGACGATGCGCCCGTGAGAGCCCTCTGCGCGGCGATCGCGGTGTGCGCGTCGCTCCTCGCGGCGGCACCGGCGGCTGCCGCCGACCGGGTCGAGCGCGGGATCGTCCAGTCGCTCGGCCCGACCGCGATCGTCCTCCGCGCGCTCGACGGCAGCGACGTCTCGGTCGGGCTCGCCTCGACGACGCGCTACCGGCTGAACGGGCGCGCGGCGTCGCCGGGCGAGATCCTCCCGGGCTTCGTCGCCGAGGCCGTCCGCGGCGCGACCGGCGCCGCGGTCGTCGTGCGCGCCTTCGGCGCCGCCGGACGCACGGAGGCCGGCGTCCTCGTCCGACGTGGCGCCGGTGCCCTCGTCCTCCGCCGCGCGAGCGGCGAGCGCGTTCGCGTCGCCCTCACGGCGCGTACGGCGGTGTGGCGCGGCGGGAGGCGAGTCGCCCGCCGCGCGCTCCGCCCGGGCCTGCGGCTCGACGTCGTCCTCGCCCCGGACGGAACCGCGCGCGTCGTCCTCGTGCAGGGGGTCGCGCCGGCGTGAGCCGCGGGGGCACGATCCTGCTCGTCGAGGACGAGGAGGACATCGCCGCGATCGTCCGCGCGTACCTCGAGCGCGAGGGCTTCAGGGTCGTCTGGGCGTCGCGGGGCACCGAGGGGCTGCAGGCGCTGGAGCAGCACGACGTCCGGCTCGCGATCCTCGACGTGCAGCTCCCGGACACGGACGGCTTCGACCTCTGCCAGGCGATCCGCGCGGTCTCGCCGCTGCCCGTGGTCATGCTCACCGCCCGCGACGAGGAGATCGACCGCGTCACGGGGCTCGAGCTCGGGGCCGACGACTACGTGACCAAGCCGTTCTCGCCGCGCGAGCTCGCGGCGCGGATCCGGGCGGTGCTCCGGCGCGTCGAGCCCGAGGTGGACGCCGACCGGCTCGCGGCGGGCGACGTCGTGCTCGACCGCCGCTCGCGGACGGCGATCGTCGACGGCGTCGACGTCGAGCTGACGGCGCGGGAGTTCGAGCTCGTGTGGCACCTGGCCGAGCGACCCGGCGTGGTCGTGACCCGCGAGCGCATCCTCGACCGGGTCTGGGGGCTGGCCTTCCCGGGCGGCACGCGCACCGTGGACGTCCACGTCGGGCAGGTCCGGCGGAAGCTCGGGCGCCCGGAGCTGATCCGGACCGTGCGCGGCACGGGGTACAAGCTGGTCGCGCCGTGACGCTGCGCTCGCGCCTCTTCCTCGGGATCGTCGGGACGGTGGTGGTCTCGCTCGTGGTCACGGTGGTCGCGGGCGCGCTCCTCACACGACGCTCGCTCGAGACCACGGCGCTGGGCTCGCTCGAGCGCCAGGTCGACCTGATCGCGACGCAGCGCCGCGAGGCGCCGGCGCGGGACGTGCAGTCCGAGCTGGGCCGGTTCCTCGCGACGGACGAGCAGCGCCTCGCGATCCTGACGCCCGCGCAGGCCGCGCTCCTGCTGCCCGATGCGGGTGCGGCGAGCCTCGCGCGCGCGGCGCGGGCGAGCGGCAAGGTCTCGGTGCGCGGGACGGAGTTCCTCTACGCGGCGCGCCGTTCGGAGGGAGAGGCGATCGTGCTGCTCCGCCCCGCGGCGAGCCAGGCGGCGGACTGGACGCCGTTCGCGCTCGGGCTCGGTCTCGCGGGCCTCGTGGGAGCGGCGCTCGCCGGGCTCGTCGCCCTCGCCCTCGCGCGCGCCGTCTCCCGGCCCGTCGCGCGCGTCTCCGAGGCGAGCCGCGCGCTCGCGGCAGGCGAGCACCCCGAGCCGCTGCCGGTGGACGGGCCGCGGGAGGTCGCGACGCTCGCGACGTCGTTCAACCACCTCTCGGCCGAGCTCGAGCAGGCCCAGGACGCCGAGCGCGCCTTCCTCCTCTCGGTCAGCCACGAGCTGAAGACACCGCTGACCGCGATCCGGGGGCACGCGGAAGCCCTCGAGGACGGGGTGCTCGAGCCCGACGCCGCCGGTCTGGTGATCGAGCGCGAGGCACGCCGTCTCGAGCGCCTCGTCGGCGACCTGCTCGACCTCGCGCGCCTCCGCCGCCGCTCCTTCACCGCGCGCGCCGAGCCGGTCGACCTCGGCGAGCTGGCCGTGCTCGCCGTGCAGCGGCACGAGACGGCCGCGCGCTCGTACGGCGTGGGGCTCGAGACGCTCGCCGAGCCGGACGCCCGGGCGGTGGGCGACCCCGACCGGATCCTGCAGGCGCTCTCGAACCTCGTCGAGAACGCGCTGCGCTCGACGCCCGCGGGCGGCACGGTGCGCATCCTCGCCGGGCCCGGCCGCCTCGACGTCGTCGACGACGGGCCCGGGCTCGCGGAGGCCGATCTCGCGCGCGCCTTCGAGCGCTTCTACCTGTACGACCGCGCGCAGGACGGCCGGCGCGTCGGGACGGGCCTCGGGCTCGCGATCGTCCGCGAGCTCGCCGTCGCGATGGGCGGCGAGGCGCTCGTGCGCTCGACGCCCGGGGTCGGCTCGACGTTCTCGCTCGTCCTCCCGGCGGGGGCGCCGGCGTCGCGTCGCCGCTCCGCCGAGGCGTCGCCCCGGCTCCCCTGACCGCACCGGGAAGGGGTCGCGGCATCGCGCCTAGGATGGGCCGGGTGCGCCTGCTCCGGACGATGGCCGTCGGCTGGGCCCTGCACTTCAAGCAGGAGTCACGCAACCCGTTCTTCCTCTGGATCGTCGTCTGCACCCCGCTGATCTACGCGACGATGATGTACTTCCTCTTCCAGGGCGGCACGGACGCCGACGACCTCGTGGCGGCCGCGGTGGGCACCGGGATGATGGGGATCTGGTCGCTGACGACCACCGCGGCGGCCGCCGCGCTCGCGCAGCGTCGCCGCACCGGGCTCCTCGAGCTCCTCGTCGCCGCGCCCGTCCCGTTCTGGGCCGTCCTCGCCCCCATCTCGATCGCGATCGCGGCGCTCGGCGTCTACGCGCTCGCCACGAGCATGCTCTACGTCCGGTTCCTCTTCGGCGTGCCGCTGAACGTCGACGACTGGTTCGCGTTCCTCGTCTCCGTGCCGGTGGGCATCGTCTCGATCGGGATGCTCGGCTTCATGCTCGGCGCCGCGTTCGTGCGCTACCGCTCGGCCTGGGCGGTCGGGAACCTCTTCGAGTTCCCCGTCTGGACGATCTGCGGGCTCGTGATCCCGATCGCGATCCTGCCCGTCTGGGTCGGCCCGGTCGCGTGGGTCTTCGCGCCGACCTGGGGGATGAACGCGCTCCGCGCCGCCGCGCTCGGCGGCAGCAGCCCGTGGGACGACGTCGCGATGTGCCTCGTCCTGACGGTCGTCTACGGCGCGCTCGGGGCGCTGCTCCTCCGCGTCTTCCTCGGCTCGGCCCGGCGGCGGGGGACGCTCGCGCTCTCGTGACCCGGCGACTCCGCGTCTTCGCGATCGGCGGGTTCCTGAGCTACCGCGCGCTCTTCGGCTGGCTGAACCCGTACCTCTTCGTGATCATCCTGCTCGTCCCGTCCGTCACGCAGATGCTCTTCTTCGTCTACCTCGGCCGGTCGGCGGGCGTCGCGAACGACACCTTCTACGTCGTCGGCAACGCCGTCGTCGCCGCGGCCGTGCCGGGCCTCTTCGGGATGGCCGACACGATCACGGACGAGCGGTACACGCACACGCTGTCACTGCTCGTCGTCTCGCCCGCGAGCCGGCTCGCGGTCTTCCTCGGCCGGGCCGTGCCCGTCGCCGTCAACGGCGCGATCGTGGCAGCCTTCGCCTTCGTGGTCGGCTCGCTCCTCCTCGGCGTCTCGGTGCCGGCCTCGGCGCTCGGCGGGCTCGCCGTGACGATCGTCGTCACGGGCTTCGCGTGCACCGGGCTCGGGATCGTCAACGCCTCGCTCGGGCTCCGCTGGCGCGAGAGCGCCCTCCTGTCCAACCTGCTCCTCTACTTCCTGCTGCTCGCCGCGGGGGTCAACGTGCCGCTCGACCTGCTTCCCGGCTGGCTCTCGACGATCGCCCAGGGGCTGCCCGTGACGCACGGCGTCGAGGCGGCGCGCGGGCTGGTCGCCGGCGAGTCGCTCGCCGACGTGGTGCCGCTCCTCGGCGCCGAGCTGCTCGTCGGCGTCTGCTACGCGACGGTCGGGCTCTTCCTCGTCCGGCTGTTCGAGGTCGAGGCGCGGCGGGGCGCGTCGCTGGAGCTCGCGTGAGCACCGTCGAGCTCGTCGTCGCGCGCGACGCGGCCGACGCCGCCCGCCGCGCGGCGGAGCTCCTCGTCGCCGCCGCGAGGCGCGGCGGCCACCTCGCGCTCTCGGGCGGCTCGACGCCCCGCCCGGCCTACGAGCTCGCAGCCGAGCTCGAGCCGGACTGGAGCGCGGCCGACGTCTGGCTCGGCGACGACCGCCTGGTCCCGCCCGACGACGAGCGGTCGAACCTCCGGCTCGTCCGCGAGCACCTCACCGATCGCCTGCGTGGCGCGCCCCGGCTCCATGCGATCGAGACGTCGCTGCCCGCCGAGGACGCGGCGGCCGCCTACGACGCGGCGCTCGAGGGCGTCGTGCTCTCGCTCGCCCTCCAGGGCCTCGGCGGCGACGGGCACACGGCCTCGCTCTTCCCGAACGCGCCGGCGCTCGAGAGCACGGCCCGGGCGGTCGCCGCCGAGCCCGGGCTCGACCCTCGCGTCGATCGCGTGACCATGACGCTCCCCGTGCTCTGCGCCGCCGAGGAGGTCGTCTTCCTCGTCACGGGCGACGACAAGGCGGACGCGGTCCGCCGTGCGTTCGCCGAGCCGCCCTCGCCTGCGACGCCCGCCTCGCTCGTGCGCTCCCGCGACGGGCGCACGCTCGCGATCCTCGATCCGGCCGCGGCCACGCTCCTCCCGTCGACCTGACCGCACCGCCGCTACGGTGGTGGCGAGGATGACCGTACGGCTGTTCTGGATCGGCTGGCTCTTCCACCTGAAGAACCTCACGAACTCGATGTTCTTCGTGCTCGTCTCCGTGCTGCAGCCGGTGATCTTCGCCTCGATCGCGTTCTTCATGTTCGAGTCCGGCAGCCGGACCGGGACGCTTCTCTACGCGGCGCTCGGCGCTGGGCTGATGGGGATCTGGTCCGCGACGCTCTTCGGCTCGGGCGGCGCGATCCAGTGGCAGCGCTGGCAGGGCACCCTCGAGATCCTCGTCGGCGCGCCGCCGCCGTTCCTCGCGACCCTCCTGCCGCTCACCATCGCGACGTCGACGATCGGGATCTACTCCATCTTCGGCACGCTCGCGTGGGGCCGGATCTTCTTCGGCACGCCGCTCGACTTCGTGCACCCGCTCCAGGTCGCGATCGCGATCCCCATCACGGTGCTCAGCCTCGGAGCGCTCGGGCTCCTGCTCGCATCGACGTTCATCCTCTACCGGAACGCGAACGCCTTCGCGAACCTGCTCGAGTACCCCGTCTGGCTCGCGACGGGCCTCCTCGTGCCGCTGACCCTGCTGCCCGGCTGGGTCGGCCCGATCGCATGGGTGCTGGCGCCGTACTGGGGCATGACGGCCATCCGCGAGGCCGCGCTCGGCGGGAGCGCGTGGGCGGAGATCGGGATGTGCATCGGGCTCGGCGTCGTCTACCTCTATCTCGGCTCGATCGCGCTCCGGAACTTCGAGCGCCTCGCCCGCAGCCGGGCGACCCTCTCCCTGACATGACCGCAGCCGTTCGCGTCTTCGTCGTCGGCGGCGGGATCTCGTACCGCGCGCTCTTCAACTGGATCTCGCCCGGGATGTACGTGACGACGATGCTCGGCAGCCCGCTCTTCCAGATCCTCTTCTTCGTCTACCTCGGCCGCTACGCGGGCTCGCAGGACGACTCGTTCTTCATCGTCGGCAACGCGATCCAGATCGCGGCGATGGCCGGCATCTACGGGATGACGATGGGGATCGCGAACGAGCGCCAGTACGGCACGCTCCAGCCGCTCCTCGCGACGCCCGCGAACCGGCTCGCGATCTTCACCGGCCGCGCCCTGCCGTTCGTCGCCAACGGCATCCTCGTCTCGCTCTTCGGCTTCGCGATGTCGTGGCTGCTGCTCGACTTCCGGCCGGCGGACGGCAGCCTCCCCGGGCTCGCGCTCGCGATCGCCGTGACGACATGCTCGTGCGTCGCGCTCGGGATGCTGATCGGCTCGATCGGGCTCCGGGCTCGGGACGTCTTCTTCGGCGCGAACCTCGTCTACTTCCTGATGCTGCTCGTCTGCGGCGTCAACATCGCGAACGACGACCTCCCCAACTGGCTCGGGGCGATCGGGCGCTGCCTGCCGCTCACCCACGGGATCGAGGCGGCGCGGCAGATCGCGGCCGGCACGCCGGTGAGCGACGTCTCCGGGCTGCTCTGGACCGAGGCGGGCATCGGGCTCGCCTACGCGACGGCGGCCTACGTCCTCTTCCGGGTCTTCGAGGCCGAGGGCCGGCGCCGCGCCTCGCTCGAGACGTTCTGAGGCCCGTGGCCGGGCTCGACTAGATTCGTCGCGTGGACACCGGGCTCGACGGTCGCGGCGTCGTCGTCACGGGCGCCTCGGGCGGGATCGGCGCCGCCTGCGCGCGCGCCTTCGCCGCCGAGGGGGCGCGGGTGGTCGTCCACTACCACCAGGGCGAGGAGCGGGCGCACGCCGTTGCGCGCGAGCTCGGCGGCGCGGCGGTCGTGCAGGCCGACCTGACCGAGGAGGCCCAGGTCGACCGGCTCTTCGCCGAGGCCCGCGACGCGCTCGGGGCCGTCGACGTCTGCGCTGCGGTCGCCGGGGTCTACCCCGGCGAGGACGTGCCGGTGTGGGAGCTCGGGCTCGACCGGTTCTCGCGGACGCTCGCGCTCAACCTGACCGCCACGTTCCTCACCGCGCGCGCCTTCCTGCGCGAGGCGCGCACGACCGGCGCGGGCGCCCTCGTCCTCGTCGGCTCGACCGCCGGCCGCTTCGGTGAGGCGGGTCACGCCGACTACGCGGCCGCCAAGTCGGCGATCCAGGGCGGACTGCTGCTCTCGCTCAAGAACGAGGCGGCGCGGCTCGGGCCGCGGGTGCGCGTGAACGCCGTCGCGCCGGGCTGGACGACCTCGCCGATGACACGCGGCATGCTGGCCGACGAGGACGTCCGCCGGATCACGCGGACGATGCCGCTCCGCAAGGTGGCCGTGCCCGAGGACGTCGCCGCCCAGGTCGTCGTGCTCGCCTCCGAGCGGCTCTCCGGTCACGTCACCGGCGAGGTCGTGACGATCGCGGGCGGGATGGAGGGGCGCGTCCTCCACGCCGACGGCTGACTCAAGGTTTCGTCTCGGCCGCCGATGGAAGAAGGATCCCTGGTCGGGAACTGACGGCAATCATTCCGCGGCCAGCGGAGCGGGATGCGGGCGGCTTCGGCCGCCCGCAGCCGTGTCGGCGTCTTTGTTCGCCAGCGGGATTCCGCAGAAGCGGAATCCCGCGGCTTGATCCCTCGCCTACGGCGGGGCACACCCCTGAAGGCGTCGGCTTCGCCGCCGCACTGCCTCTTTCTGCCACGTCGCCATGGAGCGTTGCCATGGAGCGCAACTCCACCCGGAAGGGTGATGGCGGGGAGGAAGGCATCCGCCGATCGTCCGGTGGGGCCCGCGGACGCGCTTTGAGCGCGTGGGGGGCCGGTTCCCATCTTTGGGGAGCCAATCGAGGTGGGGAGCGGGGCCTGGCGGCGGCCCCGCACCACCCGTCCCGGTACGGTGGCCAGCCGTGAGCCGCTTCCTCGAACGCCTCCGGAGCGGGCCGCCGATCGTGGCCGACGGCGGCATGGGCGCGCTCCTCTCGGGCGCGGTCGCGGGCCTTCGCTGCCCCGAGGAGGCGAACCTGCGCGCGCCGGAGAGCGTGGTCGCCGTCCACACGGGCTACATCGCCGCGGGCGCCGAGCTGATCGAGACGAACACCTTCGGGGCGAACAGCCGCAAGCTCGCGCGGGTCCTCCTCGACGACGCGTTCGAGGAGATCAACTCGGCCGGCGTGCGCCTCGCGCGCGAGGCCCGCGAGGTCTCGGGCCGCGACGTCTTCGTCGCCGGCGCGATCGGGCCGCTGGGCGAGCTCGAGGTCTTCGACGCGGCCGAGCACGGGCCGCTCTACGCCGCCCAGGCGCAGGTGCTCGAGGGCCGCGGGGTCGACCTCTTCATGATCGAGACGTTCTTCGACCTCGACGAGCTGGTCGTCGCGGTCGAGGCCGTGCGCAGCGTCTCCTCCCTGCCGATCGTCGCGCTGCTGACGTTCGACGACGAGGCGGAGGTGACGGGCGGGATCGGCGCCGGGGCGGCCGCCTCGCGGCTCGCCGCACTCGACGTCGCGGCGATCGGGACGAACCACGGCGCCGGCCCGACGGTGGCGCTGCGGGCGCTGCGCGGGATGCGCGACGCAGGGCTGCCGCTCGCGGCGCTCCCGAACATCGGGCTCGCGAGCCTCTCCGGCCGCCGGGTCGTCTACCCGCACTCGACGCCGGACTACTTCGCGGAGTTCGCGGCCCAGGCGGTCGGCCTCGGCGCGCGGATCGTCGGCGGCTGCTGCGGAACGACCCCGGCCCAGATCGAGGCGATCCACGAGGCGCTCTCGACGGGCCGCGTCGCCTCGACGACGCTCGAGGTCGACGAGCCGCTCGCGCCGGTCCCGGCGCCCGCCCCGGAGGGCGAGACCGCGCTCGCACGCGCGTTCCGTGCCGGCGAGTGGGTCGTCTCCGTGGAGCTCGATCCGCCGAAGGGCGGCTCGCTCGACGGGCTGGTCGAGGTGACGCGGACCCTGCACGCCTCGGGTGCGGTCGGCTTCGTCGACGTGAACGACAACCCGATGGCGCGCGCGCGGATGAACGCGCTGATGACGTCGGCGACCCTCCAGCGCGCGGTCGGGATCGAGACGATTCCCCACGTCACCCCGCGCGACACGACCGTGATGGGCCTCGAGGGCGTGCTGCTCGGCGCGCACGCGGAAGGCATCCGCAACGTGCTCGCCGTCACGGGCGACCCGCCCCACGTCGGCGACTACCCGGGGTCGCGCGGCGTCTACGAGGTCGACTCGATCGGCCTCGTGCAGCTGCTCGCCGGGCTCAACCGCGGCGAGGACTACGTCGGCAAGGGGCTCGACGCCCCCACCTCCTTCCACATCGGCGTCGCCGTCAACCCGACCGCGGACGACCCGGGGCTCGAGCTCGACCGCTTTCACCAGAAGCTCGAGGCGGGCGCGCGGTTCGCGATGACCCAGGCGCTCTTCGACCTGGCGCCGCTCGACGCCTTCGTCGAGCGGCTCGGCGGCAGCTGGCCGATCCCGGTGCTCGTCGGCGTGTGGCCGCTCCGCAGCCACGCGATGGCGCTCCGGCTCCACAACGAGGTGCCGGGGATCACCGTGCCGGACGCCGTGCTCGCCGCGCTGGAGGCGGCCGGGCCGGACGCGCCGCGGGTCGGGCTCGAGCTCGCCCGGGAGCTCGTGGAGGGCTCGCGCTCGCGCGCGGCCGGGATCTACGTGATCCCGCCGTTCAAGCAGCCCGCCGCTGCCTTGGACTTGCTCGGCTGAGGCACGCCGCCCGCGGTCGGCCTTGTCACGCGCGGCGGCCGCGCCTAGGCTCCTCGGAAGCGTTCGGGAGGAGCCGCATGACTCCAGGGGGGAACGCTGCGGCGCACCGCCCACACGAGGCGCGCTCGTGATCTCTCCGCATGCTCCCGGCGACGCCCCCGCGGCGCTCTCGTCGCGCGAGGTCGCGGCGGCGGTCGAGCGGGCGCGCGCGTTCTTCGAGCGGCCGGCGCAGGAGCGGGCGCAGGAGACCTTCGCGTTCGACGACGGGCTGCTCGCGAGCGACGAGGTGCGGGCGGCGCTCTGGGACGCCTGCACCGGCAAGTGCGTCTACTGCGAGACGCCCCTGACGCAGCGCACGATGCACGTCGACCGCTTCCGGCCCGCGAGCGGCGCGCTCGCGCTGGACGGCGCCCTCAGCCCCGACCACTACTGGTGGCTCGCCTACGCGTGGGAGAACCTCTACCCGAGCTGCGCCGAGTGCCAGAGCTTCAAAGGAGCGCGCTTTCCCATACGCGGCGAGCGCGCGCCGGTGGGGACGACGGGCGAGGCGCTCCGCGACGAGAGCCCGCTGCTCCTCGAGCCCCGGCACGACGACCCCGAGCAGCACCTCGTCTTCGCCGAGGACGGCTCGGTCGCGAGCACGACGGTCGAGGGAAGCGCGACGATCGGGATCCTCGGGCTCAACCGCGCGCAGCTGGTCACGGCGCGCGCCGAGGCCCTCGCGCAGCTCCGGGCCGAGTGGGCGGCGGTCGCCTCGACCGCGAACGTCGCAACCGGTCTCGACCCCCTCGCCTTCGACCGGCTCTTCGACCGCGGGCTCCCGTTCGCGGGCCTCCGGCGCCAGTTCCTCAACACGTGGTCGCAAGCGCGCCGCGGGGAGCTCGACGCGGCGCTCGGCGCGACGCAGGCCGGCCCGTCGTCCGTCGCGGAGGTGGCGGGCGACCTTCCCGTGGTCACCGGCGCGGAGCGGAAGCGCGTGAAGGGCGAGTTCGAGGCGGTGCAGCGCGCCGAGGACGCGTACTCGCTCAACGACGCCACGGACGCGGGCGAGGACTACTTCCGCCGCACGCGGCGGATCGAGCGGATCGAGGTGCGCAACTTCAAGGTGCTCGGCCACCTCGACATCCGGCCGGGAAGCCTCGCCTCCGAGGCGGCGACAGCGCCGTGGCTGATGCTCCTCGGCGAGAACGGCTGCGGGAAGAGCTCCCTCCTCCAGGCGGTCGCGCTCGCCCTGATGGGCGCCGAGGAGCGAGCCGCGCTCGGGCTCGACGCCCGCTCGTACGTCCGGAACGGCACGCGCGGCGGCTCCGTGCGCGTCCACCTCGCCGGCAGCCCAGGAGCCGATCGAGCTGCGGTTCACCCGCTCCTCGGCGGAGTTCCGCGGCGGCGAGGAGCCGAAGCTGATCCTGCTCGCCTACGGCGCGACCCGGCTCCTTCCCGGGCCGGGCCACGAGGCCGCGCCCCCGACCTCGTCCCTCGCGCGGGTGCGGAACCTCTTCGACCCGTTCTCGCCGATCGGGAACGCGACCGAGTGGCTGCTCGGGCTCGACGACCGCACGTTCGAGGCGGTCGCGCGCGCGCTGAAGGGCCTGCTCGGGCTCGAGACCGGCGACCGCCTGATGCGCAACCGGCGCGCGCGCCGCGTCGACGTCGAGGCGTTCGGCCTGCGCGTCCCGCTCGAGGACCTCAGCGACGGCTACCAGTCGGTGGTCGCCCTCGCGACCGACCTGATGATCTCGCTGCTCGCGCGCTGGCCGAGCGTCGACGTCGCCGAGGGCACCGTGCTGATCGACGAGCTCGGCGCGCACCTCCACCCTCGCTGGCGCATGCGGATCGTCCCGAGCCTGCGCCAGGTCTTCCCGCGCGTGCAGTTCCTGTCCTCCACCCACGACCCCCTCTGCCTCCGGGGGCTGGGAAACGGCGAGGTCGTGGTCGTGAAGCGGGACGAGACCGGCGAGGTCGTCGCGCTGACCGACCTCCCGTCCGTCGCCGGGCTCCGCGTCGACCAGCTCCTCACCTCGGAGCACTTCGGCATGAACAGCACGATCGACCCCGAGCTCGACGCGCTCTTCGCCGAGTACTACCTCCTGAAGGCGAAGCCGAGGCGGACGGCCGCCGAGCGCCGGAGACTGGACGAGCTCGCAGCCCGGCTCGACGGGCTCGACGTGATGGGGACGACCCGGCGCGAGCAGATCGTCTACGAGGCGGCAGACGAGTACGTCGCCCGCGCCGGGGCGCTGACCGACCCCGGCGAGCGGCTCGAGCTGAAGGAGTCGACGAAGCGCCGCATCGCGGAGATCTGGGAGCAGGCGCGCGAGGGGCAGCCGGCCCGATGATCCGCGTCCGCCTGCCCGATCCTCCGCAGGAGCTGCTCGACAAGGGCGCGATCGAGCTCGCGAAGGCCCGGGCGCACTTCGGCGACCCCGCGCTCGAGGGCCAGCCGTTCACGTTCGCCGCGTACAAGCTCGACGCGGTCAAGGAGGCGCTCAACGGGGCCTTCGGCTTCAAGTGCGCGTACTGCGAGAGCTTCTTCGGCGCGACCCAGCCACTCGACGTCGAGCACTTCCGCCCGAAGAGCGGCGTGCTCGTCGGCGACGAGCTCGAGTGGGGCGTCTACTTCTGGCTCGCGGCGCGGTGGGGGAACCTCCTCCCGTCGTGCACCGACTGCAACCGGCCCCGGCGGCAGGAGCTGCCCGACGGCACGACGCAGACGCTCGGCAAGGCGAACCAGTTCCCGCTCGCGTCGGAGGCGAAGCGCGCCGGGACCGAGGGCGAGGAGCAGGACGAGGGACGGCTCCTGATCCACCCGTCGCTCGACCGCCCCGAGAGCCACCTCGCCTTCGAGCCCGAGGGGATCGTGAGCTGGCGCTCGACGAAGGGACGGGAGTCGATCCGGGTCTACGCGCTGCTCCGGCGCGGCCTCGTCCAGGCGCGGCGCGGGCTGCAGCTCGAGATCCGCACGCACATCTCGATCGCCCGCGGGCTCGCGCGCAAGCTCGAGGAGGACGGCCCCGACGCCGACCTGGAGGCGCTCCTCCTCGAGGAGCTGCAGGCGCTCGCGCGGTTCGTCGCGCCCGAGCACGAGTACAGCGCCGTCGCGCGGGCGCTCGTCGACCCCGTCCTGGAGGAGCTGACCGGATGAGCGATCCGCGGACGTACGACTACTCGCAGCCCACGAGGACGTGCGACGTCGTGATGAAGGGCGGGATCACGAGCGGCGTCGTCTATCCGCACGCGCTCTGCGAGCTCGCGCGGACCTATCGCTTCGTGAACGTCGGCGGCACGTCCGCCGGCGCGATCGCCGCCGCCGCGGCCGCCGCGGCCGAGCACGGCCGGGAGGCAGGCGGGTTCGCGAAGCTGGCGGAGCTTCCCGCCTGGGTCGGCGCGGGCGACAACCTCTTCCGGCTCTTCCAGCCGCAGCCCGGCACACGGCGCTTCTATTCGCTCTTCACGGCGGGGATGGGTCGCACGGGCCTCGGCAAGTGGCTCCGCCTCGGCGTTGCGGCCCTGAAGGGGTTCCCGCTGACTGCCGTCGCGGGCCTCGCGCCGGGCGTCGCCCTCGTCGTCGTGGCCGTGCTCGCCGGGTCGGGCCTCCTGCAGGTCTGCGCGATCGTCGCGGGCGTCGTGCTCGCGCTCATCGGCCTCGTCCTGGCGCTGCTCGTCCGACTCGGCACCGGGCTCCCGCGCGCGGTCGGCGCCAACGACTTCGGGCTCTGCTCCGGTCTCCCGGACGGCGGCGGCGGTGAAGCGCCCGCGCTCACGCCGTGGCTCGCCGACCTCATCGACGACCTCGCGGCGAAGGAGAACGACGGCCCGCTGACGTTCGGCGACCTGCGGGCGAAGGGGATCGACCTGATGGTGATGACGACGAACGTCACGCACCGCCGACCCCACCGGTTGCCGTGGACGCACCGCGACCTCTACTACGACCCCGCGCGGCTGCGCCGCCTCTTCCCGGAGCGGATCGTCGCGTGGATGGACGCCCATCCGCCGCCGGCCGGCGAGGGCCGGGAGGGCGAGCGGCGGGCGAGGCGGCTCGCCGCGCTCGCGCCGCTCCGACCCTTCCCGGCGCCGGAGGACCTCCCCGTGGTCGTCGCGGCACGCATGAGCCTGAGCTTCCCCGTGCTGATCAGCGCCGTGCCGCTCCACGCCCTCGACATGACCCGCCGCGCGACCCGGCGCGCGGTCGAGGCCGTCGAGGACGGCGGGACCCCGCCCGAGCCGCTCGCCGCGGAGGTCTGCTGGTTCTCGGACGGCGGGATCGCGAGCAACTTCCCGGTGCACTTCTTCGACACCCCGCTCCCGACGCGGCCGACGTTCGCGATCGACCTGGACGGCTTCCATCCGGACCACGGCCGCCGACCCGACGAGGCGGACAACGTGTACCTCCCGTCGACGAACGCGGGCGGCCTCCTCGAGACGTGGCACCGGCTCGAACCGGAGCCGGGGCTCGCGAGCCTCACCGGGTTCGTCAGCGGGATCGTGCGCACGATGCAGAACCACGTCGACTCGGCGCTCACCCGCCAGCCGGGCTACCGCGACCGGATCGTCCACGTGCACACGGCCCCGGACGAGGGCGGCATGAACCTGACCATGCCCGCTCAGGTGATCGAGGCGCTGACGCTCCGCGGCCAGGCGGCCGGTCGGAAGCTCGTCGAGCGGTTCGCCGAGACGCCGGGAACCGACCAGGGGCTCTCGTGGGACAACCATCGCTGGGTGCGCTACCGCAGCGCGCTCGCGGCGCTCACCGAGCTCCTCGAGGAGTTCGGAGCCGCCTGGAACGCAACCCCCGAGGGGGAGCGCTCCTACCGTGAGCTCGTCCAGCGCTCCGAGGACGTCGGCCCCGCCGGCTACCGCCTCACGTCCGAGGCACAGCGCGCGCTCGCGCTGGCCCTCACCGAGCTGCTCGCGGAGGCCGGGACGCGCGCCGGCGACGACGAGGCGAGCGTCACCCGCGGTGCCCCGCGACCGGAGCCCGTCGCGCGGATCGTCCCGGGCGACTGAGCCTCAGCGCTCGACGCAGGAGGTCTCGAGCGGGTCACCCACCGCACGGACGGCGCCGAGCACCTGCTCGTTCGGGACGGCGTAGCCGTCGTCCGAGGCGGGGCGCTGCGCGAAGACCGTCGCGACGACCTTCCCCTGCCCGTCCACGACCGGCCCGCCGGAGTTCCCGCTCTCGACGTCGCCGCGGAGCACGACGATCGGCCGGTTGCCCTGCAGCCGCCCGTACGCATCACGCGCGCTGACGCGTGCGGCCCGCGCCAGGCGCACCGGCGTCACGCGGTACGGCCCGTTCTGCGGGAAGCCGAGCAGCGCGCCGCTCGACCCCTCGTCGAGCGACCCGAGCGCGAGCGACGGCCCCTTCAGCCCGGGCACGCGGAGGATCGCGATGTCGTTCCGCGCGTCGAACGAGACGACGCGGCCGTCCCAGCTGCGCCCGTCCCGCCGGTCGACGACGGGCTCGTCGATCCCGGCCACGACGTGCGCGTTCGTCACCACGAAGCCCGGCCGGACGATCCAGCCCGAGCCCTCGATCCCGAGCCCGCAGGCGAAGCCGCGGATCCGGACGACGGAGCGGCGGGCCTGGCGCACCTGCGGGTCGCGCGCGATCGCGGGCTCCGGCGGCGGGACGCCGGCGCGCGGCCCGACGATCGCCGCGAACGGGTCGATCCGGCCCACGGCGTCCATCACGCGCTCGGGCGGGAGGGCTTCGGTCAGCGTCGAGACGACGAGCGACTCCTGCGCGAGCCGGCGGAGGTCGTTCTGCCCCGGGACGTACAGGAGCACTGCGCCGACGGCCCAGCAGACGGCGAGCCCGGTTGCGATGCCGAGCACGACCCCGCCCGCCGAGTCGAGCGCCCGCAGCGGCGGCAGCACCGCGAGCGACCGGCGGGCGGTGCCGCCGATCATCCCGCCGAGCGACTGGCCGAGCATCGCGCCGGCCGCGGCACCGCCGAGCGCGACGAGCGGGACGTACGGGCTGTCGTCCCCGACGACGCCCGGAGCGAGCCGTGCGCCGAGGATCGCGCCGACGACGAGCCCCGCGAGCGAGAGGACTCCGGTGACGAGCCCCCGCCGCAGCCCGCTGAGCGCCGCGAGCGCGACGAGGGCGACCGCGATCCAGTCGGCGGCGTTCATCCGGCCAGTGTGCCGACGGCCCCGGCCACGACAGCGGCCTCCTCCTCGCTGCGCCGCTACAATCACGCGGCGCTCGGGGGCGTAGTTCAGTTGGTTAGAACGCCGGCCTGTCACGCCGGAGGTCGCGGGTTCGAGTCCCGTCGCTCCCGTTCCACGTCTCCCCTGCAACCTCGCGGGTTTCACGTCCGTAGGGGCTCGCGGCGCACGTTGGCGCGTGCCCCACAAGTGCCCCAAACGTCCAGGGCGTAAAGCCGCTGGCGCATCCGAGTGTGTCGTGGCCTATTGATCCACGCGACTCGGTTCGTTGGTCGAGTAACTGGAAAGTAGGGGTCGAGGTCGTCCATGATGGTTGTCCGGCCTGGTGGATCGTTCGCTCGTGAGAAGGGAGCGAGTCATAACGCAGTCCAGTCTGAGCGTCCTGATCAACGGGTTTGGGGTGCTCTTCGTGATCTTGAACTCGTTCGGGTTGGGCCTCAGGCTTAAGGTCGGCAAGCTGCTGGCAGAGGCCTTTGCCCATTGGAAGATCGCCGTGTGGGCGTTGGTGATCAATTTCGTGATCATCCCGCTCCTTTTCATCGGCTATTTGCTGACGATCGCCTCCTCCATTCCTGACGAGATCAAGGTCGGGTTCTGTGTCGCAGCCCTGTGTGCAGGTATGCCGTTCGCTCCCATCCTGGCTCGGTTAGCCAAGGCGGATGTCAGCATTGCCACCACGCTGTTGGTGGTCTTGACTGCCGGAACGATTATCGCCCTCCCGCTTGGTTTGCCCCTCGCCATCGATGCGGTTGACGCGCAACTCGAGACCTCGGCCTGGGAGGTTGCTTGGCCGCTGCTGGTCTTTTTGCTCCTGCCACTGGTTCTCGGGTGCGGCTTCAGGGTCTGGTGGCCCGACCTGACGCCGCCATTGGCACAGTGGGCCGTCCGGGTTGCAATTCTGTGCCTGCTCTTCAATATGAATTTCACGCTGGTTGCGTATTGGGATCTCTTCGAGCAGGAATGGGGCACCGAGAGCTACATCGCGGCCCTGGCCGGCCCATTCATCGGCCTCGGGTGTGGCTACCTTCTCGTTTCCAGTCTTCGAGTCAAAGACGTGGGAATCAGGCATGCGACCGAGGCGACCACGGCGGTACGCAACATCGCTCCGATGCTCCTGATGATGATCTATCCCTTTGCAGCCGACCCGCTGGTCACGGTGTCGATCACCATCCTCAACACGATCGGCATCACGATCGTTCTGCTGTTCGTCCTGATGTGGAGGCGCACTGCTTCACCATCGGACACCCACGCAGCACCAACCAGCCAGTAAGCGAAGGCCTGCCCCCGCCACTTCGACGTGAAGCGTGATCCCCCGTCGTCGCCGACCTCCGCGACTTCCAAGTGCTCGCGGCTCAGAAAACGGACTACCCAGGGGCATCGTCGGGGCACCATTGACAGCCACCGTCGAACTGTCAGACGATGCCGCGATGGAAGCTGGCTCCGAGGCGACGACAGCCCCCACGGTTCCCGCGCAGCGAAGCTCCGTCCTCATCGGTGTCGTCCTGGGGGCGGCGACGCTGACGATGGGGTTGATCGCGGGGTTCTTCTACGCCTACGCGGTCTCGGTGATGCCCGGCCTCGCCGAGGCAGACGACCGCACTCTCGTCGACGCGATGCAGCAGATCAACGAGGCGGTTGAGAATCCGTTCTTCTTCCTGACCTTCCTGGGCGCCCCGCTGCTCACGGCCGTCGCCGCCGTCCTCCAATGGCGCTCCGGCGGCCGGGCGGTTCGCTGGGTTGTCGCCGCGTTCGTGCTCTACGCGATCGCCTTCCTCGCCACCTTCGCGTTCAACATCCCGCTCAACAACGAGCTGGCCGACGCCGGTGATCCGGGACAAATCGACGACCTCGGCAGTGTTCGCGACGACTACTACACGCCGTGGGTCGCCTGGAACATCGTCCGGACGGTGGCTTCGACAGCCGCCCTCGCCTGCCTCGCGAGGGCGCTCGTCCTTCACGGTCGCCTCGGCCGTTGAGGTTCACGCCGGAGGCCTCAGCGCGTCTTTGTGTCGCTACCGAACGGTGATGACTGCGTGACGCAACGGCACGCTGGCTCCAGCCTACTCCGACCAGACGGTCGGTGCATCTCGGCGCACCCCCCCCTGGGATCGTCATGGCGGTGGGGCCTGGTCGCGAGCAGGGTCGGGGTACCCGCTTGCCCGCCCCCGTTGGATTTCGCCTCCGTCGACGAGGGATGCTGGCCAGCTTGACGCCGGGCACGGCGATGAGGGAGAACTACCGCAGTCAGGCGGCGGGAGGTGGTCATGCTGGGGGCCCGGCAGGTCGACCTGCAACGGGAGCTCGATCGACTGCGGGTGGAACTCGAGGAGCTTCGCGCCTCGCGCCGGAGGCTCGTCCTGGCTGCGGATGCCGATCGTCGCACGATCGAGCGTGACCTCCACGACGGCATTCACCAGCATCTGATCGCGCTCGCGGTGAGCCTGCAGCTCGCCCGACAGGCCGAAGGCTCCGATCCCGTTGCAGTACCCGCTCTCCTCGCAGAGATGGGCCGTGCCGTGCAGGACGCGCTCGAGGAGACGGCGCAGCTCTCGCAGCGAATCTACCCGGCGACCCTCGAAGCGGTTGACTTGGCGGCACTGCTCCGCTCGGCCTCGGCGGCTGCAGGCGTCCCTGCCACGATTCACGTGTCCGCGGCCGCCAGCTACCCGCCGGAGGCCGTGATGACGATCCACCTCTGCTGGCTCGACACGCTCGCTCGTGCCGGCGGCGGCGCAAAGATGACGATCGACGTGCACGACCGGGTCGACGTCCTGACGTTCCGGATCACAGGGGCCGAGATCGGGTCGGCAGCGGATCTCGATCGCCTCGGGGAGCGAGTCGAGGCCCTCGGCGGGCACCTCACGATCACGGCGCCGCACACGGCGGGACCGTCGTGGCGTGCTCGCTCCCGATTCGATGACGCTAGTCGCTCTCCGCGAGGTAGAGGACGACGGCCTTGACGCGCTTGTGGACCGCCGTCTCCCAGGTGAGGCCGAGCTTGAGGAAGATCGAGTGGATCACCTTCTCGACCGACCTCTCCGTGAGGACGAGCGCGCCGGCGATCGCCGCGTTGTTCTTTCCCTCCGCCATCTCGCGCAGCACGTCGCGCTCGCGCGGGGTCAGCTCGCTGGAGCGGCGAGGCCTCGCTGCGAGCGTTCTCCGCCACCAGCGCCTCGACGACCTTCGGGTCGAACACCGAGCCGCCGTCGGCGACGGCGTGGATCGCGCTCGACGAGCTGGTCGAGGTCCTTCATGCGCTCCTTCAGGAGGTACGCGCGCCGCTCGCTGCCGCCCTCGAGGAGTGCGAGCACGTAGCTCGGGTACGGCGTACTGGCTCAGCACGACGACGCCGACCTCGGGGTTCGTCTCGCGCAGCCGCGTGGCGGCCTGGATTCCCTCGTCGGTATTCGCCCGGCGGCATCCGGATGTCGGTGACGACGACGTCGGGCCGCTCGGCGTCGACCGCAGCGAGCAGCGAGTCGAGGTCGCCGCACACGGATACGACCTCGAGATCGTCGCGCGTCTCGAGCAGGCGCCGGAGGCCCTCGCGGACGAGATACTGGTCCTCCGCCACCACGATCCGGATCGTCACGGCGTGAGGATACGGCGATGACGTCGATCCTCCAGGCGCGCGCGCCGCCACGCCAGACCGCTGCCCGCTCGTCCTCATCGTCGACGACAACGAGACGAACCGGAAGCTCGCGCAGGACGTGCTCCGCGCTGCCGGGCTCCGGACGATCGAGGCGGCGAGCGGCCGTGCGCCATAGCGCTCGCGGCGAGATCGCATGCCGGACGTGATCTTGCTCGACCTCGGCCTCCCGGACATGGACGGCAGGGACGTCGCACGCGCGCTCCGCGACGGAGCGCGGACGGCGCGCATTCCGGTCGTCGCCCTGAGCTGCGCTGCGTTACAGCGACGTCGGCGCTGGCTGCTCGCGGACGGTTCTCCGGCTTCCTCGAGAAGCCGATCGACGTCGCCGCGTTCCCCGAGCAGGTGCGCCGCTACGGCGCGCAGTCCGACAACTGAGGATTCGACCGGGCGGGCTCGCCCACGGGTGTGCCAGCACCCCCGGGACACACCGGCGGGCACGGTTGGCACGGCGCGCCGTTCCTCCATCCTGTCGGTTGCCAGACCTAGACAGGAGCGCTCCGGACATGTGAACATCGTCACGCGCCTGGTCGCCAGGCGACTCGGGAGAAGGAGGCGGAGAAATGCGGACGCTGTGATCGGGGGCGCACTCGTGGCGCTCGTGCTCGCGCTCTCGGGCTGCGGAGGTTCGAGCGGCACTCGGCCAAAGAGGAGGCGCTCCAACGTGACGTCCGACCTTACGCGATCAGCCAGATCGAGAGGTCCTTCCACGAGGCGATCTCGAAGAAGGACATCGACCAGATGATGGGGCTGTTCGCGCCGAATGCGACCGCCACGTTCGGGCCCGGACAGACCGTGGCGGGAAGGAGCAGATCCGCGCCGTCTGGCTGAAGTCGAACGCGTTCAAGCCCGAGACGAACTGGTTGTCGGACCATCCCGCATACAAGCTGAAGGCCACCGTCGTCGGCGACCGCGGCACGCTCCGCTTCGAGTGCCACTTCATCGACGTCGGCACCCAGAGGTTGCAGCGGTCACGGCGGGCAACATGGACGTCGCGACGGATCGACGGCCGCTGGCTGATCACGAACTTCGTCGGAAGCACGGCAGAGCTGAAGCTCTGAGCACTTGTCGCCGCTAACCCCCCGCAGCGGGGCGCGGCAGCCGGTGCCCCGAAGCGCCGGCTGCTGAGCCCTGCCGACAACCCGCTCGTCCGGGCCGTCGGCCGGGTGCCGGCCGGCGTGCACGTCAAGCTGCTCGTCGCGTTCGTGGGCACCGCCCTGCTCGTCGTCGTGTTCGGAGTGCTCGGGCTCCGCCTGCTCGGCCAGTCCAACGAGCGCGTGGAGACGCTGGGAACGCTCCAGGAGCGAGCCTTCGCGTACGGCAAGCTCCGCAGCGACGCCCTACACGTTCGCCTGCTGCTATGCGCAGAACGTCGGCGGGGACTTCTACGAGGTCTTCCCGGACCGAACAAGGAGGATCTCGGCGCAGGCGGCCTGGCCATCGACCGGCGATCGCGAGCGCCGTCGCGCAGATCCCGCCATCGACCTTTCCCGACATCCTCGGATTCCGGCCTCCCCCCGAGGACGAGCGCTTCCTGGCAGGATCCGGGCAACGGGCCGGACAGCTCTCGAACATGATGCGAGAGATCGTCGAGGCCGGCGCCGTCGCGCCCGAACGAGTGCCGTCCCTCCGCACCGGGCCGAGCTCCTCGCCATCGACCTCAACCAGCACGCGACGGAGCTCGCCAACGCGACGACGGCGAGGACCAACGCCCTGATCGCCCAGAACGCGAGCGCGTACGAGAGCTCGCGCAACCTGTTCATCGGCGTGGCGGCGGGGGCGATCGTCCTCGCGCTGCTGCTGGGCTTCGTCCTCTCGTGGTCGCTGATCGGGCCGATCCAGCGGATCGACTCCCGGCTGGCCGCGATCGCCTCCGGCGACTTCTCGGGGCACGTGGACGTCACCAACCGCGACGAGCTCGGCGCGCTGGCGGCCAACGTGAACCGGATGAACGACGAGCTCCAGCGCCTCTACCGGGAGCTCGAGACCGCCAGCCGACACAAGTCGGAGTTCCTGGCGAACATGTCGCACGAGCTGCGGACGCCGCTGAACGCGATCATCGGCTTCTCGCAGGTGCTGCGCGAGGGCATGTCCGGCGACGTCAACGCGAAGCAGGAGGAGTACCTCGACGACATCCTCTCCTCGGGGAACCACCTGCTGGCGCTCATCAACGACGTGCTCGACCTGTCCAAGGTCGAGGCGGGGCAGGTCGAGCTCGAGGTCGCGCCGTTCTCGTTGCAGCGAAGCGCTCGAGCGCGGCGTCGTCGATGGTGCGCGAGCAGGCGACGAAGGACGGCGTCCAGGTCGACGCTCGCACGCGAACCCGAGCCTCGACGTCGTCACGGGCGACGAGCGGCGGATCAGGCAGGTGATCTTCAACCTGCTCTCGAACGCCGTGAAGTTCACGCCCGCCGGCGGGTCGATCGACGTGCGCGCGACGCAGGTCAACGGCGAGGTGAGCGTCTCCGTGGCCGACACCGGCCCCGGTATCGCCGCCGAGGATCTCGAGCGCATCTTCGAGGAGTTCCAGCAGACCGACGCCGGGATCGAGCAGCGTGAGGGAACCGGTCTCGGCCTCGCGCTCTCGAAGCGGCTCGTCGAGCTGCACGGGGGCCGGATCTGGGTCGACAGCGAGGTCGGCAGGGGAAGCACCTTCGTGTTCACGCTGCCCGTGGCAGCGGCTCGAGCAATGGCGGGCCCGCAGATCCTCGTGGTGGAGGACAACGAGAAGAACATGAAGCTGTTCCGGGACGTCCTCGAGGCGACCGGCTACCGCACCCTGGAGGCGACGACCGGCGGACGAGCGGTCGAGCTGGCCGCCGAGCACTCTCCCGATCTCGTGCTCATGGACATCCAGCTCCCCGACATCGACGGCGTCGAGGCGCTCGGCCGGCTGCGGGCGGACGAACGGACCGCGTCCGTGCCCGTGGTCGCCCTGACGGCCCAGGCGATGGAGGGAGACCGCGAGCGCTTCCTCGCCGCCGGCTTCGACGGCTACCTCTCCAAACCCGTGAACATCGCGGACCTCGTCGCCACCGTGAAGCGCTACTGCGAGGAGGGAATCGATGAACGACCACTCGGCGACGAATCCTCGTGGTCGACGACGTCCTCCAGAACGTGCACCTGCTCGAGGCCGTGCTCGAAGCGCACGGCTACGACGTCGTCTCGGCCACCGACGGCCAGTGCTGCGCTCGAGCTCGCCGCATCGGCGAAACCCGATCTCGTACTGCTCGACGTGGTGATGCCGCAGCCCGATGGATACACCATCTGCAGGCGGCTTCGCGCGCAGGACGAGACGGCGGTGCTGCCGGTGATCATGCTCACGGCGAGCGAGGGGTCGGAGAAGACGAAAGCTATCGAAGCCGGGGCCGACGACTTCATCCCGAAGCCGTTCAACCGGGACGAGCTGCTCACCCGCATCCGATCGCTGCTAAGGATCAAGCGCTACCACGACACGATCAAGTCTACAGGCCGCCGAGCTGCGCGAGCTGAACCGGACGCTCGAGGAGCGGGTGCGGACGCAGCTCGACAACTCGAGCGGTTGCAGCGGCTACGGCGGTTCCTCTCGCCCCAGCTGGCAGACGCGATCGTCTCGTCGGGCGACGAATCGATCCTGCGCAGCCATCGTCGGCAGGTCGCGATGTTCTTCGCCGATCTCCGCGGCTGGACCACCTTCGTCGACGCCGTCGAGCCGGAGGAGCTGATGCGCGTGCTCCGTGAGTTCCACCGCACGATCGGCGGGCTCGTGAGGCGATTCGACGCGACGGTCGGATTCCTCGAGGGCGACGGCGTCCAACTCTTCTTCAACGACCCGATCGAGGTACCGGATGCGGCGCTGCGGGCGATCCGGCTGGGTTGCGCGCTGCGTGACGAGATGGCCGAGCTGACGCCGCGTGGCGAAGCGCGGCCACGATCTCGACTTCGGCGTCGGCATGGCGCTCGGCTACGCAACCTGCGGCGTGGTCGGCTTCGAGGCACGTTCCGACTACGCGGCGATCGGCGCGGTCACGAACCTCGCCTCACGGCTTGCGGACGAGGCCACCGGGGGTCAAATCCTGATCACCCAGCGTCTGCTACGCGGAGATCGAGGACGACATCGAGGTGGAGCCGGTCGGCGAGCTCAGGCTCAAGGGCTTCCACCGGCCGGTCCCGGCATTCAACGTGCTCGGCATCCGTGAGCATGCGACGGAGCTACCCTCGTTGCAGCCCTCGTGAGCAGCTCACCATGGGCTGCGACGCGAGAGCCTTGCTCCGCCGTCTGGTGTTTCCGCTTGCCGCCGAGACGGAGGCGGACCTAGGCTTCGCGCGCTCATTGGCGGAGGACGCGCTCCTGGTCCTGCCGCCCGATGCTCTCAGCGCGCGCTTCGAGCGCGCCTATCCAGCGACAGTCTCGGCCTCGCCGGGGAGAAACCAAGAGCGGCCCGACGGATTTGCAGAACCTCGCCGTCCAGCCGTTTGCGGGCCGATCACCTGGCCGGGACATCACCGCGCGACACTCATGGCACGCAGGGCGAACCGGAACCAATCAGGGAGCGACCACCCTGAATGTCGGTGGGCA
>CAVVIL010000002.1:0-47690 GCA_963748255.1 uncultured Actinomycetes bacterium | reverse complement strand
CGTCAGGTAGCTCGCCTGCTTCGAGTACGGGACGCCGAAGAACTTGTCGGTCGGATTGGTCTGGTAGCCGTACTCGGTGATCCAGATCCGCATGCTCCTGCCGTAGAGCCGGTCGAGCTCCTTCACGAGCACGTCGAAGTTGCCGAGCGTGACCGCGGTGGGCGGCTGGCCCCGGGCGCCGGGGCGCGGCTTCGTCGAGGGGGTCTCGACGGGCGAGCCGTAGTACGGATGGTGGGCGTAGGCGTCGAAGCCGCGGGCGCCGCCGGCGCGCATCGCGCGGAGGAAGGCGACCGGGGAGACGGAGGGGCGGCTCGAGTTCGGGTTGTTGTTGCCGCGGGGGCCGGTCGCGCCGCACGCGACCTTCGAGGTCCGCGCCTCCGACTTCACGCCCTGGACGACCGCGTTGCAGATGCGCGCGTAGTCGCGGCCGCTCTGGATCACCCAGGCGCCGGCGCTCCGCATGTACTGGGGCTTGAGGAAGACGGGGTTGTTCGGCTCGTTCCACGCCATCCAGGCGCTCACCTTCGGGAGCGTCACGCCGTCGGCGTTGACGAACTTCCCGCTGTAGCGCTTCTGCGCGGCGGCCGCGAAGCTCCGGAGGTCGGAGGCGCTCGTCGGCGCGACGTTCCAGCCCTTGGCGGCGTTCGCCCACGGCGGGGTGCCGATGATCGAGAAGACGACGTTGATGTTGTTCTCGACCGCGAACCGCACCGTCCGGTCGTACGTGTCCCAGTTGTACGCGAGGTCGGTCGGGTCGGCCGGGCGGCGCGGCCTGCGCGTGGCGACCCGGATGCCGGGGCCGGACCACCAGAGATTGACGCGGAGCAGCTTCGTGCCCGTGTTCGCGAGCTGGGGGAAGATCAGCTCGGGCTCGCCGTAGAGGACGGCGCCGTCGTCGAAGATCCCGACCTGCAGCTTGTTCGTCGCGCCGGCCGTCGGCGCGAGGGCGAGTGCGAGGCCCACGAGCGCCGCGACGCCGAGCGCCGCGAGCCTATGCACGCGCGCGGTCTCTTCCCAGCGATGCCAGCGTGCGGCGCAGCCCCTCGTCGAGAGCGATCTCCGGCTCCCAACCGAGCAGCTGCTTCGCCCGGGTGATGTCGGGCTGGCGCACCTGGGGGTCGTCGACGGGGAGCGCCTCGTACACGACCTGGCTCTTCGAGCCGGTCGCCGCCAGGACGGCCTCGGCGAGCTCCAGGATCGTGTACTCCCCCGGGTTGCCGATGTTGACGGGCAGGTGCTCGCCGGACTCGGCGAGCAGCACGATGCCGCGGATGAGGTCCTCGACGTAGCAGAAGCTGCGCGTCTGCGAGCCGTCGCCGTAGACGGTGAGCGGCTTCTCGGCGAGCGCCTGGTGGATGAAGTTCGGGATCGCGCGGCCGTCGTTCGGCCGCATGCGGGGCCCGTAGGTGTTGAAGATCCGGACGATCGAGGTGTCCACGCCCTGCTGGCGGTGGTACGCCATCGTCAACGCCTCGGCGTAGCGCTTGGCCTCGTCGTAGACGCCGCGCGGGCCGATCGGGTTGACGTTGCCCCAGTAGGTCTCGGGCTGCGGGTGGACCTCGGGATCGCCGTAGACCTCGCTCGTCGAGGCGAGCAGGAACCGCGCCCGCTTCCACTTTGCGACGCCGAGCGCGTGGTGCGTGCCGTACGACCCGGTCTTGAGCGAGTGCAGGGGCAGCCGCATGTAGTCGATCGGGCTCGCCAGCGCCGCGAGGTGATAGACGAAGTCGAGCGGCTCGTCCACGTGGATCGTCTCGCTCACGTCGTGGTGGACGAACGTGAACGCGTCGTCGCGCAGGTGCTCGACGTTCGCGAGCGAGCCGGTCTCGAGGTTGTCGAGACAGAGAACGCGATGGCCCTTCTCGAGGAGCGCCTCGCAGAGGTGGGACCCGAGGAAGCCGGCGCCACCGGTGACGAGGGACGTCGCCATCGCGGGCGATCGTAGCGGCCGCGGAGGACGCGGATCCCGCATGCTTACGAACTCCTCACCCCGCGGCGCGGCCCGGTCGAGGGATGGCGGTTCGCAGCCCGCGTTGCTACGGTCGGCGACGTGCCCTCGGTGCCGCCTCGCCGGGTCTCACGCCGTCACGTCGCCGGACTCGCCGCCGCGTTTCCTGCTCGCCGCGCTCGCCGTGGTCCCCGCGGTGACGGCCCAGGGCGGCGACGGCGACCACCAGGACACGGTCGACCTCTGCCACTTCGGCGACGGCGACTACGAGGCAGCGGACGCGCCGGAGTCGGACTTCTACGGCCCCGACGCGCAGGGCCACGGTCGGGACGGGCAGGACATCGTGCCGCCCTTCGTGATCGAGAACCCGCGGCCGGGCGACCCGTCGTCGTTCGACGGGCGGCACTTGGACGACCGCGGCCAGGCGATTCTCGACGCGGGCTGCGACGAGGCGCCGGCGGAGCCGGGGCCGAACCCCGAGCCGGAGAGGAAGGTCAGGATCTGCCACGCGACGAGCTCGGAGACGAATCCCTACGTCTCCGAACGAGCCGGCGATCGCGAACAACGGCGACCTGAACGGCGGCCACCTCGAGCACACGGGGCCCGTCTACCCGGCGGACGAGCTGGGGCGACATCATCCCGCCCTACGCAGTACCTGGACAAGGACGGCAAGCTCCAGACCTTCCCCGGCTACAACTGGACCGAGGACGGACAGGCGATCTACAAGAACGGCTGCGAGCCGCCCACGCCGCCGACGCCGCGCAAGGTCATGGCCCGATCCTCGAATGCGTCGAGCAGACGGACGGCGGCTTCCTCGCCCACTGGGGCTACGACAACACGAACGGCACCACCGTCGAGCCGCCGAGCGACCAGAACACGTTCTCGCCCGGCGCCGCCGAACCGCGGCCAGCCGACGGCCTTCGCGGCGGGCCGCGTCGAGGACGCCTTCCAGGTCGAGTTCGACGGCGCGGCGCTGACGTGGTCGCTCACCGGCAACACGGAGACCGCAGCTCGAGCTCGACAGCGGTGCCCCGGCGGCTCGATCACGATCACGAAGCGCGCTCGTCCCCACGGACGACCCCGGCCGGTTCGCGCTCAAGATCGACGGCGAGGTCGCCGGCGGCGCCGAGGCGGTCGGCGACGGCGACTCGACGGGCACGATCGCCGTCGCGGCGGGCCGCCGCACGGTGAGCGAGTCCGCCGCGCCCGGAACGCAGCTCGGCGACTACACGATCGAGATCGTCTGCCGCGAGGGCGGCAGCGGTCGTCGCGAGCGCCAGGCGGGCCGACGGTCGCCGGTCAAGGTCGCCCGTGGCGACGCGATCGTCTGCACCATCACGAACAACGCGAGGCCGGACGGCCCGGGCGTCATCCCCGAGCTCGAGTGCGTCCTCTTCAAGGACGGCGCCGACGACGTCGCGTACTGGGGCTATCGCAACGGCAGCGTGAACGAGGTAACGATCGGGGCCGGAAGCCCGTCGAACCGCTTCGCGCCCGGCAAGGCAAACCGCGGTCAGCCGGACGTGTTCGAGCCCGGCAGGCACGCCGGCGTCTTCCAAACCCCGTTCCAGGCCGGCGACGACCCGCTCACGTGGACGCTGTCCGGGAGCACCGCGACGGCGAACGCCGACTCTCCGGCCTGCAACCCGACGCTCGAGCTCCGCAAGGTCACGTTCCCCGCCGACGACCCGGGCAAGTTCCAGCTCAAGATCAACAACGCCGTCGTCGCCGAGGGCGGCAACGGGACGACGACCGGCCCCCGCCGGATCGGGATCGGCGAGGGCACCGTCAGCGAGACCGCCGGCCCGGGGACGAGCCTCGCGGACTACGACTCGAGGGTCGAGTGCACCCGGAACGGCGTCGGTCGACGTCTCCGCGCAGGGCACGAAGGTCGACGGCGAGGTGCGCCAGCGGCGACGTCGTCGTCTGCACGTTCACGAACACGCGGAAAGGGACACCGGAGCCGCCGAACCCGCCCAACCCACCGAACCCACCGCAACCCGCCCAACCCACCCACGCCGCCGAACCCGCCGCCGGTGCCGCCGCCTCCGCCCGGCCCGCCGCCGCTGCTCGACCTCGCCGTGACGAAGATCGGTCGCGCCGACGACGGTCAGCGTCGGCGGCCGGCTCACCTGGACGATGACCGTGACGAACCGGTCGTCCGTCGCGGCGGCCGACGTCAACGGCCTCAAGCTCGACGATCCCCGCTCGTACCGCACGCGGCTGATCTCGCTGACGGCCTCGCAGGGCACGTGCCGCCCGTACACCTGCAATCTCGGGCGCCTCGCCCCCGGCGCGTCCGCGACCGTCACGGCGGTCACCGAGGCGGTCCGGGTCGGCGCTCGTGGTCGACATCGTCCGGGTCGGCTCGGAGGAGCCCGAGTCCAGCTACCGCAACAACGTCGCCTCGGCCGTCGCCCGGGTCGTCGGGCCCCTGACGCCGCCGCTGCCCGCCGTCCGGTGCCGGACCCTGACGGCCGCGCCGCGCGTGCTCCAGAGCCGCCGGTCGTCGGTCGTGCGCCTCACCGCGCGGAACCGGCTCGGCAAGCCGCTCGCCAACGTCGTCGTGCGCGCCCGCGGGGCGGGCGTGCGGCACGAGGCGCGCACCGACGCGCAGGGCGTCGCGCGGTTCACGGTGTCGCCCGAGCGCGGCGGCCTCGTGCTCTTCTCGTCCCGCGGCCATGGGTCCGCGGGCGCGCGCCCCGGTCTGCCGCACCCTGCTCGGCGTGCTCGGCGCGGCGAGCACGCAGGTCACCGGCTAGCTACGCGCACGATGTCGATCGGCGTCCCGAGCGGCGCCAGCCGCCGGAGCCGCGTCGCGGTGGCGTTCGAGACGCGGACGCACCCGTGCGAGACCGCCTGCCCGAGCAGCCACGGCAGGTTCGTGCCGTGGATGCCGACGACGCTGGTCGGCCAGTCGGTGACGCGGGCGAACGCGCTCGTCTCGAGCGCGAACGACCCGTAGAACGGGTCCGTCGGCACGAAGGCCGACTGCACGTAGAAGGCGCGTCCCCGCGGCGTCTCCGAGCCGGCTGCGCCCACCGCCGCCATGCCCCGCAGGAGCACCCGACCGTCGCGGACCCGACGCACCTCGAGCCGGCGCGTCGCCAGCCGGACCACGATCCGGTTCACGACCGGCCGCACCTCCACCGCGTCCGCCCGAACCCAGCCCGTGGCGCCGTTCGGCGGCCCCGGGAGGCTGAGCCGGTACCACCACTCGCCGTCCGCCCCGCGGCGCCGCGTGATCGCGAGCACGATCTGGAACTGCTGGTCGGGCCGGAAGCGGCGCAGCGTCCGGACGATCGGGGCCGCCGGGCGCGGCTCGGCCCGGACGTTCGTCGTCGCGACGAGCTCACCGGCCGCGGGGAGCCGGACGAGCGCGGCGCCACGAGTCGAGGTCGCGCGCGCGTCGGAGCCGCCGAGCAGCGCGGACACGGCGACGACGACCAGCGCGACCCACCGTCGACGGCCCGTCATCCACGGCACGATAGAGCCCGTCCCGGCACCCGACGTGTCGCGGCGCGCCGGCCCGGGTATCCGTCGACCGGCGAGGACGCACAGCCCTGCCTCCACCGACCCCAGCCAGGTCCGCCGACGCCGTTCGAGACGACCCGCTCCCGGCGCTCGTCTGCCTGCACGGGCTCTCGGGCTCCTCGCGGTGGTGGTCGCTCGTCGTCCCCCGCCTCGAGCGGTCGGGCGTCGTCGTGCCCCTCGACGCGCCTCGCCGCCTGCGGCCGCACGAGCTCGCGCCGTGGGTGGCGACGCGCCTCGAGGAGCTCGACCCGCCCGTCGACGTCGTCGGCCACTCGCTCGGCGCGCTCGTCGCCGCGCGCGTCGCGGCGGCGCGCCCCGAGCTCGTCCGCCGGCTCGTGCTCATCGCGCCGCCCGGCATCCGACGCCGCCCGGCGGCCGCGTACGCGTGGCCGCTCGCGCGGACGGTCGTCGCGTCGCACCCGCGCCTCCTGGCCCGGATCACGCGTGACGCCCTCCGCGCCGGGCCGCGGAACCTCGTGCGCGGGGGCCTCCACGCCACCGGTGCCGACGTCTCCCGAGAGCTCCCGTCCGTGACGGCGCCGACGCTCCTCGTGTGGGGCGCGCGCGACCGGCTCGTCCCGGTCCTCGACGCGGCGGCGTGGCACGAGCGGCTCCCCGACGCGCGGCTCGTCGTGCTCCCCCGCGCGAGCCACGTCCCGATGGTCGAGTCACCCGACGAGCTCGTCGACGCGATCGTCGCGTTCCGCGAGGAACTCCTCGACGAGCGCGGCGACGACGGCCGCGCGTGACACGTGCGCCGCGTGGGCGGCGCCGTGGACGACGGCGTAGCGCCCGGCGGGAGCCAGCGCGGCGCAGCGCGCGCACCAGGCATCCGTCGTGATCGCGTCCCGTGCGCCGCGGAGCACGAGCACGGGCGCCCGGAGCCGCGGCAGCCGCGCCTCGGGGCGGTCGCGGAGCGCGGCGCCCGCCGTCGCGAGGACGCGGCGCGGCCCCATCCGCACGTAGTCGCGCACGATCGTCGGCCAGAGCGACGGCGGCTCGCGCATCGAGTCGACCGTGAGCCGCCACGCGTGCCTGGTCCAGCCGCGGTACACGGGGTCGACGGTCGGGCCGATCAGCACGAGCCGGCCGACGAGCCCTGGCTCGGCGTCCGCGAGCGCGAGCACGACCTGCGCGCCGTACGAGTTGGCGACGAGCGGCACCCGGCCGCCGACGCGACGGACGAGCCCGCCGAGCACCTCCGCCGCGCCCTCGACCCCCAGCGGGCGGCGCGGCCGCTCGCTCCTGCCCCAGCCGGGCAGGTCCGGGACGACCACCCGCCGTGTCCGGGCGAGCAGCAGGCCGAGCGGCTCGAGGTAGCTGCCCGACACCCCGAGCCCGTGGACAAGCACGACCGGTGGCCCGGATCCGGCGACCCGGACGTGGAGCCGGAGGCCGAGCACGTCGGCCCGGCGCGACTGGAAGCGGGGCGGTGCGGTCACGACGGCGAGGTGTCAGTATCCGTTTCGTGACCGAGACGACCGAGCCGACGAACGCGCCTGCGCCGGCGGTCGACGCGAACGCCCGCTATACGTCCCTGCTCGCGTCGGGCGAGCGCGTCATCCTCGTCCGCCAGCGCCACTGGCTGACGTTTCTCGAGGCGGGGCGGTGGTTCGTCCTCGCGCTCGCCATCGGCCTCGTGCTCCTCTTCTTCGGCTCGTCGCTCGACGACGGCGGCATCTCCGGCTTCTTCGGGACGATCCTCGACTGGGGCTTCTGGATCTTCCTCACGATCGGCGTGCTCGGCGTGGGCTGGTACTTCCTCGTGTGGCACTTCGAGCGGTACCTCGTGACGACGCGCCGCGTGATCGAGGCGGGCGGCGTGATCAACAAGTACTCGCGGGACACGAGCCTCTCGATGATCACGGACATGCTCGTCGGCCACCCGTGGCTCGGCCGGATCGTCGGCTACGGCGAGATCGACCTGCTGACCGGCTCCGAGGCGGGGCGGAGCAAGATCCGCTTCCTGCCGGACGCGGACGGGTTCAAGAAGGCGCTCCTCGACGCCAAGCACGAGTACGAGATGGAGATCGGCGGCGGGCGCGTCCTCCAGGAGGCGGTCGCCGCAGCGCACGAGCCGCCCGCGCCGCAGCCGGCCCCCACCCCGCCGTCGGCGTCCCGCGCGAGCCTCACCGCGGACGAGGTCGACGCGTCGCTGAGCCGCCTCGCGGACATGCGCGACCGCGGGCTGATCACACAGGCCGAGTTCGACGAGAAGAAGCGCGAGCTGCTCGACCGGCTCTAGCCCGCGTGCGAGGCGATGGCCTCGCGCGGGCGTGACGGGCCGAGCGTCTGGATCAGCACCGCCGCGACGACCACCAGGCCGCCCAGAAGCGTCGCCGTGGTCGGCCGCTCGTCGTAGGCGAGCCAGACCCAGAGCGGCCCGAGGACGATCTCGATCAGCGAGATCAGCGCGACCTCGGCGGGCGGGATGAGGCGGGCGCCGATCGTGAGAAGCGCGAGGCCGACGCCCATCTGCCCGATGCCGAGCGCGGCGAGGATCGCCCAGTCGTGCCCGTCCACCGAGCCGAGCGAGACGAGCGGGAGGCAGACCACGACGACGAGGACCTGCGACGCGCAGGTCGCCGGCATCATCGACACCTCGCGCCGGTACCGGGCGATGACGATCACCGCCGCGAACGAGGCGGTCACGAGGAGCGGCAGGACGACCGCAGCCGCTCCCGCCTCGAGAGAGCCGATCGCCATCGTCGCGACCCCGACGCCCGCGAGCAGGAGCGCGAGCCAGGTCCGTCCGTCGACGCGCTCGCGGAGCAGCGCCCAGCCGAGGAGCGCCGCGAGCATCGGCGCGGCAGCCTGCATGAAGAGCACGTTCGCGACGGACGAGTAGTTGAGCGCGAGCAGGAACGACCCCGACGAGACCGCCAGGCAGACGGCGAGCGCGAGCCCCCAGCGGCCCATCGTCCGGAACGCCCTCCACGTGCCGCCGCGCTCGACGAGGACGACCAGGGCGAAGAGGGCGAGCGTCGCGAAGGCCGCCCGCCCGGCGACCTGCGTCGCCGCGGTCGCGCCGAGCTCCCGCTGCGCAAGGCCCGCCGTCGACCACGCGATCGCGGCTCCGAGGATCGCGAGCGCGCCCTGCCGCGAGCGGCGCCGTTGAAGGTCGGCGTCGGTCAGGCCAGCGCGACCGGGACGGCGTGCGGGCTGCGGAGCATCGCGCTCCCGCTCCAGCGGAGGGCGGACGGGTCGGCCGCGAGGCGCAGGCCGGGGTAGCGCGTCGCGACCGTCGTCAGGAAGACGGCGGTCTCGAGCCGCGCCAGCGCCGCGCCGAGGCAGAAGTGCGGACCGAACCCGAGGTCGAGGTGGCCGGCCCCCGGATCGCGGCGGAGATCGAGCTCGTCGGGCCGCTCGAAGGCCTCCGGGTCGCGGTTCGCCGATCCCAGCAGCCCGATCACGGCCGTTCCCGCCCGCACCGTGGTCCCGGCGAGCTCGACGTCCGCGACGGCGACGCGGTTGATCGTCTGGACGGGGCTGACGAACCGCAGGAGCTCCTCGACCGCGCCCGCTGCAAGGCCGTCCGGGTCGGCGCAGAGCGCGCCCCACTGCTCGGGCCGCTGCAGAAGGTCGAGCATCCCGATCGCGATCAGGTTCGTCGTCGTCTCGTGCCCCGCGAAGAGGAGGTGGACGAAGGTCGCCGTCAGCTCACCGGTCGTCAGCCGCTCGGCCTCGTTCGCGTCGACCAGGGTCGCGAGGAGGTCCGGGCCCCGGCCGGCGTCGGCGGCGGCGCGGGCCGCATCGACCCGGGTCCCGACGTAGGCGCGGAAGGCGTCGATCGCCTCGCACGCCTCGCGGATGGGCTCCGGCGCGAACGTGCCGCGGCTCCGGCCGATCGGGCCCGACCACCCGCGGACGAGCCCGAGGTCGGTCTCCGGGACGCCGAGCATCTCGGCGATCACGAGCAGCGGGAGCCGGTACGCGACCGTTCGCAGGTCGGACTCCCCCGCCCGCTCCAGGTCGTCGAGCAGCTCGTCGGTGTAGCGCTGGATCGAGTCGCGCATGTCGGCGATGCGGCGGGGCGTGAACGCGCGATGCGCGATCCTGCGCATCCGCGCGTGCTCCTCCCCGTCGACGTGGGCGACGATCTCGGCGTCGAACGTGGCGACGACGCGGTACGCCTCCCGCTCCTCGTCGCTCATCCGCGCGACCGCCTCCTCGGTGCGCGCGCCGACGAAGGTGCGGCTGCTCAGGCGCTCGGCGTCGCGCAGCACCTGCTTCACGTCGGCGTGACGGGAGACCACGGCCACGGTGCCGAGGTCGCAGACGGGCGCCCGCTCGCGCAGCTCCGCGTAGAGCGGATACGGGTCGGCGAGCAGGTCCGGATCGGAGGCGAGCAGCGCCGCGAGGCGCCCCTCGACGCCCGCGCCGGAGTCGACGGCGGTCATCGCGAGACCCTAGCCCTGCGCCGCGGAGCGGCGTCCGGTCAGCGGGCCCTCGCGCGCTCTCCGATCCTCGTCCTCGAGAATGGTGGCGCCGCCGGGACCGCGGCTAGGGGTCGTCGGCGGCGAGGTCGGAGGCGAGGAGGTCCATCAGGAGGCCGTCGCGCCACGCACCCGTGCGCGGGTCGCGCTCGTACTCCCGCAGCACCCCGACCCGCTTGAACCCCACCTTCTCGTAGGCACGGATCGCCGCGTCGTTGGCGGCCGCCGGGTCGATCGTCAGCCGGTGATGGCCGCGCTCGGCGACGAGCCAGCGGCCGAGGGTGCGCACGGCGTCGGTCCCGTGGCCGCGGCCGTGGAAGCGCGCGGCCAAGAAGAGGTCGATGCTCGCATGCCGGTAGTCGGGGTCGTCCTCCTCGTGGTACTGGATCGCCCCCGCGACCTCGCCGTCGACGACGATCGCGAGCATGCCGTCGAACCGCTCGGGCGGCGCCCACCAGGCGGCGACCTCCGGCTCCCGGACGATCCGCGCGAGGGCCTGGACGTCCGTCTCCTCCACCGGCCGGAGCAGGACCGACCTCCCCTGGAGCCTCATCCGGCCGGACACGTCGCCCCGAGGCTAACGCGGACGGGCGGCTCGTCAGCCGCGCCGCGACGTGCCATCCTCCGGACGTGCACCGCGGAGCGCTCCTGGTCGCGGTCGTCGCGGCGGTCGTCGCGGCGGTCGCGGCGGTCGCGGCGCCCGGCGCCGCGCCGGCCCCTGCCCCGAGCGACGCGACCCTGCTGCGTCGCCACCTCCCGATCCTCGAGCTCCATCCGGCGGAGGGCTATCCCCCGGTCGCCGTCGACGCGTTCCTCGCGGCGAGCGATCAGCTCGTCCGTCGGCCCGACGGCACGTTCACGGCAGCGGCCGCGGGCGAGACGCCGACGCGACTCGACGTCAGGGACTGCACCGTGGCGCAAGGCCCGGCCGGAATCGGCTGCTACGCCGGCCTCGCGACGGGTCCGCCCACGGTGTACGGCGCGGTCCACCGACGGGCGGGACGCATCGTCGTGCAGTACTGGTTCTTCGAGCCGGTCAACCTGTGGAGCCCCGCCGTGCCTGCGGCCGCGAACGCGTGGCAGGCGCACGAGGGCGACTGGGAGCACATCGCGATCGTGCTCGACGCGCGCGGGACGCCGCTCCAGGCGGGGTACGCACAGCACTGCCGCGGCGTGCGCACGCCCTGGTCGCGCGTCCCGCGCTACGGGAGGACGCAACGGCCCCTCGTGTACGTCGGCCTGGGGTCGCACGCGTCGTACCTGCGGCGGGGCGTCCAGGCCACCGACCCCCGGTGCTGGCCGGATCCGCAGGTCGTCCAGTCGATCTTCCGTGCGCTCGGGTACCGGCTCGTCGACCACGCGGGCGGCGGGCGGCGGATCACCGCCCCGCGCCTCGTCAGGCTGACGTCCACGAGCCCGTCGTGGACGGGGTTCGCCGGCACCTGGGGCGAGGACCGGTACGCGCGACTCGGGGACGCCACGTTCAAGGACGGCGCGGGCCCCATCGGGCCGACCCACAAGCGCGAGTGGCGCGACCCGGTCGCCACCGTCGCATCGTGGCCGCTCGCGCGCTGAGCGGACGTAGCGTCGCTCGCGACGAGTGATGCCGCGTCGCACGTGTGGGGTGTGGGAGTGTGAGTCGCGGCAGCGAAGGGATCGCCTTGGGAGACGAGAACCCCCCACTCCGTCGGCGCGTCGCGCGGTTGAGTCGGCTGACCGTCGCGCTGATCGGCCTGACCCTCGTCTTGTCGGCGGTGGCCCTCTGGGTCGCGTTCCGGGAGGAGCCGACGGACATCGTCGGCCAGCTTCCTCTCGGGGCCGGCGACAACGTTCCGTCGGTCTCGCTGATCCTGGCCGCCGGCGCGGCAGCGGCAGCGTGCTTCGTCGGACTCGCCGCTCTCCACGTGGCCGCGGCGATGCGTGTTCTGGCGCGGGACCGGCGGATTCCGCAGCCTCTCTCACCGGAGATGCGCAAGCTGCAGACCGTGCTGTTGACGCCGCTCGGCCCATCCGCAGTTCGGCTGGCCGAGGAGCCGGAGTTGCCACCGAGCAGGTTGCCCGCGAGCGAGGATGGTGCGCTCACGTCGTTGCGGCTGACGGTGCTGGTGCCGGCGCACGACGAAGCGCTCACGATCGCGGCGACGTTGGACTCGCTGTGGCGACAGACCCGGCCACCCGACAGGGTGGTGGTCGTCGCCGACAACTGCAGCGACGACACCGCCGACCTCGCACGGGCACACGGCGCCGACGTCTTCACCACCATTGGCAACACCGAGAAGAAGGCCGGGGCGCTGAATCAGGCGCTGGCGGAGCTCCTCCGTGACATCACTGCCCGCGACGTCGCGCTGGTGATGGACGCCGACTCGGTGATCGTGCCGGAGTTCCTCGAGACGGCGATGGGCCGACTCGAGACCGACCCTGATCTGATCGCGGTGGGCGGCGTCTTCTACGGCGAAGGCGGTTCCGGCCTGGTCGGCCAACTGCAGCGCAACGAGTACACCCGTTATCAGCGTGAGATCTCCCGCCGGAAGGGCAAGGTCCTCGTCCTGACCGGCACGGCGTCCCTGTTCCGCGCCTATGCGTTGAAGGCGGTTGCCGACTCGCGCGGGACGCTGCTTCCCGGCGATGCCGGCCAGGTCTACGACACGCTCGCGCTGACCGAGGACAACGAGATGACGCTGTCGCTGAAGACGTTGGGCGCGAAGATGGTCTCACCCATGCAGTGCCGGGTCGTGACCGAGGTGATGCCGACCTGGCGGGCGCTGTGGCGACAGCGGATGCGCTGGCAGCGGGGCGCACTGGAGAACATCGGAGCGTACGGCCTCACCCGTGCCACCCTGCGCTACTGGCTGCAGCAGACAGCGATCGGCTACGGCACGATCGCGCTGAACGCCTACCTGCTGCTGATGCTGATCACCCTGCTTGCGGCCGACAGCTTCGAGATCGTCTGGTTCTGGGTGTTCATCGGCCTGATCTTCGTCGTCGAGCGCGTGGTCACCGTCTGGGCCGCCGGCTGGCGCGGCAGAGCGATCGCGCTACCGCTGGTGATCGAGATCGGATACGACGTCGTGCTCCAGGCCGTCTACGTCAAGTCGCTCTTCGACATCGCCACCGGGCGCGCCGCCGGCTGGAACTACGTCCCCCGCGAGGCGGCCGCCGGCACGGCGGCACACCAGTGACGACCCTCGCCGGAATCCTCCTACCCGCGGACGTCCTCCACTCCGGTTGGTTCCAAGCCCTCGCCACGTTCGTCGCGATCAACGCCCTCGTCTACGCGACGCTGAGCCTCACCAAGCTCATCCCACGGCGACGCGCGTGAGCGCGTCGGCCCGGCGGTGAGCGCATCGCCGAGTAGCCGGCTGGCGTGATCCACGAGCCGCGTCATCACGCGGCTGAGAGGCAGTCCGCCGCAACCCGGCGGCGCGGCTGTCGACGGGATTGATTCGCGCCCGATGTGGCTAGGACCCCGTCGATCTGGCGCCGCCGTCAGGCGCCCGCATGCCCGCGACGGGCAGAAAGGAAGGCCAGATGCACAGGGAGCTCACACTCAGTCGACGCACGTTCCTCGGGGCGAGCGCCGGTGCTGCCGCCACCGTGGCGCTCGGAAGGTGGGCGCCGAGCGCCCGCGCGAGCGAGCGCCTGGTGCCGCCGGGGAAGCTCGGCATCCAGCTGTTCACGGTCCGCGACCAGATACCGCGGCTCCACAACTCCGTCACCGACACCAACCCGGCCAACCCGTTCTACATGCAGCCGCTCCCCGGCGGCTTCCGCGGCGTGTTCGAGGCGCTCGCCTCGTTCGGCTACAAGACCGTGGAGTTCGCCGGCTACACACAGGGCGCGAACGGGCCGATCACGACGCAGGAGATCCGCGCGCTCCTCGACGAGTTCGGTCTGACCGCGGTCGGCACGCACCTGAGCCTCAACACGCTCAGGACGAACCTCGCGTTCGAGATCGAGCGCTGCCACATCCTCGGGATGGGCTACATCGGGACCGCGAACCGACCGACGGACGACACCAACGCCCCGGCAGCGATCGGCGGCGTCCACAGCGTCGCGGGCTACAAGGCGGCAGCCGCGGAGTTCAACGCGTGGGGCGAGACCTGCGCCGCGGCGGGCCTCAAGCTGTACCAGCACAACCACACGGACGAGTTCCGCTTCGCCACCGACCAGCCGAGCGTCCGCGTCTACGACGTCTGGATCGGGGAGACCGATCCCCGGTTCGTCCACCTGGAGATGGACATCTACTGGGCGTACGCGGCGAGGAACCTGTACCCGGGCTTCGACCCGCTCGCCTACGTGCAGGCGCAGCCCCACCGGTACGCGCTCTGGCACGTGAAGGACGGCGCCACCGCGGCTCCGCCCGACCCGGACGGCCTCGTGTTCGTCGACGTCGGCGACGGGGTCATCGACTTCCGGACGTTCTTCGACGAGCAGGGGAACAAGGGCTACCACCAGTACGTCGTGGAGCGGGACAGCGCGCCGGGAGGCACCACCAACCCCGGCCAGTCGTACCGGACCGCGCAGCGCAGCGCCGCGTATCTCCTCGGCCTCCGCGCCTAGCGGCTTCGGTCGTCCGCGGACGGCGACGGGAGAGTCGACGTGTGGCTCTTCCGCCGCCGCCCGGCGGGCCTCAGCCGAGCTCCTCCCCACGATTCAAGGAACCCGGGATCCACGGAGACATATCCGGACCGGCGGGGATCGGGCGTCGTCAGCGGCGCTCGTCGGACCGAGACCGCGACGGCGGCCCGCCGCCTTCCGCCACGTACGGGAGCAGCGCCATCTCACGTGCGCGCTTGATCGCGATCGCGACCTGCCGCTGATGCCTGCGACACGCTCCAGTCATCCGACGGTTTCGGATCTTGCCTCGGTCGGACACGTACCGCCTAGCTGATTGATGTTCTTGTAGTCGACCTCTCGCACCTTGTCCTTGCAGAGGAAGCACGACTTTCGCTTGAACACCTTCGTCTGTCCGGCACCAGCGCGAGCCGAACGCGATCCGCTCTCACCGTCCTTCTTCGGTCTCGACTTCGCGGCCATGCACCGACCTTACAGTGCGCTGCCTTCGCCCACACTCGTCCCATGAGCAATCCGGTCGCCACGATCCGCCGCTGGGGCTCCATTCATCGTGCGCCGCGCCGGTCTTCGGGTGTGAGAAGCACGACCGGTATCCGTCGCGCTGTCCGTTCCTGGTAGCGGGCGTAGCCGGCGTAGGTGGCCGTCACCACGGCCCACAGCCGCTCGCGTTCCTGCTCCGACGCCGCCCTGCGCCGTGACGACCAACGTGTCGGTCGCCGATCTCGACGACCGCGCGCGGGGTCTGCTGCAGGTTGAGCGACCAGTCGGGCGGACGATCCGCGCCGCCGTTCGATGCGATCACCACGAGGTCGGCCCCGTCGCGAAAGAACGTGAGCGGTGTCGTGCGGGCCTTGCCCGACCGCCGGCCCGTCGTGGTGAGCAGAAGCACGGGCATTCCCGCCACCGAGCCGAGGACACGTCCCCGGCTCACCCGATAGGCCGCCAGATGCGCCTTGCTGAGGGCTCTGATCGCCCGACGCCGCAACGTCCGCCGAACCGCTGACACGACGTACACGATCACATCTCACCGCCCTCACCGCCCGCGTCTTTGCACCGTGTTTGCGGTGAGGTCCATGGAGGGCTGGAAACGGCTTGACGGCGAGGCTCAGCGCAGCTCCTTGTTCGCCTCCTGGTCGAACCACATCGCGAACAGCGTGAACTGCGTGCCCGAGACGAGGAGCAGGGCGACGAGGACGATCGTCGGCGTCGTGATGTCGTTCCCCCACCCGAGCCGGAGGATCGTGACGAGCAGGCCCAGGGCCAGGCCGACCACCGTCATCAGCGCGCCGAGCGCGTAGAAGAAGACGAGCGGGTGGAAGTCGCGGATCACGTACTTCTGCGCCAGCCGCCACCAGAATCCCTTGAAGAGCAGCCACGCGATCCGCGGGGCGACGCTGCGGATCCGGATCCCCGACCGCTCGCCGACGCCGTAGATCGGGCGCGACGGGACGTCGCGGACACGGGCGTTCTGCACGTTGAGGTGGACGAGCATGTCGTTCGGGAAGCCGTAGCGCCGGTAGAGGCGCTCGAGGTCGAGCCGCCGGAGCGCGTCGAGCGAGAGCGCCGTGTACCCGGCCTGCGAGTCGGCGACGTGCCAGTAGCCGGACGCGATCTTCGTGAGGAGCGAGAGGACCGCGTTGCCGAGGTAGCGCGAGCGCGGGATCAGCGTCCATGCCTCGCCGCTGACGAGCCGGTTGGCCTTCGCGTACTCGAGCTCGCCGCGGGCGACCGGCCCGACGAGCGCGGCGAGCTCGTCGGGGTCCATCTGGTTGTCGGCCGCCATCACGCACGTGACGTCGACCTCGAGCTCGCGGCAGCGCGCGTAGCCGGTCGCGATCGCCCCGCCGACGCCGCGGTTCTCGTCGTGCTCGATCACCTCGAGCCGCGCGTCGCCGGTCTCGCGCGCCCGCGCGACGGTCGCGTCGCCCGAGTGGTCGTCGACGACGACGATCACGTCGACGAAGTCGGGGATGCCGCGGATCGTCTCCGCGACGAGCAGCTCCTCCTCGAACGCCGGGACGACGACCGCGACGCGCTTGCCCTCGACCATGGGCGTGGGTCAGGCGGTGGCGGCCGAGCTCCTGCGGCGCAGCCAGGGGTCCGCGACGATCGCGGCGAGCGCGCCCAGCAGAAGGCCGGCGAGCGCGCCGACGGCGGCCGCGTTGCGCCGGCTCGTGGCGGAGGTGCGGACGGCGACGGCCGGCTGCACGACGCGCGAGAGCTCGACGTTCTTCGCCTGCGCGAGGAGCCCGCGCGCGACGTTGAGGTCGGCGAGCACCGTCCCGCGCCGCTGCTCGGCGCTGTTCACGGTCGCGTTCGAGTTGGTCGAGACGAGGAGCTTCTCGGTCAGGGACAGGCTGTCGTCGGCGAGGGCGAGCCGCTGCTGCTCGTTCGCGGTCTCGATGCGCCGTGCGATGTCGTCGAGCTGCCGCTCGTCGTCCGCGATCTGCGCCTCGAGGAGCTTGATCTTCGCCGCCGGGTAGCCCACGACCTGCGTCACGACGCTGTTGGCGAGCGAGTTGGCGGCCCTCTCCGCCTTGACCCGCGACGGCGCCCGCGCCTCGATCTCGACGAGCGGCGTGAAGTTCCGCGCGACCTGGCCGGCCTGGACGACGGGGGTCGCGGTGACGTTCCCGCGGAGGCCCCCCGGCCGCATGCCCGCGGCCGTCGCGGCGCGCTTGATGGCGGCCTCGCTGCGGACGATCTCGCTCACCGTCTTCGGGTTCGTCTGGAGGCTCTGGAGCTGGCCGCCGCCGGCGGAGGTGAACGGCTGGCCGAGGTAGATCAGCGCCTCGGCGCGATAGACGTCGCCGCTTCCGACCGAGACGAGCACGCCGAGGATCGCTCCGACGACGAGACCGGCGAGCGGGAGATACCAGCGCTCGGAGATGCGCGTCCAGGCCGACCGGAGGTCGACCTCGCGCTCGGCGTCCAGATCGACGCCGTCTCTCCGCCGGACCTCGCTCACGGAGCGGCGACCCTAGCAGTGACCCAATCCCACTGGGCGCGCAGACCGTCGGCGAGCGGCGTCGTCGGGCGCCAGTCGAGCTCCCGCTCCGCCTTGCCGACGTCGGCGCGCGTGCGCCGGACGTCCCCCGTCGCGGCGCCGTGGCGCTCGACCTGGAGCTCGCGGTCGGCGATGCCCTCCGCGAGCGCGATCGCCTCGCTCATCGTCGCCTCCTCGCCGCCGCCGACGTTGTAGAGCTCGCCCGCCCGTCCGCGGTCGAGCGCCGCGATCGTCCCGCCGACCGCGTCGGCGACGAACGTGAAGCTGCGCGAGGCCGTGCCGTCGCCGTAGAGGCGGAACGCGTCGCCCGCGTCGAGCGCCTCCAGCAGGGGCGTGAACGCCATGTCGGGCCGCTGGCGCGGGCCGTAGACCGTGAAGAACCGGACGCCGACCGCGTCGAGGCCCGTGGAGCGCGCGAGCGCGTAGGCGAGGTGCTCCACGCAGAGCTTCGTCACGCCGTAGGGCGAGATCGGGCGCGGCTCCGCGTCCTCGCGGGTCGGGTAGCTCTCGGCGTCGCCGTAGATCGAGGACGACGAGGCGTAGACGACGCGCACGCCGTGGCGCGCCGCGGCCTCGAAGAGCCGGGCGCTCGCCTGCACGTTGCGGGTCGCGTAGTGGACGAAGTCCGGGCCGAAGCTCGCGCGCACGCCCGGCTGGCCGGCGAGGTGGTAGACGCCGTCGACGCCGTCGAGGAGCCCGTCGAGGTCGGCGACGAGCAGGTCGGCGTCGAGCACGTCGAGCCGCTCGGCGTTCTCCCGCTTCCGGGCCGGGTCGTAGTAGTCGGTGAACGCGTCGAGGCACACGACGTCGTGGCCGTCCGCGAGGAGGCGCTCCGCGAGGTGCGAGCCGATGAAGCCCGCGGCGCCGGTGACGAGGTACGCGCTCACGTCTGGCCGGGCTCCGCGGCGACGGGCTCGGGCAGCTCCTCGGCGAAGGGCACGAGGACGCCGGCGTCGTCCTCGACGAGGCACAGATCCGAGAAGAACCGCGTCATCACGACACCGGCGCGGAAGTCTCCGAGCCGCGGCTCGGGGCGCTCGCCGCGGGCGAGCGCGAGCGCGAGCTCCGGATAGCGGCTACCCGCCGCGAGCGGCAGCGGGAACGCCCCGCCGAAGCGCGGGTTGACGTCGGTCACCGGTAGCGAGCCGTCCGGCTCGCGGAAGCACTGCACGTTCGCCGGGCCGACGATGCCGATCGTCTCGGCGACGCGGGCGCCGTGCTCGATCAGCTCGGCGTCCTGGAGCGACCGGCCCTTGATCGACTCGCCGCCCTTCGACTGGATCATCGAGCGCGGGATCGCGTTGAGGCAGCGGCCGTCGACGTCGCAGAAGACGTCGATCGAGAACTCCTCCCCGAGGCAGACCTCCTGCACCATCGAGTCGACGGGCGTCGTGCCGAGGTGGAAGGCGAGCTGCTCCGCGTCGTCCGCTCGATAGATGTGGCGCGAGCCGAACCCCTCGCGCACCTTGACGAGCAGCGGGTAGCGCGTGTCGTCCGGGACGTCGCCGGGCAGCCAGGTGCGCGGGCTCGGGATCCCGCGCGCGACGAAGAACTCGTGTGCGAGGTACTTGTCCCCCATCGTGCGGCACACCTCGGGCGGCGGCGCCAGCACGAGCGCCGGCGCCAGCGCCTCCCGGGATTCCGAGACGATCGCCTGGTCGAGGTCGGTGAGAGGCACGACGAGGGTGACGTCGTGGGCCTGGACGAGCGCCGCGAGGGCGTCCACGTACCCCGGGTCGTCGACCCGCGGGACGAGCGCCCGGTGGTCGGCGTGGTAGAGCGCGGGGGCGAGCGGGTCGAGGTCGGCTGCGACGGTCGTCGCGCCGGCACGGGAGAACGCGCTCACGATGTCGACACGCTGTCCCGCGCAGGTGAAGAGCACGGCGCCCACGACCGGGGAGCGTAGCCGCCGCGGTTACTGGTACCAGCAGTCGTACAGGGTCTGGCGCTGCGTCGGCGACGGGCGCCGGACCGGCTCCCAGACGTAGAGGACACGGTCGCGGACGTCGAGGCGCAGGTCGATCCGGCGCCCGGTCCGCCGGTACGCCGCCTCGAGCGCTGCGGCCTCCTCCTCCGAGGAGGCGATCACGACCTGGACCGCGTCTCCGCCCACCCGTGTCAGGAGCGCGCCGCCGCCGGCCGTCGCCGCGATGGGGTCGGCGGCCGGGGTGGTCTCGAGGAGCTTCTCGCGCCGCAGGCAGCGCTCCGTCAGCTCGAGGGCCGTCGGCCCTTCGTGCACCGCGCGGTAGACGAGCCAGCCGGCGGTCTCCGCGAGGGCGAGGCACCCGACGACCGCGAACGCCGCGCGGAGGTAGCGCCACTCCTCGCTCGCGGCGCGCTCGGTCACAGCCGTGACCGGGCGAGCAGGAACGGCGCGGCGACGGCGGCGAGCAGCACGAGGGCGCCGACGAGGAGCGGTCGGAGCCGCACGTAGCGCGCACGGAGCTCGTCGAAGGCGAAGCCGAAGCACGCCGCCCACGCGGGCACGGCCGTGAGCATGAACGAGCCCTTCACCGTGTCCCCGTCCGGCGTCGGGTAGGCGGTCGCGAAGTAGAGGGCGCCGGCGAGGGCGCCGAGCGGGAGGAGGGCGACGAGGTGCCGCTCGGGCCGCGTCCCGGGGTGGCGGATCGCGAGGCCGAGGAGCGCCAGCCAGCCCGCGAGGGCCGTGACCGTGAACGGGAGCCCGACGAGCGACATCGTCGTCAGCTCGCGACGCACGCTCGACGTCGGGCCGCCGCCCGACGGGAACCACCGCCAGACGCCGTAGTAGTCGCCCCAGGTCTCCGCGTAGGCCACGGGGACGAAGCGGTTGGCGAACGACGGCCGGTACGGGTCCGTGACGACCGCGGGCAGCCCGGAGCCGACGAAGAACGCGAGCGGCCGCCGCGACCAGAGCGGCTGCGCGGGGGCCGGGCGGTCGAAGATCGCGCTGTCGTAGCGCGCGAGCTGGTGCGCGTACCACGGAGCGGGAACGAGCAGCGCGACGACGACCGTGACCGCGGTCGCGACCCCGAGGCGACGGCGCTCGCCCACACGGGTGGCCGCCGCGACGACGAGCACGGCGACGACGACGCCGAGGGTCCAGAGCGTCCACGCCCGCACGAGCTGCGCGAGCCCGAGGCACGCGCCGAGCGCGACGGCGGTGACGAGGCGGTGGTCGGAGCGGACGAGGAGCCGGGCGGCGAGGACGAGCGCGCCCGTCGAGAGCAGCATCGAGAGCGGCTCGGGATGCACCATCGCCGCGGCCTTCATCACCACCGGGCAGACGGCGCAGAAGACGACGGCGGCGAGATGCAGGACGTCGCGACCCGGCCAGAGGAGCCGCAGCAGGACGAGCAGGAGCACGAGCGTCCCTGCGGCCGCCAGGGCGTTGAAGACCTGGGCCGCGCGCTCGCGGTGGTCGAGGCCGAGCCGGTCCGAGACCTCGAGCCCGACACCCGCCACCGCGAAGAACCCCGGCGGCGTGTAGTAGCTGCCCGTGCCCTCGGGGAGGCGGCCGTGCTCGACGAGCCCCTCGGCGTAGTCGAGCGCCTCCTGGGCGTCGTAGCCCAGCACCGCCGGATAGACGGTCGCATTGCGCACGGCGACGAGCGCGGCCGTAGCGATCACGCAATAGGTAGCCGCTCGCGCCGTGCGATGGCGCGAACCCACAGCGTGCACTGCGCGGAAGCTACTCCGTTGTGCGGATGATTACGAACGCCGGCTCAGCGCCAGCCGCCGGTGCCCTCCCGGTACGTCCCGCCGAGGAGGGCGAGCGGCGTCCGGACGAGGATCTTCAGGTCGAGCAGCGGCGAGCGGTGCTCGACGTACCAGACGTCGAGCTCGATCCTGTCGGCCCACGGGAGCGCCGCGCGGCCGTGCACCTGCGCCCAGCCGGTGAGGCCGGGCCGCACCTCGAGCCGGCGCCGCTGGCGCGTGTCGTACCGCTCGACCTGGTAGCGGAGCGTCGGCCGCGGACCGATGACGGACATGTCGCCGCGCACGACGTTCCAGAGCTGGGGCAGCTCGTCGATCGACGTGCGCCTGACGAACCGGCCGACGCGGGTGATGCGCGCGTCGCCCCGGTCGACGGCATATCCCGCCCCGCGGTGCTCGGCGCCCACCACCATCGAGCGGAGCTTCAGCACCTCGAAGTCGCGGCCGTCCTTGCCGACGCGCGTCTGCCGGTACAGCACCGGTCCGCCGTCCTCGAGCTTGATCGCCGCAGCGGCCGCCGCGAGCACGGGGCTCGTGAGGACGAGGCCGATCCCCGCGAGCGCGACGTCGGCGAGGCGGTTCACCGCGTCGCCGCGGGATCCCAGGCGGCCGGGACGCCGTGCCGCAGGTAGTTGGCGAGCGCCTGGGCCGTCGCCCACGTCACGTAGACGTAGTAGCGGGCGATGGGGACGCGCGCGGCGAAGGCCGCGAGGAGCGCGAGCTGGCCGAGGAGGACGACCGCGTATGGCCAGCCGGTCGGCGCCAGCACGACGCTCGTCGCGGCGAGGACGAGGTGGAGCACGCCGCTCCCGTAGCGCAGGACGCGGTGCGAGAGCATCGCGACGAGGTACCCGGGCGGCAGCCGGCGGAGCATCGACCCACGCAGCGTGATCTCCCAGCAGTGCTCGAACATCCGCACCTTGCGGGCGTACTCGGTCTCGTTCGTCGGCGTCGGGCGCTCGAACGCCCGCGCCGTGGGCTCGTAGACCGCGCGACGGCCGTCCTGCACCATCCGGTACGGGAACGCGAGGTCGTGGCCCCAGCGCGGGTCGACCTCGACGTACGCGTCGCGGCGCAGTGCGTAGATCGAGCCGTTGCCCCCCGTCACCGACCCCAGCCGGGACTCCCGCTCCCGGAGCCAGAGCTCGTAGCGCCAGTAGAGGCCCTCGCGGTTCCCAGCCCTCCGCGTCCTCGAGCTGCAGCCGGCCGCAGACGTAGCCGACCTCCGGGTCGGCGAGCGTCGCGACGAGCTCGTCGAGCGCGTCCGGCGCCCAGCGGGCGTTCGCGTCGGAGAACGCGACGACCTCGCCGCCCGTCTCGCGCACCGCGCGGTCCTGCGCCGCGACCTTGCCGCCGCGCGGGCAGTCGAGCAGGCGGACGCGGGGCTCGGTCGCGGCGACCGCCTCGACGAGCTCGTTCGTCCGGTCGCTCGAGGCGTCCGAGGCCACCACGATCTCGACGCGGTCGGCCGGGTAGTCGAGGGCCAGGAGGTTCTCGAGGCGGCGCTCGATCACGCCCTCCTCGTTGTGCGCGGCGACGATCACGCTGACCGACGGCCGCCAGGACGGGTCGCGCGCGACGCGGCGCTCCCGCGCGCGGGCGAGCGCGCCGGCGGCGAGCGGATACCCGACGTGCGTCCAGGCGAGCGCGCCGAGCGAGCCCCAGAAGAGCGTCCTCAGGACGGGCACCGCGCGAGTGTACGGGTACGCTCGCGCCCCATGTCCGCGCGCCCGATCCGCGTCCTGCGGGTGATCGCACGTCTGAACGTGGGCGGTCCGGCGCTGCACGTGACCTACCTCTCGCGCGGCCTCGCGGAGCGCGGCTACGAGACGACGCTCGTCGCCGGCGACGTCGCTCGGGGCGAGGAGTCGATGGGGTTCGTCGCCGAGCGGGCCGGCGTCCAGGTCGTCCGGCTGCCGGGTCTCTCGCGGGAGCTCGCGCCCGTCCGCGACCTGATCGCGGCGATCCGCCTCGCGCGCATCATCCGCGCGGTGCGGCCGGACGTCGTGCACACCCACACGGCGAAGGCCGGCGCCGTCGGCCGCACCGCCGCCCTGCTCGCGGTCGGTCGCCGTCCCGTCGTCGTCCACACCTTCCACGGCCATGTCCTCCGCGGGTACTTCGGCCGGCTCGGGACGCTCGTCTTCCGCGGGATCGAGACCGTGCTCGCGCGGGCGACCGACAGGCTCGTCGCCGTGAGCCCGGAGGTCCGCGACGAGCTCGTCGCGCTCGGCGTCGCGCCGGCGGAGAAGTTCTCGGTGATCCGGCTGGGGCTCGAGCTCGAGCGGCGCGTCGCGTTCGACGGCGACCCCGCCGAGGTCCGGCGCCGCCACGGGATCCCCGCGGAGGCCTTCGTCGTGGGCTGGTTCGGTCGGATGACCGCCGTGAAGCAGACGGACGACCTGATCGCGATGCTGCGCAGCCTGCGCGAGCAGGGGGTCGACGCGCTGCTCCTCCTCGTCGGCGACGGCGACGACCGCGAGCGGCTGGAGCAGCTCGCGCACGAGCTCGGCGTCGCGCGCGCCTGTCTCTTCCTCGGCTACCAGGAGGACGTCGCGCCGTGGTTCGCGATCTCGGACGCCGTCGTCCTCGCGTCGGCGAGCGAGGGCACGCCGGCCACGCTCATCGAGGCCCTCGCCGCGGGTCGTCCCGTGGTCTCGACGGACGTCGGCGGCGTCTCGGACGTCGTCGACGAGGGCGAGACGGGCTTCCTCGTCCCCGCCGGGGACACCGAGGCGCTCGCCGCGAGGCTCGCGCTCCTCGCCGCCGACCCGGCGCTCCGCGAGACGATGGGGAGCGCGGCGCGCGAGCGAGCGCTCCGGCGCTACGCCGTGCGTCGCCTGGTGGACGACGTGGACGCGCTCTACCGCGAGCTGCTTGCGACGACGTCGCCGACGACCCGCCGGTAGCGCGCGAAGGCGACGTCCCGGTCCGCCTCCTGCTCGACCCAGGCGCGGCCTCGCTCACCCATGCCTTCCAGCGAGGTCCGCCCCTCGACGACGTCGCGGATCACGCCCGCGACGAGCTCCGGGCGCCCGGGCGGCACGACCAGGCCGCAGCCCGCCTCCTCGACGAGGCGCACGGTCTCGCTGTCCGCGTCCGCGGAGACGAGCACCGGCCGGCCGACCGCGAGGATCCCGTAGACGCGGCTCGGGACGACGAACCCGGAGAGGCCGCGCGCGAGGCCGACGTAGTGCAGGTCGGCGGCCGCGAGCGACAGCGAGAGGCGCGACCGGGGCTGGTACCCGAGGAACCGCACCGTCCCGTCCACCTCGAGCCGCTCGGCGAGCTCGGTCAGCTCGGCATGCCGCGCGCCGAACCCGATCACGACGATCTCGAGGCCGTCGAGGTCGCGGAGGAAGGTGGCGGCCCGGACGAGCGTGTCGAGGTCCTGCGCGTGGCCGACGTTGCCCGAGTGCATGACGACGAACGAGCGGTCGAGGCCCTGCTCCGCCGACCAGGCGTTGCGCCGCGGCTGCGGCACGAGCTCCTTCGTGTCCACCCAGTTGGGGATCACCTCGATCCGCGCGGCGGGAGCGCCCTTCGCCTCCAGGCGCCGCTTCATCGTGTCGCCGATCGCGACGACGCGGTCGGCGCGCCGCAGGTAGAGCGCCACGAGCCGGCGCAGCGCGCCCAGCACGAGCGGCTGCTCGAGCCGCTTCACGCGCTCGGCGATCTCGGGGAAGACGTCCTGGCTGATCACGAGCAGCGGCGCGCCGAAGCGCCGGGCGACGAGGAGCCCGATGTCGCCCACGATGGGCGGGTCGGTCATGCAGAGGACGAGGTCGGGACGCTCGCCGCGGAGCGCCGTCAGCACGGAGTCGGCGAGGTAGCTCACGTAGTTCGCGGCCCGGTGGTGGAGGCGCGAGCGGTCGTAGGTCGTCGAGCGCACCCGCACGACCCGCACGCCGTTCCGCGTCTCTGCCGACGGGAGCTCGTGGCCATGGAGGTGACCGGTGACGACCGTGACGTCGTAGTCGACCGCGAGCGCCTCGCAGAGCTGCGCCAGGAGCTGTGCGGTCGCCTCGACCCCCGGCCAGTAGTACTGGTTGAGGACGAGGATCCTGGGGCGCTCGCCGGCCAAGTGAGGCACGGTACAAGGTGTAGCTTGCACGCGGTGACCGGCCGCTCACGTCGTCGCGGATGACCGACCGGCGGCTCCGGATCCTCGTCGCGAGCCCCGCCTACTGGCCCGCGCACGCGTTCGGCGGCCCGGTCGCGGTGCTGCGCGAGCTCGTCTCGCGCCTCGTCCGGGGCGGTCACACGGTGGACGTGCTGACGACGACGCTGCGCGACGTCGGAGAGCGCCCCTCGCCGCGGACGCACACCGACGTCGTGGACGGCGCCCGCGTCACCTACCTCGCGACCCCGCTCCGCTACCGCTGGATGGGCGTCACGCCGACGCTTCCCCTCGCGCTGCACCGCGCGCAGCGGCCGGACGTGGCGCACGTCGTCGGCTTCCGCGACCCGCTCACGACCGGCGTCGCGGCGTGGTGCCGCGTGCGAGGCGTCCCGTACGTGTTCGAGCCCGTCGGCATGTTCCGGCCGCGGCTCCGCAAGGTGCGCCTCAAGCGGGCGCTCGACGCGACGCTCGGGCGCGGCGTGGCGGCCGGCGCGGCGCTCGTGATCGTCTCGTCTCCGCGCGAGCGCGACGACGTGGTCGCGGGCGGCGTCGACCCCGCGCGCGTCCGCCTCCGGGGGAACGGGTTCCCGGAGCCGCCGCCGCCCGGCGAATCCGACCCCCTCGCCGGGCTCGTCCCCGTGGGCGCGCCCGTGATCCTCTACGTGGGCCGGATCGCGGCCGAGAAGGGCGTCGAGTTCCTCCTCGAGGCCGCGCGGCGCCTCCCCGACGCGCACCTCGTCCTGGCCGGGCCGGACGACCGGCACGGGACGATGGCGACGGTGCGCGCCGCGCTCGGCGAGCCCGGGCTCGGCGGGCGGCTCCACGTCCTCCCGCCGACGCCCGGCCCGCCGTACGACCTCTACCGGCGTGCGACGGTCTTCGTGCTCGCCTCGGGGGGCGAGAACTTCGGGCTGGTCGCCGCCGAGGCGGCCGCCGCCGGGACGCCCGTCGTCGTCTCGGACCGCAGCGGCGTGGCCGCCTCGTTCGACGAGGGCGAGGCGCTCGTGATCCCGTACGGCGAGGAGGAGACGGTCGAGGCCGTCACCCGGGTGGTCGGCGACGACGCGCTCCGCGCCGCGCTGTCGGCGGGCGCCCTCCGGGCCGCGGCGCGATCGAGCTGGGACGCGGTCGCGGACGCGCAGCTCGCGCTCTACCGCGAGGCGGCCGAGCAGCGCGCGCCCTGACGTCCCGTCAGCGCCCGACGACGCGCCGCACGACGGCCAGGAGGTTCTCGAGGCTCGGGTCGTAGCCCCACCCCTGGACGAGCGCGCGCGACGCGCGGCCCGCCTCGGCGCGGAGCGCAGGGTCGTCGGCGAGGCGACGGAGAGCCGCGGCGGCCGCCCGGTGGTCGTCGACGGGAACGAGCGTCCCGTTCCGGCCGTCCTCGAGCAGGTCGAAGGCGGCGCCGACCCGGTCGGAGAGGACGAGGGGCAGCCCGCACGCGGCCGCCTCGTTGACGACGACGCCCCACGGCTCGTGCCGCGAGAGGAGCGCGAACACGTCCGCGGCGACGAACCGCTCGGCGATCCGCTCCCAGGCGAGGTCGGGCAGGAGCACGAGCCGGACCCCGAGCTCGCGCGCGAGCGCGTCGAGCGGCTCCCGCTCCGGCCCGCCGCCCGCGAGGAGCAGGACGAGGCGCGGCTCGGCCGCCTCCGCGACGGCGCGGACGAGCGTGTCGAGCCCCTTCTCGGGCACGAGCCGCGCGACGGAGAGCACTGCCACGTCGTCCGGGCCGAGTCCCGCTTCGGCGCGCAGCTCGTCGCGGCGCCCGGCGAGCCGGTCGCAGGCCGCGCCGAACGCCTCGACGTCGATCGTGTCGGCGAAGACGGAGATCCGCTCCGGGGCGACCCCGCGCGCGAGCATCGCCTCGCGCGCGAGCCGCCCGACGACGAGCACCTCCGCGGCGCCGCCCACGACCCGCGGCACGACGGCCTCCTTCACCGCCCGGCGCCAGCCCGGCCGGGCGTCGCGCTCGTTGCTCTCGACGAGCAGGACGTAGGGCACGCGGTGCCTGCGGCACCACCAGACGGCGGCCTGCGACGCGAAGGTGCTCCAGCCCGAGGCGACGACGAGCTCCGGGCGTGCTGCCCGGAGCGCGCGGAAGACACCCAGCGAGAGCGGGTACTCGTGGCGGAGCGCCCGGTAGAGCCCGGGCACGCGCGCGCCCTCGAGGACGACCGCACGGTGCCGCGGCTCGCTCGTCCACGAGCGCCGCTGCACCGAGGCGCCCGCGTAGAGCACGGTCAGGTCGACCTCCGGCCGCTCGGCGAGCCGGTCGAGCATCGGCGTCCGGTACGGCGCCACCTCGGGGAAGACCATCGTCAGGCGGACGGGCCCGCTCGACCGCGAGCCCGCGAGCCACCGGGCCGCTGCCTTCCGCTCGGCGCGCGCCGCACGACGCCGTCCCGCCCGCTCGAGCGCCTGGAGGGGCAGCGCCGGGTCGAGCCGCAGCCCCGCGGCGGCGTTCCCGCCGCGCGCCAGCGCCCAGGCGGCCGCCCGTCGCGCCTCGCGGCCGCCGTGCCGCGCCTCGAAGGCGGCGACGACGGTCGCGAGCGCGTCCGCCGCGTCGGCCCGGTCGGCGGACGCGACGGGGAGCCCGGCCCCGGCGCGCCACGCGAGCTCGGCCGCTCGGTCGTCGAGCGCCGGAGCGAGCGCCGTCAGCTGCCGCAGCGCGACCCGTCGCTGGCAGTCGCGCTGGAGCTCCGCGCGGCGCGCCGACGCCTGCGCGGCGTGCTTGCGGTAGAGGACGAGCGCCTCGCGCAGGTTGTCGCCGTCCGCGTGCTCGAGCAGCCGTGACCACAGGTCGAAGTCCTCGCTCTCCTCGAAGGACGTGTCGTAGCGGAGACCGTGCCGCTCGAGCACCGACCGGTCGACGAGGACCGTCGAGTGGAAGAACGGCGAGGAGAAGAGCGCCGCCCAGCGCACCGCGCGGGGGCCGTGCGCGAGGCGGTGCAGCGTCCCGAGCGACCCGTCGCCGTGCAGGTCGAGCATCCCCGTGCCGACGATCGCGACGGGCGGCGCGCTGCGGATCCGGCCGACGAGCAGCTCGAGCCAGGCCGGCAGGGCGACGTCGTCCGCGTCCATGCGCGCCACGTAGGTCCCGCGCGCCTCGTCGAGCCCGACGTTCAGCGCCCCCGCGAGCCCGAGCGGCGCGTCGTTGCGGACGACGCGGAGCCGCGGGTCGCCCACCGCCTCGAGCCGATCGCCCGTCGCGTCGCGCGAGCCGTCGTCGACGAGGACGAGCTCGAGATCGCCGAGCGTCTGCCCGAGCACGCTCCGCACGGCCTCGTCGATCGTCGCCTCCGCGTCGCGGGCGGCAAGCACGACCGACACGAGCGGGGGAGCCACGGCGGGGGTGAGGGTAGCCTGCGCCGGTGGCGGCAGCGGAGCAGCTCCGGCTCGACCTCGTCGTCGCGACCGTCGACCGCACCGACGACGTGGAGCGGCTCCTCGGCTCGCTCGCGGCGCAGACGCACACCGCCTTTCGTCTCGTCGTCGTCGACCAGAACCCCGACGACCGCGTCGCCTCGCTGCTCGCGTCCCACCCCACGCTCGAGACGCTCCACCTGCGCTCGGCACGCGGGCTCTCGCGTGCGCGCAACGCGGCGCTGCCGCACCTCGAGGCCGACCTCGTCGGGTTCCCGGACGACGACTGCAGCTACCCGCCGGACCTGCTCGCCCGCGTCGCCGCGCGGTTCGCCGCCGACCCGGGCCTCGGGATCCTCAGCGGCCGCGCCGTCGCGGCGGACGGAGCGACCGCCGGCCGCTGGCCGTCCGAGCCGGCCGTCGTGACGCCCGACTCCGTCTGGCACACGGCCAACTCCCACACGATCTTCCTCCGCCGGACCGTCCTCGAGCGCGTGGGCGGCTTCGACGAGGAGCTCGGCCTCGGCGCTGGGACGCCGTGGTCGTCGGGCGAGGAGATCGACCTGCTCGTCCGCGCGCTGCGGCTCGACGTCCGCATGGCGTACGACCCGTCGCTCGTCGTCACGCATCCGGTCAAGCCGGTGAGCCCGGACGCGCTCGTCGCCCTCGGGCGGCGCGACGGCGCGGGTGTCGGATACGTCCTCGGCCGGAACGCCTACCCGGCACGGGCGGTCGCGCGGATGCTCGTCCGCCCCTGCCTCGGGGCGATCGCGTCGCTCGTGCTGCTCGACGGCACGCGGGCGCGGTTCCACGCCGCGACGCTCGCGGGCCGGCTCAGCGGGCTGCGGGAGGGGGCACGAGCGCGGCGAAGATCGCCGCGTGGCGCTCCAGCCAGTCGGTGAGCGCGAACCGCTCGACCGCCCGCGCGCGCGCCCGCGCCGCGTAGCCGTCACGGTCGGCGAGCACGGTCGACACGGCGGCCGCGAGCGCCTCGGGGGCGGGCGGCTCGTCGCGCTCGAAGCCGTCGGGGTGCGGGACGCCGACGCCCGCCTCGTCGCCGACGAGCTCGACGGTGCCGCCGCTCGCCGGGTACGCGACCGGCACGCCGCAGGCCATCGACTCGATCACGGCGGTGGGGCACGGGTCGTTCACCTTCGTGTGGAGCAGGACGTGGGCGCGGCGCACGATCTCCGGCGCCGCCGCCTGCGAGTAGCGGCCGACGAACTCGACGGCGTCCGCGAGCCCGAGCCGCGCGAGCGTCGGCCCTGGGTCCGAGACGAGGCGGCCGGCGACCAGGAGGCGCGCGTCCGGGATGCTCGTCGCGCACCCGGCGAAACGCCTCCAGCCCGAGCTCGAGCCGGTACGCCTGCGTCTGGTCGCCGCCGAGGAGGACGACCGGCCCGTCCGGCGGCACGGGCCCGGGCGCGAAATGGTCGACGTCGACGGCGTTCGGGAGGATCTCCCACGCTCCGCGCGGCTCGCCGAGGAACGCGTCGGCGGAGCGCTTGCTGAACGCGCTCTGGTAGACGACGTGGTCGGCGGCGAGCACGGCCCGCCTGAGCGGCACGTTCAGCTCGTCCGTGCGGTCGCCCGCCCAGCCCGGGTACGCGACGCCGTCCTGGTTGACGACGATCGGCGCCCGACGCCTCCCCGCGAGCCAGAGGAGCGGCCGGAGATCGCGGGGCAGGTACGTCGTCCCCAGGTAGAGGAGCGAGAAGTCCGTCGGCCGGTTCGGCCACCGGGCGGCGAGCTTCTGCAGCTTGGCGGTGCCGCCCGCGACCGGCTCGCCGGGCGCCGGGATCTCGTCCCAGCCGTAGAAGACCCGGAGCCCCGGACCGGCGCGGCCGCTCGCGAGGAGCCTCGCCCAGCGCGAGGCGGCGCGGCCGTACCGCGCGACGCGCGCGCTATCCACCCGGTCGCTCCGCGAAGCCCTCGAGCAGCGCGCGCCAGCGCGGCGCGAGCGCCGCGTGCGAGTTCTCCTCGGCGGTCACGCGCCCGGCGGCGCGGAACGCTGGCGGCGAGGGCCGGGTCGCGCTCGAGCTGGAGCAGGCCGGCCGCGAGCCCGACGGGGTCGTCCACGTCGACGAGGTTGCCGTTCACGCCCTCGACGACGAGGTCCGGCGCCTGCCCGGCGCGCGTCGTGACGAGCGGCACCCCCGTCGCCATCGACTCGAGCACGCTCTTCGGGCCGCCCTCCTGCCGGGAGGCGACGAGGTAGGCGTCGAGCGCGTGGTAGGCGGCGGTGAGCCCGTCGCGGTCGGGGAGGAGCCGGTGGACGTGCGGCACGCCGCGGCGCTCGAGCTCGGCGCGCACGTAGCCGCGCGCGGGGCCTGTGAGGAGGACGACGAGCCGCTCGAGCTCGCCGTGGACGAGGGCGAGCGCCTCGACGAGCACGTCGGGGCCCTTGATCGCCTTCGGCTCGTCCCCGTCCCCCATCCCGACGCCGTCCTTCTGGAACGAGCCGACGACGAACGCGTCGGGGTCGAGGCCGAGCGCGGCCCGGGCGGCGTCGCGCCGGCCGGCGTCGACGAGCGGGAAGCGGTCGAGCTCGATCCCGATCGGGATCCGGTGCACCCGCGTCGGGTCGACGCCCGCGGCGACGACGAGCAGCTCCATCTCGCGATGCGTCACCTGGATCCGGTCGAAGCGGTCGGGGTCGCGCGCGAGCGACTCGTAGGCACGGTCGAACTCGGGGAAGCCGGGCGTCCCCGGGCGGCCGTGGAAGTACGCCATCCCGAGCCGGTGGGACGAGCCCGTCCAGCGCGGGTCGAGCGCCGCGAAGTGGCTCGTGTGGAAGACGACCTGCCGCCGCGTGAACCGCGCCCACGAGGGCGGCCCGAGCGCGTAGCCCGCCTCGCGCGCGACGGCGGTCACGTAGGCCGCCTCGTCGTCGAGCGCCCAGCCGAGCTCGTCGCCGAGGACGAAGAGGCGGGAGCGGTCGGGCCAGTCGCGCGTCCGCCGGCCGATCGCGGCCTGCCGCACGCGGCCTGCCGACGGGAGCGACGAGGCTCCGCGCGTGCCGCGCGGCCGTCATCGGCGAGACGGGGCCGCGCCGCCCGCCGGATCGGTCACGAGCGGTGGTCTCCGGCCCACGGCTCGCGAGGATAGCGGCGTCGCGGACGGCGTCGTCGCCCGCGGGCGCGGCTAGCATCGCGCGAGCGTGGCGACCGATCTCGAGACGGCGTCGGGGCGCGACACGGCGTCCGTCGAGTCGACAGGGCCCGCGGCGACGAGCCGATCCTGGGCGCCGGCTGCCGTTCTCGGCCTCGTCGTGGTCGGCACCTTCGCCGTGTACACGCTGCTCGCCCTCGCCGTCGGCGCGCCCCGGGTGCATCCCGACGAGGTGCGGTACCTGATCGCCGCGTCCTCGCTCGTCGAGGGCGAGGGGCTGACGCTGCGAGGCGAGGAGTACGGCTTCGGCCCGCTGCTCGCGCTCCTCCTCGCCGGGATCCTCCGGCTCGCCGGGAGCGTCGACGCGGCCTACGACTGGTTCAAGGCGGCGAACGCGCTGCTCTGGGCGCTGACGGCCGTGCCCGTCTACCTGCTCGCGCGGCGGCTCGTCGGCGCGTGGTGGGCGGTGCTCGCGGCGGGCCTCTCCGTCGCGATCCCCTCGTCGATCTCGGTCGCGACCGTGATGACGGAGAGCCTCTCCTACCTCGCGGCCGCCTGGGCGCTCTACGCGATCGCGTTGGCCCTGGAGCGCCCGACGGTCCTCCGCCAGCTCGCGGTCCTCGCCGCGGTCGCCGCGGCGTTCCTGACCCGGCCCCAGTTCGGGATCCTCTACGCGACGTGGGTCGGCGCGCTCGCGCTCCTCTGGCTGGTCGTGCCGGGGACGCGGCCCCGGACGAGAGGCGACCTCGTCGGCCTCTGGCCGACGGCGCTGCCGGTCGTGCTCGGTCGTGCTCGCCTTCGCCGCCCGGCTGCTCTCGGGCGCGTCGGCGAGGGACTCGCTCGGCGCGTACTGGGAGCTCTGGCGCGGCTACGACCCGCTCCAGGTCGGCAAGTGGGTCGTCTACCACCTCGGCGACTTCACCGTGTACCTCGCGGTCGTGCCCGTCGCCGTCGCGCCCGTCGTGCTCTGGGAGCTCACCCGGGCGGGGCGTGCGGGGTCGCGTCGGGCGGGCGCCTTCGTCGCGCTGTTCGCCTCGGCCAACGCCACCGGGCTCCTCGTCGTCGCCGCGTTCACGAGCACGCCCTGGGGCTACGACCGCCTCCACGACCGCTACGGCTTCTACCTCGTCCCGCTCTGGCTCGTCGGGCTCGTCGTCTGGCTCGCCTCGGGCCTGCCGCGCCGCCCCGTCGCCGCCGTCGCGATCGGCGTCGTCGGCGCGCTCGCGCTCCCGCTGATCCTCCCCTTCCGGCAGCTCGCGAACGAGGCGGGGATCGACACCGTCCCGGGCGCGCTCTGGGAGCGGGTCGAGGCGGAGCTGGCCGGGCCCGGGCCGGCGTCGGGCGGCCTGGCGCTCGCGATCTTCCTCCTCGTCCTCCTCGCCGCGACCTTCCTCCTGCCGCGACGGATCGCCCGCATCGCGCTCCCGGTCGTCGTCGCGATCTCGTTCGCCGCCACGTCGTACTTCGCGTGGGAGCGGCTGATCGACGCCCCCGAGGATCTCGTCTTCGCGGGCGGGCTCGAGCGCGCCTGGATCGACGCGCGGCTTCCGGACGACGCGCGCGTGACGAAGCTCTACGTCGACACGAGCTGCGGCTCCGCGCTCGAGCGGCATGCGCTCTTCCTCACGGAGTTCTTCAACTCGACGGTCGACCGCGCCGCCTACATCGGCGACTCCGTCCCGGACGGGCTGCCCATCGAGCGCGTCGACGTCGCGGCGTCGGGCGCGCTCGAGCGCTCGGGCCGGCCGTTCCTCGCCGACTACGTCTTCACGCAGCCCGGGATCGAGCTCGACGGCAGGCGGGTTGCCGAGGGCACCGCCGCCGGGCTCGTGCTCTGGGAGGTCGACGGCCCCGTCCGCGTCGTCGGCGCCTCGTCGAACGCGGCGCTGCGGCGCGAGCTCTGCGCCTAGCGCACGCGGCGCAGGTAGCCGCTCGGGTTGAACGTGATCAGGAACTTCTCGCGGCGGCGGTCGATCTCGAACGCGTCGGTGCCGGCGAGGAACGTCTCGATCGCCTCGAGCGGCCCGGGGAGCAGGTCCTTGCGGATCTGCCCGATGTTCGAGTCCTCGACGATCAGGTAGCCGCCGACCCGGACGAGGTCGGCGTACACGGCGAGCTCGGCCTCGACGTGCGCCTGCGAGTGGTCCGAGTCGAGGATGACGAGCGTCGGCTTCCCCTCGGCGCGGGCCTGCACGTCGGCGACGACGTCCGGGTCGGTCGACGAGCGCCCGCCGAGATACGTGATGCGGGGGTGCGCCGGGTAGTCGTCGCGCACCTGCTCCACGTCGATCGACACGACCTCCCCGGCCCCGAGCAGGTCGCAGATCGACGCGAGGAAGAACGCGCTGCCGCCGCGGTACGTGCCCGTCTCGACGACGAGCTCCGGCCGGGTCTCGGCCATGATCTCCTGGTAGACCCAGAGGTCGAGCGGGTTCTTGAGGGCCTGGGCGCCGAGCCACGTGGCCTCCGTCCAGGCGTCCGAGAGGTAGAGCACGTCGTGCGCACGAGAGACGGCGGCTCGGTCCAGCCGGGTGCCGACCCGATGCCGGACGCCCCGGACGCCTCGTCGGAGGTAGTTCTCCACGGTCGCGGGATTCTAGGTGGCGCCGCCGAGCCCGAGGACCTCGAGGTAGCGGTCGGCGACCCACGCGATCGGGTGCGTCGAGATCGCCGCGCGCCGCTCGTCGAGCTCGCCGGCGAGCCGCTCGAGCACCTCGCCGAGCTCCTCGTCCTCGTCGAACGGCAGCCCGGCCTCGCCGACGAGCTCGGGGTGCCCGCCGCTCGCGCGGTAGGCGGCCGGCAGGCCGCACGCCAGCGCCTCGAGCAGCGCGTTCGAGCACGGGTCGTCGTAGCTGGGCGCGAGGTACGCGTCCTGCGTGCGCATCAGGTCGGCGAGGGCCCGCGAGTCGAGCGGGCCGACGACGCGGATGCGCTCGAACGCCGCAGGCGGCCGGCCGGCGAACGTCACCTCGAAGCGCGCGTGGTCGAGGTTGCGGTCGAGCCACGCGAGCGCGGCGCCGCCCTTCCGCGGGTTGTCCGACCAGCTCGTCGCGACGAGCCGGACCCGCCTGCCCGCCAGCGGCTCGCGCGTCGCGGGCGGATGGAAGATCGCCGGGTCGACCGCGTTCGGGATCACGACCGGGTCGCGCAGCGCGAACCCGAGCTCCACGTGCTTCTGGAGCGAGAAGCGGGACTGGAGGATCGTCGCGGCGGCGAGCTCGGCGTTGACCTCCGCGATCCGCTCGTCGGTGCCGTCGTCGAAGCCGCGGTAGACCCCGATCGGGCCGTCGACGCGGTGCACCAGCCGCGCGCCGCGGGCCGCGAACCGGCGGAGCCGCTCGAAGTCGAAGTTGAACGAGTTGAAGAGGCAGGCAGGCGTCCCGCCCGAGATGCGGTTCAGCTCGACCACGAGCCCGCGCGACTCGAGCTCGCGCATGAGCGCCCGGAGGAACTGGTGGCCGCCGCCGGACGGCGGTGGCGCGAACTCGTGGAAGAGCGCCAGGTCGGCGGTGCCCCCGCGCGTCCGCCGCACGTCGACCTCGGTGCGGACGCGCCCGGCCAGGGCGTCGACCCGGCGGCGCGCGGCGCGCGCGATCCTCCTGGGCTGCACGGCGACCACGCTAACGCCGGGCCTGAACGGCGGCCGCGAGCACGTCTGCCAGGCGGTCGACGTACCGCTCCCACGTGAGCCCCGCCTCGACCGTGGCCCGCGCTCCGGCGCCGAGCGCGCGGGCGCGCGACTCGTCGGCGAGCAGGTCGTCGAGCGCGGCGCCGAAGGCCGCCTCGTCCCCCGGCCCGACGAGACGGACGTTCTCCCCGTCCTCCAGCCCGTAGCCGGTCGCGATCGCCGCCGTCCGCGTCACGACGACCGGCTTGCCGAGCGCCATCGCCTGGAGGAGCACCGTCGTCGCGCCCGAGTAGCTGTTCTCGCGCACGGGGAGCGCGACCACGCGGGCGCGCTCGAGCCGGTCGCGCATCTCGTCGAAGGGCAGGTCGGTCTCGACGGCGACGTTCGCCGGGCGATCGCCGAGCGAGCGTGCGTGCTCGGCGGTCGTGACCAGGAGGACGGCGACGTCGGGCCGCGACCGCGCGACCGTCAGCAGCAGCTCGAAGTCGCGGTGAGGATCGGCTCCCACCGAGACCACGTCGAGGTCGGGCGTGGCGGCGTGCGGCCGGAACGCGTCGGCGTCGACCCCGAACGGGACGAACTCGACGCGCGCCTCCACGCCTCGCTCGCGCAGCCAGCCCTCGACCGCGTCCGCCTCGTGCCGGCTGTACGCGACGACCGCGGCCGCCGACCCGAGCGCCTGCGCATAGAGGCGCTCCATCCGCGCGGAGCGGAGCCGCGCGAGCCGCTCCGGCAGCCCGATCGCGACGTAGACGAACGGCCGTCGGACAACCCGCGCCCGCGCGAGGAGCATGAGCGGGATCCCCACCGTGTCGACGGTCGAGAGGACGGCGTCCGCGCGGTTCAGCCGCCGCAGCGACGCCAGCACGGTCGCGAAGTCGCCGCCGTAGCCGCCCGCGCGCTCGAGCGGGCGCTTGAGGGCCGCGCCGAGCAGCCGCGCCCAGGCAGCCGGCGCCGGCCCCTCGAGGTTGTGCCGCACCGTGTGCCCGCGGGCGACGAGCTGGTCCATCCCGTAGAGCGCGTAGCGGCCCGGGCTGCCCGCCGGGAGCCCGAGCGCGGCCCGGCGCTGCGGCGCGTCGCGGAAGAGGTAGAAGACGGTGGCCATCGATTGCCGCGGGTAACGTAGGCGACTCCCGCCGGACGGCTCGGACGAACATGCACAGGCAGCGGACAAAGTTCTCACAACGCGTCAACCGCGTCTTCACCCACCGGGCGGACGGCGTGGCCAAGACGCTCGAGCGGCAGGGGATCCGCGCGACCTACGAGCTGCACGACCGGCTCCTCTCGAACCGCTCCAGCCGCGGTCAGTTCACCGAGGCGCCGCCGCAGCTCGACGACGTGCAGGAGGGCATCCTCTCGGAGGTCCGGGAGCACGGGTTCGCGGTCCGTCCGTTCCAGCAGGTCGTGCCCGACGAGGCGGAGTGGCGCGCGCTCGTCGAGCAGCGCGACCGCTTCGTCGCCTCGACCGAGGCCGACCTCGCGGCCGGCGGCGAGCACGTCCGGGTGCGGCCGGGCAAGGAGTTCGTCGTCCGCCTCCAGAGCTACGGCGTCGAGCTGGGGCTCGACGATCCGTGGTTCCGGGTCGTCGCCTCGCACCGGCTCCTCGACCTCGCGAACGCGTACCTCGAGATGTGGTCGAAGCTCGAGTACGTCGACGTCTGGTACTCCGTGCCGCAGCCCGCGGCCGCCGAGCGGATCTCGTCGCAGCGGTGGCACCGCGACTACGACGACAAGCACCTGCTGAAGGTCTTCCTCTACCTCGTCGACGTCGACGAGCAGATGGGCCCGTTCCAGTTCGTCGCCGGGAGCCAGCCCGGCGGGCAGTACGGGGACGCCTGGGGCTGGCAGGCCCTCGGGCAGAACTACCCGACCGAGGAGGAGCTGGAGGCCCGCATCCCCGGCGAGGCCGTGCAGACCTTCACGGGGCCTGCCGGCACGCTCGTCTTCTGCAACACCGCGGGCTTCCACCGCGGCGGCTTCTCGACCACCGATCCGCGGGTGCTCGCCACGGCGACGTACTCCTCGCCCGCCTCGCTCGCGTCGCTGACGGTGCGGAGCTACGAGTACTCGGGCGCGCTCGGCGAGCTCGACGACGCCACGCGCTTCGCGCTGAGCTGAGCCGCCGGTCACGCGCCCTCGCCGTCCGTCGGGCCGCGACGCGACTCGAGCCCGACGACTCGCTGCTCCAGGTCGTCGACCGAGCGATGAAGCGCCTGCAGGGCGTCGAGGACCGCGAGCTCGAAGCGCCGCTGGTCCTCGAGGTAGGGCCACAGAGCGCGCCGGAGGAGCCGGCGGACGACCGCGGTCGGCCGCGCGCGTGGGCCGGCCGCGAGCCGGTCGGCGGTTCCCGCCTCGTCGAGCGACCGCGACGCGTCCAGGATCGCCGGTCGCGGGTCGTGACGAGACGTCCGTGCGCTCACCGCCCCACTCGTCCGCGCCTCCGCCAGCCGGTCGGCGATGAAGGCGGCCGTTCGCTGGAGCGGGAAGCGCTCGACGATCGCGTCGCGTCCCGCACGGCCCAAGGCGCGCGCCTCCTCGGGCTGCTCCCAGACGCCTCGCATGAGGCGTGCCGCTGCACCGACATCCGGTTCGGCCCACACCGCGCCCGGCGCATGGGCCCACCAGCTCTCCGGGACGTCGACGAGGCGGAAGGGCACGAGGAGGCTCTCGTGCTCGCGCATGAACTCGAGATTCCCCGAGTACCCCGTCGCGATCACCGGCTTGCCGGCGGCCATCGCCTCGGCCAGCGTCAGGCCCAGGCCCTCGCTGCGGTGGAGCGACACGTAGCAGTCGCAGGCCGCGACGTAGGAGTCGCGATCGTCCTCGGAGACGTACCCGTCCCGTAGGAGGACGTCCTCTCGGCCCTCGGCGAGCGCGGCGACCTCTGCGAACTGCTCGGGCCTCCAGTCGTGTCCGTGGATGCTCTTGAGGACGAGGATCGGGCCCTCGCCGGGCCGGAACGCCTCGACGAACGCCCGCACGACCGCCGCCGGGTTCTTCCGCTCGCCGCTCCAGTAGTCGAACACGAAGAGGAACGTGAACGCCTCCGGCAGGCCGAGCTCCGTGCGCGTGCGGAAAGGGCCGCGTGGTGGCTCGACCGGCACCGGCACGACGTGCACCGGGATCTCGACCTCGGCGGCCACGCTCTGACGGACGTAGTCGCTCGCGACCCAGAGCTCGTCCAGATGGCGGGCTGCGGCCCGGTCCTCGGCGCGGAAGACGCTCGTCTCCCAGAACCAGACTCCGATCGAGTACCTCCGCTCGAAGAACGCGCCCCCCACCCTGGCGCCGAACCTCGCGAGATCGTCGGCGCTGAGGCAGATCAGGTTCGTGTCGTAGGGGGCCGCCTCGCCCAGCGGGAGGCCGTGCGGATGGCCCTGGCGGCCGAGCGTGTCGCGATACGGGATTGCGGCGAACGGGACGCCGCCGAGTCGAGTGCTGCCGCCAGCCGGCGCGCGACCTCGCCCAGACCGGACTCGGCCTCGAAGAAGCCGACGACGTTGACGCCCGGAGGCGGGGGCTCAGGAGCCCGCACGTCCGTCGGGAGGAGCCGCTCGGTGGTCTCGGAGCGCTCACGCATGTCCGGTCAGCGCGGTGGCCCGACGACCCCCGGCGCCGGGACGAGCTCTCGGTATCCGTCGAGCGCCTCGGTGCGGTCGCTCGCGATCGTCTCCTGGAGGAGCCACCACGTCGGCCGGTCCTCGGGCGCGTTCGAGGGATGCCACAGATGGAGCATCGCCGACCGCGGCCCCGCGTACCCGCAGCGCAGCCCGCGTCTCCCGAGCCTCACGGCCAGATCGACGTCCTGGTCGCCCCACCCGACGAACCGTCCGTCGTAGCCGTTCACCGCCTCGAAGTCGGCGCGGGCGACGCCGGTGCAGAACCCGTAGGCGTTGCCGTGCGGAGCGAAGTCGGGGAGCCCGGGCCGCCAGGCCCTGCGCCGGTCGCGGGGCGTGAGGTGGCCCAGTCCGCGGATCTCGCCTCGCCCGCGGGCGATGAGGGCCGCCGTGCTCCAGGTCCCGATCGGCACATCGTCGCGCAGCACCGTGCGCGAGAGGCTCTCGCCGAGCTGCAGTCGGGTGCTTGCCAGGAACCAGCCGGGCACGCAGCCGCGACGGATCGCGGCGACGAAGTGACGACGCGGGATGCAGTCGCCGTCGACGAAGACGAGGTAGGTGCCGCGCGCTGCCGCGGCCCCGAGATTGCGGACGCGCGCGAGCCGGAACCCCTCGTCCGGCTGCCAGACGTGGACGAGCCGGTCCCCGAGGAGGGCCGTCCACCGGGCCACCGTCTCCGCCGTGTCGCTCGTGGAGCCGTCGTCCGCGACGACCACGTCGAACGCGGGATCCGACTGGGCCGCGAGGCCTCGCAGGACGGCATCCAGCGCCTCCGGCCAGTTGCACGTGGAGACGACCACGCTCACCGCCTCGGCGCCTCGGCCCCGCGGCAGGTCGTCCCGACCTCGCAGAGCCGCTGCTCATGTCGCCCTCGGGGCTACCCGTACGTCCACTCGAGCATCGGCCGCACGACGCCCCGCCACTGGCCGCTGAACTGCCCACGCGCCGAGTCGCCCTCACCCGGGTCGAGCACCTCGAACGACACCGCCTCGTACACCGCGGCGTGGTGCTCGAGCTTCGGGAAGTCGAGGCTGCAGATCGCCACCTCGACGCTCGCCTCTCCCTCGTTCAGGAAGTTCCCGGGGATCCACGCGGTCGCGACGTGCGCGCCGGGCGACGAGGGCCGACGCCATCGCTCGTCCGTGTCCATCGCGTTGAACGCGATCACGCCCTCCCGGTCGATGCAGCTTGAGCTTCGGGAACACGGGCTTCCCGTCCCGCAGGACGTCGAAGCCGATCTCGATCCCGAGCGGTCGCCGGACGTCGACGACGCCCGGGGGCATGCCCTCGTGGGGCAGGACCCTGATCTCCCGGATCCTCGCCAGGTCGTTGCCCGGAGCGGACTCCGCGGGCCAGACGCGCTCGGTGCCGGACTTGCGGGTCTGGTGGAGGTACTTCGCGATCATGTCGGCGGCGTCGCCGTCGCCGACGAGCTGGCCGCGGTCGATCCAGATCGCGCGGTCGCAGAGCTGCGCGACCGACGGCAGCGCGTGGGAGACGAACACGACCGTGCGTCCGGTGTTGGCGAGCTCCTCCATGCGGCCCAGGCACCGCCGCTGGAACTCCGCGTCACCGACCGAGAGCACCTCGTCGACGAAGAGGATCTCGGGCTCCAGGTGCGCCGCGACGGCGAACGCCAGCCGGACGTACATGCCGCTCGAGTAGCGCTTCACCGGGGTGTCGATGAACTTCTCGACGCCCGAGAACTCGACGATGTCGTCGAAGCGCGCCTCGATCTCCCGGCGCTTCATCCCGAGGATCGCGCCGTTGAGGTAGATGTTCTCGCGCCCGGTCAGCTCCTGGTTGAAGCCCGTCCCGACCTCGAGCAGGCTCCCGACGCGGCCGCGGATCTCCGCCCGTCCCGACGTCGGCGTCGCGATCCGGGTGAGGATCTTGAGGAGCGTCGACTTCCCGGCGCCGTTGCGCCCGATGATGCCGAGCACCTGGCCCTCGGGCACCTCGAACGAGACGTCGCGCAGCGCCCAGACCTCCGACCTCGGCCGGTTGTGCTCCTGGCCCGTCAGGCGCTTCGTCGCATGCACGAGCGTCTCGCGCAGCGTCCCGTACGCAGCGTGGTACTCGCCGAGCCGGTACTTCTTCGAGAGACCCTGGACCTCGATCGCGACAGCCATCAGATCGTGTCCGCGAAGCCCGGCTCCGACGCACCGGAAGACGGCGAGGCCGACGACGAAGAGCGTGACGGCGACGCCCACGCTGACGGCCAGCTGACCCGGGTCCGGGGCAGCGGCGTCGAGCACCGCCCAGCGCCAGCCGGCGATCACCGCGCTCATGGGGTTCAACGAGAGGATCCACTGCCACTTCTCCGGGATCTGGTCGACCGCGAACATCACGCCCGAGAGCAGCGGTAGCACCTGGAGGAAGACGGGGATCATGTAGCGCACGTCCCGGTAGCGGACGTTGATCGCGGAGAGCAGGAGCGACAGGCCGAGCACGGTCACGACCGCGAGCAGCATGAACAGGGGCGCGGTCAGGACGTGCCAGCCGTCCGGCCACGTGTCGTAGCGCATGATCAGCATGAGCAGGATCGGGAGGCCGATCACGAAGTCGACGAGCGGCACCGTGACGCCCGCGAGGGGCAGCAGCGTGCGCGGGAAGTACACCTTCGTGACGAGCGGCAGGTTCGCGAGCAGGCTCAGGCTCGCGAGGGTGAGCGCCGAGGCGAAGTACTGCATCGGCAGCACGCCGGCGACGACGAGGCTTGGGTACGGCGTCGAGCCGGCCGGGAAGTTCGCGAACTTGCCGAAGATGATGATGTAGATCAGGGCGGTGAACGCGGGGACGAGGATCGCCCAGGCGATCCCGAGGAAGGTCTGCTTGTAGCGGACGGCGACGTCGCGCCAGACGAGCGTCCAGACGAGCTCCCGGTAGTGCCAGAGCTCGCCCAGGTTGAGGTACGGGATCCGCCGCGCGGGCCGGATCACGGTCACCCGGGTCGCCGCCTCCGCGTCGACCGTCCGCACGCTCGTGGCTTCGGTCGGGGCCGTGCCGTTCGCGGCGCTCTCGGTCGGGTGCGCCTCCTCGACCGGGCTTCCGGTTCGGCTCACTCCGGGATGCTAGCGGCGTCGTCGGCCCGCACTCCGTCGTGCTGCAGCAGCACACCGGGCTGCTCGTCGGTCAGCGCGAGACCCGTCAACGTCGACAGAGGCACGCGTCTCGGCCGGTCGGAGCGGTACCGGACGAGCGTGTACGTCGGCGCCCGCTCGACCTCGACGACCCGGAACCCCGGCACGGGTCTCGGAGCGTCGACCTCGGGCGGGGCGATCGCGCCCGCCGAGTAGCCGCCCTCCGTCGCCAGGCCGATCGCGGCGATCTCCTGCACGGTCGCCTCTGCGGACGACGGCTCCTGGAGACCGGGCAGGTACGGCCGCCAGAGCGTCCGGCTCATGTACGGCGTGACGACGATCGCCCGCGGGGCGTCGGTCGGCTCGAGCTGCGCGGCCGCCCCGCGCCAGTCGGTACGCCCGTAGATCGCGTCCAGCGCCGGCGCGAGCGCGATCGCGGCGGAGAGGACGCACAGCGCGGCGGCGGCCGCGAGCCCCAGGCGCCCCGTCGCGTACCCGGCCCCGACGCAGACGGCGGCCGGCACGACGGCCACGATCGTGTTCCGCGCGATCAGGTAGTCGGTGCCGAGGAGGGCGAGCACGACCGGCGCGAGGACGACGGCGGCGGCGAGCGAGCCTGCGACGAGCGCCCCGCGCCGCTCGGACGGCACGACGCGCACGAGCAGCGCGAGCCCGACGAGCAGGAGCACCGCGGCCACCCCGCTCCCCAGCGCCTCGGCGGGGAAGCTGTAGCCGACCACGAGGTTCTTCGGGATCCCGGCGATGCGCGCCGCGAGCGAGGACCCGGCGACCGCCTCACCGTTGCCGCGCTGCTCGAGCAGCAGCGGCACGTGGGCCAGGAGCGCCGCCCCCGGCACCAGGCACGCGAGCACGACGCGCCGTGCGCCGCGGAGCCGGAGGAGCAGCCAGAGCGCCTCCGCCGCGACCAGGAAGACGGCGAAGTAGTGCGTCGCGATCGCGACCGCGGCGAGGACCGCCCACGCGGCGAGCCACCGGCCGCTGCCGCGCAGGGCATGCCCGAACGCGAGCACCGTCGCCGCGCCGGCGAGGGCGAAGAGCGCGTAGGAGCGGGCCTCCTGCGCGTACCAGACCAGGAACGGGTTCGCGGCGACGAGCGCGGCGGCGACGAGGCCTGCGCGGCGCGAGACGAGCGCTGCGCCCGCGCCGTACGCGACGGGGATCGTCGCCGTGCCGGCGAGCGCGGAGAGCGACCGGAGGCCGACCTCGCCGAGCCCGAAGGCCTGGCCCCAGAGCCACGCGACGACGTAGTACGCGTACGGGGTCGCCTCCGAGCGCGGAACCTCGGCGAGCGCGTCACCGAGGCCGCGGTCGAGGAGCGAGACCGTGACGAGCTCGTCCAGCCAGAAGCTCTGGGCGTCGAGCGTCGCGAACCGCAGCACCGCGCCGCCGAGCGTGAGGGCGACGAGCGGGAGCCACGGGGCGGCGCGGCGCATCAGCCCGCCGCCGGGCGCTGCGTCCCCCGGTCGCCCGCGAGAGCGCCGAGGGCAGTGACGATGAAGAGCGGATAGAGCGGGAGCGCGAACTCGGGGGCGACGCCCTGCGAGACGGCGTGGATCAGGAGCACGGCGGCCGCGGACGCCCAGAGGACGACGATCGTCCGCCAGCCCCGCGGCCGCCGCCAGACGAGCGCGACGAGGCCGACGGCGAGCCAGAGCGGCGGCCGCGGGAACCGCGGCGTGATCCGGTTGAGGATCTCCGTCGGCCAGGCCACGCCGGTTCGGGACGGAAGCTCGGCGTCCCACGCGCGCACCTGGGAGACGACCTCGCGATACCGCTGCTGGACGGCGGGATCGTCCCAGACGACGGACGGGTCCCGAAGGATGCACGAGTCGATGTAGTCGGAGGCGCACCAGACGAAGCCGTACGGGACACCGTCGACGAGGATGTGCGCCTGGGGGTTCGGGAGCACGCCGCCGTCGCTCTCGAACGTCGGCGACGGCGGCGTCGGTGCGGTCTGTGCGCGCGGCGCGATGCTCTCGCGGATCGGCCGCTGCGTGAGGAACTCCCAGACGACGTCGGCGACGCCGCGCGCGTACGACTGCGGATCCGCGCGGATCGCCTCGACCGCGGAGTCGAAGAGGACGTCGTAGTTGCTGTCGCGTCCGAGGACGCGGTCGGAGAGCGCGATCAGCCGGACGGTCTCGTAGTTCGACCCGTTCGCGAGGTACGCGTCGAGCGGGACGCCGAGGGACGCGAAGGGCTCCTTGGCGAGCACCTCGTCCTCGACGAGCCGCCCGAGTCGCTGCGACGCGGGACCGTGCTCGGGCGCGATCGACCGGTCGGCGGTGAACACGCGCAGGAACGGCACCCACGCCCGGCCGCCGCGCGTGACGGTGAGGTCGTCGTAGCGGACGCCGTTGTGGACCGCCCAGGCGGCCAGCGGCAGCACGGCGGCCGCACAGCAGGCCGCGATCCAGGTCAGCCTGCGTCGCCAGGGCACCGCGGCCGCAAGCAGCGGCGCGAGCACGGCGGGGAGCAGCACCTGGTTCGCGGGCCGGATCAGCACGAGCGCCGCGAGGCCGAGGCCTAGCGCGACGAAGCCGCGCGTCGACGGCCGCCGCATCGTCCTCGCGAGGATCAGGGCCCAGACCGCGAGACCGGTCGTGAAGACCGCGTCGCTCGACGCCTGGTGGTAGAGGGTCGCCCAGGCGGGATAGACGAGGAGGAGCACGGCCGACGCGAGCGCGGGAACCCGGCCGAAGGTGAGCGCCGTCGCGCTCCACGCGACGACCGAGCCCGCGAAGAGCACGCCGAAGACGATCTCGAGGAGGACGGTCCCGCCGAGGTCCATCGGCACCCCCACGACGAGGGGCGTGAGGGGCGCGCGGAAGAGCTGCACCTGCGAGAGCGGCGGGTCGGAGTCGAAGAGCTGGAGGTAGTAGACGAGGTAGTCCCAGGTGTCCCTGCCCTTGGCCATCGGCCAGCCGAGGGCCTGGAACCAGAAGACCGCGAGCGCCAGTGCGAAGAGGACGAGCGCGGCCCGGCGCGTCGGCACGAACGCCAGCAGACGGCCGAGCCAGCTCCTCACGAACGCATGCTTCCGACGAGGCGGCGGACGCGGGCGGCGGGGCCCCGTTCGAGACTGCCGAGGCGCGCCTCCAGGTCGTCGATCCGCGCGCCGTAGAAGGCCCCGAGGTCCGCCTCCCCGAGTGCGGAGTACTCGGCCGCGAAGAGCGCCGCCTCCTCGACGGGGGTGCGCGACGGTGCGGGCTCCGACGGCTGCGAGCCCCCGGGGGCGCCGAAGCCGAGCCGGCGGAGCGTGTCGCGGAGCCGCGTGTCGATCGCGTAGCTGCCGTCCGCGAGCCCCGCCGCGAGCGCGTCGTCGTCCACGACGAGCGGCGCGTAGAAGGCGTCGAGCCGGCCCTCGCGGTAGGCGGTATACGCCTCGGCCATGTGCCCCGGGATCCCCTTCTCGGCGTTTCGCTCGAGCGCGACGAACTGGGTCACGTACTTGCGGCGGCAGTGCTCCAGGGAGCGGACCGGGAAGTGGAGGATCTCGATCGGGTACCAGCCGCGCAGCGCGACGAGGTCGTCCGCGAGCGCCTCGTGGTTGCCGCGGCCGATGCGGATGTCCGTCCGCGCGCGATGCGCCGACTTGAAGTGGGTGCTGAGCGGGTGCGGATGGAAGCTCGGGGTGAGGAGCCGCGCGGTCATCCGCTCCGCGAACAGCCGATCGTCGTCGGGCCGCGGCACGAAGTTGCGCCAGGCGCCGCGCACCGCCCCGAAGCGCTCCGGGACCGCCGCCAGCAGCTCCTTCAGCGTCGTGCCGCGCGCGTGCCAGAACTCGTCCGCGTCGGCGTTCAGGACCCAGTCCGCGCCGAGCTCGGTCGCGGCGAGCCGCGCCATCCGCGTGACCCACTCGCTCTGGCGCAGGTCGTCTCCGGGCTCACGGATCAGGTGCAGCACGCCCTCGCGCGCGTAGCGCTCGAGGATCTCCGTCGTCGCGTCCTCGGAGCGGTTGTCCGTGGCGACGACGGCGTCGACGCCGGAGTCGAGGTGGTACGCGATCTGCGCATCGACGATGTCGGCCTCGTCGCGGACGAGGAGGGTCATGACGAGCTTCATGCCGCCGGGAGGTTAGTCCGGGCGCCAGGCGACCAACTCGGGAGCGAGGGCGAGGCGGTGCGGCCCACGCCGTAGGCTCCGGCCCATCCCGAGCAGGGGCAGCTGCGACCGGTAGCACCGGATCGCACGCCACTTCGCGTGGCGGTCGCGGAGCTGTGCGGGACCGGTGCGAACGCCGACGGGCCGACCGCGGACGCGAGCCACGGGGGCGCGTGCGGCCCGGCGCCGGCGCGCCGGGTGTAGGGCTGCTCGGCGTAGAGCGCGACGCTCCCCCGGTCGAGCCCGTCGGCGACGAGCGTCTGCACGAGCCACTCGTGGTCGGGGTGGCTGAGCGGCGATCCCGGGAGGAGCACGCGATCGGCGGCGCCCACCGCCTCGACGGCCGCCCGTCGGACGTCTGCCTCGTCCCCATGGCGCTCGTAGTCGACGCTCCCGAACGGGAGCCAGACAGGGGTCGCCCCGAGGATCGCGCACGCGCGGCGATCCTCCTCGCGGCGCGCGCGGGCCGACGCTCCCTCGGTCGCGAAGCCGCCGCGGCGGTCCCAGCCGCCGGCGGGCGCCTCCGACGCGGGGTCGCAGCCGAGCACCGTGAGCAGCTCGACGCGCGCGCCTGCCCGGCTCCAGGCGGCGATCGCGGCGCCGAGCGAGAGCACGCCGTCGTCGAGGTGCGGCGAGACGACGACGATCCGTCGGCCCGGCGTCTCCGCTGGCAGGAGCGCGCCCACGACGTCCTATGATCGCGGCCTTGACCGGAGGTCGCTCCCCGAACCTGCGCCGCGTCGTCCCCCAGCCCGTGCGGCACCGCCTCCGCCCGCTCCGCGCCGCCTGGGTCGACTGGCGGCGCCGACGCCCACCGAAGCTCGGCGACCTGCGCCGCGTGACGCCGATCGACCCGAACTGGGGCTTCGAGCGCGGCACGCCGATCGACCGGGTCTACGTCGAGGAGTTCGTCGGCGGCCATGCGGCCGACATCCGCGGGCGTGTCCTCGAGATCGCCGCCCCGGACTACACGACCCGCTTCGGCCGGGGTGTCGAGCGCAGCGACATCCTGATGGCGACGGAGGGCAACCCGCAGGCGACGATCGTCGGCGACCTCACCGACGCCCCGCAGATCCCGAGCGACACGTTCGACTGCGCGATCGTGACGCAGACGCTCCAGTTCGTCTACGACGTGCGGGCCGCGCTCGCGACGCTCCACCGCGTCCTCGCCCCCGGCGGGGTGCTCCTCGCCACCGTGCCGGGGATCACGAAGCTCTCGCCGCCGGAGGACGAGCAGTACGGCGAGTGGTGGCACTTCACCGCGCGCTCCGCCGCGGCGGCTCGCGGAGGAGGCCTTCGGCGCGGGGAACGCGGAAGCGCGCGCCTACGGGAACGTGCTGAGCGCGTCCGGGTTCCTCTACGGGCTCGCCGCCTCCGACCTCCGGCCCGACGAGCTCGCGGCCCACGACCGCCTCTACGAGGTGATCGTCGGCCTGCGGGC
>CAVVIL010000001.1:0-122318 GCA_963748255.1 uncultured Actinomycetes bacterium | reverse complement strand
GCGGATCGACTGCGCGAGGACGTCGTAGTCCGCCGCCTCGACGCGGTCGAGAACGGACAGGTAGGCGGCACGCGCGAAGCGCATGCCGCGCCGCGCCGCCGGCAACGCAGCGGCGACGGCGACCGCCGTCTCGCCGAAGAGCGCGCGCGCCCGGCCGACCTCGACCGAGAGCAAGGCGCGAAGCTGAGGCGTCGCGGACACGAGGCCGAGCGCGGCAGCGTCCACGCCGAAGCGCTCGAGCTCCTCCGCGGGAAGGTAGATCCGGTCGAGCTCGTAGTCGACCCGGACGTCCCGAACGAAGTTCGTGAGCTGGAACGCGACCCCGAGCCGCCCGAACGTCTCGGCTTCTTGTCGCGCACCGAGGATCGCGGCCATGACGCGGCCGACAGACGCCGCGCTCCCGTCCATGTAGCGGTCGAGCTCGGCTCGCGTCGCGATGCGAACACGGGCACAGTCGACCCGCATCGACCGTATGTAGCCTCGCAGCTCGTCGAGGGGAAGCTCGAGGCGTACGCCGGCGTCAACCAGCGCAGCGATCACCGGGTGATCGGACGTCCCTTCGGTCAACCCGCATTCCAGCGCACGCTCCCAGGCGTCGAGTGCGGCGAGGCGCGCGGCGGGTTCCAGACTGCGGCCCTCCCCGTCGACGATCTCGTCCGCGCCGCGCACGAACCCGTACAGCGCATGGACCGCGGGTCGAACGTCGGCCGGAAGCCGCAATACCGCGAGGTAGAAGGTGGGATCGTGGCGGCGGAGCAGACGTCGGCATGCGGCGTAGGCTGCGACGGGCGGCTCCCGGGAAGCGGTCGGGACCGCCGCCGTTGACGCCGTCATGGCGGGATCGTACGTTGGCCGCTTCGCCGCCGACTCGCGTACTGCCGCGCGGATGGTGGGCGCGGCTCCGTCCCTGGCTGCCCGACGGGGGATCGGGTGCCTCACCTGCGGCGGCGGCGGGGGATGGGGGTCCCACGGGACGGAGCCGTTGGCGGAACGGCTCATACCCGTTCTCGGGAGGGCCGAAACCTCTGCAGCGGATGACGTTCGAGTGAGCGATGCCTCACTCGTCGTCGGTCTTCGAGCCGGGTGGTCCAGCCAGAACCGTGGGGACGTACTCGAGGAGCTGGAGCCGACCGTCGAAGGTGCCGTTGCCCACGAGATCGAGGGAGACGTCGGGGTACCCGTCGTAGACCCGGTCTCGACCGCTCGCTATCCGGTGATGACGGGGAAGACGACGACCCGGAACCGGTCGACGAGACCGGCAGCGAGGAGGGAGCGGCACAGCGTGAGGCTGCCCATCGTGCGCATCGACTCGACGCCCTTGTCTTTCAGTTCGCGCACGGCCTCGACGGGATCCTAGGCAATCAGTCGGGTGTTCGCCCACGACAGCGGCTCCTTCAAGGTGCTGGAGAAGACGATCTTCGACAGGCCCGCCAGGGCATCTGTCCCCGGCTCGCCGTCGGTGGCCAGCCCGGCCATGAGCCGATAGGTGTTTGCACCCATCAGCACCGTGTAGTCCGCCTCCGGCTGGTCGCCCAACCAGGCGAGATACTCGGGCCCTTCCAGGCCCCACCAGCCAGGCCACCCGTCGGCGGCCCCATAGCCATCGAGCGAGGTGATGAAGTCGACCATCAGTTCAGGCATCCGCGGCTCCTTTCAGTGGCTCCTCTCATGCTCCGTCGACCGGTCGCGACATCCGAGCCCATCGGCCGGCCCACGTCCGGTGGACGGGTCGCGAGGTACGGCTCCGCTCGGGCATACCCGCTTCCGCCCGGCGGGAGGGTCGATCCGACCCGTCGCGGGCGCGAGACGCGGAGACCTGCTTGTGGCGCAGCTGTTCGGGGTGCCTCGGCCCTCGCGACCTGGACGGATCCGGCCCAGAGAACCTGCCTATCCCCCGGCCGCGCTCCTGGTCTCGCCCAGCACGATTCGTCTGACGACCTCGATGCCGGCGACGATGAGGACGATCAAGATGAGCGCCATCACCCAGCTGGTGGCGACGGTGGGAGCGACCAGCGCGAGCACGAGCAGCGCGACCGCGGCGACGCATAGGTCGCCAGGCGGTTCTGCGAGAACCGGGTGCGCTGCATCGCGCGCCTGGGCTGCCCGGCCGGTGTCACCCACGAACCAGACGCCGACGATCGTGACGACGCCGAGGATGATCCACACCCACGCGCGGTCGGCGAGGACCTGCGTGAGGATGTTCCACGCATCGTGTGCCGCGGGCTTGACGGCGTCGTCCTTGGCGAGCTCGTCGACGAGGTAATCGCCTGCAAAGCGGCGGACGGCCAGCATGAGGAGCCCGACGACGACCAGTCCGATCGCGATGGCGCGCAGCTCGAGTCTCCGGCGTCCGCGAGCGAGCCAGATCGCGAGCGCCGCGACCGCGATCGCGACGAGCCACATCCAGTCGGCAACGGCACGCAGGACCTTCGTCGCCGTCTGTGCCGTCTCCAGCTGGCTCTCCTCGATGATCGCGACCTTTCCCGACGGACTCCGGCAGCCGCTCGGCGACCTTTCCGATCACCGCGACCTGGTCGCCGAGCTCGATCACGAGCGGGCGGAGGTCGAGCACGACCGCGCCGCCCTCGGTCTGGATGAACGTCGTGTCGTCGTCCAGGAGGCGCACCAACTGGCGTTGGGCCCGCGTCGTCACCTCCACCCACACCGTCTGCACCCGTGGTCGTTCGAGCACGGCGTCCGCCGCCCGATCGGCGCCCGAGCGGGCGAGACCGGCGAGAACGGGCGCGAGCCCCTTTTGCGCGGGAGGCAGGCGCTCCGCGATCGCCGCCTCGACGTCGACGTTCCCGAACAGCGTCTCGACCGACTTTCGCGGCGACCTGGGTGCGAATCTCGTCGTCCTCGATCATGTTCCGCGAGATCGTCTCGAAGCCGTCCTCGTCGAGGGCGGTGTGCTCGACGTAGAACGCGACCATCCCGACGAGCGCGAGGAGGATCGCGACGATCGTGAGAACACGGGCGACGATGACGCGCCAACGCGATGTCCCGGCGGGCTTCGTGGGTTGTCTTGGCTCGCTCATCAGGTGGAGTACATGTGACCGTACAGCTATCGGGCCGCGAGTATGTGCATGCCGACCAGGGCGGCGGTGCAGTGTCCGACGCAATCACGTCCCAATAACCGGTTCATCGACGCGAAAAGCACGAGGCGACGGAGGTCGACTCCTTCGCCGCCCACGAGGAGGAGACCATGACGACCAGCGAACCTGAGCGGACCTACGGTCAGTCGACCGACTGGAAGCCCGAGGCTCCGCGCTTGCGGTTGTTCCCCCTGATCGTCGCGTGGCTCGCCACGGGCGTGGCGCTGATGGTCGCCGCCTGGGTCCTGCCCGGCGTCGACATCAGGAACTTCGGGGGTGCGCTCGTCGTCGCGGCGATCGTGTCGGCGCTGAACGCGGTCATCCCGCCGGTGCTCGCCGCGTTGCGCCTACCCCTGACCCTGGTGCTCGGCTTCCTCCTCGTGCTGATCGCGGACGCCCTGATCCTCCAGGCCACGGACGCCTTGACCGACGGCGTGCTGACGGTCGACAACTTCGGCTGGGCGCTCCTCGCAGCACTCGTCGTCGCGGCCGTGAGCGTCGTGCTCGCCGTGCTCCTCGGCTCCGACGACATGTCCTCGATCCGGATCGCGCAGAGGATCGCGAAGCGACAGGGGATCATCGCCTCGACCGACGTCCCCGGGATCATCTATCTCGAGATCGACGGGCTCGCGCTCCCCGTGCTGCGCCGGGCGATGCGCGACGGGAACGCGCCGAACATGGCCCGCTGGGCGCGCGAGACGCATGGCCTGGTCGAGTGGGAGACCGATCTCTCCTCCCAGACCGGGCGCCAGCCAGGCGGGGATCCTGCTGGGCTCGAACGAGGACATCTCGGCCTTCCGCTGGGTGGAGAAGGAGACGGCGACGATGATGACGTGCTCGGCGCCGCCCGACTGCGCCGAGATCGAGCGACGCCGTGGCACGGGCATCGGCCTGCTCGTCGACGGTGGCGCGAGCCGCGGGAACCTCCTCTCCGGCGAGGCGGAGGACGTGATCCTCACGGTGAGCCGGATGGAGGCCGAGAAGAAGGCGAACCCCGGCTACCGCGGGTTCTTCGCCAACGGCGACAACGCGACGCGCACGCTCGTCCTCTTCGGCTGGGAGGTCATCCTCGAGTGGACGGCGGCCCTGCGCGCCATCCGTCGGGACGTGCAGCCGCGCGGCCACCGGGGCGGCATCTATCCGCTGATGCGAGGCGCCCTCTGCGTCTTCGTGCGGGACCTGATCGTCTCGGGCGTCCTCACCGACATCATGCGCGGCCGGCCCGCGGTGTACGCGACCTTCTCGAGCTACGACGAGGTGGCGCACCACTCTGGCCTCGAGCGGGCCGACACGCTGGAGGCGCTGCGCAAGCTCGACGACAAGTTCGCTCACGTCGAGCTGGCGTGCCGGTACGCGCCGCGGCCGTACGAGATCGTCGTCCTCTCCGACCACGGGCAGACCCAGGGCGCCACGTTCAAGCAGCGCAACGGCTACGGGCTCGACGACCTCGTCGAGCGCTCGCTCGCGCGCGGCGACGTCCAGGGCATCGCCGGCGGCGACGAGCAGAGCTCGATGGTCGGCAACGCGATCAGCGAGGCGACCGGGAAGCAGCAGAAGCGCGCCAAGAACGACGTCTCCGACCGCGACGTGATCGTGCTCGGCTCGGGCAACCTCGGGCTCGTCTATCTGATGGAGGAGCGCCGCCGCCTGACGCTCGAGGAGATCGACGAGCGCCACCCCGAGCTGATCCCGGCCCTCCGCAGCCACCCGCACGTCGGCTGGCTGCTCGTCCGCTCGTCGGAGCACGGCGCGGTCGCGCTCGGCGCCAACGGCACCCACTACCTCGCCGAGGGACGCATCGAGGGCGACGACCCGCTCGCCCACTTCTCACCGCACGCACCGCAGCACCTGCTGCGCACCGACGGCTTCGAGCACGTCGGCGACATCATGGTCGGCAGCTTCTACGACCCCGACCTCGACGAAGGCTGCGCCTTCGAGGAGCTGATCTCCTTCCACGGCGGCATGGGCGGCCTCCAGACGCGGCCGTTCATCCTCCACCCCACCCGGTCTCGAGGTCCCGGAGGGCCCGATCCTCGGCGCCGCCGCCGTGCACGGCATCCTCGCGGGCTGGCGGCAGCAGCTCCAGGGGGGCGCCGCGTCCGGCACCGCGGAGGTCGACGGCGGGCCTCCGGCGGAGACGGACGTTGCCGAGCAACCGGTCGGTAGTCCAGGCTAGGAGCATGCGTCGCGGAAACACCGAGCCACTCCGCGCGAAGGCATCGAAGGACGACAAGCGGAAGCCCGGCCTGGCAGACGCGGCCGGGCGCGCGGCCTTCTATCCGGCCCGCGCAGCCGCGCGCGCCTGGCGTGGGCCGATCGAGGAGGCCGTCGACGAGGTCCTGTCCGCGCCCGAGATCGCGCGCGTCATCGACCGGGCCCTCGCCGGGTCGCTGCCGGAGGACATCGCACGCTCGATCGTGCGCCATCGTGTCCTCGAGCGCATCGCCGCCGAGCTCGCCGCCAGCGGTGAGCTGGAGCGCCTCGTGACCGGCGCTCTGCGGAGCCCGCAGACGCTCGAGCTCACCGACAAGGTGCTCGCGAGCGACGAGATGCAGAGCGCCATCCACCATGTGGCTTCGAGCCCCGAGCTGCGGGACGCGGTCGCACGCCAGACCACCGGGCTCGCCGAGGACGTGGTCGGCGGTCTCCGTGCCTCCGCGGTGCGGCTCGACGACCGCGCCGAGCGGGTCCTCCATCGGCCGCCGAGACGCGAGCCGTCGCGGTACGGCGGGATCGCGACGCGCGCGATCGCGCTCGCGACCGACGGGCTCCTGACCATCGTCCTCTACACATCCGTCGTCGGCATCGCCTCGCTCGTGGCCTCGCTCGTCGGCGGTCTCCGTCCGGAGTGGCTCGTAGGGGTGCTGCTCGGCTCCGGCTGGCTGCTCGTCGTCGGCGTCTACTTCGTGCTCTTCTGGAGCACGGCAGGTCAGACGCCCGGCATGAGGTTGCTGCACCTACGGGTACGGGGCCCCACGGGCGACACGCCGTCGATCGGCCGCTCGCTCGTGCGCCTCGTCGGGCTCGTGCTCGCGATCGTGCCGTTCTTCGCGGGCTTCCTGCCCGTGCTGTTCACCGACCGGCGGCGCGGTCTCCCGGACTTCCTCGCCGGAACCGTCGTCGTCTACGACTAGCTCCGCGCCTGTCGTGTCCTTGACCGCCCCGGGGAGCGTCCACGGTTTGGTGGACTCCTGGCGCGGGAACACAGCGCTGGGGTCTTCTCGCGAATGCTCGAATGCGACTTCTGCGGCTGCTGCTGCCACGAGCCCGGCAGAGGGTGGGCCGCCTACCACCGGTACGACCCCGACGGGATCGCCGAGTCGCGCATCGCCCTCTACTGCCCGCCGTGCGCTGCAGCCGAGTTCGGCCACCGACCGGACGTCGCCGCCAGCCATGTGTGTGAGTTCGAGCGTCCGCCGCACCTGAGCGAGTCGAGCTAGCTCCAGCCCGCGGCTCGGCAAACGCTCAACGGCGCCTCCCGCCGAGGTCTGCACCCCTGAGACCGTTCGAATGGCCGTCGGCGATTTCACACGATCGGTATGAGGATCACGAGTCGCTCGGCACCCATAGTCTGCGGCGATGAACATCGTCTGGGGATTCGTGATCATCGTCGCGGTGGCGGGCGTGGCGGTGGCTGCGATGCTGCTCGTCCGCCGCGGGGCGCCCGAGGGCAGCTACTTCGAGGATGGCGATCGCGCGTCGGGGGTCTTCGGCGTCCTGGCGACCGGGTTCTCGGTGCTCCTCGGGTTCATCGTCTTTCTCGCGTTCGCGAGCTACGACCAGTCGCGCATGGGCGCCGAGCAGGAGGCGCTGGTCGCTGGTGCAGCAGGTCGAGAACGCGCAGTTCTTCCCTGGGGCCGCTGCCGGCCGGCTCACCGGCGAGCTCGTCTGCTACGGGCGCTCGGTCGTCAACGGCGAGTGGGAGCGGATGCGTGAAGGCACCCAGGGAGACGCGATCAACCCGTGGGGGGTGCGGATGTTCCGCACCCTGCAGACCGTGCAGCCGGAGACGGCGGTCGAGCAGTCCGCCTACGACAAGTGGCTCGATCAGACGTCGGCGCGGGAGGAGGCGCGACAGGACCGCATCCACGGCGCCGTCGGCGTGATCCCGACGCCGCTCTGGATCGTGCTCTTCTTCATCGCAAGCGTCATCTTCGTGTACATGCTCTTCTTCGCCGACAGCGGCGAGCGCGCGGTCGTCCAGGGCATGTTGATGGCGTCGGTCGTGGCGGTGATCACCGTGCTCCTGCTGTTGCTGAACGGCCTCAACAAGCCGTTCCACCCCGGCGTTGGTGCGCTGGAGCCGGTTGCGATGGAGCGCTCGCTGCGGCTCATCGACGAGGCCCTTGGGGCGGTCCAGACACAGGTGCAGCTCCCGTGCGACGCGGTCGGGACGCCGACGTCGTGACGAGTACCGGCACGGGACGCCCTTGGGTCGAGCTCGTCGCGACCGCCCTGCTGGCCGTCGCGACCGTCGCGACGGCGTGGAGCGGCTACCAGTCGACCCGCTGGAACGGAGAGCAGGCGAAGGCGGGCGCACGGGCGAACGCGCTGCGCATCGAATCGGCGAAGGCCGCCGGCCTGGCGAACACCCAGACCGAGATCGACGTCGCCACGTTCACGCAGTGGGTCAATGCGTACGCCCAGGAGCAGACCGAGCTCGCCGACTTCTACTTCAAGCGCTTCCGCAGGGAGTTCAGGCCCGCCGTCGGCGCCTGGATCGCCACCAGGCCGCTGAAGAACCCGCAGGCGCCGCTGACACCGTTCGCGATGCCCCAGTACGAGCTGGCGGCCCGCGCCGAGGCGGACGAGCTCGAGGCGGAGGCGGAGGTGTACGCCGCGGAGGCGCGACGGAACATCCAGCGCGCGTCGAACTACGTGCTCGGCGTCGTCCTCTTCGCGTCCGCGCTGTTCTTCGCCGGCATGAGCACCAAACTCACCTCACCGAGGCTGCGCGTCGTGATGCTCGTCATCGGCTGCGCCGTCTTCCTCGGCACGGCCGTCTGGATCGCAACCTCGCCCGTCAGCCTCTCCGTCTGACCACAGGCGCCCGATCGAGCCGCAGAACTGCCTCGCGACGTCGCGCGCGGGCGCGTCGGGCCGCGGGCGACATTGACCCGATCGTGTCATCTACGGCGCCGCCCACCGCGCCTACCGTGGCGCGCGGCCATGCTGGAATGCGACTTCTGCGGGTGCTACTCCCCCGAGCCCGGCAAGGGCTGGGCTGCGGTTCGCAGGTACGACCCCGAAGAGATCGACGGGATGTGGGTCGCGGTCTACTGCCCGCCGTGCGCCGCCGCCGAGCTCGGCCACAGACCCGATGTCGCCGCCAGGTACGTCTGCCTCTTCTAACCGCCAGACACAAGCCTCCCCAGCTCGGCGTAGCCCGCACGGAACCCGAGCCGAGCACGACGACAGAAGTGCGGGTTTCCATTTGACGCCTAGACGCCGATCTAGCGATGTCGCGCTCGAGCTTTCCGTGTCGCAACGCCCTCCAGCGGCGATTCCCTCGATCGGGTGAGCTTCTGGTTTGGCGCGATGGGTAGACACGCGGCGGGGTGCAGGTGGGACATCGCAAGCGAAGAGGGGGAGTACATGAAGTCGCTCGTCGCAGCAATCGCCGCTGTGGTCGTGCTCGCGTTCGCGTCAGCCGCGTCGGCTGATCCGAGCTCGCCCGACAACGGCTGCCACGGTTACCACGCGACGCAGTACAAGGAGCTCGTCGGCGACCGAGGTGCGCAGGGGTCAGCGATCGGCGGAAAGGGCAACTCCGACGGCATTCCGGCGAACGGTCAGGCCCACTCGGCCGATGGTCGCGGAGCCGCGGTGCAGGAGTTCCTCGCCACGTTCTGCGGCGTCGGTTCGCAGGCCGACTAGCTGATCGCGTCACGAGGGGCCCCGTCCCTGGAGGCCCCTCGTGCACGCCTCCTGGCTGGCGTTCTTTCTTGACAGCACCGCCCTGGACTCCCCGCCGGTCTGGAAAACGTATCCCTCGAAATTGCCCGTTCTGACATGGGATTGCCTGGTCTCGGCCGGCCTGGGCTCGGATCCGGCGAGTTGGCTCGATTGACCCGATCGTGTCAGCGACCGAGCCACTGCCCGCCCCTACCGTGGCTGGTGATTGCGAGTTCGGCGCGGGGTGCCTCGAGCGGTAAGAGGGGGAACGCCCGCTTGGGGCAACCGGTGCACCCTTGCGCAGACGAGGGTCTGCGTGGGCTCGCATTCACGTGCGCGAGAGAGCCTGCCAGCTTCACGGCGGGTCTCTCGCGCCGCCTTCGATTGACCAGGAGTTGACCCAATGGTGCCCTATCGGGCGAGGCGAAGTCCGGACAGCCTGGAGGGGTCAAGGCGATCGCCGTTGATTGCCTCAAATGCCGAAGGAGCACGACCTTGAAGAAGTACTTCGTCATCGCTGGTGCACTCGCCGCGCTCGTCGTTCCGTCCGCCGCGCTGGCTGATGTCACCGACAACAAGTCCACCAACGACGCGCAGGGCTGGTGCGTCGTCAACCACATGCAGAACGGCTTCAACAGTGACTTCAACGGCATCGGCCACCTGCGCTCGCAGCAGAGCGGCACGGAGATCTCCGGCCAGGCGGGCAACCGCGTCCCCGCCAGCGTCTGCGTCGACGGCCAGGACCGGTACGGGCCGATCAACGACAACAAAGCGGCTAACTAACACCGGGGACAGACCGGGGTATCGTCGAGGACAGAGACCATCGACCGGCCGCGGCACTGCAACCGGCCAGGAAGGGACACCTCGATGGGCTATCGAGTCGCGACCGTCGACGAGCTGCAGGACATCGACTACCGGGAGCAGACGCATATGCGGCCGGTGCGGCACCACCTCGGGATCACGGCATTCGGGACGAACGCGTGGACCGCTGCGAAAGTGGGCGATCGGCTGATGCCCGAGCACGAGGAGGACCCGGGCAGCGAGGAGCTCTACGTGGTTCTTCGTGGACATGCTCGGTTCGAGGTCGACGGCGAGTCCGTGGACGCGCCGTCGGGGACGCTCGTGTTCGTCGAGCCCGAGACCAACCGGACCGCCTTCGCGGTCGAGCCGGATACGGCGGTGATTGCGGTTGGCAGCAAGGTCGGGGAGCCGTACGAGGTCGGTGGCTGGGAGGTGTGGGCCGAGTTCCATCCTGCGTACGAGGCGGGCGACTACGACGACGTGATCGCCCGTGGCCGCGTGACCCTTGAGACGGCCGGCTACGGAACACCGCTCTACAACCTCGCCTGCTGCGAGGCATTGTCAGGGCGTAGCGAGGATGCGATCGAGCACCTGCGGGCCGCCATCGAACGACGGCCGAGCCTCCGCGGCAACGCGAAGGAGGACACCGACTTCGATTCGCTGCGGGACGAGCCCGCGTTTCGGGAGCTCGTCGGCTAGTGAGGCGAGCGGCCAGTTCCGGCTTCGAGGCGTACGGGCATCCGTGGGCGATGAACCCCTCCGACCTCCAGATCCCACGTTACGAAACCGACGGAACGGAACACGGCGGGCAACGAGCGTGACTAAGAACTAGGCCACCTCTAGCCGCCCCGCGCTCGTCCGTCTCCCGTTTCAGTTCCTCGATGAGCCCGCGCTCCGGATGCGCCTCGAGCGCCTTCAGGAGGAGGACGTGCTCGCTCCCCTCGACACACCTGACCCACGGTTTCAAGCGGTTCCCGCATGGGCGCTAGGGCCGAAACTCCCCGGGTTGGACTCGAACCAACAACCCTCCGGTTAACAGCCGGATGCTCTGCCAATTGAGCTACCGGGGAAGGCAGCGACCGGGAAGTGTAGCCGGGCCGGCGGGCCGGTTCGCCCGTCGCGGCCACGGTCTGGGCGGCCAGGTTGACAGGTCGAGAGAGAAGGGTCAGTATCGGTGACCTGGGCTGCTGGCGTCCCGGCCTCCCCCCGCCGGGGGTGGAGGAGCGGCCGCAACTCCTCCACCACGCCGGCGGCCCTCTTCTTGAGATGTCGTGAGCGAGCCGAGGCTCAGGGCGTGATCGACGCGACGTAGTCGAGACACTCCGACTCGTCGGTGAACTGCGCGTACTGCTCCCAGCCGTTGTCGACGCAGTCGTCCGCGCTCTCGGGGAAGGTCGCAGTGCCGCTCCGCGGCGGCACGAACGGGCCACCACGGCCGATGCGGTTGGCGTTGGACCCGAACAGGTCACCGATGCCCCCGCCGAGGGCCAGCACACCGACGAGGCACACGAGAGCAACCCCACCGACGATGAGGGCGAATTCAGCGGTGGTCTGCCCGGCTCGACGCCGCAGTCTCCGACCGACGGTCTTCACAGCGCGACGCTAACGGCGGCGCAGGACGACGCGCCGGAGGCGCCGTCAGCCGAGCTCGGCGAGCGCGGTGCGCACCTTCGCAAGCTGCGCCTGGAGCGCCGTCGCCCGCACGAGGTCGGCTCCGCCCTGCTTGAGCTCGCGCCGCAGCTTCTGCTCGTGCACCCGCAGGAGGAGCTCGCGGCCGGTTCGCTCGTCGATCGCGTCGCGCTCGGCGCGAGCACCGAGCTCGGCGCGCAGCGCGACGAGCTCCTCGTCCTCCTCGCCGCCCGAGATCAGGGCTTCGCGGAAGCGGCGATGCACCGCGTCGGCGAAGTGATCAGGCGTGAGCGCGGCGAGCTCCGGCACGAGCGACGGGTTGCGGACGACGGCGGCGAGCAGGTCCCGCTCGCGCTGGAGTCCCGCCTCCAGCACGCGTGGCGTCGACTCGTCGACCGCGGGGGTGCGCTGCTCGCCCGGAGGCCGTGCGGCCGCGAGCCCCGCGAGCGTCTCGCGCGGCAGGTCGAGCCGGTCGGCGAGCAGCCTGAGCGCGTCGTGGCGCTCCGGCGAGTCCTCTGTGCGCGCGAGGATCTCTCGCGCGCGCACGAAGGCCTCCTGGCGGTCGTCCGTGCGCTCGAGCTCGATGCGCACCCTGTACTGGACGTAGCTCTCGGCCGCGCCGAGGCGCGCCGTGAACGAGCCCGGCGCATCGGCGGGATCCTCGCCCTTCGGCAGGGCGACGACCCGCACGTCGAACCCCTGGCCCACGGCCAGCTCCATCCCGCGCAGGGTTGCCTCCTGGCCCGCGGCGTCGGCGTCGAAGCAGAGAAAGAGGCGCTTCGTGAGCCGGCCGAGCTCGCGGAGCTGGTTCTCCGTCAGCGCCGTGCCCATCGACGCCACCACCGGCTCGACCTCCGCCTGCCTGAGCGCGATCACGTCGGTGTTGCCCTCGACGACGATCGCGCGGTCCTGCTTCGCGATCGCGGGCCGCGCGAGGTGCAGGCCGTAGAGCACGTTGCCCTTCTTGAAGAGCTCGCCCTCGGGCGTGTTCACGTACTTGCCGCGCAGAGGGTCGTCGTCGCGGAGCTTGCGGGCCTGGAATCCCACGATGCGGCCGCGCGCATCGGAGAGCGGGAACATCAGCCGGAACGGGAAGTAGTCGTTGCCGCGCGCGTTCGCGAGGCCAGCCGCGCGGATCTCCTCGTCGGTGAAGCCGCGCTCTCGCGCCTTCGCGACGAGCCCGGTGCCACGCGAGAGCCCGAGCCGGAAGGCCCGCGCGATCTCCTCGCCGAGACCGCGCGAAGCGACGTAGTCCCGCACCGAAGCCCCCGCCTCCGACTCCCACAATGTCCGCTCGAAGTAGGAGGTCGCCTGCTCGAGCAGCGCGGTCAGGCGCTCCCGCCGCTGGCGCGCGGCGTCCTCCCGCGGCGAGGACTCGTCGTACTCGAGCGTGACGCGGAAGCGCTCGGCGAGATACTCGATCGCGCCGACGAAGTCGAGGTTCTCGGTCTCCTGGACGAACCGCACGACGTCGCCGCCCTTGCCGCAGCCGAAGCAGTAGTAGAGCTTGCCGACGGGGTCGACCGAGAAGCTCGGGGTGCGCTCCTCGTGGAACGGGCAGCGGCCCGTGTAGCGCGCGCTCGACGCCCGTCGCAGCGCGGTTTTCGCCGACACCACGTCCACCATGTCGGCCGCGGCGATGACCGCGTCCTTGCTGGCGTCCTTGATGCGCGGCACGCGCGCGAGCCTACTCCGCGCCCGCCTCGAGTCGCGCGTGATACGCGAGCGCGAAGCGATCCGTCATCCCGGAGACGTAGTCGGTGATCCTGAGCGGGACCGGGTCGTCACCCGGCGGGAGCTTCTCGGGATGGTCGACGAGGTCGCCGAGGATCGCGCGGACGACGGTGTCGGCCCGGGCGTGCTCGGGCGCGGCCTGCGGGCCGAGGTAGACGTGCTCGAACATGAACGCGCGCAGTGAGAGCATCGCCTCCCCCACGTCGTCCCCCTGGACGATCTCGCCCGCGCGGGTGGACGCGTCGACCAGGTCGTGCACGAGCGTGTCGATCCGCTCCGAGCCGGTCTCGCCGAGCAGCTCGAGCTCGGCGACCGGGAGGTCGCTCTCCGACAGGAGCCCGTACCGCACCGCGTCGTCGATGTCGTGGTTCACGTACGCGATCCGGTCGACGATGCGGACGATCCGGCCCTCGTGCGTCTCGGGCTCCTGGGGCCCGGTGTGCGTGAGGATCCCGTCGCACACCTCGTGCGTGAGGTTGAGCCGCCGCGCGATCCGGTGGGATTGCTCGTTGTGCCGGAACCCGCCGCCGAAGCGCTCGCGCAGCGCCTCGTCGAGCGCCTGCTCGCCGGCGTGGCCGAACGGGGTGTGGCCCATGTCGTGGCCGAGCCCGATCGCCTCGACCAGATCCTCGTTCAGCCGCAGCGCGCGGGCGGCGACGCGTGAGATCGCCGTCGTCTCGAGCGTATGGGTGATCCGCGTCCGGTAGTGGTCGCCCTCGGGGTCGATGAAGACCTGGGTCTTCCCCTTCAGGCGGCGGAACGACTTGGAATGGACGATCCGGTCGCGGTCGCGCTGGAACGGCGTCCGCACCGTGCACGGCTCCTCCGCGCGCTCGCGCCCGCGCGTCTCGTACGAGCGGACCGCCTGAGGCGCGAGGGTCGCCTCCTCGAGCGCGCGCACACGCTCGGCGAACGTGTCGGCGATGCGCCCTGCGACCTCCATGGGCTCAGGGTAGATGCGGCCTCGGCTCCCGTCGCGGGCGCGCGGGGCGCGCGTGCGGCCTCAGAACGAGCGCGACTGGCCGCCGTCGACGACGACGCAGGTCCCCAAGACCCACGACGCGCGCGGCGAGACGAGGAACGTGACGACGTCGGCGATCTCGTCGACCGTGCCGAGCCGCCCCCACGGCAGCTCGCGCTCGACGAATGCGGCCATCCCGTCGGGATCCTCCCGGACGCGGCGCTCCCAGCTCCCACCCGGGAACAGCGTGGAGCCGGGCGCGACGCTGAAGACGCGCACCCCGTCCGGCGCGAGATCCGTGGCCATCGCCTTCGCGAGGCTGATCATCGCCGCCTTGGCGACGTTGTAGCCGGGGCCGCCGCCGCCCTCTCGCCCCCAGATGGACGTGATCAGCGCGATCACGCCGCCCCCGAGGCGGAGGTGCGGGAGTGCCGCGCGTGACACCTCGAGCGCCGGGAACAGGTTCCGGTCGAGCACGTCGCGGAGGTCCGCGGCGTCCATCCCGTCGACCGTCCTGGCACCCGAGCCGCCGACGTTGTTCACGACGACGTCGAGCCCCCCGAAGGTCGCGACCGCACCGTCGACCGCCGCGGCGACCCCCTCGGGGGTCGTCACGTCCGCGACGATCCCGTGCGCGCGCCCGGGTCCGCTCGCCGTGGCGACGGCCTCTTCGAGCGCCTCCTCGCCGCGCGCGCAGAAGACGACGTGCGCCCCTTCGTCGACCAGCCGGCCGGCGATGCCACGGCCGATGCCCCGGCTCGAGCCGGTGACGAGCGCGACCTTGCCTGCGAGCCCGAGATCCATCGGTCGCTAGCGTAGAGGCTCGGTGGCCGCGACCCGCATCCTGCTCGCCCGTCACGGCGAGACCGACTGGAACCGCATCGGCCGCTGGCAGGGGCAGGCGGACCCGCCGCTCAACGCCGACGGCCGTGACCAGGCGACCGCGCTCGCCGACGAGCTCGCAGGCGACGGCATCGCCGCGATCTACTCGAGCGACCTCCGTCGCGCGAGCGAGACCGCGGACACCGTCGCCGCGCGGCTCGGCCTCCCCGTCGTGCTCGACCCGGGGCTCCGGGAGATCGACGTGGGCTCGTGGTCCGGCCTCACGCGCGCCGAGGTCGAGGAGCGGTTCCCCGAAGGCTTTGCCCGGTGGCAGGACGGCGACATCGGTCACGACGGCGAGACGAGCGAGGAGCTCACCGCTCGGATCGTCGCGGCCGTGCAGCGCATTGCCGCCGCGCACGAGGGCGAGCGGGTGCTCGTCGTCTCCCACGGCGCGGCGATTCGGGCCCTCCGCCGGCACGTCGCCGGCGAGCCCGGCGCGGTTCTCGAGAACTGCGCGACGGTGCCGCTCGAGCTCGTCGACGGCGTGCTCGTCGTCCCGACCGGCTGAGTCGCGCGACACCCGACGAGCGGCTCCTTGCCGCTGCCGCACCATGCGCACGAAAAGCGCAGCTTCTCAGCGTGCTTCAAGCTCCGTCAGGACAAGCTCAGCGCGTCCGCGACCGAGGTGAGGTACTCGATGTGAGCCTCGGCAGAGTCGAAGCCGAGTCCCATGGTCAGAAGCGAGATGTGGGTGCCACCTGCCTCGCGCCAAGCATCGACGTCCGCCCTGACGGTGTCGATGCCATCGCCAGGAAGCGCGATCCAGTCCGCTCCGAAGTCGTCGACAGACCTGCCGAGGCCGCGCACGCGTTCGCGCAGCCTTTCCCAGGCGTCGACCGTCCGCTCGACGCTGCCACCGAAGAAGATGAAACCGTCTGCGACACGGGCGGCCCGGTCGAACGCCGCTTCCGAAGAGCCACCAAGCCAGATCGGGATGGGCCTCGATGGCTTCGGCAGGAGCGATGCCCGGTCGACCCTGTGAAAGCGTCCGGTGAAGTCCACGACGGGCTCGGTGAACAACCGGCGGAGAAGCTCGATCTGCTCCTCCTGCCGCCCACCGCGCCCTCTGAACTCCTGCCCGAGGGCCTCGTATTCGACGTGGTTCCAGCCGACCCCCACACCGAGCCGCAGCCGACCGCCCGACAGTAGATCCACGTCAGCTGCCTGCCGAGCCACGAGCGCTGTCTGGCGCTGCGGGAGCACCATGACCCCCGTGGCGAACTCGATTCGCTCCGTGATACCGGCCAGATAGGCGAACATGACCAACGGGTCATGGAACGGGTCAAGCTCCGTGTACGGCCCGGGCAGCCGCCGCGCCCTGTCGGCATGCACCGCGCCGAGCACATGGTCGTAGGCAAGCAGATGGTCAAAGCCTCGATCTTCTGCCGCTAGACCGATCCTCCGAACAGCCGACGGGTCCCCTCGAAGCTCGGTCTGCGGATAGACGACGCCGATCTGCATACGCGGAAGTATCCCCGTTCGAAAATCAACAGTAGGACAGCCCGCAGCGGCCGACCGTCGGCGGCGGTGTCGGCCTCACCCTCGGCCGTGCCATTCGAGTGGCGGCCACCGACTATGAGGTGCGGAGGCAACGGCAGTCCTCATCCCGTTGGCATGAAGTCGAGTCGACGCAGCCACGAGCAGTTCGCCCTGCTCGAGCCAGGTCGCGCTCCTCCGGTGAGTGCGCTCCGCAAGGCACCACCGGTGCACCACGAACAGCGCACTTAGCGGCCTCTTGGGCCGGGGCGACCACGTTTCCATGCGGGATTCGGCTAGCCTGCGGGCCGTGGAGGACTACACGAACAAGTACAAGGGCGAGCAGATCGAGCTCGCGCTCTTCGGCGGCGAGTACCAGGAAGGCGTGCTCACTGCCTACTGCTCGATCGAGGACGTCCCGCACGTCGAGCTGAACGGCCACATTCTCGTCCCGCTCCAGAACGTCGCAAGCCTCCACTGCTCCAGCCGGTGTGACGCGCCCGAGCCCGACTGGCCCCCGCGCGGCCTCGAGGAGCTCGACCGCGACGACCGCCCGGACGAGGACGACGAAGGCTGACCGACCTCCCCGGCGTGCGCGGCGCGGCCGCGCGCAACGTCCTCAAGGCCTGGGTCCTCGTCGCGGTGCTCGCCGCGGTGTTCGCAGGGATCGGCTGGCTCCTCGCCGACGCCCGCGGCGCGACCCTCTTCGCGTTCTGCTCGCTGCTCGCCGCGAGCGCGGCGTACGCGGTGGGCGACCGTGCGCTGCTGGGCATGCTCGGCGCCCGCCCGTTCGCGCTCGCCGAGGACCCTCTCCTCCGCTCGACCGCCGACCGGGTCGCCGCCCAGCTCGACATCGCCCCGCCGAAGCTCCAGCTCCTCGACGACGGGTTTCCGCGTGCGTTCGTCGTGGGACGCGGGCCGAGGAGCTCGACGCTGGTCGTCAGCACGGGGTTGCTGGCCGCCCTGTCACCGGACGAGCTCGGCGCGGTGCTCTCGCACGAGCTCGCGCACGTCCGCGCGCGTGACGTCCTCACCCAGACCTACGCCGTCCTCCTCTCGGCGACGCTCCTCGAGCTGACGCGGGTCGGCGGCTTCCTCTCCCGCTTCCTGCTCGCGGTCCTGGCTCCCGTCGCCTCGGCGTTCACGCATCTGCTCCTCTCGTCGAGGCGGGAGCTCGCGGCGGACGCGGTCGCGGCGCGTCTCGCCGATCCGAACGACCTCGCGGACGCGCTGATCCGTCTCGAGCGTGCCGGCGACCTCGTCGAGTTCCACGCCTCCCCGGCGACCGAGCCGCTCTACACCGTCAGCCCGTTCGACCACGAGGAGCGGGTCGCGCGCATGTTCGTGACGCACCCGCCGACCGACGAGCGGGCCGCGGTGCTCCGTGCGCTCGCCGGGGACGGCTAGCGGGCGCGGCGGGGCCGGCCGATATCGTCGCGAGTCGTGCGCCGCTGGCTCGCAATCACCCTCGCCGTCCTCCTGCTCGTCGTGCTCGGGTATGGCGCCGTCTCGTGGCTCTTCTCCGAGAAGCTCGTCGCCCAGCAGTTCACGGCGCTCGGGCCCGAGGAGTTCTCCGACTACGACCTGCCGGAACCCGAGAGCGTGACGATCCGAGGCGAGGGCGTGAACCTCGCCGCCTGGTACTTCGACAACCCGCGCGACGCAGGGTGCGCGACCGTGATGCTCCACGGCTTCGGCGGCAGCAAGGGCGAGGTCCTGGGGGCGACACCGATCTTCTGGCAGCGCGGCTGCGACCTCCTCCTCTACGACGCGCGCGGACACGGCGACAGCGACCGCGCGATCCTGACCTTCGGCGCCCACGAGCGGGACGACCTGCTCCGGGCGTTGGAATGGCTCGACGAGCGGACAGGGCTGCCGCGCTCGAAGATCGGGATCATCGGCTGGTCGTACGGCGCCGCCACCGCCATCCAGGCGGCATCCGAGCCGGGCAGCGCCGTGGCGTTCGTCGTCGCCGACTCCTCGTTCTCGAGCCTCGGCGACATCGCCCGCGTCCAGGCCGAGGAGCAGTACGGGAGCTGGGCGAAGGTCTTCGTCCCCGGGGCGCTCTTCGCCTCGTCCCTCCGCGGCGGCTTCGACGCACGCGACCCCGCGCCCCTGGACGCGATCGGGAAGGTGCGGGCGCCCGTGCTCCTCGTCCACTCCCGACAGGACGGCTTCACGCCCGTCTCGCACTCCGAGCGGATCTACGCCGCGAGCGACAAGGCTCGCACCCGCCTCGTCATCCCAGACTGGGAGGCGTCGCACGCCCACTCGTTCACGGAGAACCGGGTCGGCTACACGGCCCTCGTCGATCGCTTCCTCGCGGACTTCGCGCCGGGCTTCGGCGTCCGGCTCGCCCGCTGACCGGCCGGCCACTCCGCGGGACACCGGAAACGAAAAGAGGCGGGGGAGCTGCGCTCCCCCGCCTCGAAGAAAACCGGCGGCGTCCTACTCTCCCAGGGGCTTGCGCCCCAAGTACCATCGGCGCGAGCGGGCTTGACTTCTCTGTTCGGAATGGGAAGAGGTATTTCCCCGTCGCTATGACCGCCGAACTGTCAAAGGGTCGCGCCCGCCGGCCGGAGGGCCGGGGCTCGCGTCACCTTCAAAACTCCATAGCGACCCAGACGTGTTCAAAATCAAGACCTCGGGCAATTAGTACGGGTCAGCTGAACGCATTGCTGCGCTTGCACCGCCCGCCTATCGACGTGGTGGTCTTCCACGGCCCTTACTCACTCGAAGTGATGGGGAACCTCATCTCGAGGTGGGCTTCCCGCTTAGATGCTTTCAGCGGTTATCCCATCCAGACGTAGCTAATCAGCAGTGCCCTTGGCAGGACAACTGATACACCAGAGGTCTGTTCGTCTCGGTCCTCTCGTACTAGAGACGACTCCTCTCAAGTTCCCAACGCCCATGGCGGATAGGGACCGAACTGTCTCACGACGTTCTGAACCCAGCTCGCGTGCCGCTTTAATGGGCGAACAGCCCAACCCTTGGGACCTGCTTCAGCCCCAGGATGCGACGAGCCGACATCGAGGTGCCAAACCCTCCCGTCGATGTGGACTCTTGGGGAGGATAAGCCTGTTATCCCCGGAGTACCTTTTATCCGTTGAGCGACGGCAATTCCACTCTTAACCGCCGGATCACTAAGGCCGACTTTCGTCCCTGTTCGACTTGTCAGTCTCACAGTCAGGCTCCCTTATGCCTTTGCGCTCTACGCACGATTTCCAACCGTGCTGAGGGAACCATTGCGCGCCTCCGTTACATTTTAGGAGGCGACCGCCCCAGTCAAACTGCCCACCTCACGCTGTTCCCGACCCGGATCACGGCATCGGGTTAGAAGCCCAGAATTCGAAGGGTGGTATCCCAAGGTTGGCTCCACGAGAGCTGACGCCCCCGCTTCAAAGCCTCCCACCTATCCTGGACAGCGAACACCAGACTTCAACGCAAAGCTGCAGTAAAGGTTCACGGGGTCTTTCCGTCCAGCCACGGGTACTCGGCATCTTCACCGAGACTACAATTTCACCGGATCCCTCGTTGAGACAGCGCCCAAGTCGTTACGCCATTCGTGCAGGTCGGAACTTACCCGACAAGGAATTTCGCTACCTTAGGACGGTTATAGTTACCGCCGCCGTTTACCGGGGCTTGGATTCAAAGCTTCGCCCGAAGGCTAACCTCTCCTCGTGACCTTCCGGCACCGGGCAGGCGTCAGCCCCTATACGTCGTCTTACGACTTAGCAGAGGCCTGTGTTTTTGGTAAACAGTCGCTTGGGCCGTTTCTCTGCGGCCTCCTCGAGCTCGGATCCGCGAAGGATCGTCACCCTACCGAGGCGCCCCTTCTCCCGAAGTTACGGGGCCATTTTGCCGAGTTCCTTAACGAGGGTTCTTCCGATCGCCTTGGTATTCTCTACCTGCCCACCTGTGTCGGTTTTGGTACGGGCACGCCCGTTCTCCCTAGACGCTTTTCTTGGAGGCATGGCGTCAGGAACTTCGCCCATTCGGGCTCGGCATCCCGTCTCAGCCTTAATGGGTGACGGATTTTCCTATCACCCGGCCTACGCGGTTACCCCAGGTCGACCATCGCCTGGGTTTCCCTAGCCTACCCCGTCCCGCCTTCGGTCAAGCGAACGGTACGTGGTACAGGAATATCAACCTGTTGTCCATCGCCTACGCCTTTCGGCCTCGGCTTAGGTCCCGACTAACCCTGAGTAGATTAGCTTTACTCAGGAACCCTTGGGCATTCGGCGGAGGAGTTTCTCACTCCTCTTTCGTTACTCATGCCAGCATTCTCACTTCCCATCGCTCCACGGCCGGCTTCCGCCGCCGCTTCGCCGCAATGGGAACGCTCCCCTACCACTCCACGCAGAGCGTGAAGTCCGTGGCTTCGGCTCCATGCTTGAGCCCCGTTACATTGTCCGCGCCCGATCACTTGACCAGTGAGCTGTTACGCACTCTTTGAATGGTGGCTGCTTCTAAGCCAACATCCTGGTTGTCTGTGCAATCGGACATCGTTTCCCACTTAGCATGGAATTAGGGGCCTTAGCCGACGGTCTGGGCTGTTTCCCTTTCGACCACGGAGCTTATCCCCCGCAGTCTGACTGCCGCGCTCTGGATTTCCGGCCTTCGGAGTTTGCCTGATTTCGGTAAGCTGGTAGGCCCCCTAGACCAAACAGTGCTCTACAACCGGAAATAAACACGCGACGCTATACCTAAATATATTTCGGGGAGAACCAGATATCTCTGAGTTTGATTAGCCTTTCACTCCGACCCACAGGTCATCACCGCCGTTTTCAACCGACGTGTGTTCGGTCCTTCACGGGGTCTTACCCCCGCTTCAACCTGCCCATGGGTAGATCACTCAGTTTCGGGTCTGCCTCCAACGACTGAACGCCCTGTTCAGACTCGCTTTCGCTACGGCTCCGTTTCCTTAACCTCGCCGTTGAAGAGCAACTCGCTGGCTCATTATGCAAAAGGCACGCCGTCACGGCTCGAGGCCGCTCCGACCGCTTGTAAGCACACGGTTTCAGGTGCTATTTCACTCCCCTCGCGGGGTACTTTTCACCTTTCCCTCACGGTACTAGTTCACTATCGGTCGCCAAGGAGTACTTAGCCTTACGGGGTGGTCCCCGCGGGTTCCGACCGGGTTTCCCGTGCCCGGCCGTACTCAGGTACCTGTCAAGCGAGGCCACGCCGTTTCGCGTACGGGACTCTTACCCGCTACGGTGCGGCTTTCCATCCGCTTCCGCTACGACGCAACTTTGTAACTCGCCGACCCGCCGGCAGACGGATCAAGACAGGCCCTACAACCCCCGAACGACAACGACTGCCGTCTATCACGTCGGCCGGGTTTGGGCTCTTCCCTTTTCGCTCGCCACTACTCAGGGAGTCGAGGTTTCTTTCCTTTCCTCTGGGTACTTAGATGTTTCAGTTCCCCAGCTTGCCTCTACCTGCCCTATGGATTCAGGCAGGAGTACGCGCGCATTACCACGCGTGAGTTTCCTCATTCGGAGATCCCGGGATCAAAGGTCGGTCAGCACCTCCCCCGGGCTTATCGCAGCCGCCCACGTCCTTCATCGGCTCTTGGCGCCAAGGCATCCACCGTGTGCCCTTGTTCTCTTGATTCGGAAAGAACACGTTAGATGTCGCTATGGAGTTTTCAAGGTGCGCGCGAGCTCGAAGCGCCCGCCCTACACGAAGGCCGCGCCCCAGACGGGGCTCGGTCCCTCAAAACTCAACAGCGTGCGGCCGGCCCTCGAGAGGACCGACACGTGTAACGAGGTCGACGTTGTTCTAGGCGGACTGGATCATCGGACGACGTCGAGCATGAGCTCGGGCCATCAACGAGTCCAGCAGCCTCCGGAGTAAGAGCTCCGGATTCCCTAGAAAGGAGGTGATCCAGCCGCACCTTCCGGTACGGCTACCTTGTTACGACTTCACCCCAATCATCGACCCCACCTTCGACGGCTGCCTCCCCTTACGGGGTTAGCCCACCGGCTTCGGGTGTTGCCGACTTTCGTGGTGTGACGGGCGGTGTGTACAAGGCCCGGGAACGTATTCACCGCGGCGTTGCTGATCCGCGATTACTAGCAACTCCGCCTTCATGGAGGCGAGTTGCAGCCTCCAATCCGAACCGGGACCGGCTTTTTGGGATTCGCTCAACCTCGCGGTTTTGCAGCCCTTTGTACCGGCCAATGTAGCACGTGTGTAGCCCAAGACATAAGGGGCATGATGACTTGACGTCATCCCCACCTTCCTCCGATTTGTCACCGGCAGTCTCCCATGAGTCCCCGACATAACTCGCTGGCAACATGGGACAGGGGTTGCGCTCGTTGCGGGACTTAACCCAACATCTCACGACACGAGCTGACGACAGCCATGCACCACCTGTGATCGAGTCCCGAAGGAGGGCTGAATTTCTCCAGCTTTCCCGACCATGTCAAGCCTTGGTAAGGTTCTTGGCGTCGCATCCAATTAAACCACATGCTCCGCTGCTTGTGCGGGCCCCCGTCAATTCCTTTGAGTTTTAGCCTTGCGGCCGTACTCCCCAGGCGGGGCGCTTAATGCGTTAGCTTCGGCACGGAAGGAGTCGACACCTCCCACACCTAGCGCCCATCGTTTACGGCGTGGACTACCAGGGTATCTAATCCTGTTCGCTCCCCACGCTTTCGCGTCTCAGCGTCAGTACCGTTCCAGAGAGCCGCTTTCGCCACGGGTGTTCTTCCTGATATCTGCGCATTTCACCGCTACACCAGGAATTCCACTCTCCTCTCCCGGACTCTAGCCAGATGGTTTCGGTCGACCTCTGAAGGTTGAGCCTCCAGTTTTCACAACCGACCTACCTGGCCGCCTACACGCTCTTTACGCCCAATGAATCCGGACAACGCTTGCCCCCTACGTATTACCGCGGCTGCTGGCACGTAGTTAGCCGGGGCTTCTTCTGGAGGTACCGTCACCCTCTGGGCTATTAACCCGAGTGGCTTCGTCCCTCCTGAAAGCGGTTTACAACCCGAAGGCCTTCTTCCCGCACGCGGCGTCGCTGCGTCAGGCTTTCGCCCATTGCGCAAGATTCCCCACTGCTGCCTCCCGTAGGAGTCTGGGCCGTGTCTCAGTCCCAGTGTGGCTGATCGTCCTCTCAGACCAGCTATGGATCGTCGCCTTGGTGGGCCATTACCCGCACCAACAAGCTAATCCACCGCGGACCCATCCTCGGCCAGAGGCCGAAGCTACCTTTTCCCACGTTCCCCGCAGGGATGTGGGGCTATCCGGCATTAATCCGGGTTTCCCCGGGCTATTCCGGTGCCGAGGGCAGGTTATCCACGTGTTACTCACCCGTTCGCCGCTGTCCCCGGGGCCGAAGCCCCGGTTCTCGCTCGACTTGCATGTGTTAGGCGCGCCGCCAGCGTTCGTCCTGAGCCAGGATCAAACTCTCCGTGAAGAAACAGAATGCCTCGCCGAAGCGAGACGAACTGGTGTCTCCCGTAGAGCTGATGCTCTAAAGGCGTCAGTCCCCGTCGCCACCGGGAAGGTGGAGACGAGGCTTGACGGGTAACGATGTCGTCCTCACCCGGGCCGGCAAGCCGGCAAGGGCTCGGCGCGACATCGGTCTCGTCGCACACGCACGCTGCTGAGTTTTCAAGGACCGATGCCGGGGAGGGCGGGCAACGAAAAGGCCTCTGCTCACGCAAGAGGCCTCCGATTCGCCGGGCTACGAAAAAGGTCGTATCCGATTCGAGTCGAAGGACTCCTCGTCGCAGGGACTTCTCACTGCCTCCCTCGCGGGCGGCCGACGGAGTGTACCAGAGCCCGATTGACTGTCAAGCAGGGGCGACGAGGCGTGCGAAGCGCCGCTTCCCGGCCTGGAGCACCTTGCCTGCCAGCTCGGCCTGGGGGTGGTCGAGCCCCTCGACGGAGGCGCCGTCGAGCTTCACCCCGCCCTGCGCGATCAGGCGGCGGGCATCGCTCGTCGACAGACCGAACGCCGCGGCGATCACCGCCGGCAGATGCACCGGGTCGCCGGCGGGCAGGACGTGGTCGGGCACCTCGGCAGGGGCGCTCCCCTCCCGCACGACGCGCGTGAAGTGCGCCTCCGCCTCGGCGGCGGCGGTCTCGCCGTGCGAGCGACGCACGATCCACCGTGCCAGCTCGAGCTTCGCCTCCATCGGCTCGCCCGCGGGCACCGGTTGCTCGGCGACGAGCCTCCACCAGTCCTCGAGCATCTCGTCGGGGATCCGCATCGCCCGGCCGAACTGCTCCTCTGGGGCTGCGGTCAGAGGGATGTTGTTGCCGACCGACGAGCTCATCTTCGCCCCGTCCCAGGAGAGCAGGAGGGGCGTCGTCAGGACGACCTGCGGGTCGAGCCCGTACGCCTCCATGACCGTCCTGCCGGCGAGCAGGTTGTAGAGCTGGTCGGTGCCGCCGAGCTCGACGTCCGCCTCGACGGCGACCGAGTCGTAGGCCTGCATCAAGGGGTAGAGGAGCTCCGAGACGGAGATCGGCTCGCGCGCGGCGAACCGGTTCGAGAAGTCGTCCCGCTCGAGGATCTGCGACACCGTCGTCGTGCGCGTCAGGCGAAGGATGTCCGCGAACTCGAGCCCGGCCAGCCATTCGCCGTTGAAGCGCACTTCCGTGCGCTCCCGGTCGAGGACGATCATCGCCTGGTCGATGTAGGTCTGGGCGTTGCGGTCGATCTCCGCGGGGTCGAGGATGGGGCGCTCGGCCGACCTGCCCGACGGATCGCCGATCCGCGTCGTGTAGTCGCCGATGATGAGGACGCCGACATGACCCTCGTCCTGGAAGGCGCGCATGCGCTGGAGCGGGATCGCCCGCCCGACGTGGATGTCCGGCGACGTGACGTCGATCCCGAGCTTCACCCGCAGCGGCCGGCCGAGCTTCAGCTTCTCGGCGAGGCCGTGCTCCGGCAGCAGATGGACTGCGTTGCGGGCGAGAACCGGGACGGCGGCGTCGACGCTCACGGGGAGCCGATCGTACCCGCGCTCACCTCGACCTCCCGCGCGCCGCCGCGCCGCCACGCGAGCACCGCCAGCCCGACCACGCCGGCGAGCGCCGACAGCCCGCCCGCGAGCCAGAGCGTCTCGCGCGCGCCGATCGCCCCGACGACGATGCCGCCGACCGCGAGCGCGCCGAGCTCGGCGCCGTTCCGGATCCCGTTCCAGGCCGCGAACGCGCGCCCGTGCCGCTCGGGGGCGATCCGCGCGTGGATGAGGCTGCGCGAGGTCACGTTCTTGAGGCCGTGGCCGATGCCTCCGACGAAGTACATCGCAACCATGAAGGCGAAGACGAGCCAGAACGGGGTGAGGAACTTCCCGAGCCCCTGGATCGTGACGCCGACGAAGACGGCGGTCGCGAGGGCGCCGAGCGACACGCGCCGCGCGACGACGTTCGCGCCGACCAGCATCCCGAGCGTCCAGCCGGTGAAGACGATGCCGAGCCCGAGGTTCTCGACATCGAGCACGTCCTCGACGTAGATCACGTCCGCGGGGATCGACGCGGACATGAAGAGCAGCGAGACGAAGACGACCACCACGACGATCGCGACGAGGCGGTCGCCGAGCAGGAAGCCGATGCCGTCGCGCGCGCGCCGCCGCTCGTCCCCCAGCCGCTCCACGGGCGGGCGCCGGGCGACGAGCACGAGACCGGCGAGACCGACTACGGCGAACGAGGCGGCGTCGACCAGCATGGCCGCAGCCGTCCCCCCCGCCGCGACGAGGAGGCTGCCGCAGACGGGGCCGAACGCGAACCCGAGCGACCTCGTCGACTCGACGAGGGAGTTGGCCTCCTGGATCGAGCGTGCGCCGGCGGCGCGGGGAACGAGGGCGAACTCCGCCGCCTGTGCGATCGCGATCCCGCAGCCTGCGACGGCCGCGAGGACGAAGAGGAGGGGCAACGAGCCCGCGAAGGCGAGCCCCACGCCGACCACCGCCTGCGCGGCGGAGACGGCGACCAGCAGGCCACGCGTCTCGACCCGGTCGACGAGGAGCCCGACGTGGCCGGCGAGGAGGACGACCGGGGCCCAGAGGCAGATGCACATCACGGCGATGGCGACGCCTGCGCCGAGCCCGCTCATGCCCGAGCCGGCCATGTCCTTCGCCGCCAGCATCAGCGCCACGAGGGCGACGCCGTCCCCCAGCGCGGAGAGCCCGATGGCCCCCGCAAGCACGCGCAGATCGCGCTCGGGCGCGCTGCCGTCCACCGCCACGCGGCGAGTATCGCGCGGCGGTCGGGCGTCGTCTATCCGGGCGCGCCGAAGAGCCGCGCCAGAAAGCCCGGGCGCCTCGTGTGGCCGTGCGGGTGGCGATGCGTCGTGTCGTCGTGCGTGTGCACGCGGTGGCCCTCGAGCTCCGAGCAGGCGTGCTCGTGGGCGCCGGCGTCGTGGTCGTGCACGTGGTCGTGCGCCGCGTGCTCGTGGGCGTGGTGGTCGTGGTCGGTCATCTCAGCTGCCTCCGGATGTCGGGTCAGAAGGGGTAGGCGACGAGGCTCCAGGCGGCGGCCGCGTACCAGACGCCGAACGCCAGGCTCAGGGCGCCGAGTGCCGGGGCGACGGCGTTGACGCCCGCCGCCACGGGGCGCGAGCCCAGCGTGAAGCCGAACCCGGTCGTGAGCGCGGTCATCGAGACGGCGGTGAAGACCGCGAGCACGAGGAGCGACGCGACCGCGACCGGCGTCGACGGGATCGCGGCGAGGAGGAGCACCCCGACGCCGGCGCTGCCGCCCATGCCGTGGACGAGGCCGATCCCGAGCGCGCCGAGCGGCGTCCGCACCGGGTGCCGGTGGTGCGCGTCCTCGTGCGGGTGGGCGTGCAGGTTGAAGTAGCCGTGGCGCCAGCGGACGAGCAGCCGGATCGCGAGGAACACGATCAGGACGGCGACGGCCGTCTCGGCGCCCTGCTGCACCCGCTCCGGCAGGTACTGCTGGAAGAGCAGGATCGGGAGGCCGAAGAGGACGAGCGTCACTGCGTGCCCGAGCCCCCAGAAGGCGCCGAGCCGGGCGGCGGCCCGGCTTGCGTGCTGCCGCGAGGCGACGAGCGTCGTGACGGCCGCGATGTGGTCGGGATCGGTCGCGTGCCGGAGGCCGAGCAGCAGGGCGACGAGGAGCACGACGCCGATCGAGGCGCCGCTCGAGAGGTGCACGATGTGGTCGTCGAGTCCGAACACGGTCTTGGTCCTTTCAGGTCACGGCGGGCAGGGCACGGGCGGTCATTGCGACGCCGACGGCGAGGATCACGAGCGCACTGACGGTCGGGAGGGCGCGGACGACAGCGCCGTCGAGGCGCATCCGGCTGAACCGGTCGCGGGCGGCGATCGCGACCAGCCCGATTCCCGAGATCACCGCGGCGAGGCCGAGGCTGAACGCGACGATCAGGACGAGGCCGAAGGCGACGCGGTGGAGCGAGATCGCCGCGAGGAGGACGACGAGCGCCGTCGGGCAGGGGATGAGACCGCCGGAGACACCCACGGCGAGCAGCCCCCGAAAGCCGGAGCCCTCCCGCGGCAGGTGGGCACGGGCGTGCTCCTCCTCCGAGAGACCGTCGTGGTGATGGTGGTGGTGGGCGTGGTCGTGGCCATGGCTGTGTGCGTGCGCGGGCGGAGCCAGCGCACGGCGGACGCGCTGCCGGAGGACGGCGACGCCGACGAGCACGACCAGGGCGGCGGAGACGAGGTTGAGCCAGGGGTACAGCTGCTCGGGGACGATCAGCGCCGAGAGCGCCAGCGTCACGAGCCCGAGCGTGAAGACGCCGATCGTGTGCGTCACGGTGACGATCCCGCCGAGGACGAGCGCGTCGCGGGCGCGGCCGCGGGTGCCGACGAGGTACGCCGTGACGACGGCCTTGCCGTGCCCGGGCCCGAGCGCGTGGGCGGCGCCCCAGAAGAGGGCGACGAGGAGCGAGACGAGGACGACGCCGACGGTCAGGTCGCGCTCCTCGACGAGCCGCGCGAAGCCGCCGCTCGCGGCGTGCGTCCCCGGCGCGGCAGTCGGTGCGAGCGACGGCGCGACGCCGCCGTCGCCCGGCAGGACGCGGGCCTCCGCGACCCTCACGTCCAGCGGGCTCGTGAGCCGCGTGAGCGGGTAGGCGCGAAGGCGGTCGCTCACGCCGCGGGAGGGCACGGTCGACCCGGAGACGGTCGCCCCGCGCTCGGCGCGGACGACGAGCTCGCGCCACCCGAGCCGGTTCGCGAAGACGCCGTTCCGGACGCGCACCGTGTGCTCGGCGCCCCGGGGGAGGCCGCCTGCGGCGAGCACGAGCTCGAGCCGCGTCGTCCGCAGGCCGGCGGCCCCCGGAAGGAACGCGAGCCGCCGCTCGACGGTCGTCAGAGGACGCGGCCGGCCGTCGATCGCGACCGTCAGGCCTGCGGCCACCGTCCGCGCGAGACGCGCCGCGTAGCCGTCACGGCCGAGCGCCCGCGCCTCGTCCCCCGCCTGGAAGGTGGGGATCTCGGCGAGATCGAGGACGTACGAGACGTACGCGCGGTCTCCGGAGATGACGAGCTCCGCGTACTGGTTCGTCGTGAAGTTGCCCAGCGGGTGGGCCGCCGCCACGCCGGTCGCGCCGAGCGCGGCGACGACTGCCACGAGGAGGATGGCGACTCGCTTCATGCCGGTCCTTCGCGCCCCGCCAGAGATCGGTTCGTCGTCGCGAGGCGTGCCGCGACCGGCGCCCATCGCACGGAGAAGCTCGGGTCGAGTCGGAGCGCCCGGCGGTACCACGCGCGCATCTCCGCGCGGTCGCCGGCGCACCCCGCCGCGTAGCCGCGGTGGAAGAAGAGGAGCGCGTCGCGCGTGCCGAGCCGGAGCGCGCGGTCGAGCCAGCGGCCGGCCTCGTCACAGCTGCCCGCGCGCGCGAGCGCCCAGCCGAGGGCGTCGTCGCCGTGGATCGACGGCCGATCGGCACGGGCACGCCGCGCGAGCGCCACCGTGCGGCGCGGCTCGATCCCGCGATCTGCCCGGAGCACCGCGGCCTCGAGGTCGACGCGCAGGCCGTTCGCGCGGAGGAGGCGCTCGATCGCGGCAACGAGCCGCCGCTGCCCACGGGCGGCCGCGGTGCGACCGAGGCGGTCGAGGAGATCCGCGTGCAGCGCGACGAGCTGCGGGAGCGGGACGGCCGTCGCGGCGCGGCGCGCCGTCTCCGTCGCCCGTCCGAGCTCGCCGCGGGCCGCCTCAACGCGCGCGCGCTGCTCGAGCGCCGGCACGTAGCCGGGGAAGACGGCGAGCGCCGCACGCACGTGCTGCGCCGCGCGCTCCACCCTGCCGGAGCCCAGCGCGAGCTTCGCGAGCTCGACGTGCGTCCAGGCGGTGGGCTCGGGGATCCCGGCCGCCGCGTCGAGGGCGAGGAGCATCGCCGAGACGGCGCCTGCGCGGTCGCCCGTCAGCTCCCGCGCATACGCGACGCGGGCGTACGAGGCCAGCGTCGGCTTCAACGCCGTCATGCGGTCGAAGGCCGCGAACGCCTCGTCGTAGCGGCCGAGCTCGAGCAGGGCATCGCCGACGACGCCGTAGGGACGGGCGGCCGCCGGGGCGAGGCGCCGCGCCGCGTGCCCGAGCCGGAGCGCGCGGCGGAAGTCGTGCCGGATGAGCGCGAGGTTGCCGAGCCCGAGGGTCACGGACGCCTCGCGCGGCCGCAGTGCCAGCGCGCGGCTCAGCGCGCGCTCGGAGAGGGGCAGGAACGTGGGGTCGCCCGTCTCGCGCCAGCGGAGCTGGTACGCGAGGCCGAGCGAGGTCAGACGGTCGGCGTCGCGCGGGTGCGCGCGCAGCTCCGTCTCGAGCGTCGCAACCGTCGCCGCCGTGCCGCGACCGCGGGCGAAGCCAGAGAGTGCGGTCTCGAGCTCGACACGCGGCGCGGCCGCGGCCGACGGGCCGGCCAGGCGGTGCTCGCCGAGGACGCCGCCGAACAGCCCGCCGAGGGCGAGCGCCGCAGCAACCGCGCCCCCCACCACTCACGACAGTCGTCCGTCTGCGCATCCTCTGCTCCCTGGTCGATTCGGTCGATGTGCCTTCGCCCGGTGCGGGCGGATCGGTTCGGGCGGGAGCGCCGATCGCTCCCGCCCGACCCGGGCGCTACGGCTTCTGCTGGCCCTTCGTGTTGTCGAACCCGGACTTCGGGTCGGCCGCGTAGGGGAACGCCTTCAGCAGCCCGACGTCGTCCGTGTTGACGCCGTCGCCCAGCGGCAGCTTCGTTCCCTTGAGGAAGCCACCGACGGCCTGCTCGGCGATGTCGATCACGTCGTCGCCGAGGCGCCGGCCGTTCGGCCAGCCCTGCGTGTCGCCTCCGAGCACGCCGAGGCGGTTCGGGGTGGCGGTCACCGGGATCCGCGTGTTGAGGCGGAGGATGTCGGCCGCCTTCGAGCCGGTGAAGTTGAGCTCGGGCACGCCCGTGAGCAGCACCGCGACGAGGTCGTCACGGTTGGTCTCGGGGACGCCGAGCTTGTACAGCGAGTTGATCACCTTCGCGAGGATCGGCGCGGTGTAGTACTGCCGGTACTTCGCGTCGTTCCACGGCTGCCGGGCGTTCCACTCGTCCTTCAGCCCGGTCGGGATGATCACCTCGTTGACGAGCGGGTTGCCGAGCCGGTTCACCTGGACCCAGCTCCCGCTGTCGCGGGCGGCACGGCCGTTGGCGCGCGTCGTCACCTTGCGGCGGTCGACCGAGGCCCAGACGCCGAGCAGGCCGTTCCTCGCGTTCAGCGATGCGATCGGAACCTGCACGCCGAACGTATGGACGCCGTAGCCGGCGAAGAAGTCCTTCCCGCCGCCCATGTTCCCGGTGCCCTTGCGGATCGCGACGAGATCGAAGATCGCGCCGATGTCACCGAAGAACGGGTCGTCACGCTGGCCGGCGAACGCCTTCGAGGCGCCGTCGTCGAACGAGACGATCGACTTCGTGGCGAGGCCCGCGTAGTCCTTGGTCGAGCGCGGCCCGATGTTGTTGGGCGGCGTCGTCCCTCTCGCGATCACGGTCGAGCGGCCGTTCCGAACGCGGGTGACCGTGTACGGCTGCGCGGTGTCGCCGAGGAAGAACTGGCCCGTCTTCCGCTGGAACTGGAAGTGATACGTGACGTCGGGAGCGACGTCGCCGGACGTGTCGATCTTCAGGCTGTACCGCGCGTTGGGCGAGAACGTGTACCAGTTGGGGCCGGCGGCCGGATCCTCGCCCGGGATCACGTTCGCCAGGATGGTCACGGTGCTCGGCTTGTCGGGGCTGCGGAACGCGTAGACGTCCGTCAGGTCCGCCGAGGGGTCCTCCGCGATCAGCGGTGCCTCTCGATGGCTGGACGCCGTCCCGTCCCCCGGGCCGAGCGTGACGGCCGCGGTAAGCGCGGCTGTGGTGACCGCGGCGGCGAGCGCCGCGATCGCGATGCCCTTGCGCATCATCACGCTCCTTCGTGGTGGGTGGCTCATGGCCCGTTGTTCGACCGGCCGCTCAATCCGGTTCGACGGGTCCCGACGACCGAACCGATTCGCCCCCATCGGGCGAATCAGACGCATGCGGAGCGTTGCGGCAGCCGTGGTAGCGTGCGCCGAGCCGGCGCCGGCCGTGGCGCGGCCGCCCTCAAGGTCGATGCGCAGAGACCACGCGCACCTGTCCGACGAAGCCCTCGTGGCCCTCGTTGCGCGTGGGGACGAGGACGCCCTCGCGGTGCTGTACGACCGCGTCGGGCGGATCGCCTACGGGATCGCGTACCGCGTCCTCCGGGACGAGCGCCTCGCCGAGGACGCCGTGCAGGACGCGTTCCTCGCGGTATGGCGGTCGGCAGCCACCTTTCGTGCGGAGCGGGCGAAGGCGCGCACGTGGATCGTGACGCTCGTGCACAGACGTGCCGTCGACGTGGTGCGGCGCGAGGAGCGCCGTCGCGCCGAGCCGCTCGACGTCGCTGAGCGGCAGGAGCCGACCGACCCCGCCGGCTCGGCCGAGGACGAGGCCTGGCTCGGCTTCGAGCGTCAGCGCGTGCAGCAGGCGCTCCGCGTGCTGCCGGACACGCAGCGCGAGGCGATCGAGCTCGCGTACTACGGCGGCTACTCGCAGGCGGAGCTCGCCGAGCGCCTGGGCCTGCCGTTGGGCACGATCAAGAGCAGGATGTTCGCCGGACTCGCGCGCCTGCGCGAGGTGTTGGACGAAGCAGACCCCGAGGGATCGTGGACGCCGAGACTCACGAGCTGATCGCCGGATACGCGCTCGATGCGCTCGACCCGGCCGACCGTGCCCGGGCCGAGGAGCTCCTGGCCCAGTCGGAGGAGGCCCGCGAGGAGCTGCGCTCCTACGGCGACGTCTCGACCGCGCTCGCGGTCGCCGCGACGGGCCCTGCCCCGAGCGCCGACCTGCGCGGCCGGATCCTCGCCGCAGCCCGCGCCGAGCAGCAGACCGTCGTCTCGCTCGACGAGCGACGGCGCTCGCGGGGGGTTCCGGTGCTCGGAGCCGTCGCCGCCGTCGCGGCTGCCGCCGCCGTGGCGCTCGGCATCTGGGGCGCCGTCAATGCGAACGACCTCGACGACGCACGGACGGCCCTCGAGCGCGAGCGGGCGACCTCGGCCCTCCTCGCCGACCCAGACGCGCAAACGGTCGCGCTCGAGTCGGGCTCCGGACGCCTCGTGGTCGGCGAGGGCGGCAACGCCGTCCTCGTGCTCGACGAGCTCGGCGCGGCGCCCGCGGGCAAGACGTACGAGGTCTGGGTCATGGACGGCGACACGCCGGTGCGCGCGGGCGTCTTCGAGGGCGGCGGCGCCCGCGACGTCGTCCCGGTCGATGAGCCCGTCGACAGCGGGTCGGTCGTGCTCGTGACGGTCGAGGACGAGGGCGGCGTCGACGCACCGACGACGACGCCGATCGTCGCCTCCCAGCGGGTGTAGCGACCGAGCCGCGTTGCCGTCGCTCGAGACCCTGCTGACGGTCAGCTCGGCGGTCCCGGCCGACATCCGCGGGGACGGCGCGATGCTCGTGCGCTGGAACGTGCCCGGGAGCCTCCAGCTCTACCTCACCGCGCCCGGCACGGACGTGCCGCGACAGCTGACGGAGCTGGACGAGCCCGTCGACGGCCGCTTCGTCCCGGGCAGCGGGCGCCTGCTCCTCTCGGTCGACGCCGGCGGCAACGAGCGCGCGCAGCTCTACCTCGCCGATCCCGAGCCCGGGGCGCCGCACGAGCCCCTCGTCGTCGAGCCCGACTTCCTCCACCTGACGCCGCGGCTGTCGCCCGACGGGACGCTGCTCGCGTACGCCTGCAACCGGCGCAACGGGCAGGACCTCGACGTCTTCGTCCACACGCTGGCGACGGGCGAGGAGCGCTGCGTCTTCGCGCCGGGCGGCTACTGCGAGGTGACGGGGTTCTCGCCGGACGGGAATCTGCTCGGCGTCCTTCGACTGACGGAGCGCACGGGCGACAACGACCTCCATCTCGTCGACCTGTCGAGCGGCGAGACCGTGCACGTCGCGCCGGAGGAGGACGACGCGCGCTTCGGCGCCCCCGCCTGGGCCCGCGACTCCCGCTCGTTCGCCTTCTCGACGGACTCGGGGAGGGACGTCGCCGGGATCGCGCGGTACGACCTCGCGAGCCACAGCTGGGCGTACGTGCTCGAGGACGAATGGGACCTCGAGGTCGACGCGGACGTCGAGGGCAGGTCGTTCGTCGTGCACGCGAACGTCGACGGCGCCTCGCGCCTGACGCTGCACGACCCGACGACGCTCGCGGAGCTCCGCGAGCTGGAGCTGCCCGACGTGGGCGTCGTCGACGCGATCCGCCTCTCCGAGGACGGCCGGTGGCTCGCATACGGGTTCTCCTCCCCTCGCCGGGCCTGGGAGGCGTTCCGCCTCGACCTCGAGGGCGGCGGGGCCGCCGAGGCGGTGACGGAGACTCCCGTCCGGGTTCCGCCGGACGAGCTCCAGCGCCCCGTCGCTGCGTCGGTTCGCCTCGTTCGACGGCGAGTCGATCCCCTACCTCCTCTTCGAGCCCGCGACCGAGCCGCCGTGGCCGGTCGTCGTCGAGGTGCACGGCGGTCCCGAGTCGCAGCGGCGGCCGATGTGGATGCCGGTGATCCAGTACCTCGTCGCGCACGGCTACGCGGTCGCGCAGCCGAACGTGCGCGGCTCGACGGGCTACGGCAAGCGCTACGAGCACCTCGACGACGGACGGCTTCGCCTCGACTCGGTGCGGGACATGACGACGCTGCGCGACGAGCTCCTCCGCGACCCGCGCATCGACGGCGATCGGGTCGTGCTCTACGGCGGCTCCTACGGCGGCTACATGGTGCTCGCGGGGCTCGCCTTCGAGCCGGCGCGCTGGGCGGCGGGCATCGCCGTCGTCGCGATCTCCCACCTCGTCACCTTCCTCCGCAACACGTCCGCGTACCGCCGCGCCCTCCGCGAGCGCGAGTACGGCTCGCTCGAGCACGACCTCGACTTCCTGACGGAGGTCTCGCCGCTGACGCACGTCGACCGGATGGAGGCGCCGCTCCTCCTGATCCATGGCGCGAACGACCCGCGCGTCCCTCTGAGCGAGGCCGAGCAGCTCCACCGGGCGCTGCGCGACCGCGGAATCCCGTGCGAGCTCCTCGTCTACCCGGACGAGGGGCACGGCCTGCAGAAGCTCCACAACAAGCTCGACGCGTACCCGAAGGCGGTCGCCTTCCTCGACGCCGCGCTGCGTCGCTGACCGGCGACGAAGCCGTCACAGACGCGTTCCGACCCCGGCCGTACACTCGTTCGGGTGACCGAGGTCGACCTCCGCGCCTCGCTGCGCGAGCTCTACGGCTTCGACGGGTTCCGCAGCGGGCAGGAGACCGTCGTCCGCGCCGCGCTCGCCGGCGTGGACACGCTCGCCGTGATGCCGACGGGCGCCGGGAAGTCGCTCACGTACCAGCTCGCGGCGATGCTGCGGCCCTCCCCCACGCTCGTCCTCTCGCCGCTGATCGCGCTCATGAAGGACCAGGTCGACAAGCTGCCGGCGCCGATCGCCGCCACCGCGACGTTCGTCAACTCGACGCTGACCGGCGACGACGCCGCGGCCCGGCTGCGCGGGGTCGCCGCCGGCGACACGCGAATCCTCTACGCCGCCCCTGAGCGGCTCCGCCAGGCTTCCTTCGTCCGGACGCTGCGCGAGATCGGCGTCGGCCTCGTCGTGATCGACGAGGTGCACTGCGTGAGCATGTGGGGGCACGACTTCCGCCCCGACTACCTCTTCATCCGCCGGGCGCTCGACGAGCTCGGCTCGCCGTCGGTGCTCGGGATGACCGCGACCGCGACCCCCGCGGACGCGGACGCCATCGCGGAAGCCCTCGGCCGGCGGCTCGAGGTCGTGCGGACGAGCGTCCACCGCCCGAACCTCCGCTACGACGTCGAGCGCGCCGAGAACGCCGAGGAGCGGCTGCGGGCGCTGCTCCGGCGCCTCCGCGCGACCGACGGCGGCTCCGCGATCGTCTACGCGCGCTCGCGCCGCAGCTGCGAGGAGATCGCCCGCACGCTCCGCGGCCACGGGATCCGGGCGGAGCACTACCACGCCGGGCTGGAGCCCGGCGAGCGGACACGCGTCCAGGACGCGTTCGTCACCGGCCGTCTCCCCGTGGTCGTCGCCACGACCGCGTTCGGGATGGGGATCGACAAGGCCGATGTGCGGCTCGTCGCCCTCGTCAACCTGCCCGACTCGCTCGAGAGCTACGTGCAGATGGTCGGCCGCGCAGGCCGGGACGGCGCCCCGAGCGACACCGTGCTCCTCGCAGGCGACGCCGATGCCACCGCGCTCCGACGCTTCGCGCTGGGCGGCGTCCCGACCGCGGACGAGCTGCGCGCCGTCTACCGCGCCATCCGCGCGACCGGCGGGACGATCGAGCCGGGAGTGCTCGCGGACGCGGTCGGCGACCGGCACGACCCGCGCGTGCTCGTCGGCCTGCTCGAGCAGGCCGGCATCGTCCGCCGCGACTACGACGCGGGGCGAGCGATGCAGGTCGAGCTGCTGCCGGTCGGCGACGGCGCGGGCGCCGCGCTCGAGTCGCTCCTGACGCGCTCGGCGCGCGCTGCGGCCGTCCGGGTCGACCGCATCGTCTCGTTCGCCGAGAGCGACCGTTGCCGCCACCTCCAGGTCGCGGAGCACTTCGGCGAGACGCTCGCCGTCCCGTGCGGTGCGTGCGACGTCTGCGCCCCGCGCGCCGGGTCGGTCGCGGCGCCCACGCTGGCCGCGCTCCCCGACGATCCTGCGCGCGCGATCGTCGACGCCGTCGCCGGCCTCGACTGGCCGCTCGGCCGGCGGAGCCTCGTCGCGATGCTCCGCGGCTCGGTCGCCGCGCCACCGTCGGCCCGCCGCAGTTCCGCGTTCGGCTCGCTCGCCGCGGCGTCGGGCTCGGAGGTCGGCCGCTGGGTCCGCGCGCTCGAGGCGGCGGGCGCGCTCGTCGAGATCGAGCGCGAGGGCTTCCGGGTGCTCCAGGCGCGGCCGGAGGTCGCGCTGCCGGCGCTCGGCGGGCACCGCGCCACCCCCGGCGGCGAATCGGAGCCGCTCGTCGAGGAGCTGCGCGCCTGGCGGTCGAGGCGGGCGCGCGAGGACGGGGTGCCCGCCTACGTCGTCCTGCACGACGCGACGCTCCGAGAGCTGGCCGCGTCACGACCGAGCTCGACGTCCGAGCTGGCCGCGGTCAAGGGCTTCGGCCCGGCCAAGCTCGACCGTTACGGCGAGGAGCTCCTCGCCGTGCTCGCCGACGCCTGAAAACGGCCGCACGGGGCTACAATCCGGCGCGTAGTGCGGCTCCGACGACGTCAGGAGGCCTCGCCCAGGCGCGGCCGGATCCGGAAGCCGCGGCTCTTGGCGCTGCTGCTCGTGCTGTTTGCGCTCGCCGCGGCGTCCTTCAGCTACGGCCTGATCACGGCCATCCGCAGCGAGCTCGACGCGCTCGACCCGTCGAAGGCGCGGGGAGACATCGACACGGTCGTCTACTCGGCTCCGAACCGCTTCGGCGAGCGCCGGGTGCTCGCGATCCTCCGTGGCGACGAGAGCCGCGTCCTCGTCGCATCCAAGGACATCTCGCCGATCATGAAGCAGGCGATCGTCGCGGTCGAGGACAAGCGCTTCTACGAGCACAACGGCGTCGACGTGCGCGGCATCGTGCGCGCGCTCTGGCAGGACATCCGCAGCCAGAGCGTCGTCGAGGGCGGCTCCACGATCACGCAGCAGTACGTCAAGAACGCCTACAGCCGCAACGAGCAGACGATCGGCCGCAAGGTGCGCGAGGCCGCCCTGGCCTGGCAGCTGACCCAGCGCTGGTCGAAGGACCGGATCCTGACCGCGTACCTGAACACGATCTACTTCGGCAACGGCGCGTACGGGATCCTCCAGGCTGCCCGCACCTACTTCCACGGCAAGAGCGCCGCCGAGCTGACGCTCCCCGAGGCGGCGCTCCTCGCGGGCATCCCGGCGAGCCCGTCCCTGTACGACCCCGTGCAGCATCCGGTCGCTGCCCGCGAGCGCCGCTCCTACCGTGCTCGACCAGCTCTTCGACCAGGGCAGGATCACCGCCGCCGAGCACCGGAAGGCCGACGACGCCCCGCTGCCGAAGCCCGAGGAGGTGCGGCTTCCGGGCACGCGCGGCCCCGCCCCGTACTTCGTCAACTACGTCACCGACCAGCTCGTGGCCGAGTACGGCGCCGAGCGGGTCTTCGGCGGCGGCCTCGAGGTGACGACGACGATCGACCTCGAACTCCAGGAGCAGGCCCGCGAGGCGATCCAGAAGGTGCTCCACCAGTCGAACGGGCCGGCCGCGGCCCTCGTCGCGATCAACCCGCGCACGGGCGGCGTGAAGGCGATGTTCGGCGGCACGAACTTCCGCCGCAGCCAGTTCAACCTCGCGACGCAGGCCGAGCGTCAGCCCGGCTCCTCCTTCAAGCCGATCGTGCTCGCGAGCGCGTTCCGGCAGGGGATCGCGCCCTCGACGCGGATCACGTCCAAGCCGATCGAGATCGACGCGGGCGACCGCGTCTGGAAGGTCTCGAACTACGAGGGGACCTACCTCGGCGAGGTCGACCTCGCCCGCGCGATGATCTCGTCCGACAACTCGGTCTACGCGCAGCTCACGAAGATCGTCGGCCCACGCTCGATCGTCGACACTGCGAAGCAGCTCGGGATCCGCTCGAAGCTCCCCGCGTACTTCTCGATCGGGCTCGGCGCGGTCGCCGTCAACCCGCTCGACATGACGCGCGCCTACGCCACGATCGCGAACGACGGCCAGCGCGTCGACGGCTCGATCATGGGCGACCGCCCGCGCGTCGTGCGGACGGTCAAGCTCCGCCGCACCGGCGAGGTGCGGCAGAACGAGCCCGTCCGGAAGCCGATCCTCACGAAGAGCCAGGCGGAGACGATCACCTCGATCCTCGAGCAGGTCGTCGAGCAGGGCACCGGCAAGCGCGCCGACCTCGGCGTCCGCACCGCAGCCGGGAAGACCGGCACGACCGACGACTACGGCGACGCCTGGTTCGTGGGGTACACGCCGGAGCTCGCCGTGGCCGTGTGGGTCGGCTACCCGAACGAGCTCCGCCCGATGGAGACGGAGTTCAACGGCGAGCCGGTCGCCGGGGGCACGCTCCCCGCGCTCATCTGGAAGGCGTTCATGTCCAAGGCGCTCGCCGACGAGCCGCCCCGCTCCTTCAACCCCGCCCCGTACCTGCCGTCGACGAGCCTCCGGGTCGTCTTCCGCGACGGCCGCTGGCGGCGCGACAACGGCTACTGCCCGAACACCCGCGTCGTCTCGTACTTCTCCGACTCGCCGCCGAGCACGACCGCCCGCTGCTACGCGAACGAGGTCTCGGTGCCGACCCTCGTCGGGCGCTCCATCGAGTCTGCCCGCTCGGCCCTCGCGTCCGTGCCGCTCACGCCCGACGTGATCTACGTCCCCGCCGAGCCGAAGACGCGGCCCGGTGAGGTCGTCCGGCAGCTGCCGCGGAGCGGCGGCTTCCTCTCCGCGAACGGCACCGTGCGGATCTTCGTCACGGCCGCGCCCGACGGGCTCGTCCCGAACCTCGTCGGCTCGAGCCTGCCGGCCGCCCGCGAGCGGAGCCGGAAGCTCCGCCTCAAGCTCCGCGTCCGCTACGGAGAGGGCCCGTCGGGCACGGTGCTCCAGCAGAGCGTCGAGGCCGGGATCGCGGTGCGGCCGGGTCTGCCGATCACGCTGCTCGTCGGGCGCGGCTCGACCAGCTAGTCCCCGCCTCGACGTAGCGCCACGGCCGCTCGACCGCGCGGCTGATCCCGATCCGCGGCGACCGCTCGAACGCGACCGGCCGGGCGGGCGGGACGAGCGCGAACGGCGGCTCGGCGAGGCTCGCGCCGTCGTGAGCGTCGGTGAGCCCGAGCGCCTGCGTCAGCCGGCCCGGGCCCGAGCAGAGGAGCCGCGGGTCGTCGAGCCCTCGGCGGCGCGCCATCTCGTCGAGCCCGTGCGTCGGCTCGAGCGCCCGAAGCAGAAGCGCGGCGCCGCGTCCCTCTTCCTCGCAGACGACGTTCGCGCACCAGTGGATCCCGTACGAGCGGTAGACGTAGAGACGCCCCGGCGCGCCGAACATCGTGCCGTTCCTCGTCGTGCGGCCCCGGTAGGAGTGGCTCGCCTCGTCGTCCTCGGCGTACGCCTCGACCTCGACGACCCGCCCGCCGACGCCGTCGACGAGAAGCGTCCAGCCGAGCAGCGCGGGAGCCGCGTCGTGGACGCTCCCCGCGACGAGCTCGGCGAACGTCATTCGGGCGGTTCGAAGAGCTGCGGGTGCCGCGTCAGCCCACCGCGGCCGGAGCGGCGGCGACGGCCCCCGCCCGGATCCGCGGCTGCCTCGATCTCGGCGAGGATCGTCTCCTGCGTCCGCGAGGCGACGACCGGCTCGGGGATCCCCTCGACCCAGACGAGTGTCCGGCTGCCGCTGCCGCGGTCGTCGCCCACGATCGGCTCGAGCGCGTAGATCCGGTCGGCCCTGACGTACTTCCCGAAGCCGAGGAACACCATGCCGTGGCTCATGGCGAAAGTATCCCCGCTCTGGTAGGAACCCGTCCATGAGGCGACGCGGGTGGCTCGCCGCGATCGGGACGACGCTCCTCCTGGTCGCCCCGGCGCCGGTGCCGCTGGGACGGCGTGCCAGGCGACGCCGCCCGACGCGTTCGGCCCCTTCGGCCGCGGCTCGCCCCCGGTGCGGTCCAGCATCGGCCAGGGTCACGTGCTGACGGGAGTCGTGCTCTCGTCGGTCGGCTGCGGGCCGATCCCCGGCGCCGCGTCGAGTTGTGGCAGGCGAACGCCAAGGGACGGTACGTCCGAGCGCTCAGCGCGACCGTGAACGTCGACCGCAGCGGCCGCTTCCGCTTCACGGGGCCGTATCCCGCGTCGTACGAGGGCCGCCCACCGCACATCCACCTGCGCGTCGTCGGCCGCGGTCACGAGGTCCTCCTCTCCCGCTACGAGCCGCTCCGCGGCGCCCGACGAGGCTCCGTTCGCCTCGTACTGGTCCCGGCCGCCGTCTGAGCACTCGTCCAGCAGAGGCCGCCGCCGTCACGCCAGCTCCCGCGGGCAGCGTCTAGGGTCAGCCGGGCGTGGCCCGGATCCTCCTCTCCCCTCCCCACCTCTCCGGACGCGAGCGCGAGCTGGTCGCCGAGGCGCTCGACTCGAACTGGATCGCCCCGCTCGGCCCCCAGGTCGACGCGTTCGAGGCGGAGCTCGCGACCGTCGCGGGGGTCCCGAACGCGGTCGCGCTCTCGAGCGGGACGGCGGCGCTCCACCTGGCGCTCGTCGTGCTCGGGATCGGCGCCGGCGACGAGGTCGCGTGCTCCGGGTTCACGTTCGCCGCGAGCGCGAACGCGATCATGTACACGGGCGCGACGCCGTTCTTCGTCGACGCGGACGAGGCGACCTGGACGCTCGACCTCGACCTGCTCGAGCGCGGGATCGTCGAGCGACGCGCGGCCGGCGCGAACGTCCGCGCCGTCGTCGCGGTCGACCTCTACGGCCAGTGCTGCGACTACGACCCGCTCCGCGAGCTGTGCGAGCGGCACGACGTCCGGCTCGTGCAGGACGCGGCGGAGTCCCTCGGCTCGACCTACCGCGGCGCGCCGGCCGGCGGCCAGGGCGCGCTCGCGGCGTTCTCCTTCAACGGGAACAAGATCATCACGACGAGCGGCGGCGGGATGCTCGTCTCGGAGAACGGCGGCTGGGTCGAGCACGCGCGCAAGCTCTCGACCCAGGCGCGCGAGCCCGTGGCCCACTACGAGCACGTCGAGGTCGGGTTCAACTACCGGCTGAGCAACCTGCTCGCGGCGCTCGGCCGCGCACAGCTCGAGACGCTCCCCGACCGCGTCGCGGCACGGCGGCGGATCCGCGACCGCTACCGCGAGCTGCTCGACGTGCCGGGCATCGCGTTCATGCCGGAGGCGGCCTACGGCACGACGAACGCGTGGCTCACGTGCCTCGTCGTCGACCCCGAGGCGTTCGGGGCCGACCGCGAGCGGATCCGGCTCGCGCTCGAGGCCGAGGACATCGAGGCGCGGCCGCTCTGGAAGCCGATGCACCTCCAGCCGCTCTTCGCCTCGCACGCGTCGTTCGGCGGCGACGTCTCGGCGCGGCTCTTCGAGCGCGGGCTCTGCCTGCCGAGCGGCTCGGCGCTGACGGACGACGAGCAGGACCGCGTCGTCGCGGCGATCCTCGCGTCCCGCGGCTGAGGCCGCGCGTCAGGCGGTCGCGGGGACGGTCTCGACGACGTCCAGCCAGTGGCTCCAGCGCTCGTCGCGGCCGTTGACCGCGTCGAGGTACGCGCGCTGCAGCTCGAGCGTCACGGGCCCGACCCCGAGGTCGACGTCGTCGACCGCGCGCACCGGCGTCACCTCGGCGGCGGTGCCGGTCATGAACAGCTCGTCGGCGAGGTAGAGGTCGGTGCGGATCATGTCCGTCTCCTCGACCACGTACCCGAGGTCGCGAGCGATCTCGATCACGCTCTCGCGGGTGATCCCCGGGAGGATCGACGTCGAGAGCGGCGGCGTCAGGATGCGGCCGTCCTTGACGACGAAGATGTTCTCGCCCGGGCCGTCCGCCACGAACCCCTGGTCGGTGAGCATGATCGCCTCGTCGTAGCCGCCGCGCTGCGCCTCGGTCGTCGCGAGCATCGAGTTGAGGTAGATGCCGGTCGCCTTGGCCACGTGCGGGATCACGTTCGGCCCGACGCGGGTCCAGGACGAGATCTTGGCCGTGATCCCCTTCGTCAGCGAGTCCTCGCCGAGATAGGCGCCCCACGGCCAGCTCATGACCACGGTCTCCACCGGGTTCCCGCGCGTGTGGACGCCGAGCGAGCCGTAGCCGAAGAACGCGATCGGCCGGATGTAGCAGGAGGGCAGCCCGTTCGCGCGCACGAGCTCGTGGACGCCGGACCGGATCTCCTCGACGGAGAACGGAATCTCCATGTAGAGCAGCTTCGCGCTCGCGTGGAGTCGCTGGATGTGCTCGGCCAGCCGGAAGACGGACGGGCCCTTCGTCGTCTCGTAGGCCCGGATGCCCTCGAAGACGCCCGTCCCGTAGTGGAGGCCGTGGACCCCGACGTGGATCGTCGCGTCCCCCCAGTCGACGAGCTCGCCGTTCATCCAGATCTTTGCGGTCTCCTGCATCTCGAGCGTCCCTCCGTTCGCCGTCGTCTCTCGAGGATTATGGAGATTCCAGCACGAGGTCCTCGATCCGACCGCGCGTGAGGCGCACGAGCTCCGGCGGCGCGATGGCGAGCATGTGCCGGTCCGAGCCCGCTCCGGCCCAGACGACGCCGTATCGGAGAAGCGTCCGCTCGACGAGGACGACCGGCACGCGCTCGAGCGGGAACGGCGAGACCGCGCCCGGCGCGAACCCCGTGGCCTCGAGCACCTCGGCCGCGCTCGCGATCGTCACCTTCCGCGCCTCGAGCGCGCGGGCGATCTTGCCCGTGTCCGCCTTGCGGTCGCCCGGGACGAGCGCCACGACCGGCGTGCCGTCGCCGACGAAGACGAGCGACTTGACGACCTGGCCCAGGGTGCATCCCACCGCGTCCGCCGCGTCGGCGGCGGTCGGCGTCGGCACCGGCAGCTCCTCGAGCCGCGCCTCGGCGCCCGTCGCGCGGAGGAACGCGGCGACGCGCTCGACGGACCCGGGCCACTCCGGCTCCGCGCCGGACGGCGCATCCTCGCGAGCGCTCACCCGAGCTCGACGAAGCGGATGTCGTCGAAGCCCATCGCGTGCAGCGCCTCCTCGAGCTCGCTCGTCGCCTGCGTGTCGATCGAGAAGACCATCAGCGCCTCGCCTCCTTCCCGCGTCCGCGAGACTGCCATGTTCGCGATGTTGACGCCGGCGTCGCCGAACATCGACCCGACGATGCCGATCACCCCCGGACGGTCCTCGTAGCGGACGAAGACCATGTGCGGCCCGATCTCGATGTCGATCCCGAACCCGAGCGCGCCGCCGAGGAAGAGCCTGGGCTCGGGGCCGATCGTCGTGCCCGAGACCGTCACCTCCTCGCCGTCGGCGTCGATCCGCACCTCGACGGTGTTCGTGTAGTCGCGCGACGCGCGGTTCCGCTCCTCCACGACCTCGATGCCGCGCTCGGCCGCGATGAGCGGCGCGTTGACCACGTTCACGACCTGGTCGACGCGCTCCTGGAAGGCGCCGTTCAGGGCTGCCGCGGTGAGGAGCCGCGTGTCCGACTCCGAGAGCGGGCCGTGCGCGGCGACGGTGATCCGGTGCGGGCGGTCGGCCGCGAGGCGCACCGCGATCCGGCCGAGCTGCGCCGCGAGCGGGATGAACGGCCCGAGCACCTCGAGGTCCGCCTGGTCGACGACGGGGATGTTGACGGCGTTGGAGACGATGCCGCCGTCGAGCGCCGCGACGATCTGCTCCGCGACGATGACGCCCGCCCGGTCCTGCGCCTCGTCGGTGGACGCCGCGAGGTGCGGGGTGACGACGACGCGGTCGAGTTGGAGCAGCGGCCCCTCGTACGGCTCTGCCGAGAAGACGTCGAGCGCGGCGCCCGCGAGCTTGCCGGACTCGATCGCCTCGGCGAGCGCCTCCTCGTCGACGAGCGCGCCGCGGGCCGCGTTGACGAGCCGTGCGCCGTCGCGCATCTTCGCGATCGCCTCGCGGTCGATCAGCCGTCGCGTCGAGTCCGTGAGCGGCGAGTGCAGGGTGACGACGTCGCTCCCGGCGAGGACCTCGTCGACCGTCTCCGCCTGCTCGACGCCGAGGTCGCGGAAGCGGTCGCGGCCGACGAAGGGGTCGAAGGCGAGCACGTCCATCCCGAGGCCGAGCCCCCGGCGCGCCACCTGCTGGCCGATCCGTCCAAAGCCGATGACCCCGAGCGTCTTGCCGGCGAGCTCGATGCCGCCCCATCTCGACCGCTCCCAGCGGCCGTCCTTGAGCGCGGCGTGGGCCTGCGGGATGTTGCGCGCGAGCGCGACGATCAGGCCGATGGTCTGCTCGGCGGCCGAGACCACCGTCGACTCGGGCGCGTTCGCGACGACGATCCCCTGGCGCGTCGCCGCGTCGACGTCGACGTTGTCGACCCCGACCCCGGCCCTGCCGATCACCTTGAGCCGCTGCGCGCGCTCGATCAGGTCGCGTGTCAGACGCGTTGCCGAGCGGATGACGATCGCGTCGTAGTTTCCGATGATCTCCTCGAGCGGCGAGTCGCCGTCGACGTCGACGTCGAAGCGCTCGCGGAGGAGGTCGATGCCCGCCTCGGCGATGGTCTCGCGGACGAGAACGCGCACGTCAGGCCGTCGCGACGGAGCCGTACGCCTCGAGCGCCGCGGGTGCCGCGCGGCCGGTCTCGACCTGGGCGCCGGCGGCGACCAGCTCGTCCTCGATCGCGGTGAGCGCCTCGGCGATCTCGTCGACCGTGACGTGGCCGATGTGACCGATCCGGAAGAGCCGCGGGACGAGCTCGCCGTGCCCGCCCGCGATCGTGATCCCGTGCCGGTCGCGCAGCGCGAGCCGAAGCTCGACCGCGTCGAAGCCCTCCGGGGTCAATGCCCCGGTCAGGACGGCGGCGCTGTCGTCGTCGGGCGAGTAGAGCTCGAGCCCGATCGCCTTCACGCCGGCCCGGGTCGCGCGGCCGAGCGCGCGATGACGTGCGAAGGCGGCCTCGAGGCCGTCGGCGAGGACGACGCCCAGGGCCTCGACGAGCGCGACGACGAGCGACGTCGCCGGCGTGAACGGGGTCGAGTGCTTCGCCTGGGCCTTGCGCTGCCTGCCCCAGTCGAAGTAGAAGCGCGGCAGCGTCGCCTGCTCGCTGCGCGCCCATGCCTGCTCGGAGATCGCGGCGAACGCGAGGCCGGGCGGCGTCATCAGCGCCTTCTGCGATCCCGTCACGACGACGTCGGCTCCCCACGCGTCCGTCTCGAGGGGCACGGCGCCGAGGCTGGAGACGGCATCGACGATCGACAGCGCCCCCGCCTCGGCGCAGACGGCGAGCAGCGGCTCGAGGTCGCACACGACCCCGGTCGACGTCTCGGAGTGGACGAGGACGACGGAGCCGGCGCCGCTCTCGGCGAGCGAGCGCCGCAGGTCGTCGGGCTGTGGCGCCTGGCCCCAGGCGTACGAGAGCGGGACGACGTCGCAGCCGAACGCGGTCGCCATCTTCTGCCAGCGCTCGCCGAACTCGCCCTGCGACACGGCGAGCACGCGGTCGCCCGGCGAATGCAGGTTGACGACCGCCGACTCGAACGCGCCGGTTCCCGACGAGGTGAAGAGGAGAACGTCGCGCTCCGTCCGGAAGACCGCCCGGAGCCGCTCCTGCGCGGCGTCGAAGACCTCGGCGAAGTCCGGCGAGCGGTGATGGAGCACGGGCTCGGCCAGCGCGCGCAGGACCTCCGGAGGAACGGAGGTCGGCCCCGGGGTGAGCAGCTTCTGCGGGCGCCGTGCCACGGCTTCCAGCCTATCGATGGGTCGCGAAGGTAATCGCCTGCTGGAACGTCGGCTTGTTCGAGCCGCGCATCGTGCGCGTCAGGATCCCGGGCGCGAAGCGGATCCGCTCGGCCGTCGCGTCCGCGCGCCACCCCGCCGGATCGGGGCCTTGCGCCGCCTCGAGCGCCGCCGCCGCGTCGTCGAGCGCCCTCCACAGCGACGCCGCGCATGCCGTCACGTCGCCCGCTCCGCAGAACCGCGTGTCGAATGCGCCCGGAACCCGGCGGCCGAGCACCGCGCGGAGATCCTTCTGGACGTACGACCACCAGCCGCTGGACGCGCTCGACCCCGTCGGATCGAGCGCCGGGTCGTTGGGGACGAGCCGCTCGAGCCGCGCGCGCAGCTCGGCGTCGAGCACGGGCGCGAGCACGGCATTCGCGAGGCGGCCCCACAGGGCGTCCATCACGGCCGCGCCCGGCGCGTCGATCCTGCCGTCGAGGTCGGCGTCGAGCCGGCTCCCTCCCGCGGAGAGCCACTCGTCGAGGCGCCGCGCGGCCGCGACCGCGCGCGGCGTCCCCGTTCCGCGCGCGAGCACGTCGCGCACCACGGGCCAGACGCGCACGAGGCGGAGATCCTGCGTCGCCGCACCGTTCATCACGCCGACGACGCTCGCGAGCGTGTGTTTCGGCCGACGCCCGATCCCGGCCCAGAGAAGGTCGACCCGCTGCACGGCGCCCCACGTCCACCGGTCGTCGGCGGCCACGCCCACCGCCGGTCGATTGTTCCAGTTCACGATCAGCCCGCCCTCCGGGTTGACCACCTGCACGTGGGCGTCGGGTGAGAGGAACCCCTGCCACTCGTATTCGCCGGTCCCCTTCGTCGGGAGCCCTTCGTCGACGGTCGGTGGTCGCACGGGCATGCGGCCGCTCGTGTACTGCGCGATGTCGCGGCTGTCGGCATAGACCCAGTTGAAGGCCAGCTCCATCCTCCCCGCGGCGCGGACGAAGCTCCGCGCCGAGCGGATCTCGTTGCGTGAGAGCTCGAGGAAGAACGGCAGCGACGCGAGCTCGCGGCCCCGGGTGGAGCGCTTGACCGAGATCGCGACGCGCCGGCCGTCGACGGTCGCGTAGCCGGTCACCGGGCCGTGGACCGTCTCGCGGTAGACGAGCTGCCGGTTGGCCTCGCCGGGCCGTCCGGCGATCGTGCCGGCGTCGACGGTTGTCATCGAACGGCACTGCCCGCGCCAGAGGTAGGACGTGTCGCCGCCGCCGCAGAGCGTCTCGACGTACTGGTCGACGACATCGGTGCCGGCCGACGTGGCGCTCCACGCGAAGTCGATCCCGCGTCCCATCAGCACCGCGAACGAGATGCCGGGGAACGCGACACCGCGCGACCGGTAGCCCCCGCCCTCGAGGTCGAGCTCGAGAAGGACTGCGGGATAGAAGTGCCCGACCTGCGGGCCGGCGACGAAGAGTGGCTTGCCCGTCGTCGAGCGGCGCCCACCGACGAGGAGCGCGTTCGACATCGAGAGGCGCGTCGAGACCGGCGACGGCACCGGCGACGACTCGTCGACGACCGTGTTCCCGATCTCGCTGACCACCGAGCGGAAACGCGTCGTGCCCGGGACGGCGACCCGCGCCTCCGGGTCATCCCGCTGCCGCAGGTCCTCCCAGACGCGCCTTCCCTGCTCCTGTCCGAGCCGACGCTGGAGCGCGTCCAGGAACTGCGAGCGCCGCACCTCGTCTCCGCCGCCCGCTCCGAAGACCGAGCCGACCAGCGCGCCGACCGCGACGACGTCGTTCCGCGTCCAGCGGCGCAGCGGGAGCCCGGTGGCCCGGTACTGCGCGTTGATCCCCGCGACGTACGCGTCGACGATCCGGATCGCGCGCAGGCCCGCCGCGCCGCGGGCCCGGAGGAGGTCGAACTGCCGGGCGAGCACGGCCTCCGTCTGCGGGCTCGACCGGAACGTCCTCCCGGAGAGCGCGAACGCGAAGGGATCGAGGCCGGGCGCGTCGAGGGCCGCGAGGCGCCCCGGGCCGCGGAGGAGCTCCAGCAGCACCTGGCGATCGGCCGCGGTCGCCCAGCCTGCCCCGAAGGCGACGTCCTCCGCCGTCCGCCCCTTGACGTGCGGCACGCCCCAGCGGTCCCGGGTGACCGTCACTCCCGCTCGGGGCCGCTCGACGCGGACGGCCCGGTCGCCGGGTGCGAGACCGAGCGTCTCCGGCTTGAAGTACCGGCGCAGGTCGGCGGCCGTGACGTTCTCCCGGAGGCGCGTCAGCCCTTCGTAGAGCGCGATCTGGTCGGTCGAGCTCCGCGTGAGGCCGACGCCGCCGGCCTGTCCCGGCGGAAGCACGTTCCATGCCTGGGCGGCGTGGTCGCGCGCGCCGTTCGCCTGGGCGGCGGTCATCGTCGCGGCAGCGACGAAGGACGCTGCGGCGGTAAGCCAGGCGGCACGGCGGAGACTCACGTGGCGGGACGCTCCGGGTGGGGACGGGGCGCTCGAAGGGTACGCGTGGCCGTAGATTGGCGCCGCATGGACGTGCTCTTGCCCTTCGCGGCCGCGGTGCTCACGCTGCGCCTGGCCGCCGCTCTCGCGCGCCGCTGGCGTGGCAGCCGTGCCCCGGAGCTCGTCGCGTGGGGCGTCTCGCTCGCCTGCTTCGCCGCCGCGTCCGGCGCGCTCGCCTGGGGCGCCGCGGCCGGCTGGGACGACCGGGTGTTCCGGGCCTACTACCTCTTCGGCGGACTGCTCACCGCCGCGCTGCTCGGCGCGGGCTCGCTGCTGCGTGCGGGCGTCCGCGTCGCCGGGGCCGTGGCGCTCGTCTACGCGGGGCTCGCGATCGGCGTCGCGCTCGCCGTGCCGATCGACCCCGCCGTGAGCGGCAGCGCGATCCCCGACGCGTCGGAGCATCTCGACCTCTTTCCCGCGCGGGTGCTGGCGCTCGTCGGGAACATCGGCGGCACGGTCGCGGCGGTCGGGGTTGCGCTCCTCGGCCTCAGGCGCCGGCCGCTCGGCAACAGCCTGATCGTCGCAGGCGTGGTCGCCGCCGCCGTCGGGAGCGCGGCGGCGGGGCTCGGCGCGGGCGGCGGGGCCGTGTTCACGGCCGTTGCGGCCGTGCTCCTCTACGCCGGCTTCGTCGCGCCGCGCTAGTCGCGCATCTCCGGGACGCGGCGCGTCCGGTCGAGCCGCCGCCGCCGCTCGCGGAGCCAGATCCCGCCGAACACGACCACGAGCAGGACGACGACGGCGAGCTCGATCGCGAGCGTGAGCCCGGTGGGATGGTGGGCGACTAGCCGCGGGAGAGCACCCACAGGCCACCGACCGTGTAGAGCACCATCAGCAGGAGCAGCGGGTACTGCGAGCGGAGCGCGTCGCGCTTGTCCGGGAAGATCGTGACGGCGCGGTCGTGCGCGACGGCCAGCCCCGCGACGTGCCCTGCGACGAGCGCCCCGACCTGCACGTACCAGGTCGTGTTGGGCGAGATGACGGTGAGGTTCGGCACCACGTCGGCCGTCCCGAACAGGTTCCAGCCGCGGCCGAGGGGATCGGAGAGAAGCGGGATCGCGAACTGGCCCTGGACGAGGAAGAGCGACACGTAGTGCGCGACGACGTAGACGAACGCGATCGGCACGAGCGACCGGAGGAAGTCCGGGACGAGCGAGCGCGGCGCATTCACGGACGAGCGCGCGAGCGCGCACGCGGCCTCGTACGCGAGCGCGATCAGGAGCACGCCGGTGAGCAGGCCGCCGATGCTCGCGACCGTCACGAGCAGCTCCCCGAGCCCCGGTCGGTCGACGACGTACGGCGCCTCGAGGTCGGCCATCAGGTCCTGCCAGGTGGTGGTGCGGCTGTAGCCGTCGAAGAGGACCGAGCCCAGCATCACCGAGACGAAGGCCACCGTCCCGGGCAGCCGCTCGGCGCCGGCCAGCCCGGTGAGGGGCCAGCGCAGGCGGAGTCGGCCGTCCTCCGCATGGAGCGGCGCGACGAGCGCGAGCAGCCCGAAGAGGACCGCGAAGCCCTCGCCCGTCCGCTCCCACTGCTCGCGGCCGAAGGCGGCCATGCCGAACAGCGCGATGTACGTGTAGAGCGCGATCGCGAACGCGAGCGCCCGCGGGCTCGCCGGGTCGGAGTACGCCAGCTCCAGCGTGACGAACGCGAAGATCACGACCGCGCCCGGCCAGCGTCCGAGGCGCTCGGGGTACTCGGCGAGCGGCCGGACGTCGGCGCCGGTCCGCTCCCGCACCCACACGAACCCGTCGGCGAGCGCCCGCCACGGCGACAGCCCGCGCCAGACGTTCCCGAAGACGACCGAGAGGGCCGGGACGCCGAGCCAGAAGATCACGTAGACCCACGTCGGCGCGAGGTTCCGGAACGGATCGGTGTCGCCGACGAGGGCGGCGGCCCAGACGAGCCCGAAGAGCGCGACGGAGAGGAGCTGCGCCGCGATCCGCAGCGGGCCGAGGACGAGCCGGGAGACGGTCGCGCCGAGCGCGCGACCGTGCTCCCTGCTCCCCAGGACAGGTCGCCGCCAGAGCGCCCCCAGCAGGACGAACGAGACGACGAGGACGACCGTGGCGCCCCAGTAGAAGAGCCACGTCGGCACCGGGAGGTCCTGGACCGACCCGATGCCGTGGGCGACGAGGTTCACGGCGACACGGTGACGACGGCGAGCAGGGTGTCCGGATGGTGCAGCTCGACCTCGAAGCGCCCCGGGATGGTCGCGGTGAAGGGCAGGCGCACCGGCTTCCCGGGCGTCACCTGCTTCTCGAGGTCATAGCCGTGCATGTGGATCGCCTCCCCCGCGTCCGCGCGGACGACGATCACCGCGCGATCGCCTTTCTTCAGCTTCGGCCGTGCGATCCCGCCCTGCGGGACGCCGCCGACGACCCGGATCGCGATCGTCGTCGGCTTCGGCGCGGCGGGCGTCGTCGCGGTCGGCGTCGTCTCCGCCGGAGTGGTCTCGGCGGGGGTCGTCTCCGTCTCGACCGGCATCGTCGCGACGGTCTCCGTCGAGGCTCCCTCGTCGGACGCGGAGTCGTCGCCGCACCCGGCGAGGGCGAACGCGCCGACCAGCACGGCGCACAGCGTTGCAAGACCTTTCATGTGACGCTCCTCGGGAAGGCCGCGGGCCGGGGTGGCCCGGGCGATGGCTCAGGTCGCGAGGAGCGCGGGCGGCGAGCGGCCCGTGGCGCGGGTCGGGCGGGCCGTGAGGGGACGGAGGGCGGGCGCCGCCGAGAGCGGGAGCGCGACGTCGGCGAGCGCGGGCGGGCGCCGCAGCGGGCGGACCGACGCGAGCGTCCCGGCGACGCGGCGAGCGACGAGGACGCACAGGAGGGCCACGGGCACCTGCAGCGCGAGCCCGACGAGGAAGGACGGCGTCGTCAGGAGCCACGGGATCTCGCCCGTATGGACGAGCCGCTCCACGTGCTCCTGGCAGGCGAACCCCGCCGGGGCGGCGAGCGCGAATGCCCCGATCGAGCGCGAGCCGACGCCGCGCTGCTGGACGGCGAGCCCGACGAGGCCGATCGTCGCGAGGATGGCGACGATCTGCGGCACGTGGTCGAGGTACGCATGCACCGGGCCTGTCGGCGTCCCGGTCAGACCGTAGGCCGCGGCGTGCGCGACGAGGATTCCGGCCGCTGCGAGCGGGGTGACGAGCGTCCAGGCGAGGGCGCGACGGATCACCGTCCCGGGATGATGCCACCTGCCACGGGCGCCGCTGCTGCGGGTTCAACTTCGCCGCACCGGCTGTTACGTTCGTCACATGCGCACCACGCGGATGCGGCTCGGCTTGGTGACCATCGGGCTCCTGCTGGTGACGCTCGGGCTCACCGCGCAGGTGAGCGTCGCCTCGGCGGCCAGCAGACCGCAGATCGCCGTCGTGCTCGATCCCGGCGGCTGCGCGGGCGAGAACACCCTCCGTCTGTGCGAGCAGATACGGAACGCGCTGAGCCACAGCACCGTTCGTGGGCGGGTCGTGGCGCCGACCTTCCGGGAGAACCTCGCCGACACGCTCGCGCTCCTCGCCCGCCAGGGCTACAAGGCCGTGACGATCTGGGGCCTTCACGCCGATCCTCCGGTGGCCGCGGTCGCGCGGCGGTATCCCGACGTGCGGTTCGCCGTGATCGACGGCTCGCGAGCGGAGGTTCCCAACGCGCCGCCCAACATCCAGGGGATCGTCCTCCGGACGCGCGAGGCGGCGTTCCTCGCCGGTTGGCTGGCGGCGAAGCTCGAGGCACGTCGTCCCGGCCGGGACACGGTCGGCGTCGTGGGCGGGATCGCGATCCCGCAGGTCACGGAGTTCGTCCATGGCTTCGTCGCCGGGGCGAAGAGGGCGACGCCGCGGGTGAAGGTTCTCGTCGACTACTCGGACGACTTCCTGGATGCGTCGAAATGCGCGGCGCTCGCCCGCCGGCAGATCGCGCGCGGGGCGGGCGTGGTCTTCAACGTCGCGGGCGGGTGCGGGCTCGGGACGATGAAGGCCGCGGCGGACGCCGGTGTCTGGGCCGTCGGCGTGGACAGCGACCAGTCGTTCCTCGGCCCCCACGTCCTGACGAGCGTTCTCAAGAGCTTCGAGGCCGGCTTCGCCGAGGTGCTCCGCCAGGTCGAGGCGAAACGGGTTCGCACCGGCCGGGACACGGTGCTGACGATGCGCGACGGCGCGGCCGGGCTGGGACGCATCAGCCCGAAGGTGCCTCGCTCCCTCGCGGCGCAGGTGGAAGAGCTCCGGCGGCGGATCGTTGCCGGCACGGTGCGCGTGCCGGGCATCGCCGCGCGGCGACGCGCCGAGTGACCCACCGGCCGTCGGTCAGGCGGCCGGCAGCGGAACGACGACGACCCACAGGAGCCCGTCGTGGAACGCGGCCTCGAGACCCGAGCCGCCCGTCGCGATCCGCGCCTCCACCGCTCCCGTCTTCGGGTCGACACGGACGACCTCGGGGTTGGAGAAGGATGCGAGCCACACCGAACCGTCTCCGTAGGCAATTCCGAGGACGTCACCGGCCGGTCGCGTCGAGACCAGCTCGACACCGGTCACCGAGTCGACCTTCGACACGCCGTTCTGGCCACCCACCCAGACTGCACCGCCGGCCAGCACGACAGGGTCGAGCCAGCCACCCGCGTAGTACTCGGCCGTCTCCCGGCCCGAGCTCGCCTCGACGCGCTTCGCCCGGCTGTCGAAGGTCGTCGCCCACACGGCCCCGTCGCCGGCGGCGATCTGCAGGGCGTTGCCGGAGCCCAGATCGACCCGCTCGACGACGTCCCCCGACCGCGGGTCGATACGGGCGAGGCCTTCGAAGGCGCCGACCCAGACACGTCCGTCGCCGGCTCCGACCGAGGTCGCCTGGGGCACGATCGGATCGTCGGGGTCTCCGAGGGACACGCGCTGAACCACGGCTGCGACGTCGGGGTCGATCTGCACGACCTCCCCGAAGCTCCCGGTTGCAGCCCAGACGCCGCCGGCGCCGATCGCCAGGTCGACGACCGGGGCGCCGATCCCGATTGTCGTCTCCACCTCTCGGGTCTTCGGATCGACCCGCGTCACGGTCCCGTCACGTGTGTCGCCGACCCACACGCCGCCCGCGCCGGCAGCGACCGTGGTCGGTCGCGAGCCAACCTTGATCGACGCGACGACCCGGTTGCTCGTGGGGTCGATCACCACGAGCGCAGGCGGCGGCGCTGCCGCCGCTGCGCGCGATCCGTCGGTCACGAGGAAGTAACCCAGCGCGGCGGACGCGATCGCGACGGCCACCAGCAGCACTGCGACGGACACGAGTCTGTGCCCGGCTGCGCCGACGACCACCGCCGGAGGACGCGTCGCCTGCTTCGCGCGGCTGCTCCGCCGGCGCGTCGAGGGCTGGATCCTGCTCGAGGATCGCCCGCTCGAGCCGCTGCAGGTCGGTTCCCGGCTCGAGCCCGAGCTGGTCCGAGAGCAGCGTGCGACCCTCGCGGTACACCTCGAGCGCCTCGGCCTGACGGCCGGCGCGGTAGAGGGCCAGCATGAGCTGGCCGCGGAGACGCTCGCGCAGCGGATGCGCCTCGACCAGCGTCCCGAGCTCGGCGACGACCGCCCCGTGCCGCCCGAGACGGAGGATCGCCTCGATCCGGCCCTCCACCGTCTCGAGCCGGAGCTCCTCGAGACGCCGGATCTCGGGCTGGGCGAACTCCGCGAAGGCGAACTCCGAGAGCGCGGGGCCACGCCAGAGCGCGAGCGCCTCCTCGAAGGTCGCGAGCGCCGTCGCCGGCGCCGACTCGAGCTCGCGCCAGCCGCGCGCCGCAAGGGCCTCGAACCTGAATGCGTCGACCCGGTCGTCGTCGACCCGGAGGAGGTACCCGGGCGGCTGAGTCTCGAGGGCTCGGCCGCGGCCGGCCTCGTCGAGGAGGCGCCGCAGGTGCGAGACGTACCCCTGGAGGGCCTTCGTGGCGGTGCTCGGAGGCGTCTCGCCCCACAGGGCGTCCACCAGGGCGTCGGTCGAGACGACCTCGCCACGGCGGAGCAGCAGGACGGCGAGGAGCGCGCGCTCGCGCCCGGCGGGAAGCTTCACCCCCCGGCCGGAGTCGTCGCAAACCTCGAACGAGCCGAGGATCCTGAGCTCCACCTGACCTCCCGCCGCGGCGAGCGTACCACTGTCACCCGGGCGATTCCTTACCGGGTCCTTACCGCGCCTGAGCCGTTTCTGGATGCCGCATCGCAGGGTCGGAGCGTCCGATCGCCACGGGGGCGAGCGGCATCCGGAGGAGGCAGAGATGAAGGCTCGTCATTTCGGCATCACCGTCGTCGCCGTCGCGTCCATCGCCGCCGCGGTTGGGGCCGGCGTCGCCCAGACCGGCGGCTCGCCCGACTGGCTCACCGCGCTCAATGCACGCAGCGAGGCGCTCAACGAGGAGCATCGGCTCGGTGACCACGCACAGCGGCGCGTGCTCGGCGCACCGGGAGACGGGTGGCGCGAAGCGCTCATCGCCCGCAGCGACGCGATGAACCGGCACTACGGCCTGGGCGACTACGCCCGGCAGAGCGCCCGCACCTCGTCGACGCCCGACTGGGTCGCGGCACTCAACGCCCGCAGCGACGCGCTCAACAGACTGCACGGCCTCGGCGACTACGCCGCGAAGCGCGCACCGGGAGCGAGGAAGTGAGCGCACAGTTCGAGGAGGTCGTCGGCGACGAGAGGTTGACGCGTCGCGAGCACGAGATCATCGGTCTCGTGGCGGAGGGCCTGACGAACGCCCAGATCGCGGCGCGGCTCTGGATCTCCGGAGGGACGGTCCGACGGCACCTCGAGAACGCGTACGCGAAGCTCGGCGTGCACACGAGGACGGCGGCGGTCAGGGCCACCCTCCACTGACCGGAGCCGAGCGGTGGAGCCGCCCCCGGGCGGCTCCGCCGCGCTCAGCGCACGAGGACGCGAACGCGCTGCACGGCGTTGTTCTCGTAGCCGCCGAGATTCCACGCGGGCTCGAGTGGCTGCGTGTCGCCGGTCTCGTCCGTCGCCCGGGCGCAGAGGACGTGCTCTCCCGGGACCGCGTCCCACGGGAACGACCAGCCGCACCATGCCCACGGCCCCTCGAGGTCACGCGTCAGCGCCGCGTCGGCCCAGGAGGAGCCGCCGTCCGTGCTCACCTCGACCCGTTCGATCGGCGCTCTCCCGGACCACGCACGCCCCTGGAGCACGACGGGACCGACGTCCAGGATTCGCCCTCGCGTCTCGAACTCGGGTATCCCCGGCGGCACCATCAGCGAGCGCGGCCGCATTCGGGTGACCGGGCGTCCCTCCTCGTCCTCCGACTGCCGGAACCGGTACCCGGAGGCCACCTGGTACCCCGCGAACGGCTCCGTCACGACGGTGATCCCCGACAACCACTTGACGTTGGTCATGCCGTACCAGCCCGGAACGACGAGGCGGAGCGGGAAGCCGTGCTGCGGCGGCAACGGCGCCCCGTTCATCTCGTAGGCGAGCACGGCGCCCGACTCGAGTGCCTCCGCGAGAGGAAGGCTTCGTTCGTACCGCTGCTCGACGTCGCCCTCCATGCCCCGGTCGAGCCCGGCGAACACGACGTCCACACCGGTGTCCCTCGGCGCCGCCTCTTCGAGCACGTCGGCGAGCCGGACGCCGCGCCAGCGTGCCGTGCCGACCGCCTCCGTCAGCCACGGCTGACTGATCGGCCGCGGCTCGAGGAGCGCCCGACCGTTTCCGGCGCACTCCATGGTCGCCGTCAGCTCGACGGCGTCGCGAGCGCGCAGGTCGTCGAGCGCGAGCACGAGCGGCGTCTCGACGGCGCCCCCGATCTCGAGCGCCCACCGCTCGGGATCGACGAGCGGCACGTCGTAGTGGATCAGGAGGTAGTGGAGCCCGACCGGCGTCACGGGCCAGCGGAGCGCCTCGAGCGGCATCGCATGGTTGCGCGCCGCCAGGCGAAGCTCGTCGAGCGTGATCTCCGTGCCCTCGGCGAGCGCCATCCCGCCGGACGTTACAACCTGAGACGAGCGCCGTCGGCGCGCGGACCGGGCTACTTCGCGAGCTTCGCGCGCACGAGCTCGTTGACCGACCGCGGATCGGCCTGGCCCTTCGTCTCCTTCATCACCTGGCCGACGAAGAACCCGAGCAGCCCGTCCTTGCCGCCCCGGTACTGCTCCACCTGAGCGGGGTTGGCGGCCAGGACCGCGTCGACGATCGGCTCGAGCGCGCTCGTGTCCGAGACCGCCTCCTGCGCCAGGTACGGGTCGGCCGAGAACCCGGCGTCGCCGACCTTTGCCATCGCCTCGGTGAACGCGCCCCGGGGGATGCGCTCGCGCGCCTCGACGAGCCGTGCGAGCTCGCCGGCGTCGACCGCGGAGGCGTCCACGCCCGCCGCGACGAGCTGATTCGCGATCACGTTGCTCGCGGCGACCGGCTCCGCGCCCGCATCGACCGTCGCCTGCCACAGCGCGTCGAGCCCGCCCGTGACGAGCACGAGCGCCCGGTCGTGGTCGAGCGTGCCCGCGACGCGCGCGATGCGCTCCGCCGGCAGCTCCGGCAGCTCGCCCCGCAGCCGCTCGACAAGCTCCGCCGGGGGCTCGACCGGCACGAGGTCGGGCTCGGGGAAGTACCGGTAGTCGTCGGCCTCCTCCTTCGTCCGCCGCGCCGTCAGCGTGCCGGAGGAGACGTCGAAGTCGTAGGTGTGCTGCTCGACCGTGCCACCGGACTCCCAGATCCCGATCTGGCGCGCCACCTCGGCCTCGATCCCGCGCGCGATGTGCGTGAACGAGTTCATGTTCTTGATCTCGCACCGCGTCCGGAGCTCGGCGGAGCCCGCGGGACGGACGGAGACGTTCGCGTCGACCCGGAGCGTCCCCTTCTCCATCTCCGCGTCGGAGATGCCGAGCTCGACGATCGTCTGGCGGAGCAGCTGCAGGAAGCGCTTCGCCTCCTCGGCGGAGTGGATGTCCGGCGCGGTCACGATCTCGACGAGCGGCGTCCCGCCGCGGTTGTAGTCGACGAGGGTGTACTCGGCGCCGCCGATGCGACCCGTGCTCCCGCCGACGTGGACGTTCTTCGCCGCGTCTTCCTCGAGGTGGGCGCGGACGATTCCCACCTCGTGTTCACCTTCCTGCAATGGAACTATCATCTTGCCGTTGATGCAAGATGGTAGATCGTATTGAGAGATCTGATAGCCCTTGGGCAGGTCGGGATAGAAGTAGTTCTTGCGGGCGAAGACGGCCCGGGGCGCGATCTCGCAGCCGAGCGCGAGCCCGAGCTTCACGACCCACTCGATCGCGACCCGGTTCGGCACCGGCAGGGCGCCGGGGAACCCGAGGCAGACGGGACACGTCTGCGTGTTCTCGGGGGCGCCGAACCCCACGGGGCAGCGGCAGAACATCTTCGTGCGCGTCTTCAGCTGGACGTGGATCTCGAGCCCGATCACCGGCTCCCAGGTGCCGGCGCTCATCGGAGCCGCTCCGGGACGAGATCGAGGTCGAGCGCGCGCTCGAGCGCGTGCCCCGCGCGGAAGAGGACGTTCTCGCCGAACTGCGGCCCGACGAGCTGAAGCCCGACCGGGAGGCTCTCGGAGAAGCCGCACGGGACGTTCAGCCCGGGCAGGCCCGCGAGGCACGACGGGATCGTCAGGAGGTCGCACGCGTACATCGCGAGCGGGTCGGCAGCCTTGTCGCCGATCGGGAACGCCACGGTGGGCGACGTCGGCATCGCGAGGACGTCGACGTCCTCGAAGGCGGCGGCGTGCTCGCGCACGAGCAGCGTGCGCACCTTCTGGGCCTGCCCGTAGTAGGCGTCGTAGTACCCCGCCGAGAGCGCGTACGTGCCGAGCATGATGCGGCGCTTCGGCTCGGCGCCGAAGCCCGCGTCGCGCGTCCGCTCCAGCATCGCGCGGTAGGTCTCCCCCTCGCTCCGCAGGCCGTAGCGCACGCCGTCGTAGCGGGCCAGGTTGGACGACGCCTCGGCCGGCGCGATGAGGTAGTAGCAGGGCATGCCGTAGTCGAACGAGAGCGGCAGGTCGCACTCGCGGAGCTCGGCGCCGAGCTCCTCCGCGAGCGCGAGCGTGGCATCGAAGGCGGCGCGGACGCCGGGCTCGATCGCCTCGAGCGCCACCGCCTGCCGCGGGACGCCGACCCGCAGGCCGTCGAGCCGCTCGGCGTCGGGCACGACCACGGCCTCGGGCAGCTCGACGGTCGTCGTGTCGGCCGGGTCGTTGCCCGAGATGATCCGGTAGAGGAGCGCGACGTCGCGGACGGTCTTCGCGACGGGGCCGACCTGGTCGAGGCTCGACGCGAAGGCGACGATGCCGTAGCGCGAGACGGTCCCGTACGTCGGGCGCAGGCCGACGTTCCCGCAGAGCGCCGAGGGCTGCTTGATCGAGCCGCCGGTGTCCGAGCCGAGCCCCCACGGGGCGAGCCCTGCCGAGACCGCCGCCGCGGTGCCGCCACCCGAGCCGCCCGGCACGCGCGCGGGGTCCCACGGGTTGCGCGAGGGCCCGTAGGCCGAGTTCTCGGTGGACGAGCCCATCGCGAACTCGTCCGTGTTCGTCTTGCCCAGGACCGAGAGGCCCGCCGCACGGCAGCGGCTCGTCACGGTCGCGTCGAAGACGGGGACGTAGTGCTCGAGCATCCGCGAACCGGCGGTCGTCTCGATTCCGCGCGTCGAGATGACGTCCTTGAGCGCGATCGGGATGCCCGCCGCGCCGTCGTAGTCGGCCGTCCGGAGGAATGCGTGCAGCTCGGGATCGCGCTCGCCGATCGCGTCGAGGTACGCGCCGTGGAGCTCGGCGGCGCTGACCTCGCCGCGCTCGACGAGGCCGAGCGCGTCCTCGGCGGTGAGGCGCAGGGTGTCGACGACCGCGCTCACGTGGTCGGCGGCACCCGGAAGAGGCTGCCCTCGGCCGCAGGCGCGTTCCGCAGCACGTCCTCGAGCGGCAGCGACGCGTGCGGCTCGTCCTCGGCCCAGGCGTTGACGAGGTCGAGCGGATGCGAGGTCGGTGGAACGTCGGCGAGGTCGAGCTCGGCGACCTTCGAGACGGCGTCGAGAATCGCCCCGAGCTCGCCCGTCAGCCGCTCGACCTCGTCCTCTGCGAGGTCGAGGCGCGCGAGCCGCGCCACGTGGAGCACCTGATCGCGTGAGATCGACATTCCGTTTCATCCTTCCAGAAGACCTGTCGGTTGCTGGTTCCCCCACGAACATGCGGCGGGCCCCGGTCGGGGCCCGCCGCGAGACCGATGGCTGCTGCGACTACGCGGCAGCCGTGACGTTCGCGGCCTGGGCGCCCTTCGGCCCCTGGACGACCTCGAACTCCACCTTCTGCCCCTCCGTGAGGGACTTGTAGCCGTCCATGGTGATCGCCGAGAAGTGGACGAAGACGTCATCGCCGCCCTCGCGTGCGATGAAGCCGAAACCCTTCTCGTTCGAGAACCACTTCACGGTGCCCGTCTCTACCGACAACGAACGTCCTCCCTGATGCGTAGCGCCGGCCGTGGCCGACGCGGGATGCGCTGAACGCCGAAAAACGTACCGCTCAGAGCATCGGGTACGCAAGGATCCTGCGTCGGTAGCGCGCAGCCTTGACGGCGCTTCGCAGGAGCATGGCGATCGTCATCGGCCCCACGCCGCCGGGCATCGGCGTCAGAAGCCCTGCGACGTCGGCGACGGCCGGGTCGACGTCGCCGCGGATCCCGTCCTCCGTCCGGGTCAGCCCCACGTCGAGGACCGTCGCGCCCGGTTTCACCATCTCCGGCGTCACGATCCCCGGCACGCCGACCGCGGCGACGACGATGTCCGCGCGGCGGACCTGCGCGGCGAGGTCGGCCGTGCGCGAGTGGCAGATGGTCACCGTCGCGCTCGCCTGCAGGAGCAGCATCGCGACGGGCCGCCCGACGATCTCGCTGCGGCCGATGACGACGGCCTCCCTGCCCGTGGGATCGACGTCGTAGGCGGCCAGGAGCTCCATGCAGCCGGCCGGCGTCGCGGGCACGTGGAGCGGCGTCCCGAGGTAGAGGTTCCCCGCGTTCACGGGGTGGAAGCCGTCGACGTCCTTGACCGGGGCGACGGCGTACGTCACGCGCGTCTCGTCGATGTGCGCGGGAAGCGGCACCTGCACGAGGACTCCGTCGATCTCGTCGTCCGCGTTCAGCTCGGCGACGAGCGCGAGGACGTCCTCCTCGGGGGTGTCGGCGGGAAGCCGGATGTCGCGGGCGTCGATCCCCGCCTCCGTGGCAGCCCGGTGCTTGTGGGTGATGTAGACGTCGGAGGCGGGATCGTCGCCGACGAGCACCGTCGCGAGGCCGACGTGCCCGAGCTCCGCGACCTCCGTCGCGACGTCGTCGCGGATCCGCGCGGCGAGCGCCTTGCCGTCCATCGGAGTCGCCGGCACGCGGCGACTCTACCCTCGTGCCGCGCCGCCGCTCGTACGCTTCGCTCGTGCCGCGCGCCGACCGAGACGCCGTCCAGGCCGCGGCCCGTGCGGCCGCGCTCGTGGTCGTGGTCGCGTGGCTCTTCGTGGAGGACGTGCGCGCGTGGCTCCCGCTCTGGCTGCCGCTCGTGCTGCTCGGGGCGACCGAGCTCGAGTTCGTCCTCCGCGGCCGCGGGCAGCGCCCCGGCCGCCGGGCCGTCGCCGGGCGGCCCGGGCCGGAGGACGCGGACCTCGGCTTCGGGGAGTTCGTGGAGGAGGAGGACGGCTACCGCTACGTGCCCCCGCCCCCACGCCCGCCGCGCGGCCGCCGGGTCGGCTGGCTCGTCGGTGCCCTCGCCGCGGCCGTCGTCGTCTTCCTGGCCGCGCGCAGCGACCGCGCCGCGACGTGGCAGGGGCTCTCAGAGGACGACCGCGCCCAGGCGGAGGCGCGCTTCGAGTCCGAGGCGCGGCGGATCGCCGGCCGACCCGTGCGCGTCCGCTGCGACGACGGCTACGCGTTCACGGGCGCCGGGAGCGACACGCTCGGCGTCGCGTTCCCCGCCCGCGCGCTCGCCTACCTCGACCCGTCCATCTGCCGCGCGCTGCGCGACGTCGCGGCGGGCGACGAGCGCGGCGAGCGCGGTGTCGAGGCGGTCGTCGTGCTCGCGCACGAGGCCGTCCACCTGCGCGGGGAGCGGCGTGAAGGCGTCACCGAGTGCCTCGCGCTGCAGGAGGCGATTCCGCTCGCGACGCGGCTCGGGCTCGCCGAGGAGCGTGCGCGCCCGCTCGTTCGCGGGGCGTACGAGCGCCGGCTCGCTGAGCGGAACGTGATCCGCGCCGCCTACGCCCTCCCGACGAGCTGCCGGGACGGCGGCGCGCTCGACCGGAGCCCGGGCGACGGGCGCTTCCCGTAGGGCCGCCTCAGCTCAGCCGCGCCTCGAGCCGCTCGCGGACGAGCGCGGCGCTCGAGCCGCCGAGCTGCTCACCGAGCACGGCCGAGCCGAGCGCGTTCGCCTCGGTCACGATCCGGTCGCGCTCCTGCTCGAGCACGCCACGCGCGACGAAGAGCGACGACCGGGCGTGGCTCGCCCACTCGGCGAGCGCGTCCAGACCCCGCCCGGGTGCCCGGGTGGCGCTCTCGGGGACGCGACGGAGCGACCCGATCTCGGCGGCGAGCGCCTCGGCGCGCCCGCCGAGCTCGGCCTCCTCGCGCTCGACGTCCCGCTCGGATGCCTCGAGCTGCGCCAACGACTCGGCGACGCGGTCGACGTGCGTGCTGGCGTCCGCGAGCGCGTCGCGGGCCGTCGCGGCCTCCTTCGCGGCGCGTTGAAGGTCGTCCTCGCGTCTCCGGCGCGAGGACTCGAGCTCCGCCAGGCGCGCCTCGGCCGTCTCGAGCTCGGCCGTCGAGCGGGCGAGCTCCTCCTCGGCGTCACCGCGCTGCGCGAGGAGCCGCTCGCGCTCCCCGGGGAACGCCGACCGGGCCGCCTGCAGCTCGCCGATCCGCTCGCGCAGCGACGCGACGGCGTCGGAGAGCGCCACCACGGCCTCGAGCTCGCCGGCGACGGCCGCGTCGCGTCGCTCGAGCTCGCGTGCGTGCGAGAGGAGATCGGACGCCACGAGGCCATTGTCGCAGCGGTCCGCGCCGCCGCGCCTCGTAGACTCGCGTTCGTGAAGACGTGCGGTGCCTGCGGCGTCGAGAACCCGGCGATTGCGAAGTTCTGCCTCGCCTGTGGCACCCCGCTCGCAGACGCCGGCCCGGCGCAGGAGCACCGCAAGGTCGTGACGATCGTGTTCTCCGACCTGAAGGGCTCGACGGCCCTCGGCGAGGCGCTCGACTCGGAGGCGCTCCGGGAGGTGATGACGCGCTACTTCGACGCGATGCGGGCCGAGCTGGAGCGGCACGGCGGCGTGATCGAGAAGTTCATCGGCGACGCCGTGATGGCCGTCTTCGGGCTCCCACAGCTCCACGAGGACGACGCCCTCCGCGCCGTGCGCGCGGCCGCCGGGATGCAGGCGGCCCTCGAGGGGCTGAACGAGGAGCTCGAGGAGGTCTACGGCGTCCGCCTCGCGAACCGCACCGGCGTCAACACGGGCCAGGTGGTCGCCGGCGACCCGACCACGGGCCAGCGGCTCGTCACCGGCGATGCGGTCAACGTCGCGGCCCGCCTCGAGCAGGCAGCGGGCGAGCGCGAGGTCCTGATCGGGGCGCTCACGTACACGCTCGTCCGCGACGACGTCGAGGTCGAGGAGGTCGAGCCGCTCGAGCTGAAGGGGAAGTCCGAGCGGGTACCCGCCTACCGGCTCGTCGGCGTGAGCAGCGGCGCCGCCGCGCCCGAGCTGCCGAAGCGCCGGCTCGTCGGCCGCGAGGCGGAGCTCCGGGCGCTCGTCGACGCCCTCGACACGGCCGAGACGGCGCGCGCGGCGCAGCTCGTCACGATCGTCGCGGACGCCGGGGTCGGCAAGTCACGCCTCACCGCCGAGTTCACGACGGGCGCGGCCGAGCGGGCCACCGTCCTCTCGGGCCGGTGTCTCGCGTACGGCGAGGGCATCACCTTCTGGCCCCTCGCCGAGGCGATCCGCGCCCACGCGGGCATCGTCGACGACGACGACGCGGCCGGGGCCTTCGGCAAGCTCTGCGCGGTCGCGGACGAGGCCGGGGAAGGCGTCTCCGTCCGCCTTGCCTCCGCGATCGGCCAGACGCACGATCCGTTCCCGATCGAGGAGCTCTTCTGGGCCGTGCGGCGGTTCCTCGAGCATCTGGCGGCCGAGCGTCCGGTCGTCCTCCTGATCGAGGACGTCCACTGGGCGGAGGCCACCCTGCTCGACCTCGTCGACCACCTGCTCGACGCGATGGACGACTGCCCCCTCCTGCTCGTCTGCCCCACGCGTCCCGAGCTCCTGCTGCGAGCGGCCGACCTGGGGCCGAGCGGGAACGCGCGACGCGGGTCGAGCTGTCACCGCTCGGCGAGACGGAGAGCCGGGCGATGGTCGAGGCGCTCCTCGGCGGCGCACGGCTCGACGAGGGCGTCCTCGACCGGATCGTCGAGGCGGCCGAGGGCAACCCGCTCTACGTCGAGCAGCTCCTGCGGATGCTCACCGACGAGGGGCTGATCGAGGAGCAGGACGGCGAGTGGCGCCCCACCCGCGACCTCTCCGAGGTGACCGTGCCCCCGTCGATCCAGGCGCTGCTCGCCGCGCGCCTGGACGCGCTCGCGAGCAACGAGCGCTCGGTGATCGAGCCGGCCTCCGTCGTCGGCTACCACTTCCCCGCGGCCGCGCTCGGCGTGCTCGTCTGCCGACCCGCTCTCGGCGACCGTCGGCGAGCAGCTCGTCTCGCTCGAGGCAGAAGCACCTGGTGCGCCGGCTCGAGGACGGCGAGGAGGGCGCGCACCGCTTCGACCACATCATGATCCGCGACACCGCCTACGACGGCATCCTCAAACGCGCGCGGGCCGACCTGCACGAGCGCTTCGTCGCATGGGCCGACGTCGCCAACCAGGACCGCGGGGCGGAGTTCGAGGAGATCCTCGGCTACCACCTGGAGCAGGCCTGCAACTACCTCGCGGAGCTCGGGCCGCTCGACGCCCGCGGCCGCGAGATCGGCGAGGAGGGCGCGCGCCGGCTCGCCTCGGCGGGACGACGGGCATTCACCCGCGGCGACATGCCGGGCGCCGTCACCCTGCTCGGCCGCGCCGCTGCGCTGCTCCCCGCCGAGAGCCGCGGCCGGCTGCGGCTGCTGCCGGAGTACGGCGAGGCGCTCCTCATGAACGGGCGCTTCGAGGAGGCGAGCGACGGTGCTGCAGGAGGCGATCGGACAACTCGACGATCTTCCCCGCGCCGGCGGCACGCGCATCGCTCGTGCTGCTCCTCGTGCGGCTGCGAACCGGCGGCGGGCCCGACGGCTGGAACGCGGGAGCGCGTCGAGGAGGAGATCGCCGGGACGATGCGCGTCTTCGAGAAGGCCGACGACAGCGAGGGCCTCGCGATGGCGTATCGGCTGCGCGCGTGGTCGGCCGGGCACCGCCTGCCGGTTCGGCGAGGCGGCCGAGGCGTCGGAGCAAGGCCGTCGAGCATGCCCGCCGGGCAGAGGACGTGCGCCAGGAGCGCCGCGCGGCACACCGCCTACGCCGCCGCAGCCTCACTCGGCCCGACGCTCGTCGACGAGGCGATCGCGCGCTGCGAGTCCTGCCTCGAGCAGACGATCGGCGATCGCCAGTCGGAGGGCAACCTGCTCGCGGTGCTCGGGCGGCCTCTACGCGACGCAGGGGACGTTCAACCGCGCGCGCGAGCTCGTCGCACGTGGTCGCGGGCTCCTCGAGGAGATCGGGCTCGACGTCGACGCCGCCCGCGCGGGGATCGAGGCCTGGCGGGTCGAGATGCTCGCGGGCGAGTACGAGGCGGCCGAGCGCGAGCTGCGCGCGGCCCTACGAGGCGCTCGAGGCGCTCGGCGAGCGGTACTTCCTCTCCACCGTCTACGGGCTGATCGCCCAGACGCTGCTCGAGCACGGAGCCTCGCTCGACGACGTCGACGAGCTGTGCCGTCGCAGCGAGAGCTCGCCACCGACGGACGACGTCGCGACGCAGGCGCTCTGGCGGCTGTCGCGGCGGGTCGCTCGCTCGCTCGTCGCGGGTCGCTCGCGGAGGGCGAGGCGCGGTGCGGGAGGCGCTCGACCTGCTCGCGACCGACCGATGCGACGGTGCTGCTCCTCGACGCCCAGCTCGACCTCGGCGAGGTGCTCGCCTCGCCGGCCGCTACGACGAGGCCCGCCAGGCGTACGAGCGGCGCGCGGCCTCGCACGACGAAGGGCGGCGTCGTCATCCTCGGTGTCGTCTTGCGGCGACTCGAGGAGCTGGACCCCGCCCCCGTCGATTCGTCAGCTCAGAAGTCGTAGAACCCGTTCGTCCCCGACGTGAGGACGATCGTGTAGAACTTTCCCTGGTTGTCGTAGGTGATGCTGAGGACGCAGTCACCGGCGTTCTTGCAGGTGTCGGCGTCCATCGTGACGCCGTTGTGCGAGACGGACGTGATCGCAGGGTTCTTCGGGACGAAGGCCTGGATGACGACCGTGATCACCTTCTTGTTCCAGTTGCCGAAGAAGTTCTCGTCCTTGTAGCCCTGGACGCAGTCGGTCCCGAGCGCTGCGATGCATACGTCGGTGTGATGGGCGTCGGCGGCCCTCTCGGTGAGCACCGTGGCGTATCCGCGATCCTGGCCCTCGAACGGAAATACGCCCTCCGGGAGACACGCCTTCGTGATGATCGGGTTCCCGACGCCGAGTTTGCCCTGCGTCTTCAGATTTCCTGCCGACGACGCCGTGCACGACGCCGCCGCATTCTCGTAACCGCCGGCGAGCAGCGTCTCCCCCGACGTCTCGGGGATCTCGCCCTTCGGGAGCAGCGTCGCAGTGAGCGTCGCCTTCCCGAACTCGTCGTTCGGGACGGTCGTGTCGTTGATCCCTTCCTTGATCGTCCACCTGGCGACGGTGCTGAGGCAGCCGGTGCAGATCGTCTGACGCGCCAGCGTCGGGACTTTCCAGACGACCGTCAACTCGAGCTTCTTGGCGCCCGGAACGACCGTCCCGAAGTCGCATGCCCATTCGTCCGGCCCGTCGGCGATCTGCCTGATCTCCGGTGTCGACGGGCAGGTGTGGCTCTCGGGCAGGGGCGACGCCTCGACGCCCTCGGCGACGGGGACCGTGATCCGGGCCTTGACCTTGTTGAGAGTCGACTTGCTGTTCGTCTCGAAGGTCGCGCGGTAGGCGATCTGCTCGTCGTACGTGACCCTTCCCGGCCCCGGCAGGATCTTCCAGTCCGCAGTCGCGAGCCGCTGGGACGCGCCTCCGCCGGAGGCCAGAACGACCGCACCCACGACCACGAGCAATGCGAGCGCGATGCGCAAGCGCGTGCTCCTCATTGAAACCCTCTCCCTCCCGTCGTTGCCGCAGCGGCACGCACCCAACGCGCCGAGGTCGTATCGTGTCAGACGCATCAGACCCTGCGCAAGAGTAGCCGCCGTCGTCGCCGGCTCCTCGCGCCGGGCCGGGGCTACGATGCGAGCCTCCGGGCGACGTGGCCGAGTGGTTAGGCAGAGGCCTGCAAAGCCTCGTACAGCGGTTCGAATCCGCTCGTCGCCTTTACTGGCAAGGCCTCGAACCGGGACGCGCCCCAGGAGAGGTCTCGGACGCGCTCCATCGCTCGATCGCGATTGAGCCGGCGAAGGTACACCTGAGTCGTCTCGATCTTCGAGTGCCCGGTGAGCGCCGGTGAAGGGGGCGAGTCGGACGCGCCGCCAGATGCCGAGGTCGGTGCCGACGATTTCGGGCTTGTGGTTCGCGGCGACCATGGCCGAGTACGCGCTCATCATCGGCGGCATCGCGATCGTCGTGATCGCCGGCATCCTGATCCTCGGACCGGCCATCCGCGACCTCTTCGACGAGACGGGCGACTCGGGTCAACAGCTTCCCGAGCTCCTAAGTTCCCGACTCGATCGGTGTTTCGGAGCGACTGCATGAGGACAATCGATGCTCGCTCTTGCTGGCGCCGCTGAACGCGCCGGACGGGGAGCCGTGGCCGGCCGTCGCACTCCTGCCGCCGCCGATTTCCCGCACCGGAGGGCAGCCGCCCCCAGACCTGCCGCAGAGGGCAGACCACGACCCTCTAACAAATCCTAGCTTCGGAAACTCGAGGTGGCGGGCGGGAGCAAAAACCACCACGCGGTGCCGATCGACAACAGCGAAATCATGGCTGCCGCCGCGTGCGCTCCCGAAGACATCGGCGGCAAGAACGCAACCACCGTGAGAAACGGCGCGAGCCAGGCCCACGACAAGCGGGGGGCAAGCATCGCAATCGGTACGAACAGCACTGCGTAGTAGTGCGTCCACAGAAGCGGGGCCGCCAGCAGCGCGGCCGTGACGCACCCGCCGAACACCCAGCCCTCCCGACGTACGCGCCACGCCACGGCAAGCACGGCCAGCCCCAAAGTCGTCGCGACACCCTGGGCCGCAGCCGCCCCGACGCCAAGGTTCGTGAGTGCCGCTACGACGCCCATCGCCGATACGGAGAAGAACTCGAAGATCGCTTCTGACCGCTCGGGGTAGGTGTCGAAGGTCTCCGGGCTCACCAGCCACCACGCAAGCATGGCTACCGCGACCCAGCACGCGGCCACGCCAAGAGCCCTCCACCGTCGCGTGAACAGGAGGAATGCCGCAAGTGGCCAAAGCCACAACTTCACCGCAAGAGCCAAGCCCAACGCCGCGCCCGATATCCACGGCCGGTCGCGATAGGCCCACATCACAGCGACCGCGAACATGAGCAACAGGCTTACGTTGCCGGACACTAGGCACGCAAGCGACGGTGGGGAAAGCAGTGCTACAGTGAGGGCGAGGTTGTCACGGCAGCCAACTAGACGCAGCGCGGTGACAAGCGCGACCGCCGACACCATCGTCCACATGGCAACCGCTAGCCAGTGCGGTGGCAGCGTGAACGGCGAGAAGAGAATCGCCGAGCTGCCGGTCCACGCCGATTGCGATACCAGTTCGATCTCGCCGTGCCAGACGGAACTACCGGGCACCCACACGTTCCAGAGGAAGTCGGGGAAGTACTCTCCAGCATGTTCCCTCACGTCGCTCTGAAACGACACTGCGCCAAGCGTCGACAAGCAGGCGAGGGCGAGGGCGACTGTCCTCACGCGCATTGAACCGCGTGTGAAGTCAACCGTCTGCTAGTCGAGCGGCTGGAGATCTCAAACAGAGGAAAGACGAAGAACGTTCCATGGCTGCTCAAATCTCGTACTCGGAGTGAAGTGCCGACGGCGATGCAGAATTTCTAGTACCGCGGCCCCGCACCATAGACATTGGGCACTGTAGTGGGGGATCAGCCGGGCGCCCCAGTTTCTTCCTGCAAACCTACGGTTTGACAGGTATAGCGGTTCGAATCCGCTCGTCGCCTTGACAGTCGCGCCCATGCTGGTCGGCGGTCCACTTCGCCGAGACCGACCCGCTACTCACGAAGGCCCGTTGCGCCGCAAGCGGAAGGAGAGCCGGGAACGAGGCGAGGTAAGTGCCCCCACTCACTGCCGGCCACGTACCCGGCTCTCACCCCGATAGATGCGCGTCGCGGGCAAAACTTGCGCGTTCGCGCACACGAGTTTGCCGGCGCCCCTCGAGGGGGTTGAGAGACGCCGGCTCCGGAAGTCTCGCTAGGCGATCACGCGTGCGCACCGCCAGTTCGGCTAGGTCGTGCTGGAGCGTCGGCCCGCCCCATTTGCGATAGGCCTACCGGCCCGCGCGCGCGTGGCCGAGCCGGCGGAGTGAGCCCTCGAAGAGAGGGACCTGCGCCTGGATGCGCTTGAAGTCCTTGCCGGACAGCGACAGGAGCCGCATCGGCGTTCGCGCCACCACCGTGGCCGTCCGCTGCCCCGTCACGAGGAGTGCGATCTCGCCGAACGTGTCGCCGGGGCCGACGGCCCGTTTCGCCTCGCCGGCCTCGGGGACGGCCTCGGCCTCGCCGTGCTCGACGAAGTAGATCGCGGTGCCGTAGTCGTCGAGCGTGACGATCCTGGCGCCTGCTTCCACCTCGAGCTCGCTGATCGCGGGCGCGAGCACCTCGAGCTCCGCGGTCGGAACGTCGGCGAAGACGGGGAACGCTGCGATCCGACTCGTGTCCACCGGCGTGGATCGTGTCACAGCGACCCGGCCGAGCGCGTGGTTCAGCGGTCCGAATCCGCTCGTCGCCGTCGTGGCGGAGCTTCGACTCCGCGCTAGTAGATGTGCAGCTTGTCCAGGAGCGCGAGCGGCTCGTCGATGCGACTCGAACAGGTCCTTGTTGTGCTTGATCATCTTGCTGCGCATGTAGACGCGCAGCCATTGCTTGTAGCTGTAGAGCTCGTAGCGGTCGAGCATCTCCCTGAGCTCGAGGTCGCGCTGGCCGATGAGCCCCGCCAGGTACATCGCGCACTCGAAGCCGAGCGAGATCGACTGGAAGTACGGAGAGCCGATGGCCGAGTCGCCGGCGAGGAACACCGGAGACGTGGCGAAGGGGTGGTCGACCGGCCCGGACGAGAGCCACTGCCGGCTCGTCGCGTTGCGCGCCCGATAGAGATCGAGGGGAATCCGCACGATCTCCAGGTCGCCGAGGATCTCGCCGTGCGTCTCCTCCTTGATCTTGTCGATGAACCGGTCCATCGACTGCGCGACGTCGGGGAAGTTGCCGCGAAGCCACTCGCCGTCGAATCGCGGCGGCATCGCCTCGTACTCGTCGGCGGAGATGTTGACGATGCCCGTCACGTGGCTGACGCTGCCGTCGTAGTGCGTGCGCTGCACCATCGGGATGAACTTGTACTGCGGGTTCTCGGCGTTCTTGTGGTACTTGCAGTGCTCGTTGCAGTCGTACGGCTGGCCGTAGAGGAACGTGATCACGAGCGCGTACTCGAGCCGGATCTTGAGGGTGTTCGCCTCCGCCGTCGGCCCCACCCGAGCCGGGAATCAGGTGATTCCGGAGTAGCGAGTTGCTCCCGGTGCAGTCGATCAGGACGTCGCCCGGCTCGAGCATCGCCATCGCCTCCTCGGCCGTCACGACCGCCGACGTGCGCTCCACCCCGCTCGACGGGCGCGCGTCGATCAGATCGCTGACGGCGCGCTCGATCGAGTTGAGCGGGCAGAACCCCACGGTCCAGTCGCGAAGCAGGGTCATCAGGTCCGAGGGGATCGATCCCCTGAAGGCGAGCCCCTGGTCGAGCTCTGCCGGATCGAAGACCGCGTCGACGTTGTCTCCGTCGATGTAGTCGGTGCGGTAGCTGTCGACCGAGTCCGCGACGAGGTACGGCGCGAGCTGGACCATCCGCGTCCGCGTGTACTCGTGGCGCTTCTCGTAGAGCCGCACGGAGAACCCCTCCCTCGACTGCAGCAACGCCGTCAGCAGGAGACCGACCGGGCCTGCGCCGATCACGTGCACGCGCACGTCCGACGGCAAGGTGCTCGCAGCGGTGGAATCGGATCTCGAGGGCACCGTTCGTCTCCTCGCTGGAGCGGCAGGGTCGGTTCGCGCAAACGGCGACGGCCGATCCTACTACGCGGCTTCCACGATCCCGCGGCTCGACACGCGGTGGGCGATTCTGTAATACTGAACTTAATGGTTCAGTATCAGACGACCGTCGACCGAGCGTTCGCGGCCCTCGCCGACCCGACTCGGCGTGCCGTGCTCGAACGGCTCGGCGCCGGCGGCGCGACGATCAGCGAGCTCGCCGAGCCCTTCGGCATGTCGCTGACCGGGATGAGGAAGCACGTCCGGCTGCTCGAGGACGCGAACCTCGTCGCCACGGAGAAGGTCGGCCGTGCCCGCAGATGTGTCCTCGTGCCCTACGCCTTCGAGGGCATCAGCACGTGGCTGCAGCGGCTCGACCGCTTCGCGCAGGTCGTCGAACGAACGAAAGGAGCACGATGAGCACCACCGTCACCACCCCGAACGAGCTCGAGATCCGCGTCGAGCGGGTCTTCGACGCCCCTCGCGCGCACGTCTTCTCCGTCTGGACGGATCCGGCGCTGATCCCCGAATGGTGGGGAGACGGCACCGTCGTCGAGGAGATGGACGTCCGTCCGGGCGGCACGTACCGGTTTCGCACCGCCTACGGCCTCGTCGAGGGCGAGTTCCGCGAGGTCGAGCCCCCCGCGCGCCTCGTGCAGACGTTCCAGAACCACCTGCAGACGCTCGAGTTCGAGGACCTCGGCGAGCAGACCAAGCTGACGCAGACGATGCGCTTCGACTCGACCGAGCAGCGGGACACGACCATGCAGTACGGCGTCGAGGAGGGCGCGAAGGCCGGCTTCGAGCGCATCGACGCGGTGCTGCGGAAGATCGCGGCGTAACGCGGGCTCGTCGCCGCATACGGCACGGCATCGCGAGGCGCGAAGGGCCGGGTCACCCCGGCCCCTTCGGTCGCCTCGCCGCCTTGACGTCGTCTGCTCGTCCGACCCGTCAGCAGATCACTGAGCCCCGCCCTGCCGGACGCCGCGGCGCGACCCGTAGGCTCGTCCCGTGTCCGGATCCGTCGCCGAGCGCTACCTCCTGCTGGGCCTCCGGCTCGGCCGTCACGTCGACGGGATCGTCGACGCGTACTACGGGCCGCCCGAGCTGGCCGAGGCGGTCGCGTCCGCGGAGCCCGTCGAACCGCGGCTTCTCGTCGAGGACGCCGAGGCACTGCTCCACGAGGTCCCCGACGGCTGGCTCCGCGACCAGATCGCGGGCCTGCGCACGTACGCGGGCGCGCTCGCCGGCGACGCCGCCACGTACTCCGACGAGGTGGAGGGCTGCTACGGCGTGCGGCCGCCGTTCACCGACGAGGAGGTCTTCGCCGCGGCGCACGCCGAGCTGGAGCAGCTCCTCCCCGGCGAGGGCGCGCTGGCCGACCGGCACGAGCGCTGGAAGCAGGAGACCCGCGTGCCCGCCGACCGCCTCGAGCCCACGCTGGCGGGCGTCATCGAGGCGGCCCGCACGTGGACGCGCGACGCCGTCGGGCTCCCCGAGGGAGAGGGCGTGTCGCTCGAGATCGTCCACGACGAGCCGTGGATGGCGTTCTGCGAGTACCTCGGGGGCCTGCAGAGCCACATCTCGGTGAACGGTGACCTGCCGATCGCCGCGGTCGAGCTCCTCCGGCTCGCGATCCACGAGACGTACCCCGGCCACCACGCCGAGAGCTGCAGCAAGGACCAGCTGCTCGTGCGGGGGCGGGGCTGGCTCGAGGAGACGATCCTTCTCGTCCCGACACCGCAGTCGCTCGTCTCCGAGGGGATCGCGTCGCTCGCGCCCGAGCTGCTGCTCGAGGGCGAGGCCGGCCCGGCCCTCGCGGCGATCGTCCACGACGCGGGCGTCGACTTCGACCTCCCCCACGCTCTCGCGGTCGAGCGCGCGCTGGAGCCGTGCGAGTGGGCCGTCGTCAACGCCGCCGTGCTCCTGCACGAGCGCGACGAGACCGCCACCGACGTCCAGGCGTACCTCCGGCGCTGGGGCCTCCTGAGCCCCGAGCTCGCCGCACACGCCGTCCGCTTCCTCGAGGAGCCCAGCTCCCGCACCTACATCCTCACGTACCCCGCGGGCCTGGCGCTCTGCCGCGCCTTCGTGGCGGGCGACCCGGGACGCTTCCGGCGCCTCCTCACCGAGCGGGTGCGCGTCGGCGAGCTCCTCGCGGCCGCCGACGCCCGCAGCTGAGCGCCCCTTCGGGGCTGTAAGGGAAGCGTGAGGCCCTGAGTTGCCCCTGCACGGCACGGGTAGGCCCGCCTGCGTACCACCAGCTACCCGACCCCGACAGAGGAGCAGAGCGAATGAGACCGCAACGAAAGAGGCTGGTACCGCTCGGGCTCGCCGCACTCGTGGCGGCGCTCGGCGTGACGCTCGTGACCACCGCCGGCGTCGCCGCCACCCAGGCGGTGCCGACGAACCAGCAGCCGCCGACGATCACCGGCACGCCCGAGGTCGGCTCGACGCTCACCGCCCGCGAGGGGCAGTGGACGGGGAACCCGACCGACTACGACTACGCGTGGCGGCGCTGCGACCAGGACGGCGGCAGCTGTGCGCTGATCAGCGGGGCGAGCGAGAAGACGTACGTCCTGAAGCAGGTCGACCAGGGCAACACGCTGCGGGTCAGCGTGACCGCGCAGAACGCCGACGGCCGCCGTGCGGTGACGTCGGTGCCGACGGCCGTCATCCGCGCGGCGACCGTGACACCGCCGCCGACTGCCAACCCCTGCAGCAAGTCACCGGTGATCGCGAGCGAGCTGAAGCTGCCCGAGCTGCTCTCGATCGCGGGGCAGCAGGTGACGCCGAGCGTCATCGGCGGCTCGACGCAGGAGATCAACGCGCGGTTCCGCATCACGGCCTGCAACGGCAAGCCGGTGCAGGGCGCGCTCGTGTACGTGACGGCGGTGCCGTACAACATGTTCTCGGTTCCGCCCGAGGCGACGACCGGCGCCGACGGCTGGGCCGAGCTGCGCATGAACCGGCTGCGCGGCTATCCGGCGACGCCGAAGCAGCAGCTGCTCGTCATGTTCGTCCGCGGCCGTGAGCCGGGCGGGAACCTCCTCGGCGGGACCTCGGCCCGTCGGCTGGTCTCGTTCCCGGTCGACCTCAACCGGTAGCGGTCGGCCACCAGAGCCGGGCGGCGCCGCACGCGCGGCGCCGCCCGAGCGTCGCGGGCGTCCGAAGGGGAGCGGGCGCCCGCCTTTCGTCCCGGCCTCTAGTCGTCGAGGAACGGGTTGGCGCGCGCCCCGTAGTGGACGTAGCGCGCGCCGTCCTCGAGTGCGTAGAACGTGACGGCGATCCAGGTCGCCGTCCCGGGGGCCCGCATCGCGTAGACGCCCGGCTCGACGGGCGCGAGCGCGTACTCGTGCACCGGCTCGGGCAGGAGCTCGGCGAGCGGTCCCGTGATGGTGGAGCGCAGCACGAGGCCGTCGGCGCGCTCGAAGACCTCGGTCGCGAGGCCGGCGCGCTCGTAGCGGCCGACGTACGCCGCCGGGTCGTCGGCGACGGGGTCGTCCGCCGGAGCGAGCGGCGCCGGCAGCCCGACCCCGGCGAGCTCGGCGAAGACCTCGCCGAACAGGTCGCGGGAGAGGTCCAGCGTGTGGCCGCCGTTCGCAAGGAGCGCGACGGCGATCCCGCGGGACGGGAGCACACGGAGGAAGGCCGCCTGGCCGAGGGTGTTGCCGTCGTGGCCGAGGAGCCGCTCGGCGTCCCAGCCGTAGCGGATCCAGCCGAGCCCCCACGAGTCGCCGAGCGTGCGGGTGTCCGGTAGCCGCACCTCCTCGGCCGTCATCGCGGCGGCGCTCGCAGCCGAGAGCACGCGCTCCCCGCCGGCGACGACGCCGCCGGCGAGGTGCATGCGGGCGAAGGCGAGCACGTCCGCGACGCGCGCGGAGATGAGCCCTGCGGGCCCTGCGGAGCGCGGCAGCATCCACGTCGAGGCGGGCGCGGGGTCGTCCTCGGGCTCGCCGACGTGACCCACCGCCGTTCGGTGCAGGAGCGCGTCCTCCGGGAGGGTCACGGTCGCGGTCAGTCCGAGCGGCTCGACGAGCCGTTCCCGGAGCGCCGCGTCCCAGGTCGACCCGGTCAGGTGCTCGACGATCCGGCCCGCGAGGACGTAGCCGGAGTTGCAGTACGACCACGTCGCGCCGAGCGGGTGGTTCTGCTCCACCTCGGCGAGACCCGTCACGTACCGCTCGAGGCAGTCGTCGCCGCGCCCGGTGTCGGTGAAGACGTCCCCGTCGATCCCGCTCGTGTGCGTCAGGAGGTGGCGCATCGTGACCGTACGCGTCACCTCCGCGTCGGCGACCCGGAACCCGGGCAGGAGCTCGACGACCGGCTGGTCGAGCTCGAGGGCGCCCTCGTCGACGAGCTGCATGACGAGGGTCGCGGTCCAGACCTTCGTGATCGAGCCGATCTGGAAGACCGAGTCCGCGGTGACGTCGACCCCCGTCGCCGTGCTCAGCACGCCCGCGCCGACGGCGGAGATCTCGCCGTCGCGCAGGATCCCGAGCGTCGCGCCAGGGACGCGGTGCCGCGCGAGGAGCTCGCCGAGCCGGTCCGCGAAGTCGGCGGCGGCGCCTCCGACGGTCTCCCTGCCGGCCATCCGGAGTAGCGTACGCAGCCGTGGCCGCCTACCCGCTCCGCGTCCCGGCCGAGGGCCACGAGGCATGAGGCTCGGGCTGCTGACGGCGGCCTTCCCGCGCCTGACCCTCGAGAAGACGGCGGCCTGGGCGTCCGCGAACGGCTTCGAGATGCTCGAGGTCGCGTGCTGGCCCGCCGGCGGCGGCGAGCGGCGGCGCTACGCGGGCGTCGCGCACATCGACGTCGAGCGGCTCGATCCCGGGAAGGTGCGCGACGTGCTCGACGGGCACGGGCTGACGATCTCGTCGCTCGCCTACTACCCGAACAACCTGCACCCCGACCCGGGCGAGCGCCGGGCCGCGAACACGCACCTGCGGAAGGTGATCGACGCCGCCTCGGCGCTCGGCGTGCCCACGGTCGGCACGTTCATCGGCCGCGACCCGACGAAGAACGTGCCGGACAACCTCCGCGAGTTCCGCAAGGTGTGGCCGCGACTCGTGGACTACGCCGAGCGGCGCGGCGTCAACGTCGCGATCGAGAACTGCCCGATGCTCTTCTCCTGGGACGAGTGGCCCGGGGGCACCAACCTCGCCTCGAGCCCGGCGCTCTGGGACGAGCTCTTCACGATCGTCCCGTCGAAGCGGTTCGGCCTCAACCTCGACCCCTCGCACCTCGTGTGGCTGCAGATCGACCACGAGCGCGTCGTCCGCGACTACGCCTCCCGGATCCTCCACGTGCACGCGAAGGACATGGAGATCGACCGCGACGGGCTCTACCGAAACGGCGTCCTCTCCCTCGGGATGGGCTGGCAGATCCCGCGCCTGCCCGGCCTCGGCGAGGTGCGGTGGGACCGGTTCCTCTCGCAGCTCTACCGGGTGGGCTACGACGGCGTCGTCTCCGTGGAGCACGAGGACCGCGCGTTCGAGGGCAGCCTCGAGCTCGTCCAGCGCGGATTCCTCATCGCACGCGACGCGCTCCGCCCGTACCTCCACTGACCGCGGGGTTGCCGTGGCCGGTGCCGGGTAGGAAGATCGGCGAACCCGACGAGGAGGTAGCGATGAGCGTCGTCAAGGTGATCGAGATCACGGCCTCGTCCCCCACGAGCTTCGCGGAGGCAGCGAAGGTCGGCGTCGCGAAGGCAGCCGAGACGGTGCGCAACATCAAGGCCGGCTGGGTCTCCGAGCAGAGCGTCGTCGTGGAGAACGACGCGATCACGGAGTTCCGCGTCACCATGCGCATCAGCTTCGTGCTCGACTAACCCGCTCTCGCCGGTGGGACCGGCCGCGGCCGCGTCCCACCGGCCCGTTCTTCAGGCAGGTGCACGGCGGAGACAGCCTTGTCTCCACGGAAGACCGTGCTACAAGAGTCGGATGCGCCCGTCGCCCGTCGATCCGAGGCTCGACCAGCCGCCCACGAGCGACCTGAAGGCGCGGGCGCTGATCGCCGCGATCCCGGACCCGATCTTCCGGATCGGGACCGACGGCGTCTACCGCGGGTTCAAGGTCGACAGCGAGGCCGACCTCCTGACCTCGCCCGACGACGTCCTCGGGCGGTCCATCTACGAGCGGCTGCCGCAGGACGTCGCCGACGCCGTGCTCGCAGCCGGACGCCGCGCGGTCGCGGAGAACACGCTCCAGAACATCCAGTACACCCTCGACGTCCGCGGCGAGGTGCGCGAGTACGAGGGCCGCGCCGTCGCGTCGGGTGACGACGAGTTCGTCCTCATCGTGCGCGACTTCACCGACATCGCGCGCCAGGCGCGCGCGCTCGAGAGCGAGCGCGACTTCAGCAGAGCGGTCGTGCGCTCGACGCCGAGCTTCCTCGCCCTCGTCGACGAGGAGGGCACGCTGCTCGGCGTCAACCAGGCCCTCGAGCGCGCCGCCGGGATCCCCGAGTCGGCCTGGGTCGGCGCCCCGTTCTGGACGCGCTTCATCGCCGCCGAGGACGTGGAGCGCGCGAAGGAGGACTTCATGCGGTTCCACGCGGGCGACCCGCCGGGCATCGTCGAGTACGAGCACGACGCCCCGGACGGCCGGCGGCTCGTCGTCGACTGGACCGCGACGACCATCCAGGACGCCGAGGGCCGCACCCGGTATCTGCTCTGCGGCCTCGACGTCACTGCCCGCAAGGACATCGAGGAGGAGATCCGGCGCTCGCGGGCGCGCATCGTCTCCGCGAGCGACGCCGAGCGGAAGCGCCTCGAGCGGAACCTGCACGACGGCGCGCAGCAGAATCTCGTCACCGTCTCCCACGCCGTCCACCTCGCGGCGCGCACGCTGCGCACCGACCCCGATGCGGCCGAGGACCACCTCGAGCGCGCGCTCGTCGAGCTCAACACGACGCACGAGGAGCTGCGCGAGCTCGCGCGCGGGCTGCACCCGCAGATCCTCACCGTCCGCGGGCTCGCCGCGGCGGTGCGGTCGCTCGCGAGCCGGGCGCCGATCCCCGTCACGGTCATGACCGTCGACGAGGTGGAGCGGTGGTCGCCGCTCGTCGAGAGCGCCGCGTACTTCGTCGTCTCCGAGGCGCTGACGAACGTGCTCAAGTACGCGCGCGCCACGTCCGCCACGGTGCGCGTGATGCCCCGCGAGGCGGTGCTCGTCATCGAGGTGACCGACGACGGCTGCGGCGGCGCCACGCCGAGCGAGGGCTCCGGGCTCGGCGGTCTCCGCGACCGCGTGGAGGCGCTCGACGGGCTCTTCGAGGTGCACAGCCCGCCGGGCCAGGGCACCCGCATCCACGCCCAGCTCCCGCTCGCGATCGAGACCTGAGCCGCGCCACCCGTCTCCGGACGGGTACCGCTTGACAACCTCCCGGTCACCTGATTGGATGGCCGCGTCGAACCCCGTAGCTCTTCGGAGTCGCGGGGTTCGGCATTTTTCGTGGTCCTGCCGCCGGTAGCGTCAGTCGCGTGGACGAGTCGCCGCTGATCGAGGCCCGCGGCCTGTCGAAGCGCTACGGGGACCTGCTCGCCGTCGACGGGATCGACTTCGTGGTCGCGCGCGGCGAGACGTTCGGCTTCCTCGGGCCGAACGGGGCCGGCAAGAGCTCGACGATGCGCATGATCGGCACCGTCTCGCCGGTCACGGCGGGGACACTGCGGGTGCTGGGCCGCGACCCGCTGCAGGACGGGCCGGCGATCCGGCAGCGGCTGGGCGTCGTCCCGCAGGAGGACAACCTCGACCTCGAGCTGCTCGTCGGCGAGAACCTGCAGGTCTACGGGCGCTTCTTCGGGCTCCCGCGCGACGTGATCGCGCGCCGCACCGAGGAGCTGCTCGAGTTCGTCCAGCTCACGGACCGCCGCGAGGACAAGGTCGACTCGCTCTCGGGCGGGATGAAGCGCCGGCTGACGATCGCCCGCGCGCTCGTCGCAAGCCCCGAGCTGCTCCTCCTCGACGAGCCGACGACGGGCCTCGACCCGCAGGCGCGGCACGTCCTCTGGGACCGCCTCTACCGCCTCAAGCAGCAGGGCGTGACGCTCGTCCTCACGACGCACTACATGGACGAGGCCGAGCAGCTGTGCGACCGGCTCGTGATCATGGACCGCGCGAAGATCGTGGCCGAGGGCTCGCCGCGGGAGCTGATCGAGCGCCACGTCGAGCGGGAAATGGTCGAGCTCCGCTTCGGCCCGTCCGAGAACGGCATGCCGTCGCTGACCGACCTCGGCGACCACGTCGAGGTCCTGCAGGACCGCATCGTGATCGGCGCGGAGAACGGCGACGCCGTCGTCGACGCGGTCCACGCCCGCGGGATCCATCCCGAGACCGTGCTGGTGCGGCGCGCGTCGCTCGAGGACGTGTTCCTCCGCCTCACCGGCCGGACGCTGATCGACTGATGGCGGTCGGACGGGTCGCAGCCGTCGTGGGCTGGCACGCCCGCGGCTACCGGCGCATGTGGTTCGGGACGATGACCGTCTCGTTCCTCAACCCGATCTTCTTCCTCCTGGCGATGGGCGTCCTGCTCGGGACGCTCGTCGACGACTCCGACCCCGACCTCGACGGGCTCACGTACCTCGAGTTCGTCGCGCCCGGGCTTCTCGCGGCGACCGCGATGCAGACGGCGGCGAGCGTCACGACCTTCCCGGTCCGGGCCGGTCTCAAGTGGTGGCGCACGTACCACGCGGTCGTCGCGACCCCGGTGCGCGTCGGGGAGCTCGTCACCGGCGTCGTCGCCTGGGCAGGCGTCCGCGTGCTCCTCGCGGTCGGCGCGTTCGCGATCGTCGCCGCCGTCGCAGGCGCGTTCGCCTCCCCGCTCGCGGCCCTCGCCCCGTTCGCGGCGCTGCTCTGCGGGCTCGCGTTCGCCGGCCTGATCGCGTCGCTGAGCGTCTGGATGCCGAGCGACCAGTACCTCGCGGCGCTCTACCGGTTCGGCCTCGTCCCGCTCTTCCTCTTCTCGGGGGTGTTCTTCCCGATCTCGCAGCTTCCGAACTGGCTCGAGCCCGTTGCCTGGGTGACCCCGCTGTGGCACGGCGTCGCGCTCTGCCGCGACCTCGCGGCGGGGACCGTGCCGCTCTGGGGCACCGTCCTGCACGTCACGTACCTCTCGACCCTCGCCGTGGTCGGCACCGTCGTCGCCGTCCGCGGCTGCGCCAGGAAGCTCGAGCTGTGAGCGCGTTCGAGACACCGCTGCGCGTGCTCCCCCGGCTGCCGATCGGCACGCGCCGGTCGTGGCACCTCGTCGAGCGGAATCTTGCAAGCTCGCGCGACTCCTGGCTCGTCTTCGTCTCCGGGTTCTTCGAGCCGCTCTTCTACCTCCTCGCGCTCGGCGTGGGCGTCGGGGCGCTCGTCGGCGACCTCGTCGTCGACGGGGACACCGTGTCCTACCGCGACTTCGTCGCCCCCGCCCTGCTCGCGGCCTCGGCGATGAACGGGCCGCTCTACGAGTCCGGAAACGTGTTCTTCAAGCTGAAGTACGCCAAGACGTACGAGGGCGTGCTCGCGACGCCGCTCACGGTGCGCGACGTCGCGCTCGGCGAGCTGACCTACACGCTGCTCCGCGGGACCGTCTACGCGACGGGCTTCGTCGCCGTCATGCTCGTCCTCGGCGTGATGCACTCGCCCTGGGCCGTGCTGGCCCTGCCGGCGGCGCTGCTCGTCTCGGCGGCCTTCGCGGCCGGCGGGGTCTTCTCGGTGACCCTGATGCGGAGCTGGGCGGACTTCTCCTTCGTCGAGATCGTGACCCTGCCGATGTTCCTCTTCTCGACGACGTTCGTCCCCGCGGACGACTACCCGGCGGTGATCACCTGGCTCCTCCCCCTGACGCCGCTCTACCACGGGGTGACGCTGCTCCGGTCGCTGACGCTCGGCGACGTGAGCTGGCTGGCGCTCGTGAACGTCGCCTACCTCGTCGCGATGACGCTCGTCTTCCTCGTGCTCGCCGACCGGCGTCTCGCGCGGCTCCTGCTCAAGTAGCCCAGGTCACCAGGGAAGCTCTCGCCCGTCCGCATGGACGAACGAGCCACTGCCGGACGCGTCGAGCTCGTCGAGCCTCGCGATGAGACCCGCCGCGGCGTCCGCGGGCTCGACGTTGCCGTTGCCGCCCGTCATCTCCGTCCGCACGAAGCCGGGGTGCAGCGCGACGACATGGATCCCGCGCGGGCGCAGCTCGTGGGCGAGATTCGCGGTCGCGACGTTGAGTGCGGCCTTGGACATGCGATAGCCGTACGTGCCGCCGGAGGGGCCGTCGCCGATCGAGCCCGCCATGCTCGAGACGAAGCCGAGCTTCGCCCCGGACCGGAGCCGTGGGAGCAGCGCAGTCGTGACCCGCAGCGGCCCGAGCGTGTTGACCTCGAACTGCCGGCGCGCACCGTCGAAGTCGATCCCATCGGGCTCCCGGAGCAGGATGCCCGCGTTCGCGACGACGACGTCCGGCACGTCGTCGCCCAGCGCTGCCGCGAGGGTCTCGCCGACGTCCTCCGCCGCGAGGTCGACGCCGTCGATCACGTGGCAGCCGACCGCGTCGAGCTCCGGCGAGCTCGCGCGGCAGGTCGCGATCACGGCGTCCCCGCGCGCGTGCAACTGCCGGGCGAGCTCGAGCCCGATCCCGCGGTTCGCCCCGGTCACCAGCCATGTGGCCATCGTCTCTCCGATCGTCGCCGACTCCGCCCGCCGCACCGTAGCGGCGCTCGCGCCGCGCATCGCCTCGCGGGCCGCCGCCGAGGCGGGCCCTACACTCGTCGCCGATGAGCGCGACGGTCACGGCACCGGTGGCGGCGCGCCGCGACCTCGCGTCTCTCCGCTGGCTCGTGCTCGTCGGGCTCGCGGCCGTGGCCGGGATCGCGCTCCGCGTCTGGGTGTACCGGTCCTCGATGGGGGTGCCGGACAGCGACGAGGCGGTCGTCGGCCTGATGGCCCTCCACGTCCTCGACGGTGAGCTGCCGGTGTTCTTCTGGGGCCAGGGCTTCGGCGGCTCCCAGGAGGCCATCCTCACGGCACCGCTCTTCTGGGCGTTCGGGCCGAGCTGGCTCGCGCTCCGGCTCGTCCCGATCGCGCTCACGGCCGCCGCGGCGGTCGTCGTCTGGCGCGTCGGCCGGCGGACGATCGGCGAGCCCGCCGCGACCGTCGCCGGCTGCCTCGCGTGGATCTGGCCGCCGTTCCTCATCCAGCGCCTCACGCACCAGTTCGGCTTCTACGCCGGCGGGCTGCTCTACTCCGCCCTCCTGCTCCTCGTCGGGCTCCGGCTCGTCGAGCGCCCGAGCCGTGCCCGTGCCGCGCTGTTCGGCCTCGTGATCGGGCTCGCGCTGTGGCAGAGCGCGCAGGTGCTGCCGGTCGCCGTCGCCGTCGTCGCGTGGACGCTCTGGAAGCAGCCGCGCTGGCTGCGTCATGCCTGGATCGCGATCCTGCTCGCGGTCGTGGGCGCGCTGCCGTCGCTCGTCTGGAACGCGCGGCATGACTGGGGTTCGCTCGACTCGACGATCGCCAACACGACGTCGTACGCGCACCGGCTGCGGATCTTCCTCTCCCCTCTGCTCGGGATGCTGCTCGGGCTCCGCACGCCGTACACGCAGGAGCGGCTGCTCCCGTCCGTGCTGACGCTGCTCGCGTACGCGGCGCTCGCGGGCCTGTTCGTCTACGGCGCCTACCGCGCGCGGCACCGGGCCGCGTCGCTCCTCTACGTCGTCGCCGCCCTCTTCCCCTTCGTCTACGCGCTCGCGCCGCAGACGCTCTTCAGCCAGGAGCCCCGCTATCTGCTCGTCCTCAGCCCGGTCGTCGTGCTGCTCGTCGCGCAGCTCGGCACGACGTACTGGCGCGGGATTGCGGTGCTGGGAGTCGCGCTCGCGATCAGCGTGGCCACCCTCGCGCGGATGGAGACGTACCTCGCGGAGGTGCCTCCGCAGCCGCCCAAGGCGCCGCGCAATCTCGCACCGCTCGTCGCGACGCTCGACCGGCTCGGCGTCGACCGCGTCTACGCCGACTTCTGGCTCGCCTACCGGCTCGCGTTCGACACGGACGAGCGGATCGTCGCGGCGCAGAACAAGCTCGAGCGCGTCGGCGTCGTGAACGGCGATGCGATCCCGGCACGCCATCCGTTCATTCGCCGACGCTCGTACGAGCGCGAGGTCGAGGGCGCACCGCATGGCTTCGTGTTCTTCGACGCGTCCCTGCGCGACGGCGCCGACCGCTCGCCCGGCGCCCCTGCGGCGGCGCGCGTCCGCCAGCTCGCGCGGTTCACGGCGGTGCTGGAGCGCGCCGGGTACCACCCCACCCGCGTCGGTCCCTTCGTCGTCTACGCGCGCTTGGCTGACGGCCCGGACGGGTAGGTTCAGCAGGTGGTGGTCGCGAGCGAGCTCGTCGCGCTCGGAGGGGGGCTCACGCGGTGAAGCTCGCCCCCAAGCGCGCCCGGATCATGACCGGCAAGGTGACGAGCACGCTCGGCGCCGGGGTCGAGAACGTCGTCTCGCGCCACCACCGACGCCGGCTGCGGCGCGTCGGCTGGGAGCACGCCTTCGACGCGAAGGGCTTCGGGTACTCCCGCGACGGGCAGTTCGAGCCGCGGAAGGGCAACAAGGTCGAGGTGCTCGTCGACGGCGCCGCCTATCTGCCCTCGGTCGCCGAGGCGATCGCGAACGCCCAGTCGCACGTCCACCTGCTCGGCTGGTGCTTCTCCCCCGACCTGCACCTGACGCGGGACGAGGAGCCCGTCGTGCTCCGCAACCTCCTCTCGGACGTCGCGCGGCGGATCGACGTGCGGCTCCTCGTCTGGGAAGGCGCTCCGTTCCCGGTGTTCCGCCCGACGAAGCGCGACGTCCGCTCCTTCATGGACGTCTTCACCACCAACACCGGCATCCAGGCCGAGACCGACTCGTGCGTGCGGCTCAAGTACTCGCACCACGAGAAGGTCGTGGTCGTCGACGACCGGGTTGCGTTCGTCGGCGGCATCGACCTGACGTTCGACGGCGGTGACCCGATGGACACCCCGGCGCACCCGTCCCACGGCCACATCGGCTGGCACGACGCGGCGATCAGGATCGAAGGCCCGGCAGTCACGGACGTCGCGAACCACTTCCGGATGCGCTGGCGCGGCCCAGGGGAGGAGCGCCTCCCCGTGCCCGGGCCGCAGCCGGAGGCTGGCGACGTCGAGCTCCAGGTCGTGCGCACGATCCCGGAGGACGTCTTCTCGGGCGTCGATCGCGGTGAGTTCAGCGTCCTCGAGTCGTACGTGCGCGCCCTCCGGTCGGCCGAGCGCCTGATCTACGTCGAGAACCAGTTCCTCTGGTCGCCCGAGATCGTCCACCTGCTCGTCGAGAAGCTGCGCGACCCGCCGAGCGACGACTTCCGGGTCGTCGCGCTCCTCCCCGCCCGGCCGAACGACGGCGCGGACGTCTCGAAGGGGGCGATCGCGGCGCTCGTGGAGGCCGACGACGGCAACGAGCGGTTCCTCGCCTGCACGGTGTATGCGCGGACCGGCCCGCTCCGCGATCTCGTCTACGTCCACGCGAAGATCGGCATCGTCGACGACCGCTGGTTCACGATCGGCTCGGCGAACCTCAACGAGCGGTCGCTCTTCAACGACTCCGAGGTGAACGTCGTCTCCCTCGACCCCAACCTGGCGCGTGGGACGCGGCTGCGGCTCTGGAGCGAGCATCTGGAGGTCCCCGAGTCCGAGCTCGAGGGCGACGCGACGGCGATCGTCGACGAGCTGTGGCGGCCCACTGCAAAGGCCCAGCTCGACAACCTCGAGAACGGCCGCCCCCTGACGCACCGGCTCGTGATGCTGCCGGGGATCTCGCGGCGAACGCGCCGTCTCTCGGGCGCGCTCAAGTCCCGCGTCTACGACGGCTGAGCCGGCGCGGCGGCGGGCTCGCCCGCGACCGTCTCGGCCGCCGAGAGGTGAGCGGCGGCGGGAAGGACGCCCGTTAGGATCGGCCGATGACGGACGTCGAGGCGCGGCTGCAGCGACTGGAGGACGAGCGCGCGATCCTCGATCGGCTCTACGCGTACGCGTACTCGCTCGACTACGGCGACCGCGACGAGTGGCTCGACTGCTGGACGGAGACGGCCGTGCTCGAGTGGCCACACGAGACGTTCGAGGGCCGAGAGCGGATCGGCGAGGCGTTCGACGGCCACTCCCACGCCCCGGAGGCCTTCCACAAGCACCTGCTGGTCGAGCCCCGCGTCCGGCTCGACGGCGACCGCGCGACCGCGCAGAGCTACTTCTCCCGGCTGAACGACTCGCCCGACGGCCCGGTGATCCGCAGCTTCGGCCGCTATCGCGACGTGCTCGTCCGCGACGACGACGGTGCCTGGCGCTTCCAGGAGCGCCGCCTCGACCGCGAGAGCCTCCTTCCCGGCGCGCCGGTCACGTGAGCGCACTCGCCGGCCGGCGCGTGCTCGTCACCGGCGGATCGAGCGGGCTCGGCGCCGCGCTCGCGGCAGCATGCGCCGACGCCGGGGCGCACGTAGCGATCGTCGCGCGCGGACGGGACCGGCTCGACGAGGTCGCGGGCGCGACAGGTGCGCTGGCGGTCGTGGCGGACGTCGGCGACGCCGAGGCCGCGCAGGGAGCCGTGGCGGAGGCCGCGGAGCGCCTCGGCGGGCTCGACGTCCTCGTCAACAACGCCGGGCTGATGCTCCACAGCCCGGTCGGCGCGGGCTTCGTGGAGGACTGGGATCGCTCCTACCGTGCGAACGTGCTCGGCATGCTGCACGTGACGCACGCCGCGCTGCCCCACCTGCGCGCGTCCGCGGACGCCGATCTCGTCGTCGTCGCCTCGACCGCCACCGACCGCGTCACCGCGCCGGACTTCGGGGTCTACGCCTCGACCAAGGCCGCCCAGGGCAGGCTGACGGAAGGGCTGCGGCTGGAGCTCGCCGACGCGCCGCACGTGCGCGTGACCCTCGTCAAGCCCGGCTTCATGAACACGCCCGGCCTCGGGACCGGCACCCGTGACCCCGACCTCCAGGCCCGCGTCGTCGAGCAGAAGCAGGCGATCGGCCTCCCGCCGGACCGCGTCGCGGCCGTCATCCGCCAGCTGCTCGAGCTGCCGGCCGAGGTGAGCGTGCCGGAGATCACCATCGTCCCGACCCCGCGGGCCGCTAGCCAAGTCCAGGCGTGTGGACGCTGCCCCGATCGGGGCAGGAGCCTGCCCGTCACACCGTCGATGGTTGGAGGGTGACCGCGACCGGCCCCGAGCTCGGCGTGTCCGGCGTGGCGGTTGCCGACGAGGAGCCGAGGCCGAATCGCGGCGTGCTGCCGCTCCTCATCGTCTTCATCGGCCTGGCGGTCGCGACGGTCTGGTTCGTCGTCTTGCCTGCGCTCGACGAGCCGAGGCCACCGGCGGGCCCGTGCAGCACGTTCATCGTCTCCAAGTCGGGCTCGGCGCGATGCGTCGACGTGCCCACCCCCGCGACGCAGAGCCCGAGCGCCCAGCCCTCGACGCCCTGGCCCTAGACTCGCCGGCGTGAGCGAGCTCTCCTGGTGGACGGCTCCGCACCCCGACTGGGAGCCCGGCGAGGACTGGCCCGAGGACGTCCCGGTCGTCCGGTACGAGACACGCGATGAGGTCGTGCTGATCGACCCCTTCCTCCCCACCGACGGCGGGTTCGACCCGCACGGGAAGCCGGTGCGGGTGCTCCTCACCCAGGGCGCGCACTACCGCGGCACGGCCGAGGTCGTCGCGCGGTACGGAGCGTCGGTGTGGGCGCCGCCGAACGCGCGCTGGAGGAAGATCCCGAACCCGGCGACGACCGACGTCCTCCCGGCCGGCGTCGAGGCGATCGAGCTCGACGGTGAGCCCCAGCAGGTCGTGTTCCTGATCCGCGAGCACGCGACCCTCGTCACGGGCGACGTTCTGAGCGGAACCGGCGGCGTGCTCCACGTGTTCGTCGACGAGGCGGATCCCGAGCGCCTGCTCCCGGCGCTCGCCGCGCTCGGAGAGCTCCCGATCGAGCGGGTGATCATCCCGCACGGCGAGCCGATCCTCACGGACGGCGCCGCACGCATTCGCGCGGCCGTCGCGGACGCCCGACGCAGCTAGCCGGCGCGGGCGCGGCAGGCCGAGAGGCGGCCGGCTGACGCCGGCCGCCTCTCAGTCGTTCTAGACGTGCAGCTTCGCGTACGTGGCCGCGGCGCCCCAGCCGTACTGGGCCAGGAACCTGGCGTCGGAGTCAGCCGCGACGGCCGTGCGCGTCTGCTGCTTCGCGTACGTGGCCGCGGCGCCCCAGCTGTACTCGTTGACCGGGAGGATGCGCGCGCCGGCCGGCGCGGCGAGCACGAGCGCGGTCGCGCCGACGACCAGGATCCGAAGAATCGCGTTCGGAGAACGGGGATGCATGACCTGCTCCTTCCGAGTCGCTTCCATTGCCCGCCACGCTAGGAGGGCACGGCCTCGGTGTCGTTCACGGCGCGCACGCCCGGAGTGTCAGGGCCGCGACGGAGAGAGCTCAGACGCGATTACGCGTCAGGCTGCTTCGTGCGTTCCGTGGTCGCGAAGGTCTGCTCCCAACCGACGTTGGTGAGCATCGCGCCGACCTCACGGATGGCGATCGCGATCTCGAAGCCGATCTCGCGAATCGCCTCGGTCTCCCGTGGCGTCGACTGGTTCTTGCGCATCTCGACGAGAAGCTGCTCGAGTCGTTCGATCGCCGCGTAGTTCCGCTCTTCCGGGCTCGCCATAGGCACGATCCTACGGGGTCGAGGGCGAACGGGGCATACGAGCCGCCTGTCGGAGCCGGACCCGCTACCTGCGGAGGGTCAGGAATGCCTGAGCGAGCAGGCCCGCCGCGGTGGATCGGATCCGCGGAAGGAGACCGGCCGCGTCGCTCTCGGGACGCGGTTGATGGGCTGTCTCGGGTTCCGGAGTCAGCCGGATTCCAAGCTCGGCGAGCGGGTCGAGACCGGCGGTGCCGTCTGCGCAGCGACCGAGGGCGACAAGGCTCGTAGAAGCTCGGGCTGACACACCACCGTTTCTGCCCCTGGCGACGGACACCGAGCCCCGTTTCGCGACGGGACGCGATTCTTCAGGGGCAGGCGCCGGGGGTGGCGACAACTCGAGTGTCGTGGGTTGGACAGAGCACCTGTAGCGCAGGTCATCGACGGGGCAGCCGTGCGCCCCTAGCGTCGAGGAGCACGAGAAACCCCAGCTGATCTCGAAGGGAGACCCGTCATGAAGCTCTCCGCCAAGACCGGAGCAGCGCTCACGATCACGGCCCTGTCCCTCGTCGTCACCGCCGGCGCCGGCGCCTCCCGCCCCGCCGATCCCGCGGAAAAGGACCCATTCATCTACGTCACGCAGCTTCCCTCATATGCGGCCCACGTGGACATGATGAAGCAGCTTCGCAACCTGACCGAGCCGAACGCGATCACGTGGGGCTGGTCGCAAGGGCTGGCGAGCGACCAAGCGAGCGTGGGCATGACCCAGTAGAGCGGCTCGTGACCTCGCACACCGCCGCCTGAGGATCGCTCCATCGGTCGGCGCTAGAGCCTCAGCGCGCGCGTCAAGGCGGGCCGGACAGCCTCGAGCCCGGGGCGGGCGGCGGCTACTTCGTGCGGAAGTTGCCCGTGGCGGACGACAGGCTCCCGACTGCGTCGCGGCTCAGCACCTGGAAGAAGTACTGCGACTTGCGGGCGAGGCCGGTGATCGTTACCGAGTGGCTGGTGACCAGGGTGCGGTCCAGTGGGGTCGAACTGGCGTAGGCCGTGGTCGGCCCGTACTGCACCTGGCCGTCGGCCGGAACGTCGGTCGTCCAGGTGATGGTCACTCGTCCCGGGCCCGGGCGGGCGACCACCTGAGAGATGACAGGCCCCCCGGGTCGCACCCGGTAGGTCGCGACGTACGAGCCCGATGCGCTCGCGACGAGGTTGTGCGTCTGGGCGCCGCCGTCCGACCAGCTGACGAACTCGTACACGGTTCCCCCGATTGCCTGGGGGGACGGCGCGCTGACCGAGAGCGTCGAGCCGAGGATCGCGGTGCGTGTGAACGGTGTCGGCTGGCTGGTCGATCCGACCGCCAGCATCAGCCCCGCCGGGCTCGACCCGAATGTGAGATCGACGGTGCGCGGGTCGAGTCGGCCGGTCGTCGTATTGCTCAGGCCACCGGGATCAGTCGCCGTCAGCCGCAGCTCCAGATGCGACGGGTACTCGTGGTCGGGGGCCACGAAGCTGCCACTCGCCGTGCCCGAGAACGTCTGGAGCGGGTGCTCGTGGCAGGTGGACGGGCAATGCTGAAGCACGAGTGACCACGTGAGCGCGGATGCCCCTAACGTGCCGCTCTGGGCGTCGGTGGCATGGCCCGAGAAGGTGATCACGTCGCCGACCTTCCAGGTCGTGCCCGCCGTCGGCGTGTCGATCACCGCAGTCGGCGGCGTGTTGCCCGCCGAGATCGTGACCGACGACGTGCCGGTCGCCCCGGAGGGATCGCTGACTCGAAGCGTGGCGGTATACGTGCCCGGCTGGGTGTACGTGAAGCCGGCGGTCGCGGCGGCTGCGTCGTCGAAGGCGCCGTCACCGTCCAGGTCCCACGCGTACGTCAGCACGTCGCTGTCGGGGTCATTCGAGGCGGTGCCGTCGAACGCGACCGTCAACGGAGCGGCGCCGCTCGTCGGGTTGGCGGCGGCGACGGCGATCGGGGGCTGGTTCTGGTTGAAGTAGCGGATGCGGCGGATCGTGCCGCCGAGGTCCACGTAGAACAGATCACCGCCGGGTCCGATCCGGAGGTCGACCGGTTGGGCGGCGCCGCCGACGAACGTGCGGCGCTTGGAGATGTCCGGGAGCCCGTCGCTGCCCGTCGGGATCGCCCAGATGCACCGGCGGGTGTAATCGGCGAAGAACAACGCGCTTCGGTACTCGGCCGGGTACGAGCCGCCGCTCGCGAATGCGAACGAGGTCCCCGCCACCGACGAGCCACCCTTCGGGCACACGTCGTTCGGGCAGCACCAGTTCGTTGTGGTGGTAGCGGAAGTACGGGGCGACGACCGCCGCCGGCCCTCGGCGTAGAGGTTCTCGCAGATGGAGAGGTTCGCGGCGTCGTAGCCGTTCTGGCGGCCATCGCCCTCGTAGCACGGCCAGCCGAAGTTCTCGACCGGCGCCGAGGTCGGGCTGACGAGGCGGTCGATCTCCTCCCACTCGTTCCAGCCGACGTCGCCGATCCACACCTCGTTGGTCCCGGGACGGGTGGTCATGCGGAACGGATTGCGCAAGCCGTGGGCCGACGATCCGGCGGGCGTTGGGATCGCTGCTCGACGCCATGGGGTTGTCGGGGAGCCCGGCGCCGGTGGCCGGGTCGACCCGCAGGATGGCGCCATCGAGGCTGACGGGATCGCTCGCTGTTCGTACGTCCTGGCTTCTCAGGGCGCCGCCCTCGGCCGTCGGCGGTGACATGGATCCGCCGACGCCGCCGGGCGGATCTCCACACGGGTTGACGGGCGCGCCGTCCTGCCCGTAGTCGACGAAGTTGAAGCTGGCGCCGTCGCCACCGCTCACGTAGAGCGCGCCGTCGGCACCGAAGGCCAAGCTTCCGATCGAGTGGCTCGGATACTGCTGGCACCAGTCCTCGATCAGCACCTGTTCGGAGCCGATCATCGTGTTGCCAGACGCCTGCAGCCGCGAGAGGTGACCGGCGACCACGCAGCCGTCGGCGGTCGGGCCGGGTGGCGTCGGGCAACCGTCTGAGGTGCCGCCCACCGACCCCCACCGCGGCGCGGTCCCGCCGATGGCCGCATCGAAGGTGTAGAGCACGTAGACCCACGGGTCCGTCGGGAAGTTCGGAGCCAGCGCCAGGCCGAGCAGCCCGCGGTCCCAGAAGTTGTGGACCTGCGTCCGGAGGTCGGCGAAAATGGTGGGCGTGGTGTCCGACAGGTTGTCGAAGACCTTGACGATCCCGCTCTTCTCGGCCACGAAGACGCGACCGTCCGGTGAGAAGCGCACCGCGGTCGGCTCGGTGAGCCCTGAGAAGACGATCTCCTCCTGGAAACCCGCTGGCAGCGACGCGGCCTGCGCCGACTCCGGCGCGGGCGGAGGCGCCCCCGCAGGCGCGAGCAAAGCTACTCCGATGACCGTAGCGAGGATCACTTGCCGAGCCTCGCGACGGCTGAGACGCCGCTGCCGCAGTACCTTCAACTTCCCCCCTCCGTGCAACGATCGTAACGCACTCGTAGGGCGCGGGCAAGACGTAGCAGGACGAGCTCGGAAGACGGGTAGTCGCGAAGCCGCGCGGCTGGTTTGTCAGCGGACTACAACCTGACTATCGCTCATAGCGCCGTGAAGGAGACGCGCCGACTTTCAATCGAAAGGCCCCGATTTCCGGGGCTTTTCTTTAGAGCGGATGAAGGGACTCGAACCCTCGACCTTCTGCATGGCAAGCCGTCCCGACGGTGGCAGCGCTCAACGACGAGCGACGACGATCGCCTGCAGCCATGCGGCTTTGGTCTGAGCCAATCGCCCAGGGCCGCATGGCAACGAGCGCCAAACGGCATGACTATGCGGATCGGGCTCCCGGCCTCAGGGAACTACGGATGCCAGCAAACCGACCGCCGAACCTAGCCACGAACCTAGTCAGCAACGGCGACAACTTGATCGGCTGGGGGTCGTCCGTGCTCATCCAGAACGGCCAGTGGGTCTCGGGCAAGGCGTACGGCAACCCGGACTGGCAGCACCAGAAGAACACCCGCTCCGAGCAGGTGCAGGCCGACCTGGCCGTCACCGGACGGGGCAGCCTCAAGCAGTAAGTCGTCCCACCGCAGCACCCAGCGCCCCCGGCTTACCCAGCGGGGGGCTCCTCTGTTTCGATTCGCTTACCGTCGGCCCTCGCGCGGCCCTGGAACCCGCTCGTGCTCTCCCGATCCGCCTGTTTGAGCCGTTCTAGGTCGGCGATGGTGGCGTCGTTGCTGTCCGCGAACCCGAGCGGGTCGCTGGGCTCCGGCCAGGAGGCGGTTGCGTCCGTGCTAAGGCTTGGCTTCTCGCCTCGCTGCAAGCTCGTCCGCGATCCCTTGAATCTCGCGTGCGATTCGGAAAGCTCGAGCGGATCGCCGGCCTCCATGGCCGCTCTGCGGTAGCAGCTGGGTTTTCGAGACCCTTCTGCGACCGATGCGGAAGGTCGCGGAACACGGGAACGGCAAGAGTGGAGCGGCAGTGCGCCCCACATCGCAGGACAGGCACTAGACGTCCATGCGTCGAGCCGAGGCAAGCGGAATCGTGACGATCACAAAGAGCGTTGGCCACACAAGGCCGAACATCCACCGACTCACCCGGGTTTGACCCGAGTCCACCGAACGCACAAGCATCTGCAGACTGGCATCGCAGGTCGTGGCTCGAGCTGATGCGAAAGCGGAGAGAGCTGGAGAGCTCGTAGAGCTGCATCCGTGACGGCGACGAATCATCCACAACCGTGCGAGCAGTCTGTGGAACCGTGTGGAAAGCCGGCCGGTGATCTCCGCACATTGCGGACTGTTTCAGCGCCCACCTGTGGAAGGATCGCGACAGCGTGGCCATTACGTGAGAAAACCGATCCTCCCCTCCCCCAGGACGGCCCGGGCGATCCTTCCCTACCGACCGCAACACCGCTCGGGCCGTCCTTCTCTAGCTCCGTGAGCGTCGTTCCTTCTCGAGCAGCGCCTTCACCGGGTCGCTGCCGACCACAGCACCGCTCGTGCCACCTTGCCGCTGCCGGAATTCCGCGTAGTCGGCGACGATCACCAGGATGCGGGCGCTTCCCGCTCGTCCTCGACCTTCTCGAACAAAGCTTGGAGACGAGGAAGGATGCTGCCACACGCTGCCACGGCATAAAGCGAGATACGCAACATTTATTACACACGGTAATATCTGCAAGTAGATGAGCCATTTGCAGTCCTCCGATGAGCCGCGGTTGCTGTCAACGGGCGCCGCGGCCCGTATCGCCGGATGCAGCCCCGTCACGATCCTCCGAGCGATCGACGCCGGCCAGCTCACCGCGCTACGTCTCGGCGCCCACGGCCAGTACCACGTCTCGGCAAGGGCGCTCGAGCATTGGCTCCAACCGATCCAAGACGGTCAAGACCAACGCGGAAACCGTGTACCGGCCGAACGCGAAGCTTCACAACGCGTAGCGGGACTAGGGCTTCTTGGGCCAGCCACGAGGCGGTTCAGGGCCTCTGACGCTGGGAGGCGCTGCGGCGCAACCTCCGTGCCCCGAGCGGCAAGAATCAGCCGGAGCGCCAGTGGCCACTTCGAGTGCACGCCTGCCGGCCACCCGGAACGTGCGGCCCCAACAGCACCGGGTAACTGACCGTCGCTTTCGGCCTGGGCTGGCGGAAGAGGCCTCACCCGGATAAGGGTTAGACGGGGAGAATGCGGCGTACGGGGGAGTAGGGCTGTGGCGTTTACGACCGACGACGAAACGTGCAAGTTGGCTTGTGGATGGACCTGCCCGGCATGTGGAGAGAACGATCTCGTTCATGAGCTAAGGAACGCCCTGCCGGAGAACGAGGCGATCCCGCCGCCCGAGGCGTACGGACACTGGATCGTGTGCGACTCGTGCGGCTGGGAACAGGCGGGCGACGACGAGGAGCCGGAGCAACCCCAGCGGCAGAAGCGCGGCCCCAACTCCGGTTAGGTCTTGCGGCGCACGACTGGCGGGTCTCGAGCATCAGAGCGCAGTCCTGGTCGCCCGCGAGCAGACAGAGCCGAGCCCGGCATGGCTCACGTTCCGGAGCTGCAAGGTTTATCGCTGCAACCGCAACCGGCCGAAGAAGGCGAGACAATTGAACTCGCTGCCGGCTCGACGTGGCCCCGGAACGGATCCCGACTCAGCCTCATATGAACCAAGGGTCACCGAACCCCATATGAACGAGGCTCGGTGCGCTAGCGCGGCGTCTGGTAGAGCGGCACCGAAGCGCCCGGCGGCGCGACTGTGGCGCTGTCGGGGAAGACATAGACGAGGTAGCGCGCCTCGTTGCTTGGTCGCTTCGAGCACCGCAGGTAGTACTTCCCCGGCTTCATCGGATACCGGCGCGACGCCGAGGTCGCGACACACTGAACCTGTCCGAGTACTGCTACATCCCCGATGCGAAGCGTCACCGTCCGCGGGGGCGGCTTCGACGCCGAGCCCGCCAGTTGGGCGGAGCCGAAGTACACACCGGCGCCGACGGCAATAGCGACGGCGACGCCGATCGCAATCGGAGCAGGCCGCGGTCCTCATCTACTGCCCATCGTGTGCCACCGCCGTGTTCGGTCTCCGACCCGACCTCGCCGTAGAGCACGTCTGCATCTGGAAATCACCGCCGAGTAACACGCACGAGCCGAGGGTCGAAGCCGGCTAGGCGGGGCGTGTGCCCCGATTAGGGCGGGCTACTCGTCGCGCTCAAGGAGAGACCCAAGGGAGAGCAGGGTACGGGGCGAGGTAAGTGCCCCCACTCACTGTTCGGCCACGTGCCCGACTCTCACCCCTATAGGTGCGCGTGGCGAGCGAAACGTGCGCGTTCGCGCACACGGGTACTGCCGGCGCCCTTCGAGGGGGTTGAGAGACGCCGGTGTTTCGGGCTCGTTCTCGCGACATCCTGCATCGGTTTGTCGATTCGCGATGGGTTTCGTGTCGGACGACGGTCGTACTCATGGTCGTCCCGTTCATCGAAAACGAGAGGAGCACCATGACGAAGCAGCTCGATCACCAGGCTCTGGTGGACTTCACCAGTCGATGGTTTGCGCTCTGGACCGAAGCCGATCCGCACGCGCGGTCAAGGCAGGTCGCCGACCTGTGGGCCCCCGCTGGTGCGCAGGTACTGGTGGACCCGCCCCAGGACGTGCGGGAAGCGCTCACCGCGTTGGCATTCCCCGTGCCTCGTCTCGAGGTGCGCGGCCACGACGAGATCGACCGTCGGGTGACCCAGGCGTACGCCCGGTTCATCGAGCCCGGCGAATACACGTTCAAGGCGACCGGCGATGGGGATGCCGTGCTCCTCGCACCCGCTCTCATCGGGTTGGGATGGGAGATGGTCACCGTCGCGGACGGGACCGTCGCCGGGAGCGGCTACGACGTGCTCGTACTCGATGACGACGGCCGCATCCTGCTGGACCACCAACACATCCTGAGCTGACGGAGGTCGGGGTTCGTGGCCTCGCCTTGGGGGGTCTGCCCACCTCCGTCCTCGTTCAGCGCAAACCACAGTCCGGAGGAAATCGCGAAGCTTCCCAGCGGTGCCTGACGAAGTTCCAGCTACACCGCAAGCTGAACCGCCTCCATTCGTCGCCGCAGACGAGCTTGAGGCTGGCGAGGGACGACTGGAGTCCGAAGGAACTACAGAGAAAGCCGTCGCGCCCGCACCTGAGCCGGAGTCGGCGGAGTCTCGACCGCTCGACGGTTGGCTGAGTCGCCGGCAGCCGCAGCGGGCAGCCCAGACCAGCCAACTCCTAGCCGCCTGCCTGATCGCAGGCCAAATCTTGGCCGTTCGATAAGAAAACCCCCGCGTTTGCGGGGGCTTCCAGTGAAGCGGATGAAGGGACTCGAACCCTCGACCTTCTGCATGGCAAGACGCGCAACAGGAGGACAGCAGCAGTCAGGGGGCGTCAACCCGCATTCCTGCGTGACGTTGGGGGGCGCTGTTCTGCCCCTCGACGCCACGAACGGACACGGAAACCTACCTAGGAACCTGCCTATCCCGCGGTGGACTCGCGGTGATCCTTGCGGACCGTGCTAGTTCGGAGGTTGTTCGTCGACTTGCGTCCCCGGCGGACCGGCGAAGCTATCCATCGCACTGCGAGCCGCCTCCCCCGCAAGGGCGAAGCTCTTTCGTGCCACGGCGTACAACGCGTCACCAGCCTGGTGGAAGCCCGATCCCACAGTCGTTGCACCGACGGTGTCGAACGCGCTGCCCGCTACGTGGTGCCCAGCGCCCATCCCAGCCGTGGCCGCTGCAGTGGTCAAGGTCGCACCGGCAAGCAGCTCGTAGCCAACCGTCTCCACTCCCAACGCAACCGCGCCGACAACATGCCGGGCGACCCCCTGCTGTTTGTCGGGTGCTGGCTCGCTCACCGGAATGCACCTTACAACCACTCCCACGTCGAGACGAGGGTCACCACTACACGGGTCGCCAGGTGTTCTCCACCACGAACCCAGGAGACGCCGCTTGGCGCCGGGGCTGTGCGAGCGCCGTCCACTTCACGGCGAGCGCGTCCCTGGGTTCGCTGGGGTCGGGGAGCCCGCTCGTGCTCTCCCGGTCATCCCGTTCGAATCGTTCCAGCTCGGTGATCGCGGCCTCGTTGCTGTCCGCGAACCCGAGCGGGTCGCTGGCTCCCGTCAGGACGCGGTTGCCTCGGTGTTAGGGCTTGGCGGCTCGCCTGGCTGCAAGCTCGTCCGCAATCGTTTGAATCTCGCGCGCGATATCACTGAGTTCGAGCGGATCGTCGGTCTGCATGGCTGCTCGCCCGGCCCGCGCGACGTTGACTCCCACCACCTTCTGGCTGGAGCCCCTCACGCTAAACGGGCTAGACGCATACCAACGGCGGCTCGAGAACCCCACCCCCGACCGTGAACTGCAGTCAGCTCCCGGACAGGGTTGCGGTCTCCAGGGCACCGAGCCGCCTCCGTCCCTTTTGCCGCTGGTGACGCTGGGCTAAAGAGAACCTCGATGCGAACGGCGTCTGGACGGTTCCCCGTACCCCGCTTGCGGACTCCATGGCCTAGCCTCGCTTCGATGACGAACAGATATGCATGGCCGCTAGTCGGATCCGCTCTGGTCGCGATCGCGTTCGCGGTCGTGATCTGGATCTTCGCCAGCTAGCCGGCGGAACATCCGTGCACACCCCATGCACCCACGCCACGCGCTCACCCGTACTTCGCCGTCCTAGGAAACCGCACGGTTGAGCCAAATCGCTCTTGGCTAAACCGCTGAAAAGCCCATACGGGATTCGAACACGCCTGCAAATCAGCATGTTTCTAGCGACGGCGACAGCACCGGGACAGCACGCGCCGAACTCGACCGGAGGCTGGCGAGACTGACTACGTCCGACTTTCGAGGAACTCCGTCACGCGTCGACGCGGTACCGCGAAAGCGGCTGCGCGTTTCGAGTCATGCGATTCGACGTCGTCGAAGAACCGTCTCAAGTGACGACAACACCGACTACCGGCGCAACGACCTCGTCCGGTTGCCAGTCGGAGCCGCGAGACATGCGTCGCGCTGCGAGATGAGCGACCTTCGCGTTCACACGGTCGCGCTGCCTGTCGCCAAGCAGGCGCGACGTCCAACCGCTAATCCAGTGCCCGGCGTGGACGTCATCGAGGGTGCCCTTGCCGCTGAGAAACGCGTCGAGCAGTCGCAAATGGACGAGCACCGCCTCTAGTAGAGCCTGCCCGTCGGCGCCCAGATCCTTGCGCGTCCCGGTGCTCACTTCACGTGCCCGCAGCTCAAGCCAGCCGAACTGCTCGAGCAGCATCCGAACTTCGTACTCGATCTCCACCCTGGCGAAGCGATTCAACGCGGTGGGGGACAGATTCGGTGAATAGCTCATCTCACCCAACCAGCGTCTTGTAATCGAGTTCGGCCTCGTCGGCGACAACGCGCGTATAGGTGCGCGCGGTCGTGACGAGATCGCCGTGACCGACGAACTCTCCAATCCGGGCCCACGGCATGCCAGCCAGGTGCAGCAGCGAGACACGCCGGTGCCGGAGATCGTGCGGCGAGAGGTCGGCACCGCCGCGGCGGTGCAGGCACGGGTGATCGCGGTGCGGAACTTGTCGGCACCGAAACCCTGGAAGACCGGCCGCTCGGGGGTGCGGTCGTCCCGAGGGACGAGCGCCATCACGGCCTCGAACAGCGGCGGCACTGCGATCCAGCGGGCGGCCCCCGACTTCGACGACGACGCCGAGACGCGCCAGCGGCCGCGCGGCTCGTCGACGTCACCCCAGGTGAGCTGTTCGAGTTCGCCGATCCGCATCCCGGTCGCGTCGAGCACGAGCGTCGGCAGCGGGAGAAGAGGATGGCTCTCCGCGAGGAGCCACGGTTGTGTGGGTGAGGCGTGGCGGGGGGCGACCCCGCCACGCCTGTGGTTTCGTGAGCGGGCTAGGACGCGGGCGTCAGCCCGAAGGTCGCAAGCCAGGTCAGGTCGTCGGCACGGTCGATGCGGTAGACACCGCCGGTGCCGGCGCACGTCCCGTTCAGCCCGAACGAGGTCACACCGGCGACAACGTTTGTGTCGCCGATGAAGTTCGGCCCACCCGAGTCACCGAAGCAGGTACCGCCAGTCGCGGCGTTGTTCGACAACAGAAGCGAACCATCGCCGGTGAAGCCGGTGTTGATCTGGATCAGATGCGGATACGACACCATCCGGATCTTGTCCGCGACCTCTTTCCAGGCGGTCGCATCCGGGAACGACTTCTGCAGCCCATACCCAACCGCGGTAAACGTCACGTCCTGCCGGCCGCGCTGGGTTTCGAGCGCGTCGAGCTGGTTCAGTTCGGGCAGCGCCCCATACTCGTCAAGCTCGTAGGGCTCGTCGAGAACAACGACACCGAGGTCGTGAAGGTAGAACGCATCGGGGTCATAGTCCGGGTGCGTGTACGGGGTTCCCCCAACGTCACCGTCGCACGGGTACCCATCGACCTCCGGGTCTGCACAGGGCCCGATCCTTACCCGGGCCGGGCCGGCGTCACAGGCCGAGAATCAGCGCGCAGCCGCTCGAGGCGCCTGGCTCGTTTACGCACCGCGAGAAAGGTCAATCCAGAGCGGTGATGAGGGCGATTGACGATACGTTGGTTGAGAAGGTCCAGAGGCTTGTTGATGCCAGTGGACTGTCCCTGAGGTCGACATCCTCGACAACTGTCGTGATCGCGCAGCTCGTGGAGCGGATTGAGTCGCTGGAGGCTGCAGTGCGAGAAATCGCTGACGCCGTGAGCGCCACCACGGAAGCGGAGCATGCCGCGACCGAGCTGCGTTCGAGTGCCGGCTGACTGAGTGGATCTCCCGACGAGAGAACGGCTCTCGGTTTGCCTCGTCAGCCTCGAGCTGTGGGCGTGAATGCGCTCCTCGTTGCTGCAGGTCGTCTCCATAGACTGCGCGCGTGTCGGCGTGCCCAGCCTGTGGGAAAGAGCTGCCGGGTGAGTTCCCGTTCTGTCCGTTCTGTGGCGCGCCGCTGACGCCCAGTCGGCGGCAGCGGCACGCGAGCAGCGCAAGGTCGTCACCGTCCTCTTCTGCGATCTCGTGGGTTCGACGGCGCTGGGCGAGTCGACCGATCCCGAAGCGCTGCGCGGGCGGATGCGCCGGTATTTCGAGGATCTTCGCGCGATCATCGAGCGGCATGGCGGCACGGTCGAGAAGTTCGTCGGCGATGCGGTGATGGCGGTTTTTGGAATCCCGGTCTCGCATGAGGACGACGCTCTCCGGGCGGTGCGTGCAGCGTCGGAGATGCGTGCCGCGATCGCGGAGCACGGCCTTGAGGCGCGGATCGGGATCAACACGGGCGAGGTCGTCGTCGGTGGCGAGGGTGAGACGCTTGTCACCGGCGACGCGGTCAATGTCGCTGCGCGCCTCGAGCAGGCGGCCGCCGCGACGGAGACGCTGATCGGGGCCGAGACCCGGCTGCTCGTGCGCGACGCGGTGACGGTCGAGCCTGTCGAGCCGCTCGCGCTGAAAGGGAAGTCCGAGCCGGTCGAGGCCTTTCGGCTGCTCGAGGTATCGGACCACGCCGACCCGCTCGCGCGGAGGCCCGAGACGCCGCTTGTCGGGAGAGACCGCGAGCGCCAGCGGCTCTGGCGCGACTACGAGGATGCCGTGGCCGACCGCACGTGTCGGCTCTTCTCGCTCCTCGGGCCGGCCGGCATCGGGAAGTCGCGCCTCGTCGCGGACTTCCTCGAGCGTGTGGGCGACTCGGCCGACGTCCTTCGTGGGCGGTGCCTCTCGTATGGGGAGGGCATCACGTACTGGCCGCTCGTCGAGATCCTGATCGCGATCGGCATCGAGCCCGACTCTGTCATCGGCACGTCGCCGCCGGAGACGCAGCTCGCCTTTCGGCGGCTCCTCGAGGGACGCGCGGCCGAACGCCCCCAGGTCGTCGTGATCGACGATCTCCAGTGGGCAGAGCCGGTCTTCGTCGACCTCGTGGAGCACATCGCAGATCTCTCGCGCGACGCGCCGATCTTCCTGCTCTGCATCGCGCGGACGGAGCTGCTCGACTCGAGGCCGGGGTGGGGCGGAGGCAAGCTCAACGCGACGTCGCTCCTCCTCGAGCCACTTCGCGCCGAGGAGTGTGAGGCGCTCATCGACCGGCTCGTGGCGGACGCCCCGCTCGACGCTCGAGCTACGCGGGCGGATCACCACGGCGTCGGCCGGGAACCCGCTCTACGTCGAGGAGATGCTCGCGATGGTGCGCGAGCACGGTGTCGGAGACGAGATCGTCGTTCCCCCGACGATCCACGCGCTGCTCCAGGCGCGCATCGACTCGCTCGACGGTGACGTGCGCGTGGTCATGGAGCGCGGATCCGTCGAAGGTGAGGTCTTCCACCGCGGCTCCGTGTCCGTGCTCTCCCCGGATCCGCTTCGACCCGCGGTCGAATCGCATCTCGCGACGCTCGTACGCAAGGAGCTCATCCGCTCGACGTCACCGACGTTTCCCGACGACGAGGGCTTCCGCTTCCGCCACCTGCTCATCCGCGACGCCGCCTACGAGGCGCTGCCGAAGGCCACCCGTGCCGAGCTCCACGAGCGCTTCGCCGAGTGGCTGTCGGGCCATGACCTCGTCGAGAGCGACGAGATCGTCGGTTACCACCTCGAGCAGGCGCATCGGTACCGGGCCGAGCTCGACGGCTCCGATGCGGCGCTCGGCGAACTCGCGCGTCGCGCGTCCGGGTGTCTCGCGACGGCCGGCCGCGGAGCCCTCCAACGCGGCGACTTCAACGCCGGCCGCTCACTGTTCGGCCGTGCGACGAGCCTGTTGCCGGAGCACGACGAGGCGAGGCTCGCGCTCGCGCCGGACTACGCGGACACCCTGGTCGAGTCGAACGCCGACGAAGCCTGGGAGGTGGTGTCGCAGGCGAGGGAAGCCGTCGACCCGATAACGCGGGCTCACGCCGCAGTGTCGATGGCGACCATGAGGCTCTATACAGGCGCGAGCTCGTTCGAGGACAGCGAGGCGTGGCGGAACGAGGCCCGGGCCGTCTTCGAGGAGTCCGGGGACGACTACGGCCTCGCGCGCTACTGGTGGAGCGTCGCCATGGATCTATGGAACACGCTGCATGTGCAGGAGACGGCCGAGGCAGCGGAGCGTGCGCTGGCCCATCTCGAGCGCACGGGCGAGAGGGGCGCACGACTGAGAAGGATGATCGGAAGCAGGTTGGGCACCAGCTACCACGCCGGCCCGATGCCGGTCGACGAGGCAATCGCGCACATCCGGGCGTTACGGGCAGACGAGCACGGCCTGCTCGCGGCAGCATGGTCGAACGTCGACACGGGACGCCTGCATGCCATGAAAGGAGAAGTCGAGCGTGCCCGCGAGCTCTGGAGTGACGCACGCCAGGTGTATGTCGACGCGGGTCTCCTCATGACCGCCGCGCACGTTCGCCCAGGGTGGAGCCGAGATCGCATTCCGGGCAGGCGACCTCCACGGCCGAGGAAGCGGTGCTTCGGGACAGTCTCGAGATCCTCGAAGGAATCGGCGAGCGTGGTTTCTATTCCACCCAGGCTCTCTTGCTCGCGGAGTGCCTCTACCGCGCAGGAGCGGAGGACACGGAGATCGAGGAGTTCTGCGCGAAGGCGCGCGACTCGACCGCCGCCGACGATCTCATCAACTTCGTCTGGCTCGACATGGTCGGCGGGTTGCTTCACGCACGCCGCGGCGAGTACGAGCAAGCCGAACAGCGCTCACGTCGAGCGGTCGCGCTGGCCGAAACAGGGGACTTCCACAACACACGGTCATACTCCCGTGCGTACCTCGCCGAGGTCTTGGCGCTGTCAAGTCGGACGCAAAGAAGCGGCCGAGGTTGCGGCGGAGGCGTTCGAGATCTTCGAGGCGAAGGGCGATGTCGCCGGCTGCGCGCAGTTTCGCTCGCGTCTCGCTTCACTCGGCGTCGAGGGCGCCTGATCGGGGCGAGGAATCCCGACGGGGGCGTTGTTCCACGAGTGAGTAGCCGCCATTTGCGGCGGCGAAGGCTCTGAGTCACGTCTACCTCTTCGGCCAGGAGCAGCAGGCGCGGGCGAAGCGCGCAGCAGACGCTGGTCGGGCTATCGGCGCGACGATCGTCCCTTGCGCTATACGGGAACGAGCGTGCTACCTGACCCAGATCTGGCTGAGCAGCACGCCCCATTGCGGGTGGTACTGGTAGTTGCCCACTCGCGTGGAGAGGAAGTCGACGTTCTGTGGATTGTCCGTGGGAAGCAGTGGCGCCCGTGCGAGCAACTCGCGCACAGGCGAAAGAAGGTCGACTATGGAGCGGTCGCGGTCGCTACGTGCGCCGACATTGATGCGTCCTCGCCGTCCCACGGAAGCAGAGCCTCAGCGACGGCCGTCACTGCGCGTTCAAGCGCCGACGGATCGAGCCGCTCGATTTCCGCCCTGAACGGTGATCCGAGCACGATCCCTTGCGCGGCGTCGCGCGCGGTGACGCGCGTGGTCCGCTCGACCGTCTCCAGCTTGATTTGGTCGAACCCAGCTTTCCGCAGATCGCCCTCGACCGAGGTGGGGTCGGTGTAGCTGAACGGTCCCCGTTCCATGTATCGCGGATCGTCCGGAAACAGGGTCGCGACTGCCGCTCCCGCTGCCTGCGGGATCGGATTTAGATCGAGGCGATCGAATGTCACGAGCACGTAATGGCCTCCGGCCCTAAGCACGCGGCGCGCTTCCCCGTTGGCGCGCACCTTGTCCGGAAAGAACATCACCCCGAAGAGACAGAGCACAAGATCGAACGATCCGTCCTCGAACGGCAACTGTTGTGCGTCTGCTGCCTGAAACGTCACCCGGTCCGAGCGCAGATGCTGCGCCGCGAACTCAACAACCCCAGGATTGATGTCGGTAGCGACGATTTGTGCTTCCGGTAACGCTTCAAGGACCGCCCGAGTGGCGACGCCCGTGCCCGCCGCCGTCTCCAGTACGCGCTCCGGCCGGAGCGAAGCCACACACTCTGCGACGTGCCTCGCGTACGGCTCAAAAAGCAGCGGGGCCATGTACCGGTCGTAGAGCACCGGAGTCGAATGCTTGAAGACGTCCGCCTCGGTCATCGGCGCCCCATCCTCCCATCGGTTTGTTGCCCGCAGGCTACGGCCGGGCTTCTCGCTTGCGTCGGCGTTACCAGGCCATGTCGCCAGTATGGCTAACGCCGCCGACGGAAGGCTTGCGGTCAGCACCCTTTCGCTGCTTTAAAGGAAAGAGGGCCGGTTGCCCGGCCCTTCAACAGACGTATCCGTACTGACTTGGTGGAGCTAGTGAACCTGGAGGTTCCCGCTCAATTGGGTCAATTGGCGGCCCCAGTCAGAGCTCCAGACCAGGGCGTCAGCGTCAGCGTCGCCTCGGCTAGACGACGCCATCGATCGCTTCGTCGAGGCGGTCGACCACCAGGGCTCCACGAAGCTCTCGTAGCGCGTCGGGTGGTTCGTGCAGGACGGCGAGGACTGCTTCTCGGTCTCCGATGCTGAACCAGACGCGTTCGTCACCGGAGGCCTGGGCGTCAAGCACAAGCGCAGCGGTGTGCCCGTGGCCGGCGTGGACGAGCCGCTCGGCGAGCTCGAGGACGGCGAAGGCGTCGACAGTCACACCGGCGATTTCCATGGTGGATACAGCCTGCGGTCGTCTCGGCTCGCCCGATAGGACACGATCGGGTCAATCCGACGCGCACGAGCGCGACGTAGGGCACGTTTCCCCGGCCGGTCAGACAAACTCGCTGCGATAAAACGTGGACCTGTTGCTCAGTTCACGACCGAGGTTCCGTCGCTCGAGTCGTATTGGCGAGCGATCATCCTGTTCGGCCAGAACGTTGCGTCCTACAAGTTCGCGCTCGGCGGAGCTCTGCTTGAGCTTGGCTCCGGACCGGAGACGGTTGGGCTCGAGGAGCTCGCGCTTCCCTTGCCAGTCGCGTCGCGGATCACCTCCGCACACATGACAAGCAGGGCACGTTCAAGCGCAGTCGCTTTCTCGACGCCTGTCGTGCCTTCAACCGAGGAGAGCTTGACGAGGATGGCCTCCGGACCACGACGGCTCAGCTCGGCTTCGTCAACGTCATCGATGCCTTCCACGTCGTGGACCGCTCGGAGGTCGCGGAGCGGTTCTTCGTCGACGAGCGTCGCGCCGGGAGAGGCATCCGGCTCACCGATCAGCTCCGATCGCTCGTCCAGGACGAACAGGCAGGCAACCTCGCCGAGGAGCTCGAGGCTCGCTGGCGGCTAGTCGAGACCGCCTGGGAGCTCAACCTCCCTCGACACCTCCTGCAAGTGGACTACGAGCCCATCAACCACAAGCTCGTCGTCCCGCGACGCCGCACGGCCATCACCGGGGCGCGAGCCGCCCTCAACGGCTACCAGAAGGGTCACTGCTTCTATTGCTTCGCACCGGTCTCGATCGTCGCCGGAGCCGCGTCGACATGCCACGTCGACCACGTCTTCCCCTGGTCGGCGGGGAGTGAGCTCGGAGGCGCTCCGATCGACGGCGTCTGGAACCTGGTTCTGGCCTGTCCCCGCTGCAACGGCTGGCACGAGAAGTCGGATCGCCCGCCGGCCGCGCGCTACGTGGAACGCCTTCATCGTCGGAACGAGTTCCTCATCTCCAGCTATCACCCCTTGAGACCGACGCTCATCGCTCAGACAGGGCAAACCGAGCCCGAGCGAGCGGCGACCCTGCGGAGGGCGTTCGACGAGGTTTCCGTCGGCGGTGCAAGGCAACCGTGGACGGCCCCAGACGAACTCAAGCCCGTCTTCTAGGAGACATGTGCGAGGCTCGTCCGGTGCGGACCGGGAACTCGTTCGAGATCGCATCCCCGAGATCATCGAAGCAACCGGCGTGAAGCCACAGGTGCGGCCACTCGAGGGAGACGAGCTGTTCGACGCCCTCATCGAAAAACTCGGAGAGGAAGCCGCCGAGCTTCGCGGCGCGAAAGACTCCGAGCGCGTCGAAGAACTGGCCGATGTCCTTGAGGTCATCGACGCTCTTGCCGCACACCTCGGAATCAGCCTTCAAGAGGCGCGGCAAACCGCAGAGATCAAGCGAGCACAACGAGGGGGCTTCGAACACGGGTCTCTGGCTAGCAACCCGGAACGACGACGCGAGAAGCTAGAGCCCCCAGGCGGTGGCGGACACGCTAGGCGAGCCCTTCGCGCTGCAGCCAGACGCGCTCCTGCAGCAGCGTCGCCCGCAGCTCGAGAAGCCCCTCGGGGCACTCCTCCAGCACGCGCAGGATCGCCTCCCGGTCGGGAACGTCGAGCGCGACGATCCGGGCTTCGCGGTCGGAGGCGCGTTCGAGCCGTTCGGCGGTGTCGACGAGCTCAGCCTCGCGGAGGCTGGAGGGCGAAGCTGGAGCCGTCAGGTCACGGTGTCCCGGCATAGACTCGTTCTGTGATCGTCTGCGCCCGGTGCGGTCGCGAGAGTCCTGACGGGTTCGGGTTTTGTCCGGGCTGCGGCGCTCCTCTCGCGCTTGTACCTCAGCGTGAGGTGCGCAAGGTCGTGACGATCCTCTTCTGCGACCTGACAGGCTCGACGGCGATCGGTGACCGCACAGACCCGGAGGCGCTGCGGGCCTTGATGAACCGATACTACGAGGCTGCGCGGGCGGTGTTGGAGCGTCACGGGGGGACGGTGGAGAAGTTCGTCGGTGACGCCGTGATGGCGGTTTTTGGGATTCCGGTCGCGCGGGAGGACGACGCCTTGCGCGCGGTTCGCTCCGCGGTCGAGTTGCGCGACGTCGTCCACCAGCTCGGTCTCGAGGCGCGGATCGGCGTGAATACGGGCGCGGTGGTGGCAGGTCAGGGCGACACGCTCGTGACGGGGGACGCAGTGAACGTGGCCGCGCGGCTCGAGCAGGCGGCGGGGCGGAGCGACATCCTGCTCGGCGCCGACACGTTCGCACTCGTGCGCGACGCCGTCGAGGCGGAGTCGCTCGAATTCGAGCTGAAGGGCAAGGGCCTTGTGCCGGCGCATCGCCTGCGAGCGCTGGATGCATCTGCCGCCGGTATTGCGCGACGGCTCGAGCGCCCGATCGTCGGTCGTGTGCGCGAGCGTGAGCGTCTGCGGGCGGACTTCCTGGACGTGGTCGAGACGAGGTCGTGCCGGCTCTTCTCGCTGATCGGCCCGGCCGGGATCGGCAAGTCGCGACTCGTCGCCGACTTCCTGGAGCACGTCGACGGCGCGGCCCACGTCGCGCACGCGCGTGCGCTCTCCTATGGCGAGGGCATTACGTACTGGCCTCTCGTGGAGATCTTGACGCAACTCGGGATCGCGCCGTCCGAGGCAATTCGCTCGTCGCCGGCCGAAACGCAGCTTGCGACGCGCGCGCTACTCGAGGAACGCGCGGAGGACGCGCCGCTCGTACTCGTCATCGACGATCTCCAGTGGGCGGAGCCGTCGATGCTCGAGCTCGTCGAGCACGTCCTCGACTGGTCGCGCGGCGTCCCGATCCTGCTCCTCTGCGTTGCACGGCCCGAGCTGCTCGACGTGAAGCCTGGCTGGGCGGGTGGGAAGCTGAATGCGACTTCGATCCTGCTGGAGCCGCTCGCCGAGGGCGAGGTGGAACAGCTCGTAGACTCGCTGCTCGACGCGGACGACCTGGATCCCGACTCGCGGAAGCGGATCGTCGCGACCGCCGAGGGGAACCCGCTCTTCCTGGAGGAGATGGCAGCGCTCGCACGAGAGGCGGGCGGTGCCGTCGACGTGCCACCGTCGATCCAGGCGCTGCTGCAGGCCCGGCTCGACACGCTCGACGACGGCGAACGCGCCGTGATCGAACGCGGCGCCGTGGAGGGTCAGGTGTTTCACCGCGGCGCGGTGACGGCACTGGCGCCCGAAGCGTCGCGGGTCGACGTCCCGCAGCGGCTGGTCGCGCTCGTCCGCAAGGAGCTCATTCGCCCTGACCGCGCGCTGATCGCAACGGAGGACGCATTTCGGTTCCGCCACTTGTTGATCCGCGACACTGCCTACGAAGCCCTCCCGAAGTCGACGCGGGCAGAGCTGCACGAGCGCTTCGCGGACTGGCTCGACACGAACGCCGCGCTCGTCGAGCAGCACGAGATCGTCGGTTACCACCTTGAGCAGGCGGCCGGTTACCGGCGCGAGCTTGACCCGTACGACCCGTCCGCAGCGACGCTCGCGCGGCGTGCAGCCGAGCGACTCGGCAGGGCGGGGCGCACAGCGCTTGAGCGTGGCGACCTCGCCGCAACCGAGAACCTGCTTCGACGTGCGCTCACGCTCGCCCATGACGACAAGGAGCGGCGGCAGCTGATCCCCGATCTCGCCGACGCGCTGATCGAGGGGGATGAGCACGTCGACGAGCTCGGCGAGCTCGCCGACGAGCTGGAGCGCGGCAACACACGCGACCACGCGATCGGCGCCGTGCTTCGCGTCCGGCTCAGCCCCACCGGGCAGCTGGACGACCAGCTCGCGCGCCTCGACGAGGCTGAGGCGGCGCTCGCGGCGGCAGGCGACACGCTCGGCTTGGTCCGCTGCGAGCGCGCCCGCGGCTGGGTCTACTGGGGAGCTCTCCGCGCGCACGACGCCCATCGCTCCTGGCGGCGAGCGCACGACCTTCTCCGACAGGCGGGAAGTCGCGTCCTACATCGCGAGATCGTCTTCGATGTATGCATCTCGGCTGTCTTTGGCGGGGCCGCGGATGTACACGAGATCCGGCTGCTGCTCGACGAGCTCGAAGCCGAAGCGGAGGCGGCTGGACCTCTGCTGGCCGCGACCCTACGAGCGTTCCGCGCCCGCTCGCAGTACATGGCCGGCGACCTCGACGCCGATGCGGTGCGCACCGTCACGGAGGAGGAGGTGAAGCTGCTCGGCGAGTCGGGCGCCAGCGCAGTTGCGATCGCGTCGTCGCGACACTTCGTCGAAGGCATCGTGCCGTGGGTCGAAGGCGATCCGATCGCCATCGAGGCCGGTGCCCGAAGATGGGTCGAAGCGACGGCGATCGCCGGTACACGCCTCTACCACGCCAACGCGCTCGCCGAGTGGGCGGTCACGCTCTGCGAGCTCGGCGATCCAGAACCCGCGTTGGCGGCGATTCGCAAGGCACGCGAGATCGCCGATCCGAACGACGTCGCCGACCAGATGCTCCTCGACTTGGCCGAGGCGTACGCAGTGGCCCTCGAAGGGGAGGCGGAGCGCGCGCAGACGTTGCTCCGGCGCGCACGGGAACGGGGAGCGGGCACTCAGATGGCACATCCGGCAGTCGATCCCATGCACATCGAGGCATGCATCCTGAGAACGCTCGGTGACCTCGCGGGCGCGGCTCGACTCCTCGAGGGCCTCGTCGATCGCGAGACGTCCTACGGGCGCCACCGCGCCGCCGACCGTTACCGCCGCGACCTGGACGCGATCGGCTGAGCATCCGGCATTTCGACCGCGCGCCGACGACGAGGAGCAAGGGCGGGCGGCCTCGGTGCCAGAACGAGTCGGGCGCCACGATCGTGGCTTCGTGGTCGTAGGCGCGTTCGAGCCGTTCGGCGGTGTCCACGAGCTCGGTCTCGCGAAGGCTGCCGGCGAGTTGGAGTACGGCTCGGTCTGAGACCGGGATCCCTGCGAGCCACATGACCGACGGAGGGTCGGGCCGTCGGGGTTCGCTTCCCAGCCTCCTTCCTTCGAAACACGTGGGCGGTGAACTCGACGCGGACAAGCGTGCGTCCTGCTTCGTTCTTCTCGAAGCTGGCGGCAGTTCCCCGGTAGGTGCCGGAGGCAAACTGCAGTCCGTTCACCGGGAGGCCCTCTAGGATCAGACGCCGCCAGTCAAGTCGTACGGCGTACTCCTCGCCGATGCGAATCTCGGCGAGCTTCATCTCGTCACCGCGAGAGAGTCGTACCCCGCCAACTCCGCGCCGGAGATTCTGACGGACAGCCTCGACGGGCCGTCAAGGCGGCAGATTCCTGAGACAGCACCGCGACAGCACCGCATGCGCTCTCCTGCCCCTGCTGACACACCTGACACACGGTTTCAAGCCATTTCCGCGTGTCCAGAAACCCTAAAAAGGCCCATACGGGATTCGAACTGGCACGCCACCCCTGACCCGGCGGGTCGGTGCAGTTCGGTACCCGACCTCCCCCTCGCGCTCGTCTTCGCAGTGGGGCCTGATCCGGGAGCCCGGTCCCAGAAACGCCTGCGTCTCCCTCTCGCGGCACCGCTCACACCCGAGACCCCGGTGACTTGGTCCCACGCCTCCTATCTGGGCGTGGTCGTGGTCTGGTCGCCACGCCGTACGCCTCGCGTGCGCGAGACTATCGGGGTGTCGCTGAGGCTTCCGAGCACGGCGCAGACATCTCGCCCATGGCGCATCCACGAACTCACCCGGGATTTCCGGCTCGAGGACGTGTGGGCGGTGCCGACGCCAGGCGATGCGGACGACTTCGGGCGACTCGTGCACCTCATCGCCTCGGGCGATCCGACGCGCGGCGCGCCCCGCTCGGTGCGCGTCCTGTGGGCGATCCGCTGGAAGGCCGGTGAGCTGCTGGGGTGGGACAAACCAGACGCCGCCGCCGCACCGCCGACGCTCCGCGACCGACTGCCCGCGGACCTACGTGCCGCCCCCGCCGGCCCGGAGTTCACCACGCTCCCCTTCAGCTCGCTCTACCTGCTCGACGACGAGTGGGCAGCAGAGATCGCGAACCGGACGATGCGCGGCGTGATGCACATCGGCTGGGTCGGGGACGGGAAAGGCGGCTACCGAGGCCAGCTGGCCGTGTACGTGAGGCCGAACGGACTGCTCGGGACCGGCTACCTGGCGGCAATCCGACCCTTCCGGCACCTCATCGTGTACCCCCGGATGCTCCGCCAGATCGGCCGCGCCTGGCAGACGAGCGCGAGCTGATCACCGCGCCTGGGTAGCGACCCGCCCCTAGCGATAGCAGCCGAGGTTCGCGGACAACTTCGAGGTCCGTCCTTGCGTGCGAGTTCGAGGTTGTCCTTGCGGCGATCGGCAGGCTGGAGCGCCTCGGGAAGGGTGAGCAGGCCCTGGAGCGTCGAGGTCGGTAAGGGCGTGCACCCATTCGATCCGCAGACGACCGGCGGCGAGGCGTCCGCGGTCAGCGCCGTGCCGGTACAGAGCCTTGAACGCAACCAGTTCACAGGGATTGACTAAGGCACCAGCGCCGCCGACTATCGATAGATGAGGTGGCTCGCACCTGTCGCGGTTTTCGTCGGGCTCCTTGTCATGCTCGCGATCCTTGGGCTGTCCGCGTCGCTCCCGGTCGGGGCGCTGGCGATCTTCTCGGCCGGCGTTCTCTCCGGCCGGCTCGCGAACCGCAACCATGGTTGGATGGCGGTCGCCGGAGCTTGTGTCGCCGGAGTGCTTGGCGTGATCGCGATTGGCATTGCCAACCGCGGCGAAGATCCGTGGTGGGAGTTGATCGCCGTCATCGTCGGTGTCCTAACGGTGTCCGCCGCGGCAGCGTGGTGTGCGGGCGTGTGGGTCGGCGCCATGATGCGACCACACACCCGTGCAGACGTGGTCTAGCGTCACGCCCACCCGATCCGCAGGAACTCGCAACCCGGAGGCGTACATTCGAAGTGGCCGCTGGCGCCCCGGCTGATCCTTCCCTCTCCGGGCACGGAGGTTGCGCCGCAGTGCCTCCACGCGTCAGCGGCCACATATCGTCCGAATCCGAAGCGGAGGCCCGGACGCCACAAGCCTCGAGCCCCCAAGCGAGGGGAGACAAGCCGGGGGCGCCGCAGCCGCAGAAACCAAGCCTCCGCCTCGCCCATGATCAGCGGTCCTCGTCGCGAATACAAACCAAGTGGCTCCTCGTCACGCCTCATCCCAGATTTCACGGCGAACGCGCAAGTTTCGTCGCCCGCGCGCGTCTATCTCAGTAGAGCCGGGAGCCGGGGCGTGGTGTTCCGAGTGGGGGCATTGCACCACCGCGTCTCCCGGCTCATGTCTTTGACCCGGGGTTGGGTGTCTTGTATTGGACCTTCTGAGTGCAACAATCCGGTGGGGTCAGGAGGATCCACGGGGAGGTACGCCATGCGTATCAGCACGCGTCGCGTCATTGGCGCGACAGCAGTGGCTGTGGTTGCGGCGGTCGGGATGGCGTCGATTGCCGGCGCTGCCGCACCGCCGAAGTTCCAGACAACGGTGAACGACAACTTCTTGCCTGGTGGCGGGATCGAGTTTGTCGTGCAACCCGCTCCAACTGTCGTGCCTACGGGGACCTACAAGGTTGGCCTTGCCAACAACTCGGTCGCCCCGCATGTGCTGGTAGCTGTGGGCGGGCTGCCCGCGGATATCAATGTGTCTGAGTTCATCGCTCTCCTCGATGCGGTGAACGCCGGCGCACCGCCTCCAGCAGGAACGTTTGAGGCAGGCGCGGTGTTCTCAAAGCCGGGACAGGATCACCAGAAACTGTTCGACAACACGGTTCCGGGGCAGTACGGGTTCTTCTGCCCGATTACGAGTCCGGACGGCACACCGCATTACAAGGAGGGCTTCGTCGGGCTCTTCGATGTCGTGCCCGAATAGGCCGCCGTCTGTTCGGAGGGTCGCCACGACGCAACAAGGCGACCCTCCCAACTCCCTCGTCGCCGACCTTGTCCGGCTAGACGCTCCGACGCACGCCAAGCGCGGAGATCTTTCGTGAGGGCACGGTCACGCCGGGTGGTAGGCGCGCTGCGTCTCAGGCCCGCCGAGCCCTTGCCCGTGCGACCAATATGACGGGCCAGACACAGCGGGTCGTCGTGCCAGCGTTAGGGCTGCTCGAGGTAGACGGATGGTCTTTGGCCGTTGCCACTGCTGTAGTGTGAAGCCCCAGCTGGGGCAGTACTTACGAACGCCCGCAGCCCAACCCGGCTACTAGCCAAGGGAGACCTCTGTGATCGGTGCCAGTTATCCGTTCCTCGACGTCATGGCGTCAATGCTGTTCTTCTTCCTCTGGGTCGCATTTTTCATGTTGCTGTTCAGGGTGATTGGCGACATCTTCCGTCGCAATGATCTCTCTGGTCTGGGCAAGACCGGTTGGCTCATCTTCGTGATCCTTGTTCCATTCCTGGGCGTGTTCATCTACCTGATCACGCAGAACGACGGCATGACGGAGCGCCAGCTCGGTCAAGCACGGGCACGACAGGCTCAGTTCGACGATCAGGTGCGCGAAGCAGCGGCCAGTGGTGGAGCGGCGGCCGAGATCGAGAGCGCCAAGCAGCTGCTCGACAGCGGTGCGCTCACACAGACGGAGTTCGACGCGCTGAAGCTGAAGGCACTGGCGGCAGCTTGAGCATCGACCGTCCGCTCTAGCGGTTCGGGCGTGTCATCCAGCGGCTGCCATTCGCCGTTGCCGAGGTAGGTAGGTGGGAGGCTGCGCGAGAGACTCGCCGGGGGAGGGGGCTGAGTCTCTCGCGCAGGAACGCGAGCCCGCGTAGGCCCCACCTACGTCAGGGGTGCCGCCTTACCCCCTCTTTCAGGCAGCCGGGCTCGCATGAGTCACGGTAGGTGTGGGCGGCGGAGGCGTCGGTGACACGATTGGGTCAATCCTCGAGCGGCTGCCAGTCGCCGTTGCCCATGTAGATGTTGCGCTCGGCGACAGTTCCGATGGGCGGGTCGTCGAACCAGCGTCGCGACCACCTGTAGGGGCGCTCCTCGACGTGAGGTAGTGGTCTGCGGTCGTTGGTGACTGCGGCGGCGGCGAGGTTGCAGCGGGCATGGGATGGGCCGAGATAGCCGTTGCGGGCTTGGTTGTGGCCGAGGTGCCACATGCCGCCCCCAGGTTCACCAGTCCGGCCTGCTCCGCTGCCGGCCAATCTCGAGCCACTGAAGCCGATGATCGCGATGGGCAGTCTGGCGAGGTCATCCTCGGTGCCGCGTCGCATGTCCTTCCTCCTTGTCAGCGGTTGCCTGTGAACACAGGCCGCGTCGTTCTGCCACCTTGCCGCTGGGCCGGTTGGCGGCGGGTCAAGCCCGCTCTCTGGACGCAGGACCCACTCTACCAAGAAGGGATGCGCTCGTAAGGTCCCTGGACAACGCCCCGTGGGCTCCTGGACTCCCCGCACATTCTTGTCGGCCTCCGCGCTCGGCCTCCGGTTCGACCCCCCGGACGGACTCATATCGCGATCGCCGCGTCGCGAGGGTGCCCCCCCGGTCGTGCTGTGCACTGAATGCGGGATCGGGGGATCGCCAGCTCGGCATCGAGATCGGCACGCCAGGCGCTGTCCCTCCCCACCCGTGCACCTGACTGTTGACCGGAGTGTGGTGCCCGAAGACGATCCGATAGATGCGGTGGTGGGGGGCGTTTCTGCTAGGCGCTACCTTTGGCGGTCTTGTCGCGGCACTCGGGGTGTTCGTCGTGCGCTCTGATCAGCTTCGAGAGTGGCTCGAAGATACAGCGCCCCTTGTCACGTGGGCTCTGGCCGCAGGAACCTTCATTCTCGCCCTGGCCACCTTCGCCCTCGCGCGACGAGTATCAGGGGAGGCACGTGTCTTGGGAGAAAAAGCAGCGACCATCGCCCAGCAGGTCGCTCTGCAGCGCGAGCAGGCTGAGGTCGCGTCCCGTCCGATCGTTTATCCGACCGTCACACCGCATTGGACCTGGACGACGTCGCAAGGGCTGGGTGCTAGTGAGGAACGGCGGCTTGGGTCCTGCCATGTCGGTGCACGGCATGGTCCATTGGCTAGCCGGCGACGGAGCCGACGTTCCGACGGCAGTCGCGACAGCGGCGCCCTAGGCCCGGCGAGGAACGCTGGTTTCGCCTCGCAGAGCCGGGCGTTGATAGCTGGGACAACGCGCGAGGAGCACTCGACTTCGAAGACATCGACGGCAAGAAATGGCACACCTACTTCACCGTAAACTTGAACCGGGAAGATTGCCGTTCTCCGCGTGCATTCCATTGATCAGCTGCCCTAGCCGGCGAGGCGGGCGCACGACGCGCATCGGCTGGCCGGAGCCGGAAAGCCCGGAGTTCGTCCTCGACGCCCTCCTTGCCATAGCTTCGGACATGGGCGGGCGAGGCGCTCCTTCGAGGGCGCTCCGAGAAGGTTGGTGTCCCCGTTAGTGTCGAGTGCCTTGCCCCCCACTCTCCGTTTGTCGTGCGGCATCGGGGGTCCGCGCGGTTCGTACGGATCTCCCGCGGGCTCACCCTTACCGCCAGACCCCGACACCCGTTGGCGCTTGCCGCGTGGCTCGAGGTCGGCGGGGTCTCTGTGCTCGGGCCTCTCCTACACTCGTGAACGGGCTATGGAGTGGCTGCTGATCGTCTTGGGCCTCGTGCTCGTTCTGCTCGGGATGGTCGGGTCGTGGCTCGCCGTCGAGCGAAACGAGAGAGTCCGGATCGAACCTCCCTCGAGCTATGGCCTCGGCGCGGCCCAAGGGGGCGTCATCCCAACGGGGTATACGCCGTCTACGCGATCGGCGCGATCCTTGTCGTTGGCGGCCTGGCCTGGTGGATCACATCCTCGCTGTAGTCGGCTAGTGATCGCCCATCGAGACTGGATGGGGGTCATGCCCCCTGGCTTGCCCTCATGCGGGATCGAGAGTCGCTCCCAGAGTCGTCCCAGGCTCTGCGGGCCGCGTCAGCATTGACGTCCGCTGATGCGGAAGACGCAGAATGGCGGACGCCCGAAAGGGACTCCGTGCGGCGCGAACCGAACGCTGGGGTGCCACCCCCTCCCGCCAGGGATCGACCGACTTGCTGGGGCAGGCTCGACGTCATGTCGATCACGCGGAACTACACGCGCGCCGACGTGCCTCTCCTCGACCTGATCCAGGAGGGCAATCTCGGGCTCATCCGCGCCGTCGAGAAGTTCGACTGGACGATGGGTACAAGCTCTCGACCTATGCGACCTGGTGGATCCGGCAGGCAGTACAGCGGGCGCTCGCCGAGCAGAGCCGGACGATCCGGCTGCCCGTCCACATCGCCGACCAGGTGCGGAGGATCCAGCGCGCCCGGCGTGCGCTTGGGCAGCAGCTGAACCGCGACCCCTCGATCGACGAGATCGCCGTCGAGACCGAGCTTGCGCCGCTGCGCGTGCAGGAGCTGCTCGCCCTGGTGCGGGAGCACGTCAGCCTCGAGACGCCCGTCGGCGACGGCGACAGCGTGATGAGCGACCTCATCGAAGACACGTCGGCGATCGAGCCCGAGGCCGAGACGGCGCTGAGGCTGCGCTCGACGGAGCTCGCCCGGGCGCTGGCGCAGCTCAAGCCCCGGCTCCAGCGCGTCCTCGTACTCCGCTTCGGGCTCGACGGCTCGTCGGGACGGACGCTCGAGCAGGTCGGAGTCGAGCTCGGGATCACGCGGGAGCGCGTGCGTCAGCTCGAGACCCGCGCACTGCGGGAGCTGCGCCACGTCGCGCCGGCGCTCCAGCTGTATCTCCGCGCGTAGCGGGTCGGACGACCCACTGGTCAGAGCCGGTAGGCGTTCAGACCGCGATCGCGGGCCTGCTGGCGAGGACGGCGCATGCTCGCAAGGCGAGTCCTGAGCTTACGCGCGTGCTGACCCACGTGCTGACCCGTTGCTCATTCCGCTTAAGTCAGTCGTACTGTCTAGTTGAGCAACAAAAAATCCCCTGAGCGGGGCTTTTCCTTGAAGCGGATGAAGGGACTCGAACCCTCGACCTTCTGCATGGCAAGCCGTCCCGACGGCCGCGACGCTCGACGACGGTCGACTACTAACGCCAGCAACCATGCGGGCTTGCGGCCTTCCCGAGGGGCGCTGACCGCATGGTTGCGCAGGCCGTTTTCGGACGTTTGGGGCATGAATGGGGCACGGGCTCCAGGACGACCTAGAGGGGCGCCGGCAACTCGTGTGCGCGAACGCGCAAGTTTTGCCCGCCTCGCGCAGCGGCAATTCTGCGGCGCTCTTCGGCCAGGTGGCATAGGCTGGCGGTCGCTTCGTTCGAGGCTTCCCTTCCTGGGGCCAGTCCATCGCCCACTTTCGGCCGATGACGGCTTCGAGGGTGACTGCGCCGCTCGATTCGCGAAGGGCGACCGGTTCGCGTCCTTCGACGATCAAAAGGCAGTGGGTGCAGAACGCAATCGGCCAATGGACTTCACTCACGCGGGCATAAGCGAAGACTTCTTGGAGCGAAGCGTGAGCGCACGTCCCGGCGTTGGAACGTGCGCCGGTCGGCGGTCGATTCAGCTTGATCTCTTGGACAAGGCTGCCGTCGCGCAGGTAGGTGTATCCGTGCGGTCGCGAGTCGATGTAGACGTCGACGTACTGGTCGTCCATACGACAAACGGTAGGTGTTGGGCAGTTGCAGTCAATGGTTGGCCGTCATTGCGGGCGGTCTTCCGCTCGTCCTGCGCCTGTTGCTGACGACGGTAGGCGCGAGGGAGCGGCAGCGGCACGCAACCCGAGCTACCGCGAGCATCGTCCGGAAGCAACGTTACCCTGCATGTTATGCACGCAATGCGCGAAATAGGCGGTGAGAGGACGGCCACATCTCACAGGGCTCGGCTGGGGCATCCCCTAAACACCGACCACCGCGGGCGTGCGCTGGGAACCGCCGCCCGCAGCTACGCCTGCACACGGATAGGTCGCCCGCCGGGAGAGGTCAGCCCCGAGGGGCTGCCCCCAACGCCATCACCCGGCGGGCGGCGTGCCTACCTGTACCCCTCGTTGCCCTGTGCGAAAGCTCTGCGGAACCCGGCCGCAAACGGCCGCGACGACTCCAGTGGCAATCCGCCGACGCAAACCACCCGGCGCAACGACCCGCGGCGGCTGGGGCCACACCACCAACGCCGACGCGCCGTCATTGCCCCGCTCGTCAACGCCGGCAACGCCACCTGCTGCCGCTGCCACGAACCTATCCACGCCGGCGAGGTTGGCACCTTGACCACAACGACACCCGCGACGGCTACCTCGGCGTCTCACACGCCTACTGCAACCTCCGCGACGGTGCCAACAAGACCAACGGACGCCGCCCGCCCGACCAGTTCGGTGAGCGGCCTTACCGCTGGTCGCAGCGCTGGCGCGACGACCCGCCCGTCGGCACTGATCAACTAGACTGGCGGCCTCAATCCCGAGATCTACCTCGGCAACGGCGACTGGGGCCGCTGATGACGATCCGATCTAAAAGCTCGAGGCTCGTGCACGTGACGTGGAGGTAACTCGTAGCCGGTGTGGGCCTGTCGCTGCGTCTCCCGCGAGAGGCATCGAACGACGTGGCCGTCAACTACGCCCGGTTGCGCTCAGACCTTCCGCCGTGAACGCGTAAGGGACATTCCAGAGCATCTCGATGCTTCCATCGTCCGACCGCCGCACGACATGAACATCAACCTCTCGACCGTCTGGATGCCCGTAGACCAAAGCAGTCGGCTGCTCCAACGATGATGACCAGGTGTCGTCCCGAACCCATCTGACCTCGTCATCCCAGACGTACTTGAGACCGAACTGCAGCTCGATGAGGCAGAGACGCAGCCGCTCAAGATCGGACACCTCCACCAAGACGTCCAGGTCGTGATGTGGCCGGGTTTGACGACCCAAGAGCGCATCGATGCCCCACCCCCACCCATGAGCCACACCGGAGCATCAGCGGCAGCCAGGGCGCGGTAGAGGGAAATGACATCGGCGGGCAACATGTGTGCCGCTGGACTCTAAGATCACAAGGCGCCGACCTCAGTCGGTCCTGCCTCGGCAACGGCGGCTGGCCGTGGCTTGATGGTCGGCCTACCGTCGTCACAGGGTAGGTAACAGCCTGGCAGCTAACGAGCACTTTGGGCTTGAGCCCAAGCGCACAAGCTCTTATAGTCGCCGCCACGATGCGGCTTACGGCTCCCGGCGATGCAGTCGAGACGACGCAGGTTGAGAAGTGGGAGCAGCAAGACTCCCTCACGGTCGTTGCGTTCACCATGACAACCCTAGGCCATCGCCGGCGGTCTCCTGTGCTGGCAGCTTTGGGGAGACCACCTCGTGCTGTCTGGCTATTGGACCCTTCTCCTGACCGTGTCCGCCCTGACCGCGTTGCCTCTCTTCGCCACAACCACCCAACTTGGACGTACTTGGGTGAAGGGGACATCAGACAGGTTGGCAAAAGTGCTGTTTGCGATGGCAATGCTCATCGCAGCTACCGCGACCCTGACCGAGATCGCACTCAGCCTCTACCAAGTAGCGATAACGAGTAGCAGCGGTTCGGATCCGAATGACGCCGTGCTTCTTCTTACAACAGTGCCAGCGGGCGCGACAGTAGGAGCGGCGGCGTTCGGCGTCGCTGTGACGATCCTCGACAAGATCGACACGTAACCCGCGGCGAGCGGCTTTTTAGCGCGGCGGCTCAAGTGAGCGCCCTCAGCATTTCTCTCCCCATGAACTGGGACACCGCGACGAGCCGCGAGCGGCAGCGATATGCCAGCCGCCAAGGAGACCACCGTGCCTAACTCCCGGCTCCACTGGGCTAGATGCGCAGGAGCGGCGAAACTTGCACGGTAGTTGGCTCAGCCAGTGCCTTCAGCTGATGAAAGGGCCTCAACCAGATCGATGTTGTCGCGCATCAAGGCCGATGAGCTGCTCGCTTCGGCTCCTCGGTCGTCACGTTGGGGTAGCTCACCTCGGTTGGCTTTCCAGCAGCGATTCGAAGGAGCGCCCAGACGTTCCGCCGAGTCAGCGTCACCGCTCCGCCCGCCGGTGAAACGCCGCCAGCGTGCCGTGGAACGCGCACGCGCAGCGCGCCCGGCAACGAGACGAACACGAGCGGTGGCGAGAGCAAGAGCGCCTCACCGTCCAGACCGACGGCAATAGGTTCGTTCGCGCGGACTTCGAACGAGATCGACGACCACTCGAGCGCGCCGCGAAACCGTCGGTGCTGACCGACCGTGCCAAGGGTCACCAGCTTCGCAACGGCTGCGGCCCCTTGGATCCTTGTCGCAAAGATGCCGAGGTGTCCGCTGTCGAGACGCGGGCGTGTGCCGGCCCCTCGGAGCCGCCGGAGCTGGTAGGGGTTGTTCGAGACGATCACGAGAGACGCATTGGCCCAGTCCTTGGCGTGCGGCGCGTCGAACCTGAGGTCGATGTCGGCTGCATCCGGTCCCAGCATCTCGGGGAGCATCCGCTTCCATGTGCCGAGCTTCGCATCGCGGTAGGCGTCCGATTGGACGACACGCGCGTACACGCCGAGCGACGCGTTGTTCACGAAGACGCGCTCGTTCACCGACGCAAGATCGATGCGGCGCTCGACCCCGTCGGTGAACGCATCGAGCGCTCCAACGACGTTGCTGCGGTCGAGTCCGAGGTCGAGGGCGAAGTGGTTGCGAGTCCCGGCAGGCACGCAGACGTGGGCGACATCGTGCTCCATCGCGACGGACGCGACCAGCGCCTGCGATCCATCCCCTCCGGCCATCCCGATGACGTCGGCGCCACGCTCGACCGCCTGCTTGGCCAGCTCGCAGAGATCGTCTCCCGGCGAGAGCATTACCGGCTCGATGCGGCGGTTCCTTGCTTCTCGGGGAAGGTTGAAGAGCTCGGCCTTGCCTCCACCGGAACGTGGATTGATGATCAGCACGCCTCGGCGAGCCGGCTTCACGTGTTGGGCATGCCTGTGGGGCGTGAGGACGGCAGCGCGGTGGTTGCGCACGGAATATCGCGCCGCGAGTCCGAAGAGTCCGAGCAAGCCGGCCAGGACGACCAGCATGTACTTCTGGTCGTAGGCGTAGGTCGACAGCTGGACGACCGCCCAGAGGCCGAGAGGGAGAACGAGCAGTCGGACGAGGCCACGTCGCGTCAGGACGAGCCACGCGGAGAAGGCGATGAGAAAGACGGCGACGAACGAGATCACCGGTCCGGCAGGGTTGTTCGCCACCATCGAGAGCGCGAACCAGATCAGGAGAACCGCGACGGCCAAGGCGCCGACAGCGGCAAGTTGCGCTCGGCGATGCGGACTGACGCTTGGTTGGATCACCGTTGCACCAAAGCGGCGTCGATTGGGCGCCGTACCCGCGCCCGTTCGGCTTGGCCGTCGGGCGTCCCGTGCAGGGACAGGCGCCACCCCTTGAGGAGGTCGTGGACCTGTCCCGCCCCGATCAGCGGATCGACGGGAAGCGGGAGGTGGACGGGGGAAAGGACGAATGGGCGGGTCTGCGAGCCTCCCATCCCGCCGTGGAACGAGATCAGCTCTTCGAAGGCGCAGCCTTCGTCGACCTGACGGTCGTAGAAGCTGTTGACGTAGAGGTCCGGCGCGTGGTCGAAACCGCTTGCGCGCGCGAGGTGGCGCGCTGCATTGGGTGAGAACGGGCGGAGAGGGTCATCGCCTTCCACACCTTCGTCCCGCAGATATCGCGTCCCGCGCGGCCCGAGCGCTACAGGCCCGTGTGCGGATGAGTGAGCCAGCACGAACCCCACGTGCGGATGACTGCGGAGAGCCGCACAGTCGAGGGTGGCGGAGCTCTATCTCCTCGAGTGTCAGGCGCCGCGGCTCTTCCATCAGGTAGATGAGCGCGAGGTTGCCCGAGCCGAGCACGACGACAGATCCCTCGTCGACGCGCTTCCTAGAACTCTTGGTTCTTCGCGCGCCTCGGTCGCGCGCTTCCTCGAGCGCGAGTCCGACGGTGGTGTCGTTCTCGTCGCCGCCGAGGAGGGTCTGCACAGATCGAGATTCGACCGACCGACGGACGAGCTCGTCGAAGGCGTACCCATTCGCTGCTTGAACGTCGCTCCCTGGGTCTGCCCGTGATCCGAGAGGACGACGATCTCGTACGGGCGGGGCGAATGAAGCGCAGCGCGCGTGATGCGTCCGAGCAGCTTGTCGACCTTGCGGAGGGCTTCGAGCGTGTCGTGGCGTTCGAGTCCCGAGTGGTGCGCGACCTCGTCGTAGCTGGAGAACGTGGCGTAGATAGCGGGTCGGCCGCGGACATGTCCGAGATCACCGAGAACGCGATGAGATCGCGAACAACCACACACATCCCTGCGCGCAGGACGGGATAGATCCCCCCTCGATGTCCGCGGGGCTGCACGTCGCGCCGTCGCTGGCGGGCTGCGGCCCACACTTCGAGCACGATCTCTCCCAGGAAGAGCACCGATGCACGTGTGACGTTGTGTGCGTTCGCGAAGAACGCGCGGTAACCGGGATTCGCTCGCCGCTCGGCGTCGATCCGGCTCACGGTGAGGATCGTCTCCGTCGCGCCCCCGGAGAGCAGGTTGCCCCGGCTTGTTCCGCCGTCGACGAGCAGACCCGACCCGTTCGTGTGACGGCGCTCGATCTCCTTGCAATCACCGGGCGCCGAGCACGCCATCATCCGGCCGGTCTCCTTTTCGACCCAGCGGAAGGCGGGGATGTCGTCGTTCGAGCCGAGCAGGATCCCCGCCTGGCTTGCGCCTGTCTGGGACGAGAGGTCGGTCTCCCACTCGACGAGCCTGTGCGTACCGGCTGCGAGCCAGCGCGCCATCTCCGGCGTGTGCCCGTCGCGGATCGCTCGCTGGAGTACGGGGAACGCGAGGCCGTCGACCTCGACGAAGACGATCCCGGGCTTGTCGGTGTGCACCTGCTCGCCCGAGCGGCGGGCCATCCGCTCGATCACACGCAGGGAATATGTGTCGTCGTTGTTGACGCCGAGTGCGATCTGGAACATGACCGTCGCGGCGGCGGCGGCGAGCGCACCCACGAAGGCCCAGCCGAACGAGTCGATCGCGATGGAGTCGGGCACCGCGTCGGCGGCGAGCCAGAGGAGTGCGGCGTCCAGCGCCAACACCAGCAGAAAGCCGCTGACGACCGTGAACGGCAGCCTGACCCGAGCGACTACAGGAACGGCCAGCGCGTCGAGGATGCCGATGACGGCCACGACGCCGAACGCTCCCAGGACACCGTCGACCCGCAGTCCGGGGAGCACGAGCGTCGCTGCGAGGAGCCCGGCGACGGCAAGCAGCCAGCCGACGACAACACTCCGAAACCGTAGGCGCGGGCGGCCGACGACCCGTACGGGCGGATCCCCGACGGGGCCGCGAACGCTGTCCGCGGTCGGGGATCGGCGCCGGCTCATTTGCGCCGAGATCACGTTGTGCTTTCGGACCGCTCGGCTTCGGCTTTCAGGCGGA